>CAVZLJ010000013.1:0-48462 GCA_963776065.1 uncultured Verrucomicrobiae bacterium | reverse complement strand
ACTGGCCGCCGAATTCCCAGAGAGTTGTGTCCAGATAGCCCACGTCGATCACATCGCCAGTGGCTTCGCCTATCTTGATCCGGTCACCGACCCGAAAAGGCCGTCGTACTAAAATGTAAATCCACGCGATGAAACTTTTCATCGGCGTCTGCACAGCCAGTCCAATGATGATCGAGCCAACGCCGAACGCAGCGACCGCTGCATACCAATTTACGAAAACAATAGACACGATAATGATCGCTATCGCCAGAGCAACCGCCAGGCGCTCGATGCGCTCAAGCGTGAAACGAGTAGCGGCATCCTCGGTGCGAGCGATTCCGTAAACGGATATGGCGCGCGCAATGGCCAGCACAATTGTGATTAATGCTGTACCGCGTAAAATTCGCTGGGCATACCCAAGCACACTCTCGCTCAGGAGAACGACTTTCGCTCCAATGAGAAAATAAATAATGGCGCAAACGACAAGAACAAGTGCGTAGCTGACGACCCAGAATTTGTCACGGCCACGAGTTTCGATCTTTTCGCGGCGTTTTTGTCCCGTCGTTCGCTCCAGCTCTTTGCGAATCTCAGGTTGTTTACAAAGTTCTTCTGCCGTTTCGGTCATCACAATTAGAATCGAACCGACGGCAGAAACGGGCCGCACGTAGCGAGGAAGTGTGCAATCGTCAAAGCCACTAAACCGATAGGCCGAAACGAATCTGAAGTGTGCTATCGAACGTAGGCATAGCGGAGGTGCTTGCTCAGCAAGCGGAACGCGAGACCGGAATTCGTTCCGTGCATTTCGTCACGCCGCGCGTGGGCGTTTCTCTGGCACGAAGAAGTGTCCGATCTGCTCGAGGAAGATCGGTCTTTGACGGAACTATGCGGCAAGACTTCAAAATAACCCGAATCAGAAGTGCGAATCCCCTTTTGCGGTCGTTTTGAACATCCAGCGCGGATGGCGGCAGCGATTTCCTAAAAGCAACTCTGACTGAAGAGAAGGCAAACCGACGACAAACTAACCGATTTAGCGCGCTCGATAAACGTTGATGCCGAAGTCGCCGCTGCCTAAAGGAGAATGAATTATGCCAAGAGGAGATAAATCCAGTTACAGTTCAAAGCAAAAACGGCAGGCTGAACATATTGAAGAAGGCTACGAAAAGCGTGGAACGTCCAAGCAGGAAGCTGAACGCCGCGCCTGGGCGACCGTTAACAAGCAGGACAAAGGGGGCAAAAAGAGCGGCAGCGGACGCGGAAAAAAATCCAGCCATGCAAGTTCGCGCAAAGGTGGACGCAAAGGCGGCAAAGCGAAGAAAAAATAGGGATCGAGTCCGAAGGGATTCACCTTAAGGACAGAAATCGGTATCCGTGATCGCAAGGTCGGCTCGAAAGAATAGGAGTGTGCAGAAACAATAGCTCAATTTCTCCAATGAGTTCGATCACAGATTGTCACCATTGCTTCTTCGACCTCGATGGAACGTTAGTCGATTCCAACGAAGCCCATGTTGAAACATGGGACCTCGCTTTTCGCCGTTTCGACAAAAAATTCAGCCGCGATCAACTACGCGCGCAAATCGGCAAAGGATCGGATCAATACTTGCCGATATTTCTGACTCCAGCGGAATTGAAAAAATTTGGCAAGGAGCTGGACAAGTATCGCTCTAAGCTTTTCAAGGAGGAATACCTCGCCCAAATCAAACCTTTCCCTAAGGTGCGTCACTTATTTGAGTATCTGAAGAAAGCAGGGAAAAAACTGATGTTGGTAACTTCTGGCAAAAAACCGGAAACGAAACATTATCTGAAGCTGCTTGGAATTCAAAAGCTGATTGTCGGATATACCTCTGCCGAAGACGCGAACCAATCCAAACCAGCGCCCGATCTTTTCCAAGTGGCGCTAAAAAAATCGGGCGCGTCTCCGAGAGAATCAGTAGCCATCGGTGACACTCGCTTTGATATGGAAGCAGCGGGAAAGGCGAATATGGAAGCGACTGGTTTCCTTTGCGGCGGCAAGCGACCAGAAGAATTGCGCGCGGCAGGAGCGAGCGAGATTTATCGTGACCCGAGCGATCTGTTGGTGCGATTGAAAGGTGGCTAACCGTCGCGAATGACGTCACGCGGCGATGACCCAATTATCGAACGCTGATATTGCCGAACTGCTGGCGCGCGAAGCTGAGTCGGTAGATGGGATTCGCGTCCGGGCATATAGAAGGGCGGCACGAAATGCATTTCTTTGGCCAGAAGAAGCGCACGCGATTCTTACTCAAGGTCGCTCGCTCACCGAACTAAAAGGAATAGGTCCATTCATTGAAAAGCAGCTACGTCACTGGTTGGAAAGGCCGCCGGCCAGGATCGTGCCGCCATCATTGCGTCGAGACTTCCTTACCCTCGCTGATTCGCGCGCACTTCTAGCTAACCATCCGATATGGTCGAAATCGCTTCGAGGCGATTTACAGATGCACACAGTTTGGAGCGATGGCTCCGGCAGCGTAGCTGAAATGGCACAGGGTGCAGCTGCGCGAAGTTATGAATACATTGCCATCACCGATCATTCCAAAGGATTGAAAATCGCCGGTGGCATAGACGAAGTGACACTGTCGAAACAGATGGCCGAGATTGAAGCGATCAATCAATCAAAGACAGAGGGAAACAAGCTCATCATTTTAAAATCGATTGAGCTGAATCTCAATCCGCACGGCGTGGGCGATATGGAACCAGCTATTCTAAGACAGCTTGATCTCGTACTTGGTTCCTTTCACTCTTCTCTTCGCGTCACCGAAGACCAAACAGCTCGCTATCTCGCTGCGATTCGGAATCCGGACGTGCATATCCACGGGCATCCGCGAGGCCGCATTTACAATTACCGACTCGGGCTGCGAGCTGATTGGTCGCGCGTTTTTGCCGAGGCAACGAAGCTGGATAAGGCGGTTGAGATCGATTGCTATCCTGACCGCCAGGACTTGAACTTCGCACTTCTAAAAATTGCTCAGCAGGAGGGTGTCCGCATCTCGCTAGGAACCGATGCGCACCACCCGTGGCAGTTCGAGTTCATCGAGCTGGGTCTGGCGGCGGCCTTGAAAGCTAAGATTGAAGCGGATCGGATCACTAATTTCCTGCCGTTACCGGAGCTTCTGCGCTGGTCAGAAACAATTCGACGTACTTAACTAGCGGGACTGGAAAGCCACACGCGTGACACAAGAAGCTACGGCCGACAATTAAGCTGCTCCGTCGCGGCGGGATTGCCTGATTCCAAACCCGCCCACACTCGGCAAGGACTGCTCTTGAATTTCCGACGACTTATTACTTTCGTCAGGAAAGCCTAGAGCTTGCTTCAATTGCTCGTAGTCGATTGGTTTCGTCAAATAGCAATCGACGCCCGCCTTTAGTCCTCGGTTACGTTCCTCATCTGATGTCCGACCCGTGACGGCAATTGCTTTGAGCTTGTGCGTTTGCTTGGCCTCACGCACCAGATCGAGTCCATCATCGTCGGGTAAACTCAAATCGGTCACAACGATGTCGAAAGACATTTCCTCCAGCCGCGTGCGAGCCTCCTTGAGGCTCTTGGCCGTAACCGTCTGGTAACCGCAACGGTTGAGCAGCATATCCAAAACCGAGCGAGTATCAGTATGGTCTTCGACTAGCAAGACAATCATAAACTCTGATTGGTAATCGCACGGGGAGCACGGCTAGCGTCTTTCCATTTTGATAACAAAGCGTCCACGCGAGAAAGGCTCGTATTTGAGACAGCCGATTCGTGATCGTTCGGCGATTGATAAGTAACTATGAAAATAAAATTCTTGCTGATCACCGTTGGTCTTGCGGCCATTCTATGCATCTCAAGCCAGAACTGTTTTGCCGCCGAAGCCAAGGACGGGGACGTCAAACCTGCCGCGTCCGATAAAGCCTTCATGAATAAGGCGGCTATTGGCGGCATGACCGAGATCAGTCTTGGCAAGCTTGCCGGAGAGAAGGGCGAGAGCAAAGAGGTCAAAGAGTTTGGCGAGAAAATGGTAACGGACCACACGAAAATTGCTGACAACCTCAAAGAAGTGGCCGGAAAACTCGGAGTAACGTTGCCCGAAAAGATCGATGCGACGCATCAAGCCAAAATCGATAAAATGGAGAAGATGTCAGGTACTGCTTTCGATAGTGCTTATGTGAATGGCATGGTCACGGCGCATCAAAAAGACATCGCCGCATTTGAAGAGGCCGGTAAGGAGACGAAAAACGAAGACTTGAAGAAGTTCATCGACGATTCCGTTCCGACGATGAAAGAACACCTCGAAACGATCAAGAAGTTCAGTCAGGTGAAAAAGTAGAAGTTTTGAGTTTGCCGCAAAGGGCACTCTCGGGGTTAGCCCCTAAGCCAAGTCACAGATTTGGACAGCGCAAAAGAGTTCTCGATCTGGCAGGGCTCTTCCGTTTTTTCTCCTACTATTGACCAACCGTTTTTCCGCAGCAGGAGATAACCGATTTGTAAAGAGCCGCTAATTGCCCTCTTGAGTTGTATTGTCAAACCACGTGGGGCAGCGAGAACGAAGCACCGGTGAAACACTTGTTAGGGAAATTAATGTAATACAAAAAACCCGGAGCCTACACGGTCCGGTACCTTTTTGTCATTTGAGGCTTTTTAGTAGCCGAAACGGAAAATCTCGGAAGCCGATTTCTCCTAGGTCGAGGCTCTGAACCTGGCCATTTGGAATCTTTTTGACACTGCCCGACTTAGGGTGTGCAAAACGAACAAATTTTGGCGTTTTGCAGCGTTACGGATCGGCGCCGTGGTCTGCTTCAAAATAGTATTTGCACTGTATGCCTGCGGCGGGCATAGTTTCAACCGCGTTAAGTGCGTTGGGCGTCTCAATCGGGAGCTCCACCTGACCTTCTTCCCGCAGGGTAACGGCGACCGAAAGGCTTCGCAGAAGGAACCGCCTCCCGTCGCCTCTATGTGCGTCGGCAAGTCAGATCGTTCGCCCGTTGGAATCAATCGCTGAGACCCAGCCAACGCTGAATCCGGCTTTCTTGAGAGCTTCTCGCGTCGCTGTTGGCGTTCGTCCTTCTGCAATGTTCGATAGCCTTTCAGGGGCTCGGCCGGCCGTTCGTATTCCCCCGATTTCCAATGTGAAGGCTAGCTCCGCCCCTAGGATGCAAAATTTGCTGCGCATTTCTCGGCAACCGGGCGGAGGTTCGCGCCCGATAACGTCATATACAAGCGGCGCTCGTTTTGAGAAAAGGCCCGTGTTGCATTTAAAGACCTCTCCCGGGATCGGCCATGTGTGGAAATGTCAATCGCTCTCTTGAATGGGTTGGTTTTGAGAAAACAGGCAACTTCCCGAAAAGGAACTGGAAGGGGATGGGACTTCTCGCTGCCCATGCATTCTCGTCGTGTTTCGCTTCGGGAAATGCCAGGTAGAACAGCTCCGAGCCGGGACGGTATCCTTTCCAGATGAGCTGATCTCGCATGCTGCGAGTGGCTTCGTAGTTGTCGCCTGGCCAGCCGCTATCCAGATAAATTCGGAGTGGCCGTTTCGGTTCTGCCGAAATGCGCTCCAGCAAATCGTCCCGTTCAGTGAATGTACTCGACAGGCACGCAACTTTCCCGAAGACCTGCGGCCATTGCCATCCGAGATAAAAGGAAACGACCCCACCGAGAGATGAGCCCATTACTGCCGTATTTGTCGGCCCGGCCAGCGTCCGGTAATTTGCGTCGATTGCCGGTTTAAGGGTTTCGACGAGGAAACGGCCGTAGTCCTCGTAGCCGGGCAAAGTATATTCTTTCATGCGGTCGTTCGGATAGATCCCCACCACGATCACTCCTTCGGTTGCATTCATGTTATCGAGCATCTGGAGCACCTCGTCTGTCTTCCATGTCTTCCCGACGAACGCCTCTTCCTTGAAGAAAAGATTGTGCCCATCATGCATGTAGAGCACTGGATATTTCTTCAACGTATTCTCGTCGTAACTCGGGGGAAGGAAGACGCGAAAGCGATTTTGAGCGCCCGAGGGGCTGTCGAGTGGCTCCATCAATTCAGAGACGCTGAAACGCGTATCTTCGCGAAAATAAGGATAGATTTCCAACGCCGCGCCTGATGTGGCAACAGCCAAGAAATCTTTCCGAGACCAAATTGTGGCTCCATCGCGGAGCAGAACCGGTTTGAAATAAAAATATGGTCGCTGGGTTTCGATCTGAAACTCAGATATGCAGCCGTCCTGTGCTATAGAATGAGCGTCGACATTGGAATCCCAATTTTCTTCTGTCCGAAGCGCGATTCGCCCGCCAGCGGCGGGATACACGACACGAACCAACTGTGTCCATCGGCGTCTCCTCCTCCCTCTCTTCTTCCGCATGCCCGCATCCAGATGATTTCCGTGCGCAGCTTGCGTGCGATCTATTTGTGATCGCCAGACCGGGTCATTGGAAGTGATTGTTTTCATGAAATTCCCTTTAGTCTCGCGCATTACCGGCGGCAGTAAAATCAGCAGAACAACCTTTTGCGGCTTCTCCCTCGTATTAGACAGAATGAGTCGCAAGATGAAATCTAGTTAGGCCGAACCTCGGCGTCTCAATGAGTTTTCTTCACTACGAAAAGTTGCGGCCAATGCTTCAGTCTCGCCGGATCGATTGGGCAAACGTGACAATGCAAGATATCGATTGTGCACTTGCCGGGCTCATTCGAAAGCGCCGAGGGGTGCGTAACAAGGGACGACGCAAAGCTCTATCCAGCGAAGACACTGCGTTTCTGCATGAAAGCGGGATTCAAGTCCAGCTTCTATTTGAAGGCCAGGCGATAAAATGGGCAGAGAGAGGTCCTGTGGCTATTCGTCGCAAGATTGAAAAGATTAAGACACGCCTTGCGAACCCAACGAAGATTAATTCATACGACGATATTCTATGCGAAAAATTGTACGAACAGCTCCACAAGATCGAACGCCAGTGAGCTATGCTGACAATCGGAGCTGATTTGTCAGACCTAGGCCGATAACGCCCTATAAGGCCGGTTCGGCCTCACGTTCAAGAAACGCCGTCAGTTTTTCATTGCTACAAAGGACAAATCTTTTCCCGTCGCCACGACGCGCGTTATGGCTTCGCGTTTTTCCTGATGCGCCGGCTCTGAGAACCTAATGATCGCATTATCGTTGTTGCTACGGAATCGCACACCCATGGGTCGCTCAAAACGAGCGTAACCATCGTTTCAGTTCGGCGAGAGGTAGGAAATTGATTATCCGATCAGCTGGCAAGGTTTGCGTTTGCAAGTAGCGAAGCAGAGTCTCGAGCAGATCGGCACTTCTTCGTGCCAGAGAAACGCCCACGCGCGGCGTGACGAAATGCACGGAACGAATTCCGGTCTCGCGTTCCGCTTGCTGAGCAAGCACCTCCGCTATGCCTACGTTCGATAGCACACTTCAGATTCGTTTCGGCCTATCGGTTTAGTGGCTTTGACGATTGCACACTTCCTCGCTACGTGCGGCCCGTTTCTGCCGTCGGTTCGATTCTAATTGTGATGACCGAAACGGCAGAAGAACTTTGTAAACAACCTGAGATTCGCAAAGAGCTGGAGCGAACGACGGGACAAAAACGCCGCGAAAAGATCGAAACTCGTGGCCGTGACAAATTCTGGGTCGTCAGCTACGCACTTGTTCTTGTCGTTTGCGCCATTATTTATTTTCTCATTGGAGCGAAAGTCGTTCTCCTGAGCGAGAGTGTGCTTGGGTATGCCCAGCGAATTTTACGCGGTACAGCATTAATCACAATTGTGCTGGCCATTGCGCGCGCCATATCCGTTTACGGAATCGCTCGCACCGAGGATGCCGCTACTCGTTTCACGCTTGAGCGCATCGAGCGCCTGGCGGTTGCTCTGGCGATAGCGATCATTATCGTGTCTATTGTTTTCGTAAATTGGTATGCAGCGGTCGCTGCGTTCGGCGTTGGCTCGATCATCATTGGACTGGCTGTGCAGACGCCGATGAAAAGTTTCATCGCGTGGATTTACATTTTAGTACGACGGCCTTTTCGGGTCGGTGACCGGATCAAGATAGGCGAAGCCACTGGCGATGTGATCGACGTGGGCTATCTGGACACAACTCTCTGGGAATTCGGCGGCCAGTATATCTCCGGCGATCATCCCAGCGGCCGTATCATCAAGTTCCCCAATGAAAAAGTACTCGAGGAACTGGTTTACAACTATTCGTGGCCACTTTTCCCTTATATCTGGAATGAGGTAAAGTTTCAGATCGCATACAACGCCGACCTGGAGTTCATCGCTAGCACGATGCAGAAAATCACGGAAGAAGAACTGGGCCGGGAAATGCTGCAACGTGTGGAAACCTTTCGCGACTTGCTGGCGCGGACGCCAGTGGACGAATTGGAAGTGCACGAGCATCCGCGCGTTATTTTTCGCGTGAGCGAGAACACATGGCTGGAAGCAATCGTCCGGTATTTAGTTGCGCCGCGTGAAGCAGGACGCGTCAAGACTCGGTTAATCAAGAAACTTCTTACCGCGCTTAATGCCGCGCCCGAGAGAGTGAAGTTCCCGGCAGGGGCAAATCGTTGAGCTTGCTGCGAATGTCTCAGCCTGAATAGCCACTTGAGACGCGCGATGCAAACTGCACACGATTCACTCTGGAAGGAGGTGAAACATGTTAGGTTGGGCGGTACTTTTTTTAATCATCACACTTGTGGCAGGGGTCTTTGGATTTGCCCCTGCTATCTGGCAATTGACAGGTGAGCGCGAGCCGATGAACGCGTAACAGGTACCAACCGTGCCGAAATTGTCTCTGTGCCAAGTGTAATCGCACTTCTCCTGCACATTTGGTCTACGCGAAAGCTCACGACGAACGGAGCACCGCTCGCCGCCGCTTGTCAGGAATCATGAGCGGTAATTCGGACCAGGAGGCTGCCCTTTAAGGAGCTTAAAAAGAACCAACCTTTGGAGATTCCAGCGCTTTCTTGGTAAACAGTAGCGCTCCAGCGGTAGCCCTCCAAACGTAACTGCCTCAACCGCTACGGCTGCCCACTTCCTCCCGCAGCACCGTACACTTGGCCAGTCGTATAGCTCGCGTCGTTAGCCGCGAGCTGTACGTAAATTGAAGCGAGTTCTGCGGGTTGGCCGGGGCGACCGAGCGGTGTTTGGGAACCGAACTGTTTTAATTTTTCCATCGTGGCACCGCCACTAACTTGCAACGGCGTCCAAATCGGCCCCGGGGCAACTCCGTTCACCCGAATGCCTTTCGACGCGAGTTGTTTCGCCAGTGAGCGTACGTAGTTCGTCGTCGCAGCTTTCGTCTGCGCATAGTCGTAGATTTCTGGCGAGGGATCTGTCGCCTGCTCCGAGGTGGTGCCGATGATGACAGAACCGGCCGGCATGTGTGGCACCGCAGCTTTAATGATCCAGAACGGCGCGTAAATGTTTGTCTTCATTGTTGCATCGAAGTCTTCGCTGGAAACATCCAGAATTGACGGGCGCGTTTGTTGTCTACCTGCGTTGCACACCAAAATGTCCAAGCCGCCGAGCTGTTCTATCGCATCAGAGACAAGTTTCTTACAAAATGGCTCATTGCGTAGATCGCCCGGAATTGCGACCGCTTTGCGACCTTCTTCTTTAATCAGGGCGACAACTTCATCAGCGTCCGGTTGTTCTGTGGGAAAATAGTTGATCGCAACATCGGCGCCCTCGCGCGCGTATGCTATCGCCGCGGCTCGTCCCATCCCCGAATCGCCGCCAGTAATCAGCGCTTTTCGGCCTAACAGACGGCCAGAGCCTTTGTAGCTCTTTTCACCATGGTCAGGTCGCGGATCCATTTTGCTCGTAAGCCCCGGCCACGGCTGCGACTGTTCCTTGAACGGCGGCTTGGGATACTTCGTTGTAGGATCTTCCAACTTTCTCGTCACCATAGATTCCTCTTTTCCTTGCGCAACAGTGCGGCTTGACCACCGAGTGCGGCAATCCCCGCTGCACCAATACTTACAATCGCGCGACGTCGTGTGATGCCAGTGGGTTTGCTCACAATAGCCTTCTACACAACTTCAACTAATCTCTACGCATGCCATCCCTCCAGCGGTTTGAAACAATCGACAAAAATTTCTGCTTCGCCGCCTTCCATTCTTTAGCAATTCGACCCGCGAGTATTTCTATACACAACAGATCAGACTCTACGCTTGGTGTGACGAACGATTACTTGAAAAATCTTCCATGTTGAACAGTTAGCCCACCCAGCGAGTTAACGCCTGGATAAGGAATGCGGGTAAGAGCGCCATGGAGTGACGCGAGGGATAAGATCGGCCACCGTAGCTGCCACGCAACTGCCACATCTACATCACCGTCTCATCCAACAGATGCGACCGGCAGACTACGGTGGGTTCATGTTCAATATTGGCAACGTACACATGTCCACCGCAGGCTGTCTATCGGGAGTCGCCCTGATCGCGACATAAGGGTGTGTCCGATGCATGGATCAGAATGAGAATGCGGCAATGACGTACACAGGCGCATCCCTTTCTCTAACCAGCGCGCCACTGTGATTGCCAAGTCGAATGGAATTTTAGATGAGGGAAAAGATGCTGCGATTGGCGGTATTGCTATTAACAGAATCAGTTTTATTCGGGGGCCTTGCGGTCGCGGCTGGTGGAGTTGCCAAGTTCGTATTTTTCCTCTTCATGCTTATGGCACTGATCTTCTTTGTTCTGTACCTGATCCGCATTGTTGAGCGATTGATCCAACAGCTCTTTTGCTGCCAGCGGCAAATTCGCGATTTTCAACCTCTGCTCCAATTCACTGCGAGAGTAGTTCTCTAACAATGATGCAACGGCGGCGTTGAAGAATGCACAGCGCTAACCCTAAGAAAGTTCTGGAGATTGGCCGCGCGGCACAGCCATGACTGTTGAGTCGCACGATGCATGTGAGTGAATGCTGTGAATCGTTTCGCAGTCGTCGGACTGTTGTTTTTAACCAGTGTTGTTCCAGTACCTGCAAAGAAGCCGCCGCAAAAGACAAATCGTCCGGACAAGGTTCAGATCGAGGCGGCGACGCGGCTCCAGGTTTTTCTGGATCGCGCAAACTTCAGCCCGGGCAGGATCGACGGCCGCTACAATGATTTTACATGGAAGGCACTTTCGCTTTACCGCGAATCGCGAGGGGAACAACCGCAGGCGCCGCCGTCACAGTCTGGGCCACAGGCGAATGTTCCACCTGACGTTTCTGGACTGCCTCTACCCAGCGTGGAGCCGGTGTTCGTTCCATACACCGTCACCGAAGCAGATCTGGAAAGCGTTGGACGGCTGCCGAGCAACGTAGCTGCCAAGGCAAAGCTAAAGTTTCTGCCGTACCGCGATCCCGCTGATGCCATTGCCGAAAAATTTCACTGCGACATTCATTTCCTGGAACAGCTTAACCCACGCAAGTTGAAAGGCATCAAAGCGGGCGATCAACTGATGGTGCCGAACGTTGAGGAATTCGAACTCGCGTCGGTAAAAGCCATTCAGCCCGGGAGCGAAACAGACTCGCAAGCCGCGAATGAAATTGAAGATCAACCTGAAATCCAAGCGTCAACTCCGGGCGAAAGTGGAGCAGCAAGAAATGTCTCCACAAAAGTGGACACGAAAACAAACATGCTCGGAGTTTTCGAAGCCGAGAAGCTGATCGCCGCATATCCAGTCGCAGTCGGCTCTACGCACACTGCCTCACCGATCGGCGACTGGAAGGTGCGAGGCATCGCCAAGCTGCCCAGGTTTCGTTACGACAAGGAGATGCTCGAGCATGGCCAACGCAGCGGCAACTTCTACATGCTACCTCCCGGCCCCCGGAATCCTGTGGGAGTGATGTGGATTGCGCTTAACAAGAAAGGCATCGGCATTCACGGCACCGACGATCCAAGTTCGATCGGACACGCTGTGAGCCACGGCTGCATTCGCTTGGCGAACTGGGACGTTGCCCGGCTTGCTACCAAAATAAAAGCGGGCGATAACGTCTCAATTCACTAAATTGCCCCGATGGTGTGAAAACGCTCGCCCCTCGCGCCTAATAAGTGGCGCCAGGTTGGAAGCGACCTATTTGTCGCGAAAATCATCGAAATCAGGCGATACGGACGCGCCGCAATGCAGTCGCGCTCTGGATCTCGACAGCCTCTGGAATTCCAAGCCAGTGGCAAATGGGTAGTGGTATAGTTTAGCTCGTTTTTGGCTTTTTCGCTGTGGCCTCTTCAAAGATCGCGCAAAGTCCGGCCTTGTAGAAGGCTAACCGAAATCCGTGTTGTTTCGCGAATTTTTCGATCTTTGCTTTTCGATTTATCTCATTGATCGGCCAAATGCGCTGCAATTCATCCTCATAAACGGCGCAATGTCCGTATTTGCCCGCTTGCAGTCGCAGCCCGCGTTTAATGAATCGAGCGAGGATTTTCATACCGTCGCGCCGTAGCAGGCTGCTAGGCCTAGTCACCTTTTGTCAACACTTATTTAACGTAGGCGCACCGTCCTAGCACGTTTTAGTTTCCTGGCCTTCGATCGTAACCATTGCATAGCTACAGTGGGCGGTTAGTCGAGCAGGCACGACCATGGAATGGACTTGGTTCGATTCAATGGCCCTAGCTTGGTCTGGTTCTTTCGACTACGCCAGGACTGGAATGGTGCGCGTCTTCGCTCGCAGGGTAACGGTTCGGGCAGGCCGACCACTTCTTGCACTGAAATTAGCCATAGTCCGACGTCCCCGGCGATTAGCGCCGCAAGCATTATTATTTATTTTTTTCATCTCTCACCTCGATTGTCGCAAGATGCGCCTAATGTTGTGTAGAACGTTATCGGGCGTCAACCTCCGTCCGGATGCAAAGAAAGACGCAAATTTGGCATCCTACGGGCAGAGCTAAACACCTAGCCTACGATGCCTCTGGTAAGGTTCTCCTGAGCATTGCCGATGTTGCGGAATCTATGCGCCGTACCGAAGGAATAACACAGCCTCAATGACCTCTCGGCTGTGAAGAACATCTCCGATCGTACATTCGCAAAGCGGAACTCGGTTTCCCGTAGCCATGCACTGGCAAAGGGCTATTAGGACTTTAAAAGAAACCGCCAGGGGCGCTGGGTCTGCGAACGCTACGGGTTTTGGATCGGTAGTAGTATGGGCCTCCGAGAGTTCAATGGCATGCGCGTTAACGTCTCGATAATAGCTAGGCGTTAGTCTCCCGTCGTAAACAACAGAAAACTATTTCTCCATGCATTCTGGATTCAATAAGCGTCGTCACGCGCATCATTCCGCTTAGTGAGACGGATAGTAGATCGTGATGCGAGACCACTTAGTACTTTTGGCCCATGACGCGAGTCACGCGGTTGAGCGTCCATGACCGCTGTGCGCCAGTAGGACGAAATAAGCGCGACGTGTACAGGACATTTGGGAAGCAGCCAGGGAAGCACAGGCACGGTGTGGACATGGGGTTATAAGGATTTCGGCTCACTGGTGCGTTTGTAGTTTGATGAAACCATCAACTAATTTCTGAAGCAAGCTTGGCCGCGGGGGCACGACATGCATGTGGCGCAGCGGCGCAGGTTTTTCACTCTTCGCCTGGGCGACTAAATAATGATCCAAAGGTTCGGGAAGTAGCCTCTGGAGGCGGCAGCTCCTCTGTTTGAGGTACCACCGGCTCCCCATAATCCGGCCAGGACTTAGGCAGTTGGATTTTAATAACCGGAGCTCTTTCTTCGGCTGGAACGGCGAGCAAAATGGCAGCTCCTCCGATGATCCAAACAACAGCGGCAAGAAAAGCCGATTTCATGTGGCAAGCCCAAATCCTAGCTGGCTATAGGTCGCGCTGCTTCTTAGTATCCTTTCCCTTTCAAACCCTTCTATAGAAACCGCGAGGCGCAGTTATCAAAGAACTGAAACGCAATCGGCGATGCGATCGTGTCTTTCGATCCTCTGCCCACCGTCGTACACGCGAATCAACGTGTCAAGGACGTGGATGAAACATAGCGACAGGCTATCGAAATACAGAGCGTCCCAACCAGATCACGTGATCGCGTGTCCATAGCGTTTTGCCTGATGAGACAACTATTCGCCAGGCTGATCTTGTGGGTTCAGTTCAAAACGTCGCGTTAGCAGGTGAATGTGACGGTTCAAACGTGACTGGCGGCGAAGCCCCCGACTCCCCGATTTGCAAAGCATCGCAGCAATCTGAGCGTCGCCCGAGTCGTTGCGCCTGTTCATATATTGCCTATGGAGAGCAAACGCCTCCAAATCAGGATTTTAAAACGAAATAGGCACATTCCCCCCTAGAGAATCCACGATTTGATGGAAAATCTGGCGAAGAAAATTAAGGAGGCCTTTGAGCAAAAAACCAGAGTACGGGTTGATTGCGCCGTTTACGAGGATGAACCGCAACGCATCTGGCCGATAAACGAGAAAGACCGCGAGAAAAAGATTGCTCAGTTTGCTAGGGACTACGGGTTTCAGTTAGTTTCTACAAGGCAGCGCTGTGTGCCATTTTTGTGAAACAGCGGCCTCGTGAACGGCGGCGAAAAGTTAGCAGCGTCTAGACCTCGAACCGCGTAAAAATTCTGAAATGCGGTTTGCTGACCGCACAGGGTTAATCTTATCAGCAAACCAGATTACATTGCACGTGCGTAACAATATCTGGGGAAGTCATGCATACGCATTGGAAATCGGGGGAATACGAACGGCAGGCGGAGTCCCTGAAAAAGGCTGTCGAAGTGCCCGGCAGGATTGCGAGACCCAGGGCTCTCGCTACTCATCGTCGAGAGCTTCCGACTTAGCGGCGGAAAATCAGGCCCAGCACGAAACCAACTCCAAGTGCAGTAAAGACCGCCCTAGTTGGGTTGGCGCGTACATATTGTTTGCTCTCGTCCTGCAAGCTCCGGACACGATGCATTGCATCATCCCATGCTTCTTTCCCGCGGACCCGATACTCATCGGCCATTGCGCCTGCGGCCGAACGGAGATCCTCCGCCGTTCTGCGGACGTGCGTCGCGCCCTGCTCTGTTTTTTCTGCCGCCTGCGGTGGAACTGCAGGGCCGTAATCCATTTGGTTTTCTTGAGCCATAGAATTCCCTTCTTCGTGATTTGCTTAAGCTTTCGGTGCCGATGCTTCGCTGACGGTGCTGATATCCTCAGCGCCTGCGATTTTGAAAATGTGCTTCGCCCGATCAACGTTTTCGCTTTCATCTGCGTGGACGGCGACCAGGTAATTCCCTTTTTTCAACTTCTCCTCGTAACGCTTCGCTTCGATCTCGGGAATGCCAAGACCGATCAGACCGCCCACGATACCGCCGGTCGCTGCACCAACGGCCGCTCCGCTAAGCGCCGCCATAATTGGACCTGCTGCGATAAATGGGCCTAAGCCAGGAATTGCTAATGCGCCAATTCCTACTAGCAACCCAAGCACCCCACCCGTAGCGCCACCGGTAGCTGCGCCAGTCGTTGTGCCTTCAGGAGCCTTTGTCGCTTTGACATGACCGAAGTCGCGCGTGCCATGCGTATTAGGCATTAACACTGAGATTTCCGAATTTGCGAAGCCTTGATCTTGAAGCTGTTGAACAATTTGCGCAGCTTGACCCTGCGTAGTTGCAATACCAAATACTGATTTAGACATAATGCTTTTTTTTCGTGTGTGAAGTTGTTCGTAGTTGTGTGTGGTTGTTTGGTTAGTTGGATCCTTTAACGTCGAGTTGATCGTCAATCTTGGCCCCGCCGGCCGCTGATCTTGCAAGCCGATCAATTTTTGACTTTTCCTGCGCACTTTTAACGGGACCGCGAAGTGTAACGTGGCCGTTGTTCGTAATGATTTTGATGTTCTTCGCAGTCGTTGAGAGCTCGCTCTCTTTCATTAGTGCCTGCCGAATAGCCTGTGTGATTTTTAAATCCGCAGAACTGTTTGACTGATCGCCAGATGTCTGAGTTTGACCGGACCGATCCCGCTCATTCATTGCTGTGTTGTCGGCTTTCGTCTTATCGTCGGCTGCTATTGCAGCTAAGGTGACTACGCAGAGACAAGCCAAGACTAGTGGAGTTCGTTTCATAAACGTCATCGATTTGAACTCGCGCCTGCCAACTCCCTTTCACTGACGGCCTCGGGATTGACGATGCTTTCAGCTAATTGGTTCAGAATCTCATTTGTCTCAGATTCTTCATCCAGCGTAGTTTGTAGAAGCTCCGCCGCTTCGTCCTTGCCCAGAAGTCCGGCGAAAGTGCAAACACTGCCGTAGCTCGCGATTTCGTAATGTTCGACTTTCTGCGCGGCAACGATGAGGCCGGCATCAAGGACCGAATCTTCACCGTTTTCTTTCAAGATTTCCGACCCTTCCTTGATGAGCCCCTTCATTGCTTGGCAGGTCTTGCCTTTAGGACTTTCGTCAAGCTGATCAAAGAGCCGTTCGAGCCTTTGAACATGTCCTTTGGTTTGTTCCAGATGCTTTTCAAAAGCATCCTTCAATTCGGGCGAAGAAGCCCCTTTTGCCATCTTCGGCAACGCCTTGAGCAATTGATTTTCGGCGCTGTAAAGATCGCGCAATTCGCTGATGTAAAGTGTTTCTAGTGTGTCTAACCTCATGGTCCCTTTCTTTTGTTGTTGTTGTTGCTATTTCCCCGCCGTATTTTTGTAGCAGCGTGTCTGAGGTCTTCGCAAATCAGCGCGGTCTTGGTCGCCGAAGGCGCATAATTCTGAGAATTTGTGCATCAACCCTACAAAGTCGCAGGACTTAAGAAGAAAAACTCTTAGGAACAATGTGTCTTTGGACGAAAGGGTTCGTTGACCTTAAGATTGGGTTGTTGCTCAACTGCTGGCTTCACAACTCATATTCGATGGTCAGTGCTACTTGCCCTTTTTCGTCTGCCTTTTGACCAACTGTTTTGCCGCAGCGGGGCCTTTACGGTGGATCGGCTTGAATTTCTTACCCCTTGCGTCGTTGTACGAGACGAAGAAATGCTCGATCTCGGCGATCAACTTTGAGTCGAGCTTTTGTAGTGATTTCAGAGATGCGTGTCTGTGCGATTCCGAAGCCACAGCAATAAGACGATCGTTACGTTCAGTTTTGCCGGCTTCCGTTTGTTTAGCTTCGATCACACCAAGCAGGCGCGCTTGAATTAAACATCCGACAAATGCGGGCTCATCCATGAGTATCAGCACGTCGAGAGGATCGCCATCCTCAGCGATCGTGTCTGGGATCGAGCCAAAATCGAATGGGAACACCATCCCGTGAGGCAAAACCGTCTTCAATTTGTAAGCATTAATCTTAAAATCGAACGCATATTTATTGCGGCAGCCTTTCGGAGTGTCGATTACGACGTTTAGATTTCCTGACTTACGATCGAACGGCTTTAACTTGAGCAATAACTTCATACTGAGGACTTTTTTTTTAGCGGCGATTTTCGACAGCGGGTTCCAGTCTTTGCAAGGCGGATTCTGCCCTGCTCCGGCATAAATTCGTAATTCGAATTCAGCATGGTCGGCCTAGATTTTCCCAAAGCGTATTTTTCTGTAAACGCATTGCGACACCCCTCTGAATCGGACACTGCCACCGAATTCACGACCATGCTGCGGAATCAAAGAAGCCGGAGCACGGCGGGAGGGAACAATTACGCTCCACACCTAGCGTTGCGGGGTGAAGCATCGCGGAACGGAAAGTCGATCACTGTTCCCACAGGCGAGCGGATGATTTGGCTTCAGGTTGACTCTCATACAGTCGACCTCGACGGCAAAAAAAAGAAGGTCCGAATCTATCCGAAGCACGCGAGGGATCAGGGCAAAGCGCGGATGATTAATAACGGCATCAACAGAATCGCGGCGATATTCACAAAGGCGGCCACGCGAATCGTTCGATCCGATTATCTTAGTAAAGGAGGTGAAACCAATGTTAGGTTGGGCTGTAACGTTTCTTATAATCGCGTTGATAGCAGCAGTATTTGGATTTGGCGGAATTGCCGCGGCATCGGCAGGAATTGCGAAGTTGTTATTCGTTTTGTTCCTGGTGATATGTGTGGTCTTTTTCTTTCTGGGCTCGAGGGGAGGAAGAAGAGTTCCATAACGATCGTCGCGCTTGAATCGCGCAACTGGTACGCGCGAATGCGAATCGCTTCACCTGGGACACCACCTGTGCTCCCCGATAGCGGCTTCGCGAAAGGTTTGCTTTGGCCACTGAGCCAAAGCGCGCAATCCTTCTCACCCCGTTGTCTTTATTGCGGTCTTACAGCTTTCCCCAAAGACCGACATACTCGCGCACATGCATAAAGGTTACCGATGCTCACTCTGGTTTCACGATCGGAGGTCGCCCTATGCCCCCTTCGCTGCGGTTGGCCGATTACGTGCATTAGGTTTCCTCATGTGGCTTTTCCGCCGTCGCCCTCCGAACGCGCGCGTTCACAAAGCGAACATCGCGATTGCAGCTGCGAACATGGCCAAAGTGGTGATTCCTACGACCACACGCGAAAGCACGGAGCTTGGCTGCCCGTGCATGAGTTTACGATCACAGGCAACGAGCAGGAGTCCAACAAGAAGAAAAGGCGCGAGCAATCCATTAATGACCGAGGTCCAGAACAGAGCTTTTACCGGATTGATGTTAAGAAAAATTCATGGCAATTCCAACGAGAATGGCAAAGATAGGAACGGCATAGAACGGTCGCGCACGTCTAAGCGATTTATCCAATCCTTTGTTCCACTTGAATGTTTCGGCAAGGCGTAAGCAGATGAGCCGGTCAAAGCAGGAACAGCGAGCAAGCCGACGCCGATCAGGCCCGCGGTATAGAGAAAATAGGCGAGAGGGCCTGCCACTGGACGCAACGCTTCAGCCGCTTGTTTCGACATTTCAATCCTGGTCACGCCATGGGCATGAAGCGTGACGGCTGCAGCCAGGATGATGAAATACATGACGAAGTTCGAAAAGAATGTACCAGCGCCAACGTCAAGTTTTCGGTCGGTGATTTCGCGCGAGCTTGTGCCGCCCCATTGCCTTTTCAGTTTCCTCTTCCTGTGATGATTGCCAGAAAAAGAGATAGGGACTAATGGTCGTCCCCAGAATCGCAACAAGATTCTGCCAAGTGTCATGATCCTTCGGCCAGTTCGGAACGAAAGTATCATGGACGATGCTGCTCCAATGCGGTCGGGCGATAAAAGCGGTGATAACGTAGGCGAACAAACAGAGCGCAAGCCATTTCAAAATCGTTGCGATCTGGTTGTAACTACATCGTATCGTGCAATAGGCGATGCCAACTCCAAAAATGATCACAAACCAATGTGAGTTCAACCCGGTAAGCATCCCGGCAGCGTCGGCCATACCGGCGAGATCGGAACCAACATTGATTGAATTGGCGCCGAAGAGCGCAAGGACGGCAGCAATGAGAGTCCATCGCGGAATCTTGTTTCGCAGCGAGCTTGCAAGTCCTTGGCCATTAACCATTCCGATGCGCGCACACATGAATTGCACGCCTCCCATCAAGGGCCAGGTGATAAACGCCGTCCAAAGCAACGAGGTCCCGAGTTGCGCGCCCGCGATCGTGTAAGTGGCAATACCTGGACGGATCATCATCTGCAGCACCGGTGATGAGCCCAGGACCGAGGACAGAGACGAACCGTCGAATAATCTTCTTTCGATCCGGTTTTTTTGTATTGCCGCTGCTCATTGTTCGGATCGGACGCCGAACCATCCACGATCACGCACAAAGGGCCATTATGTGGTTGACGGATTAGGAAATCGGAAGCCGACCGGAGAATTTAGCGTCACGTTGTTCGCGCTAACCGCAGGCTTTGTTAACCAAAAGAGAAATAGAGCTGAAGCTCAGCCAATGCAGAATCCAATACTCCCAGCCCAGTGCCATGCCCCCGATCCACAGAACCAGGCAAACGAGCGCGCTTGCGGTGAGCGAAAAACACCAGATGCAGCTTACCCACTCTTTCACGGAGCCGCGACCGCCAGGCATGGCGTTGCGGATGCGTTCGAAAACTGCGAATGGGCCACGTTCCTTGGCCATCAGGTGGCTCACGCGAAAGGTGGCGAGCGAACCTAGAACGAGAACGAACCAGTTCAGTTGCGTCACCGGCTGTAAATCTGCGAGGATCACTGGCAGCCGGAGAACAAAAAGATACGGAACACGATCGGAATCGGAATTCCGAGAAGCCAAAGTAAGATGTAACCCATTGACCCGGCCTGCTTGATTTTGTTGGTCAATTGCATGTGCTTTGTCTTGAATCGCACCACATTGCGTGGGTGGCTGTCTGCAAGAATCCGTCGACGCCCCATTCGGCTTAGCGGGGAATTAGCGGCGAATATTCGGACAGCGGAAAGCATAATGATTCGTCAGTGACGATGATTGGTTCGAAAGAAAATCTCAAGAATTTTGGTAGTGGCTCAGTTTCGTTCCCGCGCAATGCTCCAACCGTGAATCAGGCCACCGATGATCAAGCCGCCGATAGCGCCACCAATCAGAATTGGCGCGTAAGATTTGGTGATTAAGGCATCTGGCAAGCTCAAGAGCAGCCCGAAAACAAAACCGAGAAGCCATCCCGGCCATGATGGCAATTGTATTAACGCAATCACTAGGCCGATGCCAAAACGGCTAAAGAACGCGGCTAGCAACGCGGTTCGCTTGTCTGGAAACGGCATCGGTAGCATCAAGCAAACATCAACCGCACCGAAAATAAGCCCAGCTACAACACCGTAAAGAAGAGAATTCATGCCGACATTCCAGCGATTCGGCAATCACATCGTCAAGTCATTAAGGCGATAATTTCTTCAACCGAGTATACAAGATTGGAGATTCCCGCCTCCATTGCTGGCGTCATGCGGAGTGACCTTTGAAATGCCAGCAAAGTTGTAATATATGTAATGAATTGCTACCGGGCGAGCGTGGTTTTCGGAGATTCCGAACGTCCGGCACACGTAGGTCTGTTACGCGCACCGCGGAGCGCGATTCGAGGGATGAAATTCCTGCAATCTGTCGACGCATTCCGCCGCGATATCAATCCGCACAAGGCAGAGACAGTATGATAACAATAGCTGAACAGACACACACTTCGCATCACACACCGTCATTCTTCGCTATCGCGGCAGTGATCATATTTTCTTTGGGATTGGCCGCACAAAGTTATGGGGCCACCAGCGGTTCTTTTAATTACGTCTGGGCCGTCCCGTTCTCGCAGTATGACGGGCCTGACGAAGTCGGTCTTTCGTTAACGCAGCTGTCGGACGGCACGATCGTCGTCGGCGGGGACGACGGCAACCAGCCGAACTACTGCCCACCCAATTATGGAGGCGCCTGGCTGGTGGCGGTCAAGCCGGATGGTGGCAGCAACGTGTGGCAGCAGCTGTATTCAACCTGCGCCACCGATGCGCAGGTCACCAGCTATGTTGCCCATACGCCGGACGGAGGATTCATTTTCGCGGGCGGCGATTTCGACAATCCGGCCTGCGCACTCGGGTGTGGGTGGTTCGCCAAGTTCGACAACAACGGGTCGATCTCCTGGCAGCGCGATCTGACGGGAGCAATGGCAGCAGGGGCCACCCAAATCCAGCAGACGGCGGACGGCGGCTACATCGCAGTCGGAAACCAAACGACGGCAACCTACGTTTTGCAAGCGCTGATCATGAAGATTTCGGCAACGGGCGAGCTGCAGTGGTCGTCGACTTTTCCTGAGACCGACCAGTCATTTCGGGGAGCCTTCACGGGCGGGAACTTCACTTTTGAATCGTTACAGCAGACGAGCGATGGAGGCTACATCGTATCCGGAGTCGCTGATGCCCACTTCCCCTCCGGGTACGGGCAGGTCTTGATCGTCATGAAGCTCGATGCAAACGCGAACGTGCAGTGGTCGAATGCGTATCGCGGCAATATTTGGCAAAGTAGTTATGCCGGGGACAACTGGTACCCCATCTTTCAGACACCGGATGGCGGCTACGTCTTCTCTGGTAGCGTTCAAAACCGCAGTTACCCATTCGAAGAGCTTTTTTTTCTGCTAAAGCTTGATGCTCGGGGCCGAATCCTCTGGCAAAAGGGATATGGAGGGACAAACAACTATTACCACGTCAGCCGTGAATCGGCGGGGGCAGTCGCGACCGCTGACGGCGGCTATGTGCTCGCAGGTCAAAGCGACATCTTTCGCGGGGGGATTAATGGTTGGATGCTCAAAACAGACGGCTCTGGAAATATCCTCTGGCAGAAAAGCTATACTGGACTAACCACGCATTACGGGAGCGTGTTCCAGCAGGTCATCCAAACCAGCGACGGAGGGTACGCGGTGACAGGCAGTTCGTGGACGGCGGACGTGACATACGGCGGCCCCGGGATGTGGCTGATCAAGACCGATAGCGACGGCAACATCGGCAGTTGTAATTGCATGGAGGACACCGACGTCACACCGCAATCGTTGGACTTGCGCGCTGTTAAGGCAACGTTCGCTCCGACGACGACAAGCCTCACCTTCGGTCCAGTAAGCATTCAAGGAATAACGACGTCCATCACACCTAGGATGATCTACCCCTGACGCTCGCTGCGAATATGCTTCAAAGAGTGGAAGCAGGAATTAGAATTATTGTCGGCACTGATTCCGCAGACTTTCAAGTAGTCCAATAGTCTTGGGAAAGCCAGCCGCCCGGCAATCGTCGCTTGGCATTGTGCAAGAATGAGCCCATTTCTGCTCGCGCTCTGACAAACGGCAAAAGTTAGTGAATTTGGGCGATTTGCCTAGGGTAAACTGGGCGAAATTGATACGGAGCGAAAAGAGAAAGCGCGAAAACTTCAATTTTGAGTCCGTGACATCTGTAATGTGCCATATGAGCTCACAAAATTTCTCTACTAACACACGAAAGACCATTCCTCCTGAGTATATCCCACCGATGTCATTGCCTCGGTTCTGCGTGTAGGCTGCAGAACGCTACGGTAGAGGTCAACGAACTCATCGACATCTCGCAAAGATCG
The DNA here is from genome assembly GCA_963776065.1 of uncultured Verrucomicrobiae bacterium. Taxonomy (GTDB): domain Bacteria; phylum Verrucomicrobiota; class Verrucomicrobiia; order Chthoniobacterales; family UBA10450; genus Udaeobacter. The sequence goes on along the minus strand of CAVZLJ010000013.1, from coordinate 25,585 downwards.
ACAATCTTGATTCGGCATGCGGCACGGAATGAAGATCGAGGACTACGGTTTCCTCAGCGATACCCAAACGGCAGCGCTCGTTAGTCGCGATGGCTGCGTGGATTGGCTTTGCTTTCCGCGGTTCGATTCCGGCGCGTGTTTCGCGTCTTTGTTAGGCAACCGCGACAACGGCCATTGGCGATTCTGGCCGAAGGAAAATAGCGACAAGACAAGCCGCCATTATCGTGGCGAGACGCTAATTCTCGAAATGCAAATCGAAACCGAAAGCGGCGCCGTTCGGCTAATCGATTTCATGCCGCCACGCGGCGAAAATCCGGTCATTATTCGAATCGTCGAGGGAATTTGCGGTGACGTCTCGATGCAGATGGAACTGATCATCCGGTTCGATTACGGAAACATTGTTCCGTGGGTGCGTAAATGTCACGGCGGCCTCGAAGCGATCGCTGGTCCAGACGGGCTGATTTTGCGAACGCCAGTCAAGACGCGTGGCGAAGATTTAACCACGGTCGCGGAATTTACGGTTAAGAAAGGCGAACGGATTCCGTTTGTCCTAACCTGGTTCGCTTCGCACGGAGCGCCGCCAAAACCCGTAAATGCCGAGCAGGCGTTGAGCGATACTGAAACATTTTGGACTGATTGGGCACGGCAAAACCATCACAAGACGTTATGGGACGAAGCGGTGGTCCGCTCGCTGATTACTCTCAAAGGTCTTACCTACGCGCCGACTGGCGGTCTTGTGGCGTCGGCCACGACTTCGCTTCCCGAAGAAATCGGCGGAATACGCAATTGGGACTATCGCTACTGCTGGCTGCGCGATGCGACTTTCACTTTGATCGCGTTCATGAACGCCGGTTACATCGAAGAAGCAAAGTTGTGGCGGGAATGGTTATTGCGTGCGATCGCAGGCAGCCCGTCGCAAATGCAAATCACGTACGGCGTGCACGGCGAACGGCGCCTGGACGAATTCGAAGTGCCGTGGTTGTCGGGATATGAAGATTCGAAACCGGTCCGGATCGGCAACGCGGCCTCCCGACAATTTCAGCTCGACGTTTACGGCGAAGTGCTTTCGTCCATGCATCGTGCGCAGGTTCTTGGAATCGAGAACAACGAATCCGACTGGGCGCTACAGGAAGGCTTGGTGACGTTTCTGGAATCCAATTGGGAGAAACCCGACCACGGGATTTGGGAAGTGCGCGGAGATCCGAAACATTTTACGCATTCGAAAATGATGGCGTGGCTGGCGTTCGATCGCGCAATCAAACTCGCGAAGGCCTGCAATTGCGCGGTCGGCGAAAATCTCGACCGCTGGCGCAAGATTCGCGATCAGATTCATCGCGAAGTCTGCGAACGTGGTTATCACAACGGCAAGAGGTCGTTCACGCAGTCTTATGGAAGCGACGCACTCGACGCAAGTTTGCTTACCATGCCTCTGGTGGGATTTTTACCTGCAACTGATCCACGGGTTGTCGCCACAATCGAAGCAATTCAGCGCAACCTTGTCCAGGATGGCTTGGTTCTTCGCTACCAGCCTCAGGAGAGAAAAATCGACGGCTTGCCCGGCCGTGAAGGCATGTTTTTGCCCTGCTCGTTTTGGCTGGTCGACTGTTTGTATCTCATCGGCCGAAAAAAGGAAGCGTGCGAATTGTTCGCGCGTCTGCTCGATTTGCGTAATGATCTCGGGCTACTTTCTGAGGAATACGACCCGGTCGCGAAACGGCAATTAGGAAATTTCCCACAGGCATTTTCGCACGTGGGCTTGGTCAACTCAGCCCTGTTGTTGAGCGATCAACACCCGGCAACTGGACGTTAGTTTTGCTCGCGTCCAAACAGAGCCACAATCGTGCTCGCTAGGAGCAGCAGTCCGCCGGCGACGAACCAGTTGCGATGCATGCTCGTCCAAAGTTGCGGACTGCGCGATGAAGCGCGCGAATCGAAAGCTCCATGCGCGCCATGGTCGCGATCGCCATCGACCGGTTCCCATAAATTATCCGCACGATGTCGATCTTCGGGCCCGTCGTGTTGCTGCGAATCGTAACCGTTACGGGCGAGATAGTGATCGAGCAGTCCCGGCGCGATCTTGTTTCCGACGATTGCTTCGACGGTTGGCATCCCTACAAAAATTTCTCTGCGCGGATGATGCGACGCGTAAACGATTGCTTTGGCGGCGACTTCAGGCTGAAATATCGGCGGGACCGGTTGTGCTTTTCGTGGCAATCGGCTTTTCACCCAGCAGAACTGCGGCGTGTTCAATGCTGGCATCTCGATCATCGTCACGCGCACGCCGCTCTTGTCATGAATCAATTCGCAACGGAGTGAATCGCAAAATCCCTGGATCGCGTGTTTGGCCGCACAATAAGCCGATTGCAACGGAATTCCACGATACGCGAGTGCCGAACCGACCTGAATGATCACGCCGCGATCGCGAGGGAGCATTCGTTTCAACGCTGCGAGCGTTCCGTACACATAGCCAAGATACGTGACTTCGGTAACGCGCCTGAATTCTTCCGGCGTCATTTCCTTGATCGGCGAAAACACCGAGGCCATCGCGTCGTTTACCCAAACATCAATCGGTCCGAATTTTTCTTCGACCTGCGTCGCGGCGTGCTCGATCGCAGATGCATCAGCGACATCCAATGGAAGAACAATTGCTCTGCCGCCGAGCCTTTCCACATCGCGGAGCGCGCCTTCAAGCCCGGCGTGCCCGCGTGCAATTAATCCGATCCGCGCCCCTTCGCGCGCGAATGCCTGAACAGTTGCTCGCCCAACTCCGGCGGAAGCTCCGGTCACAACGATCACTCTGCCGTTTTTGTTTCGATGCACAGTCAATCCTTTCGTGACGATCTGTAGGTGCGAAGCAATCCAGCACAAAGAAATCCGAGAACGCCAAATCCAAGAATGGTTATCACCTTCGCGATCGAAGCCCGTGGCCGTTCGGGTGTGAGATAACGTTTCTCCGGGTAATTGCCCGGCGGACCGTGTGGCGAGCCATCAATCGCCATTTTCACCACCTGCGCAAAATGCAACGCGTTGCGGTCGGTCGATTGCCGAATCTGTTCCCGGCAGCTGAAGCCGTCGGCGACGATCAGCGTATCTTTCGAAACATCACGCACGCTTGGCAGAAGCACGCGCTCACCGCACGCCACCGAAACATCGAAATGCTCCTTTTCGAAACCGAAACCGCCGGCCATGCCGCAACAGCCGCTGTCGGGACATTCGAGCTCCAGCCCCATTTTCTTCAATAACTGTTTCTCGCAATCAAATTTGAGGACAGCTTTGTCGTGACAATGACCGTGCACAAGAGCGCGGCGCTCAAGTTTCGGCAAATCGTATTTCGTATGTTTGTGCAAAAATTCGGCGAGCGTGAATGTTTGCTTGCACAAACGTCGCGCGTCCTGGTTTTGCGGAAACAATCCGATGAGCTCGTCACGAAAAACCGCGGTGCAGCTTGGCTCCAATCCGACCAGCGGCGTGCCCGCTTCGATTTCGGGTTTTAGTTCGCGCAAAATGTTTCGAAGCCAGCGCTTGGCAGTGTCGAGCATTCCGTAATCGTAAAGCGGCCGGCCGCAGCAAAGATCGGCATCGGGAACAACGACGTGAAATTCCGCGTCTTCGAGCACTTCGACCGCTGCTTTCGCGGTTTCGGGATGAAAGTAGTTGTTGAATGTGTCTGGCCAGAGAATCACGCGGCGCATCGAATGATTTCTCGGTGGTCTTTTGGCAAACCAGACTTTGAACGTTTCGAGGGCGAACGCCGGCATTTCGCGGCGAGGCGCGACACCGATGAATTTCTTGACCAGATCGCTAATAATGGGCGCGCGATTTATGAAATTCACAGTGCCTGGTGCGATTTGCGCCAGCCGGGCCAAGACATGAATCAAACCGAAGGCGTAAGCATAGGCGGGGCGCAGCCGCCCCTTATAATAATGAGCGAGGAATTCGGCCTTGTAGGTCGCCATATCCACATTGACCGGGCAATCGGCTTTGCAACCCTTGCAGGCGAGACAAAGATCGAGCGCTTCGTGCACGTTCTCATCACGCCAACCGTCTTTCGCGGTCAAACTCCCGTTGAGCATTTCCCAGAGCAATCGCGCCCGGCCCCGCGTCGAATGCTTTTCTTCGCGCGTGACCATGTAGCTCGGGCACATCGTGCCGTTCTCGTGGCGGCGGCATTTCCCTACCCCAACGCAACGCTCGAGCGCATAGGAAAAGCTGCCTTTGTCTTTGGGGAATCGAAAATACGTTTCCGGCTGTGGCGGATCGTAGTTTTCGCCATAACGCAAATTTTGGTCGCGGCGAAACGGCTTCACTACTTTGCCCGGATTCATCTTCCACTCCGGATCCCAGATTTTCTTGAATTCCACGAACGCCTGCACGAGTTCGTTGCCAAACATTTTCGGAAGCAACTCGCCGCGCGATTGACCGTCCCCATGTTCACCGGAGAGCGAGCCGCCGTAGCGAGTGACCAAATCGGCCGCTTCGTTAGTAAACTCGAGATACTTTTGAATCCCAGCGTGATTCTTTAATCCAAAATCAATCCGAGTATGAATGAGTCCTTGGCCGAAATGTCCGTAAAGTGTGCAGAGATAATCAAACTTGTTCAGAAGCGCGCGGAACTCGCGCAGATATTTGCCAATGTCGTTGGGCGAAACCGCCGAGTCTTCCCAGCCTTCCCAAGTGTCGGGTTCGTTAGGCACGCGGGCGCTTGCGCCCAGCCCGGAGTCGCGAATTTCCCAGATGACCGCTTCGTGCAACGCATCATCGATCAACTTCATCGTCGGCGCATTGGGCTGCGTTTTCAGCTCCGCCATTAATTTTCGCGCCGGCGCGTCTGCTTCCTCTTTAGTTTCGCCGCCGAATTCGATCACGAGCCATCCATTTCCCTTCGGCAGGATTTCCAAATCTCGCGGATGAATGTGTTTTAACTTCATCGCGTTGATGAGCACATCGTCGATTCCCTCCAGTCCGACTGGTTTGTATTTGCGGATTTCGGGGACGTGATCGCCCGCCTGATAAATGTCCGGATAACCAAGCACGAGAATCGAGCGCACCCGCGGATTCGCAATTAATTCGAGCGTCGCTTCCAAAATCAGGACACACGTGCTTTCCGTGCCGACCAGCGCGCGCGCGACGTTGAATCCGTTATCCGGCAGCAGTTCGTCGAGATTGTAACCGGAGACTCTTCTCGGAATCTTTGGAAACCGTTGCCGAACGAGATCGCCGTATTTGTCGCGAAGATCGACAAGTTGCTGATAAAGTTCGCCGCGACGGCCGCCGTCGCGAATGATGCGTTCAATATCGACATTGTTCGTTTTGCCGACGCGCATCACCGTTCCGTCGTAAAGCAAAACTTCGAGCTCGCGCACGTTGTCGGAAGTCCTGGCGCCACCGCCGTAAAACTCCGCCATCACCGAATGCACTCCGCAGGAATTGTTGCCAAGCATCCCCCCAATCGCACAGTGGCTATGCGTCGCCGGATCTGGACCAAAGATAAGACCATGCTTTTTCACCGCCTTCTGCAATTCATCGAGGACAATTCCCGGCTCGACGCGCGCAAGGTTTCGCTCTGCATCGATCTCGATCACGCGGTTCATGTATTTGGTGAAATCGATGATGACCGCAACGTTGCAACACTGGCCGGCCAAACTTGTACCGCCGCCACGACCAGTAATGGGCGCGCCGTGCCTTCGGCAAAGCTCGACGGCTGCGATCACATCGCTGCGATCGCACGGAATCACGACACCAATCGGAATTTGCCGGTAATTCGAGCTATCGGTCGAATAAAGTGCGCGTGCTCCTTCATCGAAACGCACTTCGCCGCGGATCGCCGCGCGCAATTCCGATTCGAGTGCGGCCACGTCAGTATTCACATCTTCTCCTTGATGCCCGCGCGCAACGGCCACCAGTTGACCGGGTAGCTCGTGAGAAAACCGACGAGCATTGTGACCGCATCATGAACCAGAGAAGCGGATCGGCTTTAGCCGCCTCTTCCATGCCTTCGCTAATGCTGAGGCCGCGCATCGGCGCGGTGCTGAAGTACTGAAAGAAGATTCCTAACAGCAGCGTGAGAAAGTAATCCACCACCCGCGCGCCGAAGATTTTCATTCCAAAAACTGGGAGCGGAAAAGCGAACAGTGCCCATTCGCCACGGATGTCCGCGAGCGTGCAGCCACTGCCGCAGTGGCTCGCGCCGAGTGCGACCATTTGCCAAAATGGTTTCTTTTTTCGAAGCGGTTCGTCTCCGTGTTCTTTTGCTGCAATCATCGCGCGATAAGTGGATAGGCGACCGACTTTGTAATAAGCAAAAATTGCGATCGAGCCGGCGTAGAGCGCGGTGATCGGCCACACCAGATTCATGATCCATATGTGCTGTTTGTGACCGGCCAGAATGTCGAAGGTGATCCAAAGCCCGCAGAGCGCCGCCACCGACAACGGTGAGACCGACATTATTTCGACGAAGGAAGACACGCGGTCGGCAATTCGGCTATTCATCGATCTGGTGCAGCGCCAGCCACAGGCCGGCCGTGACTTCCGCGATGCACAACAGTCGCGTCGCTTCTCCATGTTCGGCAAAAAGCTCGGCGGTATTGCGCAGCCATTGTGGACCGCGTTTCCAAAATAACGAATAACGCCGCGGATGAATCATTCCGACGACGCCTTCGCCAATCATCAACAGCCCGAGCACCTCGAGCGCACGTTTTCCAATGCAGTTTGTTTTCATAATTTGTATTGCTCCGCGTCGGATCGTTTCACTTCCAATCCGATGCCGGGCCGCGACAAATCCGGCCGCAACGCGCCATCGCTTGGATCGACAACGCCGTCGAATAACATTCGTTCGATGCGCGCGTGATCGAAAAAATATTCCGCGTGCCGGAAACAACTTACCGCGCAACCGACGTGAAGGTGCAGCGAGGGCGCACAATGCGCCGAGAGCGGAACGTGATGCGCGTCGCACAATGCTGCCGCTTGCAAAAATCCAGTGAACCCGCCGCAGCGGGTTGCGTCTGCTTGCAGCACGTCCACCGCGCCCGCGTCGAGCATCCGGTGAAAATAATCCGTGTCGTAACCGTACTCACCGGCGGCGATTTCCATTCCGGCCGGCGCGCGATCGCGAATCAGGCGAATGCCTTCGAGATCGTCGGCGGAAACCGGTTCTTCGAACCATTTCACGCCGAATCTTGCAAACTTCTCGGCTTGGGCGAGCGCTTGTTTGCGCGAATAAGCACCGTTCGCGTCAACGAAAAGATCGACATCGTCGCTGATCGCTTCACGCGCTGCCGATACACGCTTGAGATCGATCTTCGCGTCGCGACCGATTTTCATTTTCACGCGCGGAATTCCTTGTTGCGCCCAACCTTCAAGTTGCTCCTGCAACCTCTCGATCGAATACGAAGTAAAACCGCCGCTGCCGTAGATCGGCATCGTGGCTCGGGTTTGACCAAACAGCTTAACGAGTGGCAATCCGAGCAGCCTCGCCTTCAAATCCCATAAGGCAGTGTCGATCCCCGAAATTGCCATCGAACAGATGCCCGGTCGCCCGAGATTGCGAATCGAATGAACCATTGCATCCCAGGCGCTGCCTACCGACATCGCATCGCGGCCGACCACGACATCTTTCAAATGATCGGCAATCAATGTCGCAGTCGAAGTATCGGCGTAAGTGTAGCCGAGTCCGTGTTCGCCGCCGGCCGTAAGCTCGACGATGACAATCGTTGTGCTGTCCCACTCGTATGTCCCGTCAGACTCCGGCGTTGCGGCGGGAATTTTAAACGCCGCGACTTCGAGTGATTCAATTGCGACAGGATCGGCTCGAATTTCACCGTTCGGCAAATCCGTCTCTTTGCGCGCGCGCTGCCAATCCAAATTGACTCGGTTCATTTTCCATGCGGAACGAAGCTTTCAATCGCCTCTTTGAATGTTTGCTTGATCATGTGGCCAAGATGCGAATCGCCTTTAGCCATTGATTCCATAAACTTTTTCGCCTGCTCGAAACTGATATGTGGCGGCAGCGTCGGCACTTCTGGATCTGTGATCGCTTCGAACACGACCGGCCGCCTTGCGCTCAGTGCCTGTTCCCATGCCGGTCCAATCTGTTCGGTCTTATCGGCGCGAATCCCGGTGAGTCCGAGCATTTCCGCGTAGCGCGCGAATTCGAATTTCGGCACGTCCTGCGAGCATTCATATTTCGGATCGCCCGCCATCACGCGTTGTTCCCATGTCACTTGGTTCAAATCGCGATTTGCCAAAACCATAATGATGAGCCGCGGATCGCTCCATTCCTTCCAATAATTTGCGATCGTCACCAACTCGTTGATCCCGTTCATCAACATTGCGCCGTCGCCGACGGTGGCGATGACGACGCGATCTGGAAACGCGAACTTCGCTGAGATTGCGTAGGGCACGCCGGGGCCCATCGTCGCAAGATTTCCGGAAAGCGACGCCATCATCCCACGGCGAACTTTCAAATCGCGTGCGAACCAATTCGCGGCCGAACCGGAATCGGCCACAATGATGCAATGGTCCGGCAATCGGGGCGACAATTCCCAAAAAACACGCTGCGGATTGATCGGATCCGCGTCATTTTTCGCGCGCGCCTCCAGCACGCGCCACCATTCCTTGATTTCGCCTTCAATTTTCTTTCGCCATTGTCGATCTTGTTTGCGATCGAGCATTGGAATTAACGCCCGCAAAGTTTCCGCGCTATCGCCCACGAGATTGATTTCGGTCGGATAACGCAGGCTTAACATTTTTGGATCGATGTCGATCTGCACGCCGCGAGCCTGACCTTCCTTCGGCAGAAATTCCGAATAGGGAAAACTCGAGCCGACCATCAGCAACGTGTCGCATTCGTTCATCATGTCCCAGCTCGGTTTGCTGCCTAACAAGCCGATCGGACCGGTGCAAAACGGCAACTCATCCGGAATAACAGCTTTGCCTAACAACGCTTTGGCTACGCCCGCGCCGAGAATGTCCGCGATCTCGATGACTTCATCAGTTGCTTGCAAGGCGCCCGCGCCGACCAGCATGGCAACCTTTTCGCCAGCATTCAGAACGTCGGCGGCTTTACGCAAATCCTTTTCCTTCGGAATCACGCGTGGGGACATGTAACCAATTCCGGAGTGCACCGTGCCGTGTTTACGCGGAGGCTTTTCTACCGACGGCATTTCCTGCACGTCGTTCGGAATGATAATACACGTGACTGTGCGTTCGGCTTTGGCGATCCGAATTGCGCGATCGATTAAATGCCGGATTTGGGCCGGCGTTGACGCCATGTGCACGTACTCGTGCGCGACGTCTTTGAACAAACTGATGAGATCGACTTCCTGTTGGTAATCGCCGCCGAGCGCCGCGCGCGCTTGTTGGCCGACAATCGCGACCACGCCGGCGTGATCCATCTTCGCGTCATACAAACCATTGAGCAGATGGATCGCGCCCGGGCCTGAAGTGGCCAGACAAATTCCAACTTCTCCGGTGAACTTGTAATGCGCGCAGGCCATAAACGCCGCCATCTCTTCGTGACGCACTTGCACGTAGTGAATAGCGTCGCCGGCGCGGTCGATCGCACCGATGATGCCGTTAATGCCGTCGCCGGGATAACCGTAAATGCGACGGATGCCCCACTCGGTGATTCGTTTGATCAGAAAATCGCTCGTGGTGTCACTCATAAGTTCATTGTCGATCTTTCATTTCACTTTGTTCAATCAGCGGGGAACGCGACGGTGCTCAACAAAGCGTTTTCGGCCTGGCGCGAATCGAGCCGGGTGTGCTGGACAACAATTGGCACATCCGACTCGATCACACTCGAATACGGCGTATTGCGCGGAATGTTTTCCGGCTCTTTGAAATTGTTGAATCGCAAATGCTTGGTCCGACGCGCGGGAATTTCAAAATGGAATGGTTCTGTCGGATCTCGATCTTCAAAGAAAATTGTGATCGCGATGTGCGCGATTTCGTCCGACGGATTTAGAACGCAACACGCTTCATGGCTCGTCATTGCCGGTGCCGGACCATGGCTTTGACCGGGAATGTAGCCTTCAGGAATAGCCCATCTTTTTCGCCCAATTGGTTCCATAGTAAGTAACAGCCGCCCCTCAATTAAATATCGTGGATCGATACAAAGACGGATTGGAATTAATCTGCGCTATTGCCGATATCGGCGCAGCCGACCCGTTATAAAGCGTCCTCGGAACGCTCGCCGCGCGATTTGTTTGTAGCGACAGCAATTCCAAATCGCCATGGCCCAACTATTTTCGCCGCGGGCGAATATTCACTCGCGCGTAATTATTGTTAGTGCCATCCTGCTCGTCTGCGCGACGGGTTGGGTGACTTCGGAGATTTATTGGTCGCCCTACACGACGTATGTCGATGTTGCGTTTCAACAGCCGGTTCCGTTCAGTCACAAACATCACGTGGGCGATGACGGAATCGATTGCCGCTATTGTCACACCACGGTCGAAAAATCGGCCTTCGCCGGTCTGCCAAGCACCGACACCTGCATGACGTGTCACTCACAGATTTGGAATGACACGCCAATGCTCGCGCCCGTCCGCAAAAGTCTCGCCAGCAATACCCCGTTGCGATGGAACCGCGTCCACGATTTGCCGGATTACGTCTACTTCAATCACAGCATTCACGTCGCGAAAGGAATCGGTTGTTCAACCTGTCATGGTCGCGTCGATCAAATGCCGCTTATTCGCAAGACGCAGACACTTTACATGAAGTGGTGTCTCGATTGCCATCGCGCACCTCAAAAATACATCCGGCCGCGCGATAAAATTTACGACATGGCGTGGCGCCCATCGCAGGATCGGCATGGCGAGGGACAGGAGTTGATCTCGCAATACCACGTCGATACCAGCGGTCGCCTCACAAATTGCAGCACCTGCCATCGATGAACGACTCCGGTTATTGGCGAAATTTGAAAGAGTTGGCGGCACTCGGCCAAACTAAAGACGACAATCTGGGCGAATTTCTGCCGGGCCAATCCGAATGGCGCGATGAATTAAGTCGTCGTGATTTTTTGCGACTGGCTGGCGCTTCAATCGCGCTCGCCAGTTTCAGCGCTTGCACAAAACAGCCGATCGAAAAAATCGTGCCGTATGTGAAGCAACCGGAAGAAGTGATTCCGGGAAGACCCCTCCGCTTTGCGACGGCAACGCAACTCGCCGGATTTGGTCAGGGATTGCTCGTTACCAGTTACGAGGGGCGCCCTACAAAAATCGAAGGAAACCCGAGTCATTCCGCGAGTCTCGGGGCCACGACGATTTGGGCGCAGGCCGACATTCTTGATCTTTACGACCCGGACCGCGCTCAGACGGTCACCACTGGTGGAGCAATCAGGACGATCGACGATTTCTGGAACGCGCTGAATTCTTCGCTGCAATCGCTCAGAGCGAACGATGGCGCTCGTTTTCGCATTCTGACCGAAACAATTAACTCGCCAACATTACTCGCCCAATTAAGCGACGTGCTGAAAGAATTTCCCGCGGCCCGCTGGTGCGTCTGGGATCCGCTAAATCGCGATAACCTCAACGCAGGCGAGCCGATTTACGATTTTTCAAGAGCGAAAGTCATTGTCGCACTCGATTCGGATTTTCTTTACGCGCATCCACACGCTTTGCGATACGCGCGCGATTTCGCAAACGGACGGCGGGTAGTCGATCACAATGCGCGCATGAATCGTTTTTACGCTGCGGAACCGACGCCGACGATCACTGGTTCGAATGCGGACCATCGCGTTCCTGTTGCTGCGCGCGACATCTTGCCGCTCGCGCAAGCGATCGCGGCAAATCTCGGTGATGCAGCGCTCGAGAAAATCGATCACGCGGACTGGATTAAGGCCGTCGTGACGGATCTACAGGCGAATCGTGGCGAAAGCATCGTGATCGCCGGAGAAATGCAGCCACCGGAAGTGCACGCTGCGGTGGCGCAAATTAACAACCTCCTGGGAAATAACGGCAAAACGATTTCATCTGCGCGATCAATCGTGCTCCCGGGAAATCGAATCGCTCTTTCCGAGCTAATTCGCGAAATGCAACGCGCCTCAGTGGAGTTGCTCATTGTTCTCGGAGGAAATCCGCTCTACGACGCACCCTGCGATTTTGATTTCGCTGCCGCATTCGAAAAAGTGAAATTGCGCGTGCATCACAGCGTCTACTTCAATGAGACGTCTCGCCATTCACACTGGCACGTTCCGGCCCTGCATTTTCTGGAATCATGGAGTGACACGCGAGCCTTTGACGGATCGATGTCCATCGTGCAGCCGCTCATCGAGCCGATGTACTCGGGAATATCAGCGCACGAAATTCTCGAAGCGCTTACCGGTCAATCGCCCAGAAATTCGTACGAAATTATCCGGACACGTTGGCAAGCGCAGAACCAGCTACCCGATTTCGAAACAAAATGGCGACGCGTCTTGAGCGATGGAGTTGTCAGCGGGTTAACGGCGCCTGTGTGCAACTTCACTCCTGGGACAGAAACCGTTCAGCGCTCAACTCCGATGAATCGCGAGCTGCCGTCCAACGCTCAACGCTCAACATCCAACTTGGAAATTCTGTTTCGTCCGGATGTAAATGTGCGCGACGGGCGGTACGCAAACAACGGCTGGCTACAGGAATTGCCGCGGCAATTTTCGAAATTGGTCTGGGACAACGCTGCGCTCATCAGTCCACAGTTGGCGAAACGCGAAAACCTGGAGAACGGCGACGTTGTCGACCTTGCGTTTCGCGATCGGAAGATCAAAGCGCCGGTCTGGATTCAACCGGGGCAAGCTGAAAACTCCGTGACGTTGCCGCTCGGTTACGGGAGGGAAATTGTCGGACGCGTCGGCCGGAACGTCGGTTTCAATGCATATCGATTAAGAACGTCCGACGCGCTTTGGTTTGCCGACGGTCTCACCATTCGAAAAACCGGCGAGAAACATTCGCTCGTCAGTACGCAACATCATCATTCCACCGGCGACCGGGGAATTTTGCACGATGGAACGCTCGATGAATTCCTTTCTGATCCGCGCTATGCGCAAAAGCCCGACCAGCTTCCGCCACTCGAGGAAACGCTCTATCAACCCGATGAATTTCCTTACAAAAGCTACAAGTGGGCGATGGTTGTCGATCTTAATACCTGCATCGGCTGTCACGCCTGCACGATCGCCTGCCAGGCCGAGAACAACATTCCGATTGTCGGCAAACAACAGGTCGCCGTTCATCGCGAGATGCATTGGATCCGTGTGGACACTTATTATTCCGGCGCCGCAGACAATCCAAAATTCACCCATCAACCGGTGCCGTGCATGCATTGTGAAATGGCGCCGTGCGAAGTTGTTTGTCCGGTCGGCGCGACGGTGCACGACAACGAAGGATTAAATCTGCAAATCTACAATCGTTGTGTCGGTACGCGCTATTGCTCGAACAATTGTCCTTACAAAGTCCGTCGATTCAATTTTCTCGAATACAACAACGGCCTGAGCCCGAGCGAGAAGCTGGTGAAAAATCCAGACGTGACCGTGCGCTCGCGCGGCGTGATGGAGAAATGCACCTATTGCATTCAACGGATCAACGCGGCGCGGATCACATCCGAGCTGGAGCAACGCACGATTCGCGACGGCGAAATTGTTCCGGCATGCGCGCAGGTGTGCCCGGTCGAGGCGATCACCTTTGGGAACATGAACGATCCGCAAAGCCGCGTCGCGCGTTTGAAACGATCGCCGCTCAATTACTGGATGCTTGGTCGAACTAAACACGCAGCCGCGCACCAGCTACTTCGCAAAACTGCGCAATCCCCACCCGGAGTTGAAATCTTCATGAACGATTCCGAGCCAGGATCGACGATTCCAACGTCGGAAATGTCGCCGCTGGGTTATCCGACGAATCTTCTCGAGCCGGGGCAGACTTACGAAACAGTCAACCGAACGATTGCCGAGATTCCGTTAAGTCCGACTTCGCCAGCGCCGTGGTGGATCGGCTTCGTGATCGCATTTCTTCTGCTAATGATGTTTCTGTTCGCGATTTCGTGGCTGTTCATAAAAGGCGTCGGCATTTGGGGAATCAACATTCCGGTGGCGTGGGGATTCGCGATTGTGAATTTCGTCTGGTGGGTGGGAATTGCACACGCGGGAACGTTTATATCCGCGATATTACTTCTGCTCTTCCAAAATTGGCGGACGGCGATCAATCGTTTCACCGAAGCGATGACGCTGTTTGCCGTTGCCTGCGCGGGGTTGATGCCGCTTCTTCACCTCGGGCGACCATGGGTTTTTTACTGGCTGCTTCCGTATCCCGACACGATGGGAGTCTGGCCGCAATTTCGCAGTCCGCTGGTCTGGGACGTTTTTGCGGTCGGAACCTATTTCACGGTTTCGCTTTTGTTTTGGTTTCTCGGCCTCCTTCCAGATCTTGCGACTGTCCGTGATCGCGCAAAAAAACTTTGGCAGAAAAAAATGTATGGTTTCTTCGCGCTTGGTTGGCGTAATTCAGCAGCCCACTGGCAGCATCATCAGATCGCTTATTTGCTTCTGGCCGGCCTGGCAACGCCGCTGGTGCTCTCGGTACACAGCGTGGTTAGTTTCGATTTCTCGGTGGCGATCGTACCCGGCTGGCACTCGACGATTTTCCCGCCTTACTTCGTGGCAGGCGCGATCTATTCCGGGTTCGCGATGGCGCTGAATATTATCATCCCGGTACGCAGAGTCTATCACCTCGAGAATCTGATCACGCCGCGCTACCTGAACAACATGGCGAACATCATGTTAGTCACGGGGATGATCGTTGCCTACGGCTACTTCATCGAAGCGTTCATGGCTTACTACAGCGGCGACATTTTCGAGCGATACATGATGATCAATCGCACGCTCGGTCCCTACGGCTGGGTTTTCTGGCTGCTGATGCTTTGTAATGTTCTGGTGCCGCAAGCGCTCTGGTCAGCGCGCATTCGGCGGAATCCGGTCACGCTCTTCATCGTGGCGTTCTTCATCAACGTCGGCATGTGGATCGAGCGGTTCGTTATCGTCATCACCAGCTTGCATCGCGATTTCACGCCGTCGATGTGGGCCATGTTTTTCCCCACGCGCTGGGACTGGATGATTCTGTTTGGCAGCGTTGGCCTGTTCTTAACGCTGCTCTTTCTCTTCATTCGCCTCGTCCCGATGATTTCAATATCCGAAACGCGCGAGCTAATCGCCGAACCTCAAAAAGCAAACGTGCCATGAGTGAGAGTTACGGTTTAATGGCGGAGTTCTCTACGCACGAGGAATTAGTGCACGCAGCAGAGAGGGCTTATGAAAGGGGATTCCGTAAAATGGACGGCTACGCGCCGTTTCCGGTGGAAGGTTTGGCTGAAGCGCTCGGAAAAAGAACACGACTGCCCCTGTTCGTTTTAATCGGCGGAATCATTGGCGGCCTGAGTGCCTACTACATGGAGTGGGACGCCAACGTGATCAGTTATCCGATCAACATCGGAGGCCGACCCCTTAATAGTTGGCCGGCATTTATCCCGATTGTGTTCGAGCTCACCGTGCTGGCAGCGGCGCTGACGGCGTTCTTCTTCTCTCTGGGTTTAAGTGGTCTGCCAAAGCCTTATCATCCCGTTTTCAACGTGCCTGAATTCGAGCGTGCATCGCAGGATCGGTTCTTCCTCTGCATCGAAGCGCGGGACCGGATTTTTCATCCGAAACAGACGCGCGAGTTTTTGCAAAGCTTGAACCCGTTGACGATCGCGGAGGTTCCGAAGTGAAAAGCTCCAAATCCCAAGCACCAAGCACCAGGGAAACCCAAAGCACCAAACTCCAAAGCTGTGCTATCAGCACTTTGGTTATTGGAATTTGGAATTTACCTGGTGCTTCGGGCTTGGGAATTGATGCTTCGTGGGCGCACTCGTTAGCTTTTTGTGGACTGCTGGTAATCGGCGCGCTCGCGTCGTGTCGGCCGGATATGAGCAACCAGCCGAAAGCGAAACCGCTTTCCCAGAGCGATTTCTTTTCAAACGGCGCGAACGCACGCCAACCGCCGCCGGACACGGTAGTCCGCGACGACCCGCGAGACAACGCAGCGTTTTACACGGGCCTAACGAACGGAATTTACCTTACACGGTTACCGGTGAAATTAACGCCGGAGTTTTTGAATCGCGGCCGCGAACGCTTCGACGCAATGTGCGCGGAGTGTCACGATCGCACCGGAAGCGGAAACGGCATGGTGGTGCAACGCGGCTTTCCGCAGCCGCCGTCGTTTCATGTCGATCGTCTGCGAAACGCACCGATTGGTCACTTCTACGATGTAATCACAAGCGGTTATGGCGTGATGTATTCCTATGCCGGCCGCGTCGCTCCAGAGGATCGCTGGGCGATCGCCGCTTACATCCGCGCTTTACAGTTGAGTCACAATGCAAAGCCCTCCGATGTCGATCCTGCGGAGCGCGCAAAATTGGACGCCGCAAAATGAATTGGGCTGTGGACGCTTCAGTCAATCGCGCGAAGGCAATCTCGCTGTTGATCGGTGTGATTGGTCTCGCCGGATGTGCTATCGGCTGGATCGTAACTCCGCGCGGGTTCTTTGTTGCGTATCTATTCGGCGAAGTTTTTTTCATCGGTCTTTCGCTCGGCTCATTGTGCCTGCTGATGATTCATCATCTGGTCGCCGGTTATTGGGGATATGGCGTGCGCCGTTTCCTTGAAGCGGCAATTGGAAACTTGCCGCTGCTCGCGATTCTTTTTGTGCCAATCTTTTTTGGTTTGCCGGAACTCTATCCGTGGAGACATCGCGATATTGTCGCGGCGCACGAGCTCCTCGAAAAGAAACTAGGCTATTTAAACACACCCGGATTTATCATTCGGACGCTCGTTGTCTTCGCGATTTGGATCATCATTTCGCGGCTGTTGTTAAAATGGTCGGCCGAACAGGACGTTACAATTTCGGTTCAGCCGACGCGGAAGATGCGCACGCTCAGCGGGCCGGGTCTCGTTATTTATCCCGTGACGATGACGTTCGCCGCTGTCGACTGGATCATGTCGATGGAAGCCGAGTGGTATTCGACGATGTTTCCGGTCCTGATTTGCATCGGACAAGTTCTCGGCGCCCTCGCGCTGATCATTTTACTCTTCGCGTCAGCCGCAGAATCGTCGCAGCTCAGTCAAGTCACTGGAGAAGATACTTTTCAC
Organism: uncultured Verrucomicrobiae bacterium; assembly: GCA_963776065.1. Taxonomy (GTDB): domain Bacteria; phylum Verrucomicrobiota; class Verrucomicrobiia; order Chthoniobacterales; family UBA10450; genus Udaeobacter. Next base: position 8,442 of record CAVZLJ010000013.1, on the reverse strand, counting down.
AAAATCGGCAACCTGCTGTTCGCCTTCACGATGCTCTGGGCCTATCTCGCATTTGGCCAACTGCTGATCGTCTGGTCGGGCAACCTGCCTCCGGAAATTTCGTGGTACTTGCACCGGATCGCTGATGGGTGGCGGTGGGTGGCGATCTTCATCGCGCTCTTTCAATTCTTCGTGCCGTTTTTCTTGTTGTTAATGCGGCCGATCAAAAAGAAGCGGCACTTGCTGGCGATGATAGCCGGTTGCGTGCTGGTCTCACATATCGTTACGATCTGGTGGACGATTGCGCCGAGCATTTACACAAGCGGTTTTTATGTCAGCTGGCTCACCTTTGCCGCCTTCATTGGTATCGGCGGCCTGTGGTCGGCCGCGTTCCTTTGGAACTTGGGAAAACGGCGGCTTATTCCTCTTAACGATCCCCGCTTTGCGCTCGCGGTGCCGGTATGAATGCAACGACCAAACAACCTCACCACGATCACGAACGCAAAGACGTCGATGTTATCTCGCTGTTCACGATCGTTTTTATTCTCTTTCTGGTGTCCGCGGTCATTTTTTTCGTGGTGACCGGTATGACGCACTATTTCAGATTGCACGAGCCGTCGAAGACTGCAGGCCAGGCAAACATTCCCGCGACCCGCACCCCTGAATTTCCACCACCGCGACTTGAAGTTAAACCGGGCGCCAGTTTGGCCGAACTGCGGGCTGCTGAAGATCTCGATCTCAATTCCTACGGCTGGATCGACCGAAACGCCGGAACAGTCCGGGTTCCAATCGATCGCGCCATGCAAGTGATCCTTGAGCGCGGTTTGCCCGATGTTGGTGTGGGCAAGACGCCGTTGAGCTTAATGCAGGCGCGTCCATCGGAAACGGCGAGCCCGCCGCGGCTGATGCAAAATCCATGAAACCATCCCTGTCATGTCGAGCGAAGCCGAGAAATCCGGCTGCGTTGTCGCGGGTGAGGCTACGGGGTTCCTTGGCTTCGCTGGCAATGATACTGGTCTTGTTTTTTGGGTTGGCAGCTTCGATCTCGGCGTTAACGCCCGGCGATCTCAGCGGTGTCAGGTTCGAACAACATCCCGGCCAGCCGATCTCGCGCGATCTCGTTTTTCATGATGAAAGCGGTCGCGCGTTAAAGCTCGGTGAGCTTTTTGGAAAACAACCGCTGATTCTCGTTTTCGGCTATTACCGGTGTCCGATGCTTTGCACGATGATTAATGATGGTTTGATCAATGCGCTTGAGAATTTGCGATCGAGTGCCGGCAGCGATTTTCAAGTTGTCAATCTAAGCATCGATCCCAACGAAACGTCGGCGTCGGCAGCAGAAAAGAAAGCTCTTTACGTGCGACGGTACGGGAGATCGGGATCGGCGGCGGGTTGGCATTGCTTGGTCGGCGACGAAAAATCGATCGCACAACTTGCGGGTGAGGTCGGGTATCGTTACGCCTACGATCCGCAAACGAAACAGTATGCGCATCCGAGCGGCGTCGTTGTTATAACGCCGTCGGGAAAAATTTCGCGTTACCTTTTTGGAGTCACGTTCAACTCAACAGAATTGCGCGACGCGCTGGCCGCGGCGAGGGAAGGAAAATCGGGTTCGGTTGTCTCGCAGATCTTTTTACTTTGTTATCACTACAACCCGATCACCGGCAAATACGGCCAGTTGATATTATCGATCCTGCGTGTTGCCAGCGTTGGATTTGTCGCGCTGATCGGATGGTGGGTCTTCTCAATGGCGAGCCGTTCAAGCAAAGAGGCCGCGCAAACGCGGTGAAGAATGGATAAGTTTCATCTCTTTCCGCCGCAAGCTTCCACCACCGCGCATAATGTCGATGCCCTTTACTTCGCGCTGATTCTAATCTCGCTTTTTTTCATCGCCGTCGTTTTTCTGCCGATTCTTTTCTTCTGCATCAAGTATCGGCGAGGCTCGTCGGCTGATCGCTCCAATCCCTCAACCGGCTCGAATCTGATCGAATTCGGGTGGACGATGGTGCCGACGTTAATGGGACTCGGACTCTTTACGTGGGGCGCGATTGATTATTTTCGAATCGAGCGCAGACCTGGCAATGCAATCGAGGTTCAGGTGGTGGCCAAGCAGTGGATGTGGAAACTGCAGCATGCTGCAGGAAAGCGCGAGATCAACGAACTGCACATTCCGGTCGATCAGACGGTGGCGTTGACTCTGACCTCGCAGGACGTCATCCACAGCTTTTTTGTGCCGGCTTTTCGAGTGAAACAGGACGTCGTGCCCGGAAAATATACGAGCGAATGGTTCAAGGCGACGCGCGTCGGCGAGTATCACATTTTTTGTTCGCAATACTGTGGCACGCAACACGCGCAAATGATCGGGCGCGTCGTGGTGATGCAGCCGCAAGCTTATGAACGCTGGTTGAAATCGGGTGAACAGACGGAGTCGATCGTGCGTGAGGGCGAGCGGTTATTTCATGATCGCGGCTGCAGCGGTTGTCACGCGCCGAATTCAAAGTTTCATGCGCCATTGCTCGAGGGTCTTTATCGAAAACCGGTGCCTCTCGCTGATGGAACGATGGTCACTGCTGACGATGAATATCTCCGAGACTCGATGTTGCAGCCGGCGAAACAAATCTCGGCCGGCTACGACAATATCATGCCGAGTTTCTCTGGCCATCTCAGCGAAGAAGAGATCATGCAGCTCATCGCATATTTAAAAGCGATCGGGCAACGGGAGCCGCCGCAACAATGAACACGCTCGACACAAAGGTCGCGACCGAGATCGACATCAAAACGGAAGGGCAATTCGCGCGACCCAATTATTTGAGCGAGCACACGGTTCGCTCCTGGCTGCTGACGACCGATCACAAGCGAATCGGGATTCTCTATCTCCATACCATTTTGGTGTTCTTCACGATCGCGAGCGTGGCTGCCGCGATGATGCGCATCGAACTTCTACATCCGACCGGCGGCCTGATGACATCGGAGACTTACAACAAACTCTTCACGATTCACGGGACTCTGATGGTCTGGTTCTTTCTGATCCCGTCAATCCCGGCGGTGCTCGGAAATTTTGTGCTGCCACTGATGATCGGCGCGCGAGACGTGGCGTTTCCCAAACTGAACCTCCTGAGCTGGTATATCTTCATTCTTGGCGGCCTGCTCGCGACCTGGTCGTTGATTCGCGGTGGCGTCGATACCGGCTGGACGTTTTACACCCCTTACAGCACCACCTACGCGAATTCGCACGTGATCTCGATGGCAGCCGGCGTTTTCGTTGCCGGCTTTTCTACGATCATCACCGGGATGAATTTTATCGTCACGACCCACAAGATGCGCGCGCCGGGCCTGACCTGGTTCCGGTTGCCGTTCTTCGTCTGGTCGCTATACGCGACGAGCCTGATCATGGTGCTGGCGACGCCGGTGCTCGCGATCACGCTCGTGCTCATTTCTGTCGAACGGCTGTGGGGCGTTGGGATTTTCGATCCGAAACTTGGCGGCGACCCAATCCTGTTTCAGCACCTATTCTGGTTCTATTCGCACCCGGCGGTTTACATCATGATTCTTCCGGGAATGGGCGTGATCAGCGAATTGATCACCTGTTTTTCGCGGAAACGGATCTTCGGTTACGCGTGGATCGCGTGTTCAAGCATGGCGATCGCCATTCTCGGCTTTCTTGTTTGGGGACATCACATGTTCGTTTCGAGTCAGTCGGTGTATGCCGGAATGATTTTTTCAGCCCTGAGTTTTTTGGTGGCGGTGCCCTCAGGCATCAAGGTTTTCAATTGGACGGCCACGCTCCACAAAGGCTCGATCCATTTCGCAACCCCGATGCTGTATGCGCTCGGTTTTATTGGATTGTTTGTCATCGGCGGTCTCACCGGCCTCTTTCTGGCCGCGCTGTCTGTCGACGTCCACGTGCACGACACATATTTCGTCATCGCCCATTTTCACTACATCATGGTTGGCGGAATGGTGACTGGCTTCATGGGCGGTCTGCACTATTGGTGGCCGAAAATCACCGGCCGTTTGTATCCAGAAATTTGGGGAAAACTCGCCGCACTTGCGACGTTTCTCGGATTTAATCTCACTTTCTTTCCGCTTTTCATTTTGGGTTATCTCGGCCAACCGCGGCGCTATCACGTTTATCCGCCGGAGTTTCAAATCTTTCACGTGCTCTCAACCGCGGGCGCATCCATTCTCGGCGTCGGATACGTGATGCCGCTGATCTATTTCATCTGGTCGGCAAAGCACGGACGGGTCGCCGGTCCGAATCCATGGCGCGCGACCGGACTCGAATGGCAAACGCCGTCGCCGCCCCCGAAACACAATTTTAAAGAAACACCCATCGTCACGGACAAGCCTTATGGTTATTCCCCGGAAAAAGATGTCGATCTTAACCTTGCCAGTATCTGAAGGCCGGACCGGACTGACAGGATCGAGCATGCCAGCGGGCGTTCACTCGCATTCATAATGAGCGCGCCACTCCTGGATCCATCCAATTCACTCGTCGCTGAACAATTTGATGATCTCGAGCAGCAGTGCAGCGCTGCCCAGCTCGGGATGTGGGTTTTTCTCGCGACCGAGGTGTTATTTTTCAGCGGGCTTTTCCTCGTATACACGGTCTATCGCTCGCGTTATCCGTATGATTTCGCCGCCGCCAGTCACCACACCGAAGTCGTCATTGGCGGCATCAACACCGCTATCCTGCTTTTCAGTAGTACGCTGATGGCGCTGGCCGTGCGCGCCGCCGAATTGAGAGATCGAAAAAGTTTGGTCTGGTTTCTTTTGAGCACGGCATTTTTCGGAATCATTTTCATGGTTCTGAAAGGAGTCGAGTATCACAAAGACTGGACCGATCATCTGGTGCCGGTTTTCAATTTCGAATGGCACGAAGCGAATCCCGGTCATGTCCAAATTTTCTTCTGGCTCTATTTCGCGATGACCGGACTGCATGCAATCCACGTTACGGTGGGAATCTTCGTAATGCTTGCGCTCGCGTTCCTCGCCCTGTCCGGAAAATTCACCACCGGTCATTACACTCCGGTTGAGATCGCCGGTCTTTACTGGCACTTCGTCGACATCGTTTGGATTTTTCTTTTTCCTCTTTTGTATTTGGCGGGCCACCGCTGATGGAAACGACCACACATCCCGCAAAGGTTTACTGGAAAAACTGCGGCGCGCTAATGCTGCTGCTCGTCACAACCTGGAGCATCGGATATGTCGATCTTGGATTGTTCAACGTCATTGTCGCTTTGGCGATCGCGATTACAAAAGCGCTGCTCGTGGCCTTATTTTTCATGCACATCAAGGGCAGTAGCCGTTTGCTTCGGTTTACGGCCACAGTCGGCATGATCTGGTTGCTGATCATGTTCGCACTGACATTGAGCGATTATTTCACCCGCGGCTGGGTTCCGTTGAATCATTAAGCCACAGCAACTACGCGCGCTCGCGGCTCCGTTCGCGCTTCAGCTTACGGACCGAGAATGTCGATGGATACAAAGAGCCCTCAATTTCAAACGCAACCCGAGCACATCGAGGAATTGGTCAACGCGCTCAAGGCCACGAATTTTGCGGCAATCTTGCACCGCCAACCTGGCTAAAAAATTATGGCAAAGACCAACTGCGGCGAGTGGGATGCGGACACATGCAAATTCGTCTTCAATCCCCAATGGCGGAACAATGTTGAGCAGTTGTTCCGAGCCTGCAGCGATCCAGCCAACTAAAGAATCGCTCTCGCTTACTTACCCGACGGTGTCAAAAGGGTATTAAACGAAGGAACGGTAAGTCCCGAAAACCCGCACTTTGCTTCCCAAGGAGCGCCGTTAAATGTCAAAAGGTATAAAATGGGCGCTTTCAAGGACTCGACTCACGAGAAATTGCCTTAGATTTTCGTGTCGGCTGAAGCCTCAAATGACAATAAGGTACCGGACCCCATAGGATCCGAGGTTTTTCTATTACACTAATGCTCTTAACGAGTTTAAAGTCGACGTCGTCCAGACTGCCGGTGGATTGTTTTTCATTTTATCGCATGCCGGTCAATAGGGCAGCAAATGCGACTCTTTACTTTTCGACAGCTGAGGGCATGGCCGATTCTGTCATTACCGCTAGGAGAGCGTTCTGCGACTCGTAACTTTATGGTCGGTAAAGAGTCTTGGCTTGACTTGATGCGCCAGCTCTCACTCCATTCGATAAATTCCGTAGCGTATTCTGTAGCATGACACCAATTGCAGGAAGAACCGCAGTTAAGAGTCACCTGCTAACCAAAGCGCCTGGGAGTTCAGCCATGCCTTCCCTCCTTTTGAAACGTTAATAGAAAATTGAAGCATGTCGGGCAAGCACGAAGCGCCTCGGAAACGGCGCAAACGCAGCGGCAAGTAGGTGTCAAAGTGTCATAAAACTTTCGATTTAGTGTCGTAAAAGCGGGGAGCGTGACGGTTGCACTGCCAGGGTTGGCACTGATCCTAATAGATTCCTTATGGGGTGGCACCCCATGTCATGCCCAATGGCACCGAGGGTTTGGGCATGACGGATATGTAAATCGCTCGGGATCTGAACATTGGGGCATGCCGTGTCATGCCCGCAATGCTCACCTATACCCACGCGTAACGCGCGCCGGCGCGGGCGCGAGATGGGTATTGCTTGCGGGTAGGTTTACCATGCTGAGCATGCTGTTAAAGATAATAAACAGTTGAAAGAGAGCGAGATATGCAAACCGTATGCCCAATCGGGCTATCGCAATGGGCATTACACGGATGCATGCTCCCTGGCAACGTGGGATTCAGCATGCTGGCGGCCTAAGTGGTTAGCAATCTGACTGTTAACCTAACGCCAAGCATGCTCAACATGCTCACCTATACCCACGCGTAACGCGCGTGCGCGCCGGCGCGGGCGCGATGGTGTTGCTTGCGGGTAGGTTTACCATGCTGAGCATGTTGTTGAAGGAAATAAATGGTTGAAAGAGCGCGAGATACGAAAGCAGCATGCTAAATCGGCGAAACGGTTGGAGCATGTCATGGCCACTGGCACCTACTCGGAATGCTCAATGCCACCGGCCATTTGGGCATTCCAAAGTTGCAAAGTGCTTAAAACCTGAACCTTAAGGCATGCCATGGAATGCTGGGAATGCTCACCTATACCCACGCGTAACGCGCGCGCGCGCCGGCGCCGAATAGATATCGTTGTGGGTTGCTTAGAGATGGTATTGCCATGCCCACCATATCGTTTAAGATAATAAACAATTGAAAGAGCGCGAGATACGAATAAGGAATGCTCATCCGATCGGATGAATTAGGCATTCCTTAATCCCCGCGGCACCTAACAACATGCCCTCTGACACCGGGCGGTTGGGCATGCATGCAACCCAAATAGTTGGGATCCAGTGAGATCCGAATCAATTTAGCATGCCCAACATAGTCCCCTATACCCACACGTAACGCGCGCGCCAGCGCGCACGGCGAGCCGGTTTTGGTTACGGGTAGGTTTTCCATGCCCGGCATGCTGTTGTAGGTAGTAAATAGTTGAAAGAGCGCGAGATATGGACGAAGCATGGCCAGGCTATTGATTCGATTGGGCATGCTTACAGGGGCTGGCTTTCTCCATGTCATACCCCGGCCCGACGTTCAGCGAAGGCAAAGACTCACGCCATGTGCGAAGCGCAGCCACTGGTTGAATCCAAAATGAAAATCGGCTTCGGAGCACCGACGTTTTCGCGTACGATGTTTGAGGTGATCAAAAAGCACGAAGAGACATTTCATCCGATCTTCCTTTGGGCGGGTCTGCGGGAGGATTCGAAGCGAGTCCGCACGCTGATCGACTCCGAGGTATTCAATCCAATCAACCGCCATCATGTTTATTTCTGGAGCGCCCTAACAGAGATTCTCATCCACACTCGACATTTGATTCGTTGCGCTGAGAAGATAATAAAGTGCAGACTCGACTGGTGCGAGGAGCTGCGTGGCGACCATAGCATCAAGAACCTCATTATCCTCTTCCGCGACTTCCTTTGTCATTCGACTCTCGGAAAGATCAAGAAGCAAGGAAACATGGAATTATGGGTAAAGACCGTCATGGTTGGAAAACAAACGACGACGCTCGCGGGGAATGAGTTAATTACGAGTGAATTTGAGGACGATGCACTCATCCTTATTGGCAAGGACAGTCTCTATTTAAAGCGCCATATCTTTCGAGCGTTTCGCGAACTTGATGCGGTTCGTGCCGGCATGGACCCGCTGCGACACACACGGCCGGAAAACCGATAGGGTCTTATTCTCAAACCTTTGCAGTAACCGCCAAAAACCGCCCGGAATTCCTCAAACCTCGGGCCGCCGCTGCGCGCAATTCATAAGTAGCGCATTATCACGATCTTTCAGCCCCCGCCGCGGGCTGATTCAGTGTTTTCTCAGACCAGACTAAATAAGTAGCAGAGCCCTTGTTTACTACGTTATTTACTACGCCATCCGCGATTTGCCTAGCATA
>CAVZLJ010000012.1:0-123798 GCA_963776065.1 uncultured Verrucomicrobiae bacterium | reverse complement strand
GCGGGTGAGGGGAATCGAACCCCCGTGTGCAGCTTGGGAAGCTGCCGTTCTGCCATTGAACTACACCCGCGAGGAGATTTTCGATTTTAGATTTTCGATTGCCGATTGCAACCGAAACAAACTGCCTGTGCCTTTGGCTGCTCACCCAGAACGTTGCAGCGTGCGCTGCATCCTCGCGATCTCTCGGAGTCCTCAGCGGATCTGATTCGACATTGCGACCGCGTTCTCTGTCAAAACAGCGGTCGCTACAGCACGCGATCCACCTCGACAATCACTGCCACGAAATCACGTCATCGGACGCACTGAAATTCGTTGTACCCTGAGTCTGATCTGGACCCCACGACCAGGCGATCACTCCAAAAGCCAACGGCGACGGCCCAGCACCAGTATTCGAAGTGTAGGGGTTGGGGTTAATAGTGTTAGTATAATCACCGTCGATTGCGATTCGGTACGGCGTTCCCCATGGGTCATAATATCTTCCGTCTGTTGGACTGACGCCAGAACGTCTCTGTCCAACTGTGTCATTCTTAACGTACGGCGGATTAATAAAAACGATCACCCGAGGGTTCGTGATGTTGTTCACATTGGGATTGCCGTTGGCGTTGGTTGAGTCAGCTCGAAGGGTGTAGATCAAACCGGAGTTATCGGGGCCAATGGTGCTGTCGTTAGTCGCTATCGGATACTTTCCGTAATCCGTATAAAACGCGTTCACTGCGTTCACGATTTGGGTGAGATCATTTTTCGCCTGCGTTTGTCTCGCTTGGTTTTGAACGGCTTTGAAAGCGGGAAAGAGCAGGCCGACCAAAATCGCAATGATCGCGATGACGACCAGCAACTCGATGAGAGTGAACGCGCGACGTCCTTTGGAAAGCGCGGGCGCTCTTCTAAAAAAGGCAAATGTTCGGCACAAACGCCCTACAGTCCTGGGGGGCATGACGGCGACAGTATGCGCGATAAATAATTTTGCACAATCTTTACTTAAAGCGTCTTTCAAGGAACGACGGATTGTGCAGCCGTCCCGTAGATCTCACGGCCGGAGAAGTCATTTACCCTTTGAGGGCGCCCGCCGCTTCAATGGTTCAACGTTTTAGCGTCTCTAACTCACTGCCACTTCGCCATCTGCTCCGGAAACGGGCATTGGGCGCAATCGGAATTGTCGTGCATGCAAAAATCTTCGTAGATCTGTAGCAAACCCTGTTGGTGCGCGACGGTGCGCAAAAACTCTTTCCGGCGAGAATCATTTCCAAAGAGACGTGCCGCAGCGGTCTCGAGTCGGCGATTCGATAATTGCGCCGGCAGGTTTACGTATTCGGTCCAAAGGCGGGTGTTCGGTGAATTCGGAGCTTCGATGTCGTGTGCCACCCAAAATGGAAATAGCACGTTGGCCAGGATGTCCGCGACACGGGCCTCGCCGATCAGCGCCATCTCCTTCGGCGACGCTTCAGAGGTCAGCGTGTAATGGAAATTCCAAAACGAATGCTCGAGCGTTTGAAAGAAATCGTTAGCCGCAGCGACGCTGCTTTTACCCGACGCTCGCTGAAGACGCGGCCATTCGCGCGCGAGAACTGCCAGCGCAGCGAGGCGTCGTTGCGGATGATTTAACGGCCGCGTGCCGCTGAGGTGCCAGGCTTTGGCTCGTAAGATCAATCGCTGCAGGTCGTCGCGATGCGGCCACCAACGGTCCCACAATTGCCGCACGTATTCGCGCGCAGATTTGTTGTAGATGTCGAGATCGGGCGTCTCGATGAAACCCGCTGCGCCGAACAGCAACGCCTCGCAATCCTCAACGTTTTCGCGCAGCAACCGTAGCGGCAAACGCTGGGTGAGAAGCGTGAATGGCAACTTGTTTTCCTTGTAACCAAGCGCGGTCGCGATCTCCTGAAAAAGCGTTTCGTCGCGTCCGTGCGCGTCGATTTTGTTGCGAATCCGGTTGCCTTTTTGTCGCAAACGGAATTGTGCCGCAGCGTCGAGCACGCTGGAGGCGCGTTCTTCCGGCAAGTTTTTCAGCGGCGCCTGACAGCGCCCGGGACGCGCCAGTGGCACATTTGCGGTAAATGTATCCGGCAAATTCGCGGGATCGATGCACACCTGCGGCACGTTGCGGTTCGACTTTGTGCGCGTGAAAAACGCGCGGTCGCTTCTCTCGACAAATATGTGAAGCACCGTCGCTTCGAAGGCTGGATTGGTCGCGTGCCCGTGTGTTTCCCAGCTGCGATCCAGCAGATCGATCTCGATGCAGCCGCGGACCGGCTCGCCGCCGTTCATCCGAATTGCAGCATCCCGAAAGTCGGGACCGGCTTCGCGGTTCCAAACACCGAACTGAACGATGTCGATTTTATCGCCGGCAGTGCCGACAAAATGTTTGCCGAAATCTCCAGCAAACCAGCGCGCTTGCAGCTCCAGCTCCGAAGGAATTCGTGGCGACGCGAAAAGCGCGCGCTCGTGAACGCGACTAGTTCCGCGGATTTCCGCGTAGCGTTCTGCCAGCGTGCTCATGCGCGGATTATGAAAAGAGCGCGTGCAAATGTCACGCTTTTCGGCTCTGGGGTAGCGCACACGTCTTCCAATTCTGGGGAGCACAGGCTGGCAGCCTGTAGTTGCCGGCAACTCTGCCGGCAACGTCTTTGCACACGGGTTCTGAAGCAACGCCATTCCCGGTCTCGGCAAGCTGCCGAGACCCACAGGCTGGCAGCCTGTGCTCCCCACTACGGGAAAACACGCGAGACGCGTGCGCTCCCTACGGCGGACTAGAGACCGTCGCTCCTTGTTCTTGCTCGCTGAAAACAGGTTCGCGCAACTCGTGCACGATTCGTTCCACAAGCCATGCATCGGAACGCGGGAACATGAATGAATACCGTGGGCCTTTCCCGGCAGCGAGTGAAATAACGAGGTTTTCGAATAAAAATCGCGGCTCATGATCTACCACTGAGCCTTCCAGATCGATCGTGCGTGCGAACTTGCGAGTTACGAAGATGACTTTTCGCGGTTCTTCTCTTGTTGCGACGAGCGCGCCGAACAGATTTGCCGGAATTCGTCGGCCCCGCCCGCTAATGCACTGTGCAGTCCAGGCAATTGTTTCTCCCAACACATTTTCATGATTGAAAACAGATCCGAGCCGGGCTGGCAATGTGATCGGTAATTGCACCGGCACATTGCGATCCGCTGGTCCGTTTAGTTTTTTCCAGGCGAACCAGATCTTCGCCTTGATAGCGCGCAAAATTCTCGGGGCAAAATAGAAGAACGCACCAATGCCGGCTAGAAAGATGATCAACGCGAGCAGGGGATTGAAGTGCACGAGAGCCAGGCCGCCCAGCACCGCAGCATCTTCGCCGACACTAAGCGCGATGTTTGAGAACGGTTCCGGCGACGTGTTGCTGGCGAGCCGCGTTGCTGCTTTCGCAGTGTGGGCAATCAGGCTGGTGCCGCCCGCCAGCAGTGCGATAATTACCGTAAACGCAGGACTGGGATGGCCCAGCACTTGAATAGCGAGCAGAGCACCGCCGATCGGGCGAATCACGGTATGCACCGCGTCCCAGATGGAATCCACCCACGGAACTTTATCGGCAAAAAATTCGAGGAAATAGAGAACACCTGCAATGCTGATGATCCACGGGTTAGAGAGGACTTCGAGCGACTGATACTGCGGCGCGAGAGTGATCCAGTGGAAATGAATGGCGAGCCCGGTGGCAAAAACGGTGAGGTAAAGATTGACCCCCGCGAGCGCAGCCAGGCCGAGTGCTACGGCGAGTAGGTCGAGTCTCTCCACGAAGCAAATATGCGCCTTCGACGGTTAATGTCACGCCGCGCCCAATCGCGCGTTTCCGGGTAGCACACGCGTCATGCGTGTTGGCGAGCGCGTCCTCGCGATCATGAACTTTCCTGAAAGCGTTCACTGCTCTCGAACAACTGACCGTCAAGAGAAGTTCGTTTCGGCGCGACGCTGAAACCAGCAGGCCAGAGGCATGGGCTACCCAATCGAATTTGCCGCCGGTGAGCGCGGCCTCTACAATCGCAGCCATGCTTGATATCCGTTTGATTCGCGAGAAACCGGATTTTATCCGCGAGCGCCTGGCGACACGCGGCGGTGGTGACGAGGTGAAGATTGACGAGGTGTTGCGAATCGATACAGAACGGCGCAAGGCGGAGACGGGTCTGCAACGACTACAGTCCGAGCGCAATCGACTGAGTAAAGAGATCGGCGCGAGACGTTCGCGTAAGGAACCGAGCGAAGAACTTGAAGCCGAAGTCCGAGAGATCGGTGAGCAAATTGCCAGTCTCACCCAGCGTGCCAACACGTTCGACGACACACAACGCAATTTGCTCTTGGAAATTCCAAACCTGCCCCACGACAGCGTTCCAATGGGCAAGGACCCGAGCGCAAATCCAGTTGTGCGCAGCTGGGGCGAGAAACCGCAATTAACCAACCCGGCAGATCACGTTACGCTTGGGACAAGACTGAATCTTTTCGATCCAGACTGGGCGGCAAAACTGAGCGGGAGCGGTTTTATCTGTTTCACCGGCGCCGGCGCGAAGCTGGAACGTGCGTTGATCCATTTCATGCTCGACCTGCACACGCGCGAGCATGGCTATTACGAGGTCAGCCCGCCGTTTATAGTTCGACGGGACTGCATGATTGGCACATCGCAACTCCCGAAATTTGAGGCCGACATGTACGGGCTCGATGACGATCCCCTGGAAAGGGCTCGGCTATTTCTGGCACCGACTGCGGAAGTGCCACTGACGAATCTTCATCGTGAGGAGATTCTGAGCGTTGCTGATCTTCCGAAGAAATTCGTTGCCCATACGCCTTGTTTCCGTCGTGAGGCCGGATCGGCTGGGCGCGAAACGCGCGGAATTATTCGGGTGCACCAGTTCGATAAAGTGGAGCTGGTGAAAATCACAACGCCGGAAAAATCCTACGAAGAACTCGAAACATTGACTGCCAATGCGGAACGAGTGTTGCAACTCCTCGAGTTACATTATCGAGTGATCGAGCTTTGCACCGGCGATTTGGGTTTCGGCTCCGCCAAGACGTACGACATTGAGGTGTGGTCGCCCGGGCAGAAGGCATTCCTCGAGGTGTCGAGTTGCTCGAACTTTGAAGATTTCCAGGCGCGCCGGATGCAGCTGCGGTTCAAAGATCGCGATGGAAAAAACCGATTGTGCCACACGTTGAATGGTTCGGGCCTGGCGTTGCCGAGAGTGTTTGCTGCCCTGATCGAAAGTTATCAGCAGCCCGATGGCTCGGTACGCGTTCCTGAAAAATTACAGCCCTACTTCGGTGCCGAGAAGATTGGAATTACGAGTAACATGTGACGAGGGCTTAACAGAACGTGTTGTCGCGTTCGCCGGCTGTGCTCTTCAAACGTCAGTTTGCGCGGTCGGGTCGCCTCGCCGTTCAGAGAGAGGAGGAGGGTGAGGGTTGGCTTCGAAGAATTGACACTCTGCCGAGTGACCCCTTCGCCTTAATCTTCTCCCTCAACACGGGAGAGACGACAGAACCCGAGAGCTGAAACGGAGCATTCCGCGGCGGTTTCGCCGTTATTGCAGGCCCGGTATTCCCAAGCCGCCGAGCCCGCCGGTGATTTTCGTCATCTCGGATTGCGCGAGCGCCTTGCCTTGCTCGATCGCTTGCTTCACCGCGCTTAACACCATTTCCTCGAGAAATTCGACATCATTCGGATCGACAACTTCCTTGTCGATCTTGATGGCAACGATGTCGCCCGCGCCGTTGGCCGTAGCTTTCACCTTTCCGCCGCCTGCGCTCACTTCGATGGTTTTCTCCTCGAGCTCGGCCTGCGTTTTGGCCATTTGCTCCTGCATCTTCTGAGCCTGCTTCATCAATTTGTTTAGATTCATGCGATTAAACCTTTGTCATTCCGAGCGAAGTCGAGGAATCCCGTTGGCAGACCGTTGAGGTATAACTCCCGGGGTCTTTCGGCTGCGCTGCAGTCCCGCTCATAATAATGAAAAATTAGTAACACCGAGCTCACGACTTTATTTTGGCATTGAACAGTTCGATCGCTTCGTTGATGAGCGGATCGTCCTTAAAATCGTGGGACGAAGGTTCCGGGACTACTGCGTTCCTGGAGACGAGTTCTTCGTTCACGGTAAGCTTCAGGCTCAAATCCTTCCCGGTGATTTCATGCAGGAGCGTTTCAACAAACTTCCGATTCGCTTGTGTGCCCAAGATATCCATCATGGCCTTGTCGACGGCCGCGAAACCGAGTTTGAAATTGCGCCCTTCGATTCCAAGAACGTGGGCTGCTGAAGCTGAGTTTCGCACGAAAGCTTTCTGTGCTGGAATTTTCGCAAGAACGCCGTCCCAAAGTGTTTGAGGCTCGACTGTAGCGCTCTTTTCCTCGACGCGCGTCTTGCTGTAGCTGGGGGCGGTGACCCCGGCTCTTTGTGCCATTGGTTTGGTCCCGCCGCGGTCAGCGCCCGCGGCCCCGCTGCCGTCGCGAAGCTCGCCCAATTTCTCGATCACCTCATCGAGCGTCGCCTGTCCCAAGCTCTGAATCGCTCTGATGATCGCAACTTCGAAGTGAAGCTTCTTGTTCGGCGCCCATTTCATCCGGCCTTCGGTTGCGGCAAACTGCTCGATCAGCTCGAGCAAACGATCCATGGAAATCAGCTCCGCCTGTGCGGCCAGCGACTTCTGCACATCGGCATCGACGTCTTCCTTCAGCGCGTCCGGTTTGGCTTTGAACACAAGCAGGTCTCTCAGGTAAGCGATCAGATCGGCCATGAGCCGCATCATGTCCTTGCCGCTTTCGCTTTGCTGATGAAGCAAATCGATCGCCGTCCGGTGTTTCGCCGTGCAAAATCCACCCTGTGAGATCGATTACCGTTTGTTGGCTGGTAAACCCGAAAACACTGAGCACGTCGCTCTCGCTGATTTTCTCTCCGCAAAACGCGACGAGCTGGTCGAGCATCGATTCCGCGTCGCGCAGGCCGCCTTCCGCGCCGCGCGCGATTGCATGCGCAGCTGCAGCCTCCAGCGTGATCTTCTCTTTCTTCGCGATGAAGTGCAGGTGCTGCGCGATCAGATTTGCCGGGATACGATGTAAATCGAACCGCTGACAACGGCTGAGGATGGTTGCCAAAACTTTCTGCGGCTCCGTGGTTGCGAAAATAAATTTCACATGCTCGGGCGGCTCTTCGAGCGTCTTCAACAGCGCGTTGAACGCCTCCTTAGTGAGCATATGCACCTCGTCGATGATGTAGATTTTCAGGCGCGACTTCGCCGGTGCATAGCGCACGTGGTCGCGCAACTCGCGGACATCATCAATGCCGCGGTTGCTTGCGCCGTCGATTTCGATCACGTCGAGGCTGTTGCCCCCTGCAATCTCACGGCAATTGTCGCATTCGCCGCACGGCGTAACCGTCGGGCCTTTAATGCAATTGAGCGATTTCGCCAGGATCCGCGCGGTTGAAGTTTTGCCAACACCGCGCGGGCCGACAAACAGATACGCATGGGCTAGTCGATTCTGCGCGATCGCATTCTTTAGGGTGCGCGAGACATGCGTCTGTCCAACCAAATCGTCGAAGGTCTGCGGCCGATATTTTCTGGCGAAAACCTCGTAACTCACTTGGTTACCTTAAAAGCTTTCTCAAAAATGTCATTCGAAGCGGAGGGAAAGCGGACATGACATCGCCATGAAGAACAAACAAAGAGGCCCCGCCAGTTCTTTCCGGCGAGGCCCTTTGTCAAACTACCCGAATTATCGGGTCATTGTCATGCAGCAAGCGCTCGGACAGCAGCCGCCACCGCAGCAGCCTGCCTCGCTGGACGAGATCGACGTCGCGGCCGTCAGCGTGACTAGTGCTACAATCAAAAGCAGATATTTCATGATTTTCTCCTGTTGAGATTTCGTGAAACCTCGGCCGCGTGAACGCGCAGCGCGCGTGCTTCGCGCCGAGCCTGAGCGTGGGAGAGAATTAAATCCGCGGCGGCGGAGTCGGCGGCCGGTCTATTCGCGACGAAGCACTCGGATCGCCGGTAGAAAAAACGCGGCTGGTAAAGCGAGGAATCGAGAAAGCATATGGGGTTGGGCAAAAAAGAATCAGTGTCGAGCACGAGACCGTGCAGCAACTGCGCGACTGCGATTGATCTCCTGCGCATCCCTTGCGCGGCGGCGAAGTCTGCTCATCCGCCATTTTGCACGTGTGTGCTTTCGAGCAGCAAGCAGCCGGCTTTGCTGTGGTGACCACGTTGGGTTTGCCAACCGCAGGGCATAGAAAAGCAAAGAGGCAAACGATCAACAACGCACTCGCGCTTACTCTGCGCATGACAGCGTGAGCCTAAGACCGGGCTTCAGCGAAATCAAAGCAGGCTTTCCGAGGTCGCCGGATTGGTTTAGATGAACGTTCGCTGATGCCAAAACGAATCTGCAGTCTGTTACTCATCTTGCTTCTCCTGGGATTCAATCTTCTGGGACGCGAGCCGATTAAATCACTTCCGCATGTAAAACCTGCAACCGAAACGAAGCAGCTTCGCGCGCGCGATCTCGGTATTCCGTTCGATGGCACGCCGGGAAAACTAAACTCGATCACGGATGTCCCCGGGGTGGAGGTGGGCTACACCACAATAATCAGTGGCGAAGGAAAACTTGAAGTTGGCAAAGGGCCCGTGCGCACCGGGGTTACGGCGATCATTCCACGCGGGCACAATTCGCTCAACGATCCGGTTTACGCCGGATATTTCAGCCTGAATGGCAACGGCGAAATGACGGGCACGGCGTGGGTGGACGAAAGCGGCTTTCTGGAAGGACCAATCGTGATTACGAACACGCACAGCGTCGGAGTAGCGCGCGACGCCGTGATCGCCTGGCGAATTAAACACGGTGCTCCAGACACTACCGGGTACTGGTGGAGTTTGCCCGTCGTCGCCGAAACATGGGACGGCTGGCTCAATGACATCAACGGCTTTCACGTTAAGGCCGAAGATGTCTGGAACGCGCTGGATACTGCGCACAGCGACGTGATTGAAGAAGGGAGCGTCGGCGGCGGCACCGGAATGATCTGCTATGAATTCAAAGGCGGAAACGGGACGGCCTCGCGCCAGATTAACATTCGTCCGGCAGCTGCCGGAAAAGACGCTCCACCTCGAACTTTCGTCGTGGGCGTATTTCTACAGGCCAACTTCGGTCGGCGTTCACAGCTTGTGATCGCCGGTGTACCGGTCGGCAAAGAAATCCCCGGTGAAGTTTACAAACAGGAAAGCGGCTCGTGCATCGCTGTCGTCGCGACCGATGCACCTCTGTTGCCTAACCAATTAAAACGGATTGCCCGGCGCGTGTCCCTGGGCCTTGCGCGAACGGGGACAGTTTCGGGTAACGGTTCCGGCGATTTGTTCATCGCTTTTTCGACTGCGAATCCGAATGCTGCGAATCCAGATCAGGTGACGCACAGCGTGGAAACAATTCCCAATGATTTGCTGGATCCGCTTTTCGCCGGCGTGGTGCAAGCTACGGAAGAAGCGGTCGTGAATGCGCTGGTGGACAATCATTCCATGACCGGCCGTGATAATCACCATGTCGAGGCGCTACCCCACGATCGTTTGCGCGAGCTCATGAAGCGCCTCCGCTGAACGCGAGCGCACGAGCGTGCGCCTGACCGCATTATGTCTGGGGGTAAGAGCGAGTTCGCTGAGATGGACGCTTCAAGGTACCGCGAGGGGATGCTGTAGGGCGTTTTGTGAAACGCCACGGCGTCTAACACGAACGCCCTGCAACGTCATTTCGTCGCTTTCTCTAGCGAAGTCGGATCGTCGAGTAAAATCCATTCGACTACGGAGACCGGGAGGCTGCCATTCTTGATCAGGTCATCATGGAATTGGCCGAGTCGGAAGTTTTCGCCGTGTTGATCTTTGTAGCGGCCGAGCAGATTCATGATCTGCCATTTGCCGGTGATGTAGCTGATTTTTTGTGTCGGACTCGAAGCTGCGCCGGCAGCTTCACCTTCTGCCGCTTCGCGATCCAGTCCGCCGGCGTCCATGAAGTATTTGACCGCCTGCTCAAAGTTCCAGCGACCGGTGTGCAGGTTCACGTCCACCCCGATGCGTGCGGCGCGATAGCGCGACAAGCGCAGGATTTGTCCCTGTGCGGGTGAGTTGTTCGGATAAAGGCCGGTCCGCATCAGCATCTCCTCGCCGTAAAGCGCCCAGCCTTCCACAAAGACGCTGTCCTCGTGCTGACGCCGGATTTCGTCGTTCACATGATTTGCGATCGAGAGCTGTAAGAAATGCCCGGGAATACCTTCGTGTCCGAGGATCGGCCGCGGATCTTCGATCGCAGCTCGAATGTAAAAATTCTTCGACTCCGGGTTGTACGTTGGAATGAAAAAGAATCCGGTCGGATCCTTGTCATAAACGCCGGGAGGATTCATGAAGCCGCCTGGGCTGGTCGGTTTAAAGGCCTCTGGTAACTGCCGAATTTGAAACGGCCCGAGATAGTTGGGCAACGTCACGAGATTGTGCTCCTTCAAGAAGCTGATCATTTCTGTTTCGCGGCTTTCGTACGCTTTTAAGAATGATTCCTGATTGGGCGGAATGTTCGATGCGCGTTTCGGATCGGGATCGGCAAGTTTTGGATCGGGCAGGAGCGCTTCCAGCGCGCGGTAACGGGCGAGTTCGGCGCGCCCGATCATCTCCACCTCCGAGCCGTTAAGCGGCAGAAGCAAAACGTGCTTGAGATAGTAATTGTAATTTGCTTCGCCCATTGGCGTGAAATCGACCATTTTCGGAAGCCGCTTCTCGAGTTCGTCGGCGTAGCCATGCAAAGCAGCCAGCGCCGCATCCCGGGATTTCACCAGTTCGTCATGCTCGTTAGGCGCAAGGTCCACGTCGAGCGCCATCAGGCTACTGTTCAAAAGCGGATCGATCGAGCGCGCCGACTCGATCGCAAGCTGCGCGTAAAGCTTCACCGGGTTTTGCAAATTGCTCAGACCTTGCTTTAACAAGGCTGGCATCTGCTTGAGGCGCGTAGTAGCAGCGAGTGCGCGTTTGCTCGGTGTGTCGTATTCCTTCTTTAGCAATGAGAAGATCGCGTTCGTGCATTCGTCTGTGTAAACCTGCGGATTCGTGCGCTCGAACTTCAAGACGCGATCGCCGAACTCGACATTTTCCAGTTGCGCGCGAAACAGAATCCAATCGATGCGCTCCTGCTTGGGCCAGTTGTCGGTCTTCATCGCGCGCACCTTGTCTAACAGCGAACGCACGTGCTGCGCGCGCTCCGCGATTTTAGCCGGGGAGTAATCTGTCAACCGATCATCCCCGGTGTGGAGTCCGGCCTCGCTGCTGCGGACAGGATAATTCTCATTCCGCCACGCGTAATAATCGTCCGCCAGTTTGCGCAGCATTGCAGTTGCGGCGGTCACGCTCTGATCCTTGAAAGCTTTTGTGTCGATGCCTGGTGTGGATTTTGTGATCAATCCCTTGTTCGAAACGTCCGGGCTACGCTGCGAAGGCGACTGCGCTTCAGCGCTATTGTAAAACAAGCCGATAAACACAGATGCGAACAGAGATGGCTTGGTCAGACGCATGAGGCGAAGTGTAATTGCTGCTGTTGAAACGAAAAGCGCAAACGCGTTGTAGCCGGATCGGCTCGTCATTCCGTAGCTATCGGTCAAGGCGGATGATCCCGGTTCTGTCAATCTACGTCTTCCAATTCGCGCACCAATTGCTCTTTCAAATGGCGACGCGCGGCCTTTTTGATCGCGCGCCGCTCGGCAGCGACGCCTTGTTTTTCCGCCTCGCGTTCGCGTCGTGTTCGCGGTTCGAGAGATTGCGGCACGTGCCGGATATTTGGCCGACGCGCACCGATGTTTCGCTCTTTTGGTTTCGCGTACGGATCCATAGGAGATTAGCGCTGTCTGTTGGCGATGAAAATAATGGGAATTGCGGCAAGCTGAAGAATCATGGAAAAAAGCGCCACCGCTATTACGGATTTGTCGTAAAGCAATCCCATCGCGGCGCTTCCCAGAAACCAGGCGACCCCGAATCCGGTATCAAACAAGCCGAACGCCGTACTCCGTTTTTGCGCAGGAATGACGCCGGTAAGCATTGCCTGAAACACTGAGCTTTGGGCACTCATCCCGATTCCCCAACAAATCATCCCGATTAGTGCAAAGTGAAATGTGCCCAGAAAAACAAGAGGTGCAGCCACAGCCGAAATAGCGAACGCAAACAGAGACACATTCGCGCCGAATCTATCGAAGAGCCGGCCTAAGGGGATGGATACGAGCGCGCCGCTTGCCATTGCGACTGCGTAGAACAACGGAATCAAATCTCTCGGCACGGCATCGGCTTTTTGAAAATGAAACCCGATTAACGCGAAATCGGCGAAACCGGCAGCGATCAACGCGCCTGCCGCGAAATAA
Organism: uncultured Verrucomicrobiae bacterium; assembly: GCA_963776065.1. GTDB lineage: Bacteria > Verrucomicrobiota > Verrucomicrobiia > Chthoniobacterales > UBA10450 > Udaeobacter. The sequence continues at coordinate 111,417 of CAVZLJ010000012.1, read as the reverse complement.
ATCCAGTATGCGCGGCTCAGATTCGCACTCGCAAGAGTATGTTCTGCGCCTTGCTCAAGTTCATGTGGTCGCGGATGCAGCAGGCGGGCTGCAAGCAAAGTTGTTAGACAAAGCAAAGCGGGGATGAGCAACACGGCGAAGCCCGTTCGGAATCCGCCGTTGAGGTAAAGAATCAGCGCCATCAGCAACGGCCCGATTGTGGCGCCCGCCTGATCAAGCGCCTCATTCAAACCGAACACCCAGCCGGCCCCGATTGATTTGCCGGCATACGACAGCATTGCGTCCACGGTTGGTTTGCGAATGCCGCGACCGACGCGCTCCGCGACAACCAGCGTTGCGGCGGCCGGCCATTGCATGGTCAAGGCGAGCGCAGGAACCGCAAGCATGTTCACGGCGTACCCCAGGAATGCGAATACCCAGTGACGGTGGAATTTGTCCGCGAAATATCCCGAGACCGAGCGCAGCGCGTACCCCATGAGTTCACCGGAACCCGCGACAAACCCCAGAACGGCCGCGCTTGCGCCTAACGAGCCGAGAAATGGTCCGACAATTCCGCGCGCACCTTCGTACGTAAAATCGGCGAAGAAATTTACGATACCGATGATCAGAACAAACTGGAGCGCCGATCTACTTTTCATTTAACCACGAATGGACACGAATTAACACGAATAGGTAGGAGGCGTCATGCAGCTTGCTCGCCGTGGCGAGTGCGCGCCGCCGCTTCTTAACTTTCAACTGCTCAACTCAGCGAAAGCAATTCGTCATTTCAATTGATTGGTGTCCATTGGTGTTGATTCGTGGTTGAAATGAAGACCCTCGGCATCATCGGCGGGCTAGGACCGGAAAGCACAGTCGATTATTACCAGCGGATCATCGCGCTGCACCGCGAGCGCATGCGCGACGGGCATTATCCCGAGTTCGTCATCGTCAGTGTTGATCTGAGGAAGGGACTCGATTTCATGGAGGCCGGCGACCTGAGCGGCATGACCGATTTTTTGCTCGAAGGAATCGGGAAACTTGCGCGGGCTGGCGCAGAGTTCGGGATAATCTCCGCAAACACGCCTCACATCGTGTTCGATGACGTCGCGCCACGGTCACCGATTCCACTGATCAGTATTGTCGAAGCAACGTGCGCAACTGCCAAAGCACAGAAGCTGAAACGGCTCGCCCTATTTGGAACGCGCTACACCATGCAGGCAGATTTTTATCCAAGAGTTTTTTCCCGTGAAGGCATTGAACTGCACCTGCCGGATACGCACGACCAGGATTACATTCATGACAAATACATGAACGAATTGATCCCGGGGAAATTTCTGCCCGAGACCCGTGCCGGGCTTCTGGCCATCGTTGACCGGATGCAAGCAACGCGCGACATCGACGGGGTGATTCTCGCCGGCACCGAACTGCCGCTAATCCTACGCGCCTCGGATCACAACGGCATTCCGTTTCTCGACACAACAAAGATCCATGTCGAAGCAGCAGTTGCCGAAATGCTGTCGTGACTGATTGTTAGAGAACCAGCCACTCGTCACTTGTCACTGAAAGATTGGGCGGTGAAGGGTTCGAACCTCCGACCCTCTCGGTGTAAACGAGACGCTCTACCACTGAGCTAACCGCCCGAGCCGTTTGACTGTAGTGGCAGGCGTGTCGGCTGCAAACTCTCGGAAGGACGCACAAGACGGATTGTCCTTAACGAGCAGGTGAGATTTTTCTTCGCGCAGAAGGAGTTGCAGCACTAATAATGTCGGGCCCGGTGACTCGCGAAATCGGTGCTCGATAAGCGCCATAAGTTCCGCGGGACGCGTTCGCTTGAAGCCACGCTGCTAATCGCGTGTTCACGACTAGTCGCGGACTAGCTTCAATGCAAGTAGGTCGAAGTCTTGGTCGTCTGTCCGTTGAAACTCGGAGGAGTCTCATTCCAGACGGCGAGCACGCGATCCGCAGATTCACGATGTTTGCGCTGCGGCGCGGGTGCGGAAAAGATGACTGAGCAAGAAGGGCACAGCTTTTCGCAAGATGTGCCGAGCAAGCGGCAACGGCATCTGCTTGGATGCTTTCTAAACCGAACATTCAACCGAGGGAAGATATGAAAACGAAACCAAATAACTTCGCAAGCGCTTCGGCGCTCCGAATCACTTTCTCGATCACTTTGATCTTTGTCTCTGCGATCTTGCTGACCCTCGCGGCCGTGGCAACTCCGACGTTGGGCAATTATCCAGACACGTCGCTTCCGCTGAGCACCGACACGACGGTTACGCCTGATGCCCCGCCGACCAACACCACCAGCATCAATGTTTCCACCTCGACCGACTTCAAGGGCACGCTCGCAGGTGATCCGGCGACCGGCGTGGTGCGGGTGACTGACGCGCATCCGGCGGGGACTTACACGGTCGCGGTCACAGCTTTCGACAGCGGTGGCGAGAGCGCGACAAAAACGTTCACGCTGACAGTAATCACCCCTGTAACATGCCTGCCGGTTGGCTTCAGCGCCGCCACCAGCTTCCGCGCCAACATTATTCCCGTCTCGGTAGCGATCGGCGATTTCAATGGCGATGGCAAGCAAGACCTTGCCGTTGCTGATCTGGGCCCCTGGCAAGGTGGAACTGGCGGCGTGTCGATCTTGTTAGGCGACGGGACGGGCAATTTCAGCGCTCCCAGAAGGTTCGTTGTTGCCAAAAATCCTTTCTTAGGAGCGGTGGGCGACTTCAATGGCGATGGGAAGCAAGATCTCGTCGTTATTATCGGAGGCACCCGGCCAGATTACAACGGAGGCCTGTCGATCTTATTAGGCGACGGCGCGGGCAATTTCAGCGCTCCTACAAACTTTGACTTTGGCAATCATCCTGGGTCGGTAGCGGTGGGCGATTTCAACGGCGATGGCAAGCAAGACCTCGTCGTTAGCAACGGCGGCTACGGGGAGAACAGCGTGTCGATCTTCTTAGGCAATGGTGCGGGCCATTTTAGTGGTCCGACAATCTTTGACGCTGGTATTTCTCCTCAGTCAGTAAAATTGGGCGACTTCGATGGCGATGGAAAGCAAGACCTTGCTGTAATTAGCAGCGGCGGGGTGTCGATCTTATTGGGCGACGGCGCGGGGGGGTTCAGCGCTCCCACAACCTTTGGGGTTAGCTATCCTAGTGCGTTAGTAGTGGGCGATTTCAACGGAGACGGCAAGCAGGACGTTGCCGTTACCTACCGTGTCTCAGACAGCGTGTCGATCTTGTTGGGCGATGGCGCGGGCAATTTGAGCGCTCCGACAAGCTTCCCTGTGGGCGGCGATGACCCTCTCGGACAAGCGGTGGGCGATTTCAATGGCGATGGCAAGCAAGACCTCGTCTTTACCTTTCAGTTTTCAACCGATGTGTCAATTTTGTTAGGCGATGGCGCGGGCAATTTCAATGCTCTAATAAACGTCGCTGTTGGCAATCCCCAAACTTCGATAGCGGTTGGCGATTTCAATGGCGACGGCAAGCAAGATCTCACCGTTGTCAGCGGGGGGGTGGGCGTGTCAATCTTGTTACGCAACTGCGAGGTCCCAGTGAGCCAAATCACTCCCGCTGAGACGACTTGCAGCCAGTTCGCCTCCGGCACCGCTGAGACCCTTGGCAGCGTGAATTACGACGTCTACAACGATTTAATCCAGCGGATCGTTCCCCCTAACTTCTTATACTGGGTGCCGGTCACGGTGTCAGCAGGCAACAACATCGTCAGGGTTACTCAAACGATTACGACCGGCAATTTTAACACCTTTTTCGCGGGGAAAGGGAATGGGAGCAACGTGTTTGACTCCAACTGTGTCAGCCTGCCACGGGCTGGCAGCCAAAGCGGCGACACGGCGACGGTGAAGTTCAACGCGCCAGCTGCGGGCACTTACTTCATCGCGATCGATTTCAACGCGCAGAGCCTCCTCGGCCAACCTGCTCCCAGCCCGACAACCGTTCACTACGACTTCACAACGACGGGCGTGCCGGATTCGACCAGCGGGCTTGATCTTCTGGAGCACTAGTAATCAACCCAGACCGTTAACACCGTGCGCGCAGATGAAAAGCTAACGCCGTCTCTGGAGCTGGATTCGGCGGTCAGCACGTCGCAGCAAGTTTGCATAGGCGCGGAAAAGAGGACTGAGCAAGAAGTGCCTGTTTTTTCGCAAGATGTGCAGAGCAAGCGGCGACGGCATCTGCTTGGATGCTTTCTAACTGAAGATTCAACCTAAGGAAGATATGAAAACGAAACCAAATAACTCCGCAAGCGCTTCGGCGCTCCGAATCACTTTCTCGATCGCTTTGATCTTTGTCTCTGCGATCTTGCTGGCCATCGCGGCCGTGGAAACCCCCACCCTTGGCAACTATCCAGATACGTCGCTTGCGCTGAGCACCGACACGACGGTTACGCCTGATGCCCCACCGACCAATACCATGAGTATCAATGTTTTCACCTCGACCGATTTCAACGGCACGCTGGCAGGCGATCCGACGACGGGCGTGGTGCGGGTGACGGATGCGCATCCGGCGGGAACCTACACGGTGACGGTCACCGCTTTCGATGGCGGCGGCGCGACCGCAACCAAGACGTTCACCCTGACAGTAGCGACGCCAGTGACATGCAACCCGGTGCGTTTCGCCGCCGCCGCAAACTTTGGCGCTGGCGATTTTCCTATCTCAGTAGCGGTGGGCGATTTCAATGGCGACGGCAAGCAAGACCTCGCCGTTGCTAACGAGTTCTCAGACAACGTGTCGATTCTGTTGGGGGACGGTGCGGGCAATTTCAGTGCTCCCGCAAACTTTGGCGCTGGCGATAATCCTTTCTCAGTAGCGGTGGGCGATTTCAATGGCGATGGCAAGCAAGACCTTGCCGTTGCTAACCAGGAGTCAAACAACGTGTCGATCTTGTTAGGCGATGGCGATGGCACTTTCAGTGCTCCCACAAACTTCGGCGCTGGCTCTGCGCCTTATTCAGTGGCGGTGGGCGATTTCAATGGCGACGGCAAGCAAGACCTCGCCGTTGCCGACGGCGGCTCAGACGCCGTGTCGATCCTGTTGGGCGATGGCACAGGCAATTTCAGTGGCCCAACCAACTTCAGCGCTGGCTATAACCCTGATTCAGTGGCGGTGGGCGATTTCAATGGCGATGGCAAGCAAGACCTCGCCGTTGCTAACCCCTGTAACGGTTCGTGCGACTCCTCTGGCAGCGTATCGATCTTGTTGGGCGATGGCGCGGGCAATTTCAGCGCTCCCACAAGCTTCATCGTTAGCATTGGAGCTGGGTCAGTAGCAGTGGGCGATTTCAATGGCGACGGCAACCAAGACCTCGCCGTCGCCAACTTCAACTCAAGTAACGTGTCGATCTTGTTGGGCGATGGCGCGGGCAATTTCAGCGGCCCAACAAACTTCAACGCTGGCGTTGAGCCTTGGTTCGTAGCGGTCGGTGATTTCAATGGCGACGGCAAACAGGACCTAGCCGTTGTCAACGTCGTCAACGTATCGATCCTGTTAGGCGATGGCACAGGCAATTTCAGCGGCCCAACCAACTTCAGCGCTGGCGATTTTCCTCGCTCAGTGGCGGTAGGTGATTTCAATGGCGACGGGAAACAAGACCTCGCTGTTACGCTTTGGACCAATCTAGGCACCGTGTCGATCTTGTTACGCGACTGCCCGGCGGTGAGTCAAATCACTCCCGCGGGGACGACTTGCAGCCAGTTCTCGTCCGGAACCGCTGAGACCCTTGGCAGCGTGCAATACGACGTCACCAACGATTTAATCCAGCGGGTCGTTCCTCGTAACTTCTTATACTGGGTGAAGGTCACGGCGCCAGCGGGCGACAACACCGTCAGGATTACTCAGACGATCACGACCAGCAACTTCAACACCTTCTTCGCGGGCAAGGGGAATGGGAGCAGCGTGTTTGACTCCAACTGTGGCAGCCTGCAACGGGCGGGGAGCCAAAGCGGCAACACAGCGACGGTGAAGTTCAACGCGCCAACTGCGGGCACTTACTTCATCGGAATCAATTTCATCGCACAGAGCCTCCTCGGCCAGCCTGCTCCCAGTCCGACAACCGTTCACTACGACTTCACAACGATTGGCGTGCTGGATTCGACCAGCGGGCTTGATCTTCTGAAGCACTAGTCAAAGCGCCTGATGTTGTAAACGTGCATCACTTGCGGCGTACAAAGCCCGCATTACAATCGCAAGCCCATTCCGCCTGCTGCCAGCCGTCCGGGCAACCAAAACGATTCTGCGGCGATCTGGTGATCTGAAAACGGCATCACAGCATCGAAAACGACAGCCGTAATTAATTCGAGTCGGCGGGTCGCTTCCTTTATCCACCGCTTTGTCCACTCCCGAAGATTTTTGAGAGAATTTCGGACAACGTGAGATAGACACGCTACTGAGCGTTTACGACTGCAAGGATACTTATGAGCGATTGGGATTACGTGAGAGAATTTCGCCCAGACTCGGTGTAAACGAGACGCTCTACCGCTGAGCTAACCGCCCCCTACGCTCGGGCTACGGCGTGGTAAGCCCGATTCGAAGAGGTTGATAAGTGATTAGTGAATCATGATGAGTCAAGCGGAGCATTTCTTCGTTTTCAGAACAGGGAATAGTCCGGACTTGTTGACGTCCATCGCAACGAAATAGATTTTCATTGTGCGTGAGGATGAAAGGCGACCCGTATTTCTGCAAGTTCAGTCGGCGCGTCGAAAAGGGGCCGGTTCTGCTTGCGTGTCAGCAATAGATTCCAATGCTCGGACGATCTGGATGTGAACGCTACCGAGGTGATGGAAAGCGTTTCGTTGTGCATAGGGATGAAAAATCGACGCCCCTTCTAGAACCGAAATCGACGATCCGCCTTGCTCCGTGAAAACGGTAGTTCTGGCCTGGCTTCGCGGCGTTAAGCTGAACCGTGTTGAGGAAGTCAGGGCGCGGTGTGGGGATAGGCGCGCCGGTTTGAGGTCGCGTTAGTCGTTGGAGCCGGGGTCTGCAGGCCAAAAGTGACAGCAGCGTTACCCTTGCGGTCCAGCGCTCTCGTCCAAAGGGTTGTCCATATCACTGAAATAAAAATTGTCCTCTCACCCTTTGGAAGACCAACATGAACCTTAGCTAACAGAAATTCGTATGTGAAAATTACACTTAAACAAATTAGCGATTCAATTAACCCGTTGCCTTTCCGGCGCGCGTTTGTTGTCATCGCATTTGCGGGCCTCGTGTTGTCCCCAATTGCGCAGGGAGTCAACCCAGCACCGGACGGAGGTTACCCTGGTGGCAATACCGCGGAGGGTGATAATGCGCTCTTCACTCTCACCACGGGCGCCAGCAATACGGCCATCGGTTTTGCGGCCGTCGGTAACAACACAACCGGCGACTTCAACACCGCCATCGGTTTCGCCGCCCTCGGTAGCAACACAATCGGTGCCAGCAACACGGCGGAGGGATCTGGCGCCCTCCTCTTGAACACCACCGGCAGCTCTAACACGGCCAACGGCGTTGATACGCTCTTTCACAACACCACCGGCTTTCAGAATGTGGCCACCGGCGTGCAAGCGCTTTTTGACAACACAACCGGATTTCACAACGCGGCCAGCGGTTTTCAGGCGCTCCTTACCAACACAACCGGTAACCATAATACGGCCGACGGCGATAACGCACTCGTTCACAACACAACAGGCAGCCTCAACACGGCTGTCGGTGGCCATGCGCTGGATCAGAACATAAGCGGCAGCTCTAACGTTGCCTTGGGATTTCAAGCCGGTTTCAATATCACGGGAAGTGGTAATGTCTGTATCGGCCAGAATATCCTCGGTCTTGCTGGCGAGAGCAATGTCACCCGGATCGGAAACATCGGCTCGACGGCGCAGGCTAACGGCGTCTTTGTTACGGTAGGCGTTGGCGGCAAACTTGGCTTCCAAGTCTCCTCGCGACGCTACAAGGACGACATTAAACCTATGGATAGGACCAGCGAAGCACTTTTCGCACTTAAACCGGTCAGCTTCCGATACAAGCGGGAGATTGATCCAGCGCGCTCGCGTGATTTTGGCCTTATCGCGGAGGACGTGGCCACCGTGAATCCTGATCTGGTGGCGCGCGACGAGGAGGGCAAAGTCGTTACCGTTCGCTATCAAGCGGTCTACGCCATGTTGCTCAACGAATTCCTCAAAGAGCACCGCAAAGTCGAGCAGTTGGAGAAACAAGTCGAAGCGTTGACTGCGGGTCTACAGAAAGTGAGCGCACAGCTTGAACTGAGCAAACCCGCACCGCAAACGGTTCTGAACAAGTAGTAAACGCACATTGGACGGCGTGAAGTATTGGGAAATCACGAATAGTCGGAAATCTGTAAGGATTAGCAACGTTGGGTGTTTCGGTCACATTGCCACCATCATCATAAACGCGAATGATCGCCTCATGTGAACGGTTGAGGGGCCACTCCATCGAAAGGTGACTGAACTGTTACGAATTTGCTCAGAAGAATCCTGCGAAGAACTCTAAGCGGGTTTGTCTAAATATACGGCGCTAGTCGAGCCGAGGACGGTCGGACACAGATCCAACCCATGGGCCTTGGGGCAAACGCTAGGGGCAGTCATTCTTCGGGGTGGCTGCCCTTCTCGCATTAGCAGGCTAAAAACTCGCGTAGATCGGCTTTGTGCTCGTGCTTTCCTGGCGTTCAAAGTAGATGTTTCGAGAACTTTGCCTGCTTTTCTCTGTAGGAACTAATGGAGGGTCGCTGGGTTGAAGTTGACGAGAATGGTACCGCTGACACGGGCGCCTTGAACGTCAAGAAAGGCAGTGCCGAGGCACTGCATCGGGAACAAATGCAAAATGCGGGGTCACTGCAGTCGGTACCGGGGGGAAATACGGCAGCAGGCCCTTGAGGGCAGCTTTACTGATCGTTCAGAACCGTTTGCAGTGCGGTTTTTTTAGCAGACTTTAGATTAGAGATTATCGGGCGGCGCGAACCCTTGAGATGTCGAATATCTCGAAAGCGTTCGTAGTGCCGCCGCCTTCAACGATGTAAGCGTAGTTGCGCGAGACGAAGATGTCGTCCGGCTGGCCGCTGTGGGCAAGCGGGCTCTGGCTTACGCGCAAAGGAGTGGCCGGGTTCGAGACATCGAATATCTCGAACGCCTTGGTCGTTCCCGCGCCCTCCACTATGTAAGCGACGCCGTCCCTGACCCAGATAGCGTCGCCGCCGCCCGTGTCAATGCTGCCCGCGTTGGCAAGGTCGGCCTGGCCTGCCAAAACCGGGGCCGACAGGTTGGATACGTCGAAGATCTGGAACGCGTTGGTCGTTCCCGCGCCCTCAGCGATGTAGGCGTAGTTGTCTGAGACGAATATGCCATCGTCCGGGACCCCATAATTCAGGTCGGTCGCGCTCTTAGGCACCGGCGCCGCCGGGTTCGACACATCGAAGATGTCGAAGCCTTGGCTTCCAGATCCGCCGATGGCGATATAGGCGTAGTTGCCCTGGACATAGATAGACGCCTGGTCGAACGCCGTCAGATTGCTCTGACTTACGCGCACCGGAGCTGCCGGGTTTGATATGTTGAATATCTCGAAGCTATTAGTGTAGCTGCCTCCCTCGACAATGTAGGCGTACTTGCCCTGGACGAATAGGCGGTCACCGGCGTTATTGATCAGGTTGGCCTGGCCGACGAGTACTGGCGCGGCCGGGTTAGTGACGTTGAATACTTGGAGGGCATTAACCGTGCCGCCCCCCTCGACGATAAAAGCGAAGCCGTGTTTAACCCATATGTCGTCGGTCGAGACCCCGTTGCCGCCGTTCGCCAGGTTGCTCTGGCTGATCAGGACAGGAGCTCTAGGGTTGGATATATCGAATATCTGGAAAGCGTTGGTGGTGCCGCTCCCTTCAGCGACGTAGGCGTAAGTGCCCTTTATGAAGATGCCGTCGCCTCCGCCGCCAACAACCTTGCCCTGCGCCAAGGTACTCTGGCTGACGCGCCGCACGAGCGGGGACACATCGAACATGATTGTTTGCGCGATGTAGCCGCCGGTCGGCGTAGTGGCGCGCAGGTAGTAACTGCCCGAGGGGACCGTTATGGTCGAAACGGTGATCGTGCTCGTGCCGCTGACCGCTGCCACACTGGTAGTGGTGGCGCCCGTCGAGCTGTTTACGAATATGAGCTGTGAGTTCGCAGGAAGGCCGAAGCAGTCCGCCGTCACAGTGCTGCCTGTTTGGGATACGTAATTAATATCGGGACCGGTGGTGATCGCGCTGGAAGCGAAGGGAACTAAAGCGATGCCGAGAACGAGCAAACCGAGTGTCTTTCTTTTCATGCGATCCATATCATTTCTTACGACTAGTATGCCCTCATGTAATATTTGCGCACATAGATGTTACCCGAGTGAAGGCGCTAGCGAAACTCCCCGATTGTAAGAGACGGCACCTTGGTTCGCCCGGTAGCTCGGACACTATTTCGATCAACCTTGACGACGGTTATTCCGTCAGCGGAACCCTCGTCAGCGGCGATATCCGAATCTACTGAGAACTCAATCCGCTAAGTCGCCTACCTCTCGCTAAGCCTTTTGCGTCGGCAAGTCGCGGCGCGGGTGGCCGACAAAGATTTGACGTGGACGCGTGATCTTTTGTTCCGGGTCGATGACCATCTCCTGCCACTGCGCGAGCCAACCTACGGTGCGCGGGATCGCGAACATCACCGGGAACATTGCGACCGGCAAACCCATGGCCTGATAGATGATGCCGGAATAAAAATCGACGTTCGGGTAAAGTTTGCGCGAGATGAAATATTCGTCTTCCAATGCGATGCGTTCGAGTTCCAGCGCGATATCGAGCAGCCGATTGCGCCCGGTCACCTCGAACACATCGTCCGCTACGCGTTTGATGATGCGCGCGCGGGGATCGTAATTTTTGTAAACGCGATGGCCAAAGCCCATCAGCCGGCCTTCGCCGTTTTTCACGCGCTGGATGAATTCGGGAATGTTGTGCGCGTCGCCGATGCGCGAGAGCATCTTGAGCACCTCTTCATTCGCGCCGCCGTGGAGCGGCCCGGAGAGCGCGGCTGCTGCGCCAGCCGTTGCGCTGTAGGGATCGGCGCGGCTTGAGCCGATCGCGCGCATTGCGTTGGTGCTGCAATTCTGTTCGTGATCGGCGTGCAAAATGAAAAGTACATCCAGCGCATGTTCCAATGCAGCGTTCGGCGTGTATTTGGTCTCTGTCATCTTGAACATCATGTTCAAGAAATTGCCGGTATAGCTAAGATCGTTATCGGGATAGACATAACTCAAGCCACGATTGTGCCGAAAAGTGTACGCGGCGATCGTCGGCACTTTGGCAATGAGCCGTTTGATCTGCGCCAGACGGTTTTCGGCGTCGTTTACCTTATTCGCTTCGGGATAAAATGTTGAAAGCGCGGCGACGGTACTGATGAACATTCCCATCGGATGTGCATCGTAACGGAACGCTTGCATCAGCGTCTTGATGTTTTCGTGGACAAAGGTGTGATGCGTAATGTCATGCGTCCACGCCGCCAACTGCTCGTCATTCGGCAGCTCGCCAAAAAGAATCAAGTATGCGACCTGCAAAAAGTTGCATCTCTCCGCGAGTTGTTCGACCGGATAGCCGCGGTATTCCAGAATCCCCTTATTGCCGTCGATGAACGTGATCGCGCTTTTCGTGGACGCGGTATTCATCAAAGCGGGGTCGTACGTCATCAGCCCGAAATCGTCCGGGCGAGTTTTGATCTGACGCAAATCCATCGCGCGCACCGTCCCATTCTCGATGGGCAACGAGTACGACTTGGCAGTGCGATTGTCAGTAATCGTCAAAGTTTGTTCAGACATATCGTTTTCCTCTTTAACCCATTAATACTGCTGAGCGAACGATTGTCACACGGCTTCGATCTCGCCGACACTATTCAGCTCTGATAAAGCTGATGTCGCCGCTGCGTTCGAGGCGGGCAACTTGTATTTTTGACAGGTCGTCGGCTCTCGCTTCGAGCCGCATGCCTTCTTCCAGATCATGTTTAAAGATCTGATTCCAAAACATGTTTTGCGCTGGATCCTGCCATTCTGTACGAGCATTACCGGCTCTCCTTTAACCAGGATTCCGAAAGCACGTGAATAGTGGGCCGTCAAGTCGAAGAGCCTGTGCAATAACACCAGAACGAATCCAGTGCCCAGCGTCGAAAAAAAAGCCTCTGATCCCATTGATGACGCGCGCCAGCATCGAGCCGATGATGACCACCAAAACAGCGTCGACGCCGTCTTTTCAGCAAGCGCCGTTTACTGCTTAGTCTCACCGTCATCAAAGCCGCGATAAAAACGATCACGCCGCGCACCGAAACCTGCAGGAATGTTAAGTGCTTTGGTTCCACGCCTGACCCGAGCAATGTTTGAAGCGATTGTGAGGACGGATTCATATCGCAAGGTTCCACTCCCGTGCGAGACTTCCAAGCAAGCATGTTGATCTTGCGAGGTAACCAAATCCGAATTGCTTCCCCGTATAACAAAAAAAAGCGGCGGGATTACCTCCCGCCGCTCGCTTGGTTCGGAGAGAACCGGTCTTATCGTCCGCCTTGCTGGCCGCCACCCTGTTGACCGCCGCCTTGTTTTTCACGCTCACGCTGTTGACGGTCACGCTCCTGTTTGTCGCGATCTTGTTGTTGTCCGCCTTGCTGGCCGGGGGTGTTGGGCTTGCCGGGTTCGTTTGGATTTTGTTGTGTGTCCATGATGCCTTTCTTTGTTACTGCATTAGGTGTTTGGTCGTTCGCGCTTCGCGACTCGACCGTTCTTAATCAAATCGGAGTGGAAGACGATTTGGACTGAAACACACGATCAGGATGGCGGATGGTTGTCTCATCAGGCAAAACCCTATCGGGCACGTGATCACATTATCTGGCTGAGACACGCTGTGCTTTGAAGGCCATGATGATCTTAAGACTTGTCGAAGGGTTCCGCGATGTGTTCGCTTCAACTTCACAGCCCCTGAGCGTGCAATCCGATAATTCGTTTCCGATTAGCTTTTGGCAGCGTCACGCAGATTCCTGATCCGGTCATGGGCCGCTTTGACTTCGGCGAATTGACTGGAAACAAGCTCCTGAGCTGATGGAGATAAACCGTCGTCCAGGGCCTTCTTGTATTCTGCTACCGCTGAATCTTCGCCCCTTTCGCATTCGGCGAGGATCGCATGTTCATCGCCGCCTGTAATCGCCGATTTCAGGTTGATCCAGCCGCGATGCAACGCGCCCGTTGCGCTGCTACTGGTTTCTGGCTCGGTTTCTCCGTGTTGGCGAGCCTCGCTCTGCAGCGCAGTAGCGAAGCGCGAACGCTGGTCCGAGTAACCGCGGAAGAGCGACTTCAAGCTCAGGTTGCTAACGCTTTCTGCGGCCTGCTTGAAACCTTCCTGACCATCTTTGAGCGTTTCGATTAAATTGTTCAGAACAGAATTTTCCTTTTTCATATAAAAGTGAGTCGTATCCCGCGGCACGTGCGCGCGTCTGTTCAATCATTTTAACGACGGAAACGAGCAGTTGCGCACGGCTAAAACACCGACACGCAGCGAACAATGAAGGATGAGAAACGTTCCTGCCTGGATCGAGAGCGCGCCTGTTCAGCGTTTTCCAAGGCTGCAAAAGAACACAACTGCCGACATTATTGTCGTGGGAGCAGGCATCACCGGCGTCACGACGGCGTACGTCCTGAGGAAGGCCGGCGAAGTGATCGCCGGTCCGGCCGAAGAACCGCTGCCTCAAATCTGAATCTTGGCGCATGCTATTCACCCGATGAAAGACTTGGACTCTTACTTAAATGATCATCTCGCCGGTTCTGTTAGCGCGTTAGAACTTATTTCCCACTGGGCGCACCTGCACGAAGGCAAGCCGCTGGGCGCTTTTTTCTCGAATATCGAAGCTGAGGTGCGCGCAGATCAAAAGACATTGCGGGATTTGATGGATTCTCTGGGAATCGAAGAAAGCAACCTGCGCAAGGCAGGCGCGTGGGCCGCGGAAAAGGCCGGCCGCGCGCGACTGATGATCGCGGGCGATGAGTCCGGCAGCCTGGGACTGGTGCTAACTTTGGAAGGATTAATAATGGGAATTACCGGAAAGAAACTACTGTGGCGTTCGCTGGCCGCGGCGAATTTGCCGAACACATCCAGGTGGGATTTCGCGGAACTAAAGCGCCGCGCAGAGCAACAAATTGAACGAGTGGAAGTCGAACGGATAAGGGCGGCGCGGCAGGCGTTCGACGACACGAGTGGCAGGGACTGAGTGACTTTTTCAATGGGTGCCTCAGGGGGAACGGTCACTGAACCAAAGCTAAACGGTGCGATCGCAGAGGAGTTGGTCGCAGCCGCGGAAGAAGCCGGCTTGCAATATGTAAGCGATCAGCGTCCCGGTTACACGCGAAAGGCGAAAGGGAAGCACTTCGAGTACTTCGATGCTGAAGGAAAACCGATTCGCGACGAGCAGCGGTTGCTCAGAATCAAACGTCTGGCCATTCCGCCAGCTTGGAGAGATGTGTGCATTTGTCCGTCGCTAAACGGCCATATTCAGGCTACTGGCCGGGATGCGCGAGGGCGGAAGCAGTACCGGTATCACGAGCGCTGGCGCGAGGTGCGCGATGAAAACAAGTTCGATCGGCTCGCCCAGTTTGCAAAAGCCCTGCCAAATATCCGGCGGCGAGTTGCTCAGGATTTGAAGTTGCCCGGGTTGCCTCGCCGAAAGGTGCTCGCGACGATCGTGCGACTCTTGGAGCGGACGTTCATACGCATCGGAAACGAAGAATATGCGCGCGAGAACAATTCATTTGGTCTAACCACGCTGAAAAATCGTCATGTGAAGGTCAGGGGCGCGCAGATCCTGTTTCGGTTCCGCGGCAAGAGTAAACGGCAGCATGAAGTGGATTTCACCGACCGGCGCGTGGCGAAAGTCATTGCGAAGTGCCAGGACTTGCCCGGTCAGGATTTGTTCCAGTACATTGATGAAGATGGAGAGGTGCAAGAGGTCACGTCGCAGGACGTGAATGAGTACCTGCGCCAGATTGCCGGCGAGGATTTTACTGCAAAAGATTTTCGCACCTGGGGTGGAACGGTGCTGGCAGCAATGGCCCTAAGCAGACAGGATGACTTTGAAACGAAGAAACAGGCGAAGGCCAACATCAAAACGGCGATTTCCGCCGTCGCGGAACTTCTCGGCAACACACCTGCGGTTTGCCGCAAATGCTACATTCATCCGGGAGTCGTTGAAGCTTACCTGAACCAAAAGCGAATCGCGTGTCTCAACGGCGACACGAAAGGATTGGAGCCTCCCAATCTCCGAGCCGCCGAGCGCGCAGTCCTAAAGTTCCTGAGTGCGCGAAAACCGTAACCGTTTCACAAAAGCGCGATCGCTTTGCCTTCGCCACTCTCCACCTGGTCCATCGTGCACTGGCGCGGATCTTTGTCAGGCCGCCAGCGCAGGAATCTTGTGCCGTGTCGAAAGCGGCCGCCGGTAAAATGATCGTACGCAACTTCTGCTACAATTTTTGGATCGACTGGTTCCCATTCGCCCGTGCGCTCCGTGCTCCAGCGACTCGTCCCTCCGGGCGCGTTGCCGGTGAACCCATGTGGTTTTCGCAGCCGCTCAAATTTTTCTGTTAACGCGCGGCGTTCTGAAGTTTTGAACCCAGAGATAAATCCAACATGGTGCAGCAAGCCATCATCACCGTAGAGGCCGAGCAATAGAGAACCGATGACCCGCTTACCAGTCGCGTAGCGGTAGCCGCCCACGACGCAATCGGCGGTGCGGATTTGTTTTACTTTTACCGCCGCGGTGCGTTCGCCTGACGCGTAGGTAGCATTCAGGCGTTTTGCGATGATGCCATCAAGATCGCGCCCGGTCTTTCGAAACCAATCGCTGGCAACGCGATAATCAGTTGTTGCAGGCGACAATCGGAGGTTCGTCGCCCGCCGCAGATTCGAACGCGCGAATTTTTCCAGGAGCGTCCGACGCTCGCGCAGAATCACATTCAAATATGATTTCCCGTTCTCGGCGAGTAGATCGAACACGATATAAAGCGCCGGGTGCGCTGCCGCCAGCTTCTGAACGCGACTCGCGGCGGGATGCAGACGTAATTGCAACTCGTCAAACGAAAGTGCACCGCTGACAGGAATCACCAATTCGCCGTCGAGAACAAACTGTTGCTGCGGCAATTTCGCCAAATTCGTGACGATATCGGGAAAATAGCGTGCGAGAGGCTGACCGGATTTTGATTGCAAATAGATTTTGTCACAATCGCGAAACGCGAGGCAGCGAAATCCATCCCATTTCGGTTCATACTGCCAACCATCACCGGTCGGAATTTCTCCGACCGAGCGTGCTTCCATCGGTGGTATGGGCGGTCTCAGCAGCATTCCAAGATAACCTTCGCGGCGCAAACATTACTGGACGCAAAAACGATCGAATAACAAAGCCGCGACAGCCAAACACACATGTACCGGCGAACTCCTTTGGAAGGTGTTCTCATGGCCCAACAACGAACCTCAGCGGCATCGAAAACTTCGTTCTTTGCCAATGCTTTTTCTCTGTTTAAGCAAACGGGCCAGGAATTCTTGCAAGACAAAGGGCCGCAGTTGGGAGCGGCGCTTGCATACTACACGGTCTTTTCACTCGCACCGCTGATTCTGGTCTTGCTCGCGATTGTCGGAGTGATTTTTCGCCAGGACCCAGCGGGTGCGTGGACCAGGATCACGCAACAGATAAGCTACTTTCTCGATCCGAGCGCTGTGCAGGTCGTGCAAAACATCGCGCAAGAAGCATCGCAGCCTGGCAAAAGTACTATCGTCGCGATCATCGGCGTTGCCCTGGCGCTCTTCGGCGCAAGCGGCGTGTTCGGTCAACTCCAGGATGCCTTGAACACGATTTGGGATGTGAAAGCAAAACCTGGGCACGGTATTTGGGGATTTCTGCGAAATCGATTTCTCTCATTTGCAATGGTGGCGGGCGTTTGTTTTATCCTGCTTGTTTCTCTAACGCTTGAAAGCCTGCTTAAAGCCTTCAGCCACTACGTGCAATCGGTTTTGCCGGGCGGACTCGTAGTCGCGGTAAGCGCTTATCTCATCTTCGATTTTACTGTCATCGTTCTGCTCTTCGGCATGATTTTTAAATTCTTGCCCGACGCCACGATCGAATGGCGAGACGTTTGGATCGGCGCGGTCATCACCGCGATTCTTTTCGGGATCGGCAAGTGGCTCCTCGGTTTGTATTTGGGCAGCGGCGCCGCCGGTTCAGCGTATGGACCGGCCAGTTCTCTGATCACAATGTTACTGTGGGTCTATTATTCATCGCAGATCCTGTTATTCGGTGCTGAGTTTACCCAGGTGTACGCAGATCGATCCGGACGCGAAGTTAAGCCTGATGAGTACGCCGTGCGCCTTGAAAGGAAGGAAGTCGAAGCCCCTTGAGAGCCGGCCCTGCGGGGACCGTTTTCGGGCCGTCAGTGTTTCAAGGCGTCCAAAATCCTTCGTTTCGACGAACATAGTGCAGGAAAGGAGGAGCCCATGGGTACCATTCTATTGATCATTCTGGTTCTGCTTTTGGTCGGCGCGCTACCTGCGTGGCCGTATAGTGGCGGTTGGGGATACTGGCCCAGCGGAGGATTAGGATTGATTCTTTTAATTGTAATCATCCTTGCGTTGACCGGAAACATCTGAACAGGCGCGATTCTTCTCCAAGAAGACGCATTCAATGGATGGCGCGCAACAAAACCAGAGGCACTGTCCGATCCAATTTGCAGCCATCATCTCTATTTTGCAGTCTGTCGACTGTTGGCAGCTACATCGCAGGCGCGAGCCGCACGAGCGTCGCGCAAATCGATAAGGTCTCGGCAAAGTCCACGCCGTCCCGCGCGCGAAGCATAAAACGCAGTAGCGGTCCCACGAAAAAACATTAGAACATGTGTTCACCTGTTAGCCAGGAACATCGCCTGCCGCGCTGGCACTCTGATTATGCTAACTCCTGTTTTTCCCCTATCATACAATCTTGTACGTCGAGTCAGAAAGCTGACGGTGCTTAGCTCGGTTCTGCGTTTTGAGCTATCGCCTAGTGCGGGATAGGGTTTTGTCTGACTAGCCAACCATCCATTAGCCCGATTGTGTGTCTTCATCAATCGAAGCACGTTCCGACGCACAATGACGAGTTATCAATAACTTCGAAGGAAGGATATCTGAGATGCGTTTATCAAATAAAATCAAAGAAGCGGGTGCAACCGGGTACATTTTACTTTGGCTTCTCGGAATTCCCATACCGATTTTGTTCCTGATCTTTCTGCTGCGAGGCTGCACTTAAGGATCTTAGGGGCGAGGTTGCTCCTGCTAAAACACCAACAACATTAAATCTACACATATGAAACTAGAAACACTCAAAGACCTATACATTCAAGAACTGAAAGACCTCTACAGCGCAGAGAAGCAGATTATCAAAGCGCTACCGAAAATGGCTAAAGCGGCTACTAACAAACAACTCGCGGCGGGGTTCGAGGAACATTTGAAGCAGACTAAGGAGCACGCGACACGTCTCGAAAAGATTTTGACCAGCCACGATGAGTCAACCCGCGGCCCGAAATGTGAGGGCATGGAGGGTGTGCTCAAAGAGGGAGAGGAAATGATCAAAGAAGATGGCGAAGAGGAAGTGCGCGATGCCGGGCTAATTGCCGCGGCGCAGCGCGTTGAGCACTATGAGATGGCGGGTTACGGCTGTGCCCGGACATACGCCCAGTTACTTGGGGATCCAGATGGCGCGCAGTTACTTGAGACTACCTTGACCGAAGAATCCGATACAGACAAAAAGCTTACCAAGTTAGCCAATTCTGTAATCAACATCGCGGCTCAATAAATAAACTAATACAACCGACGGGGATGCCAGTTGCGATCAGTTACCGACACCCCCAGGAAAACCCAAACGAACGAAAGGACCCATGAAACGAACTTTACTAGCTTTAGCTTGTCTCAGCGCAATTAGCACAGCTGCAATGGCTGCTGACGATAAGACCAGCCCGATAACACGGCGACAAACGAGCGAGATCGCTCCGGTGAAACCCAGACATCCGGAGACCAGTCAAACAATGCTGCGGATTTAAAAGTCACGCAAGCTATCCGGCAGGCGCTAATGAAAGACAGTGAGCTTTCAACGACTGCGAAGAACATCAAAGTCATTACTGCTAATGGCCAGGTCACACTTCGCGGACCCGTTAAGACTGCTCAAGAAAAAGCAAAAATCGATCAGCTTGCAAGATCAGCAGCTGGCGGCGCCCATATTGACGATCAATTGGACGTTAAAGGATCAAATTAACTAACAACATCACAAAAACGAAAGAAAGTATTATGTCTAAATCAGTATTCGGTATTGCAACTACACACGGCCAGGCTGAGCGAATTGTCGAGCAGCTCCAAGCGCAAGGTTTCGCAGCTTCGGAAATCTCAGTACTCATGCCTGATACAGGCGGCACACGGGACGTTGGTCACGTTAAAGCGACAAAGGCGCCAGAGGGCGCAACCACCGGTGCAGCTACCGGGGGCGTCACCGGCGGCGTGATTGGATTGCTGGCAGGAATCGGGGCGTTGGCAATTCCTGGCGTGGGTCCATTTATCGCAGCAGGTCCAATCATGGCGGCGCTTAGTGGCGCGGCCGTCGGAGCAGCGACTGGCGGTGTCGTGGGCGGTTTGATTGGTCTCGGCATTCCCGAGATCGAAGCGAAGCGTTACGAGGAGAAGTTGAAAAAGGGAAATTACCTGATCGCGGTACATACGGATGAAAGCGAAGACGTTGATCGGGCAAAGCACATTTTCAAAACTGCCGGCGCTGAGGACATCAGCACCGTCAGCGAAGCATCGGCACCGAAAGCCTAAACAAATCACAAAGAAGGGAAATCTATGGCTCACGAAAACCAAATGGATTATGGCCCTGCGGTTCCACCGCAGGCGGCAAAAAAAGCAGAGCGCGGCGTGACGCACGTCCGCAAAGCGGCGGAGGATTTCCGTTCGGCCGCAGGCGTAATGGCCGATGAATATCGGGGGCGCGCGGAAGGGGTATTGGACGATGCGCTCCATCGCGTCCGCAGTTTCCAGGACGACAGCAAGCAATACGTGCGCGAGAACCCGACCAAGGCGGTCTTTACAGCACTCGGGGTGGGTTTTGTGCTCGGTTTGATTTTCCGTCGTTAGGGGCAGTCGTGCTGGCGCAGGCTGCCGGATGTGCAGTTTCGCAGTTCTTTGTCGGCACCTATAAGCGCTGCCTCCGCCTGGGACGGGTGCCGATAATAAATGTCAAGACAATGACCACGAGGAAGGAAAAACTTAAGCCACAGGAAGAATCACGAGATTTCTTTTGCGTAGCGAGCGAGACTTTTAGGTTTTTTGCGAAGCACTCGTCGATGATGCTCGGTAGTGCTTGGGCTTTTGCTGCCGCTATTCTCATTATCCTCATTTGGGGACTAACCGGCCCGATGTTTCGCTATTCGGATACGTGGCAGCTCATTATTAATACCGGAACTACGATTGTTACTTTTCTGATGGTATTTCTCATTCAAAATACGCAGAACCGTGACGCCAAAGCGGTTCATTTAAAACTAGACGAATTAATTCGCGCCCTGAAAAACGCTCGAAATGAACTTATCGATCTGGAAAAACTTGCCGACGAAGATCTCACGAGCCTTGAGAAACAGTTCGAGCGAGTCCGGAAAAAAGCAGAGCGGAACGGAAACATTCCCGGCGTCGCATGAAGCTGAGCGAACCGCTCTGAGCGAACGTTAGAGGGCGAGGGGACTTGGGCCTGCCGACGAAACTTTGCCGGCCATAGCACACGCGATTTATGCCTGACGCTGTCCGTTTATCAGAGTCGAAAGTTGGCGCCATAATCAACATCTCAAGTGGAGGCTTCGATTCGGAATCTGAGCATAAGATGTCCGATATTCTCCAGCGTGCCGGCATTGTTGAGCCGAGAGTTTGGTGTGGTTCGGCAAACGAAATGACGCGGTTGTTTGTAGAGGCGACTGAACAGAGCCTGGATGTCCTCATCGTGCTTGGTGGTGACGGCACCATCCGCACAGCTGCTGAAGCATGTGCCGAAAAAGGGCCGTATCTTATCCCGCTTGCCGGGGGAACGATAAATATGCTCTCTCGGGCATTGTATGGAGACGTGGCCTGGGAAGAGTCGCTCAAAAATACGCTCACTGCTCCCTCACTAAAAGTTCTTTCCGGAGGTCGGATCACGGGGAGGCAGTTTCTTATCGCCGCCATTGTGGGAGCGCCTGCGCTTTGGGCGGAACCCCGCGAATGTATACGCGAGGGAAATATAGTTGATGCTATCGAGAAGGGGAGCGTCGCCTTCCGAAACATGTTTGAAACGAAGCTTCAGTATCTTATCTCAGGCGGAATGAAGGGTGAAGCTAAAGCCGTGGCGCTTATCTGCCCCCTGATATCGAAAGAAATGTCCGATTCGGAGCAAGCATTTGAAGCCGCTATCATTGATGTGGAAAGCGCTGCTGAGGTGGTCCGCCTTGCCACTACCGCCGCGTTTGGCAAATGGCGCGATGACACGAACATACTTATCACCAAAACAAAGCGGGTAGATGTGCAGTCAAGCAAAAACATTCCTGCGACGCTCGATGGAGAAAGAGTAGATTTAGGAAGGAGCGCGGAAATCGATTTTGTCTCCAGAGCACTCACTGTTCTCGTGCCTGCGAAGTAGATGCCCCGGTTCACTTTTGGAGCGAGCGCTCTTTTAAAATTGCGACCCCGAACTAAATTGCCGGTGATAACACGGTCGTCGCCTCTTCGACATCAATATTGTGAAGCGCAAATCAATCCGGAAATCCGCCACCACTGTCTCAACCGACCTCGCCGACGAACGATGCTCCAGCGGAGTCGAAGGACTGGATGATATCCTCGCGGGTGGGTTGCCGAGCGCCGGCTTTTATTTAGTTCAAGGAGACCCAGGTTCCGGCAAGACGACGCTGGCGCTTCAGTTTCTTCTCGAGGGAGTACGGCGAGGTGAGAAGGTCTTTTACATCACGCTTTCAGAGACCAAACAGGAGTTGCTCAAAGTGGCGCGATCACACGGCTGGTCGCTCGATAAAATCCAGGTCTTAGATTTGTCCGCTGTCGAAAACCTGCTGCGGCCCGAAGCGCAAACCACCGTGTTCCATCCGTCCGAAGTTGAGTTGGCCAAAGTCAGCCAGCTATTGCTCAATGAAGTTCGCAAGGCGCAGCCATCACGGGTTGCCTTCGATTCACTTTCCGAATTCCGATTAATGGCCGAAACCGCTTTACGCTACCGGCGCCAACTTCTGACGCTCAAACAGCAGTTCGCGAAATTCAAGAGCACCGTTCTTTTGCTTGACGATAAGATGAACAAGGCAGGGGTGACCGACCCGCATGTGCTCAGCCTCACGCATGGCGTCATTGACATGGAGCAACTCTCGCCTGACTACGGAACATCGCGCCGCCGGTTGCGCGTTTCAAAATTGCGGGCCGTAAAATTTCGGGAAGGCTATCATGACTACATCATCGCTACCGGCGGTTTGCGCGTCTTTCCACGTATGATCGCCTCTGAATATCGGGGCCATTTCTGGAGCGAGTCCGTTTCGAGCGGCATCAAGGAGTTGGATACCTTGTTCGGTGGTGGGCTGGATCGAGGGACAACCACCCTCATACTCGGCCCAGTGGGCACTGGCAAATCTACTCTAGCTTTGCAATACGCTACCCGAATGGCCGATCGAGGTGAGTACTGTATGGTATTCACGTTTGACGAAACGCGTAGTGTAATGCTGGGTCGAGCCAAGGCGCTGGGGTTCAAGTTGGAAAAAGCAATCGAAAACGGCAGGATTACGGTCCATCAAGTTGATCCCGCCGAACTTTCTCCCGGTGAATTCGCCGTTCGTATTTTGGATGGCGTAAAGGCAGGTTGCAAATTCGTCGCGATTGACAGTCTCAACGGTTATCTCAATGCCATGCCTGGGGAGAAGTATCTCAACAACCAACTGCACGAACTCTGCTCTTACCTCAACCAGCAGGGTATCGTAACGGTCCTTATTTTAGCCCAGCACGGATTGGCTACTGCTGCCGAAGCGCCTGTGGATCTGAGTTATCTTTCGGACACCGTGGTAAGCCTCCGATATTTCGAAGCTTACGGAGAAGTGAAACAAGCTATCGCGGTGGTTAAGAAGCGCAGTGGCGCGCATGAGAAAACCATCCGCGAATTCAAATTGATGTCGGGCAAAGGCATCGTTATCGGCGAGCCTCTAACACAGTTTCAAGGCGTGCTAACCGGCGTGCCCATCTTCCGTGGCAGTGAAAAGCAAATAATCAAGGGTCGCTGAAGATAAGGATACCATCGCGAAGCAATTTCAATTCCCGTGCGCTAATGGACAGACCGTTGACGAATGATACAACTCACGACGAACGAGCACGTGCATCGCGAATGCGCAAAGACGAGTGTGTGATCATCATTGCGCCTGTTGGGCTGGATGCAGTAGCCATGGCGACTTTGCTCGATGACCAAGGTTTTGAAACACAAATTTGCCGCGGGTTGGACGGTTATTTTCGGCAAATGATAGATAGCGCCGGAGCACTACTTCTTACCGAGGAAGCGCTGGAATCTCCACAAGGTTCGCTTCTTTTGAAGTTCCTTGAAGGGCAGCCTGCCTGGTCCGAATTACCGCTCATCATTCTCACAAGCGGCGGCGAATCGCGCCGGGCAGGATTCCTAAATGTGGCAACTGCGGCTGCCGGAACTGTGACTTTGCTGGAGCGACCTATCAGCACCCTGACGCTGATACGCTCGGTGCAGGTTGCATTACGTTCCCGCCGGCGGCAATATCAGGTGCGAGATCTCGTTAGCCAGCTCGGAAACTTAAATGAAACGCTCGAACAGCGGGTCGCGAGGCGCACTGCCGAAGCGGTCGAACAGACACGGAAACTCCGCCTCCTCTCGGCCGAATTGTCGCTTGCAGAGGAAGCGGAGCGTCGGCGCATAGCGGAGATGCTGCATGAAGACCTACAGCAATTACTGGTCGCGGCGCGGATGCAACTTGCTGCGCTGTGCAGAACGCAGGATGCCGCCCGACGAGAACCGATTGCTCGCGAAATTGCCGACGTACTTGAGCGTTCGTTTCAGTTAACGCGCTCTCTCAGTGTGGAACTCGCGCCGCCAGTTTTGTACGAGCACGGTCTAGCCGCAGCACTTGAGTGGTTCGCGGCTGAAACACGTAAGAATTACAATGTTGTAGTGACGGTCGAAGCCGACCCTTTAGCGAACCCGAAAGTCGCCGATGTGCGTATCTTCCTGTTCAGAGCGGTGCGCGAGTTATTGCTAAATTCAGTGAAGCACGCCGTCGGCAGCGCCGTGCGTATCACGATGCAGCGTTTGCGGCCGGACAAAGTCTGCATCATCGTCGCCGATGGCGGTCCTGGGTTTGATCCTGCCTCGCTTGACGATAAGCGAACCGGCGCCCAAACATTGGGCCTTCTTAACATTCGCGAGCGTGTACGGAGCTTCGGAGGCAAGTTCCATATTGACAGCGGCCCCAAGCGAGGGACCCAAATAACACTTTGGCTCCATCGAGACCCCACAGGGCAGGTCAAGTCAGCTGATGCCGCTAAGCGCTCCCGGCGACGCCGCGACGTAACCACTGGAAGGCTTAAAGATGATCAGATCAGCGCGATGGCGATTCGCGCTTCGGGATAACCGTTGGGATGTGGATCGTATTCTCACCTTCGCCAATGAGCGCATCCTCCCAACATGCGTTAGGTTAACTAAGAAATTCTGCGAGCGGTTCCATGGGTTTGATGTGCGCGCAGAAGATTTTGACAGCGGCGAGGATCGGCACGGCTAAAATGATGCCGACGATTCCCCACATCCAGCCCCAGAAAGTAAGTGAGAGAAGGATGATGACGGGATTCAAAGTAAGGGAGCGTCCCATAATCCAGGGAGTGATGAAACTGCCCTCCAGCATACCAAAAGCGAGATAGACGGCGGGAAAGATGAGGGCGTACCCCAGGCTATCGAAGCTTAAGACGGCGCCGATGGTCATGCAGATGATCCCTGTGAGCGCGCCCAGGTAAGGAACGAAATTGAGCAGCGCGACCATCACGCCCCACATTAGCGGGTTGGGTAGACCGAGCAGTCCTACTGCGGTTCCGACAGCCAGTCCGAGGCAGGCATTAATCGCCGTGATTGTAAATAGATAACGGGAGACCTGCGACTCGATGTCCTGCGCGATACCGACCGCCGTCTTCTTATCTGAGAGGGTGGGTAGCAACTTGACCAGTTTGGCAATGAAGACTTGGTCGTAGACAAGCAGGAAATAGAGCAGAATCACCAAAAAAACAGCGCTGGCGATAAACTCTGGCGTCCGGGTGAAGAATGTCTCGGTGATCGGATGCTGCTTCACTTCAACAGCCTTAGCCTCCGTATCGGTTGTAGCCAGTTTCTCGATTTCGCTGGTCGCCTGCGTCACTTTCGAAACCGAGTTTTTTACCGGCCGGAGCTTGTGTTGCAGTTCTGCTAAGCCGGCCGGGGCTTTCTGAAGCCACGCTACTGTGGGAGTGGCCAACGCAGAAATGCCATAGCCAACAAGTACAAGAAGGCCGATAAGGATGACTGCCGCGCTCACCGCCAGCGGAATCTTGAATTTAGCGAGTCCACGTACTATCGGCCTCAATAGGTAGCTAAGTAGCAGCGCAAGAACGATCGGAAGAAGGATCGAGCGCATGAAGTAGATGGTGTAGAAGAGTGCCAGAATAAACAAACCGGTGAGGGCGATCGATCTGACACCGAAAGGTCTCTGCAACAGCTCAACCATGCGTAAACGGGCACGGGACGTAACCTCTTCGGCTTGATCCTCATCGTCGGAAACGTCCCCGCGCGATTCCAATTTTACCGGGGGCAAAGCCATCTATGCTCATGAATCGCATGGTACTTCGCATCCACGCGCCTCAGTTTTTTGTTTGCTGATGCTACCGATTAGCGATCTAAACCTCGTTCTGCTGATCGTGCTGCTTGTTGCTTCGGCAGGATTGTATTGCTCGGCCTGCCCGCATCATCACCCGAAACCAATTCCGCTCGGCCTCTATCATCGCAATTGTTATCAAAACGTGGTCGGTTGGCCACACCCATTCTATCGGCACCGAACCACAATTTTTCGTCGGACAACTGACTCGCATTAACCTGTTTCTACGTGTCCCCATAATCGCCTGGATGTGCTGGCCGGTAATGATTTCACCGCAAACCAGGCAATAACGTTTCTCATCCAGCGAGTGCCAATGCCGGAATTGATCGAGTCGTTGCAAGATGGTCAGTTTTTCTTCATCGGATAATTTGCTCGGAGAAACAAGCGCCATGGGCGAAAACATCCGATTTTTCGAATGCTCACACAATCCGGCGGCCACCGGATTGAGCTATCGGTCAAAACCTTAGTTAACTTCCTTGCCGGTTGGCTGCGGCTCTATGGTGGCGTGTTCGGCTGACCCGCCACTGCAGCAATTCGCGAGGACGTTCGTTCAGAGACCTCGTCTGCCTTTGAGCAGGTTAATAATTAGGATGATGACGGCGATCACGAGCAGGAGATGAATTAGAGCGCCGCCAACGTGGCCGATGAAGCCGAGAAGCCAAAGAACGATGAGGATGACGATTATGGTCCAGAGCATGGATATACCTTTCCGTTAGATTTGTTTAAGCGTCCTATTCCGACAGAATTTCGTGAAACAATCAAGAAAAAACGTGACCATCAAGACGGCGACGAGCCGCGGTTCCGGGTAGCTGGTGACAAATCCTGCGCGTCCGATGGAGCAAAGCGACACGCTCACCTCCTTTCAGACGAAACAACTTCTCTAACGTTTTCGACCTGCTCCTTGATTTCGCTTACCTGCGGATGCACGTCACTAATCAAATCGTGCTCGGCCTTAGAAAGCTTTTCAATGCGGGTTGTCATTCCATGGAGCTCTTCCAACATCGCATCCTGACGGGATGAGATGCGATGCATCCACCAAAAGCATAAGATCCAGCACAGCGTTCCGATGTAGCTAAGTAGCAGCGCCATTGCTTCGAATTTCTGCATATAAAATTTCGCAGCTAGTTGTGAGACCTATTCAGAGGTTTACGCATTGGCAAGCCATGTCCTGATTCCAAGTTCTCTTGCCGCGTTTGTCCAAAGTGTTTCGAGGGCGCTGTGAGCAACGGATGTAACATTGTTCTCCGCGTTCATTTCGTGCCGAATGCTACAACCAGAGCTGGCATGCGGTTCGAATATCCACCGATGGATCTCAATTATTCGAACCGGCACTCCAGGGAAAGAAGATAAAGTGCGAATTGCTCAGGTTGCGCCACTAATCGAGAGCGTGCCTCCGAAACACTATGGAGGAACAGAAAGGATCGTCTCTTACCTTACGGAGGAATTGGTTCGCGCCGGACACGACGTGACTCTATTCGCCAGCGGCGACTCCGTTACAAATGCGCGGCTTATTGCGTCCTGCGAGCGGTCCCTCCGGAAAAATGAGCGCTGCAAAGATCCCGTGGCACGGGAAGTCCTTCTGGTAGATCACGTCATCGAGTACGCTAATGAGTTCGATCTGATTCATTTCCATACTGGGTACCTTCATTTTCCTGTGTGTCGCTATCTACCGGTTCCACATGTCACTACGTTGCACGGACGCCTTGACCTTCCCGACTTGGTTCCTGTATTCGACCGGTTTCGAAACGAGCCGCTTATATCCATCTCGAACGCCCAGCGGTCACCTCTTCCCTGGGCTAACTGGCAGACGACCATCTACCACGGCTTACCGAAAGATCTGTTCGCGTTTCAACCGAATCAGGGAGATTACCTGGCTTTCTTGGGACGGATCTCGCCGGAAAAGAGAGTGGACCGGGCAATCGAAATCGCAAAGCGTGTGTCGATGCCGCTTAAGATCGCGGCGAAAGTCGATCGCGCTGACAGACGCTATTTCAAGCGGGACATCGAACCGCTGCTGGCACAATCTCACGTGGAATGGGTTGGCGAAATCAGCGATCAACAGAAGAACGGATTTCTGGGGAATGCTTATGCTCTGCTATTTCCTATTGATTGGCCGGAACCATTTGGCCTAGTGATGATTGAGGCGATGGCGTGCGGCACTCCCGTCATCGCTTACGATCGGGGATCTGTTCCGGAGGTGATGGAAAACGGTGCTACCGGGTTCATCGTAAACGAGATCGAACAGGCGGTTGAAGCCGTTGGTCGTGTTCGTGACCTGAGCCGCGCTCGTTGTCGCGACGTTTTTGAGAAGCGGTTCACAGCCAGCCGCATGGCAAGCGATTATGTCGACGTTTATAAACGGCTGATTGATACCGACGCGGAAAAAAGTCGAACCGACCTATCAACCCGCGCTCTCATAAACGCATAGGCGCCATTGCCTTGGAGGAAAGGCCATAATAAGTCGAACGGAATACAGCCACTGCGTTCACCGGGCACGATTTGCTTTCATGAAGTCAAGCACAAAGGATAAAATCAAGGGCGCCTTCGAGGAAGCGAAAGGCAAAATGAAAGAAGAGACGGGGAAAGCGACGCGGAATCCGGATTTGCGGGATCGAGGGACGGCTGAAAAAATAGGTGGCAAAGTGCAGCGCAAAATCGGCGACGTGAAGAAGGTATTCGAGCAATAATGTGGGGCTTGAGCAAAACGAGCGTGCACTAGAAGATGAAGAGTGGAAAGTCGCCAAGAGTATGACGCGTGAATACCGTATAGTGAAAAGGATTACTTTGCTCCTCCTCTGCTCCTCGCTGCTCGCGGTCATGCCGAGCTGCAATCGAAGCGTGCTCACCGGCTCGAAGTTAACCCTGGCCAATTATAACGAAGTGACGGACGGCATGACGAAGGCGCAGGTGGAACGTATTATGGGCCCGCCCACCACCACTGAGACAAAGGATATGTTGGTCTTCAAAAAAACGACCTATCGGTACGAAGAAGGCTCCAAGTTTGCGCTTTTCACATTTAAGAACGACGAGCTCGACAGCAAAGAGGGAAATCTCGCCACCCCATAGAGCCTGCCAGCCGCTTTTGATAGCAACGTACGGCGGGCTACGCTGATTTACCCAGGGCGTGGTCAACAGCCCAGGGCCAAAAAAGAATTGCCATTTCTGGTCTTATAGCTGTGCAGTTTTAGCTTGCGCAACAGTGTCATATTGACAACTCGTTGTCACCTGTGTGCCTCCAGTGGCCAGATCTGGCCATCGGGCCTGCCAGTGGAGCTTCCGATGTCGAGCGCCGCGGGTAGCTATCTAAATCGCGACTACAACGCAGCGCGCGCTTTCTCGGCTCTAAAATTTCAAAATCAAAGACGCGCACTATGATGGTTCGCTACGTTTCCTTTTTGTAGCCGGTGCGGCGTACCGTGCCGTACAAAAACTTGCTAACCAAAACAGAAAGAAAAAAGGGGAATTATGAATCTGGAGACACTGAAAGAACTTTACGTGAACGAACTTCGGGATCTGTACAATGCCGAGCACCAGCTGATCAAAGCATTGCCGAAGATGGCGAAAGGTGCGGCGTCAGACGAATTGAAGGAAGCTTTCGAAAAACATCTGGAACAGACTAAGGGGCACGTCCAGAGGCTTGAGGAGGTCTTCGAAGAACTTGATGAGAAAGCAAAGGGCAAGACCTGTCAGGCCATGAAAGGCTTGATCGAAGAGGGATCGGAAGTCCTCAAGGCAGATGGCGACGATTCCGTAATCGACGCCGGTATCATCGTGGCTGCGCAGAAAATTGAGCATTACGAAATCGCCGGCTACGGCAGTGTCCGGACGTTTGCGCAACTACTTGGGCAGGAGAAATCCGCGGAGCTTCTGCAACAAACCCTGGATGAAGAATCCGAAGCAAACGAGCTTCTGAACAAATTGGCCGAAGACATTGTGAATCCTGAGGCGCTAATGGAGCCGGATTTTGCGTCGTCTTCTTCAGATCGTTAGCCGTTCGCTATCGCTGTGTGATGCATTGCTTGCTGCGCCAGGCAAGCAAATGCATCAACAACAGTTCGAGAATCGCCCTTTCCCGACTGAATCGTTAGTCCGTCTGACGTGTAACGCACATTGCCGGCCTACTGAACCGCTACATGAACTGTAATTGTCTACTGCTGCGCGAAACTTATTCCACTAGCCCTCATCTCGGCTCCGCTTGTCAGGCTCGATCGGAAATCGCGCACAGACTGCGACGAAAAAAGCGGACGCGCAAACCCTGGTGCTGAGCAAATTGGGCGCAAATTGGCTATACCGCGATCTGGTCGAGAATGTTTTGCAGCTCCTGGAAATTAACGGGTTTGACCAAATGAAAATCGAATCCGGCTTCTTTGGAGCGACGAAGGTCGTCCTCGGTGCCGAAGCCCGTGAGCGCAATCGCCTTAATGGGACGTTTTGCTCGCGTTTGTGAGACTACATCGAAACCGCTTCCGTCGGGCAGGCCGATGTCGCACAACAGGACATTGATTGTATCCAAGTCGATGATCTGCATCGCGCTACGGACATTACCTGCCGTAACAACTTTGTGACCGAAATGAGTGAGCAGACGCGACAACGTGCGTCGGGTGTCCTGGTGATCTTCAACCAGGAGGATGCGAAGCGGTTTGAACGTTTTTCCCGCAATGCGATCATTTAGACCTCTTTCCCGTGCCGCCTCTGACAATGTGTCGAGTGTCACCTTGAATGTGGCGCCAAAACTTCGGCCACGGCTCTCGGCCTCGATTTTACCATGATGAAAATCCACGAGACGTTTGGAAATCGCCAGACCGAGCCCAAGCCCGCCGAATTGACGGGTCACCGAACGATCAGCTTGTTCGAATGGCCGGAAGATTGACACCAACCGCTGCGGTTCGATTCCAATTCCCGTATCGGCAATCTCGAAGTGAAAACGTGCAGCCTTATCGTTGAACGTGCGGATGGCGATTTCTCCGCCTTGAGCGGTGAACTTCACGGCATTGTTGATCAAGTTCCAAAACACTTGCTGAAGCCGGATACAATCAGCCCAGATATGACACTCTTTTGCTTCAAACTTCGTTGAAATCTTCAATTTTTTTGCCGCCAGGGCGGAGCTTGCGGTTTCGAGCGCGTTGCGAATGACGGTGTGCGCGTCGCAATCTTCCCATTCGAGATGAAGCTTGCCGCGGGCAATTCGGGTGAGATCGAGCAGATCGTCGATTAAGCGGGCCTGCAGCTGCACATTCCGCTTTATGATTTCGACATCTTCGACGAACTGGGGAGGAAGTTTCTCCGCATTGTCTTCCAGGTAGGTCGCTGCCGCCAATGCAGGCGTCAGCGGCGTGCGCAGTTCATGGCTGAGTGCTGCCAGAAAGTCGTCCTTCGCCTTGCTCGCCTTTTCCGCTGCAATTTTTTCCGCTTCAAATTCCCGGCTCCGAAGCTGGTCGGTGATGTCACGTGTAACTTTTGAAAAGCCGCGAATTTCCCCTGTGTCATCACGGAGGGCAGTAATGATAACTTCGGCTTCGAAGGTTGACCCATCTTTGCGGACTCGCGGGCCCTGATCGCGAATGTATCCGCGACAACCAGCTTCGCGCAGGTTGCGTTGGGGTTTGCCTGCGGCGACGTCATCTGCAGTATAGAAGGAGGCGAAGTTCTTCCCGATGATTTCCTCCGCCGAGTAGCCCTTGATCTTCTGCGCGCCCTTGTTCCACGTGATGATGTTCCCGTTTGGATCCAGCATGTAAATGGCGTACTCCTCGACACTATCCACCAAAATGTGGAACTGTTCGGCGGTTTCGTGAAGTGCGGTACTACTGGACCAATTCTTGGGCATCGTCTGCGACGGCAGTTGTTTCATACGTTTCGAAGCGCCCCTCTGATATGGTTCCCTTGCCATTGCGAAATTTTGTCGAACAACCGGATTCCTCAGCAAGTTGCAGGTTGTCGTCGTTCAGCGCCTCTTTGCTTTTTTTGCGCGGGCTCGCCCGGAACGGCGTCGTCTGCCGGAGACCTTCGCGGGGGGGCCATCTGAAACTGCCAAGGCTCGGGCCAGATCGGCTTCATCGGTGAGATCGAGACGCAAGGGCGTGATTGACACCCAGCCGTGATCCACTGCCCAGCGATCTGTGCCCTCCGCAGCTCCTTCGAGCGGCGTGACTGTGAACCAAAAAATCGGCCGGCCCGCAGGGTCTTTGTCGGGAACGACTTTGCCATCGTAATGCCGCACAGACTGCCGCGTCCAACGGATGCCTTTTGGTTTTTCCGGCAGATTTACATTAACCAGCGAAAGCGTTTTGATTGGCAGCAGCAACTCGAATACACGCACAACATAAGGCTCGAGCGCTGCAAAATCCGGTTCACGGCTGTCGCTCACATTTGTGCTGAAAGCAATGCCGCGCGAGCCCAGCAATGCCGCCTGCTTCGCCGCTGCCAGTGTGCCGGAATGCCAGCAAGAGTTGCCCAGGTTGAGCCCGAGGTTAATTCCCGAAAGAACGACGTCAACATGGCCCCAGCGATGCATGCCGAGCGCAACGCAGTCGGCCGGCGTGCCGTTGACGCGATGCGCTTCGAAGCTGTCGAGGTGAACACGCTTAAGGCGCAGCGGTCGCGATGCCGTGATCGCATGTCCCATTGAAGATTGCTCCACATCGGGCGCGACGATTCGCACTTCGCCGAAGCGCTTTGCTGCTTTCGCCAG
The DNA here is from genome assembly GCA_963776065.1 of uncultured Verrucomicrobiae bacterium. GTDB lineage: Bacteria > Verrucomicrobiota > Verrucomicrobiia > Chthoniobacterales > UBA10450 > Udaeobacter. The sequence goes on along the minus strand of CAVZLJ010000012.1, from coordinate 78,771 downwards.
CGCCAGGATCCCCGGACTGTAAACACCGTCGTCGTTAGAGACCAGAATCCGCATCTTTACTTAAGAAACGCGTATCCGAGTGGTTTTGGCCGATTAGGTGATAAAGATCCTTCAAGTAGCGAGCAAATCATGCGAGTCCTGTTGATTCATAACCCGAAAGCGGGAGACCGTAAACACACCGTCAAGCACTTAATGGCGAGCCTGACCAGGTGCGGGCATCAGGCATTGTATCAATCTATAAAGGAGCGCGGCTGGAAAAAGGCGTTCAAAAAGCCAGTGGATCTTATAATTGCAGCCGGAGGGGACGGAACGGTGCACAAAACTGCGTGGCAAATCATAGATAGCGGGATTCCGCTGGCGATCTTGCCGCTTGGCACGGCGAACAATCTGGCGCGCAGCCTCGGTTTCACCGGATCTGTTTACGAAATCCTTCAATCGCTTCACTGCGGCAAAAGCCAGCCGTTCGACATCGGCGTGGCGAGGAATGCATCGCAGACAGATTACTTTTTGGAAGCCGCGGGCGGGGGACTGTTTGCTGACTACTTTCCCGCCGCAATGGCGAACGAAACAAAAGGAGCTTCACCGGAGGAAGAACTCGCAGCGCATTTATCGCTCTTGCGCCAGTTGTCGCTCGATTATCCGGCGCGCCATTGGAGGATGAGCATCGATGGGAAAAATATTTCCGGCCGCTATATCCTTTGGGGAGCAATGAACATCCGCTCGGCTGGCCCGGCACTACATCTTGCTCCAAAAGCAAAAACAGACGATGGCCGGCTGGACTTTGTCGCGGTGCGTGAGCACGAGCGGAAGGTTTTCATTAAGCATGTGGATACGCACTTGGCCGGACGAAAGCCGCGCGCCGCGCTAACGCCGCGCAAATTTCGCGAGCTCAAAATTATGTTGCCGTCTGGTGCGATGCATCTTGATGGCGAACCGGGGCCGAGAAAGAAGAAGAACAATGGAAAAGCGCGCGGCAAAGTTGAAATCACGGTGAAACGGGCCGCACTCCTGATTTGGCACACTCAGCGACGAGAGAGTCGCGATGAAGAAAAATGACGCCATTCCGAAGGTTTATCTTCCGGACATAGTGCGACCACGTACCGATTGCGCCAAAGCTTTTAGCTCAAGAATGGGCACGAAGTTGACGATGTGTTCGCTCGGAATTTTTGCGCGGAGTGCCGCAACCAGTCCCAAATCAATGTGCGCGTTGCGTCCTGCGATTCGCCTCTCCCCTGGAGGAGGATGAAGATGAGGGGAATGTTTTTGGCTTAGCCAAGTTACTATTCGACGGGTAATCTGGTTCGGATGGATCGAGTCGTTGGAATCGAAACCGAATATGGCTGTCTTCTAAGCGAAGAGGAGCCACACATGAACTCCGAGCTTTGGCCGGCGAAGGTAAAAAATTACCTCTTCCGCAAAGCGGACGCCGGCACGATCGATTTGCATTACCGCGATTACGAGGAACCGCCGGGCAACGGCGGTTTTCTGCTTAACGGCGGGCGACTCTACCTCGACATGGGCCATATCGAGTACGCGTCGCCGGAGTGTTTGCATCTGCACGATCTGGTGACCTACGAGCTCGCCGGAGACGACCTGCTGCAATCGGCGCTGACTGCTCTCGGCGCGGGAGACCGTGTCGCGTTCATCAAGAACAATGTCGACCATCACACCGGGGCCACATTTGGCTGCCACGAGAATTATCTGATGAGACGCGAGGCGCAGTTCACGCCGCCGATTCTTGGAACGCTGCTGACTTTTTTAGCGACGCGGCAGATCTTTACCGGCGCGGGCCGCGTCGGTCAGTCGAACCCGCTGGCGTTCGATTTCGACCCGCCACAACCCGAAGGCCATGTGAATTTTCAGCTGAGCCAGCGCGCCGATCACATCGTCAACGACATTTATCAGTGGGTGCAATTCAATCGCGCCATCATCAACGCGCGCGACGAGCCGCTGGCCGATTATCGCAAATATCGGCGGCTGCATTTGCTCATCGGCGACTCGAACATGAGCCCGTACGCCACGGCGCTAAAAATCGGGACGACGGCGTGCGTTTTGTCGTTGCTGGAGGAAGGTCGTCTGCCGCGAAACCTTGTCCTGGCCGACGCCGTACAGAGCACGCGCGACATCTCACGCGATCCAACTGAACAATGGATGGTTCGGCTCGAGAACGGAAAAACTGCCAGCGCGCTCGATGTGCAATGGGAATTTCATCACCTCGCGCAGAAGCATCTCCGGCATAGCAGCGCGGAAACCAACTGGCTCCTGGAAAACTGGGGATTCGTTCTCGAAGCAATCCCGCGCAATCGGCACGCGCTGATCGGTGGCGTTGACTGGATCACCAAGAAATGGCTGCTGGAAACGTTTGTCGAAGCGGAAGGAATAGGCTGGGACGATCCCTGGCTGCAAAGCATCGATTTAGAATATCACAATATTGATCCGTGCCGCGGGTTGTTCTTCAGCGTGACACCGGGCAAACGAATTGCGGAATGGAACAACAGTGTCCGCCGTCCGAGCGCGACCCATGTCCCTCCCGCGAACACCCGCGCATCAGGTCGTGCACGCGCCGTTAGCTTTTTCCAGAACTGCAATTTCCCGTATGTGATCAACTGGGATTCGATCGCGTGCGACAGCCGCGACTTCCTCGTCATGGGCAACCCGTTCGAGACCTATGATGACGAAGTAGTCAGGTTTCTCGAAAAACCGCGCACAACAACTGGCACGACGGAGCAATAGGTACGACGGCGAAACTACACTAAAACTTGTTCGTGAAGTTTTACGAAGTTTCGTCTAATCATGGTTAGATGCTACTCCGACGCATCATTCGACAGCTAGTGGGCGTTCTGCTTGCCGTAGTTTCCGGCTGGCTTTTCAGGCATTGTGTTTGAGTTCTGCTGGACCGTCTCCGATATGGGAAACCAGCTGACAATGATCTGATGGAGCCTCAAACAACAGGGCAAAATATTGAACCGACGCCCGGTCCAGAGCAGGATGCGCCGATCTGGGGCTATCATTTTGTTCCCAACCAACCAACGCGATCCATCACTTCGCAGGCGGCGATTGAGTTCTTGACCGCGCAGGGTCCGCCGCCACCGGATGAATTTCTCTGGTTGCATTTTTCGCTTTCCAATGTGGCTTCTGAGCCATGGCTACGGCGGTATCTGACCTTGCCAGATGCCTTTTACGAATCGTTGCAAAGCGATGTAGACGCCACTCATTTGGAGCAGGACGGAGACTCGCTGGTGGCGCGTGTCCATGATGTGCTTTTCGATTTCACATTTGACGTTCCAGTTGCGACCACCAGTCTTTGTGTAAAGCCGCGGGTGCTGGTAAGCGCGCACATGCGGCCCTGGCGCTCTATTGACCACCTCCGCGCAGCGGTGGCAGCGGGCCAAGTCTTTCGTTCGCCCATTGAAATTCTGGCGCGCCTATTGCGAGATCAGGCCAATGTGTTGGTTGACATTGTGCGGAAGTCCAAAAAGCGGGTCGGCCCGATGGAAGAGCAACTGTTGGCCCAGCGCGTTTCTGTCAGCCGCAGCGAATTAGGTTCTCTGCGGCGGATGTTGGTTCGACTCCAACGGCTTTTGGCCCCGGAACCCGCTGCATTCTTTCGCCTTCTTAGTAGGCCTCCTGATTGGATTGCAGACGAAGAACTTCAGAACCTGCAACAAGCCGCAGAGAAGTTTTCCACCGCCATCAGCGACACAGCGGCCATGGTTGAGCGTGTCAAACAGCTTCAAGAAGAATTGGCGGCCTTTGTCAATGAACAGACCAATCGCACGCTTTTTGTGTTGACGTTGGTAACTGTGCTCGCCTTGCCGATTAACCTGGTGGCGGGTTTGTTTGGCATGAACGTAGGTGGCATCCCGCTGAATCAACACCCGTACGGTTTCTTTTTGGTCGTGAGCCCTCTGCTGGTCTTGACAGCGTTCCTTGCCTATTGGGGGTTGGGCAGACGGCGTTACTAGGAGGTCTTTTTAGAAGGAGACGGCCAACCTCCATTAGTCGGCACGTGCGCGCTGATCGGTGATCTGTAGCAGCGCTCTCTGAACGTCGCTTAGAAGACTTAAGAGAGCCCCTCAACCGTTCACTGCAATCTTTGCAGTGAAGAAATGCCGTAGTTTTCCTGAAGCGTCGGGGCTTCGGCGGCGACTTGCGACGCGTCGAGCTCGATTTGTTTTGGATCTTCTTCGGTTTCTATTTTGATGAAGCCTTCGATGGGATGTTTTACGGCTTCGGCCAGATCGTCCAGTGATTTGATTTCTTTGCCATTGACCTCTTTTACTGTGAGATAGGCGAGATCATCGTAACCGACCGTGCTGTTGGCGGGTAGGACCTGGCTGAGAATGACCACGCGCCGGTTTCTGTCGGGGAATAGCTCGGATTGAAAATGGTCCATGTAAACCAGACGCTGAGGTGCTTCGCGTTCCCAGCTGGGTCCCCACTCTTTTAAATACTGGCGGGATAACTCCTGAAAGATCATGCCGCCAAGAACGTAATATCGAGGCGGTTGATCGAGGTAGTACGGCGGGCTCACGTAATCTTTCGCATCGCGGTGCTCCAGAGTCAGCTTGAGCTGCATCGGTTTGCCCTCTCGGTTAATGTGGAAGGGGACAACGTCGCCGGCGTACGAGTGGGCTGTCAGCAAATTAGTGAACTCGATTTTGCCGTAGAGCGGATCCACGTAATTACCGTTCTCATCAATGTCGTGACTCCCTACGGCGGTCACGACGTCGCCCACTTTGAGGCCGGCCTTCATCGCTGGCGTGCCCACCTCCACGTTCGTTACGTAAACGCCGCGCTTGCCTTTTTCATCCGCAAACTCGCGCAGCGCGGGATCACGCGTCGGGAAAAATGAGAACCCAGCCGCGGGAAAACCACGATAATTCTGGGTTTCCGCTTCCCTCAAAAAATGGGTGATGACAGGGGCCGGGATGGCATCGAGCAATTGTGAGCGCGAATCGTAACGCAGGAGCAATCCGGCGAGCTTGTTCTTTTTGACCAGCGGAACCGTGTAGCTGTTTTCACGATACTGCATTGGGATGCTGACCCGGTATGTGAGGAACTGCCCGACATCCACTGGGTACGGCATCATTTGCACTGTTGTCACCAAACCCTCTGTCGCCAGCAATGCGCCGGTCGGTTCCAATTGCCACGCAGCGAGCCGGTCGCCGACGACTGTGTCGGATGTGATTTCGAGCGGTGTAATCCCGTCGAGAAAACTTTTCTCCACCGGTTCGAGGAGCGCCAGGTTCGCCTCGTAATCGATCACCCGAACATTGGCGGCCGTTTTTTCGCCGGACTCCGCGCGCTCGAGCTCGACGTAATTTTGGTTTGTAACCAAGTCAGCAGTCACGAGCACACGACCCCCAGGTAAAACCGCGCCGAGTGCGCGCTTTGAGAAGGGAGCTTTCTTTTGCCAGGGCCGAAAATAGTCATATGACTGTCCAGTTACATTCACCCGGACGAGCGCGACCTGTTTTGGCTGAGCCGCCATACTCGGGAGAGCCGGTTCTTTCTTTGCCAGCGCCCCGCTGACTGCGACAAGAACGATGCTGAAAGCTATGAATGAGTGTCTTCGCATTTTAGTTTTTGTCCTCTGCGGCGGCAATGCGCGATGCAGGCCGTTCCTCAAGATTTTGCTCTTTCAAAACGTTGTAGCGTGTCTTGATGCGTTCGCGTGCTGCTTCCACTTTGTTTCGATCGAGGACCAGCGGCGGTCCTTCGCCGATCATCCGAATCACGAGCCGTTCGGGGGCGTGAGCAAAAGCTTCCGCCAATTCGTCGAGCGTTCGAATCTTTCTGCCGTTTATTTCATCGACGATCCCGCCGCGGTAAGGCGCGAGATAACTGTTGATCGGGTCGGGTAAAATATTGCTGAGCACAATCACATCGGGATGCTGAAGATAAATCTGGTCTAGGATGAAGTACTCGAAAAAGTGCCGGAGGCGCAGATCGGTTGTGCGATACGCTTCGAGCATGTCCAGGTTTAGTGGTTGGAACAGCAGCCCGCCGTAGAGAACATAACGGGGCCGTACATCGTAGGCGTGGCCCTGAATCGAATACGGCCACGGCTTAAACAATTTAATTGTGACCGACATGGGCTGTTTCTCGCGCAGGATGTCGAGCTTCACCGAATCGCCCTTGAACTTGCGCTCTACAACCTCTTCGAACTGCGCGCGTTCACCGTTCAACTCGACGTTGGCGTCGCTTGCGATCGGATGACCATCGATCGAAAGAAGCACGTCGCCTATTTTCAAAAAACCGTCCGATGGACCCGCCGCCACGACGGAACTCACCAGTACTCCATGATCGTCATCTTTTAATCCGAGATATTTTCGTTGTGCTGGATTTTGCAATTTCGCATACGTGATTGCGAGATCGGGATACTCGTCATAATGACCGTTGCTGATGTCTTTCAGAAACCGATTGATCACCGGTGTGGGAATCATATAGGCGACACCTTGTGCGACGTCGCCGCTGTAGCCTTGAAACGCGACGCCGACAACCTTGCCGTCCTGCATCACCGGTCCGCCGCTGTTGCCGGGATTAATCTGCGCGCTGATCTGGATCGCCAGATGCTGATCGACTGACGAATGCGTGTAGAGCTGGAAATCAATTCGCGACACAATCCCGGTTGTGACCGACATGCGTTCGCCGCCAATTGGATAGCCATACGCCGACACCGTCGATTCCAGCGCGGGGATGTCGCCAAATTTTAGCGGGACCATGTCCTTGAAGAAGTCTTTCGCCGGCACGGTGATCAGTGCCAGGTCGCAATCGTTGGCGATGAATTGCACTTGCGCGGGGTATTTGTTGGGGTCACCGTCCCGTTCCACGGTGATGTAGCGGGTGTTGGCGACGACGTGCGCATTCGTCAAAATACGGTTGCCACTGATCACAAAGCCAGCCCCGACTCCGCGTTCGAGCGCGCCAGCATTCCACGGAGCCTTGTAATCAGGTTCAATTGCCGTGGCTGTGATTCGGACCAGACTTTTCTGAACCGGTCCGTTTGGCTTTGGCGGAGCAATCGGCACCGGAACGGGGACCGCCTCTGTTGCAGGTGAGCCTGGTCTCCATGGAGCTGCGCGCTGCGGACCCTGAGGCTCCATTGGAGGAGGCGCCGGTGTGCCCTCCTGCGCATATGCGAAAGGTGCGAAAAATAAAGCGGCGTAACCGATGATAAAAATACGCTTCATGGGCGGAAAGGCTCGAACGTTAAACAGCCTTAGGGAGAATCAAGATGTCGGATTTCAAATTGCAACTGGCCTTTGGCCACATACTGACATGGAACAGGCTGCACGCGTTCAAATACGAAAGCGCGAAAACGAACTATGCCTGGCGAAACAGTTGGTTCAAATCGGCGGAGGGCGCGTTGTTAGCCAGGAGATTGAATGTGCCGTCTGTTATGATCTCTCGCGCTGTCCGCAGAAGTGCTCCCCATGCCGCGAGCGCGAGCCCTGAGCCAACGGAGATGCGGCGAACACCGAGATCCGCGATTTCCGCTAGCGTAAGATGATGATTGAACCCGGAGACCAGGACGTTCACAGGCTTCGGCGCAACCGTTTTCACGATTTGTGCGATCTCGTCCAGCTTACTCACACCCGGTGCATAGAGACAATCGGCACCGGCTTCAGCGTACGCGGTTAGTCGGTCGAGCGCGATACGCAACGGATCGCGATCACCGACCAGCCAGGCTTCGCAGCGTCCCGTTAGAACCACACCAGCTTCTGAGGCGTCGATCGCCCTCCGTGCCGCGCAAATGCGTTCGACCGCGAGTTTCTTCTCGTACAACGGACGCTCCCTGCGTCCGGTGCTGTCTTCGATCGATAAGCCTGCAATCGCAGTTTCAATGCAGAGTCGCACATTCGCAGCGACATCTTCAGGTTCATCTCCGTAGCCCGCTTGGAAGTCTGCGTTTACTGGCAGCGCCGTTGCGTTCACAATCTCGCGGATGTGGGCGAGCATTTCATCACGCCAAACGCCACCATCGGGTTTGCCGCGTGAAAAAGCGAAACCCGCAGACGTGGTGGCGAGCGCTTTGAACCCGAGTCGCTCGAGATAGATCGTCGTTCCGATGTCCCACGGATTTGGAAGTACGAAGCAGCCAGACTTGTGCAGCTCGTGAAATCCGGCAGCAAGAGAAACTTGTTGGACTGAATCCATGCACGCAACGTACGCAAATTGGGCGTGAGCACGAGCGTCCCGGTCGTAAGTCTGGTATCATGTCTGACACGTTGCCGGGGCTTTCCAGCCTGTTACATGCTCCGCGGCGCTTTCCAAATCTGCTGCAGCGGACCTTCGGAACCGTAGATTGGATCGTAATTTGGAACTGGTAGAGCTGCGATGGTGCGATCCGATTTTGGCCGCTCGCCCGGCAGACCGCGAAGCAAGTCCCATTGGCGTCCATCGGGGTAAGCTCCCACAACTCCAAAATCCGGGCTGGCGCCGATGTTCTGGTGAGCGACACCGGCAGGAATTAGAATCACATCGCCCGACCGGACCTCGACTGTCCGGCTGTGCTCGCCGCCGAGTCGCATTTTTGCGGAGCCATTATAAACACCGAGCACCTCATGCGATGTGCTGTGGTAGTGAGCAAAGGAATAGACCCCGTTTCGCCAGGAATTGCGCCAGTCGTTTTGGGCGAATCCTCGCTCCAAAATAGAAGCGCGATCCTGCGCGTCCGTGGTGACCGCCGCCCGATACAGTAGCACGGGCAGAACGCTGCCCGGATAAATGCCGTCGTCCTCAAAAGTGAACTGTTCCGGCTGAACGATCTCTTGTTTCTCAGCCATCCGAAAAACACTCATAATCGCCACGGCAATATCGCGCGAGCAAAGAAGAGTGGTCGCATTTGATCAAATCCCTCGCACACAATTGCATCGTACCTAGGAGAATTTCACCATTCAATGACCGTACTAGCCCAGGTGAGGCCGCCGCCGAACACCACCATCAGTACGTAATCACCACGTTTGATTCGGCCACTGCGGTTGGCTTCGTCGAGCGCGATAGCTACGGCCGCAGCAGAAGTGTTGCCGTAGCGATCGAGATTCACAAACACTTTGTCCCGCGAAATGCCGAGCCGGTCGGCGATTGCTTCGATAATTCGCAAATTGGCCTGATGCGGAATCACGCAGGCGATGTCTTCAATGGAAAGCCCCGCCAGGTGGAGTGCTTTTTTGGCCGCGTTCAACATTGCGATGACAGCCTGTTTGTACACTTCTTTGCCTGTCATGTGGATGGTGACCAGGTTCATGTCCGCGTTTTCACGCGTGATAGGGCAACGCGATCCGCCGCCCGGCATGAACAAGATGTTGGTGTACCGTCCGTCACTTCCGATGTGGGTGCTGATTATCCCATGAGGACTGCCCCGATGGCGCAAAACCGCCGCGCCAGCGCCGTCGCCAAACAAGACGCACGTATTGCGATCAGACCAGTTAGTGATTGAGGTCAACTTGTCCGCGCCGATCACCAGAACGGTGTCGTAGGTGTGCGATGTGATGAACTGCTGCGCGATTTCCAACCCGAAAATAAAACCGGCGCATGCTGCGGAAATGTCGAGGCAGGCAGCGTTCGTCGCTCCAATCTTTTTCTGAACGAAGCAGGCGGTGGCGGGGAAAAGCATGTCGGGGGTAGCCGTCGCCACGAGAATGAGATCGATTTCTTTGGGAGAAATCTTCGCCTGTTCCAGTGCACTGAGCGCCGCCTTCGCCGCCATGTCGCTCGTATTTTCATCCTTTGCAGCGATGCGGCGTTCCTTGATGCCCGTGCGAGTGGTGATCCACTCGTCGCTGGTATCGACCATGCGCGAAAGGTCCTCGTTAGTCAGGACCTTCTCCGGCACGTAACTCCCTGTTCCGACGATTGAGACTGTGCGCAGCGTTTTATGAGAGCGCGGGCTCGAACTGGGCTGTCGTTTCATGATACCTGCGAATCTCCTCGACGATATGCGGGTTCACCTGCTGTTCAATGGACTCGGTAGCAACCCGGAGCGCATTCTTGACCGCCAGCGGCGTGCTCGCGCCGTGCGCAATGATGCAAATACCATTTACCCCGAGAAGAGGACTGCCGCCATATTCTTCATAATTCGTCTTGTCCTTAATCGTTCCGATGGCATTCCTCGCCAGGAATGCGCCGACTTTTCGCATCCGTGTACGCATAAGTTCGTGCTTGAGCCATTGAAACATCGCCACCGCGATCGATTCGCACGTTTTCAAGATAACGTTGCCAACGAATCCGTCGCACACCACAACTTCAACCGGATCTTCAAAGAGATGGCGGCCTTCTATATTGCCAACGAAGTTAAGCGAACTTGGTTTCAGCATCTTGAATACTTCCTTCGTCAGTTCGGTGCCCTTGACATCCTCGTCGCCGAGCGAGACCAAGCCAACGGTCGGATTCGTATAATGCAGAACATGCCGTGAATAAACCGAGCCCATAAACGCATATTGAACAAGGTGTTCTGGGCGCGCATCGATATTCGCGCCAGCGTCGATCAAAACGAAGACATTCGTCTCGGTCGGAAGCACGGCTGCAATTCCCGGCCTATCGATTCCTGGCAATGTGCGAAGCTTAATCGTGCTCGCGGCAACGGCTGCGCCTGTGTGTCCGGCGCTCACTACTGCGTCCGCTTCACCGTGCTTTATAAGATCGACAGCCCGGCTGATTGAGGAATCTTTCTTTCGCCGAACGGCGGTCCAGGCGCGATCACTCATATCGACGACCTGAGTGGAATGCACAATCTCGATCCGCGAATCGTTGCACTGGTGTTTGCACAATTCGTTTTCGACCTTGGCCGAGTCTCCGACCAGGTAGAGCTTGTTGATCTGTTTGTAATCGCGCAGCGCCATAACGGCGCCGGCAACGAGGTTAGGCGGGCCAAAATCACCGCCCATCGCGTCGAGGGCGATCTTCATCGGTGCGAAACTTTGCGAGCTAAAACGATTGATTGCAAAGTGAAATTTGTAGCCGCTTCGCTGCGCGAAGCGTGCTGGAGTCTACGCCGCCCACAGGGCGACGGCTACAGTTACTTGCTTTCCAACGTCAGGACCTGTCGCCCGCGGTAATAGCCGCAGGATGGGCAGGCGATGTGAGATGGCACGCTGCTCCCGCACTGAGGACATTTGTTGAGCTGCGACGCGTGCCAGCGGTTTGCCGCTTTCCGCGTGCGCAATCGCATCTTTGATGTTTTGCGTTTTGGGACTCCCATTGAAGGGAATTAGGAAAGCAGGAAATCAGGAAAAGACAAACGGCCGAGTTACAATTTTAATTTGTCCAACGCGCTCCAATCCGATTTCCGGTTCGCATCCTGCTCTTCGGTTTTGAACTGTCTGGCCTTACAAACCCGATCACCGTCTCTCTCGCAGCGCGGATGTGTCGGTAAGTTCAGTAACAGGTCCTCTCGCGCGAACGGCGTCAGGTCGACCGTCTCCGGCCCGTGCAGTTCCATGTGCACGGCGAACGCAGGCACTCGAATCTCATGCACAAACTTTTGCAGACACGATACGCAACGCAGTTCCACCGACTGAGATAACGATCCGTTGGCCCACAATCCCCCGCCTGCAACACCCACGTCGATGTCGTAATGCAGAGGACCAGCGCAGCGAATTCCTTCCGATGCCAATTCCTGAATGGGACAATCTTCTTCCCCGCTCAGATGCAGACCTTGAGACGGGATTTGTTTCAGATGTACTTTCATGAGCTAACCCTCCAAATTTCATTGGCTAAATTTCCCACTTAGCGCTTTGGCCACACAATCCGGAACAAAAGTTGAGACATTCCCGCCGAGCCTGGCGATTTCCTTTACAATGCGGGAGCTGAGATAAGTATATTCCTCCTTCGGCATTAGGAATATCGTTTCTACCGCGGCATTCAGATTTCGATTCATCAACGCCATTTGAAATTCAAATTCGAAATCCGAAACTGCGCGCAAACCTCGAATCACGGCTTTTGCGTTTTGCGCATGAGCAAATTCGACCAGTAACCCGCTGAACTCAGCAATTCGGACGTTTTCGATTCGACCGGCAGTCTCTCGCAGTAAACCGAGGCGTTGCTCGAGCGAGAAAAGCGGTTGCTTCTCGTCATTGTGCGCGACTGCCACCACAACCTCGTCGAATAATTTTCGCGCGCGCTCAATCACATCCAGGTGTCCATTGGTCACCGGATCAAAGCTCCCAGGGTAAATCGCGCGTCGCATCTGCGAAAATTGCCAGAGGAATAGACAAATGGAAAGCGGAATGGCTTCGCCCGTTGAAGTGTTGAAGCGTTAGTGGTACTTCACTCACGACTTTCGTCATTAGCCATTCCTGATTTTGCCGCCGGTTGCTTAAGGCTGACGAAACATCAAATTACCATTTAATTCGATGCGCGCTTCATCGCCCTACAAAACGATCGCCGTAGCAACAACGTTTTCGCCGCGGTTCAAGCAGGTCCTTGCTGAAGCGAAACGGATCCGCGACCGCTTTGCGGCCGAACTTCATCTGATCTACGTAGGCAGGCGAAGTGACGAAACGCTGAGGAAATTTAGTGACGTGCTCGCGGAACTGGAGCTTCCAGCTGATTCCCAGATCCATTATGAAGAGGGCGATCCCGCCGAAGCTATTCTGGGCGCTCTTGCGAGGGAAGATATCGACATGCTCGTGGCCGGTGCGCTCGAGAAGGAGATCGTGTTACATCCGTTTCTGGGCAACGTCGCACGTCGCCTGGTCCGAGAGGCAAATTGCTCGGTGATGCTCTTCACGCATCCGCAAAAAAAACCGAAACCGCTGCGTCGCATTGTGTTCATTACGGATCATTCACCGCAGAAACTGCATGGGTTGAAGACGACTCTGCTGCTTGCGGAAGCAGAACTATGCGAACGATTGTACGTCGTCGCCATTGTCACTGCGTTTGATGACGCGCGCGCATCCATCCGGGATGACGCAATGAATGCTCAGGCGCAAGAGCCGAACGTTGCGAAGGAGGACGCGCTTGAAGAGTTGGTTCTTTCAGCCGGCGCGACCGAAGTTCCGATCGAGACGCGCTTCATTCGTGGCGCTACCGGGCTGGCGGCCTCTGATTTCGTGCGATCCGTGGAAGCGGATTTGCTTGTAGTGCCGCTGCCGAAAATTGACGGAATGGTTCAGCAACTGCCAAGCAATATCGCCTGGGTGAGCGATGTGATTCCGTGCAATCTCTGGGTGATTCGCTGAATTGAATCGCCCAACTTTCGCCTGATTCGAAGGCGCTGGCCTCGGCGAGAGGCTTCCCATAGAGTCGGCAGTTGGCACCACCGTCACTACAACGCAATATGAATGACGCGCCGCCGTTTCACGCTTACGGTCTACCGCATCTCACGGTCATTTTTCTCACGATCGTGCTTCCGTTTGCGCTTGCCGCACTGGTGCGCCGCACAAAATCGCAGCGGATCGAGAAGGCGATTATCGGTGTGCTCTCGGCCGTTTTGATTTTGAACTATGTCGTTTATCTGGTTTTCATCCGCAGCCGTGGAGTTGTGGATTGGCGGCAGCTGTTGCCGATGCAATTGTGCGACTGGGGCATGGTCGTCGTGATCGTGGCCATGTGGTCTGGGAATCAACGCTGGTTCGAGGTCGCGTACTTCTGGGGCATTGGCGGCACGTTACAAGCCTTGCTCACGCCAAACCTGCGTTACGGCTTTCCTGATTGGCGGTTCATCAGTTTTTTCACCTCGCATTCAGGCATCATTGTTGGTGTGTCTTTCCTGATGTTGACCCGTGGCTGTCGGCCGTATCCAGTGTCCATTGTGCGGGTATGGTTGTGGTCGGAGTTCTATTTCGCGCTCACCCTGGTGGTAGACGAACTAACCGGCTTCAATTACGGATTTTTACTGCACAAGCCGGAAGCATTTTCCATCCTAAGCTTTCTCTCCGATTCGTGGCCGATATATCTCTTGCAAATGCACGGAGTGGCACTGCTCTTCTTTCTTGTGCTCTACGCGCCCTTTGCTGTTTTTGATATGACGAAAAGAGGATTAATTAGGAAAGCAGGAAAGCAGGAAGCAAACGCGTAGTTTTCTGCTTCCTAATTCGTTTTTAGGTGTATGAAAGTTCAGGCGCTTAAAATTGGAAACGTTACAATCGGTGCCGGAACGCCGGCGTTCATTCTCGGCCCATGCGTTATTGAGTCGGAGAAGTTTGTCTGGCGCATGGCAACGAAGATCGCTGAGATGTGCGCCGCGGAAAACGTTGAATTCATCTTCAAAGCTTCTTACGACAAGGCTAACCGAACTTCTGTACGTTCGTTCCGTGGAATCGGCGTACGTGAGGGCTGCGAGATTCTTTCGGCCATTGGGCGCGACTTGAAGATCCCCGTCACGACGGACGTTCATTCTCCCGTGGAAGCCGAAATTGCCGGCGTCAAAATTGATATGCTGCAGATTCCGGCGTTTCTCTGCCGGCAAACGGATCTGATGCGCGCAGCTGCGGAGACGGGTCGCGCGATCAATGTGAAGAAGGGTCAGTTTCTTGCGCCGTGGGATGTGCGGAACATAGCCGAAAAATTAACTGCGTTCGGTAATGCGAAGTTCTGTTTCACGGAACGCGGCACTACTTTCGGCTACAATAACCTTGTTGCCGATATGCGCTCGCTGTATTGGCTGCGTGAAGCTGGGTATCGGGTGTTCTTCGACGCGACGCATTCGGTGCAGAGGCCGGGTGGAGGAGGGGACTCCACATCGGGGGACGGTATTCTGGCGCCGGCGCTGGCAAGAGCGGCGATGGCAACGGGATGCGACGGAATCTTCATGGAGGTGCACGAGCACCCCGGTCGCGCGTTATCGGACGGCCCAAATCAGATTCCCCTAAAGGATTTGCCGAAGCACCTGCGCGTGTTAAAGGCTATTCATGCTGCCGTCTCAGGTAGGGGTGATTGATCTCAATCTCCCGGGTAACAAGGGGATCGCGTCGAGAAAGCGGGCGGTTTGGGCGAATCGCTCCTGTCTTTGGCGGGTCTTTCCGATTTGGTTCGCGCCGGTCTTGATGTGCATTGCAATGGCGGTTCCTCAGGCATCCGGTCAGTCGAAAGGTCGCAAAAAGAGAGGGCTCGCCGCGGCAACGCCGAGCGGGACTTCGGGCGAACAAAGCTTGACGAACATTCCGCTGCCAATCGGGCACGAAGCCAAAGGCCTCGTGTTGCCAGATTTCGATACCAACGGTCGCCTAAGAGGACGATTTGAAGCAGGGACGGCTCATCGGATTGATGAGGAGCACGTCGGCTTTCAACATCTTAAGATTACCACTTACACTCCGGAGAGTCAGCCTGACCTTAAGATCGACATGAGCACATCCGTACTTGATTTAAAGACGCGCATTTTGAGCTCAAAAGAACGCACCACAATAAAGCGCGCGGATTTCAACATCGCTGGTGATTCAGTGCAATTCGACACGAACTCGAAGACTGGGCACTTGATAGGAAACGTAAAGATGGTGATCACTGACAAATCCCATCTGACTGCAACGCCCAGCCCGAAGGAATGAAGAAATTAGGGGTGTTGGTTTTGTTTGTTGTGTACGTGATCGCCGCGCGATCGCCTGGGGAGATTTCCGCTGCACCGGCGGGCTCCCCCGCGCCGACGAAAGCGGAAAAGCCGGCAAAGGCGAAAGCGAAAAACAAAGACAAAAAGAAAGATGACAAATCATCCGGGACAAACCTCTTTGGCCCAGGCGCTGCGGGGCAGCAGTCCAATGGGCCGACAACGACGGAAATCTACTCGGACGAGGCTTTTTTTGATTCAACCAAGAACATGGGCATCTTTAGCGGCCGTGTGAAGGTCGTCGATCCGCGCTTCAACCTTCAATCTGACAAATTGACCGTGTTCATTACGAAGGGACAAAACCAAAGCCTGGAGAAAGCCATCGCTGAAGGAAACGTTGGTATGGTTCGCGACCGCCCCGACGAAAATGGCGGACCACCAACTCGCGCTGTTGGCCGCGCCGATAAAGCTACCTATACAGCTTCTACCGGAGACGTCGAATTGGTGGGGACGCCGCGTGTCCAGGAGGGGCCGAACCTGCACGTAGCGACTAGTCCCGATACGGTGATGGTTATCAGTCAGAACAGTCAGCTAAGGACGCATGGTCCCAGTCGCACTGAGATTGTCCAGCAGCCAAACGATCAAAAAAAGGGACAAACAAGTCCCTCCCAGACACCAGGCGTAGCCAAGGCCTCACCCGCTCCGTCTCAGTCCGTGGCAAAACCGGCTTTGCCGACACCATGATCAGCCAAACCGCTCCGGTTTCGATTCCGAAACGAACTTCGGCGGTCGCGCCGAAGCCGGAGACCGTTCTTAGTACTGATCAACTGGTCAAGATCTATGGCGGTCGCGCGGTCGTTAACGGAGTTAACATGCACGTCCACGCCGGTGAGATCGTGGGACTTCTTGGGCCCAACGGAGCCGGGAAGACCACAAGTTTTTATATGATCGTTGGCTTGGTCAGACCAAACAGCGGTCGCGTGATTTTTTGCGACACCGATGTGACGGACTACCCGATGTACAAGCGTGCCCGGCGCGGCATGGGTTATCTGCCGCAGGAAGAATCGATCTTTCGCAAAATGACGGTGGAACAAAATATCATGGCGATCTTGGAAACCCTTTCGCTCAGCAAGGTCGAACGGCGGAACCGTTGCGACCAATTGCTGCACCAGTTTGGGATCGAGCGGATCGCAAAGAATACCGCGCTAACGCTAAGCGGCGGCGAGAAACGGCGCTTGACCATTGCGCGTTCGCTGGTCACACAGCCGAGGTTGTTGATGCTTGATGAGCCGTTTAGCGGCGTCGATCCCATTGCCGTTTACGATGTGCAACAGATTATCGTAAACCTCCGGAAATCGGGATTGGCGATCATGATTACGGACCACAATGTCCGCGAGACTCTCTCTATCGTGGATCGCGCGTATCTAATTTTCGATGGTCGCGTCGAGAGCGAAGGCACCAAGGATTTTCTCATCAACGATCCGATCAGCCGCCAGCTTTACCTCGGCGAACGCTTCAAGATGTGAATTCTTAGATTGCGCCCCAAGAAACCGCTCCTCTGGCTCAATGTAGTTTGTCTCGACGCTCCTCTCGTCGCCATCGCGTGGCAGTGGCTTTTCGCGCATTACTTGCACGTGGCCGTGTCTGTGTGGGTTCGTGGAGCCCTATTCCTGACTGCGTGGTTGATTTATTTGATTGATCGATTGGGTGACGCCCGTTCTCTCAAGGCGGATTCTGCTCCATCTCTGCGGCAGCAATTTTGTCTACAGCATCAAAGGCTTTGGATTGGGTTGATTTTCACCACTGCGATGTTGGACGCGATAATTGTTCTCTCACGTCTGGATCGCGATCTCCTTCTGCCTGGGGCGTGTTTAAGCGGGATCGCCTTGGTGTATCTGGCAATCAATTACGCGCATGGTCAGTTATGGGAAATGCTCCCGCTCAAAGAAATCACCATCGGACTTTTGTTTGCTGCCGGGACTTTGCTGGCCGTGTTTCCCGGGTTTGCCGTCGCAACGTCTGACTTGGGTCGCGCGCCTGTGATGAGCGCAATATTGTTCTTTGCCATTCTCTGTGCGCTCAATTGCATGAGCATCGCGGCGTGGGAACGCGATCTGGATGGAAACCAGGGGAAACACTCGATCGCTACGCGATGCCCGTGTATAGGGCTTTCGGTGCGCATTTCCTGCTCTGTTCTGGCGGCGGCGGTTCTGTTACTCGGCATTGCAGAGCATCAACTTTTCCCGATTGCGATTTGTCTCTCTGTGAGCGCGACGCTCCTTGCCATCCTTCATTTCATACCAGCTCGACGTGACGAACGTACCGCGATGGCAGACTTGGTTCTGCTGACACCCGTGGCATTGTTCTTCGCCGAATTAGTTTTGTGAGCTTTGATCGCATTGCGCCACATTATCGCTGGCTCGAAACCGTAGCGTTCGGAGCGGTTTTGCAAAAGGCCCGCACTCGCTGGATTGAAGAAATCTCTGCGCCAAGGAGAGTCTTGATTGTCGGCCAGGGTGTCGGCTGCTTTCTCGGTGAATTCCTTCGTGTTCACCCGAGAGCGGTTGTGGATTGCGTTGATACGAGCGCGCGAATGTTGGAGTTGGCGCGGCGACGCGTGCACGACTCGGTTAACCGCGTGAGATTTTTTCAGCGGGATATCCTCTCCTGGACGCCATCTGCCTCCTACGATCTACTCGTCACGAATTTCGTTCTCGATTGTTTTCCGCAAGACGAACTCCGTGTGATTGTGCGAAAACTGGCAGAAAGCGCCACCCCGGGCGCGCATCTGCTGTTGGCTGATTTTTCCCTTCCCGACATTCCTATCGCACGGGCGCATGCGAAAATCTGGCTGGCAGCGATGTATTGGTTCTTTAGAGCCACGACAGAGATGCGTGCGAAACACCTGATCGATCCGACCCGCGAACTGGAAGCGCACGGATTTGTCTGTTTCTCTCGGTCGTTCTGGCGGCTGGGCCTTGTTAAATCCGAGCTATGGCAAAACGCGCGACCGGAGCCAACCCGCGAAGATGTGCGTTGTGCTTGAGTTGACTCGATATGTGCCTTTGGTAAGGTCCTTCCAAGGCAATGGAGTTTGCCTTCTGTGCCGAAAGGATTCGGGACAGAAAACCGCGTGAGCTGATGACTCCTTCCAAGCAGGAAGGAGTTTTTTATGCTCAGTTATATTTGGGTGATGGTAGGTGGTGCGCTCGGAACCGGCGCTCGATTCTGGGTCTCTGGCTTCGTTGCGCAACGAATCGGTGAATTTTTTCCCTTCGGCACGCTCGTCGGTCAACGTGACCGGTTCCTTCGTCCTAGGCTTTTTTGCAGCGTTGACAGATCCAGAAGGGACCGTTTCTGGTCCCATCGCGATTCCGCCAATTTTTCATGATCGGCGTGTGTGGCGGTTACACCACGTTTTCGTCGTTCAGTTTGCAAACGCTCGATCTGGTTCGCAGGACGGCGACTGGTTTAACGCAGGGCTTGAACGTGCTCCTTTCCTTCGCGTGCTGCCTGCTGGCCGTGTGGCTCGGTCGAATTCTGCGCACTTTCGCTTCGTTCAACCTAAGAGGACTACAATGCAAATTCCCGAAGATGCCGTTCTCTTGCGGATTTTTATCGGTGAAAGCGATCGACATCGGATCACCGCCCGCTTTATGAGGCGATCGTGTCTGAAAGCGCGCGAGATGCAGATGGCGGGGGCGACCGTATTGCGCGGACCGATGGGGTTTGGAAAATCAAGTCATTGCACACCGCAAAAATCCTTCGGTTGTCCATGGATCTCCCAATCGTGATCGAGATCGTCGACTCCGAGAACAAGGTAAATGCATTGCTACCGGTGCTGGATGAAATCATGGGCGGCGGACTAGTTACGCTCGAAAAAGCGAAGGTGATCCGTTATCAGGATCAGCGAAAAAGCCAATAAACACCCAAGCCTTGGCGATCTGCCGCCCATGGCGACAAGATTCTGCTTGGTTCGTCGCTTGACTTTGGAGTGGTCGCTCGCGCGGTGGTAAGATGGATGCTCATTGGAATTCCGCAGTATTCACGCTAGAAGTTACGTCTGATGGCGGAAGAAGCCGGGACACAAACGATTACATCGTCAAGCGATCAGCAGAAGAGCGTTCCGGTTGTTACGGTGGAGAGTTTTTACGGTTCTCACGCCGAAAAGCTGCAGATGAAGCTGGAGGGTCCGCGCGTCGGATTTCATCGAAAGATTCGCGAACCGACCATCAATCGCCCGGGACTAGCACTCTCGGGGTTCTACACCTATTTCGCCGAGAAACGTGTGCAGGTGTTGGGCGCGGCGGAACATTCTTATCTCAAAAGCTTGCCTTCAAAACTGCGTGTCGAGCGGTTTCACAAACTCTGCGAGCATAAGATTCCGTGCCTGGTGATGTCGCGCGGATTTCATCTTTCGCCGGAATTGCTGGCCGTAACCGGAGACACAAAGATTGCGGTCTTCCGTACACCGATGATCACAATGAAGTTCATCAACGCCGCCACGATCGCTTTGGAGATGGATTTCTCGCCGACAGTGACCGAGTTCGGCAGCATGGTGGACATTCTTGGCATCGGCGTTTTAATCCGCGGAGCAAGCGGCATCGGAAAAAGCGAATGCGTGCTTGGACTGATTGAGCGTGGTTACAGCCTTGTGGCTGACGACGTAACGCGCATCACCATGATCGAGGGACGCGAGCTTATGGCCACTGCGCCCGAACTAACGCGCAATCACATGGAGGTCCGCGGGATCGGTATCATCGATGTGGCAAAGGTCTTCGGCATTGGCAGCATCCGAGTCGAAAAGCGCCTCGATCTGGTGGTGAGTTTGAAAGACTGGCAGGAAGTAGAAGAGGTCGATCGCATCGGGCTCGACCGGGAATTTTATGAGATTCTCGGGCTCAAAGTTCCGCATGTGACTATTCCGGTCCGCCCTGGACGTGATATGGCGCGCTTGATCGAGGTCGCGGCGATGGACGAAAAATTGAAAGGCTTGGGACAAAACGCGGCCGTTGACTTCAACACGCGGTTGCTCCGTTTGATGGAGAAGCCGCCTTCGCACGGCTGCGGCGCGGCAGGGAAGGGAGAGACATAAATGGGGTTGCTGTA
The DNA here is from genome assembly GCA_963776065.1 of uncultured Verrucomicrobiae bacterium. Lineage (GTDB taxonomy): Bacteria > Verrucomicrobiota > Verrucomicrobiia > Chthoniobacterales > UBA10450 > Udaeobacter. The sequence continues at coordinate 58,175 of CAVZLJ010000012.1, read as the reverse complement.
TCGAAAAACGAGCCGCCCCGCGCTGGCGCAGAAGCTCGAGAAGGAGCTCACGATCGTGAATCGGCTTGGGCTGCATGCTCGCCCGGCCGCCATGTTTGTGCGCATTGCCAGCCGTCATCGCTCCGAGATTTGGGTATCGAAGGAAGGCGAAGAGGTAAACGGCAAGAGCATTATGGGGTTGATGATGCTTGCCGCCGGGCAAGGCTCAAAGCTGCGTATCCGTTGCGACGGGCCAGACGCCGACAAGGCAATAGAGGAGCTGGAAGAGCTGATTAAAGCGGGATTCAACGAAGACTGATTTGCTCGATACTTCTCAGAAGACCGGTACGCGAAAAACTTTCGTCAGCTTGACATTTGCCTTACTCTCCGAACTGGATGAGCGACACCGCGGAAATCCGGTTTGAAGGAATTGGCGTTTCACCCGGAATCGCCTTCGGGAGGATTCATGTCGCGCGCGACGACCTGGATGAGCTGGTGCGTTACCGGATCGCGCCGTCCCGGGTTGCGGATGAAATCGGGCGGTTCGAGGCGGCACTTATCCAAACGCGCATGCAGATCCTTGAGATGCAGCAGCGTATTGCCGAATCGATCGGCGCGAGGGACGCGGCAATTTTCGATGCGCACCTGCTGGTGGTCGAAGACCGCACGTTGATCGATGAAGTTTTGCGAAAACTTAAGACCGATCTTTGCAATGTGGAGTGGGCGTTCCAGGAAGTTGCCACGCGTTATGCCGAGACCTTGAGCAAAATCGATGACCCTTATCTGCGCGAACGCGCGCTCGATATCCAGGACGTCACAAAGCGAGTAGTTCGCAATCTTCAGGGGAAAGCTCCCAAGGCATTTCTTTCCCTCAGCGAGCCGCACATTTTGATCGCGCACAATCTTACTCCTTCGGACACGGCAAGCATGAGCCGCGAAAACGTGCTCGGGATTGCCACCGACCTTGGCAGCCGCACATCGCACGCCGCAATCCTGGCGCGCTCCCTCAATATTCCTGCGGTCCTGGGCTTGCACGATATCACCGCAAAGATCGAGACCGGACAGCACGTTCTTCTCGATGGGAGCGATGGCTGGCTGATCGTGAATCCGGCGCCGGAAACGCTTGCGAACTGTAAAGAGATCGAATCCCGGAGGGCCAAAGTAACCGCGCAACTCAGGGAGCTTCGTGAGACGACCTCAACTACGCGTGACGGCCGTCACATTGTTCTTTCGGCAAACATAGAGCTTCCGGAAGATGTCAATGCCGTTGCCGCTAACGGCGCAGAGGGAATCGGACTGTATCGCACCGAGTTTCTCTACTTAAATCGCGAAAGTTTGCCAACAGAGGACGAGCAATATGAAACTTACCGAAGAGTTGCTGAGCGCGTCCGTCCGCATCCCCTGATCATTCGCACGTTTGATCTCGGCGGCGATAAACTTGCGCAGGGTGCGGCAGACATCAGCGATGAGTTGAACCCGTTCCTTGGCTGGCGCGCAATCCGTTTCTGTCTTGAGAATCAGGATATTTTCAAAGCGCAGTTGCGCGCCATCCTTCGTGCCAGCGCCGTCGGCAACATAAAAATCATGTTTCCTATGATCTCCGGATTGGATGAATTGCGCCGCGCCATCGTTGTGCTTGAGGAAAGCAAACAACAATTGCGCAGTTCGAACACCGAGATGGCTGAAAGAGTTGAAGTTGGCGCAATGATTGAAATCCCAAGCGCAGCCATCTGTGCAAGTTCACTCGCGCGCGAGGTCGATTTTTTCAGTATAGGGACAAACGATTTGATCCAGTATGCGCTTGCAGTCGATCGGGTGAATGAAAAAATTGCGTATCTCTATGAGCCCACGCATCCGGCAATACTGCGATTGCTCAAGATGGTTGCCGACGCGGGTCACGCCAACCATATCTGGGTGGGCGTTTGCGGAGAAATGGCGGGAGATGTCGCGCTGGTTCCGCTTTTGCTTGGCCTCGGCATAGATGAACTCAGCGCAGCAGCGACTCTGGTTCCGCGTGTCAAGCGCGCCGTGCAAAGCCTGAGCATTCCTGAATGCCGTGCACTGGTCGAGGAGACGTTGAAGCTCGACACCGCATCCGAAATTTTGGCGCGGTGTCTGCAACTCGCAGATAGTCGCTACGGCGATCTGTTGGGATAACATCCAAATAACGTCATCCTCGGCGGAGCGCAGCGGAGTTGAAGGACCCCTTGAATTGGAGTTTGATTTCGCTACGGGATTCCTCGACTTCGCTGGAATGACGCCGCCCCTTTTTCGACCGAGCGCAATTGCAGATCGCGCTACTCTTCCGTCTCCGGATCGGTCTTTAGTCCCTCTTCTTCCATTTTGCGCAGAACGTCGCTCATATCGTCCACTTCATCCCAGACGTCCTGACTCACGTAAATAGGCGCCTTTTGTTGGGTGGCCATGGCGATGCAATCGCTCGGCCGCCCGTCTAACTCGATGATCTTTTTCTGTTGTAATTCGTTTTCGACCTGAATGATCACCCTCGCGTAGTAGGTCGCGTTTTTCAGATCGTTGATGATCACGCGCTCGACTTTTGCGCCGAGGGCGGCCAGCAAATGCGCCATCAGATCATGAGTAAGAGGACGCTCTTTGGTGATGTGGCGCATGAACATTGTGATGGCGCTGCCGACGGTTTGATCGACGTAGATGATGAACACCTTGTCGTTGTTTCCGATAAACACTGCACACCCGCCGCTTGTCGGCAAAACGGCCCGCACCTGCACCTCAATCACCGTTTTGTTCATCAAATAAACAGTACGTGGGCGAACGTGAAACACAAGCCGTGGGCTGGTTACAGCTCATCGATCGAATCCCACACATTCGCGCGACGAAGATTTTCACTGTACGGGCTTGAATGTTCTGAAGGCTGAATAATGTGCGCATTAGTTTACGCCTGCAGTTTATGAAATGAAAACCGATTGGGATCTTGAATCCGCGACCGCCACATACAACGTCGAGGGATGGGGCGAGGGTTATTTTGCTGTCAACAGTTCCGGCAATGTCGAAGCGCGGCCGTTAAAAAGCGATGGCGGTTCCATCGATCTGCTGGAAGTAGTGAATGAGGCGCGCGCGAGACACCTCAGTTTTCCACTATTGATTCGGTTCCAGGATTTACTCCGGCACCGGGTCGAATCAATCAATCGCGCATTTCAAAGCGCGATCTCTGAGTTCGGCTATCAAAATCACTATCGCGGCGTTTTTCCGATTAAGGTCAATCAACTGCGCGAAGTCATCGAAGAGATCGTCGATGCAGGCGAACAATTTCATTTTGGACTCGAAGCAGGCAGCAAGCCGGAGTTGGTTGCAGCGCTTGCGATGCAGAAAGGGTCCGAGAGTTTGATCATCTGCAACGGCTACAAAGATCCCGCTTTTATTCGTATGGCGTTACTTGGCCGCAAACTAGGCAAACCGGTCATCATTGTCGCAGAAAAGTTGGAAGAAGTTGAGCATATCATTCGCGCGTCAAAAGAGGTTGGTGTCGAGCCGTACATTGGAATCCGCGCTCGTTTATATAGCAAAGGTTCGGGTAAATGGTCGCCGAGCGGCGGTGAAAACGCCAAATTCGGCCTCGACACGACCAATCTCGTTGCCGCGAGTCAGATGTTGAAGGATGCAGGGCTGGCGCAGTGTCTCAAACTTGTTCATTTCCACGTCGGATCGCAGGTGCCGGATATCTCGACGATTAAGCGAGCCGTGCGCGAAGGTGCGCGGTATTACGCCAAGCTTTCCAAGCTTGGACACGAACTCGGTTACCTGGACGTCGGCGGCGGCCTCGGCGTCGATTACGATGGATCGCGCAGCGATTTCGATAGCTCCACCAACTATTCGCTCCAGGAATACGCAAACGACGTGGTGTGGAACATCATGGACGTCTGCGATTCCGAAGGCGTGGCGCATCCGGCCATTGTAAGCGAGAGCGGCCGCGCCACTGTTGCGCATCATTCCGTGCTGGTTGTAGAAGCGTTCGGTTCGATTGAAAAAACTCCGCCAAAGCTCAAGGTCGAAGCCGGCGAAAAGGATCACAAACTCGTGGCCGACATCCTCGACGTGAAACAGCGGTTAAAGCGCGGAAATCGCCTGGAGAGCCTGCATGATATTAAACAGATCAAAGAGGAAGCGCAGCAAACATTCGATCTCGGTCTGCTCGATCTGGAATCGAAGGCGAAGATCGACACTGTTTACTGGCAGGTCGCCCACCAAATCGTCAACATGCATCGCGGGTTGCGTTACGTGCCCGATGAGGTGAAGCAACTCGAAACGACGCTTGGAGACCAGTACATCTGCAACTTTTCCGTGTTCCAGTCGCTGCTCGATCATTGGGCGCTCGGCCAATTGTTCCCTATTATGCCGATCCATCGGCTCACCACGCCGCCCGAGCGCCACGGCACCATTGTGGATATCACCTGCGATTCAGACGGCAGAGTCTGTAAGTTTATCGATTTGCAGGACGTAAAAGAAACGCTGCCGCTGCATCGAATTCATCCTGGAGAAATTTATTACCTCGGCGTCTTTATGGTAGGCGCTTACCAGGATATCATGGGTGATCTGCATAATTTGTTTGGCCGCGTCACGGAAGTGCACGTTTTCCTCGATCCCGATGAACAATCCGGCTGGTACATTGAGGAAGTCATCGAGGGTAGCACCATCGGCGAGGTGCTCGCGATGACGCAGTGGGACAAACTCGAGCTGATGCGCTTGCTCAAAGCACAGGTGGATGAGGCGATTAAAACCGATCGTCTCAAGCCTAACGACGCGATGAAACTACTCGATGATTACGAGCGTTTCCTGCAGGAATACACCTACCTCAGTTTCAACGGTGTAAAGGCGCCGCCTCAACCGGGCAGTTGGCTTCCGCTGAGCTGAATTTTGGAGTTCGGCGATATGTCGCCTCTTTCAAAGCGCGGATGTCTCGCGCACTCCAAACGCCAGTCGTGATTTGAACGTTGAGCATTGAGCGTTGAGTATTGGGCGTGGATGTTCGCCGCTTCTAAATGACGCAACTTTCTCCAACTTCAATCAGAGACGCGTTACAAAGCGCTACGCCGATTGACGCAATTCGCGTTAGAGGCTGGGTGCGCACACGGCGGGACTCCAAGGATTTTTCGTTTATCGAGCTGAACGACGGCTCATCCTTGCGGAGTCTGCAGATCATCGCGAAAAAAGATGCGCTGCCGAATTACGCGGACATTCAACGTCTCAGCACCGGCGCATCGCTTATCGTAAACGGCGTGCTGGTTGCGTCGCAGGGTAAAGGACAAAAATGGGAACTCGTCGCCCGGAACATCGAGATCGTCGGCGCCGCCGATGAAACCTATCCGCTTCAGAAAAAGGGACACACACCGGAATTTCTGCGGGAGATTGCGCATCTGCGTCCTCGCTCGAATCTGTTCGGTTGCGTCTTCCGGGTGCGAAGCCGGCTCGCGTTCGCTGTGCACCGGTTCTTCCAGGAGCGCGGTTTCGTTTACGTCCATACGCCGATCATCACTGGAAGCGATTGCGAGGGCGCTGGCGAGTTGTTTCGTGTTTCTACGATCAATCTCGACAATCCGCCACGAAAAAACGGCGAAATCGATTACTTGCAGGATTTTTTCGCCCGACAAACATATCTGACCGTCAGTGGTCAACTTGAGGCCGAGGCGTTCGCGTGCGCGCTAACCAATGTTTATACTTTCGGCCCGACGTTCCGGGCGGAGAACTCAAATACGTCGCGGCACGCCAGCGAGTTTTGGATGATCGAGCCGGAAATGGCGTTTTGCGATCTTATCGGCAACATGGATCTCGCCGAAGAGTTCGTGAAATACCTGATCGCAGACGCCAGGAAGCAGTGCGTCGAAGAGATGGAATTGTTCGCGAAATTTGTGGATAAGGAATTGCTTGCCCGACTCGATTTTGTCGTTGATCGGCCGTTTCAGCGGATCACCTACGCGGAGGCAGTCGACCTTCTCAAGAAGAGTGACCAACGATTCGAGTTTCCCATCGACTACGGATTAAACCTGCAATCGGAGCATGAACGCTGGCTCACTGAGAAACATTTCAAGTGTCCAGTGACGGTTTTCAATTTCCCGAAAGGGATTAAACCGTTTTATATGCGTTCGAATGACGACGGGAAAACGGTTTCGGCAATGGATTTGCTCGTGCCGGGCATCGGTGAAATTGTCGGCGGCAGCCAACGCGAAGAACGACTGGAAATGTTGGAAGAAAACATGCGGCAGCACAACATGGATCCCGCCGATTACAAATGGTATCTCGATTTGCGCCGCTACGGCACGGTCCCACACTCCGGCTTCGGTCTCGGCTTCGAGCGGATGCTGATGTTTATCACGGGCATTCCGAACATCCGCGACGTCATTCCCTTCGCGCGAACACCCGGCAGCGCCGAGTTCTGATGGTAGGGACCGCGCTGGGGCGTCTGGTCGGCACAGTGCGCCGACCTACCATCAGTGCTGCGGCTCTCTTATTCTCGTGAACTCCAGCTTGGAACCGCCAGGCTCCTGGAGAACGAGCTGGTCACTGGAAATTTTTACCTGATAGACAGTCGTAGAGAATGGCGTTTCAATTTTGATCCGGTCTGGATCGCCGAACTTGTATCGGCCGCGGACGTCTCCGACAAGCGCCGACCCGTTGCTCGAAAATTCCCAGACCGTTTGATTTTCAGTTCCTGACATCCGCCATTTGCCAACGATCGAGGAATTCCCGCAGCCAGCTAAAGCAAAAAGCACAACTGCCGAAGCGATTACCGATAGCAGACGCTCGCCCTGAGCCAAAAATAATTCGCATCAACCGGCGTTATAAATTGCCTGCCACTGCTTCGTCGAGCGAAACCAAAGCGAAATTTCATTCTGAATCGGCTGCAGTTGTGCCGACGTGAGCAGTAAGTGTAGAACAAGTGCTGTCGCGCCAGTTCGTTACCTAGTCGTTGGTCCCACTGGGAAAAGCTCGTGAGTCAATTCCCGATACTGCGAACGTAGCCAAACGGCGACGGAAAGCCCCGCGCTATTTCTCCCGCGATTCCTTCTTCGAATCGCTCTTTGATTCGTCCGATTCCTTTGCGCCACGTTTCGATTCGCCGGGGCGATATTCTTCCTGTTCTGCTGCCGCAAAAGCTTTTTCCAAGCCCACCATGTCTTCGCCGGGACGAAGCGTGTCGAATGACTCGACTTCCTTGCGCAGTTGTTCTTCGGAATAATTTGCGGCTTTAACGGAGAGGCCGATGCGACGTTCGATTTTGTCCACCTTGATAACGCGGGACTCAACCTCCTGACCGACCTTCAGGATGTCCTTCACTTTTGCCACGTGATCCTCACTTAACTGCGAGATATGGACGAGCCCGTCGATATCGTCCTGCAATTGCACGAAGGCGCCGAAGCTGGCGAGCTTCGTTACCTTGCCGTTCACCAGATCACCGATCTTGTATTTTTCATCGATCGTTTTCCACGGATCTTCGGTCAGTTGCTTAATACCGAGACTGATCCGCTGGTTAACCTTGTCGATGTCGATGACAACTGCTTCGATTTCATCGCCCTTTTTAAACATTTCGCTGGGGTGATTGATTTTGCGGGTCCAGCTTAAGTCGGAGACGTGGATCATGCCGTCGATGCCCTCCTCCAGTTCGACGAAAGCGCCGTAGGCGGTCATGTTGCGAATCGTTCCTTTGACACGGCTGCCGATGGTGAACTTCTTCTCGATTTCATCCCACGGATTGGGCTCGAGCTGCCGCAGGCCTAACGAAATCTTTTGTTCCTCTTTGTTGACACCCAGAACTACCGCTTCGACTTCCTGGCCGACAGTGAGAATATCCGAGGGGCGCATGATGCGTTTCGTCCACGAAAGTTCCGAAACGTGAATCAGACCTTCCACGCCTTCCTCGATCTCAACGAAAGCGCCGTAGGGAACAAGGTTGGTAATCTTTCCTTTAATGCGTTGTCCGGCAGGGAATCTCTCCTCGATCTGGTCCCACGGATTTTTCTGAGTTTGCTTGAGCCCCAGTGAGACGCGCTCTTTTTCCTTGTTGATATCGAGCACTACGACTTCCAATTGCTGCCCAACTTTCAGCAGCTCGCTGGGATGTCCCAGTCGACCCCACGTCATATCGGTTACGTGCAGCAAACCATCCATGCCATCGAGATCGATGAACGCGCCGAAGTCTGTGATGTTTTTCACGATGCCGACTACGCGGTTACCGACGCTCACGCCGTCCAGGAACTTCTGGCGTTTTTCGCTGCGCTCCTTTTCGATTACCTCGCGCCGGCTGAGCACAACATTCTTCCGGTCGTCATTGAGTTTAACGATTTTGAAATCGTAAGTGTTGCCGACGAACTGCTGCAAATCTTTTGGCGGAACGACATCGATTTGAGATGCCGGCAAAAATGCTTCGACGCCGATGTTCACCATCAACCCGCCTTTGACGACCGATCTAACCTTGCCTTTGATCAGGCCGTCACCCTCGAAAACCTTAACGATCTTGTTCCAGTTTTGCCGGTAGGCGGCTTTTTCCTTCGACAGGACAACCATGCCTTCGTCGTTTTCCAGCCGTTCCAGTAGAACGTCCACTTCGTCGCCAACTTGCAATGAATCGAGGTCTTCAAATTCACTCAATGAAATGACCCCTTCAGATTTGTATCCAACATCGACGAGCACTTCGCGCGGGCGAATTTCCAAGATCTGTCCTTTGATGATGCTTCCTTCGCGGAAGTCCGGCATCGCCTTCGACATCACATCCTGCATTTGAATCATAAAATAAGTAGGCCTCCTCTGCAGTACAGCGACGGTCTCAATCGAACGCCGCTGTTCCGCGCATCCGGCTGCTGCCGGCAAGCGGAATTGGGGAGGCCATACTAGGTGTTTTTGGCCACCTGGTCAACTGGCATGCGCTGGCCAGAGCGCGTGTCATCCTGCGCTCCGCAGGCTTTCGGGGTCGAAGAACCGGGCGGAGTTAGCCAATGATTTCGCCACGGAGCTCCTCGACTTTGCTCGGAATGACAGTATTAGCATTGAGAGTCTTGCCCTTTTCTTTATCGTGTTTTGGGATGTCAATCGTACGGTTCTCTATCTTGTTCGTTGCGTTGACCGGTACGTTGCACGCGCAATCTTCGGCCGAACAGCAGGTTCTCGACGGCATAAAATCACCTGAACTCACTGTTGTTCATCTGTGGGCGCCGTGGTGCTCGAATTGTCAGGCTGAATTGAAAAGCGGCGGCTGGGCCAAAACGGTTAATGACAATCCGCAGGTGAAATTTTATTTCGTCTCTGTTTGGAATGATGGGCAAGACGGGCGCGTAATGCTGAACAAATTCGGCATTGCCGACCAGCGAAACGTGACAATTCTCGCTGATACCGGCCCGCGCCGCGGTGAAAACAAGATCAAGCAATTTGCCGGTTTGCCGCTGAGCTGGATTCCGACGACTTGGATTTACAAAGGCGGCGATCTTCGCTACGCGTTGAATTACGGCGAGGTCCGTTTTCCTGTGCTCCAACAATTTCTCGAAGACAGCCAGTCGGAGTGGTCGCATAAAGGCGAATCTTCGACCGAATAACGTTTATGAGTCAGAGTTCCGAAGCGCCCCCGATTGCGCAGACCAAACCGCCCGAGATTCTTTCGCTCATCGGTGATACGCCGCTCGTTGAGGTGACGCAACTAGACACCGCGCCGTGTCGGCTTTTTCTCAAACTGGAAAATCAAAATCCGGGTGGCTCGATCAAGGATCGGATCGCGCTCTCGATGATCGAAGCCGCGGAAGCCGACGGGAAGTTGAAGCCCGGCGGCACAGTCGTTGAAGCGACAGCAGGTAACACCGGTCTTGGTCTCGCGCTGGTGGCGGGTGCGAAAGGGTATCGCGTCTTGCTGGTTATCCCCGACAAGATGTCGCAGGAAAAAATATCCCACGTAAGAGCGCTCGGCGCCGAAGTGCGGATCACGCGGTCTGATGTGACGCGTGGGCATCCTGAGTATTACCAGGATGTGGCAGCGCGACTGGCCGAAGAAATACCCGGTGCGTTTTACGTAAATCAATTTGGCAATCCGGCGAATGCTTTAGCACATGAGCGTACGACCGGCCCGGAGATTTGGGAGCAAATGCGGCATGACGTAGACGCCGTCGTTGTGGGAGTCGGTTCCGGCGGAACACTGACCGGGCTGGGCCGATTCTTCAATCGCGTCAAACCGCGACGCGGCATCGAAATGGTTCTGGCCGACCCAGCCGGCTCCATTTTGTATGAGTACGTGAAAACCGGCCAACTGGTTGAATCGGGCAGCTGGGCAGTGGAGGGAATCGGTGAAGATTTTATTCCGGAAATTGCTGACATGTCCCTGGTCACGGAGGCTTTTGAGATTGATGACGAGGAGAGTTTTGCGATAGCACGCGAGCTTTTGCGCAAGGAAGGAATCTTCGGCGGCTCGTCCACGGGGACGCTTCTCGCCGGCGCACTGCGTTATTGCCGGCAGCAAACAAAACCGAAACGCGTAGTCACTCTCGTTCCTGATACTGGGAACAAATATCTCTCCAAAATGTATAACGATTTCTGGATGGCCGAGCAGGGATTTATTCATCGCCCGCTCCACGGCGACCTGAGCGATTTGATTTCGCATCGATATGAAGCCGGGGAGGTAATCACGGTAGGGCCGGAGGATTCATTGCTCACAGCGTTCAAGCGAATGCGCGACTCAGACGTTTCGCAGCTGCCCGTGGTCGATAAAAGCGGACGCGCTCTTGGCATCATCGATGAATCCGACCTCCTGGTGAAAGTGCACCGCGAACCGTCGCATTTTAATGATCCGGTGGAAAAGGCGATGACGGATCTGTTGGAGACGCTGCCGCCTGACGCGAAACTTAACGATCTGCTGGGTGTGTTTGACCGCGGCCGAGTCGCTATCGTGATGGATGACAACAAATTTCTGGGTCTGATTACGCGTACCGATTTGCTTTCCTATCTCCGGCTTCACATGCCGAAATCGTCCACGCCGTCGGAGCGCGAGTTTGCGTAACGTAGCGCATGCGTTCCGCTTGTGGCTAATTTTCGAGCGCAAGCCAGAGGCATGCGCTACCGTCAATCATGAAAAAAGAGCAAGACTTCGCGACACGCGCCATTCACGCCGGGCAGGAGCCGGACCCCACGACCGGCGCGGTGATAACACCGATTTACGCCACCTCGACGTATGTGCAGGAAAGCCCCGGCCAACACAAAGGCTACGATTATGCGCGCTCAATTAATCCTACGCGGCTTGCGTACGAAAAGTGCATTGCCGATTTGGAAAGCGGGTCGCGCGGCTTCGCGTTTGCATCCGGGCTCGCCGCGATGGCGACAGTGCTCGAAGTGCTCAACAGCGGGTCGCATATCGTCGCGAGTGACGATCTGTATGGCGGCACATTCCGGCTGTTTGACCGCGTGCGCCGGCGCTCGGCAAATCTTGATTTTACGTACGTCGATTTGACCGACGCGAAAGATCTCGAGCGGGCAATCAAACCAAACACGCGCATGGTTTGGATCGAGACGCCAAGTAATCCGCTGCTCAAGCTAATCGACCTCGATGCGATCGCGAAGATCGCGCGCAAACGGAAATTGATTTCCGTTAGCGATAATACGTTTGCGACTCCATGGATTCAGCGACCGATTGAATCGGGGTTCGATATCGTTGTGCATTCTGCGACGAAATATTTGAACGGGCATTCCGATCTGGTGGGCGGCGTCGTCGTTGTCGGGAAAAACAAGGAACTCGCTGATCAAATTGCCTTCTTGCAAAATTCGGTCGGCGCGATCGCCGGCGCCTTCGATAGTTTTCTTGTTCTGCGCAGCTTGAAGACGCTGGCGCTCCGGATGGAGCGGCATTGCTCGAACGCGCTGGAAATTGCCCGCTGGCTCGAAGAACAACGCGAAATCAAATCAGTCCATTACCCTGGACTAAAATCGCATCCGCAACATGATCTGGCCCGGCAACAGATGCGCGGATTTGGAGGGATGGTCACGATCGTTTTGAAAACGGACCTCGCCGGAACCCGGCGTTTTCTTGAGAACACGCATCTGTTCGCGCTGGCAGAAAGCCTGGGTGGCGTGGAGAGCCTCATCAATCATCCCGCGCTCATGACGCATGCCTCGGTGCCAAAGGAACAACGGCAAAAACTCGGCATCACCGATTCGCTTGTTAGGTTATCGGTTGGCGTCGAAGATGTTCGCGATCTGATCGACGACCTGAAGAGCGCGCTTGAAGCGATTTAGCTGGAGGACAGGCAGCCAGGCTGGCTATCTTCCACCGGCATGTCCAACACATTTGGCCAGCTCTTCCGCGTCACGACTTTTGGTGAATCGCATGGCGGCGGTGTCGGCGTGGTGATCGACGGTTGCCCTCCACGCGTTCAAATTGCCGAAGCGGATGTTCAACGAGAGCTGGATCGTCGTCGCCCGGGCCAAAGCAAGCTCACAACGCAGCGCAAGGAAAAAGACCGATGCGAAATTCTGTCCGGCGTTTTTCAAGGAAAAACGCTCGGAACTCCGATCGCAATTCTGGTTCGGAACAAGGACGCGCGGCCGGAGGATTACAGCGAAATCGCGCGCAAATTTCGACCGTCGCACGCTGATTTCACTTACGAGGCGAAATACGGAATTCGAAACTGGCAGGGTGGCGGTCGGGCATCTGCGCGCGAAACTATTGGTCGCGTCGCGGCGGGTGCGATTGCCAAAAAAATACTATCCACTTTCTACGTGGAGTTCGATCTCGTCGTTTACGTCGCGCAAATCCATGACGTCACGGCGGAGATCGACCGTTCCACCGTCAGGATGAAAGACGTCGAAAAAAATCAGCGTTCGCTGCCCGGATGCTGCGTCGGCGAAAAGGATGATTTCGCTGATTGAGCGAATTCGCGATGAAGGCGACTCCGTCGGCGGCGTAATCGAATGCGTGGTGCGCGGCATCCCGCCCGGGCTTGGCGAGCCGGTGTTTGACAAGCTTGAGGCAGACTTGGCGAAGGCGATGTTGAGTATACCGGCCGCAAAGGGTTTTGAGATCGGCTCCGGGTTTGCCGCTGCGCAGATGCAGGGCTCACAGCACAATGACGCATTTGAAATCCGCGATGGAAGAATTCGGACAAAAACGAATAACTCCGGAGGCGTCCAAGGCGGGATCAGCAACGGCGAAGACATTTACTTTCGCGTTCCGTTTAAGCCGCCCGCAACCATTGCGCTCCAACAGAAAACCGTCACCAGTTCAAACCAGCGAGCCAAGCTTGCCGTCCGTGGCCGCCACGATCCGTGTGTTCTCCCGAGAGCGGTGCCCATCGTAGAAGCGATGACCGCGCTCGTCCTTTGCGATCACGCGCTGCGGCAGCACGCGATTGATTTCCAAGCGGTGGACCAGGGCCCTCACACAATGTCCACGAAGGGCACAAAGGCATGACGGAGAACGAAGTTGCCAAACAAATTCTAGACGCAGCTTTTGCTGTTCACACCAAACTTGGTCCCGGTCTTCTCGAATCCGTGTATGAGGTAGTACTCGCTTACGAATTGCAAAAACGAGGCCTAACGGCAGAGCGTTAGAAACCGATGCCGATAGTGTACGATAACATTCGATTTGATGAGGCGTTTCGATCGGACCTTGTCGTGGACGGAAAGGTAATTGCCGAACTCAAATCCGTCGAAACACTGCTTCCAGTGCACGCGAAGCAGCTTCTGACTCAGCTGCGTCTGAGCGGTCTTAAACTGGGTCTTCTCGTCAATTTCGGTGAAGCGCACCTGAAGAACGGAATCAAGCGAGTAATCAACGGTCGGTTGAATGCCGAGAATCCTGTTGAGGTTTCGTTGTGATCTTCGTGGCCGTTGTGTGAGCAAATGGAAATGAGCTACGTCGCGACCATCGGTCTTGAAGTGCACGTGCAGCTCAAGACGCGTTCGAAAATGTTTTGCGCATCTCCGGTTCAGTTTGGCGCCGAGCCGAACACGCATACCTGCCCGACCTGCCTCGGTCTGCCTGGCGCGTTGCCGGTCATGAATGAGGAGGCGTTGCGCATGACGGTGCTGACCGGATTAATGCTCGGATGCGACATCGCGCCGGTCAGCAAGTTCGATCGTAAAAATTATTTTTATCCCGACATGCCGAAGAATTACCAGATTTCGCAATACGATATGCCGTTGTGCACAAACGGCAGCGTGCCATTGCACGATCTGGCTTATCCGAAGGACGCGCAGAAAAATATCGCCTCACCGGACAAGGAAGTGCGTCTGGTGCGCATCCATCTCGAAGAAGACGTAGCGAAGAGTTTCCATTTCGAAACAACAACCGGGATCGATTTTAATCGCGCCGGCACGCCGTTGATGGAGATCGTCACGCAACCGGAAATCAATTCGCCCGAGGAAGCATTCGCGTTTCTGACGGTGTTGAAACAGATCCTGATCTACGGAGGCGTCAGCGACGCCGACATGGAGAAGGGCCAACTCCGCTGCGATTGCAACGTCTCGGTTCGACCTGAAAAGCAAAATGAGCTCGGAGCAAAGATTGAGATCAAGAACATGAACTCGATCAGCGGCGTGCGGCGCGCACTTGCTTACGAGGTCCGGCGTCAGATTGCTGTTCTGGAAGGTGGTCAACAACTCGAACAGGAGACGCGCGGCTGGGACGACGCCGGCGGCGAAACGTTTCTCATGCGCACAAAAGAATTCGCGCATGACTACCGCTATTTCCCTGATCCCGATCTTGTATCAGTGAAAACCGAAGCGTTATTGGCTGACGTGCGCGGCCACGTACCGGAGTTACCGCAAGCGAAACGCGCACGCTTCGTCGAAGAATATCAGGTAAGTCCTTATGATGCCGCCGTCCTGGCGAACGATTTGAACCTGGCAAAATATTTTGAAACGGCAGCGAGAGGAGCAAAGAAGCCGAAGAACGTTGCAAACTGGATCCTCAATGATTTGCAGAATGCGCTTAGCGCCGCTGGCCAAAGGATAGACGAGTGTCCGATTCACCCAGAGGCCCTGGATGAGCTGGTCAACCTGATCGACGGCGGAAGTATCAGCGGCAAGCAGGGCAAGGAAGTTTTTGCGGAAATGTTCGCGACGGGGAGAAGCGCGGCTGCGATCGTGAAAGAAAAGGGCATCGAGCAACTGAGCGACATGAGCGCGATCGAAGCACTCTGCGATGAAGTGATTGCGGCGAATCCAAAGCCGGTGACAGAATTCAAAGCAGGCAATCTTCCCTCGCTGAATTTCCTGAAAGGGCAGGTGATGAAATTATCGAGGGGAAAGGCGAATCCGCAGTTGGCGGGTGAAATTTTAGAACGGAAACTAAAGTAGCGCATGCCTCCGGCTTGCACCCAACACTCGCGAGCGAGCACGCTCGCGCTGCAATGAAAGTCCTGATCGCTCCCGACAAATTTAAAGGCGCGCTCAACGCGAGCGAAGTTGCGGAAAACATCGCGAAGGGGCTGCTCGATGTGCTGCCGGACGCGGACATCGAAATTGTCCCGATGGCAGACGGTGGCGAGGGAACGGCGGAAGCGATTTGTGAGGCACGCGGCTGTTCCTGGGTTGAATGCAAGGCGCACGATCCACTCGGCCGCGAAATCGATGCGCGCTATGGATGGATCGAGCAGGGAAAACTTGCGGTGATGGAGATGAGCGAAGCCGCCGGGATGCGGCGCCTTTCCGAAACTGAACGCGATCCAGTTCGTGCGACCACATTCGGTGTGGGCGAAATGATTTCGGATGCGACCAGGCGCGGCGCCAACGAAATCATCCTCGGCCTTGGTGGCAGCGGCACCAACGACGGCGGCTTCGGCATGGCGCGCGCTTTAGGCTACCGATTTGGTTACGAGCAGAAGCATGAGCAAGAGAAAGAGAGCCAACGGGTGATCGACTTGATCAATCTCAGGAGAATCGAAAAGCCGCAACATTTGGAGTTGCCGAAAATCGTAGCCGCAGTTGATGTACAGAATCCCTTGCTCGGGAAAAATGGCGCGACGCGAATATTTGGTCCGCAAAAAGGCGCAACACCGGAATTAATCCAGCAACTGGAATTGGCGCTCGCGAGGCTTGCTGACCTGGTTGAGGAGCAATTTGGCTTTGACTATCGTGACGTATCAGGTGCGGGCGCCGCAGGCGGGCTCGGCTTCGGCCTGCTGAGTTTTTGCAACGCGAAAATTCGTCCGGGATTCGAAGTTGTCGCAGAAGCTGTGGGCTTGAAAGACAAGATGAAGGAAGCCGATTTAGTGATCACAGGCGAGGGGAGTCTTGACCGCCAAACCCTCGAAGGAAAAACACCGGCGGGTGTGGCCCGACTGGCGCGCACGCTTGGCAAACCTGTGTTCGCAATTGTCGGCCGCGCAGCGGAAGATCGGGAGGCTCGCGATCTGTTCGATGGTGTTTACGAAAATGCACGGCCAGGGATGAGTGAACGGGAAAACATGAGCCACGCGGCCGAACTAGTCCGCGAGAATGCGCGCGAATTGGCACGGACGTTTGGCGTCGGTCTATGAACAGCGATTAGCGCCAATTTAGAATGTTGTAGCCAAACCGGCCTGTGGCCGTGGCTACAGCGCCGCAGCAGATCAGTAGAATTCGCGGTACTGCTTCGCTGTTTCGACGTAGCTCCAAGCCCACCGCGCGATGTCTTTTTGCTCGTCGAGCGTTAATTCCCGGCGAATTTTTGCAGGCGAGCCGAGCACCAGTGAGCCGGGCGGGATTTTCGTTCCCATCGGAACGAGCGCATTTGCGCCGATGATGGAACGCGCGCCGACTTCGACGTCGTCGAGAATAATGGCTCCCATCCCGACCAGCACTTCATTGTCGATCGTGCACGCGTGAACGACCGCTGTGTGGCCGACGGTGACCAATTCGCCCACTGTGGTGGGATAACTTGTGTCGAGATGAACGACGGCGTTGTCCTGAACATTCGAGCGCGGCCCGATGATGATGCGATTGATGTCGCCGCGCAGCACCGCGCCGTACCAGACGCTGGATTCTTCCTCTAACGTAACATCCCCAATGACCGTCGCGCCGGGGACAACCCAAGCGCTGGAGTGAATTGTGGGACCTTTTTTTAAACGCGCGATGATGCCCTCGTGTCCAGTCGGTAGTGAATCTGGCTCGATATGCATTTGCGCTTAACCTCTAACGTCCAATGTCCGCCGTCCATCCTTGAAATGAGAGAATCGGATTTTCTTATTTTTGCCTTTGCGCGATTATACGCCTCGCATGGCTGAGTTTCCTCCAGAACAGGTTACACCGTTTGTTTTCTCCGATCCCAGCGGTAAACGCTGGCCGCGGCTGCGTCTCATTCTGCTTACCGGCGGGGTGGTGTTCTTTGTGGCACTGGTGCTTTTCGTGCAAACGCTCTTTGTCACCCCAAAAATGAACGTGCCGTTTTCGTTGCGGCAGTTGAAGGGTCAATTGCGCGCGCTGCAAAGAGAGAACCCCGCGGGCCAGTTATCACCGGCTTCCCTGCTATGGCAAAAATTTAGCGCGGCACGGCAGGCAGCGAAAAAGCTCGCCGGAACAGCGCCAGCTACTTCGCCGCGCCCTCGGAAGAAACCGCCTGCCAACGAAGTTCGACTCGCATTTTACGTGAATGACGATCCGGACAGTTACGCGTCGCTCCAGCAACACGCGGCGCAGATTACGCATGTCTGTCCAGAATGGATGACGGTGATCGATGGCATGGGGAACTTGCAAATCGATTCCGACAGTCGCGTCTCAAAACTGGCGGCGACCAAAGGTATCGCGCTAATGCCGCTGCTGACGAACTTGGTCGGTGACACCTGGCAGCCTGAGGCGGTTGAGAATCTCGCGCACGGGCCGCCGAAACGACAGGATAACTTTATCGAAAATGTGGTCTCGGTTTTGCGCAAGGCAAAAGCCACCGGGGTAGTGATTGATTGGCAACAAATCGACCCCGCTTACAAGAAGGATCTCACCGCATTCATCGACAAGTTCGCGGACGCGTTGCATGACGACAACAAAGAGCTGTGGCTGTGCGTGCAACCCGGGCAGGAGCTCGATTACGTCGATATCGACGCGCTCAGCGACAACGTCGATCGTTTCGTGGCGATGTTGTTCGATGAAACCTCGGAAACCGACCCGCCGGGGCCTCTCGCTTCGCGCTCATGGTTTGAAGGTTGGCTACATGTGCTGCTCGAAGGTTCCGACGCCAAACAATGGATCATCGCAATTGGCAGCTACGGATACGACTGGCCGATCGGCGGTAAAAAGGCCGAGCTGATCAGTTTTTCCGAAGCAATGAGCCGCGCAAACGATGCCGAGATCAAGAGCGTCGATGTGCAGGGGCCGAGTTACAGCCCCTACTTTTACTTCGAGGATGAAGACGCCGAGCACGGCGTTTGGTTTCTGGATACTGTGACATTTCTCAACCAATTGCGCGCAGTGCGCGATCAAAAAGCCGGCGGGTTCGCGCTTTATCGCTTGGGCAGCGAGGACCCGGCAATCTGGGATGCGCTCAGCGTCCCGCGCGATTTCAAGTTCGATAATCAAACCCGACAGGCGCTCGAACTGATCAAATCGACAGACACGATCACGGACGTCGGCGATGGCGAGATTGTCACCGTTGACGAGAATCGCACCGATGGGATGCGAAAGCTGGCTGTCGATGGAGACGGCTATCTCACCGCCAAATATGTAAAGTTTGCGGAATTTCCAACGCTGTATCACCAGGGCGCCGGCGGCGAGCATCAGGTGGCGATCACTTTTGATGACGGCCCTGATCCGCAATGGACGCCGAAGATTCTGGACATTCTGAAAGCAGCAAATGTGAAGGCGACCTTTTTCGTCGTGGGAGTAAACGCAGAGCGTTACCCGGCACTTGTTCGTCGAATTGTTGACGAAGGACACGAGATTGGGAACCACACGTATTACCATCCGAACCTGGCGCTCTGCTGGCCGGAGCACATCCGTCTGGAGCTGAACGCGACGCAGCTATTGCTCGAAACCATCACTGGCCGCGCGACGACCTTGTTTCGCCCGCCTTACGCCGCAGACACTGGGCCGACCAACCTTAGTGAGCTGACTCCGCTGAAAATCGCGGAGGATCTCAATTACCTCGTAGTCTTGGAGAATATCGATCCGCAAGATTGGGCGAAGCCCGGGGCAGACATTATCCTGCGACGAATCAAACAACAACGACACGATGGCAGCGTCATCCTGTTGCACGATGCGGGCGGCGACCGCTCGCAAACAGTCGAAGCGCTTCCGCGCATTCTGGATTGGCTGCATACGCGCGGCGACACCATCGTGCCGTTGAGCACGCTGCTCGGAACGACGCGCGACGCGCTGATGCCGCCAGTGCAAAGGAATGGACAATCGCTTAGCCGTTTCGTGAGCAGTACCGGGTTTCGCGTTTACCACAGCATCGAGGAATTTCTCTGGGCCTTCATGATCGTGGCGACGGCGCTCGTGGTGATTCGCACGCTGATTGTGATCTGGCTCGCCTTTCGGTTTCGTCGCGGACCGAGATCAGATTTTGCGCAGCCAATCAGCGTGGTGATCGCTGCATATAACGAAGAGAAAGTAATTGCGGAAACTTTGCGCACGCTGTTTGCCACAGATTACAAAGGCGAAATCGAAGTAGTCGTCGTGGACGACGGTTCGCGCGACCAAACCGCTGCGGAAGTTGGGCGCATTGCAGGCGGAGAACCGCGCGTCCGTTTGTTGCGACAGCAAAATCACGGAAAAGCGCGTGCGCTGCAACGCGGCCTCGCTGCCGCTCGTAACGGCATCGTTGTTTTCATTGATGCCGACACGCAATGTCAACGCGACACGCTCCCGCGTTTGCTCGAGCCGTTTGCAGATAAGAGCATCGGCGCGGTTTCAGGTCACGCAAAGGTCGGAAATCTGCGCACGTTCATCGCGCGTTGTCAGGCGCTGGAATACACCTGCGGATTTAATCTGGACCGGCGCGCTTACAACCGCTGGAACTGCATCACAGTTGTGCCGGGCGCGATCAGCGCTGTTCGCAAGGAGGCGATCGCCGAAGCAGGCGGTCTGAGTCTGGAAACGCTGGCCGAAGACACCGATCTCACTCTCTCGCTGCACAGGCGCCGTCAGCGCATTGTGTATGTGCCTGAAGCCATCGCGTGGACGGAAGCGCCCGAAACGGTGCGCGCGCTGACGCGACAACGTTCCCGCTGGGCTTACGGGACGCTGCAATGTCTGTGGAAACACCGCGACATGGTGTTCAACTTGAACTATCGCGCGCTCGGCTGGTTCAGTTTGCCGAGCGTCTGGTTTTTCCAAATCATTCTCGTGGCTGTGACGCCCATGGTGGATTTGTTCCTGCTGGCCACACTCCCATTTGGCGTGTGGCGCGCGGTGTTGCCGTTCATCATCACATTCCTGGCGATGGACGTGATCCTCGCCACGCTCGCCTGCATTTTGGAACGCGAACCGATCCTACGCGCCTGGCGAATTTTGCCGATGCGCCTGATCTATCGTCCCATGCTCAGCTACTGCATCTGGAAAGCCATCCTGCGCGCCATCAAAGGCGCCTGGGTCAGCTGGGGCAAACTCGAACGCACCGCTAGCGTGCCTGTGCGCGCGTGAGTGTCGGGACCTCCAGAGTCTGACGGGCATTTGACCACCCAAACCTCCGAAATTAACATTTCCTGAGATGGACTACTCCAAAATCATCACCATCGAGCCTGGCAAGCGCAGCGGTAAGCCGTGCATTCGCGGAATGCGCATTACGGTTCAAGACATCCTCGAGTATCTGGCCGGGGGCATGACCGAAGACCAGGTACTACGGGATTTTCCCGAGCTCACCCGCGAAGACATTCAGGCGTGTTCGGCGTTTGCCGCTGATCGCGAGAGGAAGCTTTTCGTTGCCCCTGCGTGAAGCTTCTTCTGGATGGGAATGTTTCGCATAGGATTGTTCAGCGGATTGCTGATTTGTTTCCCGATTCGGCGCACATCAAAACTGTCGGCTTGAAGCAAGCCGATGACAGCGCGGTTTGGAAGTGGGCAAAGCAACAAGGCTTCACGATCGTCTCCAAGGATATTGATTTCTATCAAAGAGTTATTGTGCTCGGCCATCCGCCTAAATTCATTTGGCTGAGGGCGAGAACGCTACTTGAAGAGTGGAAACGGCAGGCGATTTCTAAAAGCTCACCTTCCAAATTATCTCAAAAGGAATCCGATCACGCCGACCGCGTGAGCGTAGCTTTTACGCGGAGGCACAGCTTCGCCACGCACTTGCTTGAAAACGGGTGCGACATTCGTACCGTTCAAGAACTGCTCGGTCACAAAAACGTCGCTACCACCATGATTTACACCCATGTGCTGAACCGTCCCGGCGTCCACATCCGCAGCCCTCTCGACCAGCCGCCGGCCGTCGAAAACCCGCCCTCCGATTTGTGTTAGACGAAAAAATGTTCGCCTTTTATTACGAACTTTCGCCTAATTCTCGTTAGACCTCAAAGCCACACGCCATGACCGAGCCGGCAAAACGTCCAACAACATCGGTCTACGATTACAGCGACAAGAGGGTGCCACAGGCAGGTTATGCCGCAATTGCTTATGGCGTGATCGCGCTGGTGACGGGCTTGTTCGCGTTGCTCCAGTACGTCCTCTACCACAGGCCCGGCACAGGCGGTTTCATCAGCCATGACTTCGTCGCGCAGCAATACCTTCAGCATACTCCTTTTGTTACTGCAGTTGCCCTCGTGTTCAGCATTATCATAGCTGCTACTTCAGGCGTTTTCGCCTTCGGCATTTTTCGCCGTAGTCGCGTCGCTATCGTAGCTATGATCGTCTTCGTCGTCGCTCTTCAGCTCTACACTTGGTTTATGGCGCGCTCTATCGCAGGCACACTCGTCACCATCGTTGTTCTCGCTTTTCTGCTTCGCGGTGCCAGAAGGATGTTTCAGGATCATGCGGAGCGTGAGCTCGATGCCACCAAAAGGGGTCTAATCAGTCGATGAAGCCGACGGCCCCACCTCGAAATGAGTTCAGTCTGTTTGCCACGCCACCCTGCCGTGGCTTATCTCTTTCCTGTTAGACGGCTTGCGTGACGCTATGCGATTGACGCACTCCATCTACACTCTGGTTTTCGCGGCCCTCTTTGCGCACTCTTCGATTGAGGCTGACTCTCGCCATTGGCCATTCCGCGTTGAAGGTAAACTTCCCGACGCGGACATCGCTGCAATCGCTGCTGTGGTTTCTCGCGCAAAGGACATCGACCATCATATCGTCTGGATGGAAGTTAAGACTCCATCAGAAGTCTCGGTGTTTACTGGCAAAATCACCGGAATCCAGCAAGGCGGCGGGGACGTGGTTACCGTCCGCAAACGTGCTAAGCGATGGACTGTCGTCGACGACGGGTCACGATCATCTTGGGTTCTATGACGCCATCTAACCCCTATGAAGGGTGTCAAAGGTAAGTGTTAGGATGGTGGTTACATAGGCTTGTTAGGTTTGAGGTTGGTGGTGATTTCGGAACGCTTCCGCTTCCACTGCTCGCTTTTCGGTTCTTCAGCGGCTGATACTCCTATCCGCGCGTGTCGATATTAATTCTGACAGCGCAATGTGACTTATTGCGTCTCGGTGAAGCGGAACGGGGCGCGGTCCAATCTAAAGCGACGGTGCGAGCCGCACTTGCGACGATCGGACCAGGTTAGACACCGGACACACGCCACGTTCCAAACTGTTCCCCTCGAACTCAATAGCGTGGCTTCGGCAACAGATGATCGTATTGCGCCACCACCACGTACGCCCTGGCGTGCATGTCCAACCCGAGCTTGATGATCGAGCGCGGGAGTTTTACTTTACCAACGGCGCCCTCGAGTGAGGCCGCCTCTTCGTTATGAACGATTGTATTTTGCATAGAGCGAATGAGTCTAAAAGCTCATCCGCTCCCTTTCATGCCATCTATGCGATGGAGCGAACGGCGACCCGCTGCACGCTCCACTTTTGAGATGATTTCCACATTCCGACTCGGAGCGACGCGGGGCCTCGTCCGCCGTCGCTCATTTTATTCTCGTTGATATGGCTGTGGATTTGTCAAGGGGCAAAAGGAGTCTGGTGCGAGTGTTTGCATCGCTTTGTTGTGTAATAGCTAAGTAGGAGCGGGTTTGAGACGGCTGATCAGTCGGGGTGAGTTAGATTCCCGGCGGTTGGTCATGCTGATATTCGCGGGCTGCCCTCTTTGTGGGAGGACCTATCCGCATTCTTTTAATTCACCGCAGCCTTCTTCCAACAGTCTAGGTGACGCGTGCTCGGGTTGGACTTTTCTCCAGCCTTAACGCTAACGAGACATCGTGGGTTGGCTACCGTGACCTGCCGCCCCAGAGCCGCTCCTTCCTGGGTTGGGTGTAGCGCTGATTCTTCTGTGTGGTCTCCTCCTTGTTTGTTAGTGCTGTTCCCATCGAACCAACTTTTCAGACCGATGGCGAGGGCGCCTGGTAGCAAGCTTGGGTGCGCAACAGTTCCCAGATAAAACCGCACAGCTCCCG
This sequence comes from uncultured Verrucomicrobiae bacterium, assembly GCA_963776065.1. Taxonomy (GTDB): domain Bacteria; phylum Verrucomicrobiota; class Verrucomicrobiia; order Chthoniobacterales; family UBA10450; genus Udaeobacter. Next base: position 34,737 of record CAVZLJ010000012.1, on the reverse strand, counting down.
CGCGATAGCCACGATCGCCTTGTTGCGTTGGATCGCCGCGCCAGCAGACGCGTGTAGCGACGATGCAACCGGTTCTGCGCGCGCCAACTGATCGTCCGCACTTGCGGCCGGTTGACCTTGCTGGCGCCGACTCAGTTCCTTGCTTACTTTGGGCGGCGTCGCGTAATGCTGGGCACACTCCACCAGTAACCAGCGTGCATGCGCGTTGCCGCACTTAGTGATACGACCCTGGCGCCGTCTCTCACTGGAAGTGTTCTCCGTCGGCACCAACCCCAGATAAGCCATCACCTGGCGCGGATGAGCAAAGCGATGTACTTCACCCAGTTCGCTCACCAGAATCATGGCCGCCACACTTCGAAAGCCTTTCATCGCCATGAGCGCGCGCACCGCCGGCGCCAGACGCCATTGCTTCAGCAGATCACCCATCGCCTCTTCGCAGCCCGCGATCCTGTCCCCGGCTGCGGCGATCCCCTGGAGATACTCTTCCAGAATGACTTTCATCGCCGGATGAGGCAGGACCAGCTCGCGCAGATAACGCTCATGGGCCGCGCTCCAGGCGCTCTTGCCCTGGTAACGATACCCGTGCCGCAGCAGGAAGCCTTTTAATCGATGCCGCGAGCGGCGCCGATCATCCACCGCATCGCTCCGTGCCCGGCACAAATCCCGGATCGCTTCGTCGCGGGCATCAGGAATGTATACCGCAGTCAGTTCCCCGGCCCGTAAGAGTCGCGCCAGTTTGCGCGCATCGCGCCGGTCGGTCTTGATCCGATCACCCGCGCGCTTCGGAGTGAGCGAAGGCGCCACCACCTCGCATTCCACCCCAAGCTGCTTGAGTCGCCGCGCCAGCCCAAACCCGCACGGTCCCGCTTCATAGCACGCCCGCAAGATCACTTCCTTGCCATGTGCTTTACGCAGTCGTCCAATGCATTTTTCCACCGCATGCAAGTCGTTGCTGATGGCACCTGTCTCGCGCACCTGCCCTTTGCGCCCTTCCTCCGCCACCGCCGTGATGATACAGTCTTTGTGGACATCCAGTCCAAGATAGAGTTCTTTTTTCATCTGAGTGTGTTTGTTTGTTCGAGTTGTTAAACTGCAACGCTCCGGAACACTCGTTTCCGGCCGTTGGTGCGGCTCTGCTCCACCTCAAAAAGGAGGAGTAGCCCGCGAGTAAATATGAACGGCAAACACACTCACCTTTTCAACCCAGTGCTCGCGCGCTCACCTCGCGCCCGCAGCCATAAGGTCTAGGGCTATGGCTACCGCTCGGTTTCCACTCGCGCTCTGCATATCACTGACAGCCGCTACGAGCGGCTGCGCTGCTAAATTGCCAGCCTCCGCCGAGGCGCTCCTGCTTCGTCATCTCCACGCGCAGAAGATCATCGCGGTACACGACGTGCGGCGCAGAACCATCGACGGATTCGACTATCTCGGTGTGTTCGCCACGTTTAAGGTGGAGTCCAATTTCGAGAAATGGTATCATCCCGAGGTGATCCTCCGTAAGAAGCGTTCTGATCCCGATTGGTCACATGCAGAAGTGTTTTCCTCTCGTCGGCGCATCGCCGATCTCTTTGCATTGCCGGACGCACAGTTTGAGCAAATCCTCTTCCCACCGCTCACCTACAGCCCTAACCAAGCGCTGCAGCGACGGCTAGCCGCTGCGCATTTAAAATTCCTTATGACTAAAACAGTTCCAGAGATTTCCAGCCTCGCTCCCGGTAGCCGCGGCTGAGCTTGTTCTCGTTAGATGCTAATGCGCTTCGTTGCCGTCATGTTATTGCTGTCCGCAGGCATCGCTGCTGAGGCGATGTCATACTCGTTTGTTTGTAAAGCGAGCGGGCGATTGGGCGGGCCGATCCGCTTCGAGTTTTACCGTGATTCGACCACACGTCCGAAGACCGACATCGAGTCATTCACCGTTTCTATGCGGACCGCCGATGACCGGTGGAAGGCGATGTGGTCCATCTTGAGCGGCCGTGGTCTGACACAGCCGATCCAGTCCGGAGTTACGCCTCCTGGTTTTACCACGATGATTCGACCGCAGAAGCTCATTCCCGGTCGCGTTTACACCGGGTTCGCTTCCGATGGACACGGTGGCTCATCTGGCGTGACTTTCGGATTCGATAAAAAGGGGAGGATGGTCTTCCCGGATTCATTCGATGAATGAGTGGCGAATGAAAGCATCTGACCAATCGATAAAGCGAGCGGCCCCATTTCGAATTAAGTTTAGCCTGTTCGCCACGACACCCTGCCGTGGCTTATCTCTGTTTCCTTAGATGGTCTCGACAGAATTCGACCTAAGACTTGAAATTCATTCCCCCAATTAAACGGCTGACGATGGCACTCTAACTGAATAAGCTGAAGAGTCGGATGGCTTCGAAAACCAAAGGCAATTACATTCTGGGTCAATCGGAGTATGAGTATGAGCGGTTGACATTTCAGGCCAAGATAATTCGCCCATTCACAGACAAGTTTTTTCGATTTGCCGGAGTTAGCCCAGGAATGCGCGTCCTCGAGATCGGCTCAGGAATGGGTGACGTAGCGTTCCTGGCAGGCGAGATCGTCGGACCAGGAGGGTGGGTACTGGGAGTTGATCAGGATGCCGCGGGGCTGGAGAAGGCGCGCGAGCGCAGTCGTCAGCAGGGCTGTTCTTCGTGGGTTTCCTTCGAGGCCAGCAACCTTGCTGAGTTCGACGCCCCAGATCAGTTCGACGCAATCGTCGGCCGTTACATTTTACTTTACCAGCAAGATCCCGGAGCCATCATCCGTCGTCTGCTCAAATTTTTGAAACCTGGCGGCATTGTTGTATTCCACGAAATGGATTTTGCCAACACTCACTCGAGCGACCCTCCGTGCGCGTTTTGGGACGAGATTTACGGACTACTCAGCGAAGCGTTCCGCCGTTCGGGAAATCCACCTGATTACGGTCGCCGCGTGGCGAAAGCATTTCTCGATGTGGGCCTCCCGTTTCCAACGGTCCTCGCGGAGTCACTGGCTGGTGGCGGACGCGGTTCGTATCTGTATCGCTGGATCGCTGAATACGTTGATCAGTGTCAGTCCGCGTATGGGAGAAATGGGACTTGCGATGCCTGGCGGCGTCGTAGCCGACGAGACCCTCGCAAAACGGCTCGAAGAGGAGGTTGTAGCTTCCGGAAGTCAAATCCTGGGACCAATTCAGTTTGGCGCGTGGACGCGGAAGCCCCTCGATGTGAGCTAACGAAGTGCCCGCAGCGAAATCATCTAACCATCTAATGCAGCGAACCGCGAGCGGCGTTGCGATCTACGTTGGTTTGTGTTTACCATCTACGCTCACGTTGCAAGTTACGTTTTGCCGGCCTCGCGGTCGCTGATCTTGCGTCTCGTTAGATGACTCGATAGCCTCGTCGCTGGAAGATAGTTGTAGTTGCGGTCGCGGCGTTCCTGGTTGTTCTCGTCAGTGGGGCCGTTATCGCTAATTCATGGTATCGCGCAACCGAGCGCACCTACTACGGTCCATACAGTGACTTGCTCCGAGTCGGGGAGCGCGTGACGTTGTCGCAAGACTTTTCAGCGACAGGCCACGTCGTTGCGAAGGCGCAAAGTGCGGTCGTAGAGGAAGAGCCTGCTTGGGATGAAGATTCGTGCGACCCAGATCGTCCGATTAAGATCGCGCTCGCTTCGGGCGAATCGATTTCAGTGCCACGTCATCTATTGCATCGATGATAGTGATCTAACCCCTATGAAGGGTGTCAAGGAGTGAGTTTGGATAAATAAGGTTTATTACATGGGTGTGGTTGGTAGTTGGGCGATTGTTGGTTGGTGTTTGAGAACGTATCCGCTTCGAAGTGCGCGCTGAGCTTTTTCAGCGGCTGATACTCCTATCCGCGCATGCCTTTTGGTTTTGGCAGCGCAATGTGACTTATGCTGTCGGCTGAAGCGGAACGTGGGCGCGGTCCAATCTAAAGCGACGGTGCGAGCCGCACTGGCGACGATCGGACCAGGTTAGGCACCGGACACACGCCACGTTCCAAACTGTTCCCCTCGAACCAAATTGTTTTAAAACTTCAATCCGAGTTGCTCTGCGCTGCAGCGGCCGGTGTGCAGGCGCCACAGATCGACAGCCAGACGGCGCGCCACCGCTACGATGGCTTTCTTGCGCACGGCGCCGATCGCGCGTGAACCTTTTGCCAGAACGCTCAGGCGCTTTTTCACCGGTGGATAGTTGGGTTGAAAGCGCACCATACGCCAGGCACATTCCACCAGCGCCGCCCGCAATCGCGGGTTGCCGTGTTTGGTCACGCTGCCTGGTACCCGTTTGCTGCCGCTGCTGTGTTCGCCCGGACACAGTCCGGTATACGAACTAATGGCACGCCGATTGGAAAAGCGCTCCCACGAGCAAATCTCGCGGGTCATCACCACGGTAGTTAGTTTGCCCACGCCTGCGGGAATATCGACGGGAGCGGCCGCTTCCAGCTCCGCACTCAAAGCGCTGATCTGTTGCTCCAGGGTCAACAAGGCCGGCCGGTGAACTTCCAGGCGAAGACAGATCCAGGCCGGAAGCAATTTGCTTAAGCGCGACCAAGTCTGGTTCTTCCACCAGTGAGCCGGCGCCGGCAGACTGTGATTGATGAGCAAACTGCGCCCCTGGGCCTCCAACTTCTGCCGTAACCGGACCAGTTGTTCGCGTTGCCGGGAAACATGCCGGGCTTGTTCCTCCGCTTCGCTCGGCACCCGAATCACTGCCAGCTCCGGTGTGTTACCCTCCACATAGCGCGAGAGTCGCTGGCACAACGTCGCCGCATCGCGCGGATCGGTCTTTACCCGGGTACATTGCTCGTCGAGTTTGCGCGGCGCAATCACGTAGCAGTGGCCCCCGAGCGCTGTTAACTCTCGATAGAGACCAAACCCAAACCCGCATGCTTCATAAACCACGTGCACGATGTGACCGCTTCGCAGCAGCCCTTCCACCCACGGCACAAACTCCGGCGGCGAAAAACGTCGCGGTGGCTTCGGCAACAGATGATCGTATTGCGCCACCACCACGTACACCCTGGCGTGCATGTCCAACCCGAGCTTGATGATCGAGCGGGAGAGTTTTACTTTACCAACGGCGCCCTCGAGTGAGGCCGCCCCTTCGTTATGAACGATTGTATTTTGCATAGAGCGGATGAGTCTAAAAGCTCATCCGCTCCCTTTCATGCCATCTAATCGATGCAACGAACGTCCCCAATACGAAATACGATCAGTGTGTTTGCCGCGGCACCCTGCCGTGGCTTATCTCTTTCTAGTTACGTTCAATGTCGCTGTCTACGATCCCACTTGCCCAATTCCTTGGTGGATTAATTGAGACCACCCCAATGAAGAGGCTCGCTCGTCTTGCTCTGCTCGTCGCGCTGATTTCAGCCATGCCTGCACCTGCGGCGCACGCATGGCCCTTTAAATCGAAACTGACCAGGCAGAACTACGAAAAAATCCACAACGGTATGACAAAAGCGCAAGTGGAAGAGATTCTCGGAATGCCTAAACAGATGAAAAGCGAGGCGGAGATTCAAGACATAGGAAGACTCGAAAGTTGGATTTATTGGCGCCGCCGTGCGATGGTGATGATCGAGTTCACTAACGGCTACGTTTCTGATGAATCCTGGACAGAGGGTTGGTGATCGTGGCAACTTCAGTTCTTCCTGCAACGGCGCCAGCGCGGCCGCCACCTGTGCTACCCATTGGTTGATCGAGCTAACTGTCCTTATGTGTGATTTTAAGACCGTGCGAAGTCGTTTCTCGCTCGTTGCGGTTACTGATCTTGTGTCTCGTTAGGCTGGCGTCATGCATCCAAGAGCTTGAGCTTATCCAACCGCTTAAACGCCCGGGTTCGAATATTCCCATTTCACTCTGCTCTCATCTTTATCGGAGCACGAATGACCGCGCATAAGCCCGAACTTTCTTCGTACGAACTGCTCTGAGGCCACTGGCGGATTTTCCGGCAGTGAGTCCAGATTGGGCGTCTGTTCAGTTGGCATTTTTTCTGACGCGGAGGTCAGCGCCCGTGTTGTAGTAGGTTCGATGCAGGTAGCGGCAGGTCGCCCCTCGAAAAGGCTGAACCAGGAATCCCGCTGCAAGCGAACAATAAAACATCTTGTGCAGTTCTAGGTCACTGAGCTACGTTTATGACGTACCCCAGAGCCGTGCCCCAGAACATCGACAGCATTCTCGACGCTGCGGAGCAGCGCCAAGCGAGCGACGTTTTCCTTCAGGAGAACGAGATACCGCGGCTTAAAGTCAATGAACAAATCAGTCTGTTCGGCGAGGAGCCCATGTCGCTCGTACAAATGACCGACTTCTGGCTGGCTTGCGGCGCGAATGCGCAGGGTGCCGGCGACATGGATCGCGACAGCGGCTTCATCTCGCGCACGCATACGCGCTATCGCGTAAATCTGCACCGGACCATGGGTCGCCTCGCTGCCGTCCTGCGCCGCGTCAAGACGAGCATGCCGGGCTTGAACGCGCTCGGAGCGCCTGAGTGGCTCCTGACCCGATGGGGCGCTCGCGAGCACGGCCTGATTCTTGTGACCGGACCGACGGGCTCAGGGAAATCCACCACCATCGCATCTCTCCTTCAATGGATGAACGAGAACCTGGTGCGGCATATAGTGACCATTGAGGACCCCGTCGAGTATCAGTTCACCAACAATCGCTGTCTTTTCACCCAGCGACAGGTTGGACGTGACACCGGCACTTTTGCGAACGGGTTGCGGAGCGCGCTTCGTCAGGCGCCGGATGTTATTTTTGTTGGCGAGATCCGGGATTACGAAACGGCGTTGACGGCCCTCCAGGCGTCGGAAACCGGACATCTCGTTCTTTCAACTCTGCATTCGGAGAAGGTTGCGGACACGATGGAGCGCTATTTGAATCTTTTCCCAGCCGACGACGCGAAGCATGGTACGAACCTTCTGGCAAACCAACTTTCTGGCGTCCTGTGCCAGAAGCTGGTCGAATCTGCTGATGGAGGTTTGCATTTGCTGGTGGAACACGTCGAAAATGCGGGGGCCATGCGCGACTGGATCGCCAGACGCGAATTGCAGAACATTGATCAGTATATCGCCCGCGGATCGGACCCTTCTGCCGTTTCTTTTTTGCAATCGACGATCAAAGCTCTCCAAGCCAAGATCATCACCGAAGCGACCGCCATGGCGTCGGTCAGCAATGAATCCGAGCTGCGCCGCGCCATCAGGGGAATCGGCTAGACGAGTCTTTCGCACCTTTCTGAAGTGTTATGAACAAACATGACTTGATCGATTTTCTGGTGCTTGCCACTCAGCAGGGAGCTTCTGATCTTCATTTGACAGCGGGGGCGGCGCCGATGATGCGGGTCGCTGGTATCATCCAGCCGCTTATGGAGGAAGCGCTGTCTGCTGAGGATACGAGGAGGCTGGTGATCGATGCCTTGAAAGAAGGACAACGGGCGAAACTGGAAAATGAGTGGCAGCTTGACTTCGCGTTGCAGGTCGATGGTATCGGACGGTTTCGTGGAAATGCGTGCTATGTGTCAGGTGCGATTGAGGCTAATTTTCGACGTATTCCTTCTGAGGTCGGCGATCTAAAGTCGTTGGGACATTCTTCTGTATTGGACCGCTGGTGTGACGAACGAGCGGGTCTGATACTTGTTACAGGCTCAAGCGGTTCGGGGAAGAGCACAACGCTGGCCAGCATGGCCCAGACGATAGCGAGACGGCGTTCCGTTAACATCGTCAGTATTGAGGATCCGATCGAATTTGTTCACTCGCAGGGGCGGACCCTGGTGAACCAGCGCGAGGTTGGTTCCGACGCGCGCGACTTTGCATCAGCGCTCAAGAACGCGTTGAGACAGGATGCGGACGTCATTCTTGTAGGTGAGATGCGCGACACGGAGACGATCAAAACTGCGATTACGGCAGCAGAAACGGGGCACCTTGTGATTGGGACCATGCACACCAACGATGCGCCAACAGCCATTGGTCGGGTTCTTGATGCCTTTCCAAAGGATGGCCAGCAGTTCGTCGGTTCCCAGCTTGCGTGGTCGTTGTTGGGAGTGGTATGCCAGTATCTCCTGCCGCGAAGCGATCAGCCAGGCTTGGTTTTGGCCTCCGAATTGATGACCGTAAACTCGGGAATCGAGGCGTGTATCAGGGACCAGCGGCTTTCACAGATCCCGGGACTGATTCAAATCGGAGGGGGCGACGGCATGCATACCGTGGACGATAGCCTTATCGAGTTGCTGCTGGCTGACCGCATCAGTCTCATGGACGCGCTGGCTCACGCGAGGGACCCGAATTTTGTGAAGGAGCAGTTCCAGCAAGCTTTGAAGTCCCAGAAAAAAGGGCGGTTTGCGGGGATCTTCAGCAAGTGAAGAAAGCCTCGTCGGGGTCAAAAGCCTTATCGGCCCTCAATGAACGCTGGGTGCAAAGGCGGCCGATCTGGTCGGCAAACGATTTCCCAAACGTGATCTCCGCCGGATGCCGAAGGTTCTTGGCGATTCGGCCGACTATATCTCACAGGAGCGCGATGCGCGGTGATCTACCTGGATGCCAGTTACATTGTAAAGTGTTACCTGCGTGTATTGAAGCCTCACGGGGTCGGAAGTTTTCCGCGCAGAACAGTGAGCGAGTAGGGCGGCAAGTCGTAAAATGATGCTACTTTTCGTGTAAAGTGCGCCGGAGGGAGGCTTCGAGTCGGGTGACCGTTTGGACCGTCCGCGTTCCATGCGTATTGCTGCTGTGAAAATTGGATTGTCTCAATCTGGCCCACGAAAGTCGCCGGCTGCTTCGCGCCCGGAATATTGAACTCCACGTTGAGTCGCGCGACGCGCTGCGGACTTTTGTTGATAGCAAGGAGCGACCACATTTTGTCCGGTCGGCGCACCGCATACGCGGTCACCGTAGATAGTGACTTCGGCCTGGCAGGGCGGATCACTTCGTGCGCGTCGTCCGTGGTTCCGGTGATGGTTACAGGAAAGATCTCGTGCGGTTCGGTTACGGGTTGCATCCATTCTTTAGTGATGAGCTTAGCGGCGTAGTAGGCGGACAAACGATTCATTTCGTCGTTTTTCGGGTTCAACTGAAGCATCATGAGATTGCCCCACGAACATTTCAGCTCGTCTTGGAGATAGTTCGGCTCATAGCCATACAGGTATGATTTGGCGCCGCCGAGCGTCAGAAAGGCACCAACTGTGTCAGCATTAAAAAGGGCACCTTCGATATCCACTTCGGGCCGTCCGGCGAAAACTGAGTAGCCGTATTCGGTCATCAGCCACGGGATGTCCGAAGGTACGCCGTCAGCGCGCAAGCTGGCGAGCATGTCATTCAAACGTTTTGGAATCTGTAACAGTTGCGGTGCCGCATCGGTGCAGATGTTGTCGAACGGATAAAACTCGAATGAAAAGAAATCGAACGGCACTTCTGCGCCTCGAACGTAATTGAGAAAGCGATTCATCCAGGAACGATTACCAGATGCATCTGCCCACGTGAGCAGTTCGTCCTCAAAATTTTGCAGGCTTGGTCCTCCGAGTTTTAAGCGCGGATTAAGGGAGATGAGCCGGCGCGCGACTCCGGTGTAGAGCGCGGCGTAATCCTCTGGAGTTGCCCATTGTCCATCGGGTTCTTCGCCCAGTTCGATTCCTTCCAGACTGTAATTGCGCCGCAGCAAATAATTGATTTCGGCGGCAGCATTCTCTGGCGTGTCGTACAACACGCCTACTGGCACGAGCGCAGGCAAGTTGTTCGTGAGCTTGCTGCGCAAAATGAAATCCAGGCCAGGCTGCTCAGTGCTGTAGTTGATGTCTTCGGCGCGATGCCAGGGATCGGTGGACGACACGTAAACGATGGTCTGGCGATGCCGATCGGGTGCGTGACGCACATGATCATGAAAACGACCGCGCTTACTTGCGGCGCCGTAGCGACGCGAAGGCGGGTCGATGTTGCCGAGCTCGATTTCTTGAATCGCGAAGCCTAACGAGTCGCGAATGTCATCCGAGCTTTGCGCGCTGGTGTGCGAACTGTTGCTCATAACGATCCTCACGAACTGAACGGAGCGCGGGCGTTCAATGAGTCGGATCATTTCATCGCCGCCTTGCGCATTCGCGATGTTCCCATTTGCGAACGGTTGCCAAACGTCGTCATCATCTGGCTGCAAGTGCATCGGGTCGTCGCCTGGCCAGTATTCCACTTTGTATTGCTTCGCGTACGGCGCGGCCCAGTGAATGCGAATAGCGTTGACCGGCTTGTCTCGGCCGAGATCTATAATCAGCCACTGCGGATGAGCGTCCGCCGGTTCACCGGTGAAATGTGAATCCAGATACGGATTACTTTTCCAAAACGATTCCTTGTCACCGTCTGTGATCCGGGAGTAACCGTCATCGTTTGCCTGATCGATCGTGTTTCCGCGCCGTGGCAAGCGGTAGCCGTAAGAAACATTGATCGGTTCGCCGAGCGAATCATCCGAGGTCCAGTATCCGCATTTGTGAACTGGATCGCTCCACCTGCCGCGTGGGTTCCAATGCCAGACTTCGCCACCGAGTTCGGTGCGCAATCGATATGTTAGCGGCCCGAGTCCGGCCGATAACATTTCCGTGATGTTCTTGTCTGTGAACATCCGGGTGCATTCGCCTTTCTCGTGACCGTCCACGCCCGCGCCCAGTGCCTGAGTTGGCACGCAACGGTTTACGGGATGATCGGCGGAGACAATGGCAGAAACTTCGAGCGGTTTCTCGGTGCCGCGTGTTGGTGTCGCGAAGGCAACTTGGAGAGCGGCCGACACGACTGCGGCAACGCGCAGGTACCTTCGCTGCAGAGACTCCGCGAACCGCGCGTTCTTCACGGCGTGGTATGTAAATGCGGATCGCCAGGAATCAAAGCACCGCGAGCGCATCACCCGATGGCGTCCCTACCAGTTGCCGCAGAAACGCAATACGTCCCGCCATGGGCGAGCGTTTTCGCGCCGCTTTTTGGTTGCTAGCGCTGCGTTTTCTCCAGTTGCCGTTGCACCTGCTTTTTTTCGCTGCGAACGTCGCTGAGGCGGCTCTGAAGACGCGGTAGCTGCGATGCGAGCGGGTTCGGGTGATGGCGCAGAGACTTACCTTCCCGATATGCCGGTCCGGGTTGCTTCGCCTCACCGATTTGAACAAGCAACTGATCCTCCTGCGTCTGAAGGTCGGCGTAGCGGGTCTGCAAACTTAGTGTGCGATTTGTGGCGGCCTGTTGTTCAGCCAGAACCGCGTTGCTCTTTGCCTCCGCGTCCGCTTGCTGACGTCGAGTCTCCTCCTGCTGCTTTTGGTATGCTGCGTAATTTGCGGCCTGCTCGGCAGAATATGAGGCAGCCTTCTCCGAGTCATAATGAAAGCGCTCCTGAACGTCTTTTGGTAGTTCGGCAAAATAAACCTTCGTGACTCCTGATTTCGTCTTAACGACAATTCCATCGGGCTCGACGCGCGTAACCGTAGCGTCCTTGTATTCTTTTCCATTCAATGTTTTGAAGTCGTCGGCGAAAACGGCTGATATGAAAGGCAGGACCAAGGACACGAGAACTTTTGTGCTCATTGTTGGCTCACGACGTTGCTTTTCTTTTGTGATATTTGGGACTTGTTGGGTCAAGGAGAATTCCCGGGCACAGAAGCATCTGACTCGGCGGCTGTCATTGAGCAAAGCGAATCATCGCTGGTCTAATTCGCCTGAAAGGAGCGGTCTGAAATTGATCAGAGATTCTTGACCAGCGACCGCGGGTTCAGAATGACAGTATGAAATGGCTTGTCGCACTCAGTCTTCTCGTCCTCGTCGGATGTCGCAGGCCGTTGCCTGCGACGCAAATCGATCCAAACGGTCCGGTCGAAGTGGCAATTCCCGAGCACGGCGTTTACACCGGCGCGTTTATGGATTTCGGGGATGCTGAGGACGATGTGACGCTTGAGACCATCGAGGATTTTGAGGAGATGGTTGGAAAACATCAGGCCATCATCGCGTCGTCGAGCTATTGGGGAGAACAAAATTTTCCGGTGGACAATCTGAATGTCATCTGGCGGCACGGCTCGCTGCCGCTGGTTTTTTGGTCGCCGTGGGACAAGCCTTACGAAGAAGATCACGGTCCGGACAAGTTCAGTTTAACTGAGATTCTCGCAGGTAAATGGGACACGTACATCGACAGGTGGGGCGACGCGGCCAGAGATTTTGGGCATCCAATGATCGTCGTGTTCGGCGTCGAAATGAACGGAACATGGTTTCCGTGGTCTGGCGCTTACTACGGCGGCTCTCAATGGGAGCCGGAGCACAATAACTGGAAAGGCCCCGAAACCTTTCGTCGCGCTTATCGGTACGTCGTGGACCGCGTCCGTGCGCGCGGCGCGTCGAACGTCAAATGGATGTTTCACACCAACAATTATCCGTATCCGTACGAAACCTGGAACTGCGCGCCTGCCTATTACCCCGGATCCGACTACGTCGATTGGCTCGGCTTGAGCGTTTACGGACAGCAATACAAGGACGAACCGAACCCGGACATTCCATCGTTGGTTGACTGGCCGTATCAGGAAATGAGCCGTCTGGATCCGCATAAGCCCATCATGATCGCGGAGTGGGCGACCGGCGAGTTCCCGCTTGCGACGGCAAAGCCAAGCGCCCTTCGCAAACCGGCGTGGATCAAGCAAGGTTTGGAACTTTTCCGAACGCGGTATCCCCGGATCAAAGCGGCGCTTTACTGGCATGAGCGTTGGCAAAACCCCGACGGCTCTTACAGCAATCTCCGCGTGAATTCTTCTGTGGAATCGCTGCGAGCGTATCGCCAGGGAATGGCCCATCCGGACTGGCTCGGCGATCTGATCCTGCGTGCAATTCCAAAAAAGTGACGTGACAGGGTGCAACTGCCGCGAGCGCTCGGCGAGCCCGGAAATTTTCTTTAGTGCGGCAGACAAAATCTGCACTTGGCGGCGTCTTGAAAATAAAGACCGTGAAAAGGTCATGGAGCCCATTGCCACCCATGAGAATTGGAAGAACTGCTTTTCTGAAGTTGCGCCCGGATTACTTCTGTTTGCCCGTCAATGGGTGCACTCAGCGGCCGACGCGGAAGACGTTGTGCAGGAAGCGTTCGTCAAGTTCTGGCGGCGCAATCACAACATTGATAATCGCGCGTTGCTCTACTCTGCCGTTCGTTCCATCGCGCTTGATTTTGTCCGTCGCGACACCCGCCGAGCGCGACGCGAGACGACTGTTTTTAGCGAAGCTGAGCCAGCAATTGAGCCGCACTTCGAATTGGAAGATGACACGCAATCGGCGCTGGCGGCGGCCATGGACTCTTTGCCCTGCGACCAGCGGGAGGTGTTGGTATTGAAAATCTGGAATGACCTTACGTTTAGCGAAATTGCCGGCACACTCGGAATTTCTCAAAACACCGCAGCTTCACGCTACCGTTATGCTCTGAGCAATTTAAAAAAGAGCTTACAACCGCAATGAACGATTTTTCCGAGCTTGAGAATGAACTCAGAAAACTGCGACCAGCACGGCCGTCGCCGGTTCTTTTTCAGCGGATCGGGGAAGCTCTTGAAAGCGTTGGGACAGGCGCTTCGCCTGCCGGTCAACCGGGACGGTTGCTTTACAACTGGTGGTCGTTAGGCGTCGGTCTCGCCGCTGCTGCAATTTTGGTCGTTTTCGCAGTTATCAATTTCCAATCGACGCACGAGCGACGAGAAGCAATCGTAGCGAGTTCGGCTCCGCAACCCGAAACAAGAACGCTTCCGCGCGGAATGAAGCAATCCACATCGCCCGGCAGATTCGTTTCTGCTGGTGGCGCGCACGTCGTATACAACGCGCGCGACGAAGGGCTGCAATTTGCTAACGGTTCTGAGCGACCGGTACGGCGCGTGCGGTACCAGAGCGAACAAACCTGGCGGTGGCGTAACCCGGAGACGGGTGCATCGCTTCGCGTGTCATATCCCAGCGAGGAAATCGTGCTGATCCCAGTGTCAGGTCAATGACAGCCTTTTACCCTTCTTCGTCCTCGGCCCATGCGCAAAAACGAATCGACCGCTTACGATTACGATCGCGAGCACGAGTAAGACAAAACGTACGAAAACCAAAATTATGAAAATGAAATCCATATTCGCAATCATAGTCACCGCCTTGCTGCCGCTAGCCGCACTCGCACAAACACCGCCTGGCCCTCCTGCCCCGCCGGAGGCGCCACAGCTGCCTCGTCCGCCGCATCCGCCGGGAATGCCAGGTCATCACGAGAAAGCACCCAAGGTCCCGGTCACATATCTTGGTGTTGAGACATCGCAGGTTCCAACTGTTGTCAGTGATCAGCTTGGCCTGGCGAAAGGCTTGGGGTTAGTTGTCGATTACGTCGAGCCGAATAGCCCAGCCGCTACCGCTGGCGTTCAACAGAACGACATTCTGAAGATGCTGAACGACCAAATTCTGATTGAGCCGAGTCAATTGCGAAAGCTTCTGCAGACTTTTTCTGAAGGCGCGGACGTGACGCTTACCATCTTGCGAAAGGGGCAGGAACAAAAGCTGACTATCAAACTCGCCAAAAAGGAAGTGCCGCAGCGACACAGTCTCTTTCCTGGAGGCAACCACGACTGGCATTGGGATTTTGATGAGACAGGCGATTTGGGCGAGCAAATGCAGGATTTAAAAGAACAACTCAAAGAGCAACTCGGCGATGCACAACGCGGCATGATCCGTGGAGCGGTTGTGCAAGCTCACGAAGCGGCCAGGCGTGCGCGCGACGATGCCCGTCGCGCAGCGGACGAGCTTCGCATTTTTTTTGAAGACAACGGCGCGGTAAAGGCCAGCAGGATCGACCTCGGCAAAGCGCAAGTCGTTTTCTCCGATGAGAAGGGCGAGCTGAAATTGGAAAACGTGGACGGAAAAAAATTGCTAACCGCCAAGGATCCCCAGGGCAAGCTGCTCTTCAGTGGCCCGGTCGAAACAAAGGAAGACCTCGACAAGATGCCCGCCGATGTGCGTGAGCGATACGAGAAGTTACAACAAAACGAGTTGCGAACAGTCGCGCCGCGATATGAAAACCATAGCGGGAATGACACCGATACCGAGGACACGGACGACGATGGCGATGATGATGAAGAAACTGCCGATTCAGTATCGCAGCAGGTTTCATTTCAATCAGGGCCTCGCGAGATGCTTCCAAATTCAATCTCATTTTGACCGGCAGAGGAGGAACTCCGCCGAGCATCTTAACCCGGCCTTAGCCAGCCGCTCGGCGTAGTTTTCTTTTTGCGTGTTGCGTAATTGCGGCGTCTGATACAGACGCCCTACAATGAAATGCGCTGAGGACAGCGCACGCTACAACATTTTCGGTGCAGCATCAGCGAACACTGCGCCAACAGTGAAAATCGCGGAATGCGACTTACCGCACAAGCAATTAGCTTTGGCTCACTGCCCGCCCGTATTCGGGTTGCCCATGGTTTGAGCTTCACGCTGCAATTGCTCCGCGCTCGCTCTTTTGACGTTTAAGGTGCCCGGCTGGGCGGCCCCGTCGGAAACTTCAACCCAGCGCCCACCCATGTGGCTCCCCGTTTCCGCCGGGATCCAGACCATGTGCTTCCCTTTCTTTTCCGCGGCGTTTACTTGCGCGGCCGGCAAAGGTTTCAAATCAAAATTGAGTTGTGTCGCCTGATCAGCCTTCGTTTTTGTGTTGCTGATGGACGCTTTTACCGCACCATTGACTACCAGCGAAACGCGGTAAACGCCCGGTGGCAGGCCCTGTGAAATGTAGCGACCCTGTGCATCCGTTTTTACTGTATTGTACAGCTGTTTGCCATCTCTCGATGCAACCTGAACATTCGCGCCTTTAATCGGTTGTCCTTTTGCGTCTTTGACGATCCCCTGAATGCTTGCTGGTCCCGCCCATGCCGTCGCAAGACAGAGAAACAATCCAATGAAGCCAATCTGCAGTGATCTGATAAACATAGGCGCGGACGATACACGCGCTGCTGGCCGCCAGCAACTTTGACGGATATTCGCCGCAGATTGCTTGTTGGTTTGCTCTTCTGTTTCCATTTTTCTGTGTCTCATAATTTTCCTTTGATAGAGTGGTTCATCGATTCCTACAGGAAAAAAGAGCCGAAGTTCCAAAATAATTTGCCTTGGACGACACAAAAAAGATAAAATCTGCCGTCACTGTGGCCGCGCGTTTTTTGAGGTGTCGGCACGCGACCCACAGGGGTGTCGTTAAAGATTAGAAGCGGTTTCTCGAAACGACCTCCCAAATACAAATCTTGATGTTGGCAGTCACTTCGCCGTAGCCGTTTTCAAAAATTTACCAACTCTCAGCAGTGACTGTCTGAATGTTGGAACCGGAATCCGCCTTTCCCTTGTCGTCGACTTCGACCCAAGTACCGCCGAGATGAGTCCCGGTGCGGCCTGGCACCCACGCCATGTGCTTTCCGCCTTTTGGGGTCTTACCTGCTTGGGACGTTGTCTTGAAATCGAAATTCAGGTGAGTTGGTTGATTCAGCTTGGTCCGCGTGTTCGTGATCGACGCCTTCACCGCGCCATTCACAAGCAATGTCACCCGGTAAACGCCCGGTTGCAGTCCTTGTGAAATATAGCGGCCATTTGGATCGGTCTTAACCGTACTGAACAACTGTTTGCCGTCGCGCGATTCGATCCGAAGGTCCGCGCCTTTGACGGGTCCGCCATTTGGATTTTTGACAAACCCCTGAATGGACGCCGGCCCGTCCGCGGTAACTTTGTTCGTTCGGAGATCGGCCTCCAATGGGCGAGCACGCACACTGCTAATAGATTTGTTCCCTGGAGGCGCAGCGGGCACGTCCGCCGTAATTTTATTCGTTCGCAGACCGGCTTCCAATGCGCGAGCACGCACACTGGTAGTGACTCCCGTGTCTGGAGGCACAGCGATAGTGCGAGTGTCCAGGCGGCGCGCCTCGAAACCTTTTGGAGATGTGTAGTCCGAAACTGTTAATGGATTTGAGGGATTCTGCACAGGCATGCTACTGCCGATACTGCTTACTCCTGTCAGAGCAGTTACATCCGTGAAAAGTCGCTGTAGATAATCGTCGTATAGCCGACTGCCCGATTGTTTGTGGGTGGAAACTCCATTTGATTGTTCGAGGGTCGAAACTCGACCGGGTTGTTCACGAGCGGAAAGCTGAACGCCGAACTTGATCTTAATCGCGTCAACGATGGAACGGGCGATTTCGTCTTGGAGGGCAAACGCGCCGTTCAACTCGCGGTCATAAGTTTCGGTCCATACGCGAAAACCGTTTCGCGCGTCAGTCAGTTCAGCTGTCACACGAACGCGATTACCTTGGCGCTGCAAACTTCCTTCAAGCACATTTCCAACGTTGAGTTTTTCTCCAACCTCCTTTGTGTTCTTTCCTTTCAATGAGAACGAGGAAGTTCGACCGGCCACGCGCAAATCGTCAACCTGCGCCAACGTATGGAGAATTTCCTCGCTTATGCCGTCACACAAATAATCCTGATCTTTCGCCTTGCTGGAATCGGTAAATGGTAGAACCGCAACACTCCGGTCAGGCGGATTAAATTGTGGCGTTCGAAAGAGTTCACCGCGAAATAACCAAACCGTAGCCGCGCCTAACAAAAGACCGGCAGTTGCTGCTCCAACCAATTTCGGATTACGGCGCGACCATCGCCAGATCCGCGTTGGAGTTGAAACGGGTCGAGCAATAATCGGACGCCTATCAAGCCAACGTTCCAGATCAGCTGCGAGATCGCCAGCGGACTGGTAGCGGGCTTTTGGATTACGTTCGAGACAGCGCGCACAAATCGTCTCCAAATCCCGACTGAGCGATGGTACCAGCGAACGTAGTTTCGGCGCCTGCGTTTCGGACGCTTTGCGAATCACGGAAACCGGATTGGAACCCAGGAATGGTGGACGTCCGGCAAGGAGGTTGAACAGAACCGCGCCAAGACTGTAAACATCGGCAGCTGGCGTGACATCGCCGGGTGCGCCATCGGCTTGTTCAGGAGCGATAAAACCCGCTGTTCCCAACGTAGTCAGCGATCTTGTAAGATCGCTGCTCCCGTCCAGCAGTTTTGCCAGGCCAAAGTCGCTGACAAGTGGCTCGCCGCGATCGTTGAGCAGAATGTTTCCCGGTTTGATATCGCGATGGAGTACTCCGCGGCTGTGAGCGTATTCGACAGCACGCGCGACCTTTGACCATCAGTTGCACGCACTTCCGCGGTTCATCGCGAAGAGAGGCAACGTTCTCGTGCAAACTTCCCTTCTCTGCGAACTTCATGCTGAAAAACGGCAGGCCGTCTTCGCTCTCGTTCACTTCATAAATCGGAAGGATGTTCGGGTGATCCAGACTGGCCACCGCCTGTGCTTCTCGCCGGAAACGCTCAAGCGCTCCGTGTGAATCAGCGCGATAACTCAGGACGCGCTTTATCGCGACGATGCGCCGGGAATGTCGTTGCCTGGCGCGATAGATCACGCCCATGCCGCCGCAACCGATCTGCTCGAGAATTTCGTAGTTTCCCAGGAGCCAGGACTTTTGCGGCGCGTCCACCTCAGCCAGGACGCTTTGATAAAACGCCTCAGATATCTCCTCACCGTCTTCCACTCCCTCGCGCAGGAGACAACTCACGCAAACTCCGGTGTCGAGTCGCAAGGTTGCTCCGCATTTCTCGCATTTTGCGCGCTCTTTGTTAGCGATTTGAAGCGGATCGGAGCGTGGATCTGAATCTGTCATTGCAATTACTCAGTTCCTGTTGCGAGTGACGCGCACAGGTAACGGATCTCGTCGTCAACATCGGCGGGGTTTTCCACCGTTTGGGCCACTTCGGCGCGCAGCAGGCTGCGATAACGCTGCCGCATGATGTGCAGCTGTTTTTTCACGGCCGTTTCTGCCATTCCCAGTTCCGCAGATAATTTGGCGTATGACACTTCATCACGTCCGTCGGTAAGATGTGGGCTTAGTGCTTGGAAAAGCCAGAGCTTGCCTTTGCTTTCGCATTCTTCACGCAGCCGTTGAAGCGCGTGTTCCACTACAGTCGTCGCCCACGTAAGATCGAAGATGCGCTCCGGTGGCAATGATTCGAGCGCTTGCGCCGAAAGCAATAATTGCGATGGCGCTTCAGCCATCCAATCGTCCCAGGAAACAAAATCCACGTCGCCGCCGCGTTTGCGTGCGCTTTTCTTTTCAGCGGCATTAATCAGAAAATTTTGGAGCGACTTCAACAAGAGCGAGCGGAATCGGCCTCGATTACGATCGGCGTGTTGTAGCCAATTATCCTTCAGAATTGTCACAAAAAAATCCTGAGTGAGATCCTGCGCGTCCTCAATTGAATAGCCGCGCGCGCGGACAAAGGAAAACATGGGTCGCCAATAAGTCCGGCAAAGCTCAGCGATTGCGTCCCGCGCCTTTTGCTCTTCGCTCCCCAACATGGCGGCCGAAAGGATCAGGCTCCAGCGGGTAGTTACAAATTCACCGGGTTCGCCTTGAGACTTGTGTCCATTCTTCCCGCTCACAAGTGAAGATTCTGGTTTTCTCTTATGCATACAAGCACAAAATGCCAGCTACACAGTGTACTACGGCATTCGCTGGCAAGTTGCGCATGGAATGAAAATCTGCCGGCGGAGGGGCTCGAACCCACACGGCCTTGCGGCCACTGGATTTTGAGTCCAGCGCGTCTGCCAATTCCGCCACGCCGGCAAATCATTGTGTTGTATGACCTATGTCAGAATCCGTTTCGAAGCCAAACAATTGCCACGCAAAATTCTGCTTGCACGATAGTAGCAGTCTTATACGGTCTGCGCGAATCGGTGCCTGCGGACTATTAGGCCTCCATGGGGATTGGGCCGGGACCGCTCGCTTAGTAATCTCTCGCATCGATAACAAACGCGGAGATTACTTATGAACGCATCGGTCGTAGCAGTCCGGTTCTTGTTGTTTTTCTCATTTCTTCCTGTGGGCCTCCTGGCGGCGCCGCCGTCGGGGTCGAGCGTGCCACCTTTAAAAAACGCCTGGGACATCGGGGTGATTGACAAGGCACTGGCCACGGTAAAACCGGGCCAGAAGATGGTCCCATTCGGTGATGTCGGAATAAAACCTGAGGTTCTAAAAGCGTTTCGCCAGAAATTGGTTGATGAACAAGGCGGGAACACCCATGGGCCTTCACCCGCGGCGGACACGCCACCGGGAACAGCATTCAAGTGGCCGTCCGGCACTATTCCATACCGGTTTGATCCAACACAAGTTTCAAACGGCACCATTACCGTTGCCAAAATGCAGCAGTTTCGTGACGGCGTCGCGGAATGGGCCGCATCCGCAAACGTACATTTCAATGAATTCACCGGAACTCCACCGCCTAACTTTGTGACGGTGCAGGAAATGGCCGGCAGCGAAGGCGGATTTTCCTCGTCCGTCGGCATGGCGGGAGGCGAGCAATTCGTCCAATTCGGGCCTAACTCATGGAATCGCGGCACCGTCTGTCACGAAGTTGGTCACGCGATAGGCCTTTATCACGAACAGAGCCGCGATGATCGCGACACTTACGTTGTCATTCTCACGCAGAACATAATCCCTGGCGACGAGCCGAATTTCGCGAAAATACCGGGCGGATCTGTGGCGGAAGGCGCGTACGATTTCTATTCGGTCATGCATTACGCACGAAACGCGCTTTCGATCGATCCCGACCATCTGGATACCATCGAACCGCAGCCTGCCTACAACCAGTTTCTTGATATCATGGGCCAGGTCTATTACCGAACGCTCAGCAAACTCGATCGGGCGGGAATGGCGCTGGTGTATGGAAATCCATCACCACTTCCAAGCGCGATTGTGACCAACACCAACGACAGCGGATCAGGAAGCTTGCGCGCTGCGCTCTACTACGCCTTCGATAAATCGACTGATATCCCACCGGTGCCGACGACTGTCGTGTTCAACATTCCCACCAGCGATCCTGGTTTCGCGAACAACGTCTTCACTATTAAGCCGACTTACTTGCTGGTCGCACCGGGAACTGGCACAACGATCGATGGCTCCACCCAAACCACATTCACCGGCAACACCAATCCGGCCGGTCCCGAAGTGGTCCTCGATGGGTCGCAGATCACGGTGCAGAATCTTTTCGCGCCGGGCCTTTATCTGATTGAGGCGAATTGCACGGTAAAAAATCTCGTCATCAACAATTTCAATCAGCAGGGGATCTTGATTGACGGAACGGGTGCAACAGGCAATGTGGTGAGCGGTTGCTACCTGGGCACCGATCCGACTGGCACAAGCGCCGTGCCAAACACATTCCCGGGGGTGGAGATCGCAGAAGGCGCGAATGGAAATACCATCGGCGGCACGACCGCCACCGCGCGGAACATCATTTCGGGCAACGCATTTATCGGTCTTTCTATTCACGACAGCGGAACCAACAACAACCTTGTGCGGGCAAATTTTATCGGCACGAATCGTACGGGCACCGCTGCGATCCCGAATGCCTATCAGGGGATCGAGATTTTTGGCGGCGCGCAGAACAACGCCATCGGCGGTACGACCGCCGGGGCGCGCAATGTCATTTCGGGAAATACATTCCAAGGCGTGTCGGTGCTCGAGGCGGGTACAAACGGCAATCTTGTTCAAGGGAACTACATCGGTCTGAACGCCGCGGGAACCGCGGCTTTGCCTAACAACGCTGCGGGCGTCACGATCGTCGGCGGCGCACAGAACAACACGATCGGCAGCGGAACGAGCGCAGGTGGGCGCAACGTGATTTCCGGCAACATTAATCAGGGAATCGTGATGACCGATAGCGGCACGAATTCTAACAAGGTGCAGGGGAACATCATTGGCCTCAATGCGGCAGGAACTGCGGCAATCCCCAATCAATTTGAGGGCATCGCCATCTTTGGGACCGCGAGCTCCAACACGATTGGTGGAACCACGGCTGCCTCGCCTAACATCATCAGCGGGAACGTCGGCTCTGGCATCAGCATCAGCGGCGTCGGGACCAAGCTGAATAAGGTTCAACACAACTTGATCGGCACAAATGCTGCCGGCACGGCTGCTTTCCCTAACAATGTCGGAATTGGGATTTTCGGAGGCGCGACCAGTAACACCATTGGTGGCAGCACGGCTTCAACGGGCAATGTGATCTCCGGTAACAATTTCCAAGGGGTGACTATTTCTAACACCGGCACCAAGTCGAACACGGTTGCGGACAATTTCGTCGGAACAAACAATGCTGGCACTGCTGCTTTGCCGAATACCGGGGCCGGCATTTCCATTTTCGGCGGCGCGCAGTCCAACATCATCGGTGGTCCAACTGCAGCTTCCCGTAACATTATTTCGGGCAACACATTTCAAGGCATCACTATCAGCGACAGCGGCACCAAGTCGAACCAGGTATTGTCCAACTACATCGGTCTGAACGCCGCGGGTACCGCCGCTATTCCGAACCAGTCGAGCGGCATCGATATCTTCAACGCGGCCACTTCAAATGTCATCGGAGACGTTGGCAAAGGAAACGTGATCTCCGGCAATCTGGCTTACGGAATGTCCCTTAGCGTCACGGGAACTTCGATGAACAGTGTGAAAGCCAATCTTATCGGCCTTAACGCCACAGCCACAGTTGGGATCGGAAATGCCTTTTCGGGCGTGGCCCTGTTCAACGGCGCAAAGAGTAACACGATTGGGGGCCCGGGGGCGGGAAACGCGATCGCCTTCAATGGGACCAGTGGATTTTTCTACGCTGGTATTGATGTCTACGATAACACGACCTTCGGAAACGACTTTAACGCCAACTCGATCTTCTCCAATGCCCATCTCGGTATCAATCTCAACGCCTCTGGTGATAACTCGTTCGGCGTTACGGCTAACGATTCAGGGGATTCCGACACTGGTCCCAACCAACTCCAGAATTACCCCGTCCTTACTTCTGCTAACAGCCAGGCCGTAATCCAGGGCAGCCTTAACAGCGTTGCCAACAAAGCTTACCGCATCGATTTCTACTCCAGTCCTACTGCCGATCCTTCCGGTTTCGGCGAGGGCCAGACATGGATCGGTTCGGTGAGTGTCACCACCAACGCCAGCGGCAACGCGACATTCAATCAGGACTTTCCCGGATCGCTCACGGTGGGTTCAGTCGTGACGGCGACAGCGACCGGCACAGGCACAGGCGGTTCCGGCACGTCTGAGTTTTCCGCGGCAATCACTGTGGTTCCGTAGCCATCTTCGTTCGTTAGGGCGTGTCTCAAGAGCTC
This sequence comes from uncultured Verrucomicrobiae bacterium, assembly GCA_963776065.1. Classification (GTDB taxonomy): domain Bacteria; phylum Verrucomicrobiota; class Verrucomicrobiia; order Chthoniobacterales; family UBA10450; genus Udaeobacter. Next base: position 11,538 of record CAVZLJ010000012.1, on the reverse strand, counting down.
CACCTGGCCCTTTTGCCGCAGGCGACCGGGAACGAGCGGTTCGTGCACATTGGTGAATCGATGACCAACGGTTCGTGGCACCCCGCAGTTCGGTTTGATTGCCGAAGAAGTCACAAAGGTAAATCCGGCCCTTGTGTTACCTGATAAGGAAAAAAATCCATATAGCGTGCGCTACGACGCGGTGAAGGCGATGTGGCTTAACGAGTTCCTTAAAGAGCACGGCAAAGTGCAGGATCTCCAACGAACCTCAACAGAGCAATAGGAAACGTAAAACTCAGGCCAAATTATTGCGCTGGCGTGAGCAGAAAGGCGTGCGTCCGGCCGCGGATCGTGCCGTAGCCTGCGATTTGGCCGACATCATTAATCCCATCCGCTTCCCCCAGGACCCAGCCGGTGTTTGGCGGAATGAGCCTGTTCAAGTCCTGCATTCTGCCGCCACTAGTGGAAATGAAAGCATGATATTCGTTTTGGCGAGTGGTCGCGAACCCCACGACGGTACCGCTGTTGTTGATCGCCAGTCCCCAGGAACTCGATCCTCCGAGCGCGCCCAGGTCTGCCATTTGCCCGCCGCTGAGGCGGAACGCGTGCGCGGTGCGGTTGCCAGTAGTATAAGCCTGGCCGGCGATCTGGTTCTGGTCGTTGATCGCATAGGCGATGCTCCAACTGCCGCCGAGAGTGCCGAGAGGAGTCATGGTCCCGTTCTGGTAGGTAAAGCCGAGAAAGTCGCCCGACGAGTTGTACGAATAACCTACGATGACCCCGAGATTATTGATGCCGTAGGCGTTGCTCGTGTCGCCGCCGAGCGTCCCGAGGTCCGTCATCTGTCCGTTGCTGTAGAGAAAGGCGTGGTCCTGGCCGCCCAGATGCGCCGAATTGCCGACGACCTGGCCGGAGTCATTCAAGGCGTAGGCGACACTGTAATCGGCGCCAAGCGTGCCGATATCGGTCATTTGGCCGCCGGTATAGATGAAGGCGCGATACGAACCAGTCGCAAGAGTGGAGTAACCGGCGATCTGGCCGGAGGTGTTAATCCCGCGTGGTTGGCCATATTCGCCACCGAGTGTACCGATATTGATCAGTTGACCATTGGTGTAAAGAAACGCCGGGTCGCTAAACTGATGCGATCGCGCGCTGGATTCTCCTGCCACCTGGCCGCTGTCATTAATACAGTAGCCGATGCTGTAACTTCCATTGCTATTTGCGCCTAGCGTGCCGAGATCTGTAATGGTGTAGGTCTGGGCAAACACTGGCGTTGTGAGCAAGGTCAATGCGGCGAGCTTCACAAGCTGCCGGACGTAACCTTTGGGGTTAATTGATAAACTGGTTTTCATTGATGATTCCTTTCTCAGAAGTGTGCGCGTAATGCCTTTGTACCTTGAAGTCACATCGTGAAGGTGCGGCAAAAATATCGACAACATTGCGAGCTGCTCCTTGGGTTACAAAGTATTCGCGCGAGGCGATCTACTGGCAGCTAAAGATTAGTAACAGTTTTGTTACTTTCGTAACCTGATGCGTTGCTGATTGCGTCAAACGCTTTCGATTACGTCGAGAGGCTGCAAGCTTCGTGGTGGTCCGAAAACTTCGCGAAGAATGATTGCTTCTCGCAGGCCAGATTTCGATCCGAGCAAGGTAGCAATGTCTGTTTTGAAATCTGGCTCCTTGGCGATTCGCCGGGCAGCGGCTGTATCAATTCCGCCGTGCGTTTTGACAATAGTGGACTGCTCAAGCTCAATCGCTATTGCTCCTTCATAAACTTCGAACGCTGGCGCAGCGGGGGCCTGAACGGATCGGGGAACGGTGTCCTGCACGCGGCTTGGCTGTTTAGACGAAGGAATTTGTCTCTGACTGCTATCGCGCTTGGCCTGTTGTTCGCGAGATAATCCCCACGCGCGTGGCTTCACGGCGGGTGGTTGAACGGGAGCCACAGGTCGAGGCGGAACATCGGTGCGAGGGGCAACCGGTGCTGGCGGGGTTGCCGTTGGCGGTTGTCCCAACGCTTCGAGAAATTTGCGAATCCGATCTGCGTCCGATTCTGCCGGCGCGCGTCGGACCTGTGGCGGTTTTGGTGACGTCGGTGGTGTCAATGTTTCGTCTGACTGTTTTTTACCTGCTTTGGTCACCGCTTTCGAGAGCAGCTGAAATAAACCGGCGGCGGCAATAAGCAGAAAAAAAAGCAGATTATCGAGACTAACGGCAATCATTGGCTGTCGCGTCGTTACACCGTAAATCGTCAAATCGTAAATCGTTAAAGCGTTGAAACGCTTGTGATTCTGAGCCCAGCGAAGAACCTCCGATCAATTCTTCCGGCAAAGTTGAAGGCGAGAATCTGAGATGTTTTGCTTCGCGTAAAACGACAACGACGGACGCCTGTTCCAATCTTTTCACGCTTTAACGTTTCAACGAATCACCCACCCTCAGTCCGCGGTTTCTCTCCGCCGGCAATGGATTCGCGCATTGAGGTATCCGCCTGCACATTTTTCATCCGGTAATAATCCATGATACCAAGATGGCCGGCGCGAAATGCCTCGGCCATTGCCTGTGGAACGAGTGCCTCTGCTTCGACCACTTTGGCGCGCATCTCCTGGGTTTTGGCGCGCATCTCCTGCTCGACAGCAACCGCTGCTGCGCGGCGCACTTCGGCTTTCGCTTGCGCGACGCGCTTGTCTGCCTCGGCTTGTTCGGTCTGCAATTTCGCGCCGATATTATCGCCCACGTCCACGTCAGCGATATCGATGGAAAGAATTTCGAAGGCGGTGTTGCTGTCGAGGCCTTTGGCCAGCACCGTCTTGGAAATGCGATCCGGGTTTTCCAGCACTTCCTTGTAGGAATGCGCCGAACCGATTGCGCTCACGATGCCCTCGCCGACGCGGGCGATAATCGTTTCTTCAGTCGCGCCGCCAACGAATCGGTCGAGATGCGAGCGCACGGTGACTCGGGCTTTGACTTTCACGCCAATGCCGTCCTGAGCAACGCCGTCGATGGTTGTTCGACCCATCGTTGGGTTAGGTGCGTCAATCACCTTTGGATTGATGCTCGTGCGCACCGCTTCAAGTACGGTCTTGCCGGTGCCTTTGGTAGCCAGGTCGATGGCGCACGCCCGATTGAAATCGAGTGTTATACCCGCCTTGTCAGCCGCAATCAAAGCAAGCACTACGTGGTTCACATCACCGCCCGCCAGATAATGCGCTTCGAGGGGATCACTGCGAACATCAATACCGGCTTTCACTGCGGTGATCCGGTTGTCCACGATTAATCCGACCGGGACTTTGCGCAGCCGCATCCCAATCATTTTGCCCAGACTCACCGGAGCATTTGCGATCCGCGCCCGGAGCCAGAGACCGAAAAAATTAAAAAGGACAATCGCAAGCACGAGTGCGAGTAGCGCCAGCACCGCGATCCCGACGAGATAAAGCGATTCCATGTTGCAGCGGAGAGTACCTGAACAGAAACAGCGCGAAAAGCCTAATTGCTGGTGGACAGCGGTCTCCTTGGCACGCCGTAACCTCGGCGAAGGTGGCTCAACGCGTTCGGTTCCCTCGCGTCAATGCTTGAACGAACGGATGATTTTCAGAAAAATCGTGCTCGGGGCGGGACTCGAACCCGCAAGCCTTTCGGCATACGCCCCTCAAACGTACGTGTCTGCCAGTTCCACCACCCGAGCGTCCAAGAGTCGGAAACTTTCCGCAGGCGGGCACAACTCGCAAGTGTCGTTTCAGTTCTTGCTGCAGAATGAAATATTAGCGATTCGCGATTAGATTTTGAGCAGCCGCCTTCGCACAGCTACGGCGGACAAGAGAGCACGAGTATGAGCACCCAGCCTTCGCATAAAGCTACGGCGCAGCAGGCGACCAACGAGAAGGATTGGATCAAGCTCGATCTGCACATTCACACCCTTGATGATCCGAAGGACGCGGTCGATTTTTCGGCGCATCAATTGCTGGAACGCGCGCTCTCGCTCGGATTCCGTGTCCTCGCGATTACGTTACACGACGCGGTGTTTGATCGGAAGGAAGTGTTCGCCGATGCAGCGGAGTTGGGCATTCTGCTGATTCCCGCGGCGGAAGTGCGTTTGCTGGGCGCGGATGTGATCGTGCTGAACGTGACCGAGGAAGAAGTCGCGCAGATGAGAAATTTCGATGATCTGCGTCGGCTTCGGGCGCGCCGCGGCAATTCTATTTTTACCATCGCGCCGCACCCGTTCTACGTTTTTGGCGGCTCAATCGGATCGCGGATTGTGCCGGAAATCGATTGTTTCGATGCGATTGAGTACTGCCATTTTCACATTGGATTGTTCAATCCAAATCGCCGTGCGAAGACAGTGTCAGCTCGCTTTGGTAAACGTTTAATCGCCACTTCGGACGCGCATCGACTGTATGCCTTTGGCCGGCATTACACGAGTATGCCGATGCCCCCTTCGCTCACGATCGAGAACGTGTTTGCAGGATTGCGCACCGGCCCGTTGCACCTAACGAGTCCCCCCTCAAGTTTCAGCGATTTTATTAGCACGATCTATTTTGTATTCCTCGCGCATCCATTTCGAGTCCGCCGCAAGCTCGCTGGGATGTAAAACTCCGAAGCCAACGTGGCGCCATCAATGCGAAGGTGACTCCTGCGTAAGGTCGTAAATTGACCCCCAGTCCCCGGACGCCACAAGGAATGTCGTTGCTTCCCATGGGCGAGTGCTTGCTTGGTAGTTCGTTCTTTCGTCCTGGCCCCAAAAGATATAGCGCACTCCCAAGGCTTTCGCGGCGTCGCGCCAGTTTGCCGCTCCATTCATCAACGCCGTCAACTTGTCATTGGTCTTTCCGTAATCGAATCCTTCAGTCCACAGATGGCCAGGGTAACCGAGCACAACCTTGCGGCCTTGTAGCAACACTGGATGGTTATACGTCGGGTATGTGGCGAATCGGGCTTCCACCGGCAAAGGTCTAAGTGCGGTGCCGATGTGATCGAGTCTGGCCCGTTCAATCAATCCAAAGCCGGGATGTCCGGCAGACAGGCCCCCGAACAAGGTGATAAATCCCGAACCGAACAGCAACAGACATGTGGCCGCCCGTTCCGGGAACGCCCAACGCCCAATGATGTCGCTCCACAAAAACGGCAGAATCATAAAATAACCCCACACCATGAGCTTGAGGTTGTCCCAATCCCAAGGCGCGGTCTGGACGAAATAGCCGAAAGCGAAAATCACGACTGCGGTCAGCACGAAGGCGATATCCGCCGGAGGTTTGTCGCCCCAACGCCATTTACCTTTCCAAATACGCCAGCCGCATAATCCAACAAGCCCCAGCACCAGGGGAACCCACATGCCAAAGTTGGGTAGCCAGAATTGAAAGAATGGTGCGATCACGCCGTTCCACGTTTTTTGCAGCAACAAACCGAACGTCGTTGAAGATCCAAAATCCTTCGGCCCGAGCCGGAAATAAGGTGCTCCCAAATCGGTGGAATCCTGTGCCCACCCCGGGTGCCATTTGAGCACCGATGCTGCGTGAAATTGGTCAGTCGTCAGCCAGACAAAAAACGTCGCCGGAATGAACGCCACGATCAGCATGGTGGCGGCGTGTCTGCGAATCGGCGCGCCGCGAAAAATGTCTGGCCACATCCTTGGATGCGAAATCAGTCGACCGACGCCCCCGATTCCTTCGCTGCGAGCGATGTTGGCGATGAATTTAAGTTCGCTTGCGCGTTCGAAAAACAAGCCAACGATCAACACGATTGTCAGCGCGATAAACGTGTGCAGGTGGAACAATGGCATAAATGCGTAAATCGAAAGCTCAACCCACCAAGGCAGGGGACCTTTCTTGTCGCCGCGGCCGTTGACTGCGGCGGGTTGGCCGTCATCGGCGGCAGGAGATCGGCCGGAGTCATCCGCCTTCGCCGGGGCCACGGCGGACAAGTCGTCGCCGCTGGATGGCCGGGGGTCTCCGACCTGAGCTACAGGAGATTGGCTGAAGAATTTCTCGCGCCAATGCCAGAGCAGCACCAAACCTGCCGGGATGGCGTAAAGCCAGCCCCGCTGCGTCACGAGCATGGATAATGCAATGCTTTTCCACGCAATCGGCCTGTGGGCGATATCTGCCGCCGTACCCTGGTAATCCAAAAACTTAAAGGTCTTCAAAAATTGGAAGCCGGCTATACCGCCGTTAAACAAGAACCCGGCAACGGCGAACGTGCCGCCCCAGCGGTAAAACCCATAAAAAATCGCAAGCGACGCGAGTAACCCCACCCAAACCAGCCCCGTTAACAAATCGACGTGAACGAGCGACAGCAGCGCGTTAAAGAGATCGATCCCTGCCGGATATCTCAGTGTGCTAAAGGGGAAGATCGGATTGTCCGGCCAAATTGGGACGCCATTAGCAAAATTTTTGATCAGCGTCAGATGCAGTGAGAGATCGCCGAGATTATTCGGAGATTGAATCTTTAGCTCGCTGCCATCGATGTAAAGCAGCCAGCAAAACGATCTCACAGCGAACATCGCGAAACAGACAGCGACCGCCCAAAACCACACACGGCGATAGCGCATTAGCACCGGGGAAGTGCCTGAATTCTGCGTGTCTTCCAACTCAGAAGAGCTTCGAGGTTTCTGTTCCGGTGCCGGAGGATCGATCGCCTTCTTTTGAACCGTGCTGTCTCGAGTCCAAAGAAAAGCAGCAATTGCAAATGCAGCGCCGCATACGAGCGCGAGAGCCGCGCTCAGCGTGGTCAACCCTCTTCCGGCCAGTCCCAGGAAAAGCCCACAGACCACCGAGAAATTAACAAATGTTACTCCAGCAGTGACCCACTTCATTGAAACTACCGCGACGCCGGTTTCTGTGCGTTCCCAACAAAATCCGGTTTTCTGCCCGGGAACACGTCCTTAAACACGCTTGCGCTGAAGAAAGCCTTCGATGGATCCTGATAATTCCGGATCGTGAGCATGTCGGTATAGTACGTGCCCTTCAATTTCGATTCGACGTCTTTGATTTTGTCCTGCTGCACAAGGAGAAAATCGCCATCGAGATTTGCCGGCATATTTCCTCCCTCATAGTAGCCGACTCGATCGAAATCGCCCAGCATCCACGGAAGCGGATATACGCTGGAGCGAATGAGATGTCCGGTGAGGTGATAGTTGGACGGGTCGCGTTTTGCGAGCGTGAGAAGCGGCTTCGTCAATTTAAATATGTCGTTGTACGTCTGGACATACGCGTACGGCTCGTCCGGCGAAGAGCACCTGAAGTAATTCAGCCAGATGCTTGAGGCGAGCGAAATGGCCAAAAGCACACCGATTGTACGGTGCGCGAGACGCAAATGTTTTGGACGAACCAAAAAAATGGCACCGCCGAAGACGAACAGGAATGGCCAGCCGAAACTGATAATGCACCACGGCGTCTTGTATTTTACCAAGCTGTAAGCGACCAAGCTGCCCGCGCCGTATATCGCCAGATATCGCAAACTTAGGTTTTTAAATTTCTGGCAAAACAGACACAAAATAAGTCCGGCCAACATTGGCAGTTCATAACCAAAAAAATCGGCACGGCCGACTTCCCATGTTGGCCCCATCAATTTCAACCAGTAATCCCACGCCTTTTCATGGCCATGACCGGCAGCGCCAGTCTCGGTCCACGCCTTGAACGCCAGGTATAGACCTTTGACACCGCTCCAGTTAAAGAAAGTTCCCGAATAGAAAAAGACGATAGCAAATCCGCCCGCGATCACGATCATGGCGAGATCGATCCAGCTCCAGGTTTGCTTTGCAGGCCTGGCGTCCGGAACGCGATTTAGTGCGTACGAAACTGCGAGAGTTGGAATCGCCAGCAAAGCGCAGGCGAGATGAATGGCGTAAGTTTCCTTCGTGAGGATCATGCCGGTTAAGCCCATGCCGGCGTACCACAAGTAGGTCAGCGTGCCGCGCTTCCACAAACCGAGCAGTCCCAAAATGAACATCATCGAGAAAAATTGCAGCCACACTTCGTGAATAGCGTACCGGCCGTAGAAAACGAACCCGGGCGATACTGCCATCGCCAGCGCGGCGATTCGGCTCACGTTTCGTCCCAGCAGCGGCTCGAACTTCATCGCCAGCCACACGCAAGCGATGCTCACCAGTACCACTGGCAAACGCAGCGCCCACACGTTTCGGCCAAATAAACTTTCAAACAGCAGCAGAACGTAAAAGTGAAGCGGGCCGTGATAGTTGGTCGGGTCGTATCGATAGAACCCGTTATGCATTACCTGATCGACGAACCAACCGTTGATGCCCTCGTCGAAGTGCGGTGGCTTGATGCCCAACAGGAGGAAACGGAGAAACGCCGCCAGCGCGAGGATCAGCCACGGCACCCAGTCTGTTCCCGCGAAACGGAGCTTGCACTGCTCCACGTAATGGCGGGCCCGTGGCGTTGCGGGAGCAGATTCTGCTAGCGCGGCGCGCTCGGCACTGCTAGTACGCGCTGCCATGCGCATCCTTGTCACCGGTGGCTGCGGATTCATTGGGAGCAACTTTATTCGTTATATTTTGCAACATTACAAGCCTGCATACGTCACTAATGTCGATGTGCTCACTTATGCCGGTAACATCGCCAACCTTGATGGCGTGGTCGAAGAACATGGCGAGCATTACGAATTTTTCAAAGCCGATATCGCCAACGCCGATCTGATGGACGCACTGATGACCGAGCATCGGTTCTATGCCGTCATTAATTTCGCGGCAGAATCGCACGTTGATCGCAGCATCAACGACCCCCTCAACTTCATTCACACAAATGTCATTGGCACCAGCGTCCTGTTGGACTGTGCGCGTCGCCACGGTGTTCAACGATTCCTCCAAATCTCGACAGACGAAGTCTACGGATCGCTCGGGCTCACGGGTAAATTCACCGAGCAATCGCCACTCGATCCCAGTTCGCCCTATTCGGCCAGCAAAGCCGGCGCCGATCTTCTCGTCCTTGCCTCGCACAGAACGTACGGCCAGGAAGTCCTGGTGACGCGGTGCTCGAACAATTACGGTCCGTATCAGTTCCCGGAGAAATTAATTCCACTCATGATAATCAAGGCGCTCCGCGACGAGCCGCTCCCTGTGTATGGCGACGGGTTGAATGTGCGCGACTGGATTCACGTCGATGACCATTGCGCCGCCATTGTGGCCACGCTTTTCGAAGGCAAACCCGGAAAGGTTTATAATTTTGGCGGCAACAGCGAAATGGTTAACCTCGAGGTTGTAAAAACGATTCTTGATCGGCTCGGCAAACCACAGAATCTGATCTCGTTTGTGCCCGATCGGCTTGGTCACGATCGCCGTTACGCCATCGATTCTTCCTTTGCACAACGGGAATTGGATTGGAAACCACGTCGCGGTTTTAAGGAAGGTCTCGATGAGACGATCCAATGGTACTTCGACAATCCCTCCTGGTGGCAGCCCCTGCTCGATCGCACCGGGCGATATTGAATTACGACGGGATTCTCTGATCTCAGCTTCCGCTCGTAAGATGAAAATTGTGATTATCGGCGCGGGCGGACGAGTTGGCGCTGCCCTTGTAAGGGAATTTGGGGCGAAGTACGATCTCGCCAGCTTCAATCACGCGCAGCTTAATTTGTCGAAGTTGGATGATCTGCGTGCGACCCTCGGCGCAATAAACTTCGACGTCCTGATCAACGCGGCGGCGTTCACGAATGTCGATCTTTGCGAGACGCAACGCGACCAGGCGTTTCTGATCAATGCCGAAGCGCCGCGCGTGCTTGCGAATCTTTGCCGTGAGAAAGACGCGCAGCTCATCCACTTCAGCACCGATTACGTTTTCGATGGGGAGAAACGCGAACCTTACACCGAAAAAGACGAAGCGAATCCGATCAGTGTTTACGGCGAATCGAAGCTGGCCGGCGAAAAAAATGTGCTCGCGGCTGACGATCGACATCTCGTGGTGCGCGTCTCCTGGGTCTTTGGCCCGGACCGTCCAAGTTTTATCGACGCAATGATCAAGCGCGCAGAGGAAAACGAAAAAATCGATGCCATAGCCGACAAATTTTCCACGCCCACCTACACGCACGACATTGCGCGCATGTTGCCATTGTTTTTCGATCGCGCTGTCGAAGGTGGCATTTTACATTTCGCTAATGCAGGCAAATGCAGTTGGCAGGAATACGCGCAATGGACCCTGGATTGCTGCCAGCGGATCGGTGTTTCCCTGAAAGCAACCACCGTTGGCGCGTGCAAGCTAACAGAAATGAAAAGCTGGGTTGCCCGACGCCCGGTTTATTCAGTGCTTTCCACAGCCGAATTCATGGAGCTGACTGGCACGCCACCTCGTGCTTGGCGAGAAGCGGTTGCTGATTATATTACGCACTTCTATTCCAAAAAATGAAAACACCACTCTTCGCTTTCATCCTCTCGATTTTCACTTGTCTGACCGCGCGCGCCGAACTGAAATGGGAGCAAACCGCGGTCGAGCTGCATCCGGCGCCCACCGACAAACAGGCGGTCGGCCATTTCAAATATCAGAACGCCGGTAAGACGCCGGTGCACTTTAAATCGGTTCATCCGTCTTGCGGTTGCACCACTGCGCAAACGCAGAAGGATGAGGTTGAGCCCGGCGACAAAGGCGAGATTACCGCCACATTTAATATCGGCGATCGCACCGGCACCCAGATCAAGACCGTGACGGTGGAAACCGATGAGGCGCCAAATCAAAAGACCGTGCTCACTCTCAAAGCGGTCATCCCCCAGCAGCTGGAGATCAGTCCAACGTTTGTCTTTTGGAAACAGGGCGAAAAGCCGGACCCGAAGCAGATTTCGGTGAAAGTCGGCAAGGATTTCACTGTGAAACACATCAAGGTCACGTCATCGACTCCGAATTTTCAGACAAAGGTGGAGGACGCGGGTAAAGGCGAATTCAAAATCGACGTGACACCGCAGGACACAAACAAAATGGTCGCTTCGATGCTGACGATTCAGGCGGAGGATTCCCAGAAGACATTTTATGCCACAGCACGGATCACCAACGCGCCAGTTGCTCCCGGTGTTCCAGGTGCTCCAGGTGGTCCAACTGCGCCGGCTCGTCCGCCTGCTCCGACTGATCAAACACATTGAAATTTTCACTGGCACGCCAGGCTGCCGTAGTGGCAGCGCTGGCGCTTCTCCCGGCTGCGGGCGAGGCGATCTATTTCCGCGATAAGATTTCATGGCGCTCGGCGATTTCGCCGTCGGAATCGGTGACTGTCGAGGAGGCGCGCGCCTGGGGCGAAAACGCCGTCTGGGTTGATGCCAGGCCGGACGACGAGTTTGCACGAGATCATGTTCCCGGTGCGCTCTCATTGAACGAAGACCGCTGGAACGAATTGCTTCCCCAGTTTCTGGCGGTCTGGTCGCCCGGCAAGAAGATCGTCGTCTATTGCAGCAGCTTAAGTTGCAACGCCAGCCGCGAAGTGGCCCGCCGTCTTCGCAAGGAAGCGCAACTCCCCGAGGTGTACGTGCTCGAAGGCGGTTGGGAAGCGTGGCTGAAGGAAGAACAGGTGAAGCGAACGTCGAACATCGAATATCGAACATCGCATATCGAACCGCCGAGTGATGTT
>CAVZLJ010000011.1:0-64179 GCA_963776065.1 uncultured Verrucomicrobiae bacterium | reverse complement strand
CAGGTTGTTGCGGCCTTCGGCGAACCCGCCCCAGGACTCGTGCTGGACCCCGCGCTCGACCATGAGGTCGTGGTCGGTCTGCCGCTGGAAGTAGGGGTGGGTTTCGATCTGGTTGACCGCCGGTGTGAATCCGGTGCGGTCGATGAGGTCCACGAGCCGGTCGGGGTAGAAGTTGCAGACACCGACGGCCTTCGCCCGGCCCTGTTCGTTGAGGGCACGCATGGCGCGCCAGGAGCCGTAGTAGTCGCCGTAGGGCTGGTGGATCAGGTACAGGTCGAGGTAGTCGAGGCCGAGACGCTGCAGCGAGGCGTCGAACGCCTTCTTGGTGTTCTCCTCGCCGGTGTCCTGCACCCACAGCTTCGTGGTGACGAACAGCTCCTCGCGGGCGATGCCGCCGGCGGCGATGGCGCGGCCGACGGCTTCCTCGTTGCCGTAGGAGGCAGCGGTGTCGAGGTGGCGGTCGCCGGCGGCCAGAGCGCTGGCGACAGCCTGCTGGGTCTCCTCGGCGGGGATCTGGAAGACGCCGAAGCCGAGGATTGGCATCTCGACGCCGTTGTTGAGGGTGACGGTGGGGACCTGGACAGACACGGTGGAACCTTCTTCTCGCAGATGATGGAGCCGCGTGACCCGCTACGAGGCGAGCCAGGCCGCGCGGGGACCTTTGGCGTTGATTCCACGGAACCCCTTCTCGCCCACCTGCGGGAGTGACAGTCCGGTAATGCCAGACCTGGTTTTCTTACACCACCGTTTCACCCTCACCTCTCGGCCCGGCTAGGCCGGGCCCGGGGCGGCCATTTTTCTGTGGCACTATGCCGCGGGTCGCCCCGCAAGGCGTTACCGACCACGCCGCCAACAGGCACGCGCCAGCCACTGCTACCACCAGCGAAGACGCCTACGAGATCATTAACTGCTACTGCCTTTCTAGCCGGCTACCCGGGGGTGTTGCGTGGCTCGGCCGGCGTCCGCAGGCGGCGCGGCGGGCGAGGCGCTGCTGGGGACGCCGCAGGTTTCCTGGACCGCCCGGTCCACCATGCGCGCGTAAACCTTGGTCCCCGGCAATTGGGGATGGATCTTGTCCGGCCAGAGCAGGTAGGTCCGATCTTTGACCGTATCGAACCAGTCCGCGAGCACGACGTTCGGGTGCCGGCGGGTGAATGCCGCCATCGTACCGTTGACTTCCTTGCCCCACGGCTCCTGCACATAAGTGTTGATGAGCACCAATTTGCGGTGCGGCCCGAGCAGATGCATCAGCTGGTGGAGTTCGCTGGTGGTGACGATGGAGTTGGTGCCAAGGCCGCCACCACGACCGGACGCAGCCGGCCGCTGCCGGTGAGGCTGCGCACCACCTGCAGCCCTGCCGACTCGCCGGCTGACCCTCGCGTCGATGTAGATGCCCGGCAGTACGGAATCGAGTGCCATGGCACCGGCCAGCATGACCGAATCGCCGATCGCGGTGACCTGCCGGCCCGAAACCTTGCAGGGGGCGGGCGACGCTGAGGAAGGGGGCGAAGATGAGGCGGTGACCGCAGGCCCAGCGGCCGACGGCGACCCGTACGCCCGGGCGGCGATGCTGACCCGCTCACCTTGGAGGATCTGCTTTTCCATGCCGGACGGCCCGGAGGGTGCGTGGAATACGCCGTACCCGGCGGTGCAGGTGACAGCCAGGGCGGCTGCCGCCCACACCACCGGCAGAGCCCGCACGGGAGAGCGCCGGGCGGCCGGGACCGCGTTGCCAAGCGCTCTGCCGACGGTTCGGCAGGTGGCCCGGAAGCCGTTCCGCAGGATGGGCTCTTCCAGCCACTTCCACGAGGCAGCCGCCAACGTGATCGCGATGGCGGCCTCGACGGCCCACGCCCAGGGGGCCCGGCGTCCCGGCCCAGTGATCGCGGCTGCGATCGCTATAACCGGCCAGTGCCATAGGTAGATCCCGTAAGAACGCAGGCCCAGCCAGCGCAGCGGCGGCAGGCTCAGCAGCGCGCCTACCGTCCCGGAGGCGGCGGCGGCGACGGTCAGGCCGCCCGCCGCCAGCGCCGCGCCAGCCAGCCCGAGCGGGTAGACCGCCGGGTCGGTGCCGGAGAAATGGACCACAGCCCACGCCAGCACCACGAGCGCGGCCACCCCGAGGCAGTCCAGCCGCGCGCGACGCGCCGTGGCGCGTCCGTCAGTGTGGCGAGCGGCCAGGTCAGCGCCACAGCCGCCCCTACCAGCAGTGCGGTCGCATGCGTGTCGGTCCCGTAATACACCCGGGAGGGGTCGCCGCCCGGCACGTAGATCAGCGCCATGGCGACCGCCGAGGCGAGCGCTCCCAGCCAGGCGGTCAGCACCAGGGCCCGCCGTGCCCGCAGGCGGGTGAGCAACAGCAGCAACAGCGGCCAGGCCAGGTAGAACTGCTCTTCGATGGCCAGGGACCACAAGTGCTGCAGGGACGGCGGCGGCCCGAAGGCGGCGAAATACGAGACGTGGTGAAAGGCCTGGTACCAATTGCTTGAGTAGCTGCCGCAGCGGCCAGCATCGGCCGGAGTGCGGACATCTGATCCGGTTCGATAACGGCCACCGCAGCGGTGACAGCGACCAGGACCACAGCCAGGGCGGGCAGCAGCCGGCGCGTCCGGCGCACCCAGAATCCGCGCAGATCCAAACGGCCGAGCCGAACGTGCTGGGCGACCAGCAGATCGGTGATGAGATAGCCGCTCAGCACGAAAAAGACATCAACCCCGAGGAAGCCGCCGGTGACACGCATCCCGACGTGGAAAGCGATAACGGCGAGCACCGCAAGCGCCCGGACGCCATCGAGACCGGGCGCCCGCGCTCCGCCGCCCACGGCCGTCCTGCCCCGTTTTTCAACTGCGGTCCATGTTCGCACTCTGCTGCCCCCCGGCTCCAGCAATGTTCTGTTCTTTGCCACTTCGGGGCAACAGGAAACCCATGGCGGATAATAGGAGGGAAAGATATTAGTAACCCACCCCGGCAGCTAATCACGTGGGAGCCGTTGCGCCGGACTGGGTGGCCCTGGGACGGCCCTCGGACGGCGGTCACGCGGCGGCGGCGGTCAAGGCGGAAGGCTGGCCGCCCGCCATTAGCCGGGGCGGCACGAGGTCAAAAGCAAGTTCAATACCAGCTCGAGCTCGGACAGCGGCACGCCTTACAGCATGCAGGAACCATCACTGGTGAGGGTGTATAGCAATGCTGCCAGCGTCGTGCCGGACGCGATCTCGCCCCTGGCGATCATTCGCGGGATATCGTCCTGCAACGTCGTCGGATTCGAAGTCGTCTTCGGGCGGTCCTATGCGTTTCGCGCCGTCTGCCCGGTAGAGGTGATGTACCGAATCGGAAAGTCCCGGTGCTGGCTCGACCCGGAGCAGTGGGTGTAGCGGCCCATACCGGGCTGCCCACCAGCCCGGCCGTGCATGAGATCGTCCGGCGTTTCAGCGCCCGCGCCGCGGTGTGCTACGTGGACAACGACCGTTGCAAGTCGGGTTGTGCACACGCGCGCGGAGCTGGTCATTCGGCGGATAGCGGTCGCGGAACCAGCTCGGACTCTCGGCATAAAGCCGATCTACCAGGCTGAAAGGAAATTTCCGACCCAGGACCCAGGCTCCGTCGCGCATGTGCCTCCGGGTCGAGTTAGGTAGCCTGAACTCAATGCGATCATACGCGCGGGCACTGAGGTTTAATTCGTTCATGGCGACGCGAATTAGTTCCTGGGAATCCCCGCTGAGCTTGCAGTGTTGCTTGAGCTGACGCGTGGCCATGCGGGCGTTGCAGTTTACTTTGGCCTCGTTTCGAAAACGTTCCTGCTGGCGTTCTCGGGCGCGAACGATGCGCTCGCGAATGGCATCGGAATTTTCCTCTGCGCGTTCGCTGGCAACGTCGCGGTATTCGACCGCCGGCACTTCAATATGCAGATCGATGCGATCGAGCAACGGGCCGGAGATACGCTGGCGGTAACGCTGTACCTGCACGGGGCCGCAGCGGCATTCGCGCTTGAGATCGCCGAAGTAGCCGCACGGACACGGATTCATTGCGGCCACCAGCATGAACTCTGACGGAAACGTGACGCTGCCCGCCGCGCGCGACACGGTGACTTTCCCGTCCTCGAGCGGCTGCCGCATCACTTCTAATGCCGATCGTTTGAACTCAGGCAGCTCGTCGAGAAAAAGCACACCGTTGTGCGCAAGGCTGACTTCGCCGGGATTGGGAAACGTTCCACCGCCAAGCAAACCGATGTCACTGATCGTGTGATGCGGCGGGCGGAAAGGCCGCGTAGAAACGAAGGATTGTTCGGCGTCGAGCAAGCCCGCGATGCTGTGGATCTTCGTTGTCTCGATTGCCTCCTCGAGCGAGAGCGGGGGAATGATGGTCGGGATGCGTTTGGCCAGCATCGATTTGCCAGAGCCAGGCGGACCGATCATCAGGACGTTATGGCCACCGGCAACTGCCACTTCGATCGCGCGTTTCACGTGACCCTGTCCTTTCACGTCGCTGAAATCGACGTCGTAATTTTGGTGCGTCGCAAAGAATTTGCTCAGATCAGCGCGTGTTGGCAGAAGCGCAATTTCACCACGTAAAAAGGCGAAGGTTTGTCGCAAGTTTTGGACCCCGTAAATGTCGATCCTATCGACCATCGCGGCTTCGAGTGCGTTCGCCTCCGGGACGAACAATGCGCGCTTGCCGCGACGGCGCGCCTCGATTGCGACGGGCAATACACCCTTAACGGCCCGGACGGAACCATCGAGCGCCAGCTCGCCGACAAAGCTAAAATCTTCGAACGGCGAACTATCGAGTTCCTCGGTCACCGCGATCATTCCAAGGGCGATGGGTAAGTCGAAACTCGGTCCTTCCTTTTTGATGTCCGCCGGAGCGAGGTTTATTGTGGTGCGCCCACGTGGCCAATAATAGCCGCTGTTTGCAATCGCGGTGGTGACCCGGTCTCGGCTTTCCTTCACCGCCGCGTCTGGTAATCCAACGATGACAATGACCGGGTCGCCCCCCGCGCCGTTCACCTCGATTTCCACTTCGTAGGCGTCCACCCCGTAAACCGCGGCTGAGTAAATCTTAGCCAGCATCGTGGCGGCAGAGTCGCAGAAAATCGCTGCGCCGAAAAGCGCCAAATATCCCTCTAAAGTGAGATGCAACTAATGCTTGAAAATATGGTTATATGTCGGAGGGGTGTTTCGTACAATCTCGGATAAGACGGGCAGTAAAACCCCTAAACAAAATATTGAACAACAGGCATCCAAGGCATGTCACAGATTCGGATATTTAACCTTGTTAAATACTTCCCCGGATGCTACAACGCGTGATTAATAAGGCATCGACGAATACAATTTATGGGAAGTTGTCGGTCCACTCCCCCCACATGAACGATGAAAAAGAGTTATATGGCTGCTGAGGATAGCGATACCGGAATTAAGATTTACCTGCGTGAGATCGGCCAAATCCCACTGTTGACTCCGGAACAGGAGATCGAACTGGCCGCCAAGATCAAGAAAGGCGATCGCGAAGCGCGCGCCCTGATGATCCGGTCTAACTTGCGTCTGGTGGTGAAGATCGCGCACGACTACGCGAATCTTGGTCTGCCGCTTCTGGACTTGATCTCCGAGGGCAACATCGGCCTCATGAAAGCGGTGGAGCGTTTCGACCCTGCGAAGGGTGGAAAGCTGAGCACTTACGCCGCGTGGTGGATCAAGCAGTCCATCAAGCGCGCGCTGGCGAACCAGAGCAAGACAATCCGTCTGCCTGTGCATCTGGTGGACAAGATCTCGAAGATGCGCCGAGTTTCGCTGCAAATGAGTGAGGAGCTTGGACGCGAACCCACTGACGAAGAGCTCGGCGACGAGATCGGCATCGCCAGCGGGAAAGTTTCCCAGCTCAAGACTGTCTCGATCCGCCCGGCTTCGCTCGATGCGCCGATCAGTGACGATGATTCCACCGAATTCGGTGAAATCGTCGGCGACGAGGACGCGCAGACTCCGTTCGAACTGTTGCGCGATAAGAATTTACGTAACGAAGTCGGCGGACTGCTCGACGTGCTCGACGATCGCGAGAAGAAGATCATATTCCAGCGCTTCGGTCTGGACGGTGGGAAACCTAAAACCCTTGAGGAAGTCGGTAAAAAATTCGGTGTCACCCGGGAGCGCATTCGGCAACTGCAAAACATTGCTCTCTCGAAACTCCGCCGTGCGTTGGCTAAAAAAGAGCGCCCGGTGGATGTCGAACTGCCGGTGGAAGCTTGAGCTCCACTGACGTTTAGATTTCAGACGCGCGGACAGAAATGTCCGCGCGTTTTGTTTTTGCAAGATAGGGGCGCGTCACTCTGTGCGCGCTGATCTTGTCGATGCCAACCGGACAGAGAATTATCCGCCCTATCAATCGGGCTACAGGCACTTTGGGACACGCAGTGAATCGAATCGATCATTGCGCGGTCCATGGTCACGTCGCTGACAATTACCACGCGGTTACCTGGCGCAGGCAATTTGTTTCTCCGCAGAAATTTCTCGGCCGTCGCAATTGTTGTTTTGCTGAAGTCGAACCAGAGAATTGAACTTGGGCGCCGCAAAAGCCGAGCTGTTTTTCACAGTATGCGCCGATATGTTCACCGGTCGCGTTTACGACGATGACGGAGGGCTTTTAACGGCGCTGGTTCGCGCAATCAGCGTCCCGTTTATTTTAGCTTGCTTTGCGTCTCTTTGGCAAGGTCGAGGTGCTCCTGGATGACTTTGGCTGTGTCATCAGCGAACTTTTTCACATCAGGGTCGCTACCGCTGCTTGCTTCCTCCTTGAATTCGGCGAGGTCCTTTTCGTGGTCCTTGACCATCATGTCCATGTAAGCCTTGTCTGATGTCCATTTGTCAGTTCGCTCCTTGCCGGGAAGTTGGACCCCTTTTTTTGAGGCAATCGACTTTAGCTCGTCGTTGGCTTTGCTGTGATCAGTAACCATTCGTTTGCCGAATGATTTTACATCTTCGCTTTGGGCATTCCGTTCAGCCACTCCACCCATCGTGACTTCGAACATTCCGCCCTTGGCGGCTTTCCTCATGAAAATTCTATCCTCGGCGCTTGGTGATGAACTCTGGCCGGTTGGAGTGCTTTGCGCCTTCGCAACTCCGGCCAAGCTGACTGCCCCGATTGCCAGAGCAGGGATAAACAACAGCGAAACAATTTCGATTTTGCTTTTCATGGCTTTCCTTTCATTCACGTGCTGGCGGGATGATGCCCCGGCTCCAATTAGGAATCGAACACAGCCGTCCCGTTGGACGTGAAGAATCGTGGTTCCGTCCCTGGTTTGCCCGGCTGTTCGCCTAGGCTTTGGAGATATTTCGTTCGTAGGAGCTTTCGACGCGCCGGGCCACGTCGCGGTATCCGTAATCGACTTCGTAAATCTGCTTCATACAGCCAAGTGATTTTTCCGGGTCACCCATCCGCTCGTAAACAAGTCCGACGTTATAAACGATCTCCTTTTTCATCGCGTCCATCGATGAAATTTCCTGGGACGCTTCCTCCAGTTGCCTCATTGCAAGATCGAGCATTCCAAGCTCGGCATAACAGCAACCCAGCAGGTTCATCGCTTTCAAACGCGCGTGCGGATTTTGCCGTGCACGCTGCAACTGCGGCACAGCCTCACGAAAACGCCCGGCAGTGAAAAGGTTTTCACCAAGCTCAAACCGAAGCTGAAGATCCGTGGGATTCTGTGCCACGCGGTCCTGTGCGTCCACGATGAAAATGTCCGCACGCTGAACTTTGGCGACCGACAGTTGCTGAGACTTCTTCGCATACAGTTCGTCCGCTGCAGTGTGAGTCGAGAGAAATTCCTCGTGCGCAGCTATATCCCCTTCCAGGCGCTTGATTTTTAAATCAGAAATCTTACGAAGCAATCCTGTGTCCGCACCTTTGGTCAGATCGGCAGCGTATTGGTACCACCGAATGGCTTCCTCGAAATCGTTCCTTTGCTCGTTCAGTGCGCCGAGGCGCCGTGCAAAATCGAGATTTCCGGGTTCCGCCTGGTGACGCGCGAAGGTTTCGGCAATTTGTTGATCGAGCGCCTCGCCAGTCAAGCGCGTGCGGCTTTGTTGCTCGAGTGAAATCGCTTCCTTCTTGTTCTTGATCAGGTCGCGATAACTTTCAGCCTGCGCCCAGCCGCCTCGCTTCATCGAAGCGCGCGCCGAAGCGTCTTTCCCCAAACGAAGCGCTTGAGCATCGAGCGGATCGATCGCGGTGATTTGGTTATATACTTCCACCTCGCTGTCGTGTTCTTCCAAGGAATGGTACAAATGCCCGAGTTCATGCAGCACTTTCACGTCTCGAGGATTTTCTTCGAGTAAGGTCCGCAGAGCGAAAACTCCAATTTCAGGCCAACTCGCGGCCAGCGCGGCTTCCTTGAGAAATAGGTTTGCCTGGCGATTGTAGGGTTCTGCTTCCAAAACTTCTTCCAGCATTTCCACTGCGCGTTTTGGATCCCTTTTGATTTCTCGCTGCGCCTTCATTGCGCCGATGGATGCCGTTGAGATGTTAAAGAACCTTTTTTTGTTGGATTTGCCTTTCATGACCTCCGCGCGTCGCAGCAATTGGCGGCCCGTGAGAAATTCGGGCTCTTGTTTGAGGATCTCCCGCAAGAGCGAAATTGCGTAACCAAAATTGCGCAGCTCAATGGCGGCCACTGCCTTGAGCCAAAGCGCCCGTAGCCTTTCATCCAGTTCCTTCTCAGTCTTGACTGGCATATTGCGCGACAGCTTATCACAAAAAGAACGCATGCGTGCGCGCGGACCAGTTGAACGGATTTTTTTAGCGCCAACCGCAGCAGCGAAAGCTCTCGCTTTACAATAAGTCCAGCTGCGGCTTTGCTGATTCCGGCATCGCCTTTGCCGATTTTTTCCCCCGCGGCTTAGGTTCCGTGTCAGCGCGGCTCGAATGTTCCAGGTGAGCAAGAATTTCTTTGGCGCGGTCTAGGATTTCCTTGGGTAAACCGGCGAGGCGGGCCACTTGGATCCCATAACTTTTATCTGCGCCGCCGGGGATGATTTTGCGCAGGAAAATGATCTGCTCGTTCCATTCGCGCACGGCGACATTCAAGTTGCAGACGCCTTTCCGGTCCTCGGCGAGTTTGGTCAGTTCGTGATAGTGCGTCGCAAATAGAGTGCGCGCTTTGATTTTGTCGTAGAGAAATTCGGCGACGCTCCATGCGATGGAGAGCCCGTCAAAGGTAGATGTGCCGCGACCGATCTCGTCGAGAATGACCAACGAGCGATCAGTGGCATTATTGATGATGTTGGCAGTCTCATTCATTTCCACCATGAACGTCGATTGGCCCCGGGCGAGATCATCGCTGGCGCCAACACGCGTAAAAATGCGATCCACCAAGCCGATCTCGGCGCTCTCCGCTGGGACGAAGCTGCCAATCTGAGCCATCAACACGATGAGCGCGACCTGGCGGATGTATGTCGATTTGCCGGCCATGTTTGGCCCTGTCACAATGGCCAGGCGAATATTCTCGCCGTCCAGCTCTGTATCGTTAGGCACAAATTTTTCGTCGACAAGGTTTTGATCGAGCACCGGATGGCGTCCATCTTTGATCACGAGCCCGAGCGAATCGCTTAGCTCTGGCCGGCAATACCGAAACAGTCGCGCGGTTTCGGCCAGTGCGCACAGCACGTCAAGCACCGCGATCGCGTCTGCGGTCTGCTGGATTGGCTCGATCTCACGCAAGGTCTCGTCGCGCAATTTCTGGAACAGTTGGTACTCGAGGTTTTGGGCCCGGTCGTCCGCGCCAAGGATTTTTGCTTCAACCTCCTTCAACTCCGGCGTGATGAAGCGTTCTCCGCCCACAGTGGTTTGCTTTCGCGTGTAATGTGTGGGCACATTCGCGAGATTCGATTTTGTGACTTCGATGAAGTAACCGAACACGGAATTGTACCGGACTTTGAGCGACTTGATGCCTGTCGCTGCGATCTCGCGTTCCTGTAGATGGCCAATCCAATTTTTGCCCTGGCGTGATGCCTGGCGAAGCGCGTCGAGGTCCGGATGATAAGCGTCGCGGAAAATGCCGCCTTCCTTCACGGCGAGTGGCGGATCATCGACAAGTGCGTTCGCCAGTTTGTCAGCCAGTGCTGGCATATCGCGAATTTGATTTTGCAGCTGAAAGGGTACGGCGCATCCGCCGGGCACGCCGCCCACTCGCGCGACATTCGGCGCGCTCGGCGAGCCCGCCCTACCAAATTCGATCCGTTCAATTAGCTCTTGCAATACCGTCTTCAGTAACGGGATTTGTTGCAGTGAAGCCTTCAGCGCGACGAGGTCGCGCGCGTTACCGGAGGCCTGGCTCAGTCGTCCGCCAGCGCGTTCGATATCGCGGATGGATTTTAATTCAGCACGAATTGATGCGAGCAAATCAGGCTCCTGCAAAAGATCGGCGATCATTTGCTGGCGTCGCTGCAATTCCGTGAAATCACGCAATGGCTGCAAAATCCACGCGCGCAACTTGCGTGCGCCCATGGTCGTGATGGTGCGATCAAGCACGCTCAACAGATTCGCGTTGCGCGCGCCGCGCGATTCGACCAACTCAAGATTGGCTTGTGTGGCGGAGTCGAGCAGCACATATTGCGCTGGGGCATCGCAGCGCAGGGAAGTGAAATGGTCGATTTTGCGCCGCAGCTGATGTTTCAAGTAATGCACGATCGCTCCACCCGCAGCGACTGCTGCGGGCATTTGCGCACAACCGAATCCATCGAGCGATTTGGTTTTGAAATGTTCGCACAAAGTGAATATTGCCTGCTCCGGCAGAAACGCATAGCTGTCGTATTCGAGAGCATGATCAAGTTCGCCGATCTGCGCTTTCTGCTCGGTGCTGACCAACAATTCCGCCGGCGAAACACGCGTGATTTCGTCGAGCAATGATTTTCGATCCCGCGCCTGAGTTAATCGAAACTCGCCCGTGCTGAGATCGGCGTAGGCGAACCCGAACCCACTGTCATTGGCATAGACTGCGCCGAGATAATTCGCGCGCTTGGCGTCCAGCCAGCTTAATTCGCTTATCGTGCCCGCGCTGATGATTTGCGTAACTTCGCGATCGACAATTTTGCGCCCGCGCTGTGGCTCGCTCATCTGATCACACACGGCGACACGCCGCCCGGCCTTGATCAATCGGCGAATGTACCCTTGTGCCGCATGATACGGCACACCGCACATCGGCACCCCGTTCCTTTTTGTCAGCGCCACGTTCAGGAGTGCCGACGCTTCCTTGGCGTCGTCGAAAAACATTTCGTAAAAATCGCCGAGCCGAAACAGCAGGAGCGTGTCAGCGGGAATGCTTTTCCGCAGCCCCTGGTACTGCTGCATCATCGGAGTAAGCGCGTCCTGCATGATGGAGTTTACTTTGCCACCTCACACGAACCAAACCAGACCAGTGAGCATTCTTTTTTAGTAGAAGCCGAATTAAACACAATGGCGAATGCGCTGCGGTTAGATTGCGGACCGTCCAAGGAGAAACAGAAAAAATTTATCACGCAGTGAACGTAAAAATCTTGTTTCGACTCAGATTTGACGGCTGGGGCTGTACCGAGTAGGCTCCGGCTCACTGATCTACAGTGTGTCCAAAGCGAGGGGAGTGATTATCGATGCCAGAAGTCATTGTGCGTAAAGGTGAACCGGTCGATCGCGCATTGAAGCGGCTGAAAAATAAGCTGGATGCTGAAGGCATTCTCGATGAGGTCCGCCGTTTGCGCGCTTTCGAGACGCCTTCGCAAAAGCATCGCCGCAAGGCGAGAGCGAACGCCAAGCGCGGCCGAATGAAATTCCGATTCAATCCCTAAACGGAGAAGTTAAGCCTTTGAAGCGTTGAACGGGTTATGCTGTCGGCGGGGACGACCGGCTTTAGCCATTTAACCGTTTAGGTTTTTTGAGCGAATAACTTGCTAATTGCTGCCACCAGCCCGTCGATATCGTGTCGGCGCGCTTCGACATCGACGTTATATCCTTCGTCGCGCACTGTCTTTGACGTGATTGGTCCGATGCTGGCGATTCGCATTCCTTCAGGCCAAGGCAAGCCGAGAGCAAAAAAGTTCTCTACGGTTGAAGAACTTGTGAACGTGATCAGGTCGGCTCCGTCCTGCGCCAGTTGCCGCTGAGCGCCGCTCGTGTCTCGCGTCTCCGGAACAGTGCGATACGCGAACGCTTCGTCCACGATCGCGCCCGCGGCCAAGAGTTCCTTGGGCAAAACGTCCCTAGCCTTCTCCGCGCGCACGAGAAGGATGCGCGCATTTTCGATGCTTCCCTGTTTCTCGAACTCGCGCATCACCCCTTCCGCTACGAATTCCTCCGGCTGAAGATCGACGTGCAGGTGGAAATCGTTCACGCGTTGCGCCGTAGCCGGCCCGATGGCAGCGATGCGCGCGCCGCCGATCTCACGTGCGTCATCGTAAAGCTTGAAAAAAATATCGAAGAAGGCTTCGACTCCATTTGCGCTTGTGAATACGATCCAGTCGTAGACGTGTGCGTCCTGAACCAGTTCCGCGAATTCTCGCAAGTTTATGGGCGGCTCAATCCGGATCGTCGGCAGTTCGATGACGTGTGCGCCAAGGGCACGAAGTTTATTGCTTAACACGCTGGCCTGCTTCCGTGTTCGCGTCACGACGATTCTCTTTCCAAGCAGCGGGCGTTTCTCGTACCAGTTGAGGTTGTTACGCAACGAAACAACATCCCCGAATACAGCCACCGCCGGCGCTTCGAACCCGTTCGCCGCGGCTTGTTGCGCGATATTCGAAAGAGTGCCTGTCAGCGTTTCCTGCTGACCAGTTGTTGCCCAGCGTACCAGCGCCACCGGCAAATCGCTGCGCACACCGTGCTTCAGCATCTCGCTCGTGACGCGTCCCAGACGCTCCACGCCCATTAGCATCACCTGTGTGCCGCCAAGCTTTGCCAGCGCAGCATAATCGATTGCGGTTCCCGTCTTCGCTGGATCTTCGTGACCGGTGAAAAACGTCACGTGTGAGGTATGCGCCCGGTGCGTCATTGGAATGCCTGCATAAGCCGGCCCAGCGATGGCCGAAGTGATTCCAGGCACAATTTCAAATGGGATTCCCGCCTCGGCGATTACCTCCGCTTCTTCTGCGCCTCGACCGAATACGAATGGGTCGCCTCCCTTTAGTCGAACGACATGCTTCCCTTCGCGCGCTTTATTGAGCAGCAGTGCATTAATTTCCTGCTGGGTCCGGCTTTCGCCCGCCTGTTTCCCAGCATAAATGATTTCTGCGTCGTTTCGCGCCCAGGCAAGGATATCAGGATTTGCCAGATGATCGTAAACAACTGCGTCCGCGTTTTCGATGCATTCCTTTGCGCGTAATGTCACCAGACCGAGATTGCCGGGTCCTGCGCCAACCAGATAGACTTTGCCGCTTTTGCTCGCGCTCTTGCTCATGCTCTCAAGCTTGTTCGATAATTCGAAACAATTCTGCTGCCAATGTTTTGCTTTCGCCGGGGGCGCCCTGCACTTCTGCTTCTCGCGGCGCCGATGATTTACCTTCGAACACCTGCGCGCGAACTTTCATTTTCCCGTGGCTGATCGTTGCAAGGACGCCCACTGGGAAATTGCAATCAGCGTGCAGCCGACGCAGAAATCCTCGCTCCGCCTCCAGACAAAGCAACGTTTCTCGGTCGTTTATCGGATCGAGCATAGCTTTTGTGCTTTGATCGTCGGCGCGAATTTGAAGAGCAATGATGCCCTGACCGCCGGCGGGCAGAAAAGTTTCGCGGGGAAGGATTTCAAAAAAAAACTGCCGACTGTCAGAGCTCAGTTGGTTGTTGGTCGACGAAAAGCCAAGGCGTTCCAATCCTGCGCGAGCCAGAACAATGGCGGCCCACTGGTTGTCGCCCAATTGTCCTAGCCGGGTCGGCACGTTGCCGCGAAGGTCAACCACTCTGAGGTCTTCACGTTTCCAGTGCAGCTGACACTTTCTTCGTACGCTGCCTGTGGCCACTGTGGCACCATGCGGAAGGGAAACCAGACCGCCCCCGTGTTTTGAAATCAGCACGTCGTTCACCGGCGCCCGGGGAAGAACCGCCGCGATTTGTGCGCCAGGGCTGGTTTCACTTGGCAAGTCCTTTGCGCTATGGACCGCCACGTCCACTTCGCCCGCGAGAAGCGCTCGCTCGATTTCTGCGGTGAAGACTCCTTTCCGGCCCGCGCGCGACTCAATCACTTTTGCGGTATCGCCGCGTGTCGCGATGATTTTGGTCTCGATTGCCAGACTCGAATGCACTGCTCGAATCGCGTTCTCGACCAAAAGAGTTTGTGTGCGCGCCAGCTCGCTGCCGCGTGTGCCCATGATAATCTTTTCAACCATCGCAGGAATCTAACCCGCGATGCTGTGCAGGGAAGCTTTCCTAGAGCTGAGAGGCGCGTAGCGCATTTTCGCCGAGAGACGAATGCTCGGCCGTCCGCGACTTGCTTTCCCAACCTGATGAAATTGAATTTACGAATTCAATGACATGATCGGCAATAATCGCTTCAGCCGCTGCGATCTGCTGGCGCCTAAGAGCCAGCGATTGTTCGGCGACGGACCGGATCGAATCGATATCGTAAAGATACACGCCCTGCATTTCATTTACGTTTGGATCTACGTCCCGGGGCACGGCGATATCGATGATGAACAGCGGACGATCCAAACGCGCCCGCAGCATCGGTGCGAGTATGTCATGGGTGAGCAACAGCGTTTCCGATGATGTCGATGTGAGCAAAATATCGATCTCGCGGCATTGCGCCGCCCAATCGTCGAAGGGCACGGTTTGGCCGCCCACCATTTGCGCCAGTTCACGAGCGCGATCCAGCGAGCGATTGCTGACGCGAAGATCAGTGACACCACGCGAAACCAGCGCGCGTGCCGTACGCTCGCTGGTTTCACCCGCGCCGAGGACAAGAACCTTGCACTCGCTTAATTTGCCGAAAATTCTCTGGGCTAATTCGACCGCGATCGAGCCAACCGACACCGCACCGCGCGCAATATCGGTGTGGGTGCGTACTTGCTTCGCTACGCGAAACGCGCGCTGAAACAAACGATGCAAATATGGACCGACCGCTCCGGACGTTCGCGCCGATTCATACGCTTTCTTTGCCTGGCCCAATATCTCGCTTTCGCCGACAACCATCGAATCGAGCCCGGACGCGACTCGGAAAAGATGTTGCGCGCATTTGTTGTCCTCATATCGATAGAACGGAGGCACGTAATTGCAGGCATCGCGGCCTGTGGTCGCGGTGAGGCATCGCGTGATTTCGTCGGTAGAAACCTGTTTGTCTGAGACCGCGTACACCTCCACCCGGTTACACGTCGTAAGGAGCAATGCTTCGGCGCAACCAGCCTGGCGCACGATCGATTCAGCCGCAGCGTTGCCAGCGAACTGCTCCCGCGTTGCAACATTGGCAGTGTGATGACTCAATCCTACGCAAAAAAGGTTCATGGCAACGGATGCAGTTCTGCGGTGAATGTGATGCCCCACAGAAGCGCCAAAGCAGCGCTAAAGCCTATGATGCATAACGCTGCCACGCGCTTTGGCGCAAGCCACTTGAGATGGCGAGCTTGCAAGATGGCCGCGTACAGCAGCCAGAGCACAATTGCTGCCACCACCTGAATGCGGGGTAATGGATGCCCGGTAAAGAAACCGCTCACAATGCCGACGGTGTACAGTGCAAAGCCCCACCACAGCAGCCGCGTAATGGCTGCGAACAAATTGGTCAGCGGCGGCAGATGATAAAAGATCGAATGCAAGTGGTGCGTCTTGAGCTGCCGTTCCTGCAGGAGATACATTACACCGGCGATGCAAGCGAGCGCGAACGCACCATAGGCCACGAGCGAAATCGATGCATGAAACTCCAGCCAGGAATTCACCTGCGCATTTACAGGATGCCGATTGTCGATAGGCGCAACCAGGGCAAAACCTTGCAGTAACAACACCAGGGGCGCCGTGAATGCGCCCATTAACGAAAGGCGATACGCCGCTCCCACCAGCATGTAGATCAACGCCACGGACCAGGCGAGAAAGATAAAAACCTCAAACAGATTCGTGATCGGACAACCTTTTAATTGGTGGCCGCGAATCGACAAGAAAGCCGTCTGAAAAGTAAGGCCCAGACCGATCGCGAAGAAATTGAATCGCATCGGATGAAAAACTCCCCTACGCAACTCAATGGCGGTGTGTACAACCGCAGCGAGAAAACAAATCGTCGAAGCAATGAGGAGATAACGGTCCACTGGGGCAGCTTAGTTTATGTTGCCGTCGCCAGTTGGCAATTCTGCAATCGTGCCTGCAACGCTCAGTGGGCCACCAAATTGCAGGCACTTGGATCGAAGATGAGCGACTATGGACGACTAATTGCAATGCCGACACTCAGAGGCAACACCAGCGGAAACCCTAGTATCGCGACCGCCCGCAACGTCATAAAAAACGCTACGATTGACGTTTCACGCCAGCCCGCTAGCGTTCGCGCCGAATGGCGTCTGCGATGATTGAACAATTGCGCGCTGCCGTGCGCGATGTGCCTGATTTTCCAAGGGCAGGCATTGTGTTTAAAGACATCACGCCGGTCTTGAATGATCCGCTCTTATTCCGGGCATCGATCGATTTGTTCCTGGAGCGTTGCTGCGGAAGGAATATCGACAAAATCGTTGGCATCGATGCGCGTGGTTTCCTTTTCGGATCGGCCGCGGCATACGAGCTAGGTATTGGTTTCGTTCCTATCCGGAAACGCGGCAAGCTTCCTTACAGGACCGAGACGGCGAAGTACTCGCTCGAGTATGGCGAAGCGGAAATGGAAATGCACACCGACGGCATCACATCGGGCGAGCGTGTGGTGCTAGTGGACGATTTGCTTGCGACCGGAGGAACGTCGGCCGCCGCCGCTGTGCTCATTCGCAAGGCTGGCGGGCATTTGCTCGAAGCGCAATTCCTAATCGAGTTGGAATTCCTGCACGGTCGCGAACAACTCGAGCCGACACCGGTCACATCGTTTTTGAAATATTGAGTTGGTCCGCGACGCACTTGGAAGCGGATCCGTTGCGTCAAATTCTCTTTGGGTGTCATGCTGAGCAAACCCGCGAATCCCGGATCAATTTGACCACGCCGGTGAACACGGCCAGAGAGTTTCACTTCCGCTCGACATACCAATGCCGCTTAAAGAAAAAGCACAGAATACGAAGCCATGTTCCAGCGATGCGGTGATTTTGGCTTTTGAATTTCCGACCTAAATTATTCCAGCACAAAGGCACGCGATGCAAGGATCTCGAGAGTTCGAAAAAGTTCTGGCACACGCCGAGAGCCGCCTCGCCCCTACCGGCACGAGACGACCAACGGAGGTCCTTGCCAACTACAAAAAATTTCTCAAGGTCGAAGAACACCGCCTCCGTCTCAGGCACCAGGCCGGCGGTGGCGGCCGCGAGATTTGCGCACGCCGAGCCGAGTTGATCGACATTTTATTGCGGTATGTTTTTGGTGCGGCATCGTCCGCTGCTGCTCGCGGAAATGGCGAGCCCGGTGCGCCGCTGGCGCTGATTGCTCTTGGAGGATATGGCAGGGGCGAACTCAACCCGTTTAGCGATGTTGACGTGATGCTCTTGCATCGCCAGACCGCGGAAATTTCGCCGCACTTGGAGGAGATGGTGAACCAAATCCTGTACCTGCTGTGGGACAGCGGATTCAAGGTTGGACACTCTACGCGTTCGATCAAGGAAGCCATTGCGCAGGCCAATAGTGACATGCGTACGAAAACCGCCATGCTGGAGGCGCGATTTCTCGCTGGTGACACGGAGCTGGCGCGACAGTTTCGGGAGCAATTTCGTTCCAAATGCGTCGTGGGACACGAACGGGATTACGTCGAGATGCGCATGGAAGACCAAGTCGCGCGTCACAAAAGATTTGGCGATAGCGTTTATCTACAAGAACCGAATCTAAAGAGCGGCTGTGGCGGATTGCGCGACTACCAAAATCTACTTTGGATCACCTATTTCAAAGAGGGCTCGCTTAGCACAAACCAGCTGGTTGGCAAAGATTGGTTGAGCGAAAGCGACCAACGTCGGATCGAAAGGGCGTACGATTTTCTCCTCCGCGTGCGCACAGACTTGCATTACGCGACTGGGCGCGCCACCGACATATTGCATCTCAATTTGCAGGAACAAATCGCACATCGGCTGGATCATTCTCCTCGCAAAGGCCAGCTCCGCAGCGAGGCGCTCATGCGAGACTACTACCGCCACACGCGGAACATCCTGCGGGTCACGGAGCGGATTACAGAGCAGTTCGTCAGTGGACACGTTACCAGTAAGATGCGCGCTCTTTTCAGTTTTCTTCCATTAACACGAGCCCACAAGAGACCGATTGGTGACTCTTTCTTTGTTCGAAACAAACAGCTGCACCCGGCGGGTCGCGATGTGTTCCGCAACGACCCTGAGCAGATGATGCACGCCTTTGAACTTGCCCAGAAGCGCAACCTCGATCTGAGTCCGGAGCTGGAAGACTTGTTGAGCAGAAGCCTGCGCCATATGACTCGGACGTATCAGTATGCGCGCGGGCCGCGCATGATTTTCAAATCGATTTTGTCCCAAAAAGGGAGAGTGGGGCGCATCCTGCGAATGATGCACGGCGTCGATTTTCTTGGCCGATACATTCCCGAATTCGGTCAGCTCACCTGCCTTGTGCAGCATGAGTTTTTGCACCGGTATACGGCGGACGAGCACACGCTGGTATGCATCGACAAACTCGATGCATTGACGGTGACGAATGAGTCTAAGCTGATCCCGTATCGCGAATTGTTCGAGCAACTCGCGGACCCGCTGGTTCTCTATCTCGCACTTCTCCTGCACGACAGCGGCAAGGCCGTCGGCCGGCCGCACTCCGAAGCGAGCGCATTGTTTGCCCAGCGCGTGGCCGCCCGTTTGCAATTGTCATCCGAGCAACGGAAATCGCTGATACTGCTGGTCGATCATCATCTTACCTTATCCAAAATGGCGCAGCAGCGAAACCTGGATGATCCGGCCACAGTGATGGAATTTGCCGAAATCGCAAAAGACCAGAAAAATCTCGACGCCCTCATGCTGCTTACTCTGGCGGACGGCCAGGGGGCAAGCGCCGATGCGTGGTCGGATTGGAAGGAATCACTGGTGTGGCAACTTTTTCACGACACCTCACGTTATCTTGCCGACCGGAAATCTTATTACGAACAAACCAGAATCGCACGCGAAAGCCTGCGCGCCTCTGTCGCCCACAGTCTTGGACCAAACTACGCAGAGGAAATCGAGGCGCACTTTGAGTGCATGCCCGACCATTATTTCCGTGCGACGCAAGTGCCGGAGATCCTCGACCACGTAAAATTGTTCCGGTCCTTTCTGGAGAACGTTTCGAATCCGAGAAAATTTCCACTCGCTCCGGCAGTCAAATGGAAGATCGTGCCAGAGCACGGGCACACGGTAATGACTTTCTGCACTTGGGAGCGCGAACGACTCCTGGCAAAAGTTGCCGGCTCCTTTTCCGTTGTGCCGTTGAACATTTTAAGCGCCGATGTTTTTCCGCGCGGCGATAACGCGGTGCTTGGCGTGTTCCGTGTGTGCGACACGAAAGCGCAGCCTGTTTCGGACCCGGGCGATTTCCACCTCGTGGAACAAACGTTGACTCGAGCACTGGAGGACGAGAACTTCGATTTTGTACCGCTTATCGAAAAGGCAAAGCGCTTAAGCCGTCGTGCCGCAGTCGGATTTGAATTTCCAACGCGTATCGCCATCGACAACAAAACGCATCCGACTTACACACTCCTTGAGTTTCAAGCGCCGGACCGTATCGGATTACTTTATGATGTGCTGAGTTGTCTTGATCGCGAAAGTGTTTTGATTCCTCTTTGTCGGATTAACACGCAGGCTGGCGCCGCCATTGATACGCTGTACGTCGTGGACGGCTCAAGTCATGGCAAGATCACCGATTCACCCAGGATTCGTACCATTCAGCAGCATCTGAAGGACACAATTCTTCGAGCCTCCAATCCATAGACAGACGAGCGTTCCTCTGCTTTGCTGCGAACTCTTGGTCTCATGAACGTTCTGATTCTCGCTGCCGGATACGCCACACGCCTCTACCCGCTCACGCTGAACAAAGCGAAACCGCTGCTCGTGGTCGGAGGCAAACCGATCATTGAATGGCTGCCGGATAATCTCGCCGGCATTCCCGATCTGGAGACGATTTATGTGGTGACCAACGACAAATTCGCGGCGGATTTTCAAGCGTGGAGTCACGAGTATCGGAAACGCCGTCCCGAATTTAAAATTAAAGTAGTCAACGACGGTTCCACCAGTGACGAAGACAAGCTTGGCGCAATTGGAGATATCAATTTTGTTGTCACCAATGAGAACCTCTCCCAAAGCGGCTTGTTAATCGCCGCCGGCGATAATCTGTTCACCGATTCGCTGGCAGATTTTGTGACCGCTGCCAGGAACACCGAAGTAACCGTTGCGGTGTACGACGTAGGGGATATTGAAGCGATCAAAAAATACGGAAACATCGCGGTTGATGCTGAAGGAATCATCACCCGGTTTGAGGAAAAACCGCAAAAGCCGCAGGGAACACTCGCTGCGATCGCTCTGTATTATTACTCGCCTGCCGTCCTCTCGCTTTTAAGAACGTATCTGGCTGCGGGGAACAACGCGGATCAGCCCGGCCGTTTTGTGCAGTGGCTCTACACGCGAAAACCGGTGAAGACTTTCCAAATCCGAGGGAGATGGCTCGATATAGGAAGCAGGGAGACCCTCGAGAACGCGGACAGGATTCTGGCTTCGCTGCGTTAAAACGCTAAGCGTTGAATCTTTTGCACCGATGTAACTAACGCAAAGCACACGTCTTATTTTAATCTTCCTTCATCAAACTCGATCAAATCGAAATACGTGCGGATGTCTTTACGCCCTTCGCCCCCCGCCTCTTCGAGAAAATGCAAAAAGCGCGCCTTTTTCGCGGCCGTATCGGGATGGCGCGAAATCATCGCCTCATTCCATTGTTCGATGTCTTCGGGCGAATGTTGCGCTCCGTTCTTCTGCACCCAATCCAGGATTGCCTGTTCGTCGTCCAGCGTGTTGGCGACCTCCTCAAACGCCTCACCGTCGAGTTTGAGAAGCGCCAGCAAATGCTTGTCGAACCCAACGGTTTTGTAGTTATAGCCATCGAGTAAGCCCTTTCGATGCAGCCTCGCCTTGTCGATCAAGCGCGGCAGATGAACGTAACCGCCGAGTTTCTGGTAAGGACTGCGCGGATGCAGTCTTCGCATTGAAGCTAATCAGTGCTAGGTCGCCGGCAGGGGCTGCGCTACACCATCCGGAAAATTGGGCTCCGTCCCGGGCGAATCCGCCGGCTCCCGTTCGCCGAGAAATTCTCCCTGTGTGAGGCCGATCTGACCGATGACAAGCTGGCCGGAAAACATTCCGCCTTTTTCGACGCTAATTGACCGAGCCGTCACGTCGCCCTCCAGTGAACCCTTCTTATGGACCGTCACGCTTTGAGCGATAATCTCTCCTGACATCCTGCCTTTGATTTCGATGCTCTCCGCGCGAACCCTCCGAAAGCAATGAATATCGGCCCTGCGGTCAAGCACGATGTGTCGAGCGCTGATGCGACCGGGAATTTTGCCTGAGTAGTTGATGGTGGCAGTGTCGTCGCAGTGCAGATTACCGCGCAGTCTACCTTCGATCAGAGCGGATTGGCAAACGACGCTACTACTGGCCAAATCGCCTTTGCCGGACAAGTGTACGTTGCCTCGGGTGCGAATGCTTCGGCTGAACCCGCTGGTGATTTTGTAATCCCGCAAATCGATGTGCGCGCTGCATGACGGACAGATGGTCGAAGTCGCGGCACCAGAGACCTGCTGCTTGCGTTTGCATTCGAAACACTCGACGACAGAACTGGTTTGCCGCTTCCAGAAATCCCCAAACCTTCCAAAGATGGAGGAGGAAGTCTCTTGCGCAGGTGTTTCTTCAATGGGCCGTAGCTTGAGGCCGGGCTTCGGTGTGAACGGAGAAAAGGAACGGCCACACTGACGGCAGATCGAACTTTTCGCCGCCGCGTATTCCATCTGCTTGAAGCCGCAGTGCGGACATTCCGCACTGACTTTTGCGGGCGACGGATTGGCCACTGGATCTTTGCCGAAACCTTCTTTTACGCGCGCGCTCCGAATGCCGCCTTAATCGGCTCGCTGGACCGCACAACTTCAGGCCGGGTTGCAGCCTTTGTGGAAAAGGCTCCAGTGGTGACTTCCGATTTCCCGATAAAGGTTGCGCCTTCCTCAATTACAAGACGAGCTGCTTTGAGATCGCCCTGCAACACGCATTTGGATTTCAGCTCGCAGCGCTCGGCAACGGTAATGTTACCGTGCACCTTGCCATAGACGGTGATCGACTTGGTTTTTATTTCCCCCCGAATCTCAGCGTTTTCACCGACTGTCAGAATGCCGTCCGAGTTGATGTCCCCTTCGACTTTGCCGTCGATGAGCAGTTCTTTTTGGAACTTGATCGAGCCTTTGATTTCGACATCGCTCGAGAGGATGTCTTTGCCTCCGTGGTCTGCCATAGGATTAGGTTTTGGATTTGGATTATCGATTATGGTTGGTATTGATGCTGGCTGTTCGCGACTCGCAAGATGCTTGTTGTCATCTGGAACCGGACTCCGCGGTTCTTCTCGAATCGGGGGCGCCGGTCTTTGCGGGACGAATCTTTTGAGCATCTGATAGTAATGTGACACTCGCCGATGCCTGTCAACGGATTCTCTTTTCCGAGTGAAAAGTTTTTATCGTTTTATCGTTCAACGGCCACCCGATACAGCTTGCATGCCGAAGTTTGCCCGGAAAAGATCAGGAACGGCGGCGCCTGGCTGGGCGTTTGATCCAAAACGCGACAGAGCGGGTTCGGGGGCACTCGCTCGTTCACGATGGCTGCGGAGTTTTGCGCCACCCGTTGCCAATCGTACGCAAAAACCCACGCTCCTCGGTGTTTTTGGAGAATCTGGTGCGTTTCTTGCAAATGTTCGGAAATGAAAAATCGCGCACTGTCCTCGATCCCGTTGAGGCTTTCGTGTGAGCTTCCCGCGACTCCGGGCTGGCCGGACCAATAGGCGATCGACGGTGAAAACCACCAGGGCGCAAGAAAGGGATGCACCTCTGACGATCGCAAACCAAGCGCCAGATCCCGAACCTGCACCGATTCAATCCGTTTTTCCACGCGATCCGCGAATTGTTCTTCGTTCGGCCAAAGCTTCTGGTCCCAGTCGCGCAAAATCGGAAGGATCGAGAAGACAAATGCGGTCCAGACCGCCACGCCCGATTTGATTGGCTCGAGCAAAGCCGGAAGCGCGACCGCAAGAATCAAAACAAAAAAATATCCCCAGCGCGCCTGCCAGATGGTGAGACCGTAGGTGGCAACGAGGAGCACAGGCACAAACCACGGCATCGGCCTTGCGCTCTTTTTGAAGCTCCAGCCCACGTTCATCCAAATCAAAAACGGCGTGACCAAAAGCAGATAGCCGCACCAGCGGAACCACACGGGATTTACCGGCGAGATGTGCGCAAGTTCGCCAATCGTTCGCGCCCAGTTTTTGAAAATCATACTTGACTGAAAAACAGCGAACGGCGGAAGACGTCGCTCAATCAAAAGCGCAATCACAATGATCGCCGCAAACAAGAGCCATCCCATACGACGAGCTCGCCCGAAAAATGCCGCCCGCTCCATCAGAAAGGCTGTCGCGGTCATCGTGAAAAATAGAAGGAGCGGCTCGTACGCAGAGACCCAAATCGCAAATCCCCACGCAACCCCGCTCACCAGTGCCCATCTATTCACCTCTGTAGACGCCGCCATGCCGGCCGCTGTTTGCAAGCTCCACTCCGCGCAGATCGCGATCGCCACCAGCAGGATCAACAACGATTGATGATCGGGCCTGCCAAGCTCCGTCCCGTGAACGAGAATCGGGCTGATCGCGTACAGGATCAGCATGACCCAACGATAGCGAAATTTCATTCGGCGCGACCACCACCAGAGAAACCAGCCTCCAATCAACGCAAGCAACGGCGAGATAAATGCGCCGGCCAAATCCAGTGGCTGCGTCGTGAATGGCTTCAGCAGAAGCGACAGGCCCAGGATGAGATAATCGAGCGGCGCAGTCGTATGTGGTGTCGTTCCCTGCGGGAAATTCTCAAAATCATGATGCCGCAGGACTAACCCTGGCCTTTCAGCGCACATCTGCACCCGCGTCATACGTGCGTAGCAATCCGCGTCGACGAAGTAAATGTTTCCGGCGACAAAAACGTCCTGATAATTCTCACAGCGTGTCGCCAGAATCAGCGCGCTGAGAATTGCGATCTCGATTGTGCGGACGATTCCGCGAATTACTACTCCATCCCAAATCCGCATTCATTCCGCAATAAGTTCGCCGAACGCCGGGGGCAATCTGAAATTTTTGCAAGGAACTGGTCTTCAGCCACAGATTGCAGATTGCATGTTGGGTGTTCGGGTGGGTTTATCGCTTGGACGACGCGTGCGGTGGAAGATAGGCTGCCACTCCGCGATCAAGAGTTTCTACGAACCTCAATGGCCATCGCGTACCGGTAACAGCATCGTTACCATCCTGTGATGGAGACTGGTTGTTTCTCATGTTACGGCCTCACGGAGGAGGCGAAAAAGATATATGTATATAAAAATGATCATCCCTCGCGGTGTGAAGAGGAAAACAGGTAGAGGGCGCATGAAGTATTGGAAGGTTATTGCCGACAATCTAAAGAAGGCCGGATGGAGTTGTGGCTGTGTCGAAAGTGTGGATTACGAAGGGCAAACAATCTGGACTGTGAACGCGCATCGCAACGACGGGAAGCGTCACATTGTACTGGCATATGAGCTGTCAACCGCGTTTAGGGAATTGGAGCGCGCTGTTCATCAGAGCTAAAAGCAGCCACGTAAAACCTGACCGATATCAACGTCGCTCTGGCGATCGCGTGATTCGTTTGGTCGAAAAGATACGCGTTGATCATCTCTAGTTGTTTTACGACCGCCTTCTGATGCTTCGCGTCCAGCCTTCGCGTTTTTGCCGCGAGAGAGCAGCGCTCCCGCTGGAATGTCCATTTCGCAGGCGATGTAATCCCAGCTGCGCACCTATCGGCGGTAACCTCGGTGTGGGCAGCCATCACCGGCACTGTCCAGTTGCCATACTTTGTGGCTGGCGGTACGGGGGCTGGTTACGCGTCGCTGCTCTTGAATCTCCCAGCAGGAGGTATAACTGGTCACTGACAAACGCGGCGCCGATCTAATTTCCGATGGAAAGTGATTTCGCTGCGCGCCGGCCAGAGCGTCCCAGAGTCGCGAAAAAGAGGAGCCGCAATCCGTTCCACCGGGTTGCGGCCCATCCACTTCATGAACCGCGGTAACTACACACGCGACCCTGCGCCGGTTGACCTTTATGGTGCGGTGTAGATGTCCACTGTTGCGGATCCCACTGGCGGATACGTGACCTTGGTTAAGCCGCCGGCAAACAAATATCTGTTTCCAAAGCTCACGGTCGCAATGCCAGCGCGTGCTTGGGAGAGGTTTTGAGTCGACCAGATGTTGGTGGCGATATCGTAAATCTGGACCAGGTCAGAAACTGCATAGCTCCCAGATTGATAGCCGCCTGCATAGAAGATTTGTTTATTAATAACCGCACTGGCCATCGACACCAAAGCAGTAGGCAGCGTAAGCACTCTCCAGTTGTTGTGCTGTGCGTCATAGACATCAATGGTATTTGAGCCATCGCCACTGCCAGCGAAGAAAACCTTGCTTCCCGCTACTGTGACTGTGCTGCTGTAGCGCGGCACGGATAGAAAGGCGGTCGTCCATGTATCGGTCGCCGCGTCATAGATATCGACGTTGGGCGAAACACCCATGTTGGTCAGACCGCCGGCGAACAAAATCTTATTTCCGACAACAGCTACGCTAATGGTGTCGCGCTTCTGTGAGAGCGTTGCTCTGGTCCAGAGGCCGGTGCTCTTGTCGTAAATATCGACCACATTCGAATACAGGGCATTGTAGTTGATGTCCCAAAACCAGCCGCCCGCAAACACGATTTTATTACCTGCCGATCCGACCGCGATATTGTGTCTTGCCTTCGAGAGAGTGGCCCTCGTCTGCGCGCCCGTTTGGACGTCAAACATATCGACTGTATTATGGATTGTGATAGCGCTGCGTCCGCCGGCGAAAAAGACCTGACGACCAAGAGTGCCAGTGCCGCCGGCCTCACGCGCGACCGAAAGGTTCGCCCTTGACCAGGTATTGGTAGCGTCATCATAAATATCCACATTCTTTACGTAGACAGGATCGGTATACGGGCCGTACCAACCTCCGGCAAAATACGCCTTGGCCCCAGTCTGAGCTACCCTGATTCCTATTCGCGGCTGTGACAGAATCCCGTTTGACCAGCTAGTGGTCGAGGCCTCATACCTCTCCCAGCTATCGGTGGCGAACACCGCATGATCGGAAAATTGAGCTGTCTGCATGTTGTAACGCGGTTGAGTCATGTATTCGATAGACCACTGCGCCAAAGCTGGCGTTACAAGAGCCAAAAGCGCAGCGAGTGTAATTAGTGATTTTTTCATGCCCCACTTTCGAGAAGACTTGGCTACAACGTTCACCAAGTATTGTCTTTCTTTGTGCAGAATTTGTTGCGAGTCGCGGTGGGGGGTTCGGCGGGGGCGGCGAAGAGACACGAAATACTGACTCAGTGGGTAACATTCTCTTGTTTGCCAGCGGCGGCTCCGGTGGTTCAAAAGTTCCCGACATAGGCGGCAGTTTGAGGCTTCTTTTGGTTCAAAGCCTCTTCGAACATGCATGAACCATGCGGCGACGTTGCTGAGCGGCGGACAAGTATTGGTCGAAGGAAACTGCAATGGGTGCATCGTCCAGACGTCGGACTTGTTTGATCCTTCGACCAATTTCTGGACTTACACCGGAGATTACCCGATTGTTTTTTCGCGCGCGGGCTGTGTTACTACCGAATGGTATTGTCTTTTCCGCTGCTGGGCTGCAGCGTCTCAATACTCGTCCCTTCGGGACGATCGTCGCTGCCTTGTGGTCTGCAATTTCTGGAACCTGGAGCACGACCGGCAGCTTGAGCCATGGGCGCTATTGCCATACGCTGACCCTGCTTCATGAGGGCAAGGCGCTGGCCGCTGGCGGCTTGACTTCGACGGGCGCTACATCGAGCGCGGAGTTGTATACCCCATAACATTTGCGGAGGAGAACCGGAGCGCGCCTTTCGCTTGGCAAGCTTGTGAGCCGCAAGATCTGCACAGAGTCTGACAATTAATGGAGAGCGGCAGTTCGCTCACCGGCGTAGGAGAAGAGCCATGAACACGAAAGAAGTATGGAATCGATTCCGCGAAATCGGTATGCCGCAGATCGCAAGCATTTCCCTGGTTTATATTTTGAGTTTGATCTCACTTTTACTCTCGACCAGCGAAGCCCAAACGTCCGGCACGTGGATGCAGACTGGAAGCATGACTACTGGCCGATATGCGATCAGAGCGATTGAATTGGGGAACGGCAAGGTATTGGTGACTGGCGGGATTGGCGCAAGCTCGACCGTTCTTACCAGCGCCGAACTCTACGATCCCACGACCGGTAACTGGTCGCCTACCGGGAGCATGAACAAAGGAAGGGCGTATTACACCGCGGCGCTCCTGCGTAACGGCCAGGTGCTGGTCGCCGGCGGTTGCACTAACTCTAATTGTTCAACGGCCACGAACACCGCAGAAATTTATGATCCGAACACCGGGATGTGGCGAAACGCGGGAAAGATGTCAACCCTGAGATACTTCTTTAATGCCACGCCATTGGAAGATGGGAACGTGCTCGTAGAAGGCGGCTGCAATAGGGGCAACTGCGTTACGGTGACTTCGACCGCCGAATTGTTCAATCCTCGGACCCGTCAATGGACGTTTACCGGCAGCATGCACATTGCGCGTGATTATCACACCGCGACCAAGCTAAGCAGCGGGAGGGTCCTCGTCACCGGCGGTTATGCTGCTTCGGGCGCTAGCAACAGCGTCGAAGCCTACGATCCCACCAGCGGAGTGTGGACCGTGATGGCGCCAATGATATCCGGGCGTGCGTTACACTCGGCGACGGCTCTTCCCGATGGCAGAGTGGTTGTCGCCGGGACAGGTAACCTGCCCAGCGCTGGCACTGAGACTTACGATCCAGTCACAAATCTGTGGTCGGCCGCCGGTAACCTCGACACGACGCGCTCCGCACCCGTCGGTGCTTTGCTGCCGACCGGAGAAGCGATGGTAGCCGGCGGATACAGCTTCACCCGACCCCACTACTTTGACCTGGCAAGCTGTGAGTTGTTTGACCCGACGACTAACACCTGGGCAATTACCGGCGCGATGACTTCTGCGCGTTATTTGCACGGTGTGGTTCTGTTAGCTAATGGTCAGGTGCTTGCGGCCGGTGGGATGGCAGACTCATTAACCATCCTTTCGAGTGCGGACATTTACACTCCGTGACTGATCAAGGCTGATGAAAATGAAAACAATCAGTTCCGCTTCGAGCATCCGGCACTTTAGGTGTCGCGGTCCGCTTGCCCGGGCCGCGGTTGTCACGGCCGCCGCCGCATGTGCATTTTCTGCCATCACTGCGTTGGCCGCGCTTCAATGGTCGCCGCCCGTGGCGCTCTCCAAGCCAGCTGCTAACGCGCAGTCGCCAGAAATCGCCGCTCCAATTGGGGGACGGTTAGAACAATATGGAACTTCCTCAACCGGGGTCGCGCTGAGGTGGACCGCCTTTGAACCTGCGAGCGAGGGCCAACATCCGGCGGTTTTGGTTCTTCACGCTGGGGGATTTAAGACGGGAGACGCAGGCCCACTAGATGTTGCCCAGGATCTCGCGGACGCAGGATTCTTCGCGTTGGCCACGGAATACCGCCTGGCCCCGCCCCATACACCGATGAACGCACCCGAGCATCCGCCTCCGTCCCAGGATAGCGTTTTCCCAATCGATGATGGGCATTATCCCGAGCAAACGACAGATGTTCAAATGGCAATTCGAGCGGCGCGCCAGGACCCGAGATGCAACGGTCTAGTGTATTTGGTTGGGGGATCGGCGGGTGCTTCTCATTCCGTTTACGTGGCCGCTAGAGGTACGCCCGGAGACGACATGCCGGACCTGATCGTTTGTCTCAGTGGTCCGTATGATTTCGCGGACTTAGGTCACCTCGATACACCATGCGTGCCAGATGAGACCTGCTTCTGGGACGCCGTCATTAATTACGTAGGAGTTCCCGACTTCATTAACTACCTCCGGGAATTGGCGGAGGCTGCCCCAATTACCTATGTTACGGGCAACTTCCCGCCGGCGTTCATCATGGTCTCGTCCAACGATGCCAGCCAGCTGGGGATCCATGATTTCCCGCAGTTGTTGGCCAAGTTCAACTCCGTTGGGATTACTGAATCCACTGCGAGGTATCCCGAAGCGGGCCACTACAAGCAATGGGTTGTTCCGGTGGGGCCAAATGTAAGGCATGCCTTCGAGTATTGGGATGAGGCCAAGTCGTCAGTGATAGCTTGGTTGCAAGCAGGTGCGCAGGTTCAAAGCGTGACCTTCGACTTTGACAACGCGCCACAATACGCGCCGTTGCCTCTATATCTCACAGCGGGAGGAATAACTGGCTATTTCAGTTCCGGCTCGCCTTTCTACAATTATTCTATTCAAAGAGCCGACGTGCTTGGTTTTACTCCGGAGGGTTTCTCCGGTCTGTGTATATTTCCCAGCACGATTTACGAGTCGGACCTATTGGTCTCCTTCGATGCGCAGCTAACCAGCGCATCGATTCTCTATGCACCGGAGGAATATGCCACAGACTCTTCCTGCACGATGAGAATGACGGCTTATCTCGGCACGACCTACGTCGGAACGAACACATACCAAATTCCTAACCCTGGCACCTGGCCGAGCGGGACATTATCGTTTAGCTCAACTTCGCCGTTCGATAACATCGTTATACACTATGACGCGCCGCCACCGACTGGAGGCGACTATGGTCCAATCTTCATGGCGGATAACCTGGTCGTTACGCCAAGGAGCGGCACACCGACTCCGACCCCAACAGTAACGCCAACGGCGACGCCGACACCGACGTCAACTATGTCTCCGACCCCAACAGCCACGGCTACGGCAACTCCGACTGCGACCTCAACTGCAACCGCGACTGCGACTGCGACTGCGACTGCAACCGCGATTGCGACTGCAACGCCGACTCCGACCCCAACCCTAACGGCGACGCCTATACCGACGGTGACACCCACGGCAACTGTGTCTCCGACCCCAACAGCCACGGCTACGGCAACTCCGACTGCGACGGCAACCGTGACACCGACACCCACGCCAACGCCATGCACGGAGAGATGCACACCAACGCCCAGGCCGCGCTTGACGCCTAGAGCAAGGCCGACTCCACCGCCTCACCTGACGCCAGTTCCGCCTCCACCTTCCCCTCGTCCCACGGCATGGCCCAGGCCTTCTTCACCCCCTCACATAACACCGGTGCCGACCCCATCTTCGCCGCGCCCGACTCCGGTGCCGCGCCCCAGAGCGTGATGGGAACCTGTCAGCGATTTACCGCTGCAACTGGATGTGCGTTTACGAAGTCCGACCGCGTAACGATCATCGCGGTGTCAATCTTATTTCAATGTGCTCCCATTCGGCCGGCTGTGGTACGGCGAGCCAAATGCAATCACAAATACAATCGGTTACGCAAAATTCTGCAACCGATCACTTGACCCCGTGATTCGCGTTTACGATGTATGCTGGCAACGTGGTCGAGACGCATGAGCGCGCGGGCGATTTCAAAGAGTCTTCATAGCGCTCTGAATCCGCGTTCTCGCCTTCAGGCTGCGAAGCGACTTTCTGCAGAGCCGTCGTGAACGGTACCAGTTCTTCACTTTCCCTAACCAATTCAATTGCTCTATTAATCAGGTTTTGTGTATGCCCCAAGATACATCCAACAGTCGCCATGCGATTGCATGCCCCTTTATTTCGGTGCAAACGCTGTGGCTTAGCGTATCGGATCATGTTATGCGCGAATCGCCGGTTCAGGTTCTGGAGAGGCCGTCAGCTTTTCGTCTGCACGAAGAATGATACGTTTTCCGTCGCGGTGAATGCGCCTCAGCGAAAGAAAATGTCTCGACATCTATCACACGTTTACATAAAAGGGGCTCCGACCGGAGGGTAAGGAAAAAAGCAATGCGTGGTCAAAGGCAGTGTGGGAATTGTCAGGTGACGTGAAGGTCCTGTTTGCCATTTTTGGGCTTGTCGTTGCCGTGTTCTTCGGTGGGGTGGTCCCGGCGAGCGCGCAAGTCAACGTCACGCAGTTTCACAACCACGAATCACGTGATGGTCTTTACATTGATTCCGCATTCACCCAGAGCGCAGCTGTCAATCTGACGCGCGACGTCACATTCGATGGTACAATTGTTGGCAACGTTTACGCCCAGCCTCTTTACATCGAGAACGGCCCGGGGGGCAAAGCGATGATCATTGTGGCGACAGAATCGAATAATGTGTACGCGCTTGATGCTGGCAATGGCACGATTATCTGGCAACGAAACGTGGGCGAACCGGTATCCGCAGATGATCTCGTATGCACCAAGCTTGATCCGCTGGGCATCACTGGCACGCCCATTGTCGACCTCGGTTCACGTGCGCTCTTTTTGAACGCAATGATCACACCTGACGGCGGCACGACCAAGAAGCACCTCATCCTTTCCCTGAATGTGGACACAGGCGACATCAACCCCGGCTGGCCCGTGGACGTTGAGGCGACAGCTACATACAACGGCATCAATTTTGATCCATCGATTCAACAGCAACGACCGGCACTCGGCATCGTAGGCAACATTCTTTATGTCGGCTACGGCAGTCTGGCGGATTGCAGTCCTTTTCATGGCTGGCTCGTGGGAGTGCCGATAGATAATCCCGCCAGCGTAACAGCATGGGCTGCGGCGACTGACATCCCTGACACCCACGGCGGTGCCATATGGGGAGTCGGCGGCATCGCTAGCGATGGGAAAAACCCATTTGTTACCACGGGTAACACTTTCGATACCGGCGGTACATGGGAAGGTGGAGAAGCGGTGATTCGCTTCCAGCCCGGCCCGATCTTTAGCGGCTCCCCCGCCGATTACTGGGTGCCCGAAGACTGGCTCACGCTGGACAGTTTAGACTTTGATCTAGGCAGCTCGGGCCCAATGCTGGTGGACGTGCCCGGCGCAACGCCTTCGCATCTCGTGGTCGCCTTGAGTAAGGACCTCAAGATGTATCTGCTTAACCGAGACAACCTCGGCGGGATCAGCGCGCCCATAGCCGAATCTGTGGTTGTGAGCAGTACTATCATTCAGGCAGGCGTCACCTATCGGACGAAACAAAGCACCTTTGTGGCGCTACGCGCGAACAACGACGGCAACACCGTCCTGTCTGCTTTGCGCATTACCGCGACCGCTCCGCCTGCGATCGACAGTGGCTGGGACGTGATCCGGGCCGCCGGAGGCTGCGGTTCTCCTTTCGCCACGTCTACTGATGGCACCAATAACATGATTGTATGGGTGGTGGGCACGGAGGATCATCTCACTGCAGGAGACCAGCGGTTGCACGGTTATGATGGCGACACCGGAGCCGTTGTTTACGATGGCGGCGGGCCAAATGAACTGATAGCGGGAACACATTATTACAGCACGACGGGCATTGTGGCTCGGGGGCGCATCTATGTCGCTGGTGACAATAAAGTCTATGCCTTCGCCGTGCCTACCCCTACTCCGACGCCTACCGTAAGCCCTACAGCTACTGCGACATCAACTCCTACGGCAACACCTACACCTACGCCGAGTGCAAGTCCGACTCCGAGACTTACTCCAACACCGAGGGCGCGCCCGACGCCCGCGCCCCGCCCACTTCTGCCACGCTGAAAGAAAGGCGATCGGTAACGAGTGATTAGCTGGGCATCAACTGCTAGCCTTCGCTTGGTAGCGGTTGGCCGACCAGGTAGTGGACACACCGACGGATGACAATGTTCCGGTCTTGCTGAGATTGTGGCCGATTATTTTAAAGATACTTCCAAGTGGACGGGACTCTTTCTTGATGTTCATTTCGTTCGATGTTTGAGCCCACGACTACGGTAAAGCGCGCATTCCCCGGTTTGATGCTTGCGACAGAGCTACCTTTATGAAGGCCGCTCTATGAGAGCTCAAGTTTTACGGTGCGCGAAGCTTTCCAAAATCGAATC
Source organism: uncultured Verrucomicrobiae bacterium (assembly GCA_963776065.1). GTDB lineage: Bacteria > Verrucomicrobiota > Verrucomicrobiia > Chthoniobacterales > UBA10450 > Udaeobacter. The sequence continues at coordinate 30,882 of CAVZLJ010000011.1, read as the reverse complement.
TTTTGTCGTCCTTGCAAAATTGGGGGTCGTGATTGAGACTCAGAGCTAGTGGTGCTGCAATGGCTTGTATTACGAGATTATTGATTGCAGTCATTGGCCTAACGAGCATGTTGCGTGACACGTCCTATAGTGCGGAGCCTCCAAAACAAACGAAGGGCAGTGTGGCGAACGCGGGTCGTCCAGAAAAAAAGCCGGTCCATCTCGTCGTAAGATCTCGGACGGACATAAAACAGATATTCACTTACTCTCCGTCTCCCGCCGTGCCCAGCGAACTTCAGGGTTACGAGGGCTCGCAGATGGGCGGCACAGGCACTTATCGTCTGAGCGTGGATGCTCAAGGTGCCGTCACTCAGGTCACGATCTTGAAAGGGTTTACGGTTACAGCAGTCTACGATGATCGATTCTCTAACTCGAAAGGCAGCCCCGTTCCGGCCTTGGATAAAGTCATGCTTCAGTCACTCAGCCGCTGGCGGGCAAAGCCCGGGCCGCCGCGCGTGGTGGATATTTACTGGAGTTTTGGAATGCCGGGGGTTACAGATATTGGAGACGCTGCGAGTTTGTCGCTATGTGTTTTGCCTTTTGGAATCCTGTTCTGACGGCGTGGATGACGACCGGGAGCCTCAGCAGGTCACGTGATGATCAGAGCGCAACGACGCTGTCCTCAGGGAAGGGTTCTCGTGGCTGGAGGAATCAAAGGCAGCTATTACGTGGGCAGTGCGGTGCTGTATGACAGGAATTGGCCTTTGATTCCAACTGGTAAGAAATGCCAGCGGTAAATAACTGGGAGATGATCGCCAACAATCTCGGCAAACGCGGTTGGAGTCTTGGCTGGGTCTCAGCTGTCGATTCCGAACGGCGAACGATCTGGATTGTTGATGGATCAGCTGCCTTGATAGGCAAGGTTGGAAGCTCGCACGGATAACCCGGGCTTTCATATAACTGACAGCTCCGGTTCACCTCCAGTAAGTGCCAAGAAAAGTCAGCAGCCGTAAAAGCTGGGCCAGCGTCAGGCTCTACTTTGGTCTGACGAAAAGTTCGGCAGCCGGAATCAGTGGACCGCCAGCAGAACTACGTCCGCCAGCGACGATCAGGCTGCCATCAGCTAGCATGGTCGCAGTATGTCCAAACCGGGGGCCGGCCAGACTGTGAGCGAGCGTGCGCCACGTGCCGGTTGCGGGATTGTACCCTCCAATACTGGAATAATACTGAAAGGTAGTATCCCAACCTCCGGCAGCGAAAACTTTGCCGTCTTTCAGCACATTCGCGGTAAAATCGAGCCGGGGCACATCAAGCGTGCCCGTACGATTCCATATTCCGGTCGCTCGTTCGTAGATTTCTGCGCTGGCCGTAACCTCGGGAGGCCGATGCCCATGACCTAATCTCGAGATGCCGCCGACTACAAGCACCCTTCCGTCTGTCAGCCGTACCTGAACGTTGCCCTCGCGGGGCAGCTCAAGGGAACCGGAGTTAGTCCACGCGCCAGTGTTGGGATCATATAGCTCGCTCTGAGGAATCAACCCTGCCGTATCATTAAAGCCGCCGGCGACAAGAACTCGACCGTCAGCAAGCAAAGTAGCGTGGTATCCATCGCGTGGCTGAAGCAGGCTGCCAGTAGCTGACCAAGTCCCAGTCACAGGATCATATAGCTCGCAGCTAGCCGTCTGATTTGCGGGGTACGGAGCGTTCCCGCCCGCCACGAGCACTTTCCCATTGGCTAGGACCACGGGATCGAAGCCGGACCGTGCGGTGATCATATTCGCGGTGACGCTCCATAAGCCGGTCGCGGGGTTATAGATTTCGGCACTGTTGGTAACGTTGGACACGTCGCCAGTGATCAACCCGCCCATACCGAGAACACGACCGTCGGAAAGTAAGACAGACCCATGATCCCGGCGTCCCTGATTCAGATTGCCCGTGGCTATCCAAGCATTAGTGGTCGGATTGTAGATTTCAGAGCTGGCCGTGGCAGCGAAGCCGCCGTCATAGCCACCGGCAAGCAACACCCGCCCGTCGGTCAGCAAAGTTGCCGTGTGATCGGAACGAGGGGTAACGAGTGTGCCGCCGGGATCAGCCTGAACGAGTTGGTGTAGAAATATGCCAAGACTGACCACCAAAGAAAAACAAAGGGGAAATCTGGCAGAGACTGATGGGACCTTTTTCATGAAACGATAGTGCGCATCCAGATGGCCCGAGTCAATCTTCAGACCAAGTTCAGCCTGAATGACGCACGCCGCTCGCGGTTTGGAAATGTTCGGTAGTAGTGTTCTTTAATCAAGAGCCCACGCAATCGACTACGTCACTGGCCGCGCGTGCTCGGCGTTCTGAATTGCAGCGGTGCGGTCACGCAGATCATTCTATTTATCGAGACGGATCGAAGATTGTGATGCGAGCGCACGGATTGAGAATCCGTGACCGCTTTAAGTGCGTGAGTAACGCAGATTAGGGAAATCGACTTGCGCAGTGCACCTGGTAACCAGCCACAGGAGCTACGGGTGCGGTGGCGGCTTATTCATCTCGAGTTGGGCGTTCACTTTCTGGATTTGCGTAGCGTGCTCTTTGAGCTGGGCGGTGAGCGTCTCTATTTGTTGCTGTTGCTGGGTGGCCGTTGCCCGCAAGTTCTGAACTTTGAGATTGAACATCGCTTGCTTGGCGGACATCGGGAATGGTTTGGGGCCGGATTCCGCCTTTGGGCGAAAATCCACCCGGATCGGGTCCATCCATGGTGACCGTGCCCAATCTTCCATCGGAATCGACCATCACGATAGCGGCCGTGGCGGCGGAAACCGGCGCACCAAAGATATTGTCGATCGTGCACCTGTCACTGACCTGGCCAAAAACACTGTGCACACCAAAGTGGTGGCCAATGATGATATTGTTATCCGCGGTGGTGATACCAGATCCAGCCATGTTGCCCAGGGCAACGTGATCGCTGGTGGTTACGTTGCTCTGGAGCGCTTGATTACCGATGGCTGTGTTGTTGTTTCCGGTAGTGTTGGCAGTGAGCGCGTTACCACCTACGGCGGTGTTGGAGCCGCCGGTGGTATTGTTCATGAGCGCAAAGTAACCAGTGGCAGTGTTGGCGGAACCGGTGTCGTTAAAGACCAGAGCATCGGTTCCAACGGCGGTGTTTTGTGTGCCGGTGGTGTTGAGCAAGAGCGCTACCGCGCCAACTGCAGTATTTGAATCGCCGTTGTTGAGCACCAGCGCTCCAGCGCCGACACCGGTATTGAAACTGCCGGTGGTATCTAAAAAGAGCGAATGCCAACCGAGCCCTGTATTTCCAGCGCCGGCAGTGAGAAGACTAAGCGCGTCGCACCCTTCGGCTGTCGTGTAATTCGGATAACACACGTCCGTTGTACCGGTGAGAAGAGTATTCGCAGTGTCGATTACAGAACTCAGGGTCGAACTTTCCAGATCTATTTCATAAATCTCCTCATACTGCATCCCGTAATGTGTACCGATGGTGATGGCGTTAAGCAAGACCGTCCCAGGATTGCCGGGGACCCGACCGTTCATCCGATAAGTATTATCCCCGGTCACCTTCCATAGCATTTGACCAGCCACATTCGGGCGCTGATTGAAGAGGACCTGCCAGTTAAATAAGGCAGTATCAACGGCCGGATCCGGGGTGTTTGCAGCGAGTGAGTACTTTGTAGTAACAAATCGGCCATACGTCGTTGTCGCGTAATCAACGACCCTCTCTGCCAGATAATCTTGGGTCGGGTCGAGAGTGTCAGAGTTGCGGCCGATGGCCATAACGACGTTCTGGTTTGGAAAAGCAGCCATCGTGGCATCGATGATCGTCTCGCCTGCGTTAACCATTAGCTCGGTGCTGTAGCCGGCAGCCAGCCAGTTCGCAATATCCGCCGTGGCATTGGGTATGTTCCAATCATCGGTGGTAGCGTTTGCAAATGCGCAAGAGACAACCGCGATACTGGAATGAGAGGCATAATGAGCGCCCGCAGCTCGAATCAGCGCCATTTTTTTTGCCAGAAAGATTGGATCCCAGAAGACAGGTATCGTAAGTGGCTGTCCGTAGGTCCGATGGTATGGGTTGGGGTCAAGAAATGTGAAGGTTTGTATATCTGGATAATCCGTCAGAAGCCAGGCAGGAACGTTAATACCTCCTGAGGGTATTACGAGAATAACCTGCTTTCCATGCGCCTCCGCTTTAACAAGTTCACGGTCTATGGACGACCAATCATACACGCCTTCTGTTGCTTCAATGTCCTGCCACTGGTTTCCGAGATCGAGCCCGACGATTCGGGAATCGTTAAGGATTGAATCTGGAAATCCACCCGGTTCGGTAGCAGGCATAGAGACAATCCCTTTTGGAATTGGAGGAACGGTGGCCTCTGCAACGGAAATGAGGGCTATCATCACCAGACACACACCCAAGACATTATTGGTTTTTGTTTTGTTCACCGTAATATCTTCCCTGAGAATATTACTCCCTTTTGAATAGGTTTTCATTAGGAGTTTTTGGCTTCATATTCCGCGTAAGACACCGCAGACAAGCCGAGCGGAACTAAGAGCAGGCAATCGACTATGCAAAGAACTGCGCGTGCTCCGCGTTCTGAATTGCAGCGGTGCGGTCACGCGGATGATTCCATTTATCGAGATGGATCGAAGATTGTGGTGCGAGCGCACGGATTGAGAATCCGTGACCGCTTTAAATGCGCGAGTAACGCAGATTAGGGAAATCGACTTGCGCAGTGCACCTGGTAACCAGCCACAGGAGCTACGGGTGCGGTGGCGGCTTATTCATCTCGAGTTGGGCGTTCACTTTCTGGATTTGCGTAGCGTGCTCTTTGAGCTGGGCGGTGAGCGTCTCTATTTGTTGCTGTTGCTGGGTGGCCGTTGCCCGCAAGTTCTGAACTTTGAGATTGAACATCGCTTGCTTGGCAGCGGCATCGGGAATGGTTTGGGGCCGGATGCCGCCTTTGGGCGAAAATCCACCCGGATCGGGTCCATCCATGGTGACCGTGCCCAATCTTCCATCCGAATCGACCATCACGATAGTGGCCGTGGCGGCGGAAACCGGCGCACCAAAGATATTGTCGATCGTGCACCTGTCACTGACCTGGCCAAAAACACTGTGCACACCAAAGTGGTGGCCAATGATGATATTGTTATCCGCGGTGGTGATACCAGATCCAGCCATGTTGCCCAGGGCAACGTGATCGCTCGTGGTTACGTTGCTCTGGAGCGCTTGATTACCGATGGCCGTGTTGTTGTTTCCGGTAGTGTTGGCAGTGAGCGCGTTACCACCTACGGCGGTGTTGGAGCCGCCGGTGGTGTTGTTCATGAGCGCAAAGTAACCAGTGGCAGTGTTGGCGGAACCAGTGTCGTTAAATACCAGAGCATCGGTTCCAACGGCGGTGTTTTGTGTGCCGGTAGTGTTGAGCAAGAGCGCTACCGCGCCAACTGCAGTATTTGAATCGCCGTTGTTGAGCACCAGCGCTCCAGCGCCGACACCGGTATTGAAACTGCCGGTAGTATCTAAAAAGAGCGAATGCCAACCAAGCCCTGTATTTCCAGCGCCGGCAGTGAGAAGACTAAGCGCGTCGCACCCTCCGGCTGTCGTGAAATTAGGATAACAGTCCGGTGTAGGGATAGGCACGCTGATCCAGGGTATCACTTCGCTTTTCACCTGATCCCAGTAGTCAAATGAGTGTGAGTGAACGCTCACGTCCACGATTGTTGTCTTAAATGAATCCGCTTCCGGCACGCTTGCGGTCGATTCGCGTAATCCGATTGCCAAAGCTGTTGGCAAAATGCCGTTTTCGCCGTTCTCAAGCGGGCCTTCGGTGTTATTTAAATTGTACGAGTGAATGTTGAACCCGGTTGATGTTGGAATGCCCAGGGAGTCTTCGCTTGAACACATGGCCCAAAACGGACACATGCCGACGTGCATCCACTGACTTGGCGAAGCGTCCTGTGCAAGCAGCCTGTCGGTTCCAGTTGGCGGAAGTGGTGCGGGATCAGGAATGTTCAGATAATTTGCTGCGGCCCCGTGGGGGCAGGTCTCGCCATTATTGCATTCGAGCACGTACTGATTCGGGTCTGCGAGATTCGAGACACCGCATGAGAGAAGCACGGCAAGGTCCGGCATGTCATATCCTGGTGTGCCTGTAGCGACCAAATAAAGACCGTGAGACCCGCCGGCGCTGCCGCCGATTACGATGACTTCGCCATTGCTGCGTGGATCGTTTCGGTAATGAACAATGGCGTCCCTCACGTCATCTGTCTGTTCGGGGTAATGGCCGTCGTCGTGGATGTCGTTTTGCCCTGGAAAGGGATGCTCAGGAGTGTTCATTTCAATGTGAGGCGGCGCCAGGCGATATTCAATCGCTACACCCATGAATCCATACTGCGAAACGTCCTGGGCGACGTTTGTTTGCATCGTGCCGGAGCCATAGCCGCCTCCGTGAATCGCGATTACTACGCGATGTCTTCTCCCGTCCTCGACGTTGTACACGGTGGCTCGAATGTTCATGCCGTTAACGACCTTGTAAGTCTCAATTACGCCGGGTGGCAGCGTTGGAGTTTGCGCGTTGGCGAATTCGGCAACCCATATCAGGGCTGCAAGAAGAATGACATGCTTCATCTTTCTGCTTTTTGGTCGACGGTGTTTTTTTAGCGTCAATCAATAGTAACCATTATCAAGACGAAATAGTTGTGAAGTTCCGTCTATCTGGATTCGCACACGAAGTGCTCCATCAAAACGAATGCGCCGCCTTTGAAGATGCTGCGCAAAGCCGTGTGAACTTATCGGTACATCAGCATCCCGGCTGAATGAGATTGTTTGCGATTGCCTCCCAGGAAGTTGGACCTCTTGTCTCCGTCTCAGCCCGTGGAATGTAACGGGCGAGCAATCTTTGTTGCTGATGCGAATCGCGACGACGGAAAACGCTTTATTGTGCGTGCCGATGAAAAGCTCAGCGCGTTTGTTGAACTTGAACGTCAGGTGCTAACCGTGACGTTTTATCTCGCATCCATTGATGACGATTCGTGCCGGTGACCGACGACAGTCATCGAAATCCCACCATTCCGAAACGGCTGAAAGTGCTTTGAAGCGCCCGGTGTCGAACCCGTGTTCTTAAATTAAGAGCACGCAATCGACTACGCTACAGGTCGCGAATGCTTTCGCTCTGGCGATATTAGTGTTCTGGATTCAAGAGCCACGGTCACACGCACAATGGCGTTCAGGCAATTGTGCTGACGGGTCACACGAGCCGAACGAAAACTCTGATTACGATGATCCACTCACGTTCGGTCGCTGGGCAGGATATTGCGTCGGCGATTTGCCCGAAAATCCTTTAAACACGCGATTGAACTGCGAGAGCGACTGAAATCCTGGCGCGACCGCGATTTCACTGATACGCAGTTTCGGATTTCGCAGGAGAACACATGCGTTTCTGAACTGAGCGTGCGCGACATACTCGACAAAATTTATGCCAGTAACGTGTTTGAAATTTTCGCTCAGAAAATTCGTATTCATGTCGACCGTTTTCGCAACTTTCTTGAGAGAAAGCTCTTCGCTTGAGTGTTCTTCGATGAACCTCCGTGATTTCCAAATCGCCTACCGGCCCGCTCGTTGTCCGGGTGTGGCTTTTTAAAGTTCCTTTGCCGACAACATCTTAAGTCCTCCGGAATCAGTTTCACTCCCGCCGGAAGATCATCGCTGTTCTTCGGTTGGCAATGTCTAACCTGGTCTTGTCGTTAGGGGAAAATCGGTGGATTTCAGCCTAGCAAATTCTGCACAGCAAAAGGCAATAAGCGGGGAGCAAGTAAGACATTAACAGAGTTGGCTTAAGCCATGGAAAAAGAGGGACAGACAAACCTAAACCAAAGAAAGAGAGAAAAAGAAATGAAAACATTACCAGCAATTTTAATTGGCCTGATGGCGTGTCTCGCCATCGGGATAACAACGGCACGGGGACAAGTGATGTATAGCCTCGAAGACCTGGGGGTCGTTAAAGACATGGAATATAGTGTGCCTGCCGCGATCAACAGTCAGGGATACGTGGCGGGCACGGCGTACAAAGGCGAGGAGTCATGCGCCTTCCATTACGATTACGTTAAGAAATTGATGGAAGATGCCGGCGGCCTAAACAGCCGCGGTTTTGCTATCAGCTCCACGAACCTAGTGGTGGGAGACGCCTTCACTGTCGTCCCGATGGAACCTCGAAGCCACGCTGCCATGTTCAAAAGCGGATACGTGACGGACCTGGGAGTTTTGCCAGGCCAGGTGTACAGCCGGGCGAATGGGGTTAATGCCACCGGGCAAGTGGTTGGATTCTCCAGTCTACAGCGCGATAGCACCGACAGCCGAGCCTTTATGTGGACCAGCCAAAGCGGCATGATCGACATTGGCACGCTGGGCGGCTCATATGCGCAGGCGTATGCGATCAATGACGCTGGCTACGTCACCGGCGCATCTCAGACTCAAACCTGGGGTCCAATGGTGATTACCCACGCGTTTATCTATCAGCTGCCGACTCCGCCGTATCAACGCCATAACCGAATGATCGACCTGGGTGTACTAGGTGGCCTTTCCAGTTATGGAATGGCCATCAACAGCGAAAACCATGTCGCTGGCTATTCGACGATCCAAACAAACGACGTAAACGCCGATCGCGTTCATGGGTTCTTCCATGATGGCAAGAACATGGTCGATCTTGGATCACTCGGCTGGCCGGGGACAGATAGCGATGTCAGCGTAGCTCTGGCTATTAATAACTCCGACCAGGTTGTCGGGTACAGTTATCTCCCAACGGTCGGCGAAATGCCTCTGCAGCAAGTGGCTTTTCTCTGGCGCCGAGGTATTACGGGAAGCGGACAGATGATTAACCTGAATAAGCTGCTGTATGGGAATGGAAAAAATTATCTGCTCGTCTCCGCGACAGCAATCAATGACAACGGGCAGATTGTGGCTAGCGCGTTCGATATTCAGAATGGTGGGGTACACGCCGTTTTGCTGACTCCTACGTTTATGTTGCCGCCGCCAGCGCCGTAATCTGCGGTTACCCGAGTGAGGTAATTAGCCATGACTAGTAGTAGTCCCCAGTAAGATGAAAAAGAACAAACAGCGTCTCTCGGAACTTAGCAAGTTTGCGAGAGACGCTTCCTTTTTAGTGAGCGCAAAGACAATGATGCTGGCCGATTTATGAACAAATCGCTTCAAATTTATTGGAAGGACAAATCCGGCACCAGCCACAGATTTTGGATTTATCCTCGCGGCACCAAGTTTAACGAGCCATGTCCGGGGATTTACATCTACGCCAGGGAAACATCTCCTCATCAATGGATTCCCATTTACATTGGGCAAACCCAAAACGTAAACGTACGTCTTGCGAATCACGAGCAACAAGAATGCGTCGATCGAAATGGCGCGACTCATATACATGTTAGCATAATCACTGACGAGAGATCTCGTCTCGCAATCGAGAAGGATTTGATTCAACAATGGAAGCCGGTGGGCAACAGGCATGGAGTGGTTGCCGGGGAAGTGGTGGAGGCGAGTCCGGATCTACCGGTGCGCGACGAAAAACGTGAGGTCTACAGCGTACGCTGTGAGGCGGACAACGCGATGTGGCTCAAAGAGTTTCTCAAAGAGCATCGCAAAGTGCAGGAGCAAGATGTGACCATTGCGCAGCTAAAGAAGGAGTTGCAAGCGACCATCGCACGCCAGCAAAAACAAATTGAAGTGCTCACTGCGGGCTTGCAGAAGGTGAAAGAACAGCTTGAAACGAACAAACCCGCGCCGCAAGTGATCAATAGTCCCTAAAACCGGATGGAGCTGGGACTGCGTCTCAGCGATTGATTCCCACGGGGGAACAATCTGCATTGGAGACGCGCATCGGGGCGACGGAACACGCTTTATTGTGAGTGGGGATGAATTGTTGACGGCGTTTCTCGAACTTGAAGCGGTGATTGAAGCCCGATAATCCATAGAATAATCTCCTTGGCTTGGCGTGCAACCGCTGGCTGCCGCCTATTCCAATCCGTCTTTCATGCCGAGCACCCGAGTCAGCTGGAGCGGCCCGGTTAGAATGCGTTACCATCCTGTCGGCAATGTGCGTTGCAAGTGCCGCCGCCGCACTACGGAAACTGTGTCATCGGTGGAGTGCTGACCGCCAAATCTCCAACCTGATGAACCGTGTGGCTGCTTTGGAGCGCCCGGTGTCGGGCCTGTAATCAATTACGCCGCCTAGGGCTCCGCAAAGCAATCCTTGCCCGGTACTCGACAACGATGCGTTGCAACTCGCGCCGGACGAAACTTGAACGACTGCGATCTTGCCTCGCGGCAAGCTCATCGATCGCCTCCAAAATATCGTTGGGAACGTTGCTGATCGTCAGGATTTGAACGCTCGGCGTCTTCGCCAGTGGGGTACCGGTTCGGGCAGACTGACTACTGCTTGCTCTGAAATTAACCTTAGTCCTCTGTGCCCCGGGATTAGTGCCGCGAGCGTTTTTACGTATTTTGCCCATTGTCACCTCATTCTCCGAAAACGGTGTGCCGAAGTTCCGAAAAAAGGTTGGATTGTTGCTTCACACAGGGGCCAATCTCCCGCTACGGAATTCTCCTCGACGCAGAAAGATCCGCCCAGCACTGTAGATGACGCAATCTACCCAGCTGCGCGTTTATGTGAAGTTCTTTTCGCTGGAAGGACCCGAAAGTTCTTGCCGCTCGGGGGTCGGGGCTGTGTTCCCAGAGAAACCAAACAATTAATTACGCATATAAAGGCCGCGCAGAGCAATCCCTGTGTGGTACTCGGCAACAATGCGTTGCAACTCGCGCCGGACGAAACTTGAACGACTGCGATGCCGCCGAGCCGCAAGCTCATCGATCGCTTGCAAAATATCGGCGGGAACATTGCTGATTGTCACTGTTTTAACGGTAGGGTCTTTGAGTAACCCGGAGATCTCACCGCTATCGAGATCGCCGGTGTTAACGTGGAGCGTTTTCAAAAACATGATCAATTCCTTTCACAATCTTTGAGCGTCTTGGTTGCCAGCAAAATGAATACTGCAGCACCACCACTCATGAACGAAGAGCGCGTTCGATGATCAGATGTCCCATTGCCGCAATGGGGGTCCGGATGCATAAGGGGACAAGTTATTAACTGTTAGTAACAGGTCCTGCAAGACAATTTTTTGCCTGCCAAGTTGCGCTCTGGCGAGATTCGGATTGTGGATTCAACCAGCCATGTCGAACGCATCCTACGTTCAGCGAAGGCGAAGAGATATGGCGAAAGGTTTTGTTCGACGTTCGCTCGCGTACTGATACTGTGCGGTTGCGTCAAGTAAGTTAGGCGACTTCATTCAAGCCACCTCACCCTCTTTCCGCACGGAAATTCGCGAAACGACAGGGTTCGCTCGGATAACCTGAGGCAATGGCTATGAAGACATACTCAACCCAAACAATGGCCGACCGCTGGCGAACGGTGTCGAAGTTGAAAGCTTCATGGTGAATCGCGATTCGACGGGGTAAGATTGCAAATCATTGTCAATTGTTGTCCCGGCAATTCATCGCCGATTTCGATTCAAGCAAACGCAGTTAGTTTTTTATCCGCGCGAAAAAACAGGAATCTCTATTTGCATCGCGGTTTACTAAGCTGCCTTCGCCCGGTGTCCGGCAACGATGCGTTGCAATTCGCGCCGGACGAAGCTTGAACGACTGCGATCTTGCCCAGCGGCGAGATCATCAATGGCGTTCAATATATCACTTGGAACGTTGCTGATCGTTAGTAACTGAAAATCCGGCGTCTTAGCCCGTCGATGAACCGTTCGGGAAAACTGACCACTTCTTGCTTTCAAATCAGGCTTGGCCTGACGTTTTCGGCGGTTAGTCCCGCACCCGTTGTGATTGTTTCCTTTATATTTATTTATTTGGCTCATTCGGCCTGGGATTTATACGATGTATAAGCCGGCATCAACTAGAATTGTTAATAAATCGTATTCACAAGGAATAGGGATAACTGTTCCATATTGGAGTTTATGGTCGCAAATTTCCAGACAACGTAGTTTTTCGTAGTAATGCGGAGGCGAATCCAAAAAAATAAACAGCCAAAAGCAAATAAGAATATCAAACTGAATCCGATCCCGACGAGATTCGATCAGCGGGAGACAGAATTCATTAATGAATCGAGCGCCCGCATGGGTGTCTCTGTCTCGGAGATTATCCGGCGTTGCATGCGATTAGCCGAGCGATATCCGCAGCTTGCTTTTACCGCGCCACACAGCATCACCGGATGCTCAAACTTTAGTCGATTTGATGACCGGGCGCGTCATCGAGAAAACATCGAAAAGTTCCCCTCATCGAGTTCGATTCGATCCGCTCGACACTCTGATGCCTTAGAGGAACTATCTACCCGCATCCGGCACCGCAACAATAACGACACCCGGCTTATCGCCAGTCGCGCATCTTGAAGTTCAATATGTAGATAACCGTCCGTCTCAGCTTTGACAGCAACTACGCGGCCCGTCAGGGCAAACCACTTGTCCTCAATCCCGTCCCGCTCTGAGCTTTGCGTCAAGGGTACATCCGGCCCAACCCAACTGCGGATGTCGCTCGGTGTGACAACTTGAATCGTTTTTGCAACTGTAGGGGGAGTTGAAGCATCGTTCTTCACCGCCCAGCGATGTTCCCCGTGATTGTCGTGGCATTCGGACCGGGATTCAAAGGTGACTGGCGGCGGTGTTTCGGCTGCCGTGTTGCAAAGAAACGAGTTGCAGCAATCGTGAAGGCTCTCGCGTACGTCATTGCCTCCGTTCATATCACTTTGTCACTGCCGTATGGAGAGAGAAAGAGGCGAAATCGAAGTATGACCACCGTCCGGTTGCACTTCGCACAGAACTCGTGCACAAAGTTGACGATCACCTAATTCTCATGAAATTAATGATAAGGGAATAAACAAATGGCGGTTCGCAACGGACACCGTCAACAAAATGTATGGCTTCGGTCTCGGACACATTTGGCAGATCACGTGTTTCCTACGGCAGAGAAGAATGCGTAGCACTTCCTCCGGCTCCTGGAACTGAAATTGATTCAGGCCGAAAGGATGATGAAGACGCCCTTTGCAAAATTAAATTCGACGATCCGAACGTGATTTTCTGTCCTGCGCTTCATAGCACAAATCCTGGGACTGATATCTACGAATTACCGACTGGAGTTTCAAGAGCATCCTTTGAACAGAAGGAATGCGCCAAGGAGACAAAGAGAAACGCCAACTTTCTAGCAAAATTTAAGCAATCAACAAGCTGCTCTTACACTCCGGCGATATTAGCTTACGGAAAGGTGGCTGATGCACTCAAAATTCATGTTGATGTTCCGGCAGTTGTCTATCGAACGATGGAACAAGCAACCCACAAGGGAGTCGAAAGAATGGCCGACGTCTATGCTCACGGTCTCATAAAGCAAACCTGGGCTGGACTCGTTAGCAAAATTGCAGCTTCAAGCCCCAAAGTGATAAAGGACGGGCTTCTTTATGGAGCAATGGTCGACCATAAGGGTGGAATTGATCACCATCCTACTTTGAATCAAAGGGGGCCCGATTCCAATCCTGCAGCTCCCTTTCTTGCATCCTCAACTTGGGCCATGGCTACGAAAGGCTTAGAGATAAGGAGTCAAATTCCGCCTTCGTTGAAGACACTCGGGCAAATGATGGCCGTTCGCGATGTAGGTGAAATGGCAATTATCGATCACATATTGGCTCAACAGGACAGGTTTGGAAATGTAGCTAAAAAGGAAAAAATTTTTTGGTTGGAGCAAACAGCCGCTGGTCAAGAGCTTCATTCTGTAAAAGCTACGAAGGCAAACAAACCGATTGATGGTAGCAATCAAACGACGATGCAGTATCTAAACGCGAACCATATCCCTTATGTTCAGTTTCCCGTAATGGTTCTTGCCGACAACGATTGCGGATTGCGGCAAAATAGCAATGTAGTTCAAAAAAATAATATGGTTCAGCATCTTCGTCACATCAGTTCTAGCGTCTACAAACACGTTCAGAGTTTTGCAAAGACAAATCCGGGCGATTTATTCGAGTATTTTCAAAATCAAACTCTTATGACGAGTGATGAAGCCACGGGAGTTATTGCACGACTACAGGAAGTGGCCTCAATTCTGAAAAAGAACTGTGACAATGGAACTCTTCTATTTGATTCAGAGCCCGAAATTTTCCTAGGTATGGAGCCAATCCCACCAAAGAATTGCGAATAACTGGCTAAACGCCCGGGCAATCTGCATTGCTGACGCGCATCGGGGCGACGGAATACGGTTTATCGTGCGTGCGGATGATATACTGACTGCGTTTCTGGAATTGGAAGCGACGATTCGCCTAGATTTGATTCCAAGCTTGACCCGGTGGGTTCGCTGAGACGACTTTTACGCGATGCAAAGAATTGGTGAATAGAAGCGCTTACTGCGGGCCTAGAGAAAGTCAGCGCACAGCTCGAAGTAGACAAACCCGCACCGCGAACGGTTCTGAACAAGCAGTAAACGCGCACAGGGAGGCTTAAAGTACTGGAGAATAATATCGCTGACAATCTCAGCAAACAGTGAGACCGAGACTATAATATGACCACGAAAGCATTATTTGTTAAACTAGAGGCGAAAGCAGGCAAAGAAAACGAAGTCGCCAAGTTCCTTCGCGATGGGCAGGGTTTGGTTGCACAAGAGCCTGCAACAGTCGCCTGGTTCGGTATTCGACTTGGCCCGACTACCTTCGCCATCTTCGACGCATTTCGGGATGATGCAGGACGCGACGCACACCTGTCGGGGAAAGTTGCCAAGGCGCTGATGGAGAAAGCACCTGAGCTACTGGCGGAGGCGCCGAAAATCGAGAAGGCCGACGTATTGGCAGACAGATTACCCGGTTAGCCGGCCTAAACCATTGGCGGCAATGCAGTGATTCTACTCACCATCTTTGGATTAAGCCATTAGCCGCATGAAATGCTGGGAAATCGTCGCCGACAATCTCCGAAAATCTGGTTGGAGCTTGGGCTGGGTTTCAGACGTCGATTGCGAAGGGCGAGCGATCTTTTGCGCGTGCAGATGAAATACTGACTGAGTTTGTCGCGTTAGGATCGGCGATTTTGGACGTGGATTGAAGCAAACGGATTGGCAGTGCCTTTCCACATTCATCGAAGTTACGGGCGCGGTGCAGGAGTTGGGCGAGCCCGGGGCGTTGGAGTAGGTCGGGTTCCGCTTGGTGTACCAGTCGGCGTTGCAGTCGCAGTTGCGGTTGCTGTTGGCGTCCCAGTTGGCGTCGACGTTGCCGTTGGAGTAGCCGTTGGTGTTGTACTAGGCGTCGGTGTGGGAGTCGCCGTCGCCAAGTCAGTGAAGTAGCTTCCTTTGGCGGTCGCCAGCAGTAACTCGGAATTGCCAGCAAAGGCCAGTTCACGAGGACCAACGACGCCCTCGAGGCCGTTGGAGAACGGTGCGAATGTGGCACCCCCATCCTGCGAGCGCAGCACCGCCTCTCCACCGCTCAACTGCGTAACGAAGAGCGTTTGATCGTCGCCAGGATGACATGCAACATCCCCGACCATGGCGGTTCCTGTCCAACCCGTGGATGTCCACGTCGCGCCGCCATCGGTGGTGCGAAAAAGTCCGCCAGATGAGAAGCTAAGTGACGCAGACACTACCAAGGTCTGCGGATCAGTTGGCGAGGCGCACAGACGAGGATCGAAGAAAAACGCTGGCAGGCCGGCGGATGAGTCAAACCAAGACGCGCCTCTATCAGTTGAGCGTAGCGCGCCGCCGACGCTATCGCCGGAAAAGCTGGTCCACGCTGCAACCATATTTTGGTCGCTGCCGTCCTGTATGATCTCCAAGTCAGTTACTCTATCGGATTCACCGACCTCGTACACTTTGTTCCAGCTCTGGCCAGCATCGGTGCTGCGCCAGATTGTAGCTTCGGAACCTGCTACTCCGAAGTCGGAACCGCCGAGGAGGATCAGATTCGGATCGTTGATGCTGAAACTCATGTTGTAAAGGTCGGACTCATACAAGGTCCCTTGATCAGGGCCGAGCGGAGTCCATGTGCCGTTGATTTCCCGTCGATAGAGCCCCTCTTGGGCCACACTCGATGGGCCGCTAGAGATGGCATAGAGGGTCCCGTCGGGAGCGAACCGCACGTTGCTGTAGCGTGTCGGCGGCACCGACTCCAACAACCAGCTAGTGCCTCCGTCGGTTGAAGAAAAAACCCCGCCATCGTTCAACCCCTGGAACGCGACGGCTAGCTCCTCTGTGTTGAGAGGGTTCGCGTGGATGGAATAGAGATTGAGCTCCGAGATCCCAATCGAGGAGCTAAAAAATGTGTCACCGCCATCAGTAGAACGAAAGACCGCCAATGAACTCGTGCCAAGAAGAAGTTCAGTCGAGCTGCCTGGTCGGTAACGCAAGGAACGTCCAGCTAGCGCTCCGGTCCCACCAACGCCAATCTGCCACGTTGCTCCCCCGTCGGTGGTGCGATTAACGCCGCTGCCGTCGGTAGCCACCAGGATCGTCTGCGTATCCCCGGGATCAGCCGCGATGGAGTCGACAACCAGCACCGGCCACGTGTCATCGTGGATAGGCGTCCATGTCATACCAAGGTCAGTAGACGCGTAGAGGCCCACCAACTCCGAGCCGAAATTCTGCCCCCCACCAACCAACAGGCGGTCGCCGTCATAAACCACCGCGTTCATCGGATTGTCGGGAAGCCCAGCAGACCGATCCATCCACGAGTTTCCGCCGTCAGTGGTAACCCACACCTCGCCACCTCCGAAGTCACCCCCAAACACAGCGATCACCGTGTTTGAATCGCTGGGGTCAACTGCAATGCCCCGCCCGGATATCGGTTGCGCGAGTGGCGGAGTTCGGTTAGTCCAAGTAGCACCGCCATCGGTCGAGCGCATGATATTAACTGGTTGCGAGCCGCTGGCATCGGCTATTCCCGCCCACATGATCGAGGAATCTGACGGGTCGAGTGCAACATCGAACACCTGGTCGTTAACGCCAATACCAAGGTTCAGCGTTGCCCAGCCTAGACCACCATCGGTGCTCTTCCGGATACTATCCTGAGTGCCAATATAGGCTGTACCGTCAGGCGCGAACTCAATATCGAAAACGCTCGTGCCATCCAAAGCAGACACCTCCGACCAAGTGTTTCCACCGTCACTGGAACGATAGAGCGTACCGCCGAAGCTGCCATCGGGAGCAATGCCAGCCAGAGCAATGGCGGAGTCAATGGTGGAAACGGCGGCATCGAAAACATCGCCACCCGGAGGTCCTAATAATAACCAGGCACTGCCTCCAGCGATCCTGGCCCGGCGATCGTTTCGGCTCTTTGAAACGGCGAATCCCATGTCGCGCACGCGATTTCCGTGCCCGTCGGAATGGTACGTTCGGTCATACTCCAAAAGCTTTTGAGACCGCGTGAGGCCGGCACTGCAAACGCCGTTGTCATGCGAGAACTCGGGATTGCTAATGGACCTCCTGCTATTCTGTCGTTGCCCCTCTGCGAACGATATCGCAATGACGGCAAGAAAAAGCGGAGCGAAGAAAAACGCAGCCCTAACAAGATGTGTCATAATCGTAGTGACCGGCTGTTTATTCATTTTCAGTTATCCTGGATTAGATGAGCTTTTGACTAGACCGCGACGCGAGTTTGCAGAATCAGAGTGACTGCGACAAGCCGAAAAGTCTCATGCGAAGAGTGGACAGAGCATAGGCTTCCGCCACCAATTATCCGAGGGTTTATCCGTGAAGTTTCCTGTCTGAAGGCCGTGCTACGGTTGGATAATTAGTTTGCATGATCGGGCGAAAGTCCCAAAAAGGCGTAATCAGGTACCCTCTTTCCCCGGCCCGATTGATCTCTGGGCGGATGGCCGATGTCCCAAAACGCGTTGCCAATCACGGTGATGACTCGCTTTTCGTTTATCGTGAGCTTTAGCGTCGATTAATTGTGAAGAGGAAATCGCGTTTACGTCCAACTGAACACGGTTTTTCGAAAGTCACATGACTGAAATCTGCAATGCGCCCGCGGTGCTCTCTCAAGAATTCAGTCAACTTCGCCGGCGTGACACTGAATGCGATGTCCTCAACGAGTGTCAAACTTCTTTGCCGTCATCGTAAGCTCTGGCATAATAGGGGCCGGACTTATGGCGAAGCAGATTTTACAGCCGAGTTTCTTCCGACGCCTTTTTCCTGGCGTTGCGCTGCTTCACAAGGTCGACCGTAGAACAACACCGTGAAATGCAACGCTTGTCATTCCATTGTACGGATTCGCCTAGAATTTTTGGGCCTGTAGCTCAGCGGTTAGAGCAGGGGACTCATAATCCCTTGGTCCCAGGTTCGAATCCTGGCGGGCCCATGGCCGCTCACTATGATCTTCACTGAGGACAGCGCACACTAGAGATCAGTGGGTCATTCGACCGCTCGAGAGGTTCGCCGGCTGATTAAGCGATAGGTTATGTCGGCAGGCTGCGCAAGCGAAAGCCGAGAAAGATTCCCAACACGCCGAAAATGACTGCGTACCAGGCGATAATCCAGATCAGCGCCGCTGCGCCGGCGAGCGGATTCCACAACAGCAGGACGGCGAAAGCGATTGATAGCAGACCCATAAGAATGAGGAACCATTCGCCCTTCATTTCCTGGCGCAGTTTGATTGCTGTCGCAATCTCGGTTGCGCCAACCATGAGCGCCCAGGCCGCAATGTAAATGATCAGCGCCAGCGCGGTGATTTGGGGTGCGTGGAATGTGAGTAATCCGATGATAATCCCCACAAGTCCGATGATGAGATCAAATCCCCAGTCTTTATCGGAAGCATGATGCGTAATCGCGCCTATTACGCGAAAGATGCCATCAACCAGTACCCACGCTCCAAAAAAGAGAACCAGCGTAGCCGCAGCCATAACGGGATGCGTAAACGCGATTATTCCGAAGATAATTGCAACGACCCCCCGCAAAACTGGAACCCACCAATGACGTTTTAAGGTTTCGAGAAGCATGTCCTCGTTTTAGAAGGGCGACATTCCGAAGGCAAGCACCATTCGCAAAGTGGTTGTCTGGCAGGGTCAAAACGCTGCGTTGACGGGACGGCAGCGCGCCGTTTCTACCTTCGCTTCGCGTTTGTCACAGACCACACTTCGCGCCGGCCTCCGAAATACTGGAGCGGCTTCGGACAAGAGAGGCCAGATATCTGTCGACGAAAGGCGCGCTGTTGATTCGCGTCAGATTACTCGGCGATTCAAGTCGCGAAAAAATCGCGTAGGCGATTTTGCTTCGTAGCACACTTTTCTCACCGTAACCGGAGGGAACATTGCTCGACCAGTAACGAACGTACTGGCCGTCCGGCCGATTCTCGATTCCCAGAAAAATCGTGGAGTGGCCGTGCTCGTTTCTGCCAACCGCGCGCGACCAGAAGATTTTCATGAAATCACCGGGCTTGGCCCGCTCGAAATCGTCGAAGTTTCGGCCAAGTCCCAGTTCGTGAAATAGACGCGCAGTGCCGGGTCCATTGGCATTCCATCGGCCCCAGACGCCTTCGCCGTCGCGCTGGTCCCGAATGATTAATCGCTCAAGCGTGCCATAGTCGAGCCCAAGTTGGCCCCGCGCGCGCAGGGCCTCTAGCGTTCTGATGAATACGAGATACGTCGCACCTGAACAGAAACTCGGCCCAGACGGCACGATGAAAAATTTACCGGATTCAAAGTGTGTCGACGATTGCAGGCGAATCTTCGCGAAATGTGAAACAGAGTAACGACCGCCTTGCGGCATTCGATTGACCTGCTCGAGAACCACATCGTTATAATTGCCGGCGAACGAGAGTTGGAGAGTAAGCCCAAGAAGTCCCACTACGATCAACCCCCCAAGCTTTTGCACGGCGAATATGTAAACATCAAAAGCCTATCTGGCAACGCCCCCCGACCGTAATCCTGCTAGATGCTTCGACCACACCGACATGACAAGAAGCAAAGCGTCGCTACAATCACGAATCATGCTGCGCTTCACAAAAATGAATGGCGCGGGAAACGATTTTATCCTGATCGACAACAGGGCAGGGGAAATCGATTTGGATCGCAGCCAGATCTCGCAGCTGTGCGATCGACACCGTGGGATCGGCGCCGACGGCGTCCTTTTACTCGAATTGCCGGCAAATCGAGTGGATTTTCGGATGCGTTACTTCAACGCCGATGGCGGAGAAGCCGAGATGTGCGGCAACGGTGCGCGTTGTTTCGCGCGGTTCGCAAACAGGGTCGCCGGAGCGAATGGCAAAATATCTTTTGAAACGCAAGCCGGCGTGATTTCCGCGGAATTGGCGAGCAACCTGGTCACACTTCGAATGACCGAGCCTACTGATTTGCGACTGAACGTGAAGGTTCCGCTAACCGATGAAAACAAAACCGTTCACTTCATCAACAGCGGCGTGCCGCATGTGGTGATTCCGGTTGCAGAAATCGAGAATGTCGACGTGCGACTCGAGGGCGCGGCGATTCGTCATCACAAAATGTTTTCACCGAATGGGGCAAACGTAAACTTTATCGAGAAACGTGAATCCAATAAAATCGCGATCCGCACGTATGAACGCGGGGTGGAAAACGAAACACTTGCCTGCGGCACGGGAATAGTCGCGAGCGCGCTCATCTTCGCTGCTACTGAAAATATCAGTGGGCCGATCCATGTGATCGCGCGGGGCGGCGACGAACTTCAGGTCGGTTTCGAGAGAGTCGGCGGCGGTTTCCGCAACGTCACACTCACCGGCCCGGCGGAATTTGTTTTTGAGGGCACGATTGAAATCTAACGAACGTCATTCCGAACGGAGCAAAGCGAAGTCGAGGAAGCCCGTAGCGCTACCCTCGACTGTATCGCGCGATGTCTCGACTGCGCTCGAGAATTGAGTAGCCAAAATGTTCCACGGCACGTTCACGGCATTGGTCACGCCATTTCACGATGGCAGCATTGACGTTTCTGCTTTCGAAGAACTCATCGAAGGACAAATTAACGCGGGTATCACCGGGATCGTGGCGATTGGAACGACTGGTGAGTCGCCGACGCTGTCGCACGAAGAACGGGAACAACTGATCCGGCTCGCAGTTGCAAAGGCGAACAAACGTTGCGTTGTGCTTGCGGGAACAGGTTCAAACTCCACGCAGCACGCTGTTGCCGACACGAAACTGGCTGAGAAACTCGGAGTAGATGGCGCGCTGCTCGTCGCGCCGTATTACAACAAGCCTAGCCAGGAAGGACTATTCCGGCATTTCAAAACAATCGCCCAAGCCACGTCACTGCCGATCATGCTCTACAACATCCCCGGACGTTGTGGCGTGGACATCCTGCCCGAAACTGTGGCGCGTCTGGCAAAGGAATGCCGCAACATTGTTTCGGTCAAGGAAGCCAGTGGCAGTGTGGAACGCGTGAGTGAGTTGCGGCGGTGTTTGCCTGAGGCATTTACGATTTTAAGCGGCGACGATTCACTCACTCTGCCGTTTATGTCTGTAGGCGCAGTTGGTGTCGTGAGCGTTGCTTCGAATTTGTTTCCATCTGAAGTGTGCGCACTCGTGCGCGCATGCGAATCGGGCGATTTGAAATCGGCGGGAAAATTGCATCGGAAATTGTTGCCGTTGTTCAAAGACTTGTTCATCGAGCCTAACCCGGTTCCTGTGAAGACCGCACTTGCCTGGCGCGGCGCGGTATCGGCCGAAGTTCGCTTGCCGTTATGCGAGATGAGCGAAGCGAACCAGGCGCGCTTGCGCCAAACACTCGAAGAATTCGAGTCGAGCAGATAACTTCCGACACCGCTCTATCGTGGACTGGCCGCACCGCAGGACCTCGGATTTTAGCGAGCTAGTGTGCGAACACTGCTGAGGACAGCGGACGGTACAGCGTATAAGATGAGCGGCACCCATGAAAGAATCTCCCGTTCACCTGCTGCTTATCGGTGCAGCTGGTCGTATGGGGAAAACCGTACTCGAGCTCTCCGGGAAAGATCCGGAAGTTAAGATCGCTGCGCAATGCGATCTGGGCGACGCGATCGATGCACCGATGAAAGAGTGTGATGTTGCAATCGATTTCAGTCACGCCAACGCCATCGATGAAATCTGCCGCGCCGCGTTGCACCACGGTAAGTCGCTCGTCATCGGAACGACTGGTCATTCGCAGGAACAACGGACCATTATTCAAGAAGCGGCACACTCGGTGCCGGTGGTTTTCGCATCGAATTTCAGCGTGGGAGTTAATGTGCTTTTCTGGTTGACGCGAAAAACTGCCGAATTACTCGGCGCGGATTTTAGTCCTGAGATCATCGAAACGCATCACAAAATGAAGAAGGACGCGCCCAGCGGCACCGCCAAGACGCTCGGTGAGATTTTGAAAACAGCGGACAAAACTCGGCGTGAAATACTGATCCGATCAATTCGTGAGGGTGAAGTCGTCGGCGAGCATACGGTATTTTTCAACGGACCCGGCGAACAATTAGGGTTAACACATCGCGCAGCGAATCGCGAAATTTTTGCCAGAGGTGCGTTGCGCGCGGCGAAGTGGATCGTCCGTAAGCCGCCGAAACTCTACTCGATGCAGGATGTGTTGGGATTGTGAGATTGTAGGGCGTCTGTGCCAGACGCCACGGCGTTTCACAGAAACGCCCTACAGTTTTAATAGACCGCTGTCATAGGCATGAGAACGGCAGTCGCCCTCGGATCTAATGTCGGTGCTCGGCTCGGTAACTTGCGCGGCGCACGGGGCGTAATTCTCGATCTCTCAAATGTAAGTTCACCGATTCTTTGCTCGTCGGTTTACCAGACCGAACCCGTGGATTGCGAACCCGGAGCCGGCAAAATTTCTAAATGCAGTAATTGAATTCGAATATGAAGGCGATCCTGCAAGCTTGCTGGTGCAACTTATTCAGATCGAAGAAGCATTGGGCCGCAAACGGGATCATCCAAAGAACGTTTCGCGAACCATTGATATCGATCTGCTCTACTGCGGCCATCAACACATCGACAAGGAACGATTGCAACTGCCGCATCCGCGGATCCACTTGAGGAACTTTGTTTTGAAACCTCTGGCCGACATTCGTCCGGATTTGGTTCTGCCCGGCCGGGAAGAAACGGTGACGGAGTTGCTCGATGAACTGGACGAATCTGGTGACGTCGTTCGCTTTGCGGACAGCTGGTAAGTTTGAAAGTGCTGTACGGCTTTTTCCGACGGGCTTGCGTTCTCGAATCGGCGGCTGATCTTCCGACTGACCGGCAATGAAAGATTTCCGCCAAATGAAAAAGCGCGGCGAGAAGATTACCGCGCTGACGGCTTACGATTATCCGACGGCGCGTTTACTCGATGAGAGCGGTGTCGATGTCATCCTCGTGGGCGACTCGGTGGGCATGGTGGTGTTGGGTTATCAGGATACGACGCATGTCACTCTGGATGAAATGTTGCACCATACCCGCGCCGTCGCGCGCGGAGTGAAACGGGCATTGCTCGTCGCGGATATGCCCATCCACACTTATGAGACGCCGAAACAAGCCGAGGAGACCGCCAGAAAGTTCGTCGATGCCGGTGCGCAGGCTGTGAAGCTCGAAGGTGGGGTGAGTCATGTCGCGCAGATCGAAGCGATCACGAATGTGGGAATATCATTCATGGCGCACATTGGAATGCTGCCACAAAGTGTCCGCGAGCAAGGAGGCTACAGAATCAAGGGCCGCACAGAATCGGAGGTCGAGGCGTTGCTGGCCGACGCCAGGGCAGTGGAACAAGCTGGAGCATTCTCCGTTGTGCTGGAGATTGTCGTTGCCGAGATCGCGAAACAGATTACAAATGCAATCGAAATCCCGACCATTGGAATCGGCTCAGGCGAGCATTGCGACGGACAAATTCTGGTCACGCACGATTTGATTGGTTTATTTCCTTGGTTCACACCGAAATTTGTGTCGCCTGAAGCGCGTGTAGCGGAGGAAATACGCCGCGCCGCACGCGCGTTCGTCGAGCGAACCAAGAGGAGCGGTAGGGGTTCATAGGCATAGCACCCGGCCTCAGCCAGGCGCACGCTGAAATCCCATTATGCTCAGCCGTTTCAACGGTTTCCTTCCTGTGCTCCTAAACGGTTGACAGGGTTTAATGGTCGCCGCGCGCAACACAGGACTGAAGTCCGGTATCACTGAGAAGTGGAGAGCGACGTGCGAATGGTTGACGAAACGAAATGTGATATGTTCTGAGCCAGGTAGGAATGAGAGTCTCCGATTTTGAAGATCTCGACAGCTTTGCGACCGAAGGTCTGCTGACCGGCAGCAAAGAGCGCAACTGGCTCTGGCTGGGATTAATTATTTCGCTGGTTATACATTTCGGGTTGTGCACTTACTTTTACCGCACGCGTTTCGCGTCTGCGGATGCGGTGTTCGCACCAAGCGAGCAGACGCCGACATTCAAGGTAAAGCGCGTCCTGGATTCGAACCTGGAAAAGAGCAGCGCCGATCAAATCAATCCGGCGGCGAAACCGAATCCCGACAACACCGATGTGCAATTGCCGGATGAGAAGAAGTCATTCGACAAGCTGTTGCAGGACGTTCAAGCGAGCACGGCGTTGCCGGACGATATGCGGGACGTTTTGCCCGACCAACCGAAGGTGGATCAACCGGACGTTAATTCTGTGCTTACCGAGATTGAGCGTTCCACGGCGCAAACTCTTTCCAACGATCCAAACGCGCTGCATGAACAATCATTACTGAACAACAGCTCGGTCTCTGGCCGTCCTCAGCCAGCTCTCAGCGGAACGGAACTGGCCACGAGCACGGCGATCAAACGGCCAAATACTTTCACAAGCAAGCTACCGGCAGATAGCGCCGGCCCCAATAAAGGACACGCCCCGGGCTTCAGTGATCTGGACCAGTTGCTGGCCCAAAAAGGTCCGCTTGGATCGGGAACAAAATTGCGTTTGCCCGACGATCAGCTGTTCGAGTACGACAGCGACGTGCTGCAAGCCAGCGCGATCGGTCAACTGCAAAAGCTGGGCACACTCATCCAGCGCAACCCGAAAGCGACATTTTCTGTGGAAGGCTACACGGATTCGTTCGGAACATTCGAATACAATCTCAATCTGAGCCAGCGTCGGGCCGACAGCGTGAAACGGTATCTGGTCGAGGCGATGGGAATTAATCCGGCGCAAATCCAAACGCACGGCTTCGGCCCGACGAAATTTCGCGCTCCGCCGAACGGTTCAATAGAAGAGCAAAGTCCCAATCGCCGCGTGGAGGTCGTGGTGCGCACGAGCGAAGGGTAGTTGTTAGTTCCTTTCGCGAAATTGTAGGGCGTCTATGTCAGACGCCATGGGAGGTTAGCCTTTCAGAGACACGTCCTACAATTCTTACCAGTTCTTGATCCACAGGTTCTGTTGTGTGGTAGGCGGATTCGGCGTTGGGGACGGTGCTACTCCCGCGGTGCTCCACAAATCGAATGTTGGATTGTATCCGCCGCTTCCTGTCGCAGCCATTTTCGTTGAATATCCGTACGAGCTTCCGAAGGGATCGGCAATAGCGGTCACGGCTGCTGTTGATGGTGGCGCGGGTAACAACATGTTTGGCTTGAATACCATGTAACTTTTGCCGGTTGACTGACGGGTCCCAGTCGGATCTCCGCTAAGCTGTTCGTACAACCAAAGGCTAGCCCTTGTATAGTCGTTAGGAGGATTTGCTGTCGGATCAAACTCATTGGTCGGATCGAGAGTTTGGGTATCGGAATTTGTGGGATAAATTCCATTATCGGCTTTGTAATTTTCTATCGCCGCCGATAAAGCGGCTATTTCGGCTCCGGCGCGGGCCATCGCGCCTTTTTTGCGTGCGTAGCCAACCGTGCTCAAAATCAATCCTGCGAGAACCGCGATGATGCCAACAACGAGGACCAGCTCAATGAGAGTAAAGCCGTTGTGGCGGCGCTTGCGCCAAGCGCCGATGCAATTCATCAGGCGTTCGCCGCGACGAACGTCTCTACACGGACCGGCGGAATCTTCCTTCGACATTCGACATTCGTATTTTGTCATTCCCGCCGCGGCGGGTCACGTTTGCTGTTGCAAGCCGGTGATGATGCTGATGAGCGGCGTGAAGAGCGCGAGCACAATTGTGCCGACGATCACTGCCAGAAAGACGATCATGATTGGCTCCAGCATCGATGTGAGCGCGGCCACAGCATTATCGACTTCGTCGTCGTACACATCAGCGATCTTTAGAAGCATGTCCGGGAGTTTACCGGTCTCTTCGCCGACATCGACCATGCTAACGACCATTGGCGGAAAGGTTTTGCTGGCCTCCATCGGTTGCACGATCGACTCGCCTTCTTTCACGCTGTCGTGCACACGTGCGATTGCGCGCGCGATGGCAGCATTGCCCGCGGTTTCACGGGTGATATTTAATGCCTGCAATATTGGAACACCGCTTGTCACAAGTGTTCCCAATGTGCGCGCGAACCGGGAGATTGCCGTTTTACGGTTCAAGTTGCCGAAGAGCGGCATGCGCAGTTTGAAAGTATCAATGGCAAGGCGTCCGCGACGCGTGCGGCCAATGAAGTTGTAAAGGAACACGATGACCACCACCGCGGCAAGCAAAACCAAGCCATCGTGCTGCATGAAGTTGCTGACACCGAGAACGAACTGCGTGACGGGTGGCAGCGGTTTGTCGCCGAGCAGGTCGTGAAAAATGGCTTCGAACCGTGGAACGATGAACACGAGGAGAAAACACATGATCCCCACGGCCATTGTCATCACGATGATCGGATAAACCATTGCCGACAGCACCTTGTTCTTAATCTTCGCGGCTTTTTCTTGAAATTCCGAAAGCCGGGTCAGCACCAGCTCAAGAACGCCGCCGACCTCGCCAGCTTTCACCATGTTGACATACAAATTATTGAAGATCCGCGGATGCAGGCCCAGCGCGTCGGAAAACGTGCCGCCACCCTGCACGGAGTCGGCGAGACTGTTGATCGTTTTTTTCAACACCTTGTCGCGTTCCTGCTTTGCCAGAACGTTTAGACTTCTCAGCAACGGCAACCCGGAATCAATCAGCGTCGCGAGCTGACGAGTAAAGATCATCAGAATTTTCGATTTAACTTTTTTGCGCTGGAAAAGAACAATGCCTTTCTTCGTGCGAGGTTTCGTGACGCGCGCGGACGTCGCTGCACGTCGGCCGGCGCCGTTCCCATCGGAACTACCTATGGCATCTTCGATTACGCTGGTAGGGAAGTAACCCGCCTGGCGCAATTGGGTAATTGCTGCGTTGCTTGAAGCAGCCTCGAGCAATCCCGAGGCTTCCTGTCCCCGGGCATCAAGAGCTACGTAAGTAAAACGTGGCATGGGGGGACGGTATAATAACCGGGCGAAAACGTGCTGTCGAGCGCTACGTATATCTCAACACTTCTTCAATCGTTGTATCGCCCGCGAAAATGCTCCGCAGGCCGTCCTGGCGCAGTGGGATCATTCCATGCTCGACCGCTTTTTGCTTTATGGTTACTGTCGGCGAACGTTCGTTGATCAATTCACGGATCGGATCCGTAATCTTCAGAAGCTCGTAAATTCCTTTTCGTCCTTTGTAACCAGTGTTGTTACAAGCGTCGCACCCTTTGCCGTAGAAGAATTGTTTCTCGCCAAGGTCGCAGCGCGAGACGCCGAGCTCCGCCAATAAGCTGTCGTTCGGCCGATAAGCGGCGCGGCAATGACCACAGATGCTCCGCAATAACCGCTGACCCAGCACGGCTTCCAGAGTTGACGAAATAAGGAATGGCTCTATGCCCATGTCGATCAAACGCGTAATAGCACCCGGCGCATCGTTGGTGTGGAGAGTAGTAAAAACCAGATGCCCGGTGAGTGACGCCTGAATAGCGATCTGCGCCGTCTCAAGGTCACGTGTCTCGCCAACCATTATGCGGTCCGGATCCTGGCGTAGGAAGTGGCGCAAAACCCGCGCAAAAGTCAGGCCGATCCCTTCATTCACCGGCACTTGCACGATTCCTTCCAGATCGTATTCGACCGGTTCCTCTGCGGTAATCAGCTTTGAATCGATCGTGTTGATCTTGCGCAAACAGGAATAAAGCGTGGTTGTCTTTCCCGAGCCCGTTGGGCCTGTGGCGATGAAAATTCCGTTAGGACGCTCGATCATTTCGAGCAGAAAATTGTAGATGTAATCAGGCATTCCCAGCGCTTCGAGATCCAGATTGACGATGCTGCGATCGAGCACGCGCAGAACCAGGCTTTCGCCAAATTGCGTAGGCAAAGTTGAAACTCGCAGATCAACGCTGCGCCCGGCGATATGTCTTTGAATCCTGCCATCCTGCGGCAGCCGCCGTTCGGCAATGTTCATGTTCGCCATTACCTTCACGCGCGAAATGACCGGCAGCGCCAGATGGCGCGGCGGCGGTGACATTTCATAAAGTGCGCCGTCGACCCGGTAGCGGATTTTGAACTCGTTTTCGAATGGCTCGAAGTGTATGTCGCTCGCGCGATCTTGGATCGCCTGGTAAAGGATAAGATCGACAAAACGAATGATGGGCGTCGCGTTCGCCTCCGCTTCAACCGCAGCCTCGCCGTCGCTCTTGCGCAGTTGCAGCGCTTCCCCGGCTTCGCCAAGCTGCTTGAGGACTTCGTCCATGCTCGCCGTCTCAGTCCCGTAATACTGCTTGATCAGGTGTTCAATTTGCTCGGGCGGCGAAACCACTACTTGTATGTCTTTGCCGAGCGCGAAACGGAGGTCCTCCGCGACATTCAGATCAAAGGGATGGACGAGCGCTACCCGCAAGGTCGTGTCGCTCACTTCAATCGGTAGCGCGCCGTGCAACCGGGCAAGTCCGCCGGGAATGACATGTAAGGTTTCCGGCGGAATCTCGTATCCGGCCAAATCGACAAATTCGGTGCCGAGCCCGTTCGCAATCGTTTCGTAAAAGCTCGACTCGTCAATGAAGCCGCCATCGATCATTGCTTGCGCGACTGTTTTCCCGTTCAACTCCACTTCGCTCAGCACGTCTTCCACCTGGGCAGGCTGCAGTACGCGCTGCTCGACAAAAAATTCGGCGAGTTGCTTCTCAGTCATTTAAAACGATGAAACGATGTAACGATTCCGCTAACGATTTAAGGCCCTAGCTCACGTCTCCAACGGTGATGGAGATGACCTCGTCTGCAGAAGTGAGACCTGCGAGGACCTTACGTACGCCATCTTCACGCAAGGTTCGCATGCCAAGTTCGCGTGCTTTTTGTCGCAGGACGAAAGTCGAGGTGCGCTTGTTGATCATGTGGCGAACTTCATCGTCGATCACAAAAATTTCGAATATTCCCATTCTCCCTTTGTAGCCGATTTGCCGGCACAACTCGCAGCCGACCGGCCTCATCACCTGGGCGTTTGAAAACTGATTGGGCTCAATCCCGAGCGCGCGCAATTCCGTGTGCGTGAGTTCACCCGATTGTTTGCAGTTGTTACACAACCGGCGGACGAGCCTTTGCGCCATAACTGCCCGGACCGAAGACGCGACGAGAAACGGCTGCACGCCCAGGTCAATCAAACGCGCGATCGCAGAGGGCGCGTCATTGGTGTGCAACGTACTGAAAACAAGATGGCCAGTCAGACTGGCGTTCGTTGCGATACTCGCGGTCTCAAGGTCGCGAATTTCTCCGATCATGATGATATTCGGCGCCTGCCGAACGATGGAACGCAGTGCAGCAGGAAACGTCATGCCGATCTCAGTATTCACCTGCACCTGATTGATCCCGGTCATCTGATATTCGATTGGTTCTTCGACGGTGATGATTTTGCGGTCCGGTTTGTTGATGTAATTGAGGCAACCGTAAAGCGTGGTCGTTTTTCCGGAGCCGGTAGGGCCGGTTACAAGGAGAATCCCGTCCGGCAATCTGATCAGACGTTCGAACGTTTCCTGGTCGTCCGAAAAAAATCCAAGTTCCGGCAAACCAAGCTTCAAGTTCGACTTATCGAGGATCCGCAAAACCATGCTCTCACCGTGATTGCTAGGCATGGTCGAGACGCGAAGGTCGATGGGCTTTTTTCTGATCCTCACCTGGATGCGACCATCCTGCGGCAGGCGTTTCTCCGCGATACTGATCGAGCCGGTCATGATCTTGAGCCGGCTGACAATGGCCGATTGCAGACGTTTTGGCGGCGACTGCATTTCTTGAAGCACGCCATCGATGCGAAAGCGAACACGAAACTTTTTGTCCATCGGTTCGAGGTGAATATCGCTCGCGCCAGCACGGTGCGCCTCGATTAGTAACATCGATACGAGCCGGACAATCGGCGCGTCTGCTTCATCGATTGGAATTGGTTCGGAGCCGTCGCCAAGTTCCAGACCAAGATCGATATCTTCGCCAAGCTCTTTCTGCAGGACGTCGGCCGCTTCATCGGCGGTCCCGTAGTATTTGATTAATCCCTCGCGGATTTTTTTTGGACTTGTGCAAACCAGTTCCAGTTCGCGTTGCAGTAGAAAACTCAGGCTGTCGATCGTATCGATGTCGAGCGGGTTGCCTACCGCGACTACGAGGCCGGTCTCGCCAAAAGCGACCGGGATCACTTTGAAACGCCGCGCGTCTTCTCCCCGAATCTCATTGATCACCTGCGGCGGAATGATCATTGTCGAGATGTCGATCCAGTCCATGTGCGCCTGCGTAGCTAGCGTGCGCGAGACTTCTATCTCCGACAAGATTCCGTCGCCGATCAGAACGTCAGGCACGCCATGTTCGCCGTTCACACGCGAGCGAGCGGCGTCGATTTGCTGCCGTGTGACAAGTCCTCCGTCTTGGAGAACTCCGAGCACATAGTCCTCGTTGTATTGCATCTGGGGAAAACGCTGCCACCAGTTTAGCGTAAACCGGCTTTATTTCCAGCATGATTCCGCGCATTGCTACCCAC
>CAVZLJ010000010.1:0-14820 GCA_963776065.1 uncultured Verrucomicrobiae bacterium | reverse complement strand
ACTGTCGAAACTAAGACTTGTTCGAAATCTGCGCCGCGTTCCGGGAGATAAGATTCGCTCGGCGCAAGCACAAACCAGAAACGCGAGTTGCTGATGTGCGGGCCCTCCCTGATCGTGAGATTGACGATCGCGGCTTTCGTTTTTCTAATACTCGGCGTCACAAGCGTTATTCACGCTGAGAGGCCTGATTCGACGGCGGGGACATCGAATGCGGGCACACGCAAACTGTTTATCGATCCAAGCTCCACTTCCGTTGCCCTGCGGGGGAAAGCTAGCCTGATCGTCAGTCCGCTTGCACATCGAGACGGAAATTACGTGGGTGACTATCAGCTCAAGGTGAGGCCGTATTTTTTTAAGAGTGAGAAAGGCAGTTTACTCCTGGCCGCATCCGACGATGCGGTTCGGAAACTCCAGACGGGAACAGCCATCAACTTTACCGGTAAGGCCGTCACGCACAAAGATGGCAGAACTCATATCGTACTTGGGAGGGCAACACCGTCATCAGGTAACCGCGGCGGCGTCACATTTTCAATCATAACGGACGACGCAAAGATAGTATTCAACACTTCCTATCACTTCGGGACACAGCCGGGGACATAGCCGTTCAAATCCACTTTCCTTGTAATCGACTACGGCTCAGTCGGTCCCGAGGCAGATCCGGGTGGAATAACTCGAAGCATCATGAATCGGAATGCGCATTCGACCACCCGTCCCCTTCTCGCTTCGTTTCGAAAAATCGGTCGACCACGATGGCCTTGAGTTGGCTTGCAGTGCGTCCACATAGACGAGCGGCTTTGCGACTAATGACTGCCGTTCCGGTATCGACCGCAGTGCAGACTGCATCGGAAAAAATGACTTTGCTGCCGTTTGGAATCCGTTTTGGATCGACAACGTAATGTCCGACGCGCAAACGTCGACCCGTACGGGCGTATTCATAGCCTTCTGTGTGGCGCAGTCCATCGATGAGATAGGCCTGTACTCATGCTTAATAAGTATCGCGTCGAGCTTACGAAGTATTGGCTAAATACGGACGGAGCCGTATTCAGAGTTCCTGCCGCATCCATTTACCTAACTGGTTCGCCGATTTAGGTCGGAAGCACGAATCGGATGGCCTTTTAGCTGCGATCACTGCAGCAACTTGGTAAAATAGAAAATTAATATGATTAAATCATTCCTCAGTGTCACGTTTGCCACAGCCCTAATGGGTTTAGTGGCTTACGGGCAAACATCCACGTCCTCCACCACCGTTGCGACGGGGAAGAATGGAGCGACTGAAACCACGACCACGACAACGGAAAGTGCTGGCACCGTCACGGAGTTTACTCCGGGCCAAGCGCTGATCCTAAAAACTGAAACAGCCGAACCCGTGCACTACAAGTTCGGCAAGACTGTCACATACGTGACTTCAGATGGACGCGTTATCGAAGCTTCGAAAATCAGAAAAGATTCAAAGGTTCGCGTTCACTACATCAAGGACGGCGATGACATGGTAGTTGACAAGGTCATCGTGACGCGGGACCGCTACTAAGATCGCAAGTTTGCTTGGTTAATTTTTAGACCAAGCTAGCAATTCAGCGCCTGGCGGATCGAGATAGTGCTTCGCCAGGCGTTTTGTTTTCTTTGATTTCAATCTGAAATCCTGAGCGCTGATTTTGGCTGCGCTTGGGTTGCGCTAGCCTCGCGTACGAGGCAACGAAAAATGGCGGAAACGGTTCTTTGTCTACCAAATCTCCGATTCTCTCACCCAGATCATTCAAGATTACCCGAGGCACCGCCGGGTGTAGAGGAAGACCGCAGTCACACGCGACGATTATATTGCTTGCAGCCGGGGATAGCGGCGTTTACCCACGATCCGTGAACAGAAACATCTTCTACATCATTGGAGTCATTGTTGTTATCGTCATCGTCCTCAAAGTGCTCCACGTGTTTTAGCTCAAGGCTAGATATACTTCACCGCGAGTAAACGGCGGTGCGCGTGACTGGTGCTCTCTACAAGTTTGTAGGTTTGTACACCTGTCAGTTTCCTCTGTCTGGATCGCTACGGAATCCGAAGACAGTTTCTTTGGCGTCGAAGAGCTGATTTGCGGTGCGCGGGCAACGTGCCGCGCATTTGCTAGAAGCTGCACTGTGGACGAGGGATAACTGCCATGCGAGCGACGAAGAATGCCTCTACCGCGGCGCTCGTAGGGATCTGGATGATTTTGTTGACGGCGTTCGTCGTCACGATTCTTTATGTCGGACGCCAACTGCTTATTCCGCTCGCGCTCGCGGCGATGCTGACCTTCCTGCTTGCACCGCTGGTCGGCTACCTTGAACG
The DNA here is from genome assembly GCA_963776065.1 of uncultured Verrucomicrobiae bacterium. Classification (GTDB taxonomy): domain Bacteria; phylum Verrucomicrobiota; class Verrucomicrobiia; order Chthoniobacterales; family UBA10450; genus Udaeobacter. The sequence goes on along the minus strand of CAVZLJ010000010.1, from coordinate 12,503 downwards.
CTGGATCGGACGTATCACGGCTGTTCTGATCGTCGTGGCGATGCTCTTCAGCGTCTTCGGCGCAGCCGGTTGGTTGTTAACGCGTCAACTTATCGACCTCGCGGCGAAGCTTCCCGACTACCAGACGAACATCGACAACAAATTGAACGCGATTCGACTGCCCACCGGCGGTGCGTTTGGTCGTCTTTCGCACAGTATTTCCGAGTTGCAAAAGCAAATGCCGGATTCGTTAGAGCCGCCGGCGAATGCGACCGGTCCGGTGCCGGAAACAAACGCCGCAACGGCCGCGCGCTCTCGCAACGTGCCGGTGGGTCAACAGCCTATGCCGGTTCGGATCGTCGAATCGCAAAGCCATCTTCCGCAAATCTTGCAAACCGCAGCCACTGGATTGCTCGGACCGCTTGGGACAGCCGGCCTCGTTTTTGTCCTCGTCATCTTTATGCTGTTGAAGCGCGAGGATCTGCGCGGCCGAATGATCCGCTTGATCGGGCAAGGCCGGATCAGCGCGACCACGCGGGCGATGGACGACGCCGGAAGCCGCGTTGCCCGTTACCTCTCAATGCAGCTTCTGGTGAACGTGAGTTTGGGCTCGTGCATTGCGATCGGACTCTACTTCATCGGTGTCCCGAACGCTGCGCTCTGGGGCGCATTCGCGGCGATCATGCGATTCGTGCCTTACGTCGGAGTGTGGATCGCGGCCGCGGTTCCTGTGCTGATTTCGTTTGCAGTTTCCACGAGCTGGCTCAGTCCGCTTCTAACGCTCGGTCTTTTCGTCGTGCTAGAATTGATTAACTTCAACGCGCTCGAGCCGTGGCTCTACGGATCCCGCACCGGCGTCTCGTCCATCGCGTTGATCATCGCTGCGGTTTTCTGGACGTGGCTTTGGGGACCCATCGGCCTCGTGCTCGCGATCCCGCTGACCGTGTGCGTTGCCGTGATGGGCCGGCACGTACCGAAGTTGCAATTCTTGAGCGTCCTTCTCAGCGAAGAGCAAGCACTCGCTCCGCACGAGGAATGTTATCACCGACTGCTCGCGTTCGGTTTGGATGAAGCGAACGACCTCGCGGAATCGTACGTGAAATCAAATTCACTCGCTTCTCTTTACGATTCTGTTCTGATCCCGACGGTCACACTCGCGGAAATGGATGCGCAACGCGACGAGCTGGGCCCCGAACAACGTTCCGCGATTCATCGTCACATCCACGATCTGATCGAAGATCTCGGTTCGGCCCCGCCGTCGAGGTCGCAGTTGGAGGACAAGACGGACGAACACACTCCCTTTCCTCTCTCCAGTCCCACGTGCTGCGTGCTTTGTGTGCCGGCTCGCGCCTACCGTGATGAACTTGCGGGGGCGATGCTTGTGCAGCTGCTTCGACAACAAGATTTCGATGCCGAGAACGCCTCCGCGGCGCTCAGCAGTAGCGAGCTCCTTGAGATGGCGGCGAAGTCGGATCCCGAAGCGATTTGCATCTCGGTTGTCGCACCATCCACCCTGATCCATGCGCGCTATCTCAGCGCGAAACTTCGCGCTCAATTGCCACACGCGAAGATCGTGGTCGGAATCTGGGGTGCGACCGAAAACATGGCTGGCGCGGGAGAACGGCTGCGGTCTTCCGGTGCGGACGAAGTGGTGGTGTCCCTCGCCGAAGCAGTGGTACAGCTCGCGAAGTTTTCCGTTTCGCTTGCCGATGAGATGATCCCCGGCGCGATCCCGGACAACGAGGAAAACCGTCTCGAAGAGCTGGCTCGTTTGCGTCTGGCCAATGGCACGCGTGAAGAAGTTTTCGATCGCATCACGAAAAAACTGGCGCGCGTCTTTGAGGTGCCGATTGCGCTTATAACGTTCGTCGATCGCGATCACCAGTGGTTTAAATCGCAAGTCGGGCTGCCCAAGGAAATCGCTGAAGCGCAGCAGACGTCGCGCGAGCTTTCGGTCTGCGGCCATGTGATCGCGAACGACCAATTACTCGTGGTCGAAGACCTGGCTCGGGACCGAAGATTTGCAAATAACCCTCTATTAAAAGAGCGCGGCCTGCGCTTTTACGCCGGCGTTCCGCTCCGCAGTAACAACCTTCCGATTGGCTCGCTCTGCATCCTCGATGTCAAGCCACGGCGAATGACCGAGCGCGAAAAACGCTTGCTGGAAGTCATCAGCGAGGATGTGATGGAGGAAATAAAACGCCGCGATAATGTCGGACCGCCGAGCGTGCTGGTAGCCTAAGCGGTGATCACACATGCTGGCCGCAATCACTCGCGACAAATGAATGCCGCGCGAAACTATCACGGCTGAGTGTCTGAAAAATCTTGGCGAATGAATAAAACCCTGGATAATTGGGTCGACGAAAGTTCAACCTAACCGAAAGAAACATCTATGCTCTGGACTATAATTGTTATCCTAGTCGTGCTTTGGCTTCTGGGCTTTATCGGCCACTTTGGCGGCGGTCTGATCCATCTTCTGCTCGTGATTGCCGTCATCGTGCTCGTTATTCAGCTGATTCAAGGCAGACGAGGGCTCTGAGCGAATCCGTTTTCGCCTCGGCAGTATTAGAAGTGCATCCTCACAATCGGTTTGCACCCCGAAGATAACTCTTGTTTACGCAACACTGGTCTGCGCGGCGCCAACAGTGTTTTGGTTGGCATGGATCATGAGGAAACCACTTCTTCCGAACTCAAGACGTGATCGGTCACGCCCGTTTCCATCGCTGGCACAAGGCCCAGGATTAAAGCGGCAGAAATTGGGTGCTATTACCGTTTCAAATAATCTATTGGCAGCCTGGCAGCCAGACACGTGCGATCCCATAATTGGAGCAACCAAAGGGCGGAAACGAAAATGCGAAGGACACTAAAAAGAACCAAGAGCAAGAAGCAGCAGGGCAGAGTGCGGGATTTGAAGCCTGTGAAGGAGGTGAAGGGTAGTGGCAAGATTGAGCACGCCTTCGAGCACCATGAGACCGCCGTCACCGAAGATGCGAAAGAACTCAAAGAGCTTCGGGAAGAAGTCACACAAATTAAGTCCGACATCGCGCACATCTTAGAGGCATTACAGACTCTAGAGACGTGGGTACCAATGTCGCGAACTGAGATACCGCAGTACGCATGGGCGTATAGGAAATTTGTAGAGATCACGACCCGTTTACGGCAAGAGGCCCGTTCCCGCTAGCGGCGGTCCTTGTTCCTCGACTAACGCATTCGAGTCGTGGTAATCTACGCGACCTGAGCTCCACCACACAATCTGCACGGCGTTGGCTCACACCGTAGCATCGGCAAACACACGCTAGAAAACTACGAACTACAACATCCCAGCAATCCTCGCCGTCATCGCGATCATCTTCGTCCTGATCACTTACATCACCAGCGCGCCGCTTGTGCCGGTCGCAGTCATCCTGCTCGGGCTGGCGATTATTTTCGGGGGATGCGGAAGCGGAAGTTTGAGAAACAGCTAAAAAATAGTGAACTTTTCGGCGATCGGGCTGAAAGGCCCGATTCGGCAACCCTTTCGGGCGACGACCCGTCAGTGGTTTCGACCGGCTTCTGAAAGCCTGTTCCTCCATGTACACAAGATTAGGGTCGCCTCTGGCAATAAGCGGTGAGCGCGATGCACCGAGATGGCTTTAACTAACTCCAGAAAGGTAAAATATGAATACATCAATAACAAAACATAACCCAGCTGAAGACGCGAATCTCGACGCCCGCCCAGTCAAGGACATTATCGAGCCCGCGAAGACCGTTCTCGCGAAGGTTTCTGTTTCTGTCCAGACAGCTTTAGACGAAATGCAGGCTCGAGGAATCGATTCGGCGCTAGTAACCAATCAACGCGGGGAATTATTAGGTACTGTGTCGAGCCACGAAATGAACCGAAGCGTGGGTGGTTTTGGGCACGACTCAAAGACAGAACCGGTAGAAGCACAAGTGGAAAAAACCAATATCTATTGCTTCGAAGACCAGACGGTTGCGGAGGCTGAGGAAATTATGTGCGACGCAAAGGTCGCTGAAGTTCCTGTAGTGACGCGCGAAAAATTGCTGGCGGGAACAACAAATCTTGAAGCGATCGCACAGGATAACGACGGAGAATACCCTAGAACCTTCTGGTAAGAGGCTCCGGTTTTCGACTTCCTGCACGCGGAAAGATTGGAGATGATTATGAAACGGCTCATAGTAACCATTGCACTTGCTCTGCTGGTAGTGCCCGCCATCTTCGCGGGTGAGTAGTCATTTCTGGCGCGTGTTACGGTTTACTGGGTCAGCGGCGATGCTGGTTCCAACCATCATCAGTGCGCGACCGGCCGGCGACTACAAATCGGAGATTGCTCGGTCGATACGCGGCAGATTCCTTATGGCAGCAGGCTGATTTTTACCGATGGCACTACTTCGGCGGCAGTTGACACCGGCCCCGCGGTAAGAAATCGCAAAGCGGCGCGAATTTCAGGGCGCGCCGTTTATGAGCGAAACGCAGTAGTGACTGATCGGTTTTTTAAAACGAAGCGAGAGGCGCTTTCCTAAGCGAGCTGAAATCCGCTCTTCATGACCGTGCGGGTTGTCCAGCCGAATTCACGCACGCTGGCACAGTTACCAGAACAACCTTCCGCTCGACTCGCTTGCCCAGCCTGCCTTTTGATTGCTGTGTGGAGACTAAAAGCGCCACAATCCGATCAACGTGAAGTAATGGGAGCTAATCGCGGACAATCTCAGTAAGTCCTGTTGGAGTTGGGGCTATGTCTCAACCGTGGATTCTCGCGGGCGAACAATCTTGTTGGGCAGCGTTCCCTAATTTGATGCTGGTGGCGTGTGGAACGCAGCTAAAACAACAACGACCGTCGCATATACGAAATGGCCTTTGAGACTCTCGAGCAGTCGGTGATTCGAGGAATTTGGATGCGAGCGAGGATGCAGCCGTTACTGCCCAGAGAACGCGAGTCCCGATGGTTCAAAGGCAACCGGGTTTTTTTTGGCGCTTGCGTGCTTCATTTGATCGTGGGGCCGACTTCGTGGCTCTCCGAATTAAACTACTTTGTTCAAGCGGCGGCCGTTTGGAACATTGGCACAACCGGCGCACGCTCAAGATAGCTTGCGGCGATTCCTTCGAAGTGCGTGCGGATGCTGCGCAGTTCGGCGGTCACAAACGTATCGACAAAACGCGAGCGCCGGTTGAGCCAGGCAAACAACTTGTTCCTGATCTCGTAGTGAACTGCAAACGTGACCTCTGTGCAGTTTGGCCGGATCTCAGTGAAGTCAACGATTCCCATCAGGCCAATGTTCCCACCCGCGGATTCAAACACGTATTGATTGGGTACCTCGCTCTCGACCGACAGAAGCACGGTGTGAGCCTCAAAACCGAGCGGACCGCGAAAGCTGAAATCAACCGTTTTAGATGAAGTCACTGTTGCCCTTGTCACCATAGGAAACTCCCGACGATACGATTGGATGTTGGCAAGACGGGTTTTGCATTCTGCCACCGGCTGACTCAGGTGTAGTGTTGGGTTTGTTGCCGTGAAATTTAAGCAATAGGGCTGTCCGGCCAATATCTTCTTGGTAGCACATAATACCTTTTAAGTATGGCCGTCTGTATGTGGGCGAGCCGTCAGTCATAATCGGCAATTCTTTTTTTGCATTAACGTGTCAGTAGTCGACCTGGTGAAACTGGAGAAGTTGAAAACGCATGGCATTACTACCTACCATTGATTTTCCTAGCTTATGTCACCTCAGCGTTTTTTTGGCAAAACTTCTGGCCCAATTTCTTTGCGGATTTTTTTGCCACCCTAATTGTCGGCATCGGCATTACGTGGCTCATTCGTGGTTGGCGGCAAGACGCCGCAAAATTAAAGTTAGAGTCGTCGCCACCGTGCAACGCTCGCCAGGCTCCTTGGCACTCGACTTCGTTCTTACCAACACAGGCAATGTAGATTTTCGCGAAAAGGAGCTGTATTGGCATTTATGGATCGCCAAGCGTCTTGAGCCAGCACCTCATACACACACAGAGGAAGTGAGCATCGGTGAGCCGTATATCCGTTTCAGCGCGCTACTCAAACACCCCGCCTTTTCGCCGATAAAGACTGCATTAATTACTATCGCTGTGAAGAATGAACCAGTCTGTGATCGCGAGTTGCTCTATTTCCTATCAACAGCTTACGGAACGTTTCCTCACGACCTTAAGACGGACAGCCGCGGCGTTTTAACGTCGGACCAACTGGGCCTTGTTGAAATCGCAAACTCGAATTCACCGAAAAAATAGTACGTCGTTGAGCCGCGCGCGGTGATTCTTGACGACCAGTGCCGGACGTTCAAAAACGGGTGCTTTACGTTTCAGGACCGGAACTGATGGTCGAATCAATGGATGAAAATGGACACCGCGGATAAATGTGTAGTTGATTGCCAAATTGTGGCAACTCACCGACGTTCAGCAATGCCCAAACAAACACGCAAACATGACTTCGGTGGCGGGCCCTCGATCGGAAAGCCGAAGCGTGATACGTCGCGGCCGGAGGACGCTTCTGCGAAGCAGCGCAAACTGCATGCTCACAAGGCCCCCGTAAGACGAGCTGCAAGCAAATTTCGCGAATAATCACCGTATAACTTATTTTGCGACACTCTCTGTCGCAGGGCCAGAGAGCATTCTCTCGCCGTGGCTATTGATTTCTCTCCCACATTTGCATGTTGCGGGTGGCATTAGCGGATGGATAGAGCATCTAATGAATCATCCCAGGTGCGATACTGTCCACTCCAACAGCTTCGCGGCATCTTAAGTGGAAACGACTTTGCTTCTTTTTTCTGTGCCTTCACACAGTAAATCTCAAAGCGTCCCAAGCGCATCTTTTCTTCCTTCACCCATTTTTCAATTGTCATAGTCACTTTGTAATTAAGAATTTGAAATAGATTTATTTAACGTATTAAAGCCATCTGGGTGTATCGTGCTCACCGCTTATTGTCAGGCTCGACCCTGATCTTGCTCACGTTGATGAGGAGGCCCGGCTAAAAGGAGAGGCCTGGCGATTTCGCTAGATCGCGCTCGTGGGCGGGCAGGCTTAGAAGTCCGCGCGGTGCAGAGACAAGATGCCTTTTCCGACAATACATGAAGCGCTAGCAATCTTACTTGCCACAGGAGCGCGGATCACGCATTATGAAGTCCCGATGGTCAGAGCGAATTGTCGGGCGCGGTTTACCGCAGCCGATTTCGACTTCATTGTGCGCACTCTGGCGCGCTCGCAAACCGATCAAGTTTCTTTGGTCGATCTGTTGAGCGATATCGAGACGCGCGATTCCATTCTCGATCATCCGCGGCTGGTCGACGCCATTTTGAATCAATGCGGCCACCTGCGCATCTCGTCTCAGTTCTACTTTTACGTGCTCGCGCGGCACGTCCTGCAACAGGGTGGAATTGGCGACCGCAAACTTTCGGATTATGTCGCCTCATTGCTGGAAGCTTTTTCCCGCGCCAGCCGGTTGCAGATCTGCGATGAAAGTCACCATCTAGTCGAGCAATACATTTCCGACATGTTGATCGCGCTGAACCGCGCCACGCCCGAGCAGGCGTTCCTGCTTCGGGCGCACATTGGTAATTACTCACTTTTTATCAGCGGAATTTTTCATCCGGCAGTCGCGGGACAGCGGCGCAGTCTCCGTGGCGGACCGGACATTCAATTCTATGAGGATGTCGGCCGGACGAACTATCAACTTGTTTCTTCCCATGCAGTGGCGCGGCGCTGCGAACTCGATGATGTGTTCGAAGGGCTGGCCGATCGGTTTCGCGACGTCCGACTCGCGCTGAATCAGCTTTCCGATCGATTGCTCAACCTCGACGAAGATGCGCGTCCTTCGATTTCGCCATGAACGAGACGCTTTTTAGTCAAATCCAGCGATTATTTGAACGAACTTACGCGCATGTCGGGATCAATCTGGAAGAGTGCCTGATTGATCGGACGCGCTGCGCGCAATTATCCATGCTCGCCGGCAAATCGGCCCGGGAATTAAGCGAGCTCGCGAGGACGTTTTTGCGACGCGCCGACGACCAACTTTATGTCGGCATTTATTACTCGCGGTGGCTGATCGAACAACTCGAAGAACACGATCCCCGTGCAGGATTGGGTAACCGCAACATCCGATCACTGATCATGTTTGTGGAAGAACTTAACCACGCGTTACACGCCGCGCTCCAGTTTAAAAGGGGAGTGCGCGACATCGCGTCGGAAGATTTTGTCCGGAATCTTGAGCTGCAGGCGCAGGTGGATACTTATCTGGTTCTTCTTCTGTTTGTGGCGTTCTTCCGAAAAACACAACGGGTCTCGACGACCGACCGCCGCTGGCTGCAGTTTCATCTTTTCGCGCGACAATGTCCCGAGGCTTATCATGATGCAAACCTGCGAGGTCGCTATCTCGAGACGAGCGAACTTGCAGCCAGCTACACGCGTTACCTCGATGCTCTTAACGGTCTGCGACGCCTGGATGAAATCCGGCGCTTTCATTCGCTTGATTACTGCGCGAAAAAGCAGCGTATTTTGGCGCTAACAAACCCAGGAACGACGGCTTCCAAGAAGTCGGCATAAAACGCGTCGGCCGAGGAGCCGTCACTCCTTGTTTTAGGTGCGGATCATGCGATTCGTTCGCTCATGAGAATTTATCCCAAAAGCCCGAAGGAAATGACGCGCGGCATGATGTATTTCCCGCGCATGCTAGACAAGATTCGGCTGCATCTGCGCGGCGAACTGCACGAAGATTATCAGGAAAACTTCGGTGCGCTGAAAGCGGCAGACGGCGTGTGCTGCAATTTCCTGCGTGTGCATCATCGCGATCTGATTGAGCGTGTGAAGCAGGGCGGGACAGACGAAGAAATTCTGGAATGGTGTTTCGAAAAGGGTCGCCGATTAAACGAAGGCGATCTCTTTGTTTGGAACGGATTCGCATCGAAGCTTGGATGGCGCGATTCGATTACGCCGCGGCTCGAACAACGAAAAAAGGAGATGGGAATCGTCGACCGCAACGACATTGAGTGCATTCCAGACCTTATCGATTTCGACGAAGGCCGGTTCCCAGAGGCGAGCAAGACTTCGTGAGTTCATCGAATTCAGCTTGGCTGCGGGGATTCGGCGTCGCGATTTGTCTCAGCATGCTGGCCTTCACCGCTTGCCAGTATGAAGCTCCAATCACATCGGCTCCAACTCGCAAAGTGCAGGAACGACTGCTTGGCGACTGGACCTCGGCTGATGGCAAGGAAAAACTTAAACTGCGAAGGCTCGAGGACAGCATCTATATCGTTTATTACGACGGTGATTTGTTCCGCGCTTATCACTCCGACCTTGGAGACACACCGTTCGCGAGTGTTCAGGACCTCAATTCGAACGATCGCAAGTATGCTTTCGTGGTTTGGAGGGTGTCAGATGACGGCAGCCATTTGAGGTTACGGAATGTCAGCGACAAAGTGATTCCGAAGGAAACTAAAGACTCCGCTACGATCGTCGCGCTTCTGACGAAAAACGCCGGGAACCCTGAGCTGTTCGGTGAGGAAATCGAGTTCAGGAAAGAGAAATAGCTGCTCCGTTGTTTGATCGGCGCTGGCGCATCGAATAAAGATGCTGTAGCGGGATTCGGCATGTCTGGGAATCGATTTCACTTCGCCTCGCTTTTCTCACTGTTGTTGTTTGTCTGTGCTCACCACGTAGTGGCCCAACAAACACCCGGTCCGGAGTCGAGTCGGAACGCATCGCCATCGCCGACTCCGGTTGTATTTTCGCCGCAGACACTCGCAGAACTGAGACAGTTGCAAAAGGCAGCTCTGGACAGCGATTACGCTTATCGGCAGGTTGCGCATCTGGCGAATAATATCGGGCCGCGTCTAAGTGGCTCGGCGCAGGCGGCAAAAGCAGTAGAGTACGTCGCAGGCGCATTGAAATTGCTCGGCTGTACCGTGCAGTTGGAAAAAGTGATGGTGCCCCACTGGGTGCGCGGTGAGGAGACAGCAGCGCTGGTTCAATTTCCGGGACAGGCACCCAACACGACGCAGAAGATTGTTCTGTGCGCCCTTGGCGGAAGCGTGCCGACACCTGCCCAGGGGACTGAAGCTGAAGTAATTGTCGTCAAAAACTTTGATGAATTAAAGTCGCTGTCTCGAGACGAAGTCGCCGGCAAAATCGTGCTTTTCAACTATCCGTTCGACAAACAAATGGCCGCGCAAGGCCGTAGCTTCGAAGCTTACGGGGAAGCGGTTGTTTATCGCAGTCATGGCCCCAGCGCAGCCGCGAGAAAAGGCGCCGTTGCCTGCTTGATTCGCTCTGTTGGCGGCGCGGATTATCGCCTCCCGCATACAGGGGAAACAGACTACGCAAGTGACGCGCCACAAATTCCAGCGGGAGCGGTGACCGCCGAAGATGCAGATTTAATTGCCAATCTGATCCGGCAGGGACCGGTGAAGATAAAATTGATTTTAACGCCGCAAACTCTGCCGGACGTCGAAAGCGCGAACGTAGTCGCCGACATCAAAGGCAGCGTACATCCTGAACAAGTCATCGTCGTCTCGGGTCATCTGGACTCGTGGGATCTGGGCACTGGGGCGATCGATGATGGCGCCGGTGTCGCGGTTTCGATGGAAACGGCGAATCTAATCCAAAAACTTCACCTTAAACCGAAGCGAACGATCCGAGTTATTGCGTGGATGAACGAAGAGAATGGTGAGGCCGGATCAAAGCAGTATGCAAAGGATCACGAAAAAGAGAGGTCAAATCACTTCGCAGCGATGGAGACAGACGAAGGTGCCGGTCACCCGATTGGCGTCAACATCAAGGCAATCCCGGAGGTGAAAAAAATGTTCGCACCGGTCGCTGTGATTTTGCAGCAATCAGGAGCGGGCGTTCTCGATTTGGTAGAACATTGCGGTGCCGATATTGAGCCGCTCGAGAAAGCCGGCGTGCCGGCTTTCAGTCCGATTCAGGACAGCCGTTTCTACTTCAACTACCATCACACTGCCGCGGATACGCTGGATAAAATTGTGCCGAAAGAATTGGCGGAAAATTCCGCTGTCGTCGCGGTGGTTGCGTATGCGCTGGCAAACATGGAAGTCGCTTTGCCTCGGTAAGTTGTAGCCGCCTCGCTGTGTCAAGACGCTGAGGGCCTTGTGCTACCGCACCCGGCACGGCAACACAGCGCCGTAACTACAATCTCTTCGCGCAATGCCGCCTAGGTTCGCTTCAAATTGCGGAACTCATTTAGCGCAAAATTAGCTGCGCGTCGGCCGCGATTACGCAAAAATCTCCACGCTCCGGCATCGACGAAATAAGTGAGCAGAATGCTGTCGCGTGTATTCACCTCCGCCCCCACCGGGTCGGCCGAGTGCCATGTGTTATCGGCCACGGCAAACGCGTAGCCCGAATTGGGCGAAAATGGCATCTGCGCCTTTTTCGGTTTCCGTCCATTCGGGAGCACTTCGTGAAAGATCGTGCCGATGTGGGGTGTGGAATTGTCCGGCGGCAGATAAAACTGCACAGTGATTCCTTTCCACAGACTGTCGGTGTGCTTGAAAATACGATAGCCGGGGATATCGCGAGTCAGAATCGGTACCGGATACATGTTCACCTTTGCGAAATTTTCTCCGAAGCGCCCTTTCAACCCCGGCTCCAACCGTTGGACGAAAGCGGATTGCAACTCCCTGGAACGCAGCACGCGACCGGTTGCATCCCAAACTGCGCGTTTTTTCGGCGGTAAATGGCGAACGTATTCAGGGAAAAGATCGATCTTCGCGCGGGTGGGTTTTCCATCAGCCCTGCTGCTACCCATCTTGCTTTTGCCGGACATGGCCCGGTAATCCTCGGCTACCGGCATCGCTTCGACCATCTGCGCGTAAAAGTCATCCGGAAAAATGCGGTCGAATTGCAAGTGATGGAAAGGTGCATCATCGGAGTGGGCCGTTTGGACGGAGTCCACGACGAATTGAATCAAGTTTTGAAGTGACTCTGATTTTTCCATTGAGTGGGTCTGGCGACCCTAATTTAGAAATGGTACTCTGTTGTGCAATGAATAAGCAAGGAGCGACGGTCTCCAGGCCGGCGTCGTACCCGTGGTAGCAATAAACCAAAAGCGTTCGCTTCTCTCACGCATCGGTCGCTGGACAGCGGAACTGATCCTCGTGTTTGTAGGCGTTTACGCAGCGTTCTCGTTGAACAACTATCAACAGCACCGTCAGGAAGCAGAACGGCGCGACCAGATTCTAGCTTCGCTTGAGCAGCAATTGCGCGAAGGCATCGAAAGCGGAAAAATTAACCGCGCGAAACAGGAACAGAAAGCCGCGGAGTTTCGGCGTGCGCTCGACGCAGATGAAATGCCGCTACTACAGCCGTTTGTTTTCATCACCGATTACAGTCCAACCGACTGGGCTACGATGCTGCAATCCGGAGGCGTCCAACTGCTAGATGTGCAGACGCTCATGGCCGTGCGTAACGATGAATCAGTGATCCGGTGGGGATTGAGCCGCATGGCGTGGTATCAAAAACTAAGTGACGAACTCATCGTGCCGAACCTCGATC
>CAVZLJ010000009.1:0-43925 GCA_963776065.1 uncultured Verrucomicrobiae bacterium | reverse complement strand
TAGCTCTTCTGATTCGACGTTCGCCCTTGGATGTCGGGCGTTCGAAGTTCTCTGCTCGTCATGAACAGGGATCTATCATTTATCGTCCACCGAAAAGTCTCCTGAAAGATCTGAACACACGACTTGGGAAATCGCCGGGTTTTGAGGGCACATTCGGCGCCTGCTGCGCGAACGGCCACTGCGAACCGCCGTGCACCTGACACGCGGCAGTTGGTATCCTGCTCACGGGGAGATCGATGTCGTAAGCGGTGCCGGCCGCCGTGCAACCTGTGGTGGCCAGTTGATTGGAAATCGAGCAGACGGTCGCATGTTGGATTGGCATCGTCGGCTGCAACTCCTCGGCCGGATAATGTCGCGAGGCTTTGGTCATCACCTGCGTCCAAACCGGCAACGCCAGAGCAGCGCCGTAACCATGCGGAACGATCGTCGTCGGCTGATCGAACCCGACCCAAACACCACACGTGAGCGTGCTGGTGTAACCGACAAACCAGGCGTCCTTATAATCATTGGTCGTGCCTGTCTTACCTGCTGCGGGTAATTTGAAGCCTAACGAGCGCGCGCCGGCAGCAGTTCCTTTAGTTAGAACATCCTCCATCAATCGCGAAGTCATCCACGCCGCACCGGGGTCAAGCCCCGGCGAAGTGATGTGCGCGGCAAGATAAATCGGTTTGTGCTGTTGATCGTCGATGCGCTCAATGACGTACGCCTGTTTCCGTACACCGGCGTTGGGAAAAACAGAGTAAGCGGCAGTTAGATCTTTCAGATTCGTCTCAAACGAACCGATGTAGATCGCAGGACCGTGCGGAATGTTTTGAGCAATACCGAGATCGTTCGCGACCTTTTGCACTGCATCAAGTCCGGCGAACTGTCCGACGCGCACGCTCATGGTGTTGCGGGAATGAATGAGACCATAGGAGCACGGCTCGACCCCGCCATAGGTGCCGTCGGAATTTGCCGGCGACCAACTTCCGGCGCCTTCGATTTCGCCCGGGCGAATCGGATCATCGCTAATCGCAGCGCCCGGCAACAAGCCATGGCTGAACGCGATTGTGTAAACAAATGGTTTGAACGCGGAACCAACCTGCCGGTTTGCCGGAGCCAGCGCGCGGTTGAATTTGCTTTGCGCATAATCACGTCCGCCAACGAGCGCGCGAATGCCGCCGCTGCCATTATCGATCAACACGACCGCGCCCTCGAGGTACGGCATGGCCGAGTCTCCTTCCCCGTTCTCAGGCGGTTTGTAATCCGCTTTTGGCGGATGATGAAAATTGGATTGGCGTTCGATCTTGGTAAGTTGCGTCTCGAGTGCGTCCTGCGCGCTGTTTTGCACCGACGGATCAAGCGTGGTGTAAATCGAGAGTCCGCCGTCATCCATCTGGTCCTGGGTCAGGATCAGGCTCAAAGCGCGCTGCACAGCGTCCATCGCATAATTTTCCTGAATCTGTGGCATTCGCTTGGGATGCGTAACGACTTTTGCCTTTTTTGCCTGCCCGGCCTGCGCCGGAGTAATTTTTTTCAGTGCGACCATGCGATCAAGGACCGCATCGCGTTGAATCGCCGACCCCTCGGGATTTTTCAGGGGCGAGAACCGATTCGGGCTTCGAATCAAACCGGCCAGCAACGCAGCCTCTGAAAGATTCAGCTTTGAGGCGTTCTTACCAAAGTAAGCTTGTGAAGCAGTCTCGACTCCGTAACAACCACTGCCGAAATAAATGCGGTTAACGTAAAGCTCGAGAATCTGTTGTTTCGTGAACTCGCGTTCGATGCGCAGCGCCACCATTGCTTCCAGTAATTTCCGGCTGAACGTGCGGCCACCCAGCGGAAGACTATTGCGCGCCAATTGCATCGTAAGACTGCTCGCGCCTTCCTTGGCCGACATACTCACGACGTCTCGGCTCAACGCGCGCAAGACTCCGCGCCAATCGATGCCTTTGTGTTCGTAGAACCGACTGTCCTCGCGCGCCAGCACCGCCGCGATGAAAAACGGAGAGACTTCGCTTAGGGAGACCTTAAGACGATTCGCGCCGGCGAGGCGGCTGTAAATTTTCCCATCGACATCGTAAACGGTGCTTCGCTCCGGCATTTCCCCGACGTTTTTCATGTCGAAGCTTTGCGCCCAGGTGCCGTAAAAAAGAAAAACGGCGAACACGGCGCCCGCCAGCAAAAGGAGCAGCGTAATCTTCCAGCCGTATCGGAAAAGAATATTGCCGCGCGTTTTCCTTGGTCGTCGAAGGCGAGCGAACAATTTCATCACCGAAAGGTTAAAAAAGTTGAAAGAGTTACAAGGTTAAAAGCGGCTTAACCTTCCTGACTCTTTAACCTTTCAGCGGTTCAACAGTTTAACCTTCGTAACGAATCACAAATTCAGCTTTACCACGCCTTCGTGTTGCTCGGTCGCGCATGCCGCATTGGTTGGAACATCGGTCGGAGCATCGCTTGCTGCGACCAAATTGTTCTCGATGAGATAATGTTCGACTTCTTCGCCGCTGACATCGGTCAGCATATGCCCATTGATCTCGACGCACGGCGAAAGCGGTTGTCCACTTTTGGTTTCCATTTCCCAGCGGAACGCCGGGTTTTGAATGATGTCCTTTTCCGTGTAGGGCAGATTGTATTTGGCCAAAATAGCGCGGACACCGGCGCTCCAGCCACAATAGGTCTTTAGATATGCAGTGATTTCTGGCGTTTGCATCAGCAGAATATATCACAAGTTTGTGAGTTGTAATATCGTATGAGCGTTCCGATTCGCGCAATCTTCCTATCGAGCCATGGTTAATTAGTTGGCGAAACTACGACGTCGTCCCGCTCGCCACAAAAATAAACCGGGCGACAACGTCTCCATCCATTAAATTGAACAATGAGTGACACGCTCGCCGCTCGCGCTCAGGCTATTTTGCACGACTGGGTGCAATCCGAAAGCCTGCGCAAACACTGCTACGCCGTCGCCGATTCGATGAAACATTTTGCCCAAATGCAAGGCGAAGACCCCGATCTGTGGGAAGCCGTTGGCTTATTGCACGACATAGATTACGAGCGGCACCCGAATCTCGAACGGAGCGCGACGGAAGGCCACCCATTTGTCGGCGTTGCCTGGCTGCGCGAGAACGGTTGGAACGAAGAAGTCTGTCGCGCGATTCTTTCACACGCAGATTACGCAAACGTCTCGCGCGAAACGCCTCTGGAGAGAACTCTTTACGCGGTCGATGAACTCAGCAGTTTCGTCGTCGCTGTCGCGCTCGTTCGTCCGACAAAAAGCATCCACGATGTAGATGTGCGCGCTGTGAAAAAGAAAATGAAAGACAAAGCCTTCGCCCGCGCCGTGAACCGCGAGGACATCGTCCATGGCGCCGAGCAACTCGGCATGCCCCTCGACGATATCATCGTTGCAGTTATCACGGCTCTCAAAGCAGATGCAGAGCGTCTAAGCCTCATAGGAACATCGTCGGGCGCCTAGCTATAGCTTCTCCGCGATAATTTCCAGCACTAACGGTGTCAGCATTCGGGCATTCGGATTTTTTTCAGCGCTTGCCAAATCGGCATGGACTTTGTCGGCGAATTTCTGATCGATTCGCCCCATTTCGATGAGCCGGGAAAGATACGTTTCGATAAATGTAGCAGGCCATTGCCACATGTAATCGCGGACCTGCAGGCAAAAAATGTGGGGGGTTGCCGAGCGAATCACGAACCCATTTTCCGCGAGCAGCCCGGGTAATTGAGCGGCGCCGTCGGGTTCGCCGCCGGATTCGCGCCATGTCGCGATCACATGCTCGCGGAAGCGTTCTTGCATCAGCAGTCGCGGAAAGAATCGCCAGGTCTCGTAATGCCCATACTCATGGAAGATCGACAAACTGCCCTTTGGCATAACGCGACCGAGTTTTTGAATGAGCAAGCCGGGATCGCTAACAAACGAGACCACCCAGCGGCACCAGGCGAAATCGTAATCTCCGGCTGGCAAATCGTCGGTCATCAAATCGATCTCGTGAATCCCAACGTTCGCAAGCGAACGCGTGCGCATCATCTCTTGAAACGCGTTTATGAAATTTCCCGAGCGTTCCAGCGCGACTACTTCGCCAGCGGGTCCGACGATCTCTGCCAAATCAATGGCCGCGTAGCCGGGCCCTGCTCCGACGTCGAGTACGCGTTTGCCGACGGTAATTCCGGCCCGTTGCCAGCAATCGAAAGCAACGGGTCGCCAGACGCGATGTTGCAAACCGAGTCTGGCCAATTCCTCCTCGTGTGTGCCGAGAACGTAATCGCGGTCTGCTGCCATTCCTGATGGTCAGTGATTAGGGCCAGATTACAAACACGCTCTTGTTCTTTTGTTGTCGAAGCTATGCCTGAAGCGTCCGCGATTTCTCAAGATCCAAAAGAAGGGAAGCAACACGGGAGATTTTCTCTTTTGAAAGTTCGGGATAGATCGGAAGCGAGAGACACCGTTTACACAGCGCTTCGGTCACGGGCAGGTCGCCTGGCTGGTAGCCAAGATGCGCGTAGGCTTTTTGGAGGTGAACAGGCAACGGATAGTAAACGGCAGTCTGGATGCCGGCGTCCTGCAAGGCAGAGCGGACGCGATCACGCTCGGCAGTCTCAATCACATAGCAATGCCAGACGCACTCCGAATCAGAAAACTGCGCCGGCAATTTGTATGACGAGTCTTTGAGTAAATCGGTGTAACATTGCGCGCGGTCAATACGAGCCGCATTCCAGACATCGAGATGTTTTAGTTTGATCGTGAGCACAGCCGCCTGAAAGCTGTCCATCCGATAGTTGTACCCGATCTCATCGTGAAAGTATTTTTGACTCTGAGCGTGATCACGCAGAGAACGTGCCCGCTGCGCCATGGATGCGTCGTTCGTGATTAAAGCGCCACCTTCGCCGTATGCCCCAAGGTTCTTGCTGGGATAAAAACTAAAGCACGCAATTTGCCCAAACTGGCCTACCCGCTTGCCCCGATACTTTGCTCCATGCGCCTGCGCGGCATCTTCGATCACCGGCAACCCATGTCGCTCAGCAATCGCATTGATGCGGTCCATCTCCGCAGGCATTCCATACAGATGCACCGGGATTATTGCTCTTGTCCGTGGCGTGATCGCCGCTTCGAGTTTATCCAAGTCTAATGTCCGGCGGACGGGGTCGATATCCACAAAAACTGGTTTGGCGTCGACGTAGCTAATAGCCCATGCAGTGGCAATGAAAGTCATCGACACCGTGACGACTTCGTCTCCTGGGCCGACATCCAGGCAACGCAGAGCCAGATGCAACGCGCTCGTGCCGCTATTCAAGCTCACGCAGTGATCAACTCCGCAATAAGCTGCGAATTTTGCCTCGAAATCCGATGTCGCTGGTCCTTGAGCGAATCTTGTGGATTCGCAGATCTCCTCCAACGCCTTTAACACTTCGTTGCGCACCGCGTGATACTGCGCTTGAAGATCTAAATACGGTATGGTTTCCATGTGTAAGGCTTGCTATTACTTTCGGTAATCACTGTGGGCAGTGCAAACAGTACTCCCCAACATCGTCGCAATCCTTGAGTGGAGACGTATCTAGGTTTGCGTAATGAAGATTTGCGGGGCTGTTGAAAGTAGTCATCCGGAGTGGCCACGTGTGCGCGCTCGCCAACTGTCTGGTGCGGGCGGAAGTCAGAAAAGAATGTTGATGCTCCATTGGCTGCGCGTTCGACTGGAAGATGCTGAAAGATATCTGGACATTGACCGGCTAATTCGGCACAACGGCGCCGCGATCCAATGCACCAGCATTTTCCATCACTGTTGATCAGGGCGATTACCTGCCTGCGCGACGTTGGCCACTTTTTGCACCACTTCGTGCGCTCTCTCAACGGCGGGCTGGTATTGGATCGAATTTTACCGCTTATTTCTTTTCGCAGGCCGGATGGAGAACCAGAAATCAAGGAAGGTGACCAGGTTTATGATCGTTCCAGATCTTCTACATCAAAAGATGAGATCTTAACCAGGACTGACGAGTTCGTGCCGGTAAAAGAGCCCGACCTAGCCGGGGCCTCGTTTAAAACGCGCAAAGCTTCAGGCCGGCGAGAAAACAAAAACCTGATTATTTCGATTCACGTTCCAAAGACTGGCGGTACGACATTTGTCGACGTCTTGCGAAAGTGCGCGGAAGAAGTGCTTTATTTAGACTACGGCCCGGAGGGACTTGCGCCCACTGCCTTGTTCCGCCGCGGAAAACGGCTCACAGCGCCCTTTGATTCAATTATTGAAGATCTCGAGTTGCTCCGAGGTCGAAGCGTGATTCACGGTCATTTTGCGCCTAAAAAGTACCGTGGGCAATTTCCAAATGCTACTTACGTAACCTGGCTTAGGGACCCGGCTGAGCGGGTCGTGTCGCACTATCTCTATTGGCAACGGTCGTATCTTCCAACGGACGCTCGTTGGGAACAGGTCGTTATGCAAAAAATGAGCTTGGAGCAGTTTGCGCGATTGGATTTCGCGCGGGACGTTTACTTCCGGTGGTTTTCTCCATTAGGTGTCGAAGGATTCGATTTCGTTGGAATTATGGAAGAATATGATCGCAGCTTGGAACTGTTCCGACGTCTGGTGTGCCCGGACATCGAATTAGATACGAAGCTGCGTAATTATAACCCGAATCGACGAGGGAATTTTTATGATCTGGGCCCAGAACTGCGCCGGAGGATTCTCGAACTCAACCAGCGCGACGCATATATTTACCTGGACGGAGTTCGCCGATTTCGGAATCTCTGTGCCCAGGTAGGGCTTACTTGCTGGTCCTTACTCTTGCAGTTTGGCTACCGCGGTGAGTCAGACTATTGTGATTATCTAAGTCAGTTTTTCTGCTGACTTGCCTTCACGCGCGATGTGTAACGCGATGCGTACATAGCGTACAGATCTAAACCGAGTTCTACATAACTACTCGGAGGCTGCTCGGTGATACTTCGAGAGCTTTTGTTTTTCCTTGCGTCTGCGTCGCGACGAGCAACGCAGTCTCGACTGGCAGTTTGCCGGAGCCCGCTCTTAGGAAGATTGCGTTTGGAAAATAAGTTTGATGCTCGAGTACGTCTGCATTTTACTGGGTGCTGTTAAAACTCATGCGGATTGCCGGTCAATTCCGGCCAACCGCAGTACGAATTCATGCGCGAGCATCTCCCATCGCTATTGTTGAGGGCAAGCATTCTGCTGCGCCACAGTGGCCATTTTTTCCGCCATATTGCGCGCTTTGCGAACGTCGGGTTCCTATGGGCTCGAACCCGCCCATGGATCTCTTCTCGCAGACTGCTCGGGGAGCAAGACATGAAGGAACATGTCAAACCTCCGAATCCTTCGGAATGTTCTGCGCCCGACCGGAACGGTTTAGTTGGACCTGAAAAGTTGGCGCAACGAAAGCGACCGGGCTTAGCTAATGGCCGGTTCGTTAGCCGTAAAATTGCAGCCCATCCAAACGAAAAGCTAATTATATCAGTTCACATCCCAAAGACTGGCGGCACGACGTTTGTCGAAGTCTTGCGAAAGTGCGCAGAAGAAGTGCTTTACCTGGACTACGGTTTGGAACCGCTGGCCCCAACGGCATTGTTTCGACGGGGTAAACTAATCACGGTGCCGTTCGAATCGATTATCAACGACCTTGAGTTGTTCCCAGGTCGAAGCGTGATTCACGGTCACTTTCCAGCTAAAAAGTACAGTGATCCATTTCCAAATGCTGTTTATGTAACCTGGCTCAGGGACCCGGTTGAACGCGTCCTCTCAAACTATTTGTACTGGCAACGGTCGGATATTCCAGGAGATCGTCGCTGGGAGCAAGTCACGGCACAGAACATGAGCCTGGAACAGTATGCACAACTGGACTTCGCCCGCGATCTTCAAGAGGCGTTCCTTTCTCCGTTGACCGTAGAGGAGTTCGACTTCATTGGCATCACCGAGGAATATGATCGGAGTTTGGAACTGTTTCGGCGTCTGTTTTGCCCGGATACACGACTTGATGCGACGGCGCAGAATGAAAACCCGAATCGACAAGGCAAGTTTTACGATCTGGATCCTGAGGTTCGGAAGAAGATTCGCCTCCTTAACGAACGCGACGTGCACACATACGTCGACGGGGTTCGCCGATTCCGTTATCTTTGCGAGCAGGTAGGGCTCTAATCAGACCGAAATCGTCGGCAAGCAGCGGCGTTGACCTCGACGACATCTTCACTCGATGGCCTGATGAACACCTGTTTGCGTCCTAACAAATCTCTTCGAGGTGAAATTCATCAGGTCCCGGACAACCATTGGTTTGTCGCGGTCGTGGTTTTTTGTTACTGAATGGCAATATGCTGGGGACTTCGTCCATACAATCACCACATTAGCGGCTTCGCTAGTTATCACCGTTGTCAGATGGTCTCTGCGACACGCACAAAGCCATCAGTTTCTGTCAAAAAGTATGACCTAAGCGCCCAAAAGCGCAAAGCGTAACGGGCCGATCACAAAACGGACCCGCGCAAGCTCGAACCGCAGAGAATTTTCTGGTACCGCTAATTCTTATTCTGTTGTCTGACAGTAACGGCTGCGATCGTGTTCTCGCTGGTCAAGGGAAGACCCATGGCAACGTTTTGCAAATAGAACGTACTGCCGTCGCGGACCCACTGACCGGTTTCTTGGGAAAAAATTCCGGGACCACTTCTTGCGAATAATGGTCCGTCCGGGGCATCAAGATGAACTTCAACCTTGTTTATCGCATATGTCATCCACGACACGGTAGTGCGTCCCTGGCCTTGTGAATCGGCAAGGAAAGGATTTGGTTCAGCGGCGATTATCCCGAGAGGCTTGGGATTTATGGTGAAGGTCGCCAAGTCGTGTGGCCGGAAAATCGAAGCAGTAGGCGGAAGCAGATTTCGCGTTTGCATCGGCATCGGATTGGCCGTTTTCTGGCAAATCATGTAAACGTGATAAGACGGAAGGACGGCGTTATCGATTAGGAAATTGTCCAAAGCAATTAACGCATTTACCAAAGGCATAATTGCCGGATCCTTGTCATCAAAATTTCCGGCAATTTCGTTGAATACCAACAGTAACAACGTGCCGCCAACGTAACGGAAATGCTTAATTTCGAATCGGCTGGCAATTAACGGTACTATCTCAGTTGCACGAATCCCTTCGGACGGATCCGAGCGGTTCATCGCATCGAGCGAAAAACGGGAAGCTTCCTCTTTGATGCCCTTCCGCCTCTGCAGCTTGCGGTAACGTTCCGGAATAGCTTTAAGGAAGATATCCGCGAGTTCGAGGTCACGCCGTGGGAACTGCATTTGCGCAGGGCCAATGTACTCATAGACAACAAACAATCCGCCCGGCTTCAGCGTTTGTTTAATTTGGTCGAGGATGTGTTCAAGCTGAAAAATATGATGCAACGCTGCGTGCGCATACACGATGTCATAGGTCTCGGCGGGGAACTGGGCAGTGTTCAAGTCGGCGACCTCGTAGGTCAGGCCATCCAAGCGTTCTGCTTCAGCTGTTTTCCTTGCGCTTTCGATGGCGTTCTCGGCAACATCCACACCATGAATAAGCTGGCAGAAATCGTGACGACGCAGGTACTCGCTCGATGATCCCGAAGCCACAACCAACCGATAGCGCTTTAATCGGTTTTGAGAAGCTGCTTAGAAGGCCAGCAGAATGTTTGATCCAATCGATTGCCGGGTCCCCGGTAGCGCGTCGATTCATATTCTCCACGACGCCTGGTACTCGGACCCATTGGGTTTCGGGAGCCTCGCTTTGGGGATCGCTCCACCATTCAGCTGCTTTTTTTGTCACCTCACTCATGCGAAATACCGCCTCCGAAACAAGACACTAATTGAAGCCCGGCAATGTGGTTATTGCGTCCTTCTTGTAACAGCGATTTTTACCAGCAATTCTGAGTGATCTGAGTTATAGAGGCGAAACTCATAGTTGGAGCCCGTTTCGATCCAATGCGCCGGAGCAGAGCCGCGGCGGCCATCTGCAAAAAGCATTTCCTGACCGTCGTTCACTGAGACATAAATCTTTCCGATGCTCCCATCAGCGGTGTCCCAGGAAACCATCGTCTTACCTGATTGTTGCCCAGCGGGGACCGGGTTAGGGTCAGCGCTCAGAAGAGGCGGCCGTTTTTCCAACAAACAAAACGCGCGCTCGTCTCTTTCAGGATCGGCTGGGGTAGATCTCTCTGTATCGCCAATTGTGATATACGAAAGGAGGTTCCATCCTGTGCGATCGACCAATCTCTTCAACCCCTGTTCCGAGAAAATCCAGAAGTTAGTGTCGTCATTGTTACATTCTTGCGGAGCCAGGAGGTAGGCCACGGGGTACTGTGACAGCAGCTGGCCGTCAGCGGTTTGTTTGGCAATGCGCGTGCTCACGAAGCAGTATTTCGTCATTCGGGACAGGCTCTCGAGCAGGAAGAAAGGGTTCTTTAAATGATAGAGCGTTCCAAGAAAAAAAACGACATCGTACTTTTCGCCGGCGAGCGAGAATTGTGAATCCAAATCAACCGATCGAATGACGACAGACGAGTTTAGGGCCTCCTTAAGAATTCTTGCTCCCTCTAAGCCATTGAAGTTCGTATACTCATTATCGATCACATCCGCCGATACACCCTGTTTTTCTAAAAAGAAAGCAAGGTCTCCGTCGGCGGCTCCGATGTCGGCTACCTTTCCATGCTGGCCCCGGCAAAGTTCCAGCAGATCACAGCCAGCCATGGCAGAAAGCTTTTCGAGGACCGCAACGTTGTGTAACGTTGAGTAGGGGTACCAGAACGTCTTTGGACGATGAGCGAGTTTGACATTCCAGAGATCGGGCTCGGTCGCGATGGCCAGTTTGCTAAGAGATGATGGCATGCCTTGCTACTCGATGTGGCCGGGTTGTTGAACGACGCTTTGCAAGCCAGGCATCTGTGCCGCTTTTGCTTTCTCGAGGTTTCGAGCAATCTGGAGACTTCGTTGATATTGGCTCTCCAAAGTTGCCACATATTGCGTGCGTTCCATAAAACCAGATTCCATTTCATTGGCCACGGCGCGTGAAGCCTCTGCAGCCTGGGCGGTTCTTTCCACGTCGTAACTCAATTGCATTGCCTCTTCGACCACCGCGCGATCGGTAGCCGGGTCCTCGGCGATGAAATTATCGGGCACGTTGGAACTATTGATCCGCTGTGAAAGCGGCTCGAGGCACTTCGCAGAATAAGGCTCGCCTAAAAAATCAAGTAACGAACGCAGAGCCGATTCGGGATTCTCAACCAGGGTGGTATAGCGCAACCGATAAACCACATGCGGCCCGTATGCTTCCTCAGCTTTCAGGCATGCCCTAACCGTACGCAGCCAATATTTGTACGCGTCTTCTTCGTTCGCTACCAACTGAATTCCTGTGGCGCGATGGAATTTAACCATCGAGCGAACTACCGCATCGACGTCGCGAAACACATGGACAAAGCGAGCTTGAGGAAAAAGCTTTCGCAGGCCGCAGATATGCAAAGAATACTCAGGCGTTCCATCGACCCACCGAGCCTTGGGCCCGGCGGCCATGCTTGTGGCTTCGAGCCATCGCAGGTTAACCTTTGACGGGCTATTGCTGTTTCCACGATTCATTTCGAGATCTCTGCGATGCCCCACGACCAGCTCGTTAATGCTTCGACCGAATGCAGCAAAGAATTCGTCGTCACGAATGTCCATCGCGCTAAGTGTCGAGTAACTACCGCGCGCCGAACCGATTTGATGGGCAACAGCTACATTCACCGCGAAGTCCCCCATCCAGTTGGATTCTGGCACTGGAAACAAATTTGGATGATGACCCAAAGACCAGGCGAGAATACTGGTTCCCGAACGCGGCGACCCCACTACAAAAACTGGTTTGTTTATCGTAGTCGACATTCCATTTCGCTGGTCGATGAATCTACACCAAGCGATCGAGTTTGTAACGCGCACTCACGATTGTTGCAAATTGGTAGACGCTCAGTTTTTACTGATTGCGCAAAAAACCGCTGGCTTCGAAAGATACCGTTGCATTCTCTTTACGAATCGATTCCGATTACCTCGCGGGTGGCCAAGATCATAATTCGGATTTATCGAAACCTACTTCGGATGTACGCTGTGCCTGATGAATCCGATCAAGATTGGTCCAGACGGAAAGTTCTCATTGGGAGGTGAGAACTTCCTGATTGAGGTTGCGGTGCCACTAAAAGACCGGCGTCCTTCGACCGCGGAAGCCTTTACGATTGCGAAAAACGAGCCATATCTTCGGATTTATGAAGACCTCATTGCGGGGTTTTCACCAAGATCAATCCTTGAACTTGGAATTTTTCAGGGAGGAAGCTATGTGTTTTTGGACAAGCTGTTCAAGCCTCGCCGAATGTCTGCAGTCGACATTCGTGCAAAGCCTGTTGCGCCGCTTTTGGACTATGTCTCCCGTACCGAAAATCGGTTTGTTCACTTTAATACATCGCAGTGCGATACTGGGGTGTTGAAACAGATCGTGCAAGGCGAACTGGCGGATGAGTTGGATCTGGTAGTCGACGATGCATCTCACACCTATGAGGAAACAAGAGCGTCTTTCGAATTTCTCTTCCCACTACTGAGTCCTGGTGGCATCTACGTGGTTGAGGACTGGAGTTGGGCGCACCACCCTGATTACCAATCACCGGACGCTCCTTTTTTCGAGCGCCGGGCGCTGTCCAACCTCCTGTTCGAACAACTCATGCTGATGGGATCTACGTTGTTGATTTCTGAGATTCGTATTCGGCGATTTCTTTACATCATTCACAAGGAAAAAACCGCAGTTCGCAGGAGCGACGTGTCCCAGACGGTCGAGGGAGGATCGATTTTTGACCAGATTCTAACTCGTGGCAAAAAGGTGAGTTTGATCTAGCAAGGTGGCCACATTCCTTGAGTTGGTTGGCGGCGAATTGAAGATGGTCACTTTCCAAGGACAGTCGATCAGCCTTGGAACTTATTTGGCAGCTGGTGGACGGGTAGCTTTGGCAGCTCGTCGTCGCATCCAGAAACTGCCTCCGCCCCACCAAGGTGAATTCGGGAAAGTCGCTTTGGGATCTTCGGTGACCCAGGTAGGCGTTGGCCATCAACACCTCAAACTCGGCAACACTTCAAGGAAAAGATAGTTGACCTTGGTTCTTGTGTGAGGCAGCCGGCGTTTTCCGGGCGATCGCTGTTAACAGTCATTCAATTGCCTAACGAAAAGTTGGCACGCTCGCGAGACAGATTTGGATTGTAATACGGATCGCGTTCGAGTACCTCAGGCCAGCGCTCACGCATCAGGTTCGCTTCATGTGGCTCGGCTGTCTGGGGACGACCCGCGGATCTGTGATAATACAATTTCGCGAACGGTGTATAAACGATGACATAGCCAGCGCGCCGCATCTTTAAGCAGAGGTCGACGTCGCCAAAGCTAACAGGCAGGCTTTCATCGAATCCTCCTACCTCGTCGAATACGTCTCGCCTCGTTAGCAGACACGCGCCCGTGACAGCGCTGTAGTTGCGCGTCGCCTGCAGTTGGCGACAGACGCCTGGTGCCTCAGCGGGCAAACCGCGAAACGCGTGCTCCGCGATTCCACCTACGCCTACCACGATCCCAGCGTGCTGCACCGTCTCGTCAGGATAGAGAAGTCGCGGTCCGACCGCGCCGACTTCGGGCCGCTGCACATGCTCTGCCATGATTGTCAGCCAGTCGCTGTCGAACACCTCGGTGTGGTCATTTAAGAACAGGAGCCACGGGCTGTTGGCTTGCTTAACGGCGAAATTATTGATTGCCGAAAAATTGAAGGGGCCACTGTAATACAAGAGCCGGTGTTTAAAGTGCGAAAGGCAGGCACGCGCATCCTCAGACACGCTATCGTTGGCAACCACGACTACCTCATAAGGTGCATAACTAGTCTTGCTCGTCAGGCTATCGAGGCAACGGGCCAGCAAATCAACACGATCGCGCATTGGGATGATGATCGAGATCTTCTCTGCTTCCGTCAGCTCGCGTTTGACCCGATAGAGATAGGTGCGCCAGTCAACCGCTACATGTCCGGGCTCTTGCCGCCGTTCCAGATGCGCTTCGAGCGCGAGACGGCCAGCCTCCAGCATTTCAGGCTTACACTGAATATTATCAGCTGTGGAAGTCAGGGTACGCCGCCAATGGTAAAGCACTCGCGGGATGTGATCGATGCGGTTGCTTTGTTCTATAAGGCGGAGAAAAAGATCGTAGTCCTGAGCACGATCAAACTTGGAGCGGAATCCACCCACCTGCTTGATCAGTTCGCGGCGGATGAGCGTGAAATGGCCGACGTAATTGCAGGAGAGAAAATAGTCGGGCGACCAATCCGGTTTAAAAATGGGAGAATCGAAGCCTCTCTCGGTCAATTTGTCTTCGTCCGAATAAATCACATCCGCGTCGGGATGGTCTTGAATCCATTTCACATTTTGAAAAAGCGCATCCGGTTCGAGTAGATCGTCGTGATCGAGCAAAGCCACCCAGTTACCCCGGGCCAGCGCCAGGCCCCGATTTGAGGCTGCAGAAATTCCACGTCTCGTTTCATCCTTCGCCAGGATGATCCGAGAGTCAGATGCCGCCAACTCGGTCAGGCATCGGAGCGTATCGGCCTCGGTAGAATGATCATCGACCAGGATCAACTCCCAGTTTTTGTAAGTCTGCGAGAGCACCGACTCAACGCATTCCCGCAGCCATCGGGCCGGCGTGTTAAAGACGGGAGTAATGATACTAATGAGTGGTTGAAATGCGAATCCAAGCGCCTCCTGCCGCATTCGGTCCAAGTCGCGTGCATTCGCGCGGTGGCGCAGTAGCCATTTATGATATTCGCTCGAGGCAGAAGTATCTTCGCGCGTGCTCTGCCGAAACAGTTTCTTCCAGATTGCTTTGACCAGCCGTTCAGGAAGGCGATATGGCGCAAGTACTACCTGACCTATCTTGCGCTCTGGGGATCTTTGGAGGGCGCGCTTTTGCTCTTTCAACAATTTCAACTCACTGCGATACTGCTTTACCTTTAGTAATTTTCCTTCCAGCAGGGCAATATGGCGCTCTGCTGCTTCCAATTCAGACCTTCGCACTTCCAGCGCTCGCTCGGACTTACGCAGCTGCACGTGCAAGCGAGCGAAAGTCGATTCAACCTCCGGCACTTGCTCTTCAGTGCTTTTCATTCAAATCCGAACCAGATGGCTTTCGTCGCATCCAGAAACTGCCTCCAATCCAGGAATTCAAGGTCGGGAAAGTAGTTCTTAGATCTGCTTCGTAATAGTGGCTCAGGTAACTGTTGGCCATGAGTATCTCGAACTCAGAATTAAAGGTGAGAAATGCCTGAAGCAGATATTGCTCGGTCCAAAAGCGAAATTCTTCCATCACCCAGTCGCGCCGATAATCGAAGGGCAAAAAGATGTCATGAACATGGATGATGACACCTGGCTTGAGGCGCGGCAGGACTTCCAGAAAGAGATAGTTGACGTCACCGCCAATTTTCACCGTGTGAGAACTGTCGATAAACAAGATGTCGCCCGATTGAAGCTGCGAAAAGAATTCCAAATCAATATCCTGAACATTTTTCTCGATTAGCCGATCTAATCCCGGGAAGCCCACCTTTAGAAATTTCTGCGGGAACGGTTCGATGCAGATAAGGCTTGCCCCATTGTTTTTCGCGGCGGCTTCGCACAGGAGCAAGGAAGAAAACCCGCTACCAGTTTCGATGATCAGCCGCGGCTGAAAATGGCGGACCATGCAATAAGCAACCAGCGCGTCTGTGCCGCCAAACAGGCTATTATTAAGGTAAAAACGGGGCGCTTCACCGCTTGGCGTTGCTGGCAACTGATTGTATTCATCGCAGAATTTCGGAAACTCTTTTCGCAGCAAATCAAGTTGCAGCGCTTCGTTCATATCGATACCCACTAGTTTA
Source organism: uncultured Verrucomicrobiae bacterium (assembly GCA_963776065.1). Lineage (GTDB taxonomy): Bacteria > Verrucomicrobiota > Verrucomicrobiia > Chthoniobacterales > UBA10450 > Udaeobacter. The sequence goes on along the minus strand of CAVZLJ010000009.1, from coordinate 28,040 downwards.
CTCGGGCGATTCCACAGCGTTTCGGGCAAGCTCCGGGTATCGGGAATCGGTTGATAAAAATGCACCGGTGTCACATGAAAGCCGTGCTGCTCCCAGGCCGGAAAAACGTCGCGAAACTTTCCACTGTTAACGAAGAGAGGAACGATCGCAGCGATGAAGTTTGATAGCGCGGCTTCGGCATTTCCGCGCATGACTTCAGCGGCGAGTTCGCGCGAAAAGGCTTGGCTGGACTCGGTTTCGCGTGTGACCTTTACGGAGGCAATCACCTGGTCGGGCCGGCTGGCGGGATAAAGGCGAAAGTTATAGACCTTCGAATGCGCAATCCAGGAAATTTTTGTACGCCCGGATTGTCCGCGACTGACCAGTTGTTCATGATCGGGCGAAGTTGAAACGCGCACCTCCCCTCCGGCCGGATCGCCAGTTTCCCATGAAATGAGCACGCACTCCTCGCCAAGAGGAACAGGATTCGGCTTAGCAGTGATTTTTCCGGTTATCGGTCGGGATCGGTGCTTGTCACTCATTCTTGAGAATCCAGGTCAGCTTCTTGTGGCCATGGCAATTTCGGTTTGCTCTACCGTGGCGGGTCGTCGCAGTCTGTGGAGATGCTCATCGCAAAATAGAAGCTCCAGTTTCTGGCGTGCGGCGTCAGTCGAGTAAAGGGCGCGTGCTGTTTTTAAGCCGTTCTCGCAAAGACAGATCCAAAGTTCCTCCGATTCGTAGAGCTCTATTAATGCCCGCGCAAAATCCTCCGGCTCATCAACGACGAGAACGTCCTCATGGTCAGTAAGCTCCATTCCCTCTACGGCCAGCGAGGTCGCCACCACTGGCACGCCAAAAGCCATGCTTTGGTTGATCTTGCCTTTCACGCCCGCGCCGAATCGCAGCGGCGCAACGGACAGCCTTACGCTATCAAAAAACGGGCGAACATCTCGCTGCAGTCCTGCGACGACAACCTTCTCGGTCGCCAGCGCAATGATTTCTGGAGGCGCATTGTCACCAATAATGTAGAACTTGGCGTCGCGCAGATGGTCGCTCACCAGCGGATAAATCTCCTGCACAAAAAACAAAACCGCATCGATGTTTGGTCTGTGCTGAAAGCCGCCGATGAAAAGATAGTCACGGCGCCGCGCGAACGGCGTCTTTGAGCCGGGGACATCGACAATGTTTGAAACCAGCTGGATAGATTTGTGAGGCCACTTTTTATGAAGCAATTGCTGCTCAGCGGGACTCACTACCCAGGTTTCATCAGCTTGATCGATTAATTCATATTCCAACTGCTGTTTCTTCTGTGCGTTGAGACGCATCTCGGGATCCCGAGTTAACAGCGCTTCGGTCTCCTCGCGTAGGTAGTGAAGATCAACCGTATCAAAAATAATGCGGCTCTGGGGTGCGTGGAGCCGAACGTCCCCGATATGTTTACGCGCAAAATCACATCGGCTTAGCACGACCGCATCGAAGCTCGATCCGTGCGCAGCGAGGTAGTCGCGTACTTTTTTGACATAAGGAAAATAAACGACTTCGATCCCGCGCTTTTGTAGTTCGTTCGTATAAGGCTGTGTCTTCGCAAGATTATCAGGGATAAGAGTGACGCGATGTCCAAGAGTATGGAGCAGCTTAAGGATTTGAAACATGCGTAGCGAACCGGAATCACGATCAAACGTTGGGACGTGATGATCTATCACCAAAATGTTTTTGCCGTCGGTCGAACACTTTTCCAAAGAGGCCACGTCGCCATTCACTGGCTTGGTGATCAGTTCATCGGCCCACGTTTCGGCAAAGATCGAGCGGTTGATATCCTGATGTTGCTTTGCTCCGGTTGAGAGATCAGTGCCGCCGGTTGCTCCCTCATAGTGGATCACTTCACTTAACGGCTGGTACAAAACCTTGTAGCCCGACCGACGAACTTTGAACGCGAGGTCGGTATCCTCATAATAAGCGGGAGCATACCGCGAATCGAAACCGCCTACGCTCCAAAATAGCGCTTTCGGAATCATCACCGCAGCCGCTGAGCAATAATCTACTTCGCGGAGATAATTGTACTCGGGCTTCTGTGGGTCATCGAACTTGCCGTAGTTCCATCCCGAAGCATCCTGCCAGATGATCCCGCCCGCTTCCTGCAACCGGCCATCGGGATAAAGAAGTTTCGAACCGACAATCCCTGCCCCTGGTTCTTCTGCGAATGTATCAAGCAAAACGCTCAACCAATCCGGCCGAACCAGGGTGTCGTTATTCAGGAAAACAAGATATTTGCCGCGCGCTTTTTCCGCACCGCGGTTGCACGAGACGATGAAGCCGGAGTTTCCTTCGTTAGGTAGATAAACAATTCCGCGGATACTTGCGACAGCCTCAGCGGTGGCATCCGTCGAACCATCGTCCACGACAATCACTTCAAAGCGTTCTGTACCCTGATGTTCCTGCAGCGAGGCCAGGCATGCCTGCGTGAACTGAAACTGATTGAATACCGGAATTACGATCGAAATTTCGACCTCGTCGTGGACTGGGAATTCAATCGGACGCGTTGGCACGGGAGGATCAACAGGCGCTAATCTTTGCGCCGGCACGGAAGGCGCTCCCGAAATCAGCGTTCGAATTTGGTCGTCAATCGCAGCAACTTCCGAATGGGCAGCTCGCCACTTCTGATAAGCCGAGACGATCTTTTCCAAATGCCCAAAGCCCAGCAATGCTCGCGATCTTCGGGGCGAAAGTTTTGCCCTTAATGCTGCGACCGGATTTGCAATTTGCCACCGCGCCGAAGAACGCAACCGGCCTGCTGCATCATCAACCTCGGCAAGGAACCCGCAAAGCTTTTCGGCAGCCCTCAGTTGCAGACGCAAACGCTTTTGCAGCTCGTCTTGCCGAGCTTCACTTTTGGCCACACTAATGCTTTTCTCTCGGAGAAGCTCGTTTGTGCGTTCGAGGTGTTCGCTAAGCTCCTGGAGGTGTTCCGTAAGCTCCTCTACTTGAGATTTGTGGCGCGATTCGGCCTGCGTAAGCAATTCACGGTAAAGATGCTCAATTTGCGCGAGCCGTTCTGGAACAAAAGTGTTCAGCCGGCTGATTGAACCCGGAAGCAGATCCCCGTCGCTTGACGAATCCTTTGGTGGATGATCCTTGCTTGCTTTGCTCGGATACGCTTCGCCGAGCAACGCCCGATAAAGGTCAATCACGTCACCGGACACACGCGCGTCGATTAGTTGTTCAATTGTGAAGTGCGTGTGGCGTTTGCGCGCTGCGACCAAAGCAGCGGCGATATCTGTTTTTGCGTCGGGCAACCCGATAAAGTCCGTGATCCTCCGGAGCTCCCGTTCCGGATCCTGAAAAAACAAATCGTACCCGGTAATCAGTCGCTCTTTTCCGTTCATTCCTTCAACCAAACGGCGGTTATAGATTTCCCAGAGCCGCAAACCAAACGAATAGGAAGTTCCATTTCGTTGTCGCATCGAGTGCGCAACTTCAAGCGGGTTTCGCACGACGACGATCGTTTTGAGCCGAGGCAACAACTGCTGCCAGAACGGCAGGGTCAAGCTATTGCGGGGATCCTTCCAGCCCCAAGCGCTTGCCGAATCGAATTTTTCGATGAGCAGCCGCGCTTTAAGACGCAACGGATCGAGTCGCGCGCTCGTGAAGTCCTCGTCAGCTCCGGGCGGCAGGTCCCAAGCGCCGCCAAGCTCGCTCAGCAATTCGTCATTTAGTGCGACGAACCCTAAATGCTCCCAAAAACCTTCGGGGTTGTCCGCTTGCGGTGGCATCAACTCCGATTGCGGCCCGAGCTCCAACCCGCAGCACTGAAGAAGCCGTGTCACCATGCTGGTGCCTGAACGGTGCGCGCCGGCAATGCAAATCGCCGTCTGAGTTTCAGCGAGACTTTTCACGCAAAGGCCTTATAGAACGACGCGCCGCTGGACGCGTCAAGCCGATTGCTCCGCTGGGCTGCTCCTGCAAAATCCTCGTCGCGCGAATCATGCTCCAGATTTAAGTTCCGGATCGATGCAACGAAATGATGGTCGCGCACCCGATGAGATTCGCTCGGTCAATTTCGAGTTGAGCGTGGCGCCACATGCGAGCGGTTCGGTGCTCGCCTCAATGGGTAACACGCGCGTTATTTGCGCCGTTACGATCGAAGACGCTGTGCCGCGGTGGATGAAAGAACAGGCAGTGACCGGTGGCTGGCTGACTGCGGAATATTCGATGCTGCCGTACTCCACTCAGCCGCGCAAAGCTCGCGATATAACGAGAGGCCGCATCGACGGTCGGAGCGTCGAGATTCAACGATTGATTGGCCGGTCGTTGCGCGCGGTCATGGACTTGGAAAAACTTGGACCGCGCACGGTTTGGGTGGATTGCGACGTCTTGCAAGCCGATGGCGGAACGCGCACCACCGCAATCACTGGCGCGAGCCTGGCGCTGGCGATCGCATGTCGAAAACTTGTGAGAGACAAAAAGCTCGACGCTCCACCAATGCAAAAACTGGTCGCCGCAGTCAGCGCAGGTATTCTCGATAGAAAAGCGATTGTGGATCTCAATTACGAGGAGGACAGACTCGTTTCAGTTGATTTCAATCTGGTGGCAACCGAAGACGGCGAGTTTGTGGAAGTGCAGAGCTCGGGAGAAGAAGCGACCTTTGCAGGCTCGCAACTGGATGAAATGCTCGTCCTCGGGCGCAACGGCATCAGTGCCCTCATCGGCGCCCAGCGGGCTGTTCTGGCGCGGATTATGGTAACACCGCCGGAGAATCCTTCGTAGGGAGTAAGCGGCCAGAATTATTTAGCGTGGTCTTTCAGAGAAACACCCTAGAGTTATTGCCCAAATGAAACGGGCCCTGATCACAGGCATTACCGGCCAGGACGGAAGTTATTTGGCTGATTTTCTGCTTGAGAAAGAATACGAAGTCCACGGAATCATTCGCCGCGCCAGCACCTTCAACACTTCGCGAATTGACCACCTCTATGCCGACCCGCACGTGAATGGTGTCCGAATGTTTCTGCACTACGGAGACCTCAGCGATTCGGTGAACCTGGTGAAGCTTCTTTATGAATTGAAACCGGATGAGATTTATCATCTCGGCGCACAGACTCACGTGCGGGTGAGTTTCGAGATCCCGGAATACACATCCGACGTCACCGGCGTTGGCACCATCCGAATCCTGGAAGCGATCCGCGAAGCCGGATTGCGTACCCGCTTCCTTCAGGCCTCCAGCAGCGAAATGTTTGGCAAGGCACAACAAGTGCCACAAAATGAAAAGACACCTTTCTGGCCGCGAAGTCCATACGGCGTGGCCAAGGTTTTCTCATATTGGGCGACTGTAAATTATCGCGAAAGTTACGGCCTTTCCGCGAGCAACAGCATCATGTTTAATCACGAAAGCCCACGGCGAGGCGAAACTTTCGTCAGTCGCAAAATCTCGAGGGCAGTCGCTGCGATCAAACACGGGCTGCAAAACGAATTGTTCCTTGGCAATCTTGAGGCAAAACGCGATTGGGGATACGCGCCGGAGTACGTCGAAGGCATGTGGCGAATTGTGCAACTGGGGGAAGGCGACGACTTCGTCCTGGCTACCGGTGAAACACACAGCGTGCGAGAATTTGTTGAAGCGGCATTCGCACACGCGGATTTGGATTGGAAACGATTCGTGAAACACGATCCGCGCTACGAGCGCCCGGCGGAGGTGGATCTGCTGCTCGGTGACGCATCGAAAGCGAAAAAGATTCTGGGTTGGGAACCGAAGGTGCGATTCCACGAACTTGTCCGCATCATGGTGGACGCCGACGTGGATTTGCTTTCGCGCGACACGCCGAGGAAGCGCCTCGGGAGACTGCCGTAGGCTTGTCAGAGAAACCGTGGCAACCTAACGCATTACAAATGGTGCCGTATTTGCCGGCGACATTGAGTGAGCTGAAGCGAGACCCGGAACTGCGCTGGTAAGCGGCGTGTCCACGATCGCGACCGCCGCGCCGACTCCTACGATGTTGTACAATTGAATGATGTCGCTGGAGCGCATTCGAATACATCCATAGCTCGCTGGCGCTCCGATACGCCTCTCCTCGGGCGTGCCATGGATGTAAATATCTCGCGAGAACGCATTAGCATTTTGAGCCTCCAGTCCACGCAGCCAGAGAATGCGCGTAACAATCGGGTCGCGGCCAGGGGAATCCGGCGCAATGATCTCACCAGTGCGGAGTCGATTTTTAAAGACGGCACCAGACGGCGCATTGTCACCGATTTTTTGGGCGATCTGCAGCTTGCCCAATGGCGTAAAGCGGCTGCCGCGCCAATCGCCCAATCCGAACTTCGACGTAGAGACTGGATAAATTGCCACGACATTGCCGCGATCAAGAAGCGCCAGTTTTTGTTCACGCGTGCTGACGACGATCTGATGCTGCGTATCTGGTGCCGCACAGGATGCGAGGAATAGAGCAACAAGCAGAACGTAATTGCGTAATCTCATGCGCGATTAAACCTGAAAAACTTCTCCGCGGTTTCGGTCGTCACTTCAGCAATCTCTTTCAGCGACGCACCGCGTGCCGCCGCGATCGCTTCGGCGACGATGCGCGTATACGCCGGTTCGCATCGCTTTCCTCGAAAGGGCGCGGGCGCCAAAAATGGGCAATCCGTTTCGACCATAAATTTCCAGAGGGGAATTTCTGCCGCGACCTGTCGCACGGCTACACCGTTTTTGAAAGTGACAATGCCCGTAAACGAAACGAGGTGGTCGAGATCGAGAACTTCGTTTGCCTCATTGAAAGTGCCGCTAAAGCAATGAAAGACGCCGCGCACTTTACCCCTGTACGGGCGCAAGACTTCGAGCGTGTCTTGCCACGCGTCCCGTTGATGAATCACGACATTGAGTCCAAGCTCGACGGCGAGATCGAGTTGCTGCTGGAATAAACTCGCCTGTTTCGACTTGTACGCACCGTCGCGAATCTGTGCTTCAATTTCTTCATCGGTCTCAGAACGCAGCGCAGACATGACCTGGACCTGCGTTTCCTTCGCCACTTCTTGGCTCGGCGAATAATGATAATCCAGCCCGGTCTCGCCAATTGCCACTACGCGCGGGTTCGTTGCCAGATCTCGCAGCGGCGTAATCACGTCGTCCTCCGCCTCATTTACGTGACTGGGATGAACACCAACCACTGCGTAAACGGCTGGATACTTTTCTGCCAGCTCGATCGCCCGCCGGCTGCTCTGGATCGATGTGCCGATGGTGATGATGCGTTTCACATCAGCCTGCTCGGCGCGACGAAGCACATCCTCGAAATCATTTGCGAAATCGGGAAAATCAAGATGTGCGTGAGTGTCGATTAACATCGGTGCATTGTAGGGTGTTTCTGCGAAACGCCAAATTCTGCTGGCTGAAAATGCGCATCAAAGCGAGATAAAGAATACGAAGGACGCCAACAAAAAAATTCCCTGCAAAAAATTACTCCCTTCTTGTGGTTCGATGATCAGGCCCAAGAGGCCGTGAACTTTTACGCCTCGATCTTCAAAGACTCGAAGATCGGGAGAACTTTTCGTTACACGGAAGAAGCAGCGGAAAAAACTGTTGCCCGGTCGGATCGGTGCTGACGATTGAATTCGAAATCCAAGGCCAGAAATTTGTCGCACTCAACGGCGGGCCAATGTTCAAATTCAATGAGTCAGTTTCCTTTGTCGTGAACTGCGCAACTTAGGAGGAGGTGGATTACTTCTGGGGAAAGCTCAGTTCGGATGGCGGAGAGGAATCGGCATGCGGATGGCTAAGGGACAAATTCGGGTTGTCATGGCAAATCGTGCCGACTGTTTTGATCGACATGCTACACAATGATGATCGCGAAAAATCCGGGCGCGTCATGCAAGCGATGCTTCAAATGAAGAAGATCGATATCAAAACGCTGAAAGACGCTTGCGAGCGTAACTTGGTTCGTGCGCAGCCGGTAACATTTAGCCGGTTAAACACACAAAAAAGTACGAAACCCTGGGACAAGTTTTTCTTCCATTCGCGTGTTTCGTGTGTTTCGTGGGTGAGATCACAACTATGAGCAACGTTCGAGTTTTAGTCGGCACAAGGAAGGGCGCGTTCATCCTCACATCCGATGGCGCGCGCAAACGATGGAATGTCAGCGGCCCGTATTTCGCAGGCTGGGAGATTTATCACATGAAAGGGTCACCGGTTGATTCCAACCGAATTTACGCGTCGCAAACGAGTAGCTGGTTTGGGCAAATCATTCAGCAGTCCGACGACGGAGGCAAAACGTGGAAGACACCTGGAAGCAATCCGGAGGGGCTCCAGGGCGCGGACGGCATGCCGAGAACCGACAGCAACAAATTCGTCTATGACAATTCGGCTGAAACAGGTAAACCGATGACGACGCATCAGTGGTACGATGGCACGCAGCATCCATGGGAATTCAAACGCGTGTGGCACCTCGAACCGTCGCTCAATGATCCCGATCACGTTTACGCCGGCGTGGAAGACGCGGCGATCTTCGAATCAAAGGACGGCGCCAAATCGTGGCATGAACTCGCAGGCTTGCGCGGCAGCGACACCGGTCCGAAATGGCAGCCGGGGGCAGGAGGCATGTGTTTGCACACGATTCTTCTCGATCCGCAAAATCCGCAGCGAATGTTCATCGCGATTTCAGCAGCCGGTGCGTTTAGAACAGACGATGGCGGAAGAACCTGGAAACCGATCAACCAGGGTTTGCACTCGCAGTACATCCCCGACCCGACGGCGGAAGTCGGCCATTGCGTGCATCGGATCGCGATGCATGCATCGCGTCCCGACACTTTGTTCATGCAAAAGCACTGGGACGTGATGCGAAGCGATGACGCCGGCGGCTCGTGGCATGAGGTCAGCGGTAATCTGCCGAGCGATTTCGGGTTTCCGATCGACGTTCACGCGCACGAACCGGAAACCGTTTACGTCGTCCCGATCAAGAGCGACTCCGAACATTATCCGCCGAGTGGCAGATTGCGGGTGTATCGGAGCCGAACAGGCGGGAACGAATGGGAAGCGCTTACGAAAGGACTGCCACAGCGCAATTGCTACGTCAATGTGTTGCGCGATGCGATGTCGGTCGATTCACTGGAGCCGTGCGGCGTTTATTTCGGGACCACCGGCGGACAAGTTTATGCATCGGCTGATGCAGGCGACAGGTGGAAGCCCATCGTCCGCGATTTGCCGGCGGTGCTTTCCGTAGAGGTGCAAACATTACCATGATACGCGTTGTTCTTCCGCCTCATCTGCGCACGCTCGCGCGCCTCGATGGCGAAGTCGAACTTGAGCTCGACGGAACGGTGACTCAGCGCTCGCTGTTGGACGCAGTTGAATCCAAATATCCGATGCTGCGGGGGACAATACGTGATCATGTAACCCAAACTCGTCGGCCTATGGTCCGATTCTTTGCCTGCGGCGAGGATTTATCTCATGAATCGCCTGATGCGCCGCTGCCGAACGCAATTGCAAAAGGGGCAGAACCACTCCTGATCATCGGTGCAATCGCGGGCGGTTAGGTAGCAGCGCGTTTGCGGTGCGGGCCGATCTTTCGAGAACTCCGATGCGCTCGGCAGACCGCATCGCCTTGATTGCATGGCGCGCGCGTAACCGATATGCTCCGGCCCATGTCTGCAAAAGCGGAGGCAATTCAGCAGACGAAAAATACGCAGCCATTCGGCAGCGCCATGCGCTCTGAATTCCCGCTGCTGATCGGACTGACAACGGCCGCGATCTTTGTCGCGGTGGGAAGTCAACTGAGCGATATCACTACGCACGCGCTCCCGCTACTGGCAGCCTTTCTCTGGCTTTTTGCCATCATCCTTTGGTCGGCGATGTGCGTAGTGCGGCATGCCGATTGTCTTGCGATCAAACTTGGCGAGCCATATGGGACTTTGATCCTGACGCTTTCCGCAATCAGCATTGAGGTGGTGATGATTTCCACCGCAATGTTGCATGGCGCGAACAATCCCACGCTTGGCCGCGATGCGATTTTTGCCGTTATTATGATCGCGCTTAACGGGCTTGTAGGGCTATCGCTGTTGCTTGGCGGCCTGCGTTATCGCGAACAGCATTACAACATACAGGGCGTCAACGCTTACCTTAATGTGATCATGGGGCTAACTGTGCTGGGCCTGGTTTTGCCAAATTTCACTACTTCAACCAGCGGCCCGACGTTTTCCACGGAACAGGAAATCTTTCTCGTGGCAGTGTCACTATTGCTTTATGCGATCTTTTTGCTCATCCAAACGCTGCGACACCGTGGCTACTTCCTGGATTTGAAGGAAACCGCTACCAAAGATTCGCCGCATCATTTGCCTCACGTCCGATCTACCGGTTTCCATGCGCTGATGTTGCTTTTGTACCTCGTTACCGTCATTTTTCTCGCAGAGAAGTTCGCCATTCCACTGGACAACAGCATCGAGAAATTTGGCATGCCTCAGGCATTTGGCGGCGCGATCATCGCCGCGTTGGTGCTCTCTCCAGAAGGGCTGGGCGGTATCGCCGCCAGTCTGCACAACCAACTGCAGCGTTCGATCAACATTTTGTTCGGCTCAGGTACTGGCTACGATTGGGCTGACGATTCCGGCAGTGCTGATAATCGGAATGTTCACGAAACGGCCGGTGGCACTTGGTCTCCAGGGCGGGAATCTACCTCTGGTGCTGTTAACATTGGCTGTGAGTGTGGTCACCTTCACGAGCCGGAAAACCAATGTTTTGCAGGGGTGCGTTCATTTGCTGCTATTCGCTGTTTTCGTGCTGCTGATCTTCGCGCCCTGAGGAGACTCGGCTCGCGTCAGTCAATCGGCGCATGCACTTAATCAAGAGTGGGCTCAAGTTCGCGAAGTGTCCGCTTAAGCCCCTCTGTGCATCACGACCGCGTCCTGCCGTTCTTCAACGACCTTGAATCCGAATCGCTCGTAGAGGCGCAACACCGGTTTCCCCGCAACGAAGCTAATCGATATTGCCGATTGATCAGGATTGGCGCGAACCAGTTGCGTCAGCAGAGCCGTGCCGATGCCATGCTTCCGGTGCTCGGGTCTGACCGCTAGTGCAAGCTCTGGCGACGCATCAGCTTTGCCGGTCGACCGTCGCAGCCAGACTGCGCCCAGCAAAGCTCCATTTTTATTATGCGCAACAAATCCGGTATCGCCAGTGCGGCCCCAATCCTCGACATAACGTGAAACCTCCGGGCGGCGCACATGTTCCCAGGAAGGCACTTCGTGTGCTGCCGGAGACGACAACCCATGACGCAGCATCTCCCATAGAATGGGTTCGTCCTGGGTTGTCAGCCGGCGAATCACGTAATCCATGGGCGATGCAGGAAGCAAAACAGGCCTTCATTATAGCCGCTAATCGCAATCGCGAAACAGCGGAACCACGCGCCAATTCACCCGGATTGGAAAACTCCACACAAGTGGCACTGTAGCAAGGGTATATGCCGCAGACGTTTTTCCACTACAACTTTCCAAAATGGGTGTTGACGAGTATTCGGTTTCTGCTATTTTGCCCATCCCGCGAGAAGCGAGACTCCTGCACTTTGGAGTGCGTTCTACGTACGTTTGGGACTGCAAATTGGCTCAATTTTGTCCCGCTTGCCCGCCATAGCTCTAGCGAAGACGGGCCTATAGGCGGTCAAAATTGAGTTTTTTTGTCGTTTGGAATGTACGGAGCGACTGGTTCTTTGACATCTACATACAGGGTAGTAAGAAAATACAACTTTAAGAGCTGAGTCTGAAATTTGTAGGGCGGGCAGATCGCCTGCCTTACGGAGAGTTTCAGTTATCAAAGAATCTCAGTCCGGCAACCGCCGGACTGAACAGATTGATCAAGCTACAAAGAGCGCATCATGGATGCCTTGGTGCCAATAGGCGATGAAGGACGTGGCAAGCTGCGATAAGCTACGGAGAGCGGCAAACACGCTTTGACCCGTAGGTTTCCGAATGGGATAACCTGAGCGAGGTAACACTTGCTCGAGTTTCTGTGAATCCATAGCAGGAACATCGCGACACCCGGTGAAGTGAAACATCTCAGTAACCGGAGGAAAAGAAATCGAAAGAGATTCCGTCAGTAGTGGCGAGCGAAAGCGGAACAGGCTAAACCTGCCGATTCGTCGGCAGGGGTTGTAGGAGCCCGACGTGGTAGTGCAAAGGTTAGGTGAAGCTTCTGGAAAGCTGCGCCATAGAGGGTGAAAGACCCGTAACCGAAAGCCCGAGCACGCCTAGGGATTTCCTGAGTAATACGATGCACGTGAAACTTCGTATGAATCTGCGCCGACCACGGCGTAAGCCTAAATACTCATTGGCGACCGATAGTGAACAAGTACCGCGAGGGAAAGGTGAAAAGAACCGCTGCGAGCGGAGTGAAATAGTACCTGAAATGATGTGCTTACAAGGTGTCAAAGCCCGCAAGGGTGATGGCGTGCCTTTTGCTTAATGAGTCTGCGAGTTACTATCAGTGGCAAGCCTAAATTCTTCTGCGAATGGAGGCGAAGCGAAAGCGAGTCCGAAATGGGCGATTTTAGTCGCTGGTAGTAGACCCGAAGCGGAGGTGATCTACCCATGAGCAGGATGAAGGTTGCTTAACCGCAACTGAAGGTCCGAACCCGTGAAGGTTGAAAACTTCTGGGATGACTTGTGGGTAGGAGCGAAAGACTAATCAAACCCCGTGATAGCTGGTTCTCCCCGAAATAGCTTGAGGGCTAGCCTCGTGTGCTGACCTGCGGAGGTAGAGCACTGGATGAACTAGGGCCCATACCAGGGTACCGAACTCAATCAAACTCCGAATACCGCAGGGCGTAACACGGGAGTCAGTGCGTGAGGGATAAGCTTCACGCGCGAGAGGCAAACATGCCAGACCAGCAGCTAAGGTGCCCAAATGCCGTTCAGTGGAAAGGATGTGAGGTTGCTTAGACAGTGAGGATGTTGGCTTAGAGGCAGCCATCATTTAAACAGTGCGTAATAGCTGACTCATCGAGCGATCTCGCGCCGATAATGATTGGCGATAAACGGCATACCGAAGCTCTGGAATACATTTTGGTTCGCCAGAATGGATTGGTAGGGGAGCGTTCTTAATGCATTGAAGCGCAAGGGAAACCGAGCGTGGAGCGTTAAGAAGTGAGGATGCAGACATGAGTAGCGATAAGACAGGTTAAATTCCTGTCCGCCGTAAACCCAAGGTTTCCTGGGGAAGGTTCGTCCTCCCAGGGTTAGTCGGGACCTAAGTCGAGGCCGAAGGGCGTAGACGATGGACAGCAGGTTTAATATTCCTGCACCGGCTGTGGTTAAGCTCGGAAGTGACGTTTCTGTGGAAATGGGTCGCCGATTGAAAGTGGCGGTCTGCCCGCAAGGGCAAGGACGTGGAGGCCTCGGCTGAAGCGGATCCATTAAAACGGGAACCGAGAAAAACTTCCGGGTGTTCCCATGGTTGCCCGTACCGGAATCCGACACAGGTGGGTGGGCACAATTGTGCCAAGGCGCGTGAGTGAAACCTCGTTAAGGAACTCGGCAATCTAGCCCCGTAACTTCGGAAGAAGGGGTGCCGGCTCCATTTTGCGTTGACGCAAAATGGGCCCAACGTTCCAAATCCCGAGCACCAGATCCCAAACAATATGCGGCCTCGCCGACGATGTTTGGACCCTTTGGAAATTGAAGCTTTCTTAGAGCTTCGAACTTGGTGATTGGAGCTTCTCCATTTTTGAGCGCCAGCTCAAAATGGAGCCGGTCGCAGTGAAATGGGTCAACCGACTGTTTACCAAAAACACAGCACTCTGCCAAGTCGTGAAGACGACGTATAGGGTGTGACACGTGACCAATGCGGAAAGATTATGGTAAGACGTTAGCCCCGCGTAAGTGGAGCGAGGCGTTGAACCGAAGTCCCCGTGAATGTCGGCCGTAACTATAACGGTCCTAAGGTAGCGAAATTCCTTGTCGGGTAAGTTCCGACCTGCACGAATCGTGTAACGAGTTGACCGCTGTCTCAACGAGGAGCTCAGCGAAGTTGTAATGGCGGTGAAGATGCCGCCTACCCGCAGTAGGACGGAAAGACCCTATGCACCTTTACTACACGCTGTTACTGTTGTTTCGGTTTCGATGCTTAGCGTAAGTGGAAGACTGTGAAGCGGCCCTTTTGGGGGTCGCAGAGTCGCCAATGAAACACCACCCTTCGGTACTGGAATAACTAACCTCGGCCCGATAACCGGGAGAGGAACACTGGCAGCCGGCTAGTTTTACTGGGGCGGTATCCTCCCAAAGAGTAACGGAGGAGTACGAAGGTTGGCTCAACCTGGTTGGCAATCAGGTGTCGAGTATATGGATATAAGCCAGCTTAACTGTGAGACACACACGTCGAGCAGATACGAAAGTAGGTCCAAGTGATCCGGTGGTTGAATGTGGAATTGCCATCGCTCAACGGACAAAAGGTACGCTAGGGATAACAGGCTGATCCTGCCCAAGAGCTCATATCGACGGCAGGGTTTGGCACCTCGATGTCGGCTCATCACATCCTGGGGCTGGAGAAGGTCCCAAGGGTCCGGCTGTTCGCCGGTTAAAGTGGTACGCGAGCTGGGTTCAGAACGTCGCGAGACAGTTCGGTCCTTATCCACTGTGGGCGCAGGAGATTTGAGGGGTTCAGACCCTAGTACGAGAGGACCGGGTCTGACGAACCGCTGGTGTTCCAGTTGTCGTGTCAACGGCAGCGCTGGGTAGCTATGTTCGGAAAGGATAAGCGCTGAAAGCATCTAAGCGCCAAGCCTATCCCAAGATGAGATCTCCCTGAAGGGTCGTGGTAGACCACCACGTTGATAGGCTCCGGGTGCAAGCACAGTAATGTGTTCAGCTCAGGAGTACTAATAACCCGTTCGGCTTGATCTTTTACTTTTCTGTTAAGCCGTTCCGCGCTTTTGCGGAGCGGCAAACAGAGGAGAGGAAAGATCTCAAAACAAAACGAAGCTCGTTAACTTGCGTGAATCGTTAAAGCGTGAATCGCGAATCGTTGTAGCCACGGCGCTGTGCGCCGTCTGCCGATGTAACGATGTAACGAATATCGAATCACGGTCTTCTTCCTGTATGTAGATGCCAGAGAACCAGCAAATTGAAGATTGCAGATTTCAAATTGAAAATTTGCAATCGATGTTCTTTGAAAAATTAAATGTCGATCCCGCAGATCAACAATCTGCAATCGGAAATCTTCAATTCACCAGAATTTTGCGCCGAAACTTCGACGTAGAATTCTGGTGACAATAACGCAGTGGCCCCACCCGTTCCCATTCCGAACACGGAAGTGAAACGCTGCAGCCCCGATGGTAGTGCGGCGACAGGCCGTGCGAGAGTAGGACGTCGCCAGAACTAAAACCCCGGTGAGTTTATCATCGGGGTTTTTGCTTTTTGGCGACGTCTACTCGAGCACGGCTGAAGGCCGAAAAGAACCGAGCCGGGGGAGCGCGCGAGATAGACGGTTCAAGCTGGCGTGGGTAGCCAGTGAGCAAACGGGAATTTACGAATCAATAAGACATTGCCAGAACCCAGCACTTTGCTACCCAAAGTGCTAGGTTTTTATTTTACGTCCTGCTCGAACCCACGGCTGAACCGCCGCATGCCATACTAGAACATCACCTCAGAGAAGGACGAGATAGGCCGGAAGATCTCCGCGACGACTAAGGTCGCGGGAGCAAACAATAACAGGATGTCGCCGGACTTTTTATGGGGAGCGAACTCGCTTCGCCCCCGCTGGCAACGGCGCAAGAGTACGTCTCAACGTTCATTGTCGATCTCACGTTTCCATCCGCCGTGAGCTTTCGATGCTTATGAGGCAAAAGCTCATTGATGCTTTCAACGAGCAGATAGGTTACGAATTCAGCGCGAAGTTGCATTATTAGTCCATCGCTACTTCTCAGCCTGAGTAGAGATTGTCTTTGTCACGCTCGCTCTGTCAGCGCGTTAATCCTCTTCCACTCCTCTGCGCTCAACTGTATTTTCAGCGCCGCTATATTCTCCTCTAAGTGCGCGAGCGACGATGTCCCCGGAATCGGCAGCATTACTGGTGACCGATGCAACAGCCACGCCAGGCCGAGCTGATAGATGGTCACGCCATGATCTTTCGCGGCTTGTTCCAAGGCAGTGTTGGTCATTCCCCTTGTCCCACCAACCGGCGCCCAGGGCATAAACCCGATGCGTTCTTTCTCGCAATACGTTAGAGTGTTGTCCCATTTTCGGTCGGTGATGTTGTAGCGGTTCTGCACGGTCACGATCGGTACAACCTTGCGCGCACGCTCGACCTGCTCGGGTGACACTTCGGATAATCCGATGTAGCGAATCTTGCCTGCGCTCTGCGCTTCCTTCAACGCGCCTAGCGAATCTTCCATTGGCACCTTGGGATCGACGCGGTGCAGTTGATACAGATCGATGCGCTCAAGCCTTAGCCGCTTGAGACTTTTATCGACGCATTGCTTCAGATATTCGGGGCGACCGTCTGGTACCCACTGGTTAGGGCCGGGCCGGGTGTTACCACCCTTTGTCGCGATGACGAGTCCTTTCGGATAAGGATAAAGCGCCTCCGCAATGAGCAGTTCGTCAGTTTCGGGTCCGTAGGCGTCTGCCGTATCGATCAAATTCACGCCAAGTTCGACCGCGCGTCGCAGGACTTTGAGCGCATTCTCGCGATCGGGCGGCCAACCCCAGATCCCCTCGCCTGTTAGACGCATCGCACCAAATCCAAGTCGATTGACCGACAGATCGCCATCGATTCTGAAAGTGGAGTTATCGCTCGGCGATGCAGCCGCGAATAGCGTGGCCGCTCGGCCAGCCAAGAGCGAAGCTCCGCCTGCCAGAGTTGCACGAAGAAAAAGGCGGCGGCTGATGCCTCTCCAAATTCGATCGTCGCCTGTTGAAGAAACTTCGTCATTCATAGCACGCAACCTAAATTCAGATAAAATCTTTTCACTAAGCAAGTTTGAGCTCACCTCGGAGGCATGCGAGCCCGTATCGCCGTGAATGGAGCGTAACCCCGTCGTTTGCATCCGCATAATCCTCGGTAAGCTGTCTGTATGCTAACGAGTCAGAAAGTGATCGATGCTATCAACGAGCAAATCGGATATGAGTTCAGCGCGGAGTTGCAGTATTACGCGATCGGGGCGCATTTTGCGACCGAGGCGTTGCCGCAGTTGTCGCAACATTTTTTCCAACAGGCGGAGGAGGAGAAAGGTCACGCGCTGCGTTTTATTAAGTACATTGTCGATGCCGGCGGTCGCGTGGTGATCCCGGCGATCGATGCGCCAAAATCAAAATTCAAGACTCCGCGTGACGCGGTGAAACTTTCGCTCGACCAGGAAATTCACGTCACCCAGCAAATAAACGGGTTGGTGGAATTAGCGCGAAAACAGAACGACTACATCACGATTAATTTTCTCCAGTGGTTCCTGACCGAGCAACTCGAGGAAGTCTCGTCGATGGACAATCTGCTCAAGATCCTCGAGCGCGCGGGCAATGATCTCTTGCAAGCGGACGAATACCTTGCTCGCGTTGGTTTGCGGACGATGCCGGAGCCGCCGAAGGCGTAAGAAAACGCCGAACGCCCAACATCCAACGACCAACCTCGAATTCAGCAACGCCGCTGAGGACAGCGACCGCCACAGCCTCTGAGAAGCGCAGGTTCGTGTGAGCTTCAAAGATCATTTTTCGAATCAGGCGGCAGATTACGCGAAATTTCGGCCGCGATATCCACGCGAAATGTTTGAGTATCTCGGCAGTGTTGCGCCGGATCGTCAGTTCGCATGGGATTGCGGCACGGGGAACGGTCAAGCAGCAGTTGGATTGGCATCAGTGTTCGATCGCGTCATTGCGACCGATGCGAGTGAAAAGCAGATCGCGAACGCGCAGTCACATGAGATAATCGAGTATCGTGTCGCACCCGCCGAGAACAGCGACATCGGATCAGAGACGATTGATCTGATCATGGTCGCGCAAGCATTGCACTGGTTCGATCTGGAGCGCTTTTACGCGGAAGCGCGGCGAGTATTAAAACCTGACGGTGTCCTCGCTGCGTCGGCTTACAACTTGTTGCACATTGAACCGGCGATCGATGAGGTGGTAAATCGATACTATGGTGAAGTAGTCGGGTCTTTCTGGCCGCCCGAACGCAGGCTCATAGAGCAGTTCGCTGATCTCCCCTTCCCGTTTCAAGAAATCGACACACCCAAATTCAAAATGACAGCACTATGGGATCTCGATCATCTGGTGGGCTACCTTCGAACGTGGTCATCGACTCAGCGGTTCATCGCCGCGATGGGTAGCGATCCGTTGAAAGAAATAAGCGATGAGCTTGGCAGCGCATGGAGAACTCCGGAACAAATACGAAATGTCAGCTGGCCATTAACGTTGCGTATTGGCGAAAATGACACGCCGTGATGTAAACTCACACGGTTCGAACTCGAAGTTCAACCAGAGCGCTCAGAAAAGTAGCCACTACAGTAAAACCTGGCCTAACGACGCTGCGAAGTAAAAGCTTGCAGTCACACTGCCTTTGGGAATTCAATCGTGGCATGAAAGCAAAAATCTTTTTATGCACAATCGTTCTCGGATGCATGTTGAGCAGCATCGCATTCGGGCAGACGCTAACAATCGCGGGCTCAGTGTGTTCGTGCGATAGCAAGCAGCTCACCGTGCAGGAAGGAACACACTACTGGATAGTCCAACGCACCCGCAGTACATCGATTACCGGCACCTGCGCGCCTGGTTCTACGGTCAACATCCAGTGCAAGTCGCCAGACGCGCAAAGGAAAGAAGGCGCGTGTTCTGGGACAACAAGCCCGACGCCGCCATCCGGCTAGAGAATGCCCGAGTCAGCAGCACGTCCAGGTTTCGCCTTCAACGGCAACACTACGCCGGAGAACATCGGCGATCGCGGGCGGCGACTACAGATCTGTCGATAATTTTCGAGAACATCGCCGCCTGGCGGCCTGTATCCCAGGGCAATGCAGAGGCTCGCATGAGGCTCACACGTTTGAGGCTAACAAACGAATTCGACAGGCCTCTTTCATAAAAGCACTTGAATAGAACCAGCAGGAAGGAGTCTAATCGACATATGAAAATTAAATTGCCACTCAGTTTATTGGCGGCAGCGAGTCTGACGCTTAGCAGCGCAGCTTTTGCCGGAGCGAAAACATATGAAGTCACAGGGCCGGTCCTGGAAGTGAATGATTCTATGATCGTTGTGCAGAAGGGGAAAGACCGTTGGGAAATGAATCGGGATGCGAACACCAAGGTCACAGGTGACGTCAAAGTTGGCGATAAGGTTCATGTCACCTACACCATGTCCGCTACGCAAGTAGAAGTGAAAGCGGGCAAAGGCGGTAAGAAAGAAGCGAAAGCTGCGCCAACGCCATAAACTGGGAATAATTCAAATCGCCGGATGCTCTTGGCGTGTCCGGCGATTATTCTCCCATTGTCTTGTTGAGCGGAAGGGAAGGATCTCTGGACTTTCTCCGGCGACGCCGTTGAGAGTTACGAACAGAGATTCTTCGCTTTCGCTCAGAATGGCAGGGACGCTATCTCCGTCGTCCGCTGCCGCTCAGCATTCCGCCAAGCAGGCGCGAGAGATTTACCCACCTACTCGATTGCTGGCAGCACGCATCGCGCGTTTAACCCATTGAGGCAGATAGCGAATCATGAAAGCCGCCGCCAACCCGGCCGCGTTGTGACAAGTAGCCGGAGCCCTTTTTTCGTGTTTTCTAGGACGGACGGGCTCATCTCGCCTCTAACTCTGAACTGGAACCTCACCCTGTTGTCCCGTTTCAACTGTCTCCCTAGAAGCCGCGGACGAAGACTTCGCGTGTTCGATTAGGTATGCTAAACGTGCAAGCACGCGATAATGCAAGTTTAACGACCGCAGAAAAACGCACCGGCCACGATTGAAAATAGCGCCAATCTGTTCGTTCGCTTCCTGCCATTCGCACAGAAAATCACTGAGCAAGACGTTGCCGCGCGCATGGCGGAACGGATACTTGCAACCGGAAAAAGCCGATAGGATCGCGGCAGTGTCTGCGTCAATTGAGGTTGCCAGTTTCCCCGCGACCTCGTTCCAAAAAGGGGAATTTGAAGCGTTTTGCGCATTGAGGAGGAGCAACTCAAGCGCTGGAATCTGCTTATGCAGCCGGAGCAACGAATCCGCGATGTTAGGGAAACGCGAAATCAAATCCACGAGAAGATTCAATTGTTCGCGCGCGGTAATGTCGTTCGCCTGTGCAGCGCGAACGGCGTCTCCGAACAGCGCTGACGTAACACCCAGCGGCTCCGCCAGCTTGGTCCGGGCTTGAGCGACCTGAGAGTCCGCACGCTCCTGTGCCGTTTGTGCTTCCTCGCGTGTCCCTTTTTTCAAACCAAAGTTTTTCGGATTAACGATGAAGCCGCCGGCATTCAGAAGATGCAGCGCGTTACCGGCATCTAATGCTTCTCCATCGGCTTTGAGCAACACCTGAACGAACGGGACGGCCGCAGCGAGCGCGGCTGTAGCCGCGGCAGGAGAGCAGACCGAAGCCGCTTGAGACCGCTCCAGCCTGACAAATGCAAGCGTGTGGATGTTCAAGACTGAGCCAAACCACTTTTCGACGAGCTCGTCTTCTTCCGCGGCGGCCAACGTCTCGGTCGACATCTCTTCGAGCGAGTGCAGTGTCACATCCTTCAGATCGATCCCGCACTCCTCCTCGTAGAAGTGCTTCGTTAACGCCTGCGCCGTTGCTCTAAAGTCCCGGAACAATTTCGTGGCATCACCATCCCCGTGCAGCATGCCAACTACGCCAAGCGCCTTGCTCGCCTGAATGCGATCATAATCACTTGGGTGCGTATCAAACCAACCGGTCTTCGCGATTGGAAGCACAGCCCGGTTTGCTTGAACCGCCTTTGTGGCAAAACGCTTTGCCGCCATCGCGCTCAGCCGTGGCAGATCGTTGACCAATCGATTGGTCGCGTAAGCCTCGGTTTGCTGCGCCATGGTCTGTTGCCAGGCTGCGTTGAGCAATTGAAAATGCCGCATCGTCTCGGCGAACGTTTCGCTTCCCGCCAGCTGGCTTTCAAATCGGTCCGCATCGAATTCCATTTGCCGCATCATGAAACAGCTGACGGCATGGCCAACATTCATAAGCAGCCAGAGAATCCGACGCGTCACCCAAACCATCGCGCGCGCCAGGTGCAGAATGATGCCAAGTCGAAAATCGCTGCGCTCCGCGCCGCTACGCAACCGATCGTCCCACGCGTCGCGTTCATAAACCACACGCGCAAACCAGGCATTCACGCTCCGGACAACAAAGGTCAGACTCATGGCCGCCCCTTGCGAAAAATGTCCGAACTCATGCGCAAGAACGCCGCCAAATTGCCGCACGCTCAGCCCAGCCACCAGTGGCAGGCCGATCGATAAGGTGAGTCGCCGGCGCAGCAAGTCTGGGAGTCCGCGACGATAAGAGGCGAAGGCATTGACTTGGAAATCGACCAGCACCCGCGCAGGACGGGGCGCCCGAACTGTATTGCAGACTGCATAGACGAGGCGGAAGAGTTCTGGCTCTTCTCCCGGCTGCACGCGGTGGGGTTCGTAATCTTTAGGGCGGCGCGCAAAGAGCGGCTTGATCATGAAGAAGACGAGCACGACACCGACAATGATCGGCGCCACATAACAGAGCAGCGCCAGCATGCCACCTCCAAGTTGGTAGGGGAAATGAAGAACGTGCTCATAAACACCCCACGCCACCAGAACGACGATCCCGATGTAAATAATCGGAAGCAACACCATCACGAGCGCAACGGCGGCCAGTCCGAGTTTGTAGAGAAGCGAGACTGGTTTGGGCGTCGTCTTCCCAACAAATCTCCATTCAGCTGCGGGAGGATGATTGTCGTCCGCCATGCCCTAACGATCCATTTGTCGCTGCAAGCTATCGCCGCCTGGTGCCACTGCCGCCGAGAATTCCTCCCAGGATTCCGCGAACGACTTGTCGTCCGATTTGGCTGCTGGCAGCGCGCATTGCACTCTTTGCCATTGAAGTCGCAATCGAATCGTGAACAGCCCCACGCGGCCCGATAGTGGGCTGAAACGCAGCAGTGACAGTTCCCAATGCCTCCGCAAGGATCGATGATTGCGGCTGTTCAGTCGTCGACTCCGCCTCTTTCACCGCCGGTGCGCCGGCGCTCTGGGATTTCTCTCCGGCTCTCGCCTGCAATTTTTCGTAAGCCGATTCCCGATCGATCGCCTTTTCGTAATGACCCGCGAGCACCGACGAATCGATGATTTGCTTCCGCTGATCCGGTGTGATTGCACCGACCTGACTGTGCGGCGGAACGATCTTGGCACGCTCGACAATTTGCGGACTGCCATTTTCATCCAGCATCGATACAAGTGCTTCGCCGACCTCGAGCTCAGTAAGCACTGTCTCAACTTTCAGCTTTGGATTTTGCCGAAAAGTTTCGGCGGCGGCTTTCACCGCTTTCTGATCGCGCGGGGTGAACGCACGCAAAGCGTGTTGCACGCGATTCCCAAGCTGCCCAAGAACCACCTCCGGAATATCGAGCGGATTCTGGCTGACGAAATAAACGCCGACGCCTTTGGATCGAATCAGTCGCACCATCTGTTCGATCTTTTGCTGCACCGCGGGCGCGATGTCGGTAAAAAGCAAATGAGCTTCGTCGAAAAAGAAAACGAGCTTCGGTTTTTCCGGATCGCCGATTTCTGGAAGATTCTCGAACAATTCCGACAGCATCCAGAGCAGAAACGTCGCATAGACCTTCGGTGACTTTTGCATCAGCTTGTCTGCGGCGAGAATGTTTACGACGCCGCGCCCACTTTGAGTCTGAATTAGATCTTCGAGATTGAGCGCTGGCTCACCGAAAAATTTGTCCGCGCCCTGTGATTCCAGCGCGAGCAGATTGCGTTGGATCGCGCCCGCGCTGGCAGCAGAGATATTTCCATATTGAGTTTTGAACTGGTCGGCGTTGTCCGCGACGTACTGCAACATTGCGCGCAGGTCCTTGAGATCGAGAAGCAGCAGACCCTTTTCATCGGCGATCTTAAAAACCATGTTGAGCACGCCTTCCTGCGTGTCGTTCAATTCGAGCAAACGGCCCAGCAGCAGTGGCCCCATTTCAGAAACCGTCGCGCGCACGGGATGGCCTTGCTCACCGAACACATCCCAGAACACGACCGGGCAGGCTTCGCCCGTGAAATTTTCGATCTTAAGCTCTTTCGCGCGCTCGAGAACTTTAGGATTGTTTGCGCCAGGTTGGCTTAATCCAGCGAGATCGCCTTTGACGTCCGCCATAAAGACCGGCACGCCCCGCGCACTGAAATTTTCCGCCAGCGTTTGCAGCGTGACTGTTTTCCCCGTGCCCGTGGCGCCGGCGATCAATCCGTGGCGGTTCGCCATTTTAGGCAGCAAAAAGATCGGTTCATTCGATTGTGCAACGAGGATCGGTTCGTTAGGCATAAAGCGTCGATTGTTAAGCTATTCGTTTGCGCCAGGCGCCGAGAACGAGGCCGCTGATCGAGAAAGCGACAAATGGCCGGCCCATGTCGATCAAGATTAGCGGCCATGGATTCGTCTCAAAGGCAGAGAACACGGCAATCGTGGAGAATTCCACAAACAAGAATCCGAACCAGCAGGCGAGTGCGATTTTCAGACCGGCGATTGCGTTGGTAGCATTCAGTCGTCCGATCAGCCACGCGAGCGCGTAATTCACAATGATCGACGTCACGATTGCCAACACGTACGCACCGACATTATGGGTTCGCTCGATGTCAGTCATCGTGCGTGCGTGCAGATTCAACCACTTCTCACCGAACACGGCGTACCATCCCCAGCCGATGAGAAAATAAACAATGACGAGAATCCAAACGGCGAGATGATTGATCTTAGTGTTCACAAAAGTTTTGGTGGATTATCCGCGACTCGAAAATTCAATTGCAAGGAGATTTCGGCGTGGATCGCGTGCCATGCAACTCTCGACGCGCCCCTCTCGTACCGAAGCCAGACGCGACATATTGAATTACTGCATCGATTTCCAAAGAAGGCAGGTAGCTGGCAAATCAGTAGAGATAAGGCTTAGAGAGTGGAAATGCATTCCTGATGAGTTCGACGCGCGGTTTCGCGTCATCTACAACAACCACTTCCACCACATCGAACCGGAAAAGAATGTCCGGGTTATCAAGCATTCGCAACCAGGCCAATGCGCCGCGCGAAATTCGCCTTTGTTTTTCTCGATCAACCGCCGATATGGGTCTGCCGAAGTCTTCGCGCGCGCGCGTTTTCACTTCGACAAACACCAGCGTGTCGTTATCGCGACAGACGACGTCGATCTCGCCGCCACTGCGCCCACGGAAATTGCGGAATAGGATTTTATAACCGCTACGTCTCAGATATCGGCACGCTAATTTCTCGCCGCGCGCCCCGCGCCGGAGATGACCTGATTTGGACGACTTCTTCCAAGGCAAGAAGCGGTTGCGCCACCGGCTCGAAAGACCGGCGATGGATCGGGCAAGGGCCGAATTCATGAAGCTTCAGCAGATGTAGTTCTGTCCCGTAACCTTTGTGCTGACCGAAGCAATAGTGCGGGAATTGCATGCAAAAGTCACGCATGATCCGGTCCCGGGTGACCTTCGCGATCACGCTCGCCGCCGCGATGCTCAAGCTGATGCAATCGCCATCGATAATTGCCGTCTGCGGCACTGGAAAAGGGATCACGGGCGGACCATCGATTAAAACGTGATCAGGAGGTTCGAGCAATGCTTCGATGGCCAGGCGCATAGCCCGATGGCTCGCGCGCAGGATATTGACGCGATCAATCTCAACAGAATCAACAATTCCGATGGTCCATCTGATTTCAGGATTCGAAACAAGCTCGCAATAGATTTCCTCGCGTAATTCCGGGGCGAGCTGTTTGGAATCGTTCAGACGCCGATGCCGAAATATTTCGGGGAGAACTGCTGCGGCAGCAACGACTGGTCCGGCCAACGCACCGCGCCCAGCTTCGTCGATTCCAGCGATGCGCGAGACTCCCGCGACGCGGAGTTTTTTCTCGTAACGAAACCCGCAACGCCGATAGGACATCACTGCAAATCATTTCAGATTTGCAGTGAGTGACAAGTGACAAGTGACGAGCGACGGGAAAAATGTTTGTAGGGCGCGTCGCTCCGTGCGCGCCGAACGGACGGCGCAGGACTGCCGTCGCTACCAAAAAGCGCTTCACTCTCTAACTGCGGTCGCTTCCTTGCCTTTCCGAGTGCGGAGGTAATTGAGTTTCGCGCGGCGCGCGCGGCCTTTTTGCTCCACTTCTACTTTTGCGATGCGCGGCGAATGCAGTGGAAACACACGCTCTACGCCTTCTCCGTAGGAGATTCGGCGCACGGTGAAAGTCTCGTTGAGGCCGCGGCCCTTACGGCCAATGACTATGCCGACGAATATCTGAACTCGTTCTTTGTCCCCTTCCACCACGCGGGTATGAACTCGAACGCTATCCCCCACCGAGAACGGTGTCGCATCGGTTCTTTGCTGTTCTTTCTCGATGGCGTCGATGATCTGATTCATGAAAAATTCCCCTCCTCGCCCGCCGGGCGGGCGAATAGTTTCCAGCAGGATAGGTGAAATTGCAAACGTCAACGGAAGCATTTAGCGATTGGGAAACCAATGAATCAGCAGAATCGCTAAATCATTAGAATTGGCTATCTTCTGAGCCCATCGCGCCCGTAGTTCAACTGGATAGAACGACGGCCTCCGGAGCCGTAGGTTGCGCGTTCGAGCCGCGCCGGGCGCATTCATTCGCCAGCCGTCGTTCCGCTCCATAAGGGAAGACTTCTGGAATTTCACCTTCCCGGATTTGGCGCTGAATAGTGCGCCAGAAATCGGCCCTGAAAATCTCGCCGTGATGTTCGAGCAGCGCAGCCAGGGCCGGCTTTGGGAAAGCCAGGAATTGCAAAAATTCCTCGGGGAAAATGTCGTTCTCACGCACGGAGAACCATGGTTCGGCGGCGATTTCTTCCTCCGGTGTCCGCGCTTCCGGCAGTTTGCGAAAATGGCAATCGGTAAGGAAGCAAAGCTCATCGTAATCGTAAAAGACGACACGGCCGTGCCGGGTCACGCCAAAATTCTTGGTGAGCAGGTCCCCCGGAAAAATGTTGGACGCAGCAAGGTCTTTGATCGATTGCCCGTAATCGCGGCCGGCAGCCGCGATTGCCTCCGCCTCGTTTTCCCGGAAAAAAAGGTTGAGCGGGCGAAGACGACGCTCGACATAAGCGTGCGCGACGATGACATCGCCGCCCTCCATCTTCACAACAGAAGCGGCATCGCGCAAAAGTTCGGCCAGCAATTCCGAGCTGAACCGGGCCCCGGGGATGCGCAGATGCTCGAACTCGTGCGCTTCTACCAATCGTCCCGCGCGGTCATGTTCGAAAACCAATCGGTAACGCCGCCGCACATCCTCGCGGGTGTTATCTTTCGGCAAATCAAATCGATCTTTGATCAGTTTAAAAACGACATCGTAACTCGGCAGCGTGAAGACGCTCATCACCATTCCGCGAGCTCCTTCGGCCACGACGAAACGATCGCTTGACTTACGCAGGTGCGCGATGAAATCGCGGTAGAATTCCGTTTTACCGTGCCGATGAAAACCAATGGCGTTGTAAAGATCAATCAACCGTTTTCTCGGCATCAATTGCTGAAGATAACGCACAAGCCTATAGGGACATTCAACGGCCACCCGAAAATAGGAGCGGGTAAACGAAAACAAGATCGCAAGGTCGACATCTCCATGTAACAACGCATCGAGGATAATGCCGCGCTCATTTTCGTGACGAAGGCAAAGCGCGATTGGCAGAGGCAACTCTCCTTCGCGCAAGACGCGTCCCACCAAATAGGCGCCGCGTCCGCGATAAAAAACACTCGAAACGATCTCCAGCTCGAACCGCGCACCTTTCGCCGCGCGTATCGCTTCAATCCGTGCCGAAGCCAGTTTCGCCGTCTCCCGCAGGTCGTCCCAGCAGGTTTCGTCAAAAGCATCCGTCAACGCCGAACGCAGCAGTTCGGACAGGCTTTGGTCGCGATAAGTTTTCGCGATATTGATAGGGGCGCTCGACGGCGGCGCGTCGAAATCGGTATCGACAAATTCGATTGTCTGGTCCACGCCGGCGGTGAAAAAAACGCGGCGCGTTAACGAATTGAAAAATGTCTCGGCGATTTCCCACGCCGGCGAGCGCGCGATGAGTGATGAGTAAACGGCTTTGATTCCCGTCCAGATGTTGCGTTCCGGCAAACGCACGCCCAGCAATTCGTGGATACGACTTGTCAGGCCGTCGAGAACATCATTGTAAAAATGCAGGCGCTCGGCCGCGTCATCGAAACTGCCGGCCCAATCGCGTGCCAAAAAACGCTCGCGCGCACGCCCGGTGATGGCGTTGAAACGCATTTGGTAATCGAAAAAAGCATGCAGCGCGATTTCGGCGCAACGCGCTGCGAGACGACTGTCGGTCAGCGCGAAAGAATCTTGCGCAACGTTTTCACTGGCGTTCGTCGAACTTGCATTCAACGGAACTGCTCCGCTTCGGTCGAGCCACCCAACGCCGTGGTCGGGCTTTTGCCGCCGGTGATAATTTGAGCGACGACATCGAAGTAACCTGTGCCGACTTCGCGTTGATGTTTCGTCGCTGAGTAACCATCGCGTTCCGCGGCGAATTCCGCCTCCTGCGATGCTGCATATGCCGCCATGCCGCGGTCGCGACCGCCTTGCGCGAGTTGAAACATACTGTAATTGAGCGCGCTGAAACCGGCCGGGGTAACGAATTGGAATTTATAGGCCATCGGCTCCAGTTCACGTTGAAACTTTGCGATACTTCCGCTATCGAAATGCAAGATTATCACTTCTTGTATTGGAGCAAGAAAGAATAAGATCTATAACTAACATGCCCACATTTTTGGAAGAATGTGAAGATTGAGGAGGGATCAAGAGCATTCGACGAATGCAGCGGTTTAGTTCAACGCGCGTTTATCCGCAATGGGTCCAGATCCCTCAGTAGCATAAGTTTTGGACTACGAGACGCAGATGGCTCG
>CAVZLJ010000008.1:0-514358 GCA_963776065.1 uncultured Verrucomicrobiae bacterium | reverse complement strand
GAAAACTCGATTACCGCAACAGCGTCCTTAAGGCGTACCCCGAGGTCTACACCCCGGTGGCACTGGAGGCGTTAGAGGTTCTGGCGCCGCTCAACCGTGACCGCCACGAGCTGATGGCAAGGCGCATCGCGCGGCGACTGACGCGGGAGCGCGGCCAGCAGCGCATTGCCTTCCTCGATCCCCAGGCGCTGATTCCGCGCACGGGCATCCGCGTTCAGGACGCCCGCGACGGAAACTTCGACGGGAGCGAGATCCCCGCCGATCTGATGCGCCAGTGGATCCAAGGCACCGGCCCGGCCGCTCGGCCACGGGCGAGCACCGAGAGCGGCCTGCGCAACATCGCCTACGCTCTGCTCTCGGGCGCTGACGGCTGGATGTTCGATGGCGAGGACGCCCTCGGGCAGGTCGATACCATGTCGCTCGACAACCAGCGCAACCTCCAGCTCGCGATCGCCAAAGACCCACGCTTCCTGCGCGTCGCCGAAGAAGTCAGCGCCGAGATGAACCATTGGGCGCAAGGCTTTTTCGGGCGACCCATCGTCGCCGACTGGCGCCAACAGCTCGACTTCACCACCAAGATCTTCCGCGCGCGCGGTCTGCATCTCGACGACCGCCACGTGCGCGAGAAGGACGGCACCGGCTTCTCTGCTTCGATCGTCGATCTCGCGCTCTACGTGGTCAACAACCATCAGCGTCTACGCGACTCGGGCGCATCGATCGTTTTCTACCTGCCGAAGATCCAGACCGCCGAGGAGGCAGCGCTGTGGAACGACATGCTCGCGGCGCTCGAGCAGCATCTCGGGCTACCGATAGGCACGATCAAGGCCTACGTCCTCGTCGAGCAGATCGAGGCGTCCTTCCAGTTGATGGAGATCCGCGCCGTCCTCGGCCGCCACTTCGTCGGCTTCAACACCGGGCGGTGGGACTACATCAACAGTGTCGCCGACGCGATGGCGTGGGACCCGGGCTTCGTCAACCCGAATATCGACGCCATCGGCATGACCTACGGCTACATGCGCAATTACGAGGACCGCGTGCGCCGGGCCGTGAACACCCCCGATCGGAACGGCCGCCGTGCTCTATGGCAGGGCGGTATGGAGCCCAACATCCCAGTCGGCTCCGCGGCCGGCGTCGCCGCAGGCATGCGCAGGGCGAAGGCAGGCGGCGAGCGCGAGCAACTCGCGGGGGCAAGCGGCAAGTGGGTGGCGCACTGGAAGATGGTGCACATCGTGCGGCCGGTATGGGAGCAGGTCGGCGCGGACAACCAGCTCGAACGTGATTTCCCGCCACTCACCTACACGCAGGAGGACGCCGACGGGCTGGTGCTGCTCGAGCCGGCGCCGCGTACCGTCCGGGGCGCCCGCGACTTGCTGAGCGTCGCCCTGCAGTACGGCAACGCCTTCGAGCAGGGTTTCCAGGCCGCGGCGCTCAAGCCGGCGGACTTTTTCGGCAACGACGACGTGCTCTATTTAATGGAGGACATGGCGACCGGCGAGATCCGGGTCAGCATCCTCTGGGAATGGCTGCACAAGGGGGCGCAACTCAACGAGGACGACCCGAAGACGGGCGCCAAGGCCGGTGATACGTTCGATTTTGCGCTTTTTGCCCGCCTGCTCGACGAAGAATACGAGAAGCTGCTCGCCGCCCGCGACCGCGACGTCCACGACGATTCGAAGACGACCACGCTGCCCATCGCACGCGAGATCGTCGCTACCTATGTGACCAATCGCGCTAAGCTGCCTTGGTACATCGATCTCCTGAACCTGAATCTGAACAATCACGATCTCGCCAATGCCAGATCCCGCATCCGGTCCTACATCGAGGCCTTCGAGCGAGACGGAACGCGGATCACCGAGAATCTCGATTTTGTTGTCTGAACCAACGAGTGCCCTTATGAAATCGTTCGAACAGGAAATCAACGAAACCCAAGAGTGGTTCGACAGCCCACGATTCGCGGGGATCGTTCGCCTCTATACCGCGCGTCAGGTGGTCGAGCAGCGCGGCACCATCGCCCACGACTACACGATAGCGCGTGAGGCGGCCGTAGCGTTTTACGATCGCTTGCGCCAACTTTTCGCGGAGGGCAAGAGCATCACCACCTTTGGTCCGTACTCGCCGGGGCAGGCTGTGGCGATGAAGCGGATTGGGGTCGAGGCGATCTACCTCGGCGGCTGGGCGACCTCCGCCAAGGGCGGAACGAGCGAAGACCCGGGACCCGATCTCGCCAGCTATCCGCTCAGCCAGGTGCCCGACGAAGCAGCGACGCTCGTGCGCGCCCTGCTCTCGGCAGATCACAACCAGCAGTATCTGCGTTCGCGGATGACTCAGGCGCAGCGCGCCGCGACGAAGGCTCGGGATTTTCGTCCGTTCATCATCGCCGATGCCGACACCGGCCACGGCGGCGATCCGCACGTGCGCAACCTGATCCGCCGCTTCGTCGAAGCCGGCGTTCCAGGCTACCACATCGAGGACCAGCGTCCGGGCACGAAGAAGTGCGGCCATCAGGGCGGCAAAGTGCTTGTGGCGCAGGATGAGCAGAACAAGCGACTGAACGCGGCCCGCTTCCAGCTAGACGTCATGAGCGTTCCCGGCCTCATCGTCGCCCGCACCGACGCCGAAGCCGCCAACTTGATCGAAGGTCGCGGCGACGAACGCGATCAACCCTTCCTGGTTGGGGCGACGAACCCCGACGTGCCAGCCTACAAGCCGTGCTTCCTGGCATTGATCCAGCATTTTCACGAGCTGGGAGTCGCCGAACTCACCGGCCATCTCCTGTACGCCATACCGTCCGGAGAGCACACCGTCGCACGGGAATGGCTGCAGCGCCGGGGCATTCTGACGCAGGCCGCCAAAGCCGCAGGGTCGTTGCGGGAGGGGAAAGAGACCTCGATCGACGCGATGTTCGACCGGATCACCGCCTGCTTCCTCGACGCCTGGGAGGACGACGCCGAACTGAACACCTTCAGTGAGGCGGTTGCCGAAGTGATCGAATTCCGGTCGAGCGAAGGTGAACCGGTCGAGACAAGCGTCGACGAGTGGCGGCGGTTCGCCGTGCGCGCCTCGCTGTACGCCGCCCGCGAGAAGGCGCACGAACTCGGCGTCGACGTGCATTGGGACTGCGAGGCGGCCAGGACGCCCGAAGGATACTACCAGGTGCGCGGCGGGATTCCGTACGCCATCGCCAAGTCGCTTGCGGCGGCGCCCTTCGCCGACCTGCTCTGGATGGAGACCAAGACCGCCAACCTTGATGACGCGCGCGAGTTCGCCGAGGCGATTCACTCGGAGTTTCCCGACAAGATGCTCGCCTACAACCTCTCCCCGTCGTTCAGTTGGGACACCACCGGCATGAGCGACGAGCAAATGCGAAGCTTTCCCGAGGAACTCGGCAAGCTGGGCTTCGTCTTCAACTTCATCACCTACGGCGGTCACCAGATCGACGGCCTCGCCGCTGAGGAGTTCACAATGGCCCTCAAGCAGGACGGCATGCTCGCCCTCGCCCGCCTGCAACGCAAACTCCGCATGGTCGATTCTCCCTACCGCACTCCCCAGACCCTTGTCGGCGGACCGCGCGCGGACGCCGCATTGGCCGCTACGTCGGGGCGTACTGCGACCACCATGGCAATGGGCAAGGGCTCGACCCAGCATCAGCACCTGATACAGACCGAGGTCCCCAAGAAGCTTCTTGAAGAGTGGCTGGCGATGTGGACGCAGCACTATCAGCTCCCCGGCGGGCTCCGCGTCCAGATGCGGCCCCACCGCGCCGGCTCGGAGTTACTCGAGCTCGGAGTCTACGACCAAGGGGAGGAGAAGCTCGCTAACGTCATCTTCGCCCCGATCCACGACCGGCGTGGCCGCAGCATCCTCTCGGTACGCGACCAGAACACCTTCGCGGACTCACTGCGCAAGAAGCGCCTAATGACTCTCGTCCACCTCTTCCTGGTGCATCGCTTCAAGGCGGACTGGGTGCACTACGTCACGCCCACCGAGGACAACCAGTACCAGGTCGCAAAGATGAGATCTCACGGCATCTTCAGGGAGGTTAACACAGAAGTCGGCCAAATCATCGTCGCCCACGTCGACCACCAGCGGATCTCCGAGTTTTTGGCGTCGGATCGGGAGGCGTTGGGAAGGCTGATTCGCAAGGAGAGATAGGTGTTCCGGCGCTCGGCGATCAATCGAGATCGCCGGAATTGATGGAGTCGGCCATTGGGCGCGGGTTTCTCAGACGCGACGGAGGAACTTGTCCGGCGCCGCCCGTGACCTTTCGAAGGCGTCGCCGGGAGGTTAGCATCCAAGATTTTGTCGTACGGTTCCGCCGGTCATTCACGGATAAGCCGGGAGACTTCCGCTTTCGCGGCGCGAATTTCGTCAATTGTTTTCTTCAGCCGCTCGAAGACATTCGCGGCGCCGCGATTCAAACGTGCGATGCAATTTCGCGATAAACGACAACGCGTCCGGCCTGAGAATTTCATCGTAACGCATTGGGATCACGCCCGTGATTTGCACTCCGTCAGTAAGATCGCGGACTAGGATTGCGTCGCAATCAAAAGTTGAAAGTCTACGACCGAACGCAGCGATCGCTGGTTCCAGCCGCGGCCATTCACCGGGGAAATCTCCTCAGCCCAGCGCGTCGATCCGAGTCAACAAGTCTTTCTTGCTGGTGACCCCGGTTACTTGATCGCGCAGTTGGCCGTTCTTGAAAAAGAGCAAGGCCGGGATGGCGCGAATATTGTACTTAAGCGAAAGACTCTGGCTTTCGTCCACGTTAACTTTCGCTACCTTGACCGCACCCGCCTTTTCGCGCGCGATCTCGTCCAGCAGCGGTGCGATCATTTTACATGGACCGCACCATTCCGCCCAAAAATCGACGATCATCGGTTTGTCGTCCTGCGTTAGTTCGCGGTCAAAATTGGATTCGTTGAGGTTTATGATGGCAGAATTTTCCATGGTTAAGAAAAGTAAATCCAAATCTGGATAATCAAAATCAATGCGGAAACGCCCAGAAGCACCCAATACAGGAGCATTGAGCTTTTCTCGACTGGCGCCACAGCGACGGGCGGATTCCGTGGAGCGACCTGGGGCACGGCGATCAGTGGCTGAGTCTTCTTCTGAGAAGAGCGCAATGGCTCCGGCATGAGAGGAATGCGCACGGTCTTCTCGTTCAGTTCCGGAGCGACTGAAACAGAAGGAGAAGCGGACAGGGGCGGCGAGGCAGCCAGCACTTTGGGCGGCGCGAAAAAGGTCGTGGACGAAATGTCCTTGACGGCAGAGCTTGGATCAGCCGGGCGCGAAGGGGGAATCGCGGGATTGCCCGTCTCACGAACCGGCAACTCAATTCGCACAGTCTCGCGCGGCTTGACAGGTGCCTCTGGCGATTTGGTTGCAGGCGGAAGCGGCGACTCAATACGAACCGTCTCTTTCTTTGGTTGGTCAGGTTCGACCATCAGTGTTGAAGCAATTGATCAGAAATCGCCTGACTTGTCACTAGTCAATCTCGCGACTGCAGAAAATTGAGCTACACGCCGCTGTAGCCACGTCCGTGTGGCCGCCCTCCCACACAGCAAGGTTACGCGACCACCGGCTGACCGGCGGCCATACATGGATAAACCGCGCTATGCCAGAAGATCGTAGCCGCGGCTCCCAGTAACGGTCCGCCAAATGAATTCGCCAACAGGCGCAGGCTTCGATAAAACGACGCGCGCATCGATATCGGGCGCGTCGCCTTCGCTGCGTGCGATGTGGGGCTGATCCACGAGCAGTTTCAGTTCCCTGCCAATTCTCTCCCGAGCGATATCATGGGCAATCGATTGCTGCACCGACATCGCCTGTCGGTAACGGGCATTCTTGATCTTTGCGGGGATCTGCCCTGGCATCTTTGCGGCGCGCGATCCGTGTTCCTGGGAGTATTTGAATATCCCGAGCCGTTCGAACCGGGTGCGCTGAATAAAATCAATCAGGGCCTCGAATTCGGCATCGGTCTCGCCAGGAAATCCAACGATGAAGGTAGTCCGCAGCGCTACGCCCGGAATTCCGACGCGCATCCTATCAATCAGATGTTCGATGTGCGCGCGGGATGTTTCACGACGCATGCGGCTTAGCATCGATTCGTCGATGTGCTGTAACGGAATGTCTATATAGCGCGCGACCTTGCCGCATTCCGCGATGGTCGCAATTAGTTCGTCACTCCAATGCGCTGGATGCGTGTAAAGCAGGCGCACCCAGAATTCGCCTTCGATTTTCTGAATCTCCCTAAGCAGCGCAGCTAGTGTCGGACCGCGAGTGGAATCGACTGGTTGCCGCGGGCCCGCTTTGGTCTGCCATAAATCCATTCCGTAATAAGTCGTGTCCTGGCTGATCAAATTGATCTCGCGCACGCCTTCGCGGACGAGCGCACGAATTTCAGCCAGCACGGAATCCGGTTTGCGGCTGCGATGTTTTCCGCGCATTTGCGGAATCACACAAAAACTGCACGGATGATTGCAGCCCTCGGCAATTTTCACGTAAGCGAAATGGGTCGGAGTAAGTCTGAAGCGCGGCGTGTCGTAATCCGGGATGTACGTGGGCCGCGTGCGCGTAAACGCAATAGCGACGTCGCCGTTTGCAGAAGAAACGTTGAGCGCTGGCCGTTTTTCTAAAACTTTCTCCACGATCGCTCCGAGTTGATTGACTTGATCTAGGCCGATGAACGCATCCACCTCTGGCAATTCGTTACGTAATTCTCTCGCAAACCGCTGCGACATGCATCCACTGACGATCAGTCTTTGATCCGGCCGTTTATTCAACCCACGATGCTGGTGTGCTTCCAAGATCGCCTCGATCGATTCTTCCTTGGCTGAATCGATGAAAGCGCAGGTGTTAACGACGAGCACATCGGCGTCGTCAGCGCGCGACGTGATTTCCATCCCGCGTTGCAAAACGCTTCCGAGCATGATCTCCGCGTCCACAAGATTCTTGGCACATCCGAGGCTGATCATGCCGACTTTTACGCGTTGTACAGGCAGGCATGTCACCTGCTTGTTGTGTCTTGCCGAGGAATTTGCAACCGGCACCGCTGCTGCTACAGACGAGTTCATGAGGAGCGCGATCAGTTGACCGTCACGTCCTGATCGTTTTGTTGCAGCGCCTGACCGTTCTTAGTAATCGCAACGGCCTCAGGATCGAGCACCCGAATCGATACGTGCTTGCCGCGAAATTCAACCGGACCGTCAGCCGGAGAAACCCATCGCTCGAATGCGGGTTTTCCATCATCGCCCACCGTCACCCGCACGTACGTTCGTTTGAGTGGGCGAATGGCCACCCGATTTTGTTCGCTCGATTGCGTTGAGGGTGAATTGGTCGTGGGACCCGCTTCTGCCAGGTCTTCTTTGGTTACTGGCTTCGCCTTGCGCACTTCCGGCTCGCCTGAGGCTGTGGAATCGACGGCCAATGCCTTCCGCGTTTCCGGCTGCCCGAGGGTTGGCAAAGGCGAGGCGACCGGCGCAGTCGTAACGGCACCCCCAACATTCGCCGCACCTGCGGGGCTCGAGCCACCTGACGCGAGCGCCGGAGTTACCCTTGGCGACGCTTGCGCGGTGGCACCTCCTTGCCCGGGTGCGAGCCGCTGCACATTGAGAAGAAATTTCATCACGAAAAAGCCGATCACCAAAACCAGGACGCCAAAAATGAGCGGCATTGGCGAAACGCGATTATTGCCACCGGTGGCAGGGGGACGGCGCCGAACCACCGGCGCAGAAACCGGTTTTGCACGCTCGTTCTCCTGGAGATACGAGTAGCCGTCGACAGTGACGCTCTCTGAGTCCTCAAACGCATCGAGATAAGGGGTCACGTCAACGTCCAGAAATTTTCCGTAGATGAGGAGGAAGCCCTTTGCATACGCCAGACTAGGGAATTGCGAAAAGTCGTCCGACTCAATCTCTGCCAGTCGCTGCGGGCGAATTTTGGTCATCCGCGCCGCTTCATCGATGGTGAGATTTCTCGCGCTTCTTGCCTCCTCAAACTTCTTACCGAGCCCTTCTATTGTCATGACGCGAATGACGGCTAAACGGCGGCATCGAGATCGACTAGAATCTCGCGTGGTTTCGCGCCTTCGCCTGGACCTAAAATACCGCGCTGCTCCAGAATATCAACGATGCGCGCCGCGCGCGTGTAACCGAGGCGCAAGCCGGCGTTGAAGCAGCGAAGTGGACGCGCGTTTTTCCTGTCGAATGATCTCGATGCATTTTTCGACCAGCTCTTCATCCTCCGCTGTTACTTCTTCTTCCGGCGCACCGGCGGATTGGAGCTTTTCGTGCATGGCGGTATCGAATGCAGGGGGACTCTGTTTTGATACAAATTCTACGAGGCCGTGAATTTCGTTATCCGTCACCAGCACGCCCTGCGCACGGATGAGACGGGAGGCGCTCGGCGGGAGATAAAGCATGTCGCCCTGGCCGAGCAAACGCTCGGCGCCGTTTTCATCGAGAATGACGCGACTGTCGATCTTGCTCGCGACCTGGAAGGCTATGCGGCTGGGGATGTTCGCCTTAATGACTCCTGTGATCACATCCGCGCGTGGCGTTTGTGTCGCCACGATCACATGGATACCGGCTGCGCGCGCCATCTGTGTAATGCGCGCGATCGCTGTCTCGACGTCCGCAGGGGCGGTTTGCATAAGGTCAGCGAGTTCATCGACGATCACAACGACATAGGGAATTCTGTCGGGAATTTGTTCTTCTGTTGCCGGAGACGTTGACCCCGGTCGCATGGCAGCCGATTCGCTTTCATCGCCGCGGTCACCGCCTACGGCTACAGATTTTTTCGGCCGCGCGTTGAATCCAACGATATTCCGCACACCTACGCGGGCGAACATCTTGTAGCGGCGTTCCATCTGGTCGATTAACCACCGCAAGGCCAGCAGAACTTTCTTCGGATCGGTGACGATGGATAATTCAAGATGTGGCAGCGATTGGTAGGCCTGCATTTCAACCATCTTCGGATCAATGATCACAAGGCGCATTTGTTCCGGCGTGAACCGAAAGAGCATGCTGGCAATCAGCGCATTAATGCAGACGCTTTTCCCGCTGCCAGTGGTCCCGGCGACGAGCAGATGCGGCATTTGCGCGAGGTCTGCAATGATTGTCTTGCCGTAAACGTCTTTGCCCAGCGCGAGCGGAATTTTTGCGTGCTCTTTCGCCGCCTCCCAATCGGGCGATTGGAAAAGCTCCCGCAGTTTCACTGTCATTTTGCGAGTATTGGCCAGCTCAATTCCAACTGTGTCTTTGCCGGGAATAGGCGCGAGAATATTGATTCGTTCGGCGCTGGTTGCTCGGGCGAGGTCGCGCTCTAAACTCACAATTTTGTCCACACGGACACCTTTGGCCGGATACACTTCGTAGCGCGTTATGGTCGGACCCTTGGTGATATCGCCCGGCGCGACGGCAATCCCAAATTGCGCCAACGTCTCAATCAGAACTTGTTGAACCTCTTTCAGCTCGGAAGGATCGGTCGCGGTACGCGCGTCAAAATTGTGTTCCTCGAGCAGATCGAGTCCAGGCAAAACATAGTCTTCCCAAGTCGACGCGGTGTTTGTCGGACTCGGAGCGGCTTTCGCTCTTTCTTCGGTCGCGCGCAGCTCGGCAAGAGAGGGTCTCCGGCGATTCTCACTCGACGGCACCGTCGTATCTACAACCTTCGGCGCCGGCCGATTTGCCAATTCTTCCGGAGAAATTAGTGTGGCCACCGGTTGAGGCACGGGAACGCCTTTCTTTTTGAGTTGCTTCTGTAGCGCTTCGAGTGCTCGCCGTTCCTTTTCAGTCTTCAGTTTTTCTCTGAGATCCGACTTCCGAATTCTCCGGCGCACTCGCCATTGGTGCTGCTTCGCCGCGCTCCGGCGTGTAAGATTGACCATCTCGCGAACAAAATGAATCGGACGCAGACCGGTAACCAGAATCAGCGTGGTCAAATAAACTCCGACAACAAGAAGAACCGAGCCTACCGGTCCAAGAGCAGCCGGGAGCAGCCCGTGATGTTCGTTGGACAAACCATAACCAATAAGGCCGCCGGGGCCCCGAATATCCACCGGCACCTTCCTGCCGAGCAAATGCCTAATATCCCAGGCTTCATCGAGACACGCACCAGAAACGAGGAACAGAACGATCCAAGGAATTCGGAGCGCTACACGCAACCGCGGATAAAATAATTTAGCCGCTCCGAAGCCAAGCAGGACGGCTGCTAGCAACAGCGAAGCAAAAACGCCGATCAACTGATAACAAATGCCCGCCGCAATCGCTCCAAGCGGGCCGATGAAATTTTGTGCAGGATGATTGGCCGGTGAAACGCGGCTAAACCAAAACCAGGACGGTATATCCTTCGGCGTGTAGGAAATCAGCGCAAAAAAGAGCAACGTGCCTGCAAAAAGCAGAACAAGAGCGAACACTTCGTTCCATGCGCTGAGTCTGTCTGTGCGGCCCACCGCGTGTGATAGTAGTCCTGCGGCGGCGTGTTTCAATCATCTTATACGTCGCATTCGTCCATTCGCCCAATGCGACGCATGGGCCACGTGGGATGGATGAACACTTTCATCCTTGCGCGCGCGACGGGAGACTGATAACTGTGCCAGCGCATTATGGCTTTGTTCGTTCGCATGGGCGTTGTCGCTGTTTCATTCGCGGTTCTCCTGTTTTCCACTTCCTGCGAAAAACATCCGCTCGGCCAGATGCCGGAAGTGCAGCGTGAGCAGCCTGATCCGGCAAAAGTCTGGTCGCACGGCGACAACCCGGATACGAAAGAGTCGTCATCTTCCGCAATAGGTTCGGAATCTTCTTCGGAGACTCGTTAGGCAAAGGGAGATCGCTTGGCCAAACACACATACGCAACATCGCCCCCAAACGTAAAGGGCATGCCGCCGGGCGTGCCATACATCATCGGCAACGAAGCGGCCGAGCGCTTCTCATATTACGGCATGAAATCGGTGCTCACCGTTTTCATGGCGCATTATCTTTTGAACCAGTCGGGCGTGCTGGCGCCGATGAGTGACAACCAAGCCTATATGTACAGCCATGTTTTCGTGCTGGGCGTATATGCTCTCCCAGTGCTTGGCGCGATCCTCGCCGATGGTTTTTTCGGGAAATATCGGACGATTCTGTCGCTCTCGATTGTTTACTGCTTGGGAAACCTCACGCTCGCTTGCATGGCTACAACGTGGGGAATCGCCATCGGACAACGCACCATGCTCGCAATCGGATTATTTCTAATTTGTTTGGGAGCCGGCGGCATCAAACCGTGCGTCTCAGCAAACGTCGGCGATCAGTTCGGTGAATCGAACAAGCATCTACTCTCGAAAATGTTTGGCTGGTTTTATTTCTCGATTAACGCAGGCTCGTTTATCTCCTCCATCCTTTGCCCCTGGCTTCTCGCAAATTCCAAATGGGGAGCCGGCTGGGCGTTTGGAATTCCCGGAATAGCGATGTTGATCGCCACTTTGTTCTTCTGGGGCGGTCGCCACAAAATGGTTCACGTGCCACCGGCGGGGCTCGGCTATTTGAAAGAAACTTTCAGCAAGGAAGGTCTGATCACGCTTGGCCGCATTGCGATGGTCTATGTTTTTATTTTGGTTTTTTGGGCGCTTTGGGGAATGAGCAATGGCGTCGAATGGACATTACAGGCCGAGAAAATGGATTTGCACTGGATGGGCATGAATTTGATCGCAGCCCAGGTCCAGACCGCCAACCCCATTCTTATTTTAATCTTCATTCCGATCGTGAATTACGTGATCTATCCGGCGATCGACAAAGTTTTTCCGCTTACGCCACTGCGGAAAATCGGGATCGGTCTCTTCATCACGGCCTTGTCGTTTGTCGTGATCGTTTGGATTCAAGGTCAAATCGACGCGGGAATGAAACCGAGCATCAATTGGCAATTGCTGGCCTATGTCATCCTCACGCTGGGTGAGGCCATGGTGTCGATCACCGGTCTGGAGTTTTCCTACACGCAGGCGCCGAATTCGATGAAGAGTTCAGTGATGGCGCTGTGGCTCCTCACTGTTGCCTCGGGGGAGGGTTTCGTCGCTCTGGTCAATAAATGGATCTTAGGCGGCGGGCATAAACTCAGCGCTTATCAGTACTTCACATTTTTCACCTGGTTGATGTTTGGAGCAGCAGTCGTCTTCGTCATTGTCGCCTGCTTCTACAAGGGCCGCACTTACCTGCAAACTCAGCTCACGCCGGATGAAATCGCTACGGAGCCGATTCTTCACGGTGGGACGCCGAGCTGAGACGTGATGAAAATCATCCTCGCGGTTGTGTGCGCACTATCGTTGGTGACCCTCAACGCAGCCGCAACTCTACAGGATGATGCATTCCAAAGAATTGCCCACGATTACATCGAGCGATATTTGCAGGCCAACCCCGAGGATGCAACCGAGCTCGGTGACCATCGGTTTGATGGCCAGTTAACCGATTACTCGCCGGATGCCCGGGCGAAAGATCTCGCAACCCAAAAAGAATTTCGAGGCAAGCTAAACGCCATCGACGGATCGAAGCTCACCGGGGCGAACAGCATCGATTTCCGCATCCTGAAGGAGAACATCGATTATCAAATCTTCCGGGCCGAAGAACTGAAGGAGCCGGATTGGAATCCGCTCGTTTACATGCAGAGCCTGGCCAACAGCCTTTATCTGTTGGTCGCACGCGATTTCGCGCCGGCAGAAAAGCGGATTCCAAATCTGCGTCAGCGCATGGAGAAAATTCCGGACGTGATTGCTCAGGCGAAAGCCAACCTCCAGCATCCGCCGCGCGTTCACACGGAGACAGCGATTGAGCAAACGCAGGGCGCAATCAATCTGGTGCGCGAAGGTCTCGCGCCGCTTTTCGATCAAGCTGGCAGAACGAAGAAGGACTTGGCCCCTTTACAGCAAAAAACGATCACTGCTTTGGAGGACTACAAGGAATGGCTTCAGAACGATCTATTGCCGCGCTCCGATGGCAACTTCCGCCTCGGTGCGGAGAAGTATCGAAAGAAGCTGCACTTCGCGCTCGCGTCGGACTTGTCGATGGAAGAAATCATGGGGCGCGCGCAGACCGACCTGCAACAGACGCAAACCGCCATCTACGAGACTGCACTGCCTCTCTATAAAAAATATTTTCCAAACGCTGATCCTGGAACGTTCGCAGACAAACACAAAGTCACAGCCGCTGTTCTCGACAAACTTGCCGAGCAACATCCCAACGATGCAACCGTTGTTGATTTCGCGAAAACGGTAGTCACAGAGGCGACTTCGTTCGTCAAACAACACGATCTGGTCGCCGTCCCAAACGCACCCTTGGATGTGATTGCGATGCCGGAATTCAAGCGCGGCGTTGCAATTGCCTATTGCGATGCGCCAGGGCCGCTGGAGAAAAATGGTAAAACGTTTTTCGCCGTCGCGCCAACGCCCAAGGATTGGTCAAAGGAGCGAAACGAATCTTTCTTTCGCGAATACAACAACTACATGATCCGCGATTTGACGGTACACGAGGCGATGCCTGGGCATTATTTGCAACTCGCGCACGCCAACGAATTTCGAGCGCCCACTCTCGTCCGAGCGATTTTTCGAAGCGGCCCGTTCATCGAAGGGTGGGCTGTTTATTGCGAACAGATGATGGCGGAACAGGGTTACGGCGGACCCGAAGTGAAAATGCAACAGTTGAAGATGCGGCTCCGCGCGATTTGCAACGCCATTCTCGATCAAAGCATTCACGCCGGAGACATGACCGAACAGCAAGCGATGGATTTGATGACAAAGGAAGGTTACCAGCAGGAGGGCGAAGCGGTGGCGAAATGGAAACGCGCGCGGCTGACTTCTGCGCAACTCTCGACGTACTTCGTCGGCGCCACAGAGCATCTCGATCTGCGCACGGCCGAACAGAAAAAACTAGGCAGTGATTTCAATCTCAAGAAATACAACGACCAGGTGATTTCTTACGGGAGCCCGCCGGTGAAATATGTGCGGGAGTTGATGCTTCAGGGAACGACGGCCTCCCAGCCGCCAAGTTAGCCCATGACGGCTTGGAAGCCGTCATTCCTTGGATTTAACGCGACGCTTTGCGGCATGCTTGCGCTTGCGCGGTGGAGTCGGTGCGTATTTCGTCGCAGCCGGTAGCGCTACAAGTTCATCGAGATTAAGCATTCGGCGGCGTTTAGTTCCGATCTCTCGGAACGCTACCTCGTACCAGCCGTTCATTCGCTCAACGACGTAACGTTTCTGTCCGATGCGCATCGGTTCGCGCGCGATCACGCGATGGATGACTCTTTCGTATTTTGAGCGTGGCCAGCGTCGCATTCGACGCCGACCCCAATCAATCCCATGGCCAACGTCGTCATACGCATCGGGGCGCTTCTCGAAATCGAGAAGTGAACGCGCATCCCCGCCAAAAACTGCGGTGATATGCTCCAGTATGCTTGAACCACTGATCCGCCGAATTCGCAGACGAAATGGCCGCAAAGTTTCTGCCGCGATCCCCCGCAGGCTCAACATTCGACCATCGCGTAATTTCCAACGCGGCTCGTTGATGTCGGCCACAAATGGATTTTCGCCTAACGAATCGACCGTAACTCGCCAACCGCGGCGCGACGAATGTTTTCGTAGACGAAATCGTGCCATGCGGGGAATTCCATGATGCTCCAGTTGTCTCAAGCCAAAATCCTGCCAGCAAAGGACCGTTTCCACCACACCCCCGACGAAGGCGCAGGTCGCCAGCATCAACGCCGGATCGGGGGTAAAATCAGCTGTGATTTCGACCCGGTTTCCGCGCGGGCGCACACCCACCGCGCTGCTTTGCCGGTTGGTTGCCAGCAAAATCACCGGCACTGGCAGGATATGCGCCAGCAGATACGCGAGCTTCGTCGTATTGCGAAACTTTGACCGCACGTTCGGAAAAGAGAAATTGTAATGCGTGCTAAAGCCCTGGAGCCGGCACTGGCAGTTGTGCCGCTTCCCCCAATGGTCCAGCTCGACTCGAAGGCAGCGGATCTGCTCCCACAGCAAACGCGTTGCGCGATAACAGCAACCCGGCTCGAGCTCAATAATTGGTGTCGCGACTTCGATCACTCCAGTGTCGAAATAAATTGCACCGCCCGCGGGCAGTTGGAACGATTTGCCGGTGCGCGGAATCATGCGGCTCCGCACTAAACGGCTGGGATCACCAAATACTTTCTCCGGGCGCCGTCTGCGTCCATTCATGAAAAGATTGAATTCCGCTTCCAAGCCGATCACCGGCAGGAGCGGCGTTGCACCAGACGCGCGAAGGCGAACCAGATGAGAGTCGCGTTCTGTTTGGCGGGCCTTCATCTGCTTAATCGAAAATCAAATCGCTTCGCTGCATTCGCGCGGAGTCAACGTCACAAAGCCTAAATCGATGTGCAGATGGTCGTCGGTTTGCCCTTGTTCTCGTCCGAATGACCGAACAAAAACCGCTGGACTAAGCGACGCCGCAATCGCGCGATTTTTCTCAATTGATTTCGCGTCGGAAAGAAAAGTGTCGCCGACACGATAGATGTTCGCGGCCGTTCCCCACGCGTGAATGCTCTTTGCCCCACCAATCTGATGCGCCGGCGAGCGGTAGCCGCCGTTTGCGCTGATGAAGACCGGTGCATCAACTTCGCGGCGAAAATCCTCGAGCAATCTGGCGAGCAAAACAATCGCGCACGGTACGTAGTGAGGAAACTGGCTCAGGAGCAACTGGGCCTCGCGACAATCAACGAGCATCAATTCCGCGAGGGTAAAGTGTGGCGCCAGGCGAATCTCATGCGCTTCCTGCCAGCTCG
Source organism: uncultured Verrucomicrobiae bacterium (assembly GCA_963776065.1). Taxonomy (GTDB): domain Bacteria; phylum Verrucomicrobiota; class Verrucomicrobiia; order Chthoniobacterales; family UBA10450; genus Udaeobacter. The sequence goes on along the minus strand of CAVZLJ010000008.1, from coordinate 498,578 downwards.
CGATTTCGTAGAAGAAGCGCGGGAGACGATGAACGTTATCTTTCATATCCGTTTCTATTTCGCCAGGCCGCAGTAACCCGCGATACTCGTTAGGCAGGCGCATCCCATCGATAGCCCGCAAAATCTTAGATTTCATTTGATTTGAGTCCCCTCCCTTGGAGGTACGCATAAATTGCTCCGGAAATCGCCGCGACTGTTTCGCGTCGCCCCTCCTGGTCTGGATCAAATTCAGTTAAAATCGCAGCGATGTACGGTTCGCGTTCGGGCAAATAGACGATGCCTATGTCGTGGCACGCCGTCGAGATCTCGCCGGTCTTATGCGCCACTACCGCATGGGGTGGAAGACCGGCGGGAATCATGGAGTTGAATCGTTGCTCCAGGAGAATTTGGATTACTTGTTGTTTGCTTTCGTTGGTTAGAAAATCGCCGCGGATGGCAGACAAGAGACCCAGCAGCCCGTCAGCCGTCGCTTCATTGTTGATTCCTCGCTCGTGCGCAGCGTGATCTTCTACACCTCGCCGCAGTTCAACCCCATGAACTTGCGCTTCTCGCAGGGCCGTCCCCGCGTAGTCCACGCCCACGAATTCTAGCAGCAGATTCGTCGCCAGATTGCTGCTCCCAGAAATCATTGCATGCGCAAGCGCGGAGATCTTCGCTGTCCGGCCAATCGATTGATACAACTCGGGAGTCGCGTCCCGATCGGCACTGACGTGAAAAACAGTGCCGCCTGCTGCGCTGAAGAAACGATTTCGCACGTGTAACGAATCATTCAACTGAAGCCGGCCCTCGTCTGCCGCGCGAAATAATGCAAGAAGCACTGCCACCTTGATTGTGCTTGCAGCATGAAACCAGCGGTCGCCTTGGAACGAGAATCGGAGATCGGTTTCGAGATCGTGGACCGCCACCGCGATAGCCCGAGCTTTCCTTTCGGCAGCCAACCGTTCCAATTCCTCACTTAACGTGCCCGACACATCCGTGCGCGACATGGAAGTGCTCTTTACATGGCCATTTGCAGGTCGCAAATTCGCCGATGCCAAATCTGGCCACGTGGATCCGCCCCAAGGACGCAAAGAGTTTTCGCGCCATTTTTTCAAAGCACCCCGAGATTAAAGTATGGAACGCGCGAAATCGGCATGTGCGCCTCGACCAAATGGACGGGCTCCTGCTCACGGGCGGCTCCGACATTTCACCGGAATTTTTGCGCCAGGAGGTCCCCGATCCTTCGATGCTGGACAAAGAGATCGAGCCCGAGCGCGACCGCTGGGAATTTCAGGCGGTGCGGGAAGCGCTTTCGCGCGGCCTGCCGATCCTGGCAATCTGCAAAGGGCTCCAGGTATTCAATGTCGCGCTCGGCGGCACACTAAAGCTCGACATCAAAGGGCATAATTTGCCTGAGCAAAAACATTGTGATGTTCAGCCGTTGCGCAGTGCGAAGCGCGCCTCGCATCGTTTTGAAAAAGTGAACAGCGCACATCACCAGGCAATCGAACGCATGGGAGATGACTTGGAAGTGGAAGCGTGGGCCGCGCACGATGGAATTATTGAGCAGGTTCGATTGCGGAAATATCCGTTCGGGCTCGCGGTGCAATATCATCCGGAGCGCAGCCGACTTTACGATTCGCTCTTTGACGATTTCTTCGCACGATTGGAATCGCTAAAGCGTTAAGTCAATGGGGTTGTCATTCTGAGCGAAGCGAAGAATCTCTGATTTAGCTCTTCGAATGTCTCTGCGTTAATAATCCGAGATGTTCGCTTCGCTCAACATGACATTGGGCGTGGTTAACGCTTCAACCACGCTACCAACCTGTGCTAGCCGCTACGCAGCACCGCGACTCGGCGGAGTCTCAAGGCGAGCAGCGCCGCGACAGTTGCGCACGCGGCCAACAGAATGAATGCCGGGACATCATTGCCGAACCGATCCTTCATCGTGCCAATGACCATTGGACCGAGAAACCCACCCACGTTCGCAATTGTTACCACCAGCGCAATTCCCGCCGCAGCTGGCGCTCCGGTCAGGAACCGAGTCGGCGTGGACCAAAACGGTCCATAAGCCGCGCAGTGCCCGATTGGAACGAGCGCCAGAGAAAAGACGGCCAAAATGGGTTGCCGTAAAAGAGCGCAACCAAAAAATCCGGCGCCCATAATGAGTAACGGAACAGATATGTGCCATGGACGCTCATCAGTTCGATCAGAGTGCGCGCTGTTCACAAGCATCACGATGATCGTGACTGCGCTGATTAATCCGATGACAATTCCTACGCCCAAGTCGCTACTTCCGGTGAGCGATTTGACGACGAGCGGTCCCCAAAACGAGTAACCATAAAATCCAATCGCGGCCAGAAGAAAGATAATCCCGAGCTGCCAAATAGTCGGATTTGTTAACGCCGAGACGATGCCGATTGGATGCGCTGTGCTTCGAGAATCACGCTCGGCCGCAAGCCTGCTCACCAGCCAATCTTTTTCCCCCGAACTGAGCCAATGCGCTGTCTCAGGTCGGTCCGTTAGATAAACCAGCACGATGACTCCAAGCAAAATCGCTGGAATTCCTTCGACCAAAAACAACCACTGCCATCCAGCGAGACCGAGCACTCCATTCAGGCTCAAAAGTGCTCCGGAAAGCGGGCCGCCTACGATACCGCTCACCGGAACGGCTGTCATGAAAGCAGCGATTGCGCGAGCGCGTTGTGTTTCTGGATACCAATGGCTCAAGTAGTAAATCACTCCGGGAAAGAAGCCGGCCTCGGCAGCGCCTAACAAAAATCTCAGGATGTAGAAAGGCAGCGTGGTCCGAACAAAGATCATCCCGACCGAGATGACGCCCCAACTCATCATGATCCGCGCAATCCAGCGACGCGCTCCGACTCGGTGCAAAATGAGATTGCTAGGCACTTCGCACAGGCAATACCCGAGGAAGAACACGCCGGAACCGAATCCAAATGCGGCGGAGCTAAATCCGAGATCGGAATTCATCTGCAGTGCCGCAAACCCGACGTTCACTCGGTCAAGCCAAGCCACGATGTAGAGGATGAAGATAAACGGGATTAACCGCAGCGTGATCTTGCGCAGGGTCGCAGTCGCCACGTCGGAACTCTTCGACGGTGCCCAGGAGATCTGCTCTTCAGGAACGCGCAACGCAAGGCATCGTATCCTAAAAGAGACGAAGTATGAATACTAAATGACGAAAGGAACCTGAATTCAAAATCACGAGCAATACCCGCTTCGTCATTCGGATGTTGTTATTCCTTCCTCATTCGACATTTGGATTTCGTCATTTCTTATGACGACTTCCATCTTTATTTCCTGGAACGCCAGTTGATCATGAATGAGCCCGAGCAACTCTAGAGCGCGCGTGTCGGGCATGTGAGCGCAACGCAATTCAATGCGCGCCGGTTTGCCGTCCAGTTCCGGATGCGCCTCCCTCATTTCGCCATCGAGCAGGAATGAAACGTAAGCATTAAACCGCTCCTGCAACGCGAGCAATTGTTCATCGGAGCCGTCCCACTCGTTAGGCTCATTCATCGCGAGAACGACCTCGCCTGTTTTCGGATCGTGCGCGATGACATCAATCACGCCAATACGATCTTTGATTTCTGAAGTTTGAGGTTTGTTGTCCATCGGCCCGATCCGAGGTTGGACGTTCGATGTTCAATGTTCGATGTTCAACCGAAACAAATGACGGGCCATCTAACAAGGTAGGCGGCGATTGACCTCAATCGCCTGCGAGCGAACTTTGATGTCGCGATGGCAAGAACCAAACGCGCACGCCAATTGACTTTGCTCGGGCGAAGCGAAGCAAGAATTCCTGCTTCTCCCTTAGAAGCGCAGCTCGAAACATTTCCGAATCCGAAGCCCAAGCGCAATTACCGGATTCATTTTGAAACGGACGATTTCACTTCTGTTTGTCCGGTGACAGGCCAACCGGATTTCGCGCGGCTCGATATCGATTACGTGCCGGATCGTCTCTGCGTCGAGAGCAAATCACTGAAATTCTATCTCGCCTCGTATCGCAATGAGCGCGCGTTCAACGAAGCCGTCACGAACCGCATTCTGGACGATTTCGTAAAAGCCTGCGCGCCGCGCGAAGCGATCGTCACCGCGCAATTCTCCGCGCGCGGCGGAATCGCCCTCACCGTGCGGGCTGAGTATCCGGACAAGAGAGCCAGCCGCGATAACGAATGAAATTGGTAGGGCGCGACCGCCGGGCGCGCCGACAAAACCCCGGGCCTTCTTGCCCCCTCTCCCCTTTCGTAAAGGGGAGAGGATTGAGGTGAGGAGTTGCTCCGACAGAGCGGATTGCAAACCCGAAACCCTCACCCTACCCTCTCCCTTGCGAAGGGAGAGGCGGACCAGGCTCCGAGGCAAAAACGCAAGAAATGAAACGCGCAGTCGTTCTTTTGAGTGGCGGAATTGATTCGGCAACCACGCTCGCAATCGCAATCGCGGAACGTTACGAAGTAGGCGCCCTTTCCTTCGATTACGGCCAGCGGCACCAGATCGAAACACAAGCTGCGCGCCGTGTGGCAAAGTCGTTAGGCGCAAACGAGCATCGAATCGCAAAGATCGACCTGCGCGTCTTTGGCGGCTCCGCGCTCACGAACGACATCGCTGTGCCGAAGCAGCGTTCGCAAACAGAAATCGCGCACAGCATCCCCGTCACATACGTTCCTGCGCGCAACACAATCTTTCTCGCGTACGCCCTTGCCTGGGCGGAAGTAATTCCCGCCAATGATATTTTTATCGGCGTAAACGCGATCGACTACAGCGGCTACCCCGATTGCCGGCCGGAATTTATCGAAGCGTTTGAGAATGTGGCCAATCTTGGGACCAAAGCCGGCGTGGAAGGCAGACTCTTTCAAATTCACACGCCGCTGATCAAATTCTCGAAAGCTGAAATTGTCCGGAAAGCCGTCGAACTCGGTGTCGATCTTTCGCTCACACATAGCTGTTACGATCCTTCGCCGGAAGGTCTCGCCTGTGGCGAATGTGATTCCTGTCTCTTGAGGCTTAATGGATTTCGCGGAGCCGGAATAAGAGATCCGATTCGTTACGCCAATAAATGAAACGTCTCCTCAGGATTTTCGAGCTCTCCAAAAACGAACAGCGCGTCGTCCTCATCGTGATGCTCGTTCTGCTCGTCTTTGCATTCACAGCATACGAACGCCGCGTTCATCATGCTACGGTTCGGCAAACATTAGCGACGGAACTACAAGCGACTCCGAGTCCTGCGCAAACTGAGGATGAGCAATAGTGTTCGATCTTCGTGAGCGCTCTTTGTCTCAAAAGTGAGGACTGAGCCCCCATTTTAATTTTTGAGCATCAGTCCATGAACTGTACTCGACGCCGTCGCCTATTTGGCGTTCGCAATCGCTTTAATGATGCTGCCAGTACTCACAGTTAATTGGTTTATTTACGTCTGGAAAATGACCAAAAGATATCGACCGGAGCCGAGAACTTCCACGGTCACCATACCTATCAAGAGCGTCTTGGGCTTTATAATTCCGGTGATTGTCGTCTTTTGCGCTTCTATTTTTAGCGAGTCGATCGCCCGGGATGAAGTGCTGAGGAGGGTTAATTCGCTGCCCGAAGGCTGCAACGTTTCGGTGAATGGCCAAACCGCCCAAGATCCCAAAGCGATAATCTCAGTGTTGAAGAGTTTACATCCCGTTTTGCCGCACCACTCGGAACCGACTAGAACTATTAACGTCCAAATCTGCGACTATTCTCGGCAAATTACCCTCATGCTTGCGCGAGATTCCGGTAACCCACGGGAATACTGGGTCTTCTACCCAAAGCACGCTATCACAGCGAGAAATGAAGTTGGAAGGATCATAACTCCTATTTTCGATAGATACTAAGGTGGCGTCGCGAGTTTGGGTCTGGGAGGGTAGGCGGTCAGATCTAAACGTTTGACACTTCACTCCTCGCTCAAGCCCGGGATTCGTCCGTAGCCGACAAAGACCGGGCTGATTTTAGCGTCGCCGCTCTGGGGTGGCGGCGGCATTTTGAAATCGAAGACGCTAACGCCCCAACGCTGTTTGCCGTCGTATGTGCGGCCGTCGCTTGATCCGATCATCACTCGCTTGTTCGTTCGTTTTTCGCGGCCCAAGTAAATCATCGTGTGCGTGATGGGCGGATCGCGATCGATGTTGTATGTGCCGCGCCAGAAAAGCAGGTCGCCGGGCTTAAGATCGTTCAGCTCGAATGAATCCTCCTTGCGACTCAAGACTGCGTTGAAATCTCCGGCCTTGCGCACCCAGACATATTGCTGACTGGAATCGCGCGGCACTTCGGGGAAGCCACCCTTCTGAAGCACGTAGTAAATGAAACCGGAGCAATCCATTCCGCCGTTCGCGGGATCTGCGGAGCCATAGGTGTAACCGAGGTTTTGTTTTGTAAGAGCAAGTCCGGCGTCGAGGATTTGTCGTATTCTTGGCGGATAATTCTCGTAACCCGCTATTTGATCAGGCGACAGACTCACGTTCGGCCAGCCATTCTTTCCTCGAACAGGTTCCGACGTTTGCGCCGGGCTGGCAGATGGAGGCTCTATTGCCGACGGCGATTCGCTCGGTGTTGGAGTAGGAGATGCCTTCTTGCGTTTTGATTTGGTCTTCGGCGTCGGCGATGGAGTCGGCCAAGCTTCCTTTCGTTTCGCAGAAGCAGCAGGTGATGGCGTAGGCGTCGGCCCCTTCGTAGAGTGTTTTCGATGTTTCGGAGTCGGACTTGGATCAGGTTCAAGAACCTTCCTAATCTTTGAACCTAGCGACTCTTCGGCTGAATGCGCAGCATCAATGGCTCCGAGCAAGATGACAAGAATCAGAAGCCATTTCATGAACGTGTCGTATTCAAGCAAGCCGCTGCTTGGAAGCGAAATTCAAAATTCAAATCTCTAAACCAGGGAAGCGCCTCGACACAGCGAGGCGGCTACAAAAACACTACGCTCGGAACTCCACCCGTGCGGCGCACCGTTCAGTGAGCCAGTTCCTGAAGAATCGCTTTGTTGAGACGGATGCCGCCCTCGAAATTTTCGAGCGGAAAATTCTCGTTAGGCGAATGCGCACGGCAATCAGGCAATGCCAGTCCCAAGAGCAGCGTTTCGATGCCCAGAATTTCCCGGAACTGCGAGACAATTGGGATGCTGCCGCCTTCGCGTATAAGCGCGGGCTCGCCATTGAACGCCTTGCGCAATGCGCGTTGCGCGGCTTCGCCCATCGCGGAGTGCGGGTCGGTCAGATACCACGGCCCGCTGTGGCCGGTGGCAATTTCCATCGTCACGCCTTTCGGGAGATTGTTTTTCAAATGCTTTTTCGCCAATTCCAGGATTTCCTCGCCCTCCTGTTCGGGAACGAGACGGAACGTGAGTTTCGCAAACGCGTGGCTGGCAATTACTGTTTTTGTCCCCTGCCCTTGATAGCCGCCGCCGATGCCATTGATCTCAGCAGTCGGTCGAGCCCAGATGCGTTCGACTGAATTGTATCCAGCCTCGCCAAAAAGCTCGGGAACGCCTGTTTCCTCGCGAATCAGTTTGTCACCGTCGACGGGAAGTTTCCGCCACGCTTCGCGCTCCCACTCTTCAAGAGGCTTCACGCGATCGTAGAAACCCGCGATGGTCACGCGGCCCTCACGATCGTGAAGCGTGGCGAGCAATTGCGCCAGTGCCGTGATCGGATTTGCAACAGCTCCGCCAAAGACGCCGGAGTGCAAATCCATTTTCGGCCCGGTCACTTTGACCTCAAGCGCCGTAACGCCACGCAGCCCATAACTCAACGTCGGCACGCCACGCGCGATCATGCCGGTATCGGAAACGACAGCCACGTCGCTCTTCAGTGCGTCGCGATTTTCACTGAGAAAAGGGCCGAGACTTCCGCTCCCAATTTCCTCTTCGCCTTCGATCACCAAATGCAAATTCACAGGCAGCTCCCGATGCTCCTCGATCGTTTCCTGAATTCCGAGAATGTGCGAGAGGATCTGGCCTTTGTTGTCCGTTGCGCCTCGCGCAAAAACGTAACCATTCTTCAACACGGGCTCGAACGGCGGCGAATCCCAAAGGTCCAACGGATCGGGCGGCTGCACATCGTAATGGCCATAAATTAGAACTGTTCGCCGTCCCGGCTGATGCTTGTTACGGGCCCAGACGATGGGGTGACGGCGCGTGGGAACGAGCTGCGTTTGCAGACCGATCCGATTAAGCTTGTTTACCAGCCAGTCAGCACATTCAACCAGCTTTTGTTTATACTGGTCGTCAGTCGAAACGCTGGGAAATCGCAGGAACGAGTAATACTCCTCAAGATAATTGTCGCGCATGATTGCAAGAGTAAAGCCGCGTTCCCACGAACGTCCAATACTCACCGCGGCCAAAGAAAAGAGTTTGCAGGGCGCGCGCATCGCCCGCTCGGCCCAATGACTCGGCAAGCGGAGCAGTTGCCCTACAACAGCCCGCCACGTCACCCATTTACGTCCCGGGCACGCGCGACGGTTCTCCGTATGAAGTACAAGAGAGACGACAGAACGAGCACGATCCCCGTGACAAGGAATTCTCGAGCCGTGGCGTGCATAAGAATCCAGATAATCGCGACGATTGCGAGCGCGGGCACAATTTTCATACCAGGGAATTTGAACGGCTCGCCATCCGAGCGCACGTCGCGGTGCACCAGAATCCAGCAGGCGGCGCAGCAGAGCAGATACATCAGCAACACGGCGACATTCGATAGCACCGCGAGCCGCTCGAACGTGCCACTGATTGATAGCGCAAACGCGAGCGTTGCGTAAGTAATGATCGCGACATCCGGTGATCGATAACGCGGATGCACGTGCGCAAAAAACTGCGGCAGCGCGCCATCACGGCCGAACGCGAAAATCATTCGCGGCGAACTCAGGATGTCACTCGTCACAAATCCAAACGCCGAGATGCTGGCTCCGGCCAGAAGAATGAGGTGACCAAGATTGCCGAGAAATTTCGCTGCCGACTCAGCCAGAGGCGCCTCGGGATGACTTCCCAGATCTGCCCCCAGCGTTCCCTGAGCGACGAGTTGGATCATGAGGTACATGATCGTCGTGATCACCAGCGCCAGGTACGCCGAACGCGGAACGGTCCGCGCCGGGTTTTTCACTTCGCCGCTCGGAATCAAAGCCACCTCGATTCCGACAAAAGCGAAAATCAACAGGATCACGGCATTGCCTAACGACTCGCTGCTCGGCCAGCCGCTCCAGGCAAGGTTCGGCACGTGAATAAAAAATATTCCAACGCAAATGAACAGCAGCAGAGGCAGAAGCTTTGCCACCGTGATCACCGTCACCGCGCCAGCGCCTTCGCGCACGCCGCGGATGTTGATCAGGACTAGCACGCCGTAAACACCCAGCATGACCATAATGCGCATGATTGGACCGCCGAGGAAGGGAACAACGAGTGCAACAGAATTGGCGAAAACGTTGACGACGCCAGCGACCGCTCCGAGTGCGGTTAAGAAATAGAGCACCCCGGCGAGAAACCCGACGTAACGACCGAACGCGACTTCCACATAGGCGTAAAGTCCGCCGGTCAGGGACACGCGGCTGCCGGCAATCGCAAAGCAAGTCACAAACAACACCATCGCGATCGCGCAACAAACAAAAGCCAGTGGTGCTGCCGGGCCAAGTCCTTTTGCCACCGTGGCTGGAATAACGAAAATACCGGCGCCGATCGTTGAGCTGACGATGTTCGCAGTCAGAGCTGGAATTCCGATACCGCGAACCAACTGATGATCGATACGCTCTTCCTGCTGTATCCACGATGGCGATTCATCTGTCATCGGCGCATCGTGTGTCATTCAGTTGTCCAAAGCAAGAGGACGAGTAAAGCTCAGCCAGTCGAGGGTCCAGCTGTCGAATGGCCGGGAATTCTATCGTGGGACATGCGGAGGGACGCCTCTCTCTGGTTAGGAAAGGGGGACGGTGGGGGTCGGCTCCCAGACCATTGTCCAACCCCTCACCTTCATCCTCTCTCTTACGCCAAGGAGAGATGCACAAAAGTTAGCATCGCCGCCGTCGTTATGTGATCACGCACAAAACTCACAATACGCAATATCCTGTGGCCAGATCGGCCAGAAACCACTTCAAATAGTGTGATTTTATGCTTGTAACCAGCTCGCGTGTGCAGTATTGAGGCTGCCGAGGCGCGGGGTTTGGCCCAAAATGCATTTACAATCGCTCGAGCTATTCGGCTTCAAATCGTTTGCCGATAAAACCGTCTTCAATTTTCACGAGGGCGTCACCGCGATCGTCGGGCCGAACGGTTGCGGAAAATCAAATGTGCTGGATGCCGTGCGCTGGGCCCTCGGCGAGCAATCTGCCAAATCGCTTCGCGGCGAAGAGATGGCCGACGTGATTTTTAACGGCGCCGAGACGCGCAAACCGGTGGGCTTTGCGGAGGTCTCGCTCACGTTCACCGATTGCGCTGAAGAGCTCGGAATCGAGTGGCATGACGTGCGGGTGACGCGCCGCGTATATCGGGACGGCAATTCCGAATATTTGCTGAACAAAACGCCCTGCCGCCTTCGCGACATTCAAAGTCTTTTCGCCGACACGGGAATCGCCCGGACCGCTTACTCCATGATGGAGCAGGGCAGAATCGACATGATTTTGAGCTCGCGCCCCGAAGATCGTCGGGCGGTCTTCGAAGAAGCCGCCGGCATCACGAAGTACAAGACGCAAAAACGCGAGGCACTCCGGAAGCTTGAGGCAACCGAGGCTAACCTGCTGCGCATCGGCGACATTATTAAGGAAGTGAAACGCCAGATCGGCTCGCTGCAACGGCAGGCGGGGAAAGCGCGCCGGTATCAGGCGTTGCATGCAGACCTTCGCGTGCTCGAGACGCATCATGCGCGCAAAGAACTCGATTCACTCGATCGCGAATTCGCGGCTTGCCGAGAAGAGATTGACCGGCTCACACAATCCGAGCAATCCACGCGCGGAAAAATAGACAACGACGAAAGCACGCTCGGCGATGAACGCCATGCTCTGGACAAACTCGATGTAGAGATCGCCGATTCACGCGCGGAGGTGCAAGGGTTGGACAGCGAAATCGCTGCGCACCGCAACCGCATTGAGTTTAACAAACAGCGCGCGGAAGAGCTGGGCGGGTTGATCGAACGTGCTCGGCGGGACATCGCCGAGGCTGAAACCAAACGGAAAAAACACGCAGCTGAAATCGAGCAAACCAACGACTCAATTGCAAAAATCGAGCGCCATTTGAAGGAAAAGGCAGCCGAGCTCACCGAAGTGTCCGCTCTGGCCGGAGAAATGCACAAAGATCGGACCGACCGGGGCACGCGATTGCGAACGTTACAAATCGCGTTGTCCAAATCCGAGAGCCGACTCTCCGCGCTGAATGAGGACCTTTCTGGAACCAAAGCGCGCTGTGAATTGACTGCTGCACAAATCGAACGGCTCGCCAGGGAGATTAAAACATCGAGCGATGCCCGCGAAAAACTGGTCGCGCAAATCGCTGTCTCACTAAACGCAAGCGAGAGCGCGCGAGCCGATGTTGAGACTGGCCTGCGCGAAAGAGAGAGACTGCTCGCCGAAGCGGAACAGCATCTTGCGTTGCTCGAGCGTACTCTCGCCGAAAAACGGTCACGGCTCGACGTGCTGCGTCAGCTAAACCAGGAAGGCGAAGGGCTCGCCCAAGGTTCGCAAGCTGTGCTCAAGGGCACACACGGTTCGGTAAAAATCCGCGAGGCCATTGCCGGTTCGCTCGTTGCGCAACTCGATGTTGATCCCAAATTCATTCAGGCGATTGAAGCCGCGCTGGGTCGGAACCTGCACGCCATTATCTTAAAAGATGCGAAACTTGCTTCGGAAATCATCGGGAGCCTGAAAAAGAACAAGCTGGGACAAGCGGCGCTACTTATCCCAGAGCTGGCAGTCCCAGCGCCGAAACCAGCAGAAAGACTTCTTCCAACAGGGGCGCTTGCCTGGGCTATCGACAAACTGACAGCACCGCAACCGCTTGAACCACTGGTCAGGCAGTTGCTCGGTAATATCGCCGTTTTTCCGGATCTGGAACAGGCGATTGAGTGCAAGCGGCGTGAGGCTGCGCTGGCGATGGCCACTCTCGCCGGCGAGTACGTTTCCGCAGAAGGAATCGTGTTTGGAGGCAGCACCGAGGTGCGCGCAACCTCTTTGCTGGAGCGGAAAGCGGAGATTGCCGACCTCGTGAAAGAAGAGAATGCTCTGGTGAAGAAGCGCGATGCAATGTGCGCCGAACGCGATGAAGCGAAAATCGCGGTCGAAATCGCGATGCGGCTTCAGCGCGAAGCCAGTGAAACCGGACGCAAGATCGACAATTTGCAGTCGGAAAAAACTGCGCTGGAGCGCCAGGTGACGATGGCGGACGAGCGATTAAAGCATTTGGAGCGCGAACTTCAGTCAGTGCGCGATCAGCTGGCGAAGGAAAAGACCGAATTCGGCGCGTTCGAAGCCGCTCAACAACAGACTACCTCCCGCGAAGAAGAGTTGACTGAGGAAGTCAACCAACTACGGCTGACCATCGCGACCGACCGTCAGCGCCATGAACATCTCATCGCGCAACGCGAACCGATGAGTGCACGCGACGCCGAGCTGGTCGAGTTGATCACACTGCGGAGCGCGGACATCGCGATGTACGAACGGAAATTAGCCACGCACGCCGGGGAATCGCGGGAATCCGAGAAGCTAATCAAAATTCAAACGGCGCAGCGCGAGGAGGTAGAAGCGAATAGCGCGAAAATCGCCAGCCAGCGCGCCACCCGGCTCGCGGCGATTTCCGATCGCGAAAAGGAACTGCGGCGGCTTCGAGATTCGTTAGGTGAACTGCAAGATCGTCGCGCACAGCGGCAGGTGCGCCAATCGCAATTACAGATGAAAATCGACACCCTCGTCGCGCATATTTCGCGCAGTTACCAGATTGATCTTCGTGGGTTTGCGGGAGATCAGCCCGCATTCGAAAAAGTTTTGCGTGCACAATTCAAGCGCAACGAACAACGCGAGGGTGGAGCTTCTGCGACGTCGGATTCGCCGGAGCTCGCCGCTCCAAATCTGGAAAAGCTAATCGCCGAGCTAAGAACCCAGCTCGATAACATGGGCCCGGTGAACCTGGATGCCGTCCACGAGTACGACGAACTCGAAGAGCGTTACAAGTTTCTCGAAGCGCAAAATACCGACCTCACCAATTCGCAGCGCGAGCTACTCGACGTGATCGCGCGAATCAATTTCACCACCAGGAAACTATTTGCCGAAACGTTTGATCAAGTGCGAACGAATTTCCGCGAAATGTTTGCCGAGCTGTTCCGAGGCGGGCGCGCGGACTTGTCGCTGCTGGACGAAAATGATCCACTCAACTGCGGCATCGAGATCATCGCCAAACCGCCTGGGAAACAACTGCAAAGCGTGTCGCTGTTAAGCGGCGGTGAACGCGCCATGACAGCGGTCGCGCTGCTGTTTGCAATCTACATGGTGCGCCCAAGTCCGTTCTGTATTCTCGACGAAATGGATGCGCCACTAGACGAAAATAATATTAACTGTTTCATCCGCGTACTTGACCGGTTTGTTAAGCAAAGCCAGTTCATCATCATCACGCACAACAAACGCACGATTGCGAAGGCCGATGTGCTATATGGCGTAACGATGGAAGAACGCGGCGTGAGCAAATTGGTGGGTGTAAAACTCACCGCCCCGGCGCAACCTGTCACTGAAGCAGCTTCAAACGGCGGCGGACAAGCACCCAGAGAGCGACACCTTGCTCTCGCGATGCGCTAGTATCGCGCACCCGTCACGCTTGCTGGCGTGGGGTGCCGTAAGCGCGAAGTTCCGTGTCACTTCGGAAAAACGGCATGAGGCTGCTTTCGGAGAGCATGTTTCGACGCGGTGCCGAAACCAACACGCGGGACGCGTGAGCTACCAAAAACAGAAACAGTCGCAAAAAACTTTGCGCGCGGTTGCCGATCTTGGCTAAGATCCCTCGATGCTTCAAACGGCGCCGCGGACCGCAAAATTAAAAAGAAAAAAGAGAGAGCCCGCATCGTTGGGCGAAGCTGGCGCGAGGGCTACTGCGCCTCTCCACGAGCGGTTTCTGGAGGCGTTTCGCTGGATGTTGCTGGTGCGCACGCTCGAGGAGAAGCTCGTTAGTCTCTACCGTGGTGGCCAGATCAGTGGCGGCGTTTACATCGGCAAGGGCCAGGAAGCGGTCAGTGTCGCGTGTGGATTGTTTTTAGAAAAGGGCGACATTTTTGCGCCGTTGATTCGCGATCAGGCCGGGCGATCGGCGTTTGGCGAACCGTTGATCGATGTCACGCGCACGTATCTCGGATCACGCCTCGGTCCGATGCGCGGGCGTGACGGCAACATTCATCGAGGCCATCCGCGCAACAATGAACTGGCAATGATTAGTCACCTCGGTGCGATGGTTTCCGTCACCGTCGGGACATTGATGGCGAAACGATTCAAAGGAGAGAAAGACTTTGTCGGGCTTACATGCATCGGCGAAGGCGGGATGCAAACCGGCTCGTTTCACGAAGGAATGAACATTGCCGCAGTGGAACAAGTGCCGCTTGTGATCGTGGCCACGAACAACCATTACGCATATTCAACGTCGAACGACCGCGAATTCGCGTGCGACGATTTGGTCGAACGGGCGATCGGCTACGGATTCGAAGGGTATAGCCTCGACGGAACCGATCTCGGAGCATGTCTGGATGTAATTGGTGGGGCGGTGAAACGGGCGCGTGCCGGCCGTCCGCCGCAGTTGGTCGTCGCTTCTGTGCTTCGGCTTTCCGGTCATGGCGAACATGACGATGCCAGCTACGTGCCGGAAGAAGTGAAAGGTCAACCCTTCGCGCGTGATTGTCTGAAGGTTGCCGAGCAAGCTATCGCCGATCTTAATCTCGTGTCCCCAGAGACACTGGCCGGGTGGCGGAAAGACGCCGCCGCACAGGTGGATGAGGCAATTGCCGCAGCGCAAAAGGAGCCCGTGCCCGAAGCCGAAAAAGAAGACTGGTGTGCGTTACTCACGCGCGACCTCATCGATCACGCGGGCGACGAGGAATAACGAAGCACGAATCCGATGAACTGTGATCCGTTACATCGTTACATCGTTACATCGAAGGTCCGATTCAGCGATTTAACCATTTAACCATTCGACGTGGCGCTGCCATGAGCATCACATATCTCGAAGCGATCCGCGAAGCGCAGGCGAAACTGTTGCGCAACGACGACCGCGTTTTCATCTATGGGCAGGACGTCGGCGGAACATTTGGCGGCGCCTTTAAAGCAACGAAGGGGTTGGCGAAAGAATTCCCCGACCGCGTCTTGAACACGCCGATCAGTGAGGACGCAATCGCGGGAACTGCAATCGGCGCGGCCATGCAAGGTATGCGGCCGATTATTGAAATGCAGTTCGCCGATTTTTCGAGCATCGCGCTGAATCAAATTCTCAACAACGCGGGCACGCATTACTGGCGCACAGGCATGCCGGTGCCGATCACCGTGCGTCTGCCGTCGGGAGGAACAAAAGGCAGCGGTCCGTTTCACAGTCAATCGATGGAATCGATCTACGCGCATTATCCAGGGCTCATCGTGATGACACCAGCCACGGTGGAAGACGCCTACACCATGTTGATAGAAGCTGTGGCGATCGATGATCCGGTTGTCTACTGCGAACACAAATATCTTTATTACCATCTTAAAGCCGACAAACTGCCGGATAAAGGTTTGCCGACAGGCCGTGCGCGCATTGCGCGCGAGGGGCGCGATCTCACCATCGTGAGCTACAGCGCGATGACACAGGAGTCCCTGGCTGCCGCAGAGGAACTTGCGCGTGACGGACTCGATATTGAAGTTGTCGACTTACGCACAGTGAAACCGCTCGATACTGACACGGTGCTTGCGTCTGTTGCGCGCACCGGACGTTTGCTCTGCGTCGGCGAATCCTTTCCCTGGGGCGGTACGACCGCTGAAGTAATCGCGCGCGTCACAAATCTCGGCTTTCACCTGCTTGACGCGGCGCCCCAACGTCTCAACGCGAAGGACACACCAATTCCCTATCATCCAAATCTCTGGAGCGCGCATCGGCCGAACGCGAAAAATATCGTCGCAAAGGCGCGCGCATTACTTCGAGAATAGCAATCTATGCCGCAAGTCCCGATTATCATGCCGCAGCTTGGCGAATCGATCGCCGAAGCCACCATTGTCGACATCAAGGTCAAACCGGGCGATGACGTTGTGGACGATCAGGAAATCATCGATGTCGAGACGAACAAAGCGGTCATGGGCGTGACCACCCCTTGCAAGGGGAAGATCGACAGGATCGCTGTCCAATTGAAGGAGACTTACCCCGTGGGCGCGGTGCTCGGCTATATCGAAGCGAGCGAAGAAGACGCCGCGCGCTTCACCAAACACGCGCCGCCCTCTCCGCCGCAGAAGGAAGTCGCGGAGGAAATTCCGGCGCGGGCCGATCAGGAAGTCGTTCCCGCGCGCGAGAAAAAAATTGCTGCTCGCGACGGCGACGGGGAACGCGCTGCCGGATTACCCGTTCCTGCAATTACGAAGGGAGCAACTTTCCTTTCGCCGAGGGTGCGCGCGCGCATGGCTGAAATGCAATTAACAACGACTGATCTCGCCGGAATTATGGGAACCGGGGCTGGCAACCGAGTCACGATCAAGGATCTCGAAAGTTTTCTCCACAAGATGGAGAACCAAACGGCGCATGAAGCTTCGAAGATTCGCGCCGGCGTGGCCGATGCGATGCGCCGAAGTTGGACACGTCCTCTTTCAACAATCGGCGCATCAGCGGATCTCGATCCGGCGTTGCAAGATCGGCAATCGCGCGATCCGAAGCCCGGCCTTGGGCTGTACGCGCTCCGCGCACTCGCTGTTGCGCTGGCAGAAAATCCCGGCGCGGCGGCGAAATTCATCGGCAACCGTGTCGTGCAATCCAAGTCGATCGATCTCGGGATCGCAGTAGAAGCTGAGGACGGTATCATGGTGCCGGTCATTCGCGGCGCTGACAAAACGTCGCTCGCGGAGCTGACCACAAAATACAAGGAACTGGTCGAACTTGCGCGACAGCGGCGGATTTTGCCAGACATGCAGGCGGGCGGCATTGCGACGGTTTCCAATTTTGGCATTTTCGGAATGGAATGGGGCACGCCGATTCCTCTGCCCGATCAAACGTTGCTGCTTGGTCTCGGAGCCGGCAAAAAAGTTCCGTCGTGGGACGAAAGGAAAAACGAATTCGTACCCAAAACCGAAGCGCAAATCACGTTAAGCTTCGACCATCGCAGCATCGACGGCGGCGGCGCCAGTCGCTTGCTCAAACGCGTGATCGAACTGCTCGAAGATCCGCCAAGACTGTGATTTTTCGGTCTGGCCACCGTCTTCCCATCCAATGCCGGATAGAATGACAGCGTTAGACTGCCGCCTAAGGAATAATTCCCGCTGGGGCGAAGTCCACCGACATGTCTGCACTGGCGGTTCGTCGCGTGACTCTCGTGAGAGCGTTCGAAAGGTCTCACTCAGCAGGTAACTGAATCGTTACTATCCTTTAATGGGAAGCGCTCGCTTCTCGTGCTATCCCTCAGCAAGAACGAAAGGACATCTATGAAAATCATTGGCTCAAAACTTTATTATTGTTCGATTCTTTGCCCCGGAATTGTTACTGCGGCGATCATGCTGACTTGGTTCATCAGTCCGCAGGTGGCACAAGGGGCGGCTGGTGATCTCGATCCGATATTCGGGATTGGCGGCATGGTAACGACCGATCTTAACCACAGCACCGACATCGCTAACGCGGTTGCGATTCAACCTGATGGCAAATTAGTGGTCGTCGGGACAACCTATAAACAAAATGACTTCTCGGACGAAGATTTTGTCGTCACCCGCTACAATACCGATGGCACGCTCGACACTACCTTCGGCAGAGGAGGCAAAGTACGAACAGATTTCCCCGGCCTGGCGGCGGTGCCCTCCTCGGTGGTGATACAACCTGACGGCAAAATCGTGGTCGCGGGCGGCGCCTTTCCGCTCTTTACCTTTCTCGGTAATTTCGAACTGGTTCGCTACAACCCGAATGGATCGCTCGATCGGTCCTTTGGCAACGGCGGCATTGTGACGACGACTTTTCCCCAAGGTAGTTACGCGTCCGCCGTGGCTTTGCAGACTGACGGCAAGATCATTGCCGCCGGGACCGTTTTCGTAGATTTCATTATTGGCGAGTCTTCCAATACTGATTTTGCCCTGGCGCGTTACAATTCGGACGGAAGCGCGGACGCCACCTTTGGCAATGGCGGTCAGGTCTCAACCGATTTTGTCGGTTTGGAGGACGATGCCTTTTCGGTCTTGATCCAACCCGACGGAAAGATTGTCGCGGTGGGCTCCGCCAATAACCCTGCGACTTACTACGACTTTGCCGCGGTGCGCTATCTCAGTAATGGCACGATCGACACGACATTTGGTGTCGTCGGAAAAGTAAGCACCGACTTCGGCGATCAAAACTTCGATCGGGCGCGCTCGGCAGCGCTTCAACCCGATGGCCGGATTGTCGCTGCTGGATTCGCTATCTCCCAAAACGGAGGAGTCCAGAATTTCGCTGTCGCGCGCTACACCTCAAACGGAGTTCTCGACACCACGTTTAGTGGCGATGGCAGAAACCAAATCGATTTCGGCGATTGCTGCCAGAGTGCCAACAAGGTGCTCCTGCAAAGCGATGGAAAAATCATCACCGTCGGTTATGCGAATACCGAGGATTCCGATTCCGACTTCTTGTTGGCGCGATTGAGTCCGCGCGGCTCATTGGATGCCACGTTTGGTGTCGGCGGCAAAGTGCGCACCTCATTTGGCGATCTGAATGGTGGCGCCAACGGAGCCGCTCTCCAGTCAGATGGAAAGATCGTGGCAGTCGGATTTCAAGCCACGTTTAGTAACCAATGGGCGAACTTTGCCCTAGCGCGCTACCTTGGCCAGTAATTCAGTCTCGACCTGAAGCAAAAAGAGAATCCATTTTTGGTTTGCCTTAGTCGCTTGTCGCGCTGGCGGGAATCCTCCAGCGGCTCTCACCTCCGATCATGTGAAGGTTTAGGATTTGATCCAGCAAGTCGAATACCTCTTCAGACCGTGAACGCATCGCTACTACCGCAGGCATTTCGCGCGACGCAAAGCAGACGCCAGATATTCAGATATGACCGACACCGATTTGATATATCGGTGTCTTGGAATCATCCTCGAATCGCTGGCTTTTAGCGGCGGCCAAAACGAAGCGACGGATGAGATTCAGATTCGGGGTGCCACGCCATCCAGAGAAGAGTAGCGATGCGCGACAACAGCAAGGCCGACTAAAACGATCAAACCGCAACCAATGGCTACGCTTCCTCCCCACAGCAGCCAGACTGGCCGATAGACGAGCGTAACCCGTCCGCGCGCTCCCACTGGCACTTCCACAGCTGGAAACAATCCGCGATAAGAGGTTACGGTGAGTTTCTGATGCCCAAGATATGCCTGGTACCCGCGGAAATATGGTCGCGAAAAAATCAACAGCGCGGGCCCATCACCGCTCGTAGCGTCAACATCTGCTTCAACGAAATTTCGCGAGTCGTTAATGTGCGAGATTGTCGCAGAAACAAATTGCTCGTTGGGCCGAGAATCGATGGATGTGATCGAGCGCACTGTCGGGAACGGGGCGCCGCGCCGCTGAAAAACATTGCCCTCGTCGGTTGAGACGACCAGTTCCCATTCGCCGGGTGGCTGCGGAGCGAGGTTTACTTCTCGTGCAACGACGATTCCGTCCACGCCCAGCAAAGCCAACTCGCCTTCCGGTCCGGCCTGGCGATTTAATAAATTGCTTCCGACCTCGGGATTAATTTCACCGTGAATGCTGGTTGCGAATTCGCGGGCCACGCCGGCGGCGCGGATGGGGCTATAGCCATTGACGAATCGTAGACCGGCCCACATCGGCGTGCTCCCGGGGCGCAGCGTTTGACCGGCCGGCTGCGGCTTGTTTGCCGTGCAATACGTAAGCTCGGCCCACGGATACACGCCGAGATACAGCCGCTGCGGATCGAGCGGAGCAGCTTTAAGCAGTTCTTGAGAAAAATTGTATCGCGGAACTCCGCAGTTTGTCGGGATGCAGAGATACGTTGCGAGGAGCGCGCAAAATGTGATTGCAACGGGCAGCCACGGTCGAAATTTGGAACGGCGTCCTAGCAATTCACACGAAAACCAAACGGCGGCCAATCCAAGAAAAATCCAGCCAAGCGGAAAAGCATAAGAACCAGCAGCCTGGAAGATAAACGTAGCGATTCCGGTCAGAACGACCAGGGCAAGCGCGGCCATAGCTGCAATCGTTGAGGGCATTCCCATGTGCAGCACCTCCGCCGCGCAGATCGCGAGGACTAGATGAAAAAATGGCAGCCAGCGAAAACTCCAACGAAACAGTCCGGCCGTTGGAATCATACAAAGCAAAAGCAAAACGAACAGCAACGCCAGTTCCCATTTGATTTGCCTAACGAGTAGACGTCCGCGCCACGCCAATCCAGTAATCAGAGCTGTTGGCGCGACAAGGCCACAAGCCAGTTCGGTCGCGGTGTGCGCCAGGTACCGGTTCGAAAAATCCGCCCAGTTAACGGTCCAGCAGGGCAAGATCAAACCTGGCCATGCCGCGGGCGGAACGAGCCATTGCCAGTGCGCTTTCGCTGGCTGTAATTCGCGCGCTGAACCCTGAACCAGATCGAGCAGCGCCAGCCATGCAGGCGCGGAAAGGCCAAAACCGAGCGCTACTCCGAAGAGCATTGGCAGAACCGACACAACCTTGCGAGTTTGGACAAGCGACTTGATCGACAACCAAGCGATGAGAAGCAGCAGCATTAAGACGGTGTAGGGAAATCCGCCCGTAACGAGCAGATAAACGAAGGGCGCTGGCCAGAGGAACCGCCATTTCGTTCGTCGCACATCAAGGGCACGTTCCGCCCCCCACCATGCCCAGGGCAACCAGGTAAACGCACCCAGCGCACCGAACCAATCGGTCGCACCCCAGCAAAAAATCCAACCGTTCAGTGAAGCGATCAGCGCAACGAAGATCGATAGCGGATTCGAAAAACCGCGATCGCGCGCGAGTAAAAATGCGCCAATCGCCAAAACAAAAAGATGCGCGATCGAAAGTGCAGCGGCCTGTTGTGGAAACGTTAGTGGAAATTTCCAAATCAGAATGACGGCCGCATTCACAAAGAGTGAAAACGTGCCGTATTGAAATTCGCCCGCGAGATTGCCGCAGACCCACGAGTACGGGCTCAGGATGGGCCAATGGCTTTCGGACCAACTGCGCGCCATATCGGCGAACACCGGCAACACAGACAACTCATAATCATCGTTCCAAAAAACCAGCGGATTGTGCCAGAGGAGAACGATACAGAATAGGACAACGAGCAATCCGGCTCCGATTGCCCCAGGAGAATTTTGCCACTGATTAACGCGGATTTTCACAGATGCGGAAAAGGCAATCCGTGAATCTGTGTACTATTCGTGTTCATCCCTGCGTGGAAAAGTATACTACAGTACGACAGGTTTTCCCTCAGTCATGACCAACACTTGTTTCTCGATGCCGTGAGCGCGAGCGGCTACAAGTAATCGCTGCGGCGGTTCATGGAGCGGCTCGAAGCCCAGCGGAAAAGTCCCGTAGTGCATCGGGATTAAAGTGTTGGCACGCAGTTCGAGGAAAGCTTTTACCGCCTGTTCAGGATTCATATGAACTTCGCGACCGGTAGGCGCGTCGTACGCGCCGATGGGAAGCAACGCCAACTCGACGTTAAACCGGTCGCCGATTTCTCTGAAGCCCGGGAAATAGGCAGTGTCGCCGCAGTGAAAAATCGTTCGACCATTCGCAGCAACAACGAATCCGCCGAAATCGCGGTGCGAATCCGCGAGAAACCGAGCGCCCCAATGGCAACACGGCGTGAGCGAAACTTTGAGCGGGCCAAGCTCCACGGTCTGCCAGTAATCAAGCTCGTGTACGATATGGAATCCGAGATCGTGCACCAGGTTTCCCACGCCGGTCGGGACAACGATGGGTTGGTTGGCAGCGATGTGCCGGAGCGTGCGCCGGTCGAGGTGGTCGAAATGCGCATGTGTCACCAGGACATAATCAATGGAAGGCAAATGATGAATTTCGAACCCCGGTTGTTTTAAACGTTTGATGACCTTGAGCCATTTCGACCAGATCGGGTCGATCAAAATGTTGACCTCGTGGGTTTGAATCAGAAATGACGCGTGCCCAATCCAGGTGATGCAGATCTCGCCTTCGCGGATCTTCGGGAATTGAGGCGGCGTCTCCTCGCCCGATCGCTTCACAAAAAGCGACGGAATCAAAACACTGGTCAGAAAATTGCGCTTGTGCCAATCGGGTCGCGGCCGCAGCCGAACCCGGGTGGAATGTCGCACCCGTGGCATAGCACCTTCATCGCGCGGCGATTGGCGGACAATATTTCGCCGGCTCTTCTTTGGAAAACGAATTGGCACGACCGCCAAACGATATAGGTGCGCGTCAGGTAAGTAAACCCTTTGGCCGGATTCAAGCTGGAATGAACGCGTGATCCCTGACGGGACCTGACAGCTGCCCTATCGTAACTTTTACCCTTGTCACCTTGTAAATTCCTTTGTTTCGAGTTCAGTTGAGCCTCGTCATATGCGAAGCTGGAAGGCTTTCATTCCCCTGTGTCTAGTTTGCTCGATCGCGATTGCATCCGAATCGCGATTGCCATTCGGCATTGTCTTTAAGGGACAGGACCAATTCAATAGCCTTGTCGCGAAGGCAAGGGCGGAGAATTGGAAGTCGCTGCCAATCGGCGATCGTACCGCGGCAGTCGGGAAAGCATTGGTCGGCACGCGCTACAAGCATTTCACGCTCGAGATCGACAACCGAATCGAGTCGCCTTCCGTCAATTTCACGGGAATGGATTGCTGGACGTTTTTCGAAACGGCGCTCGGTTTCGCGCGAATGCTAAATGAGCCGGAATCAAACTGGACGCCCGAGCGCTTGCTCTATTACATCGAGATGGATAGGTATCGCGGCGGCCAATGCACCGGCGATTATCTTTCGCGGCTGCACTACCTTGAAGATTGGCTTTACGATAACAACCGCCGCGGTTTGGTGGAAGATCTGACGCGTCAACTCGGTGGGCGCAGCGTCCCCCATTCCGCACGCGAGATGAGCGTCGGCTGGCGGCATTATCGTTATCTTGCTGCGAACCGTTCATTACTCGGGCCGCTTGGCCGCATGGAAGCAAATGTCTCTTCGAGGCCTCTCTACGAAATTCCAAAAAGCCAAGTCGCCAAAATCGAGCCGAAATTGCGCAGCGGCGATGTCATTGGAGTGATTTCGCGCGAGCGAAACGGGCTTCATTCGACCGCGCATGTCGGCCTGGCCCTGCGCACGAGTGACGGCGTTCTGCATTTCATGCATGCTTCCTCACCCAGCAATTACGGCAAAGTTGTCGTGGACGACCAGCTTTCGAAATATCTGTATCGCTACGGCTCCGACAGCGGGATCCTGGTTGCGCGGCCGCTGCGCTAGTTTTGGTCGAACCTGTGCAGGTCCCCGAGTAATTTTTCTAATTGCCTGACGGCCTCCTCGGCATCTACACCGTGCGCTTCGAGTGTTGCCGTAGCTCCGCACTCAAGGTTAGCGCGGAGAACATCGATCAAGCTTGAAGCAGAATATCGGCCGGCAGCCGTCACCAACCAGATTTCGGATCGAAAGATTCTGACGTGTTTTACAAAATGAGCGCCTGGACGCGCGTGCAATCCCAGCTTGTTGGTGACACGCACCTCGCGCCGCGCGGAAACGGGCGCTCGCTTTTGCCCAAAGGTCATGCCTGACTAGTACCCCACCGCCGGTGCAGAAATCTTTCAATCGGGGAGAAGAAGATCTTGTCGGCCAGTAAACCAATTACAACGATGACAATCATGATGCCAATGACCTGCTCCATTGCGCTTAATTCACGACCATAATGTAGAAGCTGACCTAGGCCGAAACCGGTCAGGATCGTTACGAAAATCTCAGCCGCCATGAGGGAGCGCCAGGCGAACGCCCAGCCTTGCTTCATTCCGCTTACGATAAACGGAAGCGCTGCGGGCAAGATCACTTTCAACCAAATGTGCAAACGTTTGGAGCCCATGGTTAATGCGGCACGGCGATAAATTGGCGGCACATTGCGCACACCAGTTTCTGTTGCGATCACTACCGACCAGAGCGTGCCCATTACTACCACGAACAGCATAGCGGCTTCCGTTTGCCCAAACCATAATAGCGCAAGCGGGACCCAGCAGACACTCGGCAACGTCTGTAGACCGAGGGCGAGCGTTCCAATCGTGTCCTGCCACAGCTTCGAACACGCAGTCAGTAGTCCCAACGGCAGTCCTATAAGAAGTCCAATGATATAGCCTATGAGCAATCGACGCATTGTAACGATCGTGGCTTTTGCCAGAGTTCCATCCATGGCAGCGCCCTCTAAATAAAGCGCGACTTGTCGTGGTGAAGGCACGAGGACAGGCGACCAAATCTTTGCACGAAACAGCGCCTCCCAAATCAGTAGGAGAACAGCAAAGAAAAGTGCAGCGAAAAGAAATCTTTTCATTTTGCGGCTGCGACCTCCTGTTGGCCAAAGCTCTTCAACGCTTTGGTAATTTCTGTAGCGTGGACAGCAAGGTCGACACTGTTGATGTCGCGCGGCCGAGGCAGGTCCACCGCAAATTCCTCACGAATGCGACCGGGACGGGGCGAAAAAACTATCACCCGATCACCGAGACAAGCTGCCTCTCGAACGTTATGCGTAACAAACACGATTGTTTTCTTCCGCGCTTTCCAGATTCGCTGAAGATCTCCATAGAGTTGCTCACGAGTCAGCGCATCAAGAGCCGCGAACGGTTCATCCATCAGTAGCATGCGTGGGTTTGGTGCCAGTGCGCGGGCAAGAGAGACCCTCTGCTTCATCCCACCAGAAAGCTCGTGGATGTTGGCACGCTCGAACCGGCTGAGACCGACCAGTTCGAGATAGTACTTGGCGACGTCGTGCCGATCCTTTTTCGTCAGATTCGGCTTGAGCTTGAGTCCAAACAGAACATTCCCAAACACGGTCAGCCACGGGAACAACGCCGGTTCTTGAAACATAACGAGCCGTTCGCGGCCAGGTCCCGTCACCGGTTTGCCGTCCGCAAGGACCGTCCCACCGTCCGGTTTTTCGAGGCCAGCAATGATGTTGAGCAAGGTGCTCTTGCCACAGCCGCTCGCACCCACCAGGCAGACGAATTCTCCCTCAGCAACATTGAGGCTCACTTTGTCCAAAGCGAGGACCGAGCCAGATCCACCTTTGAAGCTTTTCGACACGTTCTCGATCGCGAGCTTCGAGGGTGTGACGACCTGGAGCTCCTCAGTAGCTGAAGAATGATGACGATGGAGCAGGTGCATTTAGGGAATTTCCATCAGCTTCGAGGTGTCCGTCGAGCCTTTGAAGAAACCCGCGTCTTTTCCATCCTGAACCGATTTGACGATCAGATCGCGTGATACTTCGCTGGTAAATTGAATCCGCCTCCAAGCCTGTGCGACCGCATCGGGCTGGAAATCGGCTCGCGTTTCCGCTTTCAATTCCTCGATCAACAACTTCTGCGCTTCTGGTTCATTCTGCTGAATCCATTTCGTTAATTCCACGTTCGCGTCCGCGATTTTCTTAGCCAAATCGCGTCGATCGCGCAGGAACTTCACACTGGATACAAGCCAGGTAGTGATCGTATCCTTGTCTTCGAGAAAAACGCGTGCTTTCGCATCGCGTTCGAGTCGGGTTACCCAGGGCTCGACGGTCCATACCGCATCAACGCCGCCATTTTGGAACAGTGGGAGCTGATCCGGGTTCGCCGTTGGGATCACGGACACATCGCCGCCGGTTTGCGTGACCTTGAATCCATGCGCTTTTAACCACGCCCGGCAGGAAATGTCCTGCGTGTTACCGAGCTGCGGCGTGGCAATTTTTTTTCCGCGAAAATCTGCCGGAGTCTTTATCGGCGAATCGGCTTTTACTACCAGCGCGGCGCCGCCATTGGCTGCGCCGGAAATGACCCGAATTTCTTCTCCATTCGACTTCAAGTACGCGTTAAGAGCCGGTCCCGGACCCACGTAAGTGATGTCTAGCGATCCGGCAAAGATCGCTTCCATGGCCGACGGTCCTGCATTGTAAGTAAACCACTGAATCTCGACGTTCGGCCCGAGACGTTTCTCAAACCAGCCCTTACCTTGGCGGGAGAGCGCGTGTGCGATTACTCCCTGCGCATGAGTGATGTTTGGAAAATGCCCGAATCGTATTGTGGTCTTTTCTTGGGCACCTACAAATGGTGTCCAAAACAGGAACATTCCAATAATTGTTGTTATTTTTATTTTCATAATTGCTTTCGATAGCCGGATAGCGATGAGCCCGCCGGGGAGGCTCGCCCGGCGGGCTGTCATTTAACCTAACCGTGCTAAAATTTAAAACTTAGATCCGCCTGAAAGAGTTGATATTGATCCGTCGGATTGGTAGTGACGTCTCCAATGCCTCCTGTGCCAAGCGAGTCGTCAATGCGCCATGCGTACGCCCATGTCAGGTTAAACAATACGGCATCAGCCAGCATGTACCCGGCTCTCACAACCGGGCCGTTCAGGTTTAGCTGTTGGTTGAAGATGTCCGAATCAACCAAGTTCGGATCAAGCGCAAACTGATCCTGGTGTTGGTACCAGGAGCGAATCTCCCAATCGTGTTTCTTCTTTAACTGACCAATCCCGAGACCGATCTCATATGCATAACGGTCGCCACCCTTGTCGGGATGCCCTGCGGCGGCGGCACGATCATCAGCATCGAAGTTGGTCGCAAAATCCCCAAAGATGCGCATAGGTATCTTGCCGACTTTCCAACCGATCTCAGCCGGTATATCAAAAACCAACAGGCTGTTGATACCCGTTTGATTGCCACCAGGATCGCCTGAGAAATGGATGTTAAACGTGTTGCCGTCGCCGGTATAGTTGTAAAGGGTTGGTGCCAGCTGGAAGTAAAATTTCTTGAGAAAATCAAACTTCGCTCCGACCTGCCAACCGAGCATGAATGCATTGGCGGTCGGCACGTTCTGAGTCTCACCGCCTATTGGCTGCGTCACTGTTGGAATTGGGCCAATTGGGTTTGACGGGTTGGCATCGTCGTAAACGAACTGGCCAAAGTTCGCGAAAACGTCAATTTTCAGAAACGGCTCTGCCGGCGGGCCCGCGACCGCTTTGCCATCCTTGCTGTAGGAAACTGGAGCGGCCTCCCCACCACCAATAGTGAACGTGTGTTTCCACTGCTCGGCCAAGCCTTCGGGGTTAATGTCGTCGTCCCACACCATCGAGGTGGTGACGAACGGATTCGGCATTCGACCGCCAGTAAACGTAAAGCCGGGGAAGCCTTTGTAACCGCCATAAGCCTGGCCGACGTAGATGCCATCGCTGCCTTTTGCAAATGGGCCACCCCCACCCGGTGAGCTGGTCGATGTGTCGTCACCAAAAGTTACGTTCGTGGAACGTGCACTCGCGCTTGTCTCTAAGCGTACACCGAAGAACCAATCATCGAGAACGGTTCCTCGAAGTCCGATGCGAAGACGATAGCGTTCACGCTCGCGCTCCTGCCAGTCGTTGGGATGATTTGGGTCGTCACCGGGCAGTCTGCCACCGCGGTATTCATATCGCAGACGCACGTCACCAAAGAGCTCCAATTCAGTCAACCAGGGAACCAATTTCCATTTTTCGGCACTGCTCAAATCGGGAACAAGTTTCTCCACGTAGTTCTTGCCGTCACTCGTCACCACGCTTCTTCATTTTACCTTCGCCGGGCGGCGCCCCGGCGAACGCGTTCTGCTGCTTCTTGAGTCCGGAGATCTCGGATTCCAACTGGGCATTGCGTTGTTGCAACGCCTGCACAGCGCGCTCGAGTTTCTCGAGCCGATCGGCATCAGATGATGCCTGCGCTTTTAGCGGCTGTGCCGCCAGCGAAACAATCGCAGCCAGGCCCGCGCCCGCTGCGCGTAAAATGAATTTATTTACCAACATAAGTCTCTCCTATTTTGCCGCGCCTTTCGCGCGGCCGTTGTGTGACTGGCTCCCTCGGGACCCTGAAAAGTGCTTCAATGCCTCCACTCTGCTTTTGCGCACGAATTGGCCGCTCACCCTCTTTGGACAAGATCGATGCGAGCGCGATAGACTCGGTGGAGGAAAGGCGGCGTGATTTTGTCGCGCCGATATTTGCGAAGGGTGATCGCGACGATGTCGGCGAGGGTATAGCGATCGAGGATTGTGCTGATGGCATTCCGAACGTCGAACATCAAGATTCGCAGACCACAGTGAACTTCATCCGGACAGGAGCAGCGCGCGTAGGATGTTTGGCTGACGCATCGGATCGGCGCCAGCGGCCCGTCAATCAGCCGAATGACAGCGCCAAACTTTATTCGGCTTCATCGGGCGTGCAAGTGAGTAACCGCCAAACTTTCCGCGTCTGCTTTTCACGTATCCGGCCGTCTTAAGCTGGGTAAAGATCTGCTCCAGGAATTTGATCGGCAGTTTTTCCTTCGACGCCAGTTCGCTTACCTGAAGCATCGGCCATCCCATTTCTGACGCGATGCCGAGGTCGATTAGAGCTCGCAAGGCGTACTCGCCACGTTTGGAAATTTTCATGTTTTATTTTTACTCCTCCACGCTTCGAATGCGCCGCCAAAGCGGCTGAAGTATTTGGTGTTCGATAGAGGACGGATTTATTTTGGACTCTTTTTCGCGGGGCGCCCTCGTTACGCTCCGTGCGGCGCGAGATTTACTTCTCGTGCAATGACGGTCCCATCCATGTCCAGCAGAACCAGGTCCCCCTCTCCAGCCAGACGATCTGGCTTTTTGGAATGCTGATTCTGAGTTGTCTGTGTTTGCTGGTGTGCGCTGTAGAGCGCGACCGAAACGCAGTCACAGCACCCAAACGAACCAATCCAATCAATTGTTCCATAATTTTGCCTCTCTAAGTTTGTAAATGTCTACTATACCAATATGATTTACGATCTCCTACTATTTCACTAGGGAATATAGGTCAAGCATTTTTTAAAAGAAAATTTTAGCACCGAGCTAGCCACCTGATATGTGACCTCGTCGCGAATCACGAACTCCGGGAGGATTCGTCCGGACCGGATGCAGAAGATAGGTCTGGTGCGCTCTTCGTTAACAGAGCGTGCGGCGCGAGATTTACTTCTCGTGCAATGACGGTTCCGTCAAAGCCCAGCAGAACCAGCTCGCCCTCTGGTCGAGCCTGGCGATCTGGTTTCTTGAAATGATGATTATGCGTTGCCTGTGTTTGCCGATGTGCGCCATAGAGCGCGACGGAAAGCGCAGTCAAGGCACCCAAACGAACCAATCCAATCAATTCTTTCATAATTTGCCCTCCCTAAGTTCAATGTCTACTAAACCAATATGATTTAGATAATCTCCTACTATTCTAGTATGGAATGGGCGTCAAGCGTATTTTTATAAAAAAATTAAACACCGAGCTCCCCCTGATATGTGAGCTCGCGGCTAATCACGAACTACGGCGGGGAATCGTTCCGACCGAATGCAGAAAACGGGTCTGCTGCGATGTTCGTTAAAGGCGACGTCCTGCTAGAATCGCGAGGCAGGCCGGCAGGCTATCGACGTCGCGACGCTGCACACAATTTTGGTGCCGATGCTTCAGGAATTGTAGCCGAATCGGCGATCGAGATTCATCAATGCGTCCGCCGCAAATTTCTGATCCTCAAGCGAAAGGTATTCGCGATATCCTCCTACTTTGCCGCGGCGCACCTTGAACGATTCGGGGTCGCGCACGTCCCCTGGGTGCAGGATGTTTGAGTCAAACGCGCCAGCTGCTTCGAGTCTTTGCATATTCTCGAAGCGGGAAAACTCGAGAGCATCCTGAAAGATCGTACCGTCCGGCTCTGTTTCACCAAGGACGGCCAGCAGATCGCGAAAATGTTCGTCCGGTGAGGCGCGCAGTGCTTCATAGCGGACCAAAGTGAAATTGTCGCGTTCGGAGAATTCACTGATCCAATCGTTCATCGTGTTAATGATGGCGCGCACGCCGAATCTTCCGTCCTGCAGCATTTCACTCGCCGTCTTGCCCCTTAGCTTAGGCGGCGCGTTTGGATCGCGTCTTGTGAGCTGCAAATACAGAGAGACGAAACAATCACGCGGATCGCGCGCGAGCAGAACGATTCTTGCCCGGTCAAGCTCGTTTCGGGGAACGAGATACTTGCCTCGAAATCTGTCCCACCGATCACCTTTAGTCCGATGCTCGAACAGATCGTGAGAAAAGATCAGACGAGGAATACGCTGTTCGTGGTAACGATCCGGCCGCAACGTAAATTCAAAACCGAAGCGTTTGCAGAAATACGCACAAAGGAACGCGCGCAGCCAGGTGCGTCCACTCTTTGGAATGGAAAGAATAATCGCCTCCCCTCCGGAAAGTTCACGGGCGCGGCTGCTGAAATTTCGGCGCGTCCACCGCGAATTCTCCACACGAAATCGCCTCCGCGAACTGGGCTTATTTGTAGTCGAAAAGTCCGAGAAAGGTGTCGGCAGTTTATCCTTGTAAACTGCCGTCGGTTCCGGCTGCGCTCCAGCCAAAGATTCAGATGTGATTTCCATCGCCATTCAAGTCGCGTCGCGACGTTCGGACTGTTGCATAAAACCGCAAACAGGGGTAATTGTTCAAGACAATTATTTTGGGGGCGTACTGGCTTCGACTCATCGTTGGAAGCGCAGGCGGCATGTCGAGGATGGTTCGTTGGCCTCGTTAAAAACCGAACCAAAACAAATAAACGCAGATCACCAAGATCTCGCTCTCGCGGCTTAATTGACCGTGACGTTTGGAGTTGGACGCCTGCTACGGCGCCAAACGTGGACAGCAGGCTAATCAGACGGCGGAGCGACCGCGCCGGATGGTGAAGGAAATTCGTGGACGCTCGGGAGTCGGCAGTGTGCCGGTGCAACGTTCGGCTCCTTAAAATTTTTCACCGGATAAACATGTAGATGTCTGCGCGGATGGCGACGAGGACAGGGGTTCAACTCCCCTCGCCTCCACTTCATAGGTAAATGGCCCTCAAATCTACTGAACCAATCGGCAAAGGGAATTCTGAGAAAACATTGAATCACCGCGGCAGAGGTTAAAAGAGCCTAACACCGCGCTACTTATGAATCGGCTACTGCAAAGGTTTGAGAATCATTTCTTAGACCTCTCCCAGTTGGCGGATACTTCTTTCCTACCAGGGCAAGACCGCGTTTGAAAAACTCGTGCCGACCCAATGGGGCAAGTTCTTCGATTACGTGGGGTTCCAGAAAATGCTTGTACAAATCCGGTCCGAAGATATCCGCATTTTCAAGTCCAAATCGGACCCCGTATAGGCGAAGAACCGCGGGAGTCGCCCGCGGGTTGAACAGCATCCCGTAACAGACGAGTGAATCGAACATGAGCATTTCCCCGTGAATGACTGGATATTTGATTTCGCCCGTTAGCCACTTATGGCCATGTTTGAAAAAGTTCTGGGCGTCGGCAATGCGCTTTTGAAGTCCTTTGCTTTGCCTCGACATCCACTCTCTGAAAGTCGACTTTTCGCCCTTGTGTTTAACCAACCAATGAAAGCAGTCATGAGCGGACGCTGCGAGTGTGTGAATCGATACAGGATCGCCGCCCTGAAACCATAGAATCATCGCGGCGGTGAGCTGTGCTATCGCCGCTTCTTTTTTATTAACTCGCACGAAAATCCGTAGCTTCTCGGCTGTAGGTGCCTCCATTTTTATAAATTTTCACTATATCGCCGCACTGATTGGGTCTGCCAAGGAGCTAAAACGAATCGACGCCCAAGCCGTCGGCGGCCTCTGCGGGAGCGCAGGACGGCGTTCATCTGCGACATGATCTCGGTCGTTGGATCAGAGGCGCGAACTGACAACGGTTCTGAGAACAGATCCAATTTCGTTTGCTATTGTCTGCACACGTCGAAAAACAATATGATGCGGCGCACTGCATGGAAATACCACCACAGACCCATCTGTTGCCGAGTCGCAAACTCTCTTACCACTATACGGTGTTCACGACGCGCAAAAGGTAGGGCGGGCAGTCCTCTGCACGCCGATGGGGCCCTACGGGCGAGGCACCGGAGTCGGACGAGGCCTGGGTGTAGGCGATGATCTCGGTGTGGGCGTCGGCCTCGCTGTCGCGGTAGGTGTAGGTGTTGCCGTTGCTGTAGCAGTCGCTGTTACGCTAGGTGTCGGCGTGAAGGTCGCAGTAGCCGTGGGTGTAAATGTCGCTGTTGCCGTTGGCGTAGGAGTCGGAGTAAACGTGGCTGTTGGTGTCGGCGTTGGACTTGCTGTCGGCGTGGGCGTGGGACTTGGCGTTGAAGTTGCAGAGAGTACGAACTGCGACTGGCTGGGGATGCCGTTCGTGAAAACAGTCACAAGCGTGTAGCCAATGGGAAAACCGCTCGAACCGGTAGTCATCAGAGTGATCGGCGTGGAAGCAAAAAAAGTGTCAGACCAGCCTGCCGTCGCATCCACAGGCAGGAAAAGCGTTTGCTCGTTGGCGAGACTAAGCAGTTGGACCAATGGATAGTTGGAGGATGAATTCTGACCGCCAGTCCCACCCGAAGCTTCGGAGATCCCTTGGAAGCGTGAGCCAGAAGCCGTAAGCTCGCTACCCGGCAGGATAAAGGGTGAGACCATAGTGAGCAAAGGTTCCCAGTCAGGATCAAAGCCAAGGCCTTGATCGTATAATTCCGGGCTGGTCGAACCGCCGGCTCCGCCTGCCACAAGCACCTTGCCTGTGGACAGCAGCGTCGCCGTATGAAACTCGCGTGCGAAGGTCAGGTTGCCGGTGTAAGTCCACGTTCCCGTCACCGGATCATACAGCTCAACGCGGCTCAAGAAATTGAACCTGTTGTTTCCTCCCGCGACGAGCACCTTGCCCGAGAACAGCAAGATCGCCGTGTCATAGGTACGTGCGGTGCCCATGCTACCAGTCGCGGTCCACGTTCCTGTCGCCGGATCATACAACTCCGCACTGCTCAAGATATTCGGAAAAATATCATTGAGTCCCGCCGCCACCAACACCTTGCCATTAGGTAGCAACGTCGCTGTGTGATCCCAACGTGCAGTGCCCATATTGCCAGTTGCAGTCCATGTTCCATTCGCTGGGTCATATAGTTCGGCACTGCTCAAGGCAACGCCAGGCGGGGTATATCCGGCCGCCACCAACACCTTGCCATTGGGCAGTAACGTCGCAGTGTGATCCAAGCGCATGGCGCTCATGCTGCCGGTCGCAACCCAAGTTCCGCTCCCCGGGTCATATAGCTCAGCGCTGTTCAAGATCCCCCCCGTACTGCTGTCTCCCCCAGCAACCAGGACCTTGCCTGAGGCCAGAAACGTCGCCGTGTGACCTTGACGTCCGGTGGCCAAGTCGCCGGTCGTCGTCCATGTCCCAACAGCCGGGTCATACAGTTCCGCGCTGCTCAAGTAAACAAAACCCGAACCGAATCCTGCCGCCACCAGCACCTTGCCTGACGACAGTAGCGTCGCAGTGTGATTGAAGCGCATGGTGCTCATGCTGCCGGTCGCAACCCATGTCCCAGCAACCGGATCGTACAGCTCAGCGCTGCTCAAGTAACAGCAAATACTGTCTCCCCCCGCGACGAGCACCTTGCCGGAGGGCAGTAAGGTCGCCGTGTGACTAATCCGGTCGGTGCTCATGCTGCCCGTGTTGCTCCAACTTCCGCTCGGCGGATCATACAGCTCCGCGCTATTACCGTCTCCCCCCGCCACCAGCACCTTCCCTGAGGCCAGCAATGTCGCCGTCTGAAACTCACGTGCGATGCTCATGCTGCCAGCGGCAGACCACGTTCCATTAACCGGATCGTACAGCTCCGCATGGCTACGGCCCCCACCCGCAACCAGCACCTTGCCGTTGGGCAGCAAAGTGGTACTGAGAAAACTGCGTCCGTAACGCATGCCGCCGGTCGCTTTCCACGTTCCGGTCGCCGGATCATAAAGCTCCGCACTGAAGTCTTCATGCTCTCCCCCGCCTGCCACCAGCACCTTGCCTGAAGGCAACAAGGTCGCGGCGTGGCCGGAGCGTGCCGTGCTCATGCTGCCGGTATAAGTCCATGTTCCGCCCGCGGGATCATAAAGTTCCGAGCTGGAGAAAAAACCATCGTCGTTTCTCCCCCCAGCCACCAGTACCTTGCCTGACGGCAGCAAAGTCGCCGTGTGGAAGTAAAGTCCATCGCCCATACTGCCGGTGTCCGTCCACGTTTCCGTCGCCGGATCGAACAGCTCCGCGCTACTCAAATCACCGCTACTATTGTTTCCCCCAGCCACCAGCACTTTGCCTGAGGGCAGTAGTGTCGCCGTGTGGCCCTCGCGTGCGGTCCCCATACTGCCGGTCGCAGTCCACGTTCCAGTCACCGGATCATATAGCTCCGCGCTGCTGAAGATAGTACCGCCATTTTGTCCTCCCGCCACCAGGGCCTTGCCATTGGGCAGCAACGTCGCCGTGTGTAAGTATCGTACGGTGGACATGCTACCGGTATCCGTCCACGTTCCTGTCGCAGGATCATACAGCTCGGCATTCGTCAAACCTTCTCCCCCAGCCACCAGCACCTTACCTGTTTGCAGCAGCGTCGCCGTATGAAAGAAGTGCGCGTAATGCAAGCTGCCAGTGATAATCCAGCTACGATGGCCGATGCCGTCGCTCGCATCCTGCCGGCGGCGCGCCATCGCCAGCCACGCTTCCTGCTCCGCCGGCTTGAGCCCGACCGGCGGTGTCAGGCTTTCCTTGTGCAGCGCCGCCGCCTCGCGTTTTGCAACAGCGGAGGAATCGGACGCAGTTGCGCGGTGCTGCGGATCCTCAAGAGTCACATTCGTGCCGGCTGGCTTTCGCTCGAGTTGATTTCTCCCAGGTGCCGCGTCGAGCGTCAGCAATACGGTAAACAGCGAGATGAATGTAATTTGTACCGCTGAAGCACGCACAGAACTATTCTGTTTTGTTTTCATAGGGAAGTTTTTGGGCTGAGAAGCCGTGTTGATCGAGGCGCCGAGACCCTTTCAGCGAAAATCCCCATGGGAATTCTTCTTTGTGGCGTTGGTTTCAAGCAGAACTGGGTGGAGCACCGTCTTACCTGAATGGCCAAAGACGTATCAACACATTTCTCGTAATCCCGGATTTCACCGATAACACGATTCCGCATAGCATGCCTCGTGCATGCGCCTTGAGCCATTCGCTCCAAAGCAGCGGTTGGCTGATCGGGCAGTTATGATCGGGGCGCAAGCCGGCCCGCAGTGGTCGTTTGTTGAATCACTTCGCGACGAAGCGCACCTGTATCGCGGCCTCTCGCGCGCGTCCACCACAGGACGATCGGCGACGCGATGAAGATGGACGAATACGTTCCAACGATAACACCGATAAGAAAGGAGAACGCGAAGTCGTTTAGAACCGGGCCACCAAAGAAATACAGCGCGAGTACCGTCAGCAAAACTGTGCCTCCGGTGAGGATTGTCCTCGAGAGCGTTTCATTAATTGACGTGTTCATAACTTCCGCCACCGATCCGGACAATCGGTCGCGCAAGCCACTGCGAATACGATCGAAAACGACGATCTTATCGTTGATCGAATAACCGGCGATCGTTAGGACAGCAGCCACCATAATCAAGGAAAGCTCACGCCCGCTCAAGGCGAAGATGCCGATCGTGATAATAAGGTCGTGGGCCAACGCAGCCAGCGAAGCCACGGCAAACGACGTTGCAAACCGGAAACTCACGTACAGGAAAATTCCGAGCAGCCCAAGCGCGAGTGCCAATGCACTCTTTGTCGCCAGTTCTTTTCCGACCAGCGCACCGACGTGGTCCGTCTGTTCGAACTTCAGGCCTGCTGTCGGCAAGGCTTCGCTCAGCCGCGCTTTAATCTTATCGGCGGCGCCCGAATCAGCTCGAATGCTGATGAGATTGCGATTCGCCACCTTTTCCGATTGAATACTGCTGTTTTGAAAACCGGTGTGGGCCAGCGCGCTGCGTACTTCATCGGGTGTTAGCTTGTGAGCCGCAGAGATAACAAGCAAATCGCCCCCTCTAAAATCGGCACCGAGATTGCGCTGACCCTTCATGAACAATACGCCAAGGCACAGAAGCGTCGCCACCGCCGATATCGATACGAACTTGGGCGCGTTTCCAAGGAAGTCGAACCCCTTTGAACGAATGAGGTGTAACATGGACACCCGCTTGAGCCAGCCGAGGGCGAATGCCCAGGAAAAACAGGTGTAGGTGACTAGCAGCGACGAGAACATTGACGCCACGATGCCGATGGTCAGCGTCAGCGCGAAACCCTTAACGGGTCCACTCGCCAGCCAGAAAAGAATCGCCGCTGTAAGAAACTGGGTGACGTGCGCATCGAAGATCGCGCTGAAAGCTTTTCGATAAGAGGTATCGATGGCCACACGAAGCGATTTCCCCTGTCCAATTTCATCGCGAAGCCGTTCGTAGATCAGAACATTCGCGTCCACTGCGATTCCCAGGCTGAGAATGAGGCCGGCAATGCCGGGAAGTGTCAGAACGCTGTTAAAGATGCCCAGCACGCCAACCACCATGATGCAGTTGATCAGCAAAGCTATGTCGGCGATAAGACCGACCACTCGGTAATAAATCACCATGAACACGACCACCAGGATAAAGCCCGCAATTCCTGAATAGATCCCGCTCTTGATCGAGTCGCTGCCCAGGCTGGCTGAGACCTGGCGCTCCTCTTCAATCTTCACCGGGGTTTGCAGCGGATTCTCCAACACGCTAGCAAGATTGCGGGCCTCCGGCTCGTCCATGCGTCCGCCGCTAATGATGGCGTTACCGCCGTAGATGGCCGTCTTAATAACAGGCGCGGATTGAGTTATACCATCGAGAACAATCGCGAAGCGATGACCCACATTTGCTTCGGTGATTTGACCGAAGGTTTTGGCGCCTTCAGTGTCGAACCTGAGTGTGACTTCCCATCCTTCCTGACCGTATCCGGCAGCCGCTTGCGAAACGTGGTTGCCGCCGAGATCTGCTTTCTTTTTGACCAGCAAACGTTCTTCGATCGGCTTTCCGCCTTCGACTTGCTGTTTGTAAGTTTCGATCCGGTATTCTGGCGGAATCACTTCCTTTCCTTCATCAATCGCCTTCAAACGTTGACCGTTGTCGGGATACACCATGCGAAACTCAAGCTTCGCCACGCGTGAAAGTTGGTCGCGCGCCTCCTGGATGTTGGCAGCATCGAGCCCCGGGATTTGCACCAGAATACGATCATTGCCCTGTGGCGTGATAATCGGCTCGCTTACCCCAAATCGGTCGATACGCTTGCGGATGGCCTCGATGGCCTGATCCACCATCGCTTTTGTAATTGGCCGCTTTCCACCATCGGCGCTTGCTGGCGGCTCCAACCGAATCAGAAACGAAGTGCCGCCCTGAAGGTCGAGGCCGAGATGGATCTTACCCCGACGAATCACTGTCCCATCCGGTCCCTTCACATCGAAAGGCGGATATGTCGACCAAAGGCAAAATGCTGTGACCGTGATGGTGAGGACAGTCCCCAGAATGCGGCGCAACCGATCGCCTTCAGCCGCGAAATACCAGCCGAATAGAACCAGTATCGCGAGCCCGATAAAGAAGGTAAACGCAGGGGTCATCGGATTTTCGATCTTCGATTTTCGATTTGCGATTTGCTCATCAGTTCACCGCTTCGTTGGAGCTCCGTAGTTTTGGCGAAGGCGGCAATGCCTTCAACTTACGTCTCTTTCAGCACATTGGTAACGGCAGATTTGTCGACCTCGATCTTTACATTGTCAGCTACTTTCAGCAGCACCGTGGTCTCTTTCACATTCGCAATGAGGCCGTGAATGCCGGCGCTGGTCACCACCCGGTCGCCACTCTTCAGACTGGTGACCAATTTCTGTTGCTGCTCCTGGCGTTTTTTTTGCGGCCGGATCATCACAAAATACATGATGACGAAAATAAAAATCAGCGGCACGAAAAACGAGCCGATGCCCCCGCCGGGCATCGGTGCCGGCGATCCCGTTTGAGCCTGAGCGAAAATCATGCAGAGCATATCGAAGAATTGGAGAGCGCACCTTAAGCACGAACGCTTCGGCTGCAATCGTTCTTTCGCATCACCCGTGCTTTCGCGGGCATTAAGGTTTCGGCGATTTTTGGGACTTTGGCCGCGCAGCCCGTAGCCAGCATATATGACGGGTCTGCTGCTGGGTTCGCGCTCCGGACGAGCCGGTGTGGTCCTGTCTCAGTTGAAGCGCAGAGATGAGAAACCTTGAAACTCTGAAGACGTTTACGAAATCCGACTGCGCAACGATATGCGCGGCGCGGATCTGATTCCCCGATGTGCTGCCGTTTCGCCGATTGCAGTACGCTGGGCTCGAAGCCGTCCCAAATGCAATCGGATATGCGATGCACCGCAGCCAACATATTATCCGGTGATCCACGTTTACGATGATGCTGGCAATGCGATCGAGACGCACGAGCACGCGGGGAATTTCAAAGAGCCTTGGCAGCTTTACCGATCGTTCAGGAACTGTTTGCGGCGCGGATTTGCTCAATTGCCGCTACGAACGGAGTGCAGGAGTGGGTCGAAGCCTCGGTGACGGCCGCGACCTTGGTGTAGGAGTGGGCCGGGGGGTGGTCGTCGCGCTCGGAGTCGGTGTTGAGGTCGGTGTAGGCGTTGCCGGAGGTGTGGCTGTGGCCGTCGCTGTTGGAGTAGCAGTAGCTGTTGCAGTTGCCGTGGCTGTGGCTGTGGCTGTCGCGCTGGGAGTAAATGTGGCAGTCGGCGTAGGCGTAAATGTGGCTGTGGGAGTGGGCGTAAACGTAGCCGTTGCCGTTGGAGTTGGAGTTGGTGATGGTGATGACGCACCACCATTTGTCGTCCGAAGGATAATACCGCCCTCCCCGGCTACGATACCTGTCAATGCGTCACTAACGAAGAAGGCATCGTTGAGATTTGCGGAGGTCCCGCTCGTTTGGTCGGTCCAGGTAATTCCTGTATCTGTCGTGTGCAGAATTCTGCCTCCAGAACCAACCGCAAATCCACTGGCGGTTATTGGGAAAGCAACACCTTCCAGCGCCTGATCGTAGAATATCGTCGACCAATTCAATCCGCCATCTGTTGTTCTCGCGAGAGCGCCACGCCCGTCGAAAACGCTTCCTGACACGAGACCGGTGCTTTGATCGAAGAAGAACACGTCATTACAACCGCCTTCGTTTCCGTCGAAATAGAAATTCTGAAAAGTCCAACTGACTCCCCCATCAGTTGTGTTGCCGACCAAAGATTGGAAGATGGAATTTTGTCCGGCAACAAACCCGGTGGTTGCGCTCAGCATCTGTGCGCCCAGAAAGCCACCGCCGAAAAATCCACTCTGAGCGACCTGCCACGAAGCCCCTGAATCGGTTGAGTAAAGAATGGCTTGCGAATCGCCGCCGCAAATTCCATTTACCCCGTTAAAAGAGACGGATCTAAGGGCATCGTGCACGCCGCTGGCGACGCTTTGCCATCCAGTTCCTCCGTCAGTGGTGCGAAGAATCAGTCCCCTGTCACCAACAACAACTCCCTGGTCGGGATCAAAGAAGTAAACATCATGCAAAGCTCTTGTTGTTCCCGATGAAAGTGGCACCCATGTCGCCCCGAGATCTGTGGTCTTCAGAATCGTGCCCGTATCTCCCACGACGAAGCCTGTCCCCGAATCAAGGAGATAAGCGCGATTCAGGTTGGTCGTCGTGCCTGAATCAACTGGGAACCACTGTCCAAAAACGCTGAAGCTTGAGGAAAAAATAAGGAGCGATGCAAGACAAAGACGTTCAAGACCAGACATGAGTTACCTCCATTTTAGTTTCCCGCGCAGCTCAGGCGTTGGCAGTTCACACTTCGGATTCTGCCTCTTTGCTCTACACAGCGCAACGGCAAAATGATACAAACGTGGCGCAATGATCGACGTTTCCGAGTATTCCGGCCGCAGTTTCGAGAAAAAATCGAACCGCGCGCCTGAGATATCACTGCATCGAGTGAAGGCTTGGGATCACGGCGCTCATTTGGCCAAATCCCATGACGCTAGCAAACATCTTCAATAGCTCGCCGGTAACCTACGCGCTCTGCAAACGTCAGCGTTCGCTGGTCGACATCTTCGCCGTTGCCTTGAGAGGAATAACCTAATCACTGCGCCTGCCACAGGCAGCAATCAGTGAAACGCTAACCTCACGCTAAACAAATGCCGTTTAATTGAGCAGTGCGTTTCTTTTCATTCGATGCAAGCTACGGGCGCGGTGCTGGCGTAGGGCGCGGCCTCGGTGTGGGTGTAGACCGCGGCGTTTCCGTCAGCCGTCGGGGTCTGTTGCCGTTGCAGTGCTGTCGCCGTTGGTGTTGCTGTTGGCGTCGGAGTACGTTGCGGTTGCAGTTGGTGTTGGAGTAGGCGTTGGTCGCACCGGATTGCGCGCAGTATCTCCCGCCGGTGTTGAGGACACTCGCCTAGCGACCTCCACCCCAGACGATCATTTCACTGCCGGTCCAGACTGCCGTGTGCATGTACTCGAGCATCGGGGGCATTGGTGGTGCTGGTGGCTGTCCAACTATCGGTGCCGGGATTGTATCTTCCGCCAGTGTTGAAAGACTGGTTGCATTGGCATCATCCCCGCCCCAGACGATCATTTCGCTGCCAGTCCAGACTGCCGTGTGACGAGTATCGGGCAGTGGGCGCGTTGGTGGTGCTGGTGGCTGTCCAACTATCCGTGCCGGGATTGTATCTCCCGCCGGTGTTTAACGACATGAAATTGTTCATCTTCCCCGCCCCAGACGATCATTTCACTGCCGGTCCAGACTGCCGTGTGACAGGACTCGGGCAGTCGGGCGCGTTGGTGGTGCTGGTAGCTGTCCAACTATCCGTGCTGGGATTGTATCTCCCGCCGGTGTTAAGATAGCCGCTGATGCTGCCATAGCCATATCCGCCCCAGACGATCATTTCACTGCCGGTCCACACTGCCGTGTGAGCGTATCGGCCATCGGGCGCGTTGGTGGTGCTGGTGGCTGTCCAACTATCCGTGCTGGGATTGTATCTGCCGCCGGTGTTCAAATAGATCGATGCCATCAGATCCACCCCAGACGATCATTTCACTGCCGGTCCAGACTGCCGTGTGACGACTCTCGGGCATCGGGCGCGTTGGTGGTGCTGGTGGCTGTCCAACTATCCGTGCCGGGATTGTATCTCCCGCCGGTGTTCAAAATCGCATGACGGTCATCTCCGCCCCAGACGATCATTTCACTGCCGGTCCACACTGCCGTGTGATGTACTCGTCGGCAGCGGGCGCGTTGGTGGTGCTGGTGGCTGTCCAACTATCCGTGCTGGGATTGTATCTCCCGCCGGTGTTCATAACACGGCATACGCAGTGAACTCCGCCCCAGACGATCATTTCACTGCCGGTCCACACTGCCGTGTGATCGGTCTCGGCCGTCGGGCGCGTTGGTCGTGCTGGTAGCTGTCCAAGTATCAGTCGGTGCATCCAGTCCACGCCATCGGATATTGTGGGAAGCGAATAGTTAGCGTTCGGCGCTGTCATTGCAGCAGGCATTGGTTTGCTGTCCGGGCTCTCCGGCTCTAAGCTCCTTAGCCATGCAACTGTGCAAGCTTCAATCGGTCTTGCTGATGGCGGCAGAAGTTCGTCATCAACGCTCAGCTAGTACCGGCCTGGC
The DNA here is from genome assembly GCA_963776065.1 of uncultured Verrucomicrobiae bacterium. Lineage (GTDB taxonomy): Bacteria > Verrucomicrobiota > Verrucomicrobiia > Chthoniobacterales > UBA10450 > Udaeobacter. The sequence goes on along the minus strand of CAVZLJ010000008.1, from coordinate 456,771 downwards.
CAGACACTCCGCGATGACAAAGGGATCGTTCCCGAGCGCGTCAAAGAGTTCGCGCAACACCTCGGGCTGTTTGGTGTCCCGGGCCATCCGGTCCATTTCGGCCTGTAGTTGCTCGGCGGTGATCGGCTTTTGCCAGTGATCCTCGAGTGCCTGCGAGTTGCGCAGATAGTCTGTGACTTTCTTTTCCAACTGCGCCTGAGACATCACCGCATCGAGTGATGGCTTGGGATCAGGATTCTCTTTCGGCCAGATGCGGTGACGCCAGTAAACTTCCTCAATCGCTCGCTGGTATGCTACTCGCTCCGCAAACGTCAATGCTCCTCTGAGATCATCTTTCGCTGACGCATCTGGACGGAGAAAGGCCAGAAGCGTCCCTGCGACGATGCAACATGCCGCTGCGCAACCGAGCGAAACGGCTAAGGGCCTAAGGTTAAACAAATCGAATCGAGCGGAGCACCTCTTTTTCATCAATGCAAGCTACGTGCGCGGTCCCGGCGTAGGACGTGATCCTCGGTGTAGGAGCTGATCTCGGAGTTGCAGTCGGAGTCGGTGTCACTGTGGCGTTGCAGTTGGAATAGGCTGTGGGCGTCGCAGTTGCTGTTGCAGTCGGGTCGTGCGTCGCTGTTGCAGTAGGCGTAGCGTGAAGGTCGCAGTTGCCGTGGTGTAAATGTAGCTGTCGCGGTTGCCGTTGGCGTCGTTGTTGAAGTCGGACTTGCAGTTGGTGTTGGAGTAGGCGTTGGCGCACCGGATTGCGCGCAGTATCTCCCGCCGGTATCGAGTAAGATTGCCGAAGTCATTCTCTCCGCCCCAGACGATCATTTCGGTGCCAGTCCACACTGCCGTGTGATGCGCATCGAGCTTCGGGCGCGTTTACCGTGTTGTGTCGCTGTCCAATTATTCGCGGCCAGGATTGTATCTGCCCCCATCGGCCAGAAAGAAATTGCAATCATACCCACCCCAGACGATCATGTGGCTGCCGGTCCATACTGCGGTGGACTCACTTCGGCGGCGATGCCGACCCGTCGGTGTTGCTGTCGAGTGTCCAACTATCCGTGCCAGGATTGTATCTGCCGCCGGTGTTTCACGCATGCACCATAGTAGCCGCCGCCCCAAACGATCATTTCAGCTGCCGGTCCACACCGCCGTGTGACCGTGTCGGGCATCGGGGCGCGTCGATGGTGCTGGTGGCTGTCCAACTATCGGTGCTCGGATTGTATCTGCCGCCAGTGTTAAAGCTCCCGATGCCCCGCCCCAAACGATCATTTCACTGCCGGTCCACACTGCGGTGTGAAAGTATCGAGCAGCGGGCGCGTTGGTGGTGCTGGTGGCTGTCCAACTGTCCGTGCTGGGATTATATCTTCCGCCGGTGTTCAAAAGCAAGCCATTGATCCTCTCCGCCCCAAACAATCATTTCACTGCCAGTCCAGACTGCCGTATGAAAGACGCGGCAGCGGGCGCGTTGGTCATGCTGGTGGCTGTCCAACTATCAGTGCTGGGATTATATCTCCCGCCGGTATTCGCTGGCATAGTCTCCGCCCCAGACGATCATTTCACTGCCTGTCCACACTGCCGTGTGAGCGTGTCGGGCATCGGGTGCATTGGTGGTGCTGGTGGCTGTCCAACTATCGTAGCTAGGGTTGTACCTCCCGCCGGTATTCAAAACGTTGACGCAGCCGGTAACACTGCACTCCGCCCCAGACGATCATTTCGCTGCCAGTCCACACCGCCGTGTGCCCGTATCGCGCGGTAGGGGCATTGGCCGTGCTGGTAGCTGTCCAAGTACCAGAGTGCATCCAGTCGCCGCATTCGATATTGTGGGAAGCGTGTAGTTAGCGTTCGGCACGTAGCGGCTTTTGGCTTGCACCTTCGCTTGCGAGTCTTCCAGGTGACGGCGTGCGCGATTCGGCAATGGCAAGCCACGCTCAACTAGTGTGGGCCTGGCCAGACACTCCGCGATCACAAAGGGATCGTTCCGGAGCGCTGCAAACAATTCGCGCAGCACTTCGGGCTGTTTTGTGTCTCGGGCCATTCGGTCCATTTCAGCCTGTAATTGCTCAGCAGTGATGGCCTTTTGCCAGTTATGTTCGAGCGCCTGCGAGTTGCGCATATAATCTGCAACTTTCTTTTCCAACTGCGCCTGAGACATCACTGCATCGAGCGATGGCTTGGGATTAAGGTTCTCTTTCGGCCAGATACGGTGACGCCAGTAAACTTCTTCAATCGCTCGCTGATATGCTACACGCTCTGCAAATGTGAGCGTTCTCTGCGAATCATTCGTTGGGGCTTCAGGACGGAAGAAAGCAACAGTGGTCGCGTAACCAGAGAGGAGGCAGCAACCCCACAAGAAGAAGGGTGATTAAAATCCGCAAAGTAAAGAAAGCCGATTGAGCAGTGTGCTTCTTGTTCATCGATCAAAGCGAGCCACGAGGAGGATGCGCTGGCTTTTTCATTTCGGAGAGTTTTCGGTGAACAAACACCCTTTACTCGAAACGCGTCAGCGATGTCGAGGCTTTTCGTTGCAGACGCACACCATGGTGTGAAGGCCTTTCTCTGCGTCGGTTCAAACTGACTGCACTTTGTCATTGCTGTGTGGAGAGCAAAAGAGGCAGAATCTCGCGTATATGAAAACGACAACTATATTTCTGGTTGTAGTCCTGATTGCCTACCTTGAATCGCAGCAAAACGCGCACGCGGTCAGTCCGCCGCCCGATGGGTGCTACCCCAATTTCACGACCGCGGAAGGATGCAATGCTTTGCTCGGACTCACCACAGGCGCTGGAAATACAGGCCTTGGTTGGTATGCGCTCCTTGGCGATTCCACCGGCAGCTTCAATACCGGTGTAGGCGCTGGAGCGCTGGACCTCAACAACGGGGATTCCAATACCGCAGTGGGCGCTGCTGCGTTACTGCTCAATACGGTCGGCCAAGAGAATACAGCCGTCGGAACTGACGCGCTCGTCTTTAATGACAGCGGCATCTTCAATAATGCTGTCGGTGCGTTTTCGCTGTACAACAACATTGACGGATCCGCCAACAATGCTTTTGGCTTGGAAGCACTTTCTCACAACATTTCCGCTATGGACAACACCGCTATTGGTGTTCAAGCACTCTTTCTTAATGATATGACCGGATTCGCTCTTGCCAACGGAAACACGGCTGTCGGCAATGAGGTACTCTTGAACAACATTGATGGGAGTTCAAACTCTGCCGTTGGTTTTCAAGCACTTTCTAACAATACTGCTGGCATGGATAACACCGCCGTCGGAACTGACGCGCTTGATCAATGCATTGACGGCAGTTCCAACGTCGCCATCGGTGACGAGGCAGGCACTGCTGTTGTAAGCGGCAACAACGTTATTTGCATCGGCGCCGGGGTTGCAGGTGAAGACGTGAGCGACAGCACCTGGATTGGTAACATTTACGGAGTGGCTACAATAAGCGGCACAACGGCGCCCGTGGTTGTTTCGGACACCGGCCAGTTGGGCACCGTCGTCTCTTCGGAGCGATTCAAGAAGGACATTGCCAGCATGGATAAATCCAGCGAAGCAATCCTGTCATTCCGACCGGTCACATTCCACTACAAGACCGACAGCAAAGATACACCGCAATTTGGTTTGATTGCCGAGGAAGTCGCAAAAATTAATCCCGCCCTTGTGTTGCCTGACAAGGAAGGAAAACCATACACCGTACGTTATGACGCGGTGAACGCAATGTTGCTCAATGAATTTCTCAAAGAGCATCGCAAGAACGAGAAACAGGAGGAGACAATCGCAGAATTGCAAAAGCAAGTTGCAGCACTTACTGCGGGTTTACAGAAAGTGAGCGACCAGCTTGAACTGAGCAAACCCGCACCGCAAACGGTTCTGAACAAGTAGTAAACGCGCACTGAAAGGCGTGAAGTACTGGGAAACCATCGCCGACAATCTCAGCAGAGCGGGTTGAAAGTTGGGGCTTCGTATCAGCGATTGATTCCAACGGGCGAACGATCTGGATTGCAGACGCTCATCGCGGGACGGTCGGCACACAACGATGAACCTCTTTCCCGTTGTGGCAGCGTGTAAGGCGAGATCCTATCTGAAAATTAGGCGATACCTGACTCGACAAAAGCTCGACAGATTGCCAAGATGATGGCAAAAGCCTCGATTACGTCATCCGACGTTTCACCCTATCTTCGGCACGGCTGAATAAGCCGCAGGGGCCGGACCTTCGCTGGGACACCGCTCGTTAGTAAGAGCAACGCGAGCATTGTTGCTATGTTGAGCTTCATTGCTTGGTTCGTCATTCCATGGACAGAAACCATACCTTTGTCGCCACAGTAATACACGCGGCTGCAAAGATCATTCCTTGATCTCGTGGAAGCAGCCAGACACCTTCGCCAAGCTGCACGATGCCTTCGATGGTCTTTGCTAGGCGTTCGAGCCGATGCGCAAGCGTCAGCCATTTGGTGTGTTCGGCAGTTTCTGTATGTGGCGGGATTTCGACAGAAAGAAGGATGTAATGTTTCACCGGTCTGCCCCCCAATCACTTCCATTTATCTGTCTCTTAGCCTCTTGAATCGTTTGCCATTGCATGTTCTCGGGGCCTCGGCTGCGAGATTCGCCAAAACCTGTCCAGAGCTTCCCGGAAATTTGGATCGTGATAGGAGCGATCCGCATTGTCGAGCGAGTCATCCAACAGCTCTTTTGCGGCCAGCGGCAAATTTACGATTTTCAACCTCCGCTCCAATTCGTCGCGAGAGTAGTTCTCTAACAATGATGCAACGGCAGCGTTGAAGAATGCGGTCGCAAAGATCCGCATCTTATCGAAATCCAACTCCACCGTGTCGCCTCGATCAAACGCTTCTCGGAACTCACATTGCAGACGCTCACCATCCTTATACGCCATGCAGACGTCCCCTACGATCTTATGAACTGGCACTTTCATTTGGAGCTTCCACGTATCAGCCATCTTGGTGGATTGCACTCACCGTTTATTGTCAAAGTTGGCCCGAATCTTATGCAAGCGACGCATCATTTTTTGCCGTCCGGCGTCAAAATCGCGTAGGACATCAACACAATCGCCGGGCAAAATCTCGCTTCGGATTGCTAAAGCCACAGGAGGCAAAAATCTCGCATCTTTGTGAAGTACTGGGAAAAAATCGCTGACAATCTTAGCAAAGCCAGTTGGAGTTGGGGCTGCGTCTCAGCGATTGACTTGAATGGACGAACGATCTGGATTGCTGATGCACATCGCGAGCGGAAAGCGGTTCATTGTCAGAGCCGACGAAAAGCTGACCGCGTTGTTGAACTTGAACGCCAGGTGTTCACCGTCACGTTTTATCACGAATCGATTCATGACGATTCGAGCGTGGAGACCAATGACGGTAATTGAAATCAGACCATTCCGAAACGGTTGGAAGTGCTTTGAATCACCCGGTATCGAACCCTTCGACTAGTGTACGCACGAGTCACGCATTGAGAGTTCGTGACCGCTTTAAGTGTGCAGGTAACGCGAGATTAGGGAACGCAGCTTATGCGGTGCATCTGGTCACCAGCCACACAAGCTACGGGCGTGGTGCAGGCGTAGGGCGCGGGCGCGGTGTCGGCGCTAATCTTGGCGTTGGCGTCGGCCTCGCTGTCGCTGTTGGCGTTGCAGTAGGCGTGGCTGTCGCTGTTGGTGTTGAGGTAGGTGTAGCCGTTGGTGTCGCGGTTGGAGTGTTTACGGTGATCGTTACCGGGTCAGAAGCAATTCCGTTCGCCACGACTTCGAGAGAACTGCTGCCGGTCTCTGCTGCCGCCGGAACATCGAAGTTCGTAGAAACTTTTGTCCCACCAGTCGCAACTCCCATCGTACTGTGCCCATGCGTCCGGGCGTAGATCACATGGCCGGTTGCGTTATTGGTGATCCTGACCAACGGATAGTTGGTAGCTGTTTCTAATTCGTCGCCGAATGAGGCCGCTTGGGACAAACCGTTAAACTGTTGTCCAAAAATTTGGTAAGTCGACCCGAGCACCACCGTGGCCGGGAACTGCTTAATCGTGGGCGCCCATTTGCTCGGGAACTTTGTGTTGGCTGGGGTATAGACTTGCACGAACGTACTGTTGCTGACGAGAACCTGGCCAGTCGGGAGGACCATCAATGCACCGGGAGCACTGAGCGTGGGGTTGAGATGCGTTCCATCAAATTCATACAGTGTCCCGCCTACGCCTTCGACCAGAGCGTTCCCATTGGGCAGAAGGGCCGCGAAAGAATCTCCTGCGTTATCACCATTAGGAAAATCGGGACCAACAGCCCAAGTCCCAGTTGAGGGCGTGTAGATCGCGGTATGTCCCGGACCAGTTGTCGAATAGGACCCGGTACAGAACACGCGGCCATCGGCCAATAAGATCCCGGGGCCGACTTCACCAGGCGGGAAGTAGCAAAATTCACCGTTCGGCCCATAGGGGATGCACCCGAACGGAGAAGGCGAATGCAAATCGACAATCGTGCTCCCCGCGGTTTGCCAGGTTTGAGTGGACGGATTGTAAATCTCCGAATTGGGCGCGTTCAGCACGTCGAAAGTCAAGACCGTGCCATCCGGCAACAACGTCCATCCTTCCTCGGCATTAAAGTCGCTCTTTCCGGAGCTGCCGAGCAATGTCCACGTCAACGTTGCCGGGTCCAGCGCTGCCACTTGCATATCCAGTTTGCGCCCGACGACGAATCGGCCATCCGGTAGAACCACAGAAGGAGAATCACCGATATAATCCCACCCTGGAGGCGCTGCGAGCGGAGTCCAGGTATTTGCGATCGGGTCATAGACTGCACCGAGGTTTGTAAGGGCAAACTGCCCGTTGTTATATTCGCCGCCCGTGATGACGACTCGGCCATCGGCGAGGACTGCCGAGGCAAAATCATCGGGTACGTAACCCGGCTGGAGAGAAGCCAATTGCGTCCAGGTTCCATTGACATAACTGCCCGTATTATCCGGCGTCAGTTTATACCAATCGTTTGAGCTATCGGCCTGACACATCACCGTTCCGTCGGTTAGCTGAAAGGCGAGGTTTGCTCCGCCCGGCGATTGATGAACAAGCGGCGTGAGCGTTTGTGCGGAGCATATGCTTGTTAGTGCAAACAGACCGCTGAATGTCAGGGCTAGAATAATTTTTTTGGTCATAGGATGATGTTGAACGAAGAGATGGTGTTCTGGCTTGCGATTAGTGATTACGGTGGCTTTGAGGAAACGCAAATCGTAAGCTGTGATGATTATCGAAATCAGACCATTCAGAAACGGCTGGAAGTGCTTTGAAGCGCCCGGTGTCGAGCCAGTTTTCTTAGAGCAAAAGGATGCGATCGACTATGCCACTGGCCGCGCCTGCTTTCGCTCTGGTGAGATTCGCACTCTCAATGCGAGCGACCCAGTCTGCCGATTCACGACTGTCGAATCTCGATTTACCGAATAATACTTGCCTTCGCAGCTCGACCGCGTGTAGAAACCGAGCCTGTGCAACCCTGCTCTTTTCGCCGACGTGCTGGCTGCGTGAGCGCTCTCCTGTTGGCACTAAGTCTCAGGGCCGTAAGTGGTGACAGTGCCATCTGGAACATTGATCCGCCCACAAATAACTGGAACGCCGAAACCAACTGGACGCCAAACACGATTCCCAATGGGCCTCAGGACGTCGCAACCTTCGATCTCACAACCATGACCCTTCTGGTAATTCATTCTGACATCGAACTGAATACTCTTTTCTTCACCGAGAACGCGTTGCCTCAGATGAGGATCACGGTGGGCGATACATCGAGCGATCCCGTTGTCAGCCTTACCCTTAGCGGCACCGGCATCGTGAACAATACAGATGGCCACGAATTGTACCCGCAAGCTGTGCAAGCTGCGCCAACGCTGGCCACCAACGGAGCACGAAACATCATTTATTTGAAGAATGACGCAGGGATCACTCAGGGTGACGGCTTAACTTTCACCCAGTTGATCGCGCAGGGAGGGACAGGTACTGGCAGTTTCGGCGGTCAGGTTCAGTTTCTCGATAACTCGACTGCCGGCGAGCCGGGTTTGATAGTAGGAGTGGTTGCTCAACCTGGCCTTAACGGAGGAGGAGGAGGAGAGGTTTGGTTTTTCGACAATTCATCTGCCGAAACTGCTGACGTCGCGAGTGAACCTGGCGATGAAATCGGCTCGAAACCCGGGATCACGTATTTTATGGGGCACTCGACCGCAGCCAATGCGTATCTAGATAATGCGCCGACGCAAGCTCCCGACACCGAAGGCGGTAAAACGTTCTTCCTTGAATCCTCTACTGCGGGCGATTGCATTATTTATGCAGGTGGCGGCGCCTACGGCGATGGCGCCGGCGGCGGCACCGTCATCTTTTCGGATAACGCAAGCGCAGGTAATTCCCTTCTTGAGGCTTACGGCGGATTGTCGGGAGGACTTGATGGCTCTTTCCAATTTCTTTCTGATTCAACCGGCGGAACAGCGCAGGTGAAGCTTACCACTACGGGTCATCTGATTATCAGCGAACACAATCCCCCGGGCATTACGATTGGATCTCTGAGTGATGGACATCTTGACGGAGGAGGCATTGTAATCCTGGGCTCGAATAACCTTACTATCGGAAGTAATGACCTGAGCACGGATTTTTCAGGCGTCATCGAAGGCAGCGGCTCACTGACCAAAATTGGCAGCGGAAGACTTAGTCTGACCGGAAGCAGCACTTATACAGGCGTGACTACCGTCGCGGCTGGAATATTGAGCGTGGAAAATGAGGTTGGATCTGCGACCGGCACTGGAGCGGTCAATGTTATGGGAGGCACCTTGGCGGGCGGTGGAAACGTCGCCGGACCGGTCACGGTAGGACCGCGAGCCCGTCTCGCACCAACTCTCAAAAACGAATCACGTCGTAATCGGCATCGACTGAGGATAAAAAGTAGTCTCACGTTCGAAGCCGCCAGCACTTATTCTTGTCGATTTCATTTCGACACACGCACCTACGCTGACGCGGTATTGGCCAACGGCGTTGCTATCACCAACGGCGCGTCCTTCCAAGCCCCTGCGGACGGCAGCGGAGCCTTATCCGTGGGGACTAGCTTCGTAGTTATCGATAACACCGGCGTAAATCCGATCTCTGGCACGTTCGAAAATCTTCCCGACGGATCGATTCTAATCGTCCAAGGTAATAGCCTCCAGGCGAACTACGAAGGCGGCGACGGCAATGATCTGACGCTGACGGTGGTGCCGTAACGCCTCTGAAGTACTGGGCAACTATCGCGGACAATATGAGCCGAGCCAGTTGGAGTTGGGGCTGCGTATCAGCGATTGAATCCAACGGGCGAACGATCTGGATTGCAGACGCACATCGCGGCACGGAAAACGTTTCGTTGTGCGTGAGGATGAAAAGCTAACTGCGTTTTTGGAACTGGAATCGGCGATTTGCGCTTCCGGCGATTCTTCGGCGTGACCCGCGAACTTGGGAGACTGCTATTTCTTTTTCAGGATGTCGAGTAACTCAGTGATTTCGTAGGGTAGCCGAGCTTCGTACATCTTCTTCTCCTGATCAGAATCGACGCTCGTCTCGCCGCTACGGTTTTCCATTTTGATCAGCTTATCGTTGTCGAAATAGAATTCTTTGCCGGGTTGTCCCATGTCCCTTCCCTCGTTTTTTGGACCTTTGTCTTGGATATAGGCGAAGACCAGCTTGTCATTCATCAGGTAGAACTCTTCGGTGCGGCCACTCACGCCTTTATGCGGATAGAGCTGCAGCCTCACTAACTTGTCGCCCTCATAGTAGGCATCCACCTTCTCCCACTTTTGCTTGATACTTTCTTTGACGTTCGGTCCGGTCAACGGGATTTCTTTGCGGGTGAATTTGTTGTCCTGGATCTTTTGTTCACCTGCTTCGCGGTATTGCTTTACCTTCGCGATCTCCTGATCTGTGGATGTAACGTCGGAGTCTTGCTGCGCAAAGGCGATCAGCGGTGCTGCTGAAAGGACTCCAATGAGTAGTATTAGGGTAAGAATATTTTTCATGTTCTCTGTCTCTCTCTTTGGTTTAGCGTTTGTATTTTCGCTTTTTCGATGGACTCAATTAAAGCCATCTTGGTGCATTGCACTCACCGTTTATTGTCGAAGTTGACCCGAATCGTGTGTAAGCGACGCATCATTTTTTGCCGTCCAGCGTCAAAATCGCGCAGGACATCAACACAATCGCCGTGCAAAATCTCGCTTCGTGTCGGTCCTCAAAAACCACAGGAGGCAAAAATCTCGCACCTTTGTGAAGTATTCGGAGCTAATCGCTGACAATCTCAGGAAAGCCGATTGTAGTTGGGGCTGCGTCTCAGCGATTGATGCTAACGGGCGAACGATCTGGATTGCAGACGCACATCGCGGCAACGGAAAGCGGTTCATTGTGCGTGCCGACGACAAGCTGAGGGCGTTTGTTGAGTTTGAACGCCAGGTGTTAACCGTCACGTTTTATCTCGAATCGATTCATGACGGATTAGTGCGGGAACCATGACGATTATCGAAATCAGACCATGCCGAACGGCTGGAAATGCTTTGATGCGCTAGGCGTTGAACCCGTATTCTTAAATCGAGAGCACGCAATCGACTTCGCCGCTGGCCGCGCCTGCTTTCGATCTGGTGAGATTCGCATTCTCGATTCAAGCGGCGAAGTCGAACGCATCATTCCGTTTAGTGAAACAGATCGAAGATTGTGATGCGAGCGCACGGGTTGAGAGTGCGTGAGCGCTTTGAGTGCGCGAGTAGCACAGATTAGGGAAGCGACTTGTGCAGTGCATCTGGTAACCGACCAGACAAAGTTATGGGCGCGGTGCCGGAGTCGGTCGAGGCCTCGGTGTAGGCGCTGATCTCGGCGTGGGTGTCGGCCTCGCCGTAGGTGTTGCCGTGGCCGTAGGCGTGGCTGTCGCTGTTGGCGTGGGCGTGAGGGTCGTAGTAGGTGTCGGTGTAAACGTAGCTGTCGGTGTTGGACTTGCAGTTGGAGTAGGCGTTGGCGAACCGGGTTGTGCGCAGTATCTTCCGCCGGTATTGAGGTCACCATTACCTGTGAAGTCTATCCCACCCCAGACGATCATTTCATTGCCAGTCCAAACTGCCGTGTGTCCTTCTCGATGAGTGGGCGCATTCGTGGTGCTGGTGAGTATCCAACTATCGGTACCAGGATCGTATCTTCCACCGGTGTTCAAAGTGTTACCACCATTACCCTCGCCACCCCAGACAATCATGTCACTGCCCGTCCACACTGCCGTATGTTCCGTCCGGGGGTGGGGCACGTTGATGAGGCTCGTCGCTGTCCACGTATCCGTACTGGAATTGTACCTCCCTCCTGTGTTCATATCGGTGTTGCGGTTGCCCTGACTTCCGCCCCAGACGATCATCTCACCGCCAGTCCATACTGCAGTGTGACTGCCTCGTCCGATAGGGGCATTAGCGGTGCTGGTCGCTACCCAACTATTCGTGGCCGGATTATACCGCCCGCCAGTGTTCTCCTCGTTTCCGCCCCACACAATCATTTCGCTGCCAGTCCACACTGCGCTATGTCCGGATCGCGCAGATGGCGCGCTGGCAGTACCTGTAGCTGTCCAACTGTCCGTATTAGGATTGTATCGCCCGCCGGTATCAAAAGAGGAGTTAACCCCGTCCCATCCGCCCCAAACGATCATTTCGCTGCCAGTCCATACTGCGGTGTGAAACTCTCGTGCAGCGGGCGCATTGGTCGTGCTGGTAGGGAGCCAGCTATCGGTGCCCGGATTGTATCTCCCGCCTGTGTTTGTAGTGGTGAGGTTAAGGTCGAACCCGCCCCAGACGATCATTTCACTGCCGGTCCAGACTGCCTTGTGAAAGTCTCGAGCAGAAGGGGCGTTGGTCGTGCTGGTGGCTGCCCAACTATCTGTAGCGGGATTGTACCTCCCGCCGTTGCCGCGGTAGTCGGGGCCAACTCCGCCCCAAACGATCATTTCGCTGCCTGTCCACACTGCCGTGTGAAAGCTTCGGCCAGCGGGGGCATTGGTCATGCTGGTGGTTGTCCAATTACCAGGAGTGCATTCAGTCGTCGCATCCGATATGCTCGGAAACACGTACGTAGTATTGGGGACGTACCGGCTTTTGGCTTGCACCTTCGCTTGGGAGGCTTCCAGTGATGGCGTGCGCGATTCGGCACTCGCAAATTCACGCTCAACCAGTGTCGCCCTGGCCAGACACTCCGCGATGACAAAAGGATCGTTGCGGACCGCCTCAAACAGTTCGCGCAGAACTTCGGGCTGTTTCGTGTCCCGAGCCATCCGGTCCATCTCAGCCTGTAGTTGCTCGGCAGTGATCGGCTTTCGCCAGTTATCTTCGAGAATCTGCGAGTTGCGCAGATAGCCTGCGACCGTGTTTTCCAACTGCGCCTGAGACATGACTGCATCAAGCGATGGTTTGGGGTTTAGGTTGTCTTTCGGCCAGATGCGGTGAAGCCAATAAACTTCTTCAATCGCTCGCTGATATGTTACGCGCTCCGCAAATGTCAGCGTTCTCTGCGAATCATTCGTTGACGCTTCGGGACGGAAGAAAGCTAACAGTGGTCCACTAACCAGAAAGCAGGCTGCAACTGCACAAAGAAGAAGTGTGATCAAAAACCGCAAATTAAAGAAAGCGGATTGAGTAGTGTGCTTCTTGTTCATCGATTAAAGCGGGTTACTAAGAAGATACGATGGCTTTCATTTCGGAGTTTTCGCTGAGCAAGCACCCTGTACTCGAAGCGCATGAGCGATGTCGAGCCTTTTGATTGCTCTCCAAGCCGTGCCGCGTCATTGCGCCCCTTCAGATCACTTTGTCGTTGCCTTGTGGAGAGCAAACAAGACAAAATCTCGCGCATATGAAAACGACAACTCTCCCATTAAAACATTCGATGAACCGCTCGTCTTGCCGGTTCGCTCTATTGATTGCACTCATGCTCGCCTGCTTTGGGTTTGCGCAACTCGCCAACGCACAGTGTCAACAGATCTGCGACAGCACCAACGTAGGTTTCGGTGTGAATATACTTGTAAACAACGTCGGCACAGGCAATACAGCAATAGGTAATGGTGTGCTCTTTCGCAACACTATCGGTCCGTACAACACGGCCATCGGTTATGCAGCGCTCACGGACAACACCTCCGGCAGCGACAACACGGCGAACGGTGCGTATGCGCTCCTATTGAACACCACCGAGGGCGACAACACAACCACCGGTGCTTTTGCGCTTTATAACAACACCACCGGCAGCGACAACACGGCGAACGGTGTGAATGCTCTCTTTAGCAACAGCACCGGCGGAGCCAATACAGCCATCGGTTCTAATGCGCTCTTAAGCGATACGACCGGCAGCGACAACACGGCAATCGGGTTTAACGCGCTCCGGAACCATACCAACGGCAATAACAACATCGCATTAGGCTCTAAAGCCGGTTTTAACCTCGCCTTCGACAGTAACAACATTGCTATCGGTAACGCTGGGGTTGTTGGCCAGTCCAATGCGATCCGCATCGGCAATGGAACACACAACGCCACGTTTATCGCCGGAATTAGCGGAGCCCCTGCTGCGGGAGGCGTAGGGGTAATTATAGGTTCCAACGGTAAGCTCGGCACGATTCTCTCTTCGGAGCGTTTTAAGGACAAGATCCAACCAATGGACAAGGCGAGCGAAGCGATCCTCGCGCTGAAGCCGGTGATCTTCCGTTACAAGCATGAGCTAGACCCGCAAGCTATCCCGCAATTCGGCCTTGTGGCGGAGCAAGTGGAAAAGGTGAATCCCGATCTGGTGGCACGAGATGAGCAAGGCAAGCCTTACACAGTCCGCTACGAGGCGGTGAACGCGATGCTGCTTAATGAGTTTCTCAAAGAGCACCGGACAGTGCAGGAGCAGGGAGCAACCATTACAGAACTGAAGAAGCAAATCGCAGCGCTTACGGCAGGCCTCCAGAAAATCAGCGCGCAGGTTGAAGTGAGCAAACCTGCGCCGCAAACGGTTTCGAACGATCACTAGACATAGATGGCAGTGAAGTACTGGGAAATAATCGCCAACCGTCTCAAGAAAGCCGGTTGAAGCTTGGGCTGGGTCTCAGCCATTGGTTTACGGGGCGAACAAATCTGGATTGCGGACGCACATCACGATGGAAAGCGGTTCATTGTGCGTCCTGATGACTTGCTGACCGCGTTCGTTGAACTCGAACGTCAGTGTTACCATCACGTTTTATCTCGAATCCATTCATGACGATTCGTGCTGCACCACTAGCAGCTTCTTTTGAATCGACAGCAATAGCTGCGATGTCTATTCTGGGACCCATGAAGAACTCAATCCTCTCAGTCACTTTCTCCTTCGCAATATTTCTCAACGCAGCTGCGACCTTTGCCAGCGGGCAATGGACGGAGGTGCCGGGAGGGGCGGCACCACATTCGAGCCAGCTGGATGGCGTAGCGGTGGTATCGGCCAACGATATTTGGGCGGTGGGATTCTGGGGCGGAGCCAACGGGCTAGTTGAACATTGGGATGGAACGAACTGGTCAGTGGCTGCTGTCCAGGCTGAAGGAAGTTCCCTTTACGCAGTTGCAGCGCGCTCAGCTGACGATGTTTGGGTGGTTGGTCAGTTTTTTGTACAAACCTTGACGGAACATTGGAATGGTCGGCGATGGCTCGTAGTTCCTAGCCCCAGTATTGGCACATACGATAAGCTCAAGGCAGTGTGCGTTATCTCGCATAACGACGCGTGGGCTGTGGGCGACTCGATCTCTGGCTCTTATATTCTGATTCATTGGGATGGGACAAGTTGGTCCTTGGGGAATGGGCCTCCAGCTAACTCAAGCGGACTCTCTTCGGTCAAGGCGTTCGCGACTGACGACGTCTGGGCAGTGGGCTGGAAAGACTCTGACGGATTTACGTCTTCGACTTTCACGCTACACTGGGATGGAACGGCTTGGAGTGAGATTCCCAGCCCAAACGTGAGCAATCAAACCTCTCTTGGCGGTGTGGACGGAGCAGCCCCCAATGATGTTTGGGCAGTGGGCTATTCAGGCTTTTCAGGTGTGGGCGCCCTTACGATGCACTGGGACGGCACAGATTGGACGGTGGTGCCCACACCGGTGGACGGATCGTTCTCCGCAGTGAAGGCATCTTCGGCAACGAATGTTTGGGCCGTCGGAAGCAACTTTAGGCAGCCCATATCCGCGCGCTGGGATGGGACGCAGTGGCGTGTGGTTCCGACGCCGCCTGTGTTCGAGAATGGTGGTACTCTGAATGCGATCTCGGAACGCAACGGATCGGTGTGGGCTGTCGGCGACCAAGGCTTTTTCAGCCACCGTACGTCTGGGTATGATTTGATTTTAAATTGGACCCCATAACCGGACGAACCAGCGGTTTCCGTGCTAACGGTTCCAATTGAAACGAAGCACGGAACCTGACAGAAATGCGCCAGGATCACGCAAAAGAGAAAGACCTTCCCTCGCAACGCGTACACGCAGAAGCACTCGTGGTTTTCTTCTCGACATCGCGAGCGCGCGTTTAGCAATCTTAACAATTATGAAACCAAACAGCGCGCGTTCCAGAAATCCGGCTGTGATCGCAAGGTCTCGCTGGTTAGCGTACGCGACGGCAGGCGCGGCTAGCGCATTCGCCGGCGCGAATTCGGTTCATGCCACCATCCATTACAGCGGAATAATCGGCGAATTCTTTGGAAGCGTTTGCGACAAAAGTACCCGTTTCCACCTGGATCAGCCGGGGGATTCCATTCGTCTGAGGCATTCTCTGGAATTCTGCGGCACACCAAGCTATGGCGGGTTCGCTCATTTTGGCGTCCTGGGCCAGGCGGGGGCCGGTTTTGCTGGCTTTTACTGTCCCAGTAATCCCCACGTCAAATCTGTATCCAAGTTAAACCGCGGCGAACTGATATCGAGGGGACCGTTTCTTGCACGCAACTCTGGCGTTATAGCAACCCTTTCGAATGACTGTGGAGGTCAATTCGATAGCGGCGACCTTGGTTTCATTGGGTTTAAGTTCAATAACGGCACCGGCGATCAATACGGCTGGGTTCGAATTCGGATGGACACTAGGGCTCCGATTGATAATGATTTCTGGTTAGTGGACTATGCTTACGGCGACCCTGGTGAACCAATCAGAGCGGGCCAGAAGTCGAGTAACGAAATGGTCCCAGAGGAAAGTGACCACATCGTTCCTCAGGAGGGGTCGCTAGGCGGGCTCGCCCTGGGAGCCGCTGGGCTTCTGGCCTGGCGCAAAAAGCGGTCTCAAACTGCACGTTAACTCGCCATCTGCTACTAAATGGTGGGAAGAACCCACGCCTTTTGCACGGTGTTTTCTTCCCGCGCAAGATCAGTCCGAAAATGCTGTCTGAAGCTGCTTAGCGCGGTTTCCCGTCGCTTTATGCTTTCATTCGCTCCACGCGCAACCGTTACGCATGCGCGCACGCGCGCGAGGGATCTCGACAGTTTTTCTGGAATTATTCAAACAGTGGGGCCGTTGGTTCCCCGGGAGTTTCTGGAATTATCGCAACAGGTGCGGCCCGACTAGCTGTTGAAAAGTTAAGCCTAAAGGCCGCTGTCGGTGAGGCACTTACAGTAGCCAACACTGAGTTCAGCTATCACAGATAACCGAACGCCTATTTGGTGTCCAAGTTTTCAAAATGGACGCCCGCGCGTACCGGTAACAGATCATAGACAACCGCTACGGGCGCGGTGCCGGAGTCGGTCGAAGCCTCGGTGTCGGCAGTAATCTTGGCGTCGGCGTCGGCCTCGGGGTTGACGTAGGAGTAGGCGTCGGCGTTGCCGTAGCCGTCGGAGTCGGCGATGGAGGATGAGTCGCAGTCGGTGTGGCCGTTGCAGTCGGTGTGACCGTTGCAGTCGCCGTGGCTGTTGCGGTAGGCGTGGGCGTGAGGGTCGCAGTAGCCGTGGGTGTAAACGTCGCTGTTGGTGTTGGACTTGCTGTTGGTGTCGGCGTAGGCGTTGATCCGCCGAGTTGCGCGCAGTATCTCCCGCCAGTATTGACGGCACCGAATTGGTCGCTCCCGCCCCAGACGATCATTTCAATGCCGGTCCAGACTGCCGTGTGACCGGCCCGCGGATCAGGTGCGTTGGTGATGCTGGTGGCTGTCCAACTGTCGGTGCCGGGATCGTATCTCCCGCCGGTGTTGGAAATTCCACTAGTGTCTGTCCCGCCCCAAACGATCATTTCGCTGCCTGTCCACACTGCCGTGTGCCCATCTCGGCCAGTTGGTGCGGTGGTGATGCTGGTGGCTGCCCAAATATCGGTCCCCGGATCATATCGGCCGCCTGTGTTCAATAAACTGCCGTTGGATCCGCCCCATACGATCATTTCACTACCGGTCCACACTGCCGTGTGAAAAGCTCGGTC
The DNA here is from genome assembly GCA_963776065.1 of uncultured Verrucomicrobiae bacterium. GTDB lineage: Bacteria > Verrucomicrobiota > Verrucomicrobiia > Chthoniobacterales > UBA10450 > Udaeobacter. The sequence goes on along the minus strand of CAVZLJ010000008.1, from coordinate 439,402 downwards.
CTCAGGCACGCCGATAAAGCTGGTGGCTGTCCAACTATCGGTGCTGGGGTTATATTTTCCTCCAGTGAACAGTGGTCCCGGAATTCCGCCCCAGACGATCATTTCATTGCCGGTCCAGACTGCCGTGTGACCGTATCGACCAACAGGCGCGTTGGTGGTGCTGGTGGCTATCCAACTATCCGTGCTGGGATCGTATCTACCGCCCGTGTTAAAATCGTCGCTGTTGTCAAATCCGCCCCAGATAATCATTTCACTGCCTGTCCAGACCGCAGTGTGCAGCTCTCGGGCGCTGGGCGCGTTGGTAGTGCTGGTAGCTGTCCACCTGTCGGTGATGGGATTGTATCTCCCGCCCGTGTTTGAAGAGCCGTTGAGGTGAACTCCGCCCCAGATAATCATTTCATTGCCTGTCCACACTGCGGTGTGACCGGTTCGAGCCGACGGTGCGCTGGTGGTATTAGTAGCTGTCCAACTGTCGGTGCTGGGATTATATCTCCCGCCGGAGCGTTCACGAAAGAAATTGTCTCCACCCCAGACGATCATTTCACTGCCAGTCCACACTGCCGTGTGATAGTAACGAGCTTCAGGAACGTTGGTGATGCTGGTGGCTGTCCAGGTATCAGGAGTGCATCCGGTCGGAACGGAGATTTTCGGAAGCCTGTAGAAAGCAGCGCCTGAGTTCGTTGCCCGAAGATGATTCTCTGTAGAGGCAGCCGTGTCGGCTGCAAACAGTTTTGCAGACACAGGCGACACGCCTGCCACCACAGTTGCACCTGTGGCCAGGCGCTCGGCAATGGTCGGCCTGGCCAGACACTCCGCGATGGCAAAGGGATCGTTGCCGAGCTTCTCAAACAGTTCGCGCAGAACTTCCGGCTGTTTCGTGTCGCGAGCCATACGATTCATCTCAGCCTGTAACTGCTCGACAGTAATCCGCCGGTGCCAAGATTCCTCCAACGCCTGAGAGTCGCGCAGATAGTCTCCAACTTTCTTTTCCAGTTGCGCCTGAGTCATCACCGCATCAAGCGATGGTTTGGGGTTAAGGTTTTCTTTCGGCCAGATGCGATGACGCCAATAGACTTCTTCAATCGCACGCTGATATGCTACACGCTGCGCAAATGTCAGCGTTCTCTGCGAATCATTCGGACGGTAAAAAGCCAGCAGTGGTCCACTAACCAGAGAGCACGCCGCAACCGCACAAAGAAGAAGTGTGATCAAAATCCGCAAATTAAAGAAAGCGGATTGAGCAGTGTGTTTCTTGTTCATCGATTAAAGCGAGCCACGAGGAGGATGCGCTGGCTCTTTCATTTCGTAGAGTTTTCGGTGAACAAACATCCTTTACTTGAAGCGCGTCAACGATGTCGAGGCTTTTTCGTGGCTGGGGTTGCCTTGCAATTGGGCCTTTTGGCTTCATTGACTGGTTAGAATCTAGCGAAGAACTCAAGCGGGTTTGTCTAAATATACGGCGCTAGTCGAACCGAGGACGGTCGGACACAGATCCAACCCCTGGGCCCTGGGGCGAACGCCAGGGGCGGTCATTCTCCGGGGGTGGCTGCCCCTCTCGCATTAGCAGGCTAAAAACTCGCGGAGATCGCCATTGTGCTCGTGCGCTCGATCACGTTGCCAACGTCATTGTAAACGCGACGCAGGTATTCGCGTACGACTTCTGCGGCGGTGTGTTGGCTGATTCCTTCTTTTGATTTCGTTGTTGCGCCTTTGGGAGGGCGGTTCACATCAAGACTAAGTGGTGACCGCTCCATACCGCAGTGAAGCTGTAGGTCTGGCCTGCGTGTACCGTCAGACTCTTTGTCGTTGTCCCGAAACGACCACGATTCGGCGTCACCGTGAGGGATATGACATGCTGCCCCGGCGACAAGGTGCCATTGTAGGACCGACCTGTTACAAGCGCGGCCACTCGCGCACCATCTATCGAAACATTGAGCGTCAAGCGGCTCCCAAAGTTGGCGGCTCTCCGAATGGTCATGTGAGCAGCATGTCCGCTCGGTGCAGCCATCCCTGTATTACTCGTTTCGCATCCTGAGAATGCGAAGGAGGCAAGAGCAATAATGAGGAAGCCACCGATGTGGTAGTTGTATTTTGTCATGTGCAAAGCTTATTGAATTTCCAATTGGAGCACAATAGGCTTTGAACTCCGGCGGCGTGCTCGGGCGTCTCGATTACGCTGCCCAACCGCATCTTGCGGATCATCGCGCCATTTGAGCGGCTTCGAAACCTCGCACACCCGGGCCGGACGCCATTACCTGAGAAAATAAACGTCCGGCTTATCGCTTACTCCGGACTTTTCCATGGCCTGGCGCAGATCGTCTGAAGCAGTAAATGCCTTTGCCTTATCAAGATCTTCCGCCGAGAAAAGCAGGAACACCTCATTTGGGTCGTCGGCGTTGCGGAAAAGATGCTCCTCCTCTAGTCCCCCGTTCTGTCGCGCCGATAGGTGTGCGTCATAGACCGGCTTCCATTTAGCGAAATCAGCGACTTTGTGACGAACTAATATATGCATCGTGATTAATCTCCTTCTGATGCTTGTTCTATTCGGCCCAACAGCTAAACGAGTCAACGATATTTGAAAAGCGAGGTGATTGCGCGAAGTAATGGGAAATAATTGCCGGCAATCTCAAGAAAGCCGGTTGGGGTTGCAGACGCGTCTCAGCTCTTGATTCCAACGGGCGAACGATCTGGATTGCTAACGCGCATCGCGATGACCGAAAGCTTTCGTTGTGCACGCGGACCAAAAGCTGACTGCGTTTTTGGAATTGGAAACGGCGATTCGGGCCGTTACTTCATGGAATCAAAGCGAATCGTTACGCCCGGTTCGCTGCATTGCCTGATTAGACATTTGGTGCATTGGACAGCACCTAATGTTTTGACCATGCCCATCCGATGATGTGCCAACCGTCCGTGTCTTTTTGCAGGGCAACTGTAAAGATCGAGCCGACTTCTTTCTTTGCCTTACCCCTTTCTTTGTAGGTGTAGTCGGCAGAGGCGACAACATAGGCGCGGTCTTCGACGACGTCGATGTGAGATGGTGTGATAAGCGTAACATGCCCATCCGTGATACCGTTCTTCTTCGCGTCGGCCGCGTAATCGCTCGACCACTTTGCGCACGCCCCAGGGCCGTGCCACTGGTAGGGCGGAAAATCATCGATGATGGAAACCTCATCCGCACAAGCCGACGCTAGCATCTTCATGTCGCCCTTGTTGAAGCCATCCACGAATTGACTCACGGCAGACATCACACCTGTTGCTGCGGACGCCACGACTGGTGTTGAGGCCACGGCGGCGATGACGAGTGCAATAAGTATCTTGTGCATATATGTTTTGTTTCTTTGTGGGTTAGTTATGCGAACGCGGGCAGTCGAACGAGACATGATGGAAATGTTCCGCGGTTATTTACGGAATAATTTTGTCTAAGCCGCTTGCTTGCCGGGAAGGAGTTCGACAAATGCGGAATCATGGGAAATTTCTTTTAGCGAGAAATGCGGCGTTAAGCGAGTAAAAACACACAGCCCCTTGGATTGGTCCGCGTGCTCGTGTGTTTCGATTACGTTCCAAGTCTCATCGAAAATGCGCGTCGTTAGTCATAGCGTCGTCGATGGTACCTTGGCTAGGATCTTTTCCATCTCGGAGGCCGTGAAAGCGCGCATCGTCTGCGTGCGGATGTTGCCCAGCATGTCCGCTGCCAGCAACACACTGGCGGCGGTCTCATCGTCGGGGGCCTCGAAGATGCACACCTGATCATACTGACCGAGTGTCCAATACATCTGCTTGATAGTAACTCCCATTGACTGCACCCTGGCGGCCCATGCGGCCACCCGCTGGGTCGTCTGCTTGGAGGCTTGGATGCCCTTATCGGTGAATTGCACCAAACTGATATACGTCGGCCTAATCTTCTCCGTCCCAGGGGTAAGCTTTGATTTCGACTCGTTCACCTTCGAACTGTCCATCTGCGGGTTGTCACTGAAACACAATGTCGCTCCAAAAGCAGAGCGCCAAAATCAATCCAGTCGTTGTTGTTTTCATGAGGCCGATCGAACCCGGATCTCCATTTCCCGTCAATATTTCTTTGTTCGCGGGCGAACAATCTGAATTGTCGATGCGCATCGCGGCAACGGTCACCGATTCATTGTGCGCGCTGATGCAAACTAACGGCGTTTTCGGACGTGAACGCGGCGATCCGGTCGTCAACGATGCTGCCGGTAGCCTTGGGGGCGCCCTTGACGTCACGCGAATCTCCCCAGAGCGGAAGCATGCGCGGCTCTGATCATCGTCGAATGCCCTTCAAACAGAAAATTTCACGGATAAACCCTCCGTACTTGACCGCGGAAGCTTATGCTCTATCGATTCTTCGCACTAGACTTTTCGGCTTATAGCAGCCACTCTGATTCTACAAACTAGTCAAAAACCTCATCAAATGCGTAGGAAATTTGGATCTGGACGAAATCTAGTCGGTGCGCGCCCTGTAGCGATTCTCATTGTTTGCACCGTGGCATCTTTCATCGCCGTGGGAACATTATTGGCTTTTTTGCATCCCGACGCGTCGTCAGGTATTTCCCAGAGAACGCTCACATTCGCACAGCGCGTAGCTCACCAGCGAGCAATTGAAGCTCCGCCAACGTCACCAGCAACGGCGGTCCTTTACGATCAATACAACAATGCTGGAACTGACAGTACGTTGTCAGCAACATTTACCGACTTTCTCACCTCCAACTCCGATCTCGCTGATGACTTTGTTGTGCCAGGGGGACAAATCTGGCAGGTGCAGTCGATTGATGCCGACGGTGCGTATTTTAATGGCACTGGACCTGCCACCGATTGGAATGTCTTCTTTTACACCGACAGCGCCGGCTTTCCTGGCACCCAGATTTACAGTGCGACGCACCAGCCAGTTGTGCAGAGCAGTAGCACGTTTTCGGTAAACCTAGCTGTTCCGGCGATACTCAACGCGGGCACGTACTGGGTCGAGATTCAGGCCAACATGACTTACAGCACGCAGGGCGAATGGGCCTGGATTGACCGCGTGGTCACATCGAACAACGCTGCAGCTTGGCGAAACCCTGGCGGCGCTTTCGGGATGTGCCAAAATTGGAGTCGCAGGGGAGCCACTTGCGGTACGGACCCTTCGGAGCCCGACCAGGTTTACCGGCTGAATGGGACGGTCGCTGAGCCGACACCAACTCCCACACCTGGGTGTTATCCCAATTTCACGACAGCCGGAGGGTGCGACGCGCTTAGTCTTCTCACTACCGGCGCTGGAAATACAGGGCTTGGTTGGAGTTCGCTCTCTTTTGATACTACCGGCAGTTTCAATACTGGTGTCGGCGGTGGAGCACTGGTCCTCAACAACGCAGATTCTAATACTGCAGTGGGCACGGCAGCGCTCTTGCTCAACACCACTGGCACACAAAATACCGCCGTTGGGACCGATGCGCTGGTCTTTAACGACACCGGTTCCGCCAACACTGCCACTGGTTACTTTGCGCTCATGAACAACACCACCGGCGGCTCCAACACCGCCGTAGGCGGTAACGCGCTCACTGCCAACGCCACTGGAAACGACAACACAGCCATCGGTAATCAAGCGCTTCAGAGCAACGTAACCACGAGCGATCACGTTGCCCTGGGCAACATGGCTGGATCTGGTATCACCACCGCGGATAACAATATCATCATTGGTCACCACTCTGGTGTGCACAGTGTTTTTGGCCAGGTCAGTGACAGGTGCACGATCGACAATATCTTTGGTGCGCCGGTTTCCGCCGCCACGGCCACCATTGTGATGGTCGATTCGGATGGAAGATTGGGCACGGTCACCATGGATGGGCCCGATCCGGGTGGATTTTCGCCCAAAGACGGCATCCGGCCCCAAGCCATTCCCGATGCCGCTGCCAAGCAAGCGACGTTCAATCTCAAAGTTCAGAACTTGCGGTCAACGGCCACCCAGCAACAGCAACAAATAAAGACGCTCACCGACCAGCTCAAAGAGCACGCTACGCAAATCCAGAAAGTGAACGCCCAGCTCGAAATGAGTAAGCCGGCGACCAAAGTGAGCAACCTTAAAGAGAGACTTCACTGACAGCTAAACAACGAAAAGAAACTAAAAAGATGAAAAATCGAAATACGATATTACTGGCCATCCTGCCGGTATTAACCTGCTTCGCGCTTTTGCCAGGAGCGCGGGCAGTAAGTCCGGCACCGGACGGGTGCTATCCCAATTTCACGACGGCCGAAGGCTGCGACGCGCTTAGTCTTCTCACCACCGGCGCTGGAAATACAGGGCTCGGTTGGCGTTCCCTCTTTTCGGATACCACCGGCAGTTTCAACACTGCTGTCGGCGCTGGAGCGCTGGCCCTTAACAACGCAGATTCCAATACTGCAGTGGGCACGGTAGCGCTCTTGCTCAATACCACCGGCACACAAAACACCGCCGTTGGAACTGATGCTCTAGTCTTTAACGACAGCGGTTCCGCCAACATTGCCACTGGTTACTTTGCGCTCATGAACAATACCACCGGCAGCTCCAACACCGCCGTAGGCGGTAACGCGCTCACTGCCAACACTACCGGAAGCGACAACACAGCCATCGGTAATCAAGCGCTTCAGAGCAGCGTAACTACAAGCGATCACGTTATCCTGGGCAGCATGGCCGGATCTGGTATCACCACCGCGGATAACAATATCATCATTGGTCACCACTCTGGTGTGCACAGTGTTTTTGGCCAGGTCAGTGACAGGTGCACGATCGACAATATTTCCGGTGCGCCGGTTTCCGCCGCCACGGCCACTGTTGTGATGGTCGATTCCGATGGAAGATTGGGCACGGTCGCCATGGATGGACCCGATCCGGGTGGATTTTCGCCCAAAGGCGGAATTCGGCCCCAAGCCATTCCCGATGCCGCCAAGCAAGCCATGCTGGATCAAACAGTTGAGAGCTTGCAAGCGACCATCACGCAGCAACAGCAACAAATAGAGACGCTCACCGCCCAGATTAAAGAGCAGGATACGCAAATCCAGAAAGCGAGCGCCCAGCTCGAAATGCGTAAGCCGACGGCCAAGGTGGTTGTGAACAAACCTTAAAGCTTCCTTTGACTGAGCTTCTCGTCTCTAAACGCTCCGCATCATTAGATCCGAAGTGGTCACGAGGGAAGCATCGCTTCCCACGTGGCCACTCACATCCTCTCCGCGTTGCGGCGAGGCTTACAGCTACATTCAAAGGCTTGCTCTCGTTATCGGGGGGCTAGCTTAAGGATTCGGCGGTGTTGTTCTTTCCTGAGAGCGCGTCTGCGTTTGGCCAGCGGCATTGGTTCGTTGTTCCTGGCGTTGTTCCTCCATAACGCCGTTCGGTTTCCCGCGTTCCCGTTCCCGCTCCTTTGTGTTGCCATTAGTGCGGCTACGCTCGCGTTCCCGCTGACGTTGTGCGTGCTGATTGAATTGCTGGCCGGAAAGTTTTCCCTTTTCTTCCCACTTTTATTACACCAATCGGGTCGGCGTTATGGTCAGGATGTATGTTCAGCTGAAACGGCGCATTTTAGATCGTTCACCAAATACGAAAGTACGCCCAGAGGAAAAGATCTCAGTGCTTGCAAGTTAAGCGAATCATTCGAGTTCGGATGGGCTATGAATCGCTGCGTGTAGTTCCAAAAATGCGGTTAACATTTTGTCGGAGTGAACAATGAAACGTCCGGCATCAGTACGTTTTGCATAGAAACCATCGCGCAGAGTTTTGAAAGCCTTCGCGTCTGTGGAACTGAAATCTCCTGGCCTGGATGATCGCCACAAGACTTATATGAGATTTCCCATTCGAGGGATTGCAGTACCCGCACTTCTTGCGCTAGTTCGTCGGTGACGGCGCAGGACGATTCATGTACCCGGGCGAGTCGTTAGCAGGTTCTATCACATCGGTCGTTCCCTCCTGCTGACAAGAAGCGATAAACGCCAGCGCAACGAAGCTGCATAGTAAACACAATATGTGTTTCTTCATAGCACATTTTCCTCGTGTGATCGATCACGTCTCATGAACTGGGCTGCGAAATGAGTTGGGCCAAAGCAAAGTATACCAACTGGATTGACCGAAAAACGGATCGATGCGGACTCGGCCGATACTGTCCACATCCTCTCGTGATTTGAGCTTCCAAATGCCGAGAAACGCAGTCGCGAGATGATCGGTGGTGGAAGAGGAGTTTTCTTCATGTGACGTGCGCTCTAACGCAACAGAGATAAGCCACGCCAGAGTGCCGTGGCAAACACGCTGAACTCATTTCGAAATGGGGCCGTGGGCTTCATTAGTTGATTAGATTCTCAACCAGGGGACTTGTCTAACGTTCCCATTCTCATCGACTCGAAATGCAAAAACATCCACACTCTTGGCGCCTGTGCTGGTGTACACAAAAACCTCGTACCTCTTTCCGCGCCTCAGGCGCAACGGCCGCCGACCTTCTTTTAGATCAGGATATTTCGTCGCCATAGGTGATATAGCGGAGGCGCTGTCCTCGTTCCTGTCCTTTTTCAAGTATCCATGTGGCGCGTGTTGAACCATCTGATTGCTCCTCTAGCACCGTCACGGCCGTGACGGTAAATTCCTGGCGCTGCCGAAACATGTCGCCAAGGTAAAACACAACACCCTGTTGAAGACTGCCAACAGGGACAACGTCAATAACAGGTTGGAACACCGAGCATGACGCGAGCAGAACTACGCTCGCTGCGATAGCGCATGTCGAAGCCCACAACATGTAACGAGAATTAGACTGCATCTTGCAATCTATTTTTTGCTCCATAGAGGGAAGTGTCCGCTAAATGGCCGCAGGATGGCAAGCCCGTTTACCACTCTTTGAAACCGCCTGCGTGCTCGCGCGTTTCGATCACATTGCCAGCAGCATCGTAAAAGCGCGAATCACAGCATTACCTCGCCGCGGAATATTCCGGTCACAGGCGCATTCTCACATCGGTCCGCCCTGACTTCTTTGGACAGAAGTGGACTCTCCGAAAATCATCAGGGGGGCAAAACGGGTGGGCTCACAGTTCGGATGAAATTCTGAATTTACGTGCTAATCTCTGGCGCGGAAAAGAGTTACGGGGGTATAGCTCAGCTTCACGCGCAGGAACGGTTTCGTAGTTGCGTTGGTCGAATGAATCGAAGCGCGGCATCAGCCTAACGAAACGGAGCTGAGCCACCGCTGGCGGGAGCGGGCATAACAAAGATCTGGAACTGTTTCATAAAATCAAACACGGACTTCACGACGGCCTGCGGTTGGCCCCAGCGATTAGATGGCATGAAAGGGAGCGGATGAGCTTTTAGACTCATCCGCTCTATGCAAAATACAATCGTTCATAACGAAGGGGCGGCCTCACTCGAGGGCGCCGTTGGTAAAGTAAAACTCTCCCGCTCGATCATCAAGCTCGGGTTGGACATGCACGCCAGGGCGTACGTGGTGGTGGCGCAATACGATCATCTGTTGCCGAAGCCACCGCGACGTTTTTCGCCGCCGGAGTTTGTGCCGTGGGTGGAAGGGCTGCTGCGAAGCGGTCACATCGTGCACGTGGTTTATGAAGCATGCGGGTTTGGGTTTGGTCTCTATCGAGAGTTAACAGCGCTCGGGGGCCACTGCTACGTGATTGCGCCGCGCAAACTCGACGAGCAATGTACCCGGGTAAAGACCGATCCGCGCGATGCGGCGACGTTGTGCCAGCGACTCTCGCGCTATGTGGAGGGTAACACGCGGGAGTTGGCAGTGATTCGGGTGCCGAGCGAAGCGGAGGAACAAGCCCGGCATGTTTCCCGGCAACGCGAACAACTGGTCCGGCATCGCCAGAAGTTGGAGGCCCAGGGGCGCAGTTTGCTGATCAATCACAGTCTGCCGGCGCCGGCTCACTGGTGGAAGAACCAGACCTGGTCGCGCTTAAGCAAATTGCTTCCGGCCTGGATCTGTCTTCGCCTGGAAGTTCACCGGCCGGCCTTGTTGACCCTGGAGCAACAGATCAGCGCTTTGAGTGCGGAGCTGGAAGCGGCCGCTCCCGTCGATATTCCCGCAGGCGTGGGCAAACTAACTACCGTGGTGATGACCCGCGAGATTTGCTCGTGGGAGCGCTTTTCCAATCGGCGTGCCATTAGTTCGTATACCGGACTGTGTCCGGGCGAACACAGCAGCGGCAGCAAACGGGTACCAGGCAGCGTGACCAAACACGGCAACCCGCGATTGCGGGCGGCGCTGGTGGAATGTGCCTGGCGTATGGTGCGCTTTCAACCCAACTATCCACCGGTGAAAAAGCGCCTGAGCGTTCTGGCAAAAGGTTCACGCGCGATCGGCGCCGTGCGCAAGAAAGCCATCGTAGCGGTGGCGCGCCGTCTGGCTGTCGATCTGTGGCGCCTGCACACCGGCCGCTGCAGCGCAGAGCAACTCGGATTGAAGTTTTAAAACAATTTGGTTCGAGGGGAACAGTTTGGAACGTGGCGTGTGTCCGGTGCCTAACCTGGTCCGATCGTCGCCAGTGCGGCTCGCACCGTCGCTTTAGATTGGACCGCGCCCACGTTCCGCTTCAGCCGACAGCATAAGTCACATTGCGCTGCCAAAACCAAAAGGCATGCGCGGATAGGAGTATCAGCCGCTGAAAAAGCTCAGCGCGCACTTCGAAGCGGATACGTTCTCAAACACCAACCAACAATCGCCCAACTACCAACCACACCCATGTAATAAACCTTATTTATCCAAACTCACTCCTTGACACCCTTCATAGGGGTTAGGCCGTTCGACTTCTCCTGGCCAATTTACCCGAGTGAGCGGTCCGGTAAGAAATACCCACGAAATGCCGCCCAAGAGTGTCACGGTGGCCGCCACGACAAAAGCCCACCAGAATTGTCCCGTCCGATCGACCACGAGGCCAGTCAAGGGTGCAACGATGACGCCCGCCAGGTTACCAATCGCGTTCTGCAGTCCAGTCCATCTCCCAGCCACCGCCGGGCCGGCAAGGGTCTGTGCAAAGACATAGATTGTAGGTCCGGTGAAACCACACCCGAAGCCCATTACAAAAAGGCAGACGAATGAAGTGCGTGCGCTCGCCACCACGCAACCAAGGAGAGCGACCGCGATCGTCAGATGGCCAACGCCCATCCAGACCTTGCGCACGAAATTCGGGCTCGCCCCGGCGCGAACCCACGCATCAGCTATCCACCCTAGGATCGGTGAAGCGATCGCATACGTGAGGTAGAACAAAGCGCCTTCCCGGGCCATCTCCCGCATCGAGAGATGCCGCTCGCTGACTAAAAAATAAGGCAGCCAAACGATCATGAGGTAGAGCGAGTAGTTAGTGCAAAGGTGCCCGAGCGCCGCACCCCAAAACGCCCGCCGGCGAAGAATCTCCCCGATTCCTGCCGGACAAACAAATCGCTCCGAGGTAGAAGCTGCTTTCGGCATCCAGTAAATCCACGGCACTAGCCACGACAGGCCGGCGAAACCCAGCACAATGAAAACCGGTCGCCAGCCGTAGGCTGCCATCAGGTCGCCACAGAAGAATGTGCCGAGGGCCGGACCAAGAGTCATCCCGCTGACGATAGCTGCGTTGGCCACACCGCGATGTCCTTGGGCGATGGAACGAGCGAGGATCTTTCCGTATGCCGGGAAAGCCACTGATTCGCCTGCGCCGAGTAAGAGCCGACAGGCCATTAGTGTCGCAAAGCCATGAACTAGACCGGTCAATCCCGTGGCCAAAGACCAGATCGCAAATCCGCCAGCCAGCACCCAATTCACATCAAAGCAGTCTATCAGCCAGCCGCTCACGATCATGAAGCTGACGTAAGTCCAAAAGAACGCGCCTAAAAGTAGGCCGAGATGATAAGCGGAAAGATGGAGCTCGCCTTTCAACAACGGCGCGGCCACCGACAGATTACCGCGGTCGACATAGTTAATGAAGACTGAGAGCGCCAGCAGGAAAAGAAGCGTCAGAGTCCTGGCGCCCATGGATTGCCGATCACTCTGCACGTTTGAAGTCATAGGTTCCGAGCAGGTTGATCGCACAGTTAACGCCTAACGAGACAGAGACAAGCCACGGCAGGATCTCGTGGCAAGCACGCTGAACGTGTTCCGCAATGGGGCCATTGGTTTCATCTTCGAAAGCAGAGTTGGATAGATTCCTTAGCTCAGGGGCCGGTAACCGACGCCAGGACCTTATGCTAGTGTTGATTTAGCTTTTGCTCGATCTTCGGAATCTCCTCGGTCTTTTTCTGCAGGGCATTCTCCTCGAGGCGAAGGAGCAAAGTCAAATAGGCGACTTTTGCCTGCACCTCCGAGGTAACAGTAATCAGTTCCTCAATGTCCCGTGGCGTGAGATTTCCGTCCGGTGATCGCCGAGCAATGGCACGGGCCACTTCGATGCGGGCCCCCATTTCGGATGATTGTTCCATGATGATGGCAATGTCCTCGTAGATGTAGACGTAGTAATGCAATTCATCGTGCGCCATAAGACCGAGCGACCCGTTCTGCTTTACGGCCTGCCATGTCGCGTCTTTCGGCCAGTAAAAATTACCCAATCCGTAGACCAATTTCGAGCCAATCGGCGCGGGCGATGTTTGCGCGGCGTGCAGTAACGCCATGTTCGCATCTAATTCAGCCGTCATCTTTCGGACCGCGTCCAGGTTCTTGGCTAGGACGCGGCGGTTATCTTCGAGTTCCGCTGTCAACTCACGCCGGGCTTCCTGCAGTTGGTGACGATGATGAAAATATACGACCGTCTGTTCGAGACCGATCGCAATCAGCAATCCGATCGTAATGGCCGCGATGTGGATCAAAAATTGTTTCCACGTATGAACGTTCTCGTGCGGTGGATGAACTTCTATCATGGATTGAAACGCCTAACGAGAATAAGCTCAGCCACCGCTGATGACGGCGAGCTGTGCTGAGGATCTTGGTGTTGAACTGTTCATGTGAGACGTTTCGCGCCGGGAAGCGGTTGGCTGGAGCGATTGGTTAGGCTAGGCAAGCAAAGCGGGAGGTAATCACTTTGAACCAAAGGGATCCGGACTTTGGCGAGTTTGTGCTCCTCCTTTGTTCCGCGGATCGTCGGCAGGATTAATGAAAGTCACTCCCCCGGGGCCCGTAAAATTCACCTGGACGATCACCTCGGTATCTTCCGTCCACGTATAATGTGCGTGCCCCGCTGGAAGCACGAACACACTCCCAGGATGCAGCTCTATTCCTTTACTCTTATCAAAGCTCTGCCCAAAAGAATTCCAGTAATTCCCGCTTAACACCGTCACCACTTCCGCATACGGATGTGTGTGTGGAGGTACTCGGTAGTGCGGCGGAAACTTCGTCCGCTGCACTATCGTCTCAGCCTTGGTCGGGTCCCCGACTAGTATCACCGTTTGGGCCCCCTTGAACACTGGATGCTCTTTCCACACCAAGTCCTCCACTTTTGTCATCTTCATCTCTTGCCCGAATCCGCTGCAGACCAGCGCGAGCAGCGCTAGACCAATCAGTATCCGTTTCATAGTTTCATTTCGTTCGTCTATCACATCCGTATCCGATTCCTGCTAGAAAAGCCACCACCAAGACAATCGTCCGCCCAAGTGGCGTGAACACGATTGGGGTGGAAGAAGAGAAGACCAACTGGAAACCATGGTGCCAGGTGCTCAGAATCGGTCATGCCGCCTAACGAGAATTCGACCCAATGTTTGGGCATTTCCAGAGAATTTCTGGGTCTAATCCAGTCGCTTCCCTCGCAATCGCCCGATAAAAGCGGAGTCATGGGAGAATTGTGCCGAATCGTTCGGCATTTGGAAAGCGGAATGATCTGAGGTTGACTCCTTCAGGTTCGAGACATGCCGTCAGTGTTTCGTTTACCTGTGACCTTTTCTGGGCAGAAGTGGACTCTCCGAAAATCATTAGGGGGGCAAAACGGGTGGGCTCATAGTACGGATGATCAGGCTCATCGATCACACCTCGCCCAGTTAGGCCTCTCAAGACTATCGAATCTTCTTCCAACGATCGACGAATTCGCCGCCAATCTTCGCCGTGAAACCCTCTCCTCCGAAGCTGACCTCCACGCCTTCGCCAGGTGGCGAAAAATTGAATCGCCCAACCTTGACGGTAACCGATGTGCAGTGATCGGCCACCGCAGGCGCCTCGTTGGTGACCCCTGGCTTATCCAGATCGTTTCTTATCGTGTAGACGATCCACTCACAGTACCTGTCCCCGTTGAACGTGTAGCGACCCACCGTCGACTCGGACGCGATCGTTCCATCGCCATTCTTGACGAACAGATTCAGACTGAACCATCCGTCGGCCATTGTATACAGCGCTACGATTGAGGGAGGCCGAAGAACCGTCCCGTTGGCCATGACGCGCTCCGTGAGCTCGTAAGTCCCGTCAATGGATGGCGGAGACGATGGCGCAGAAGTACCACGTCCGGAATGAACTGTCGACAGTGCCAAAGTGGAGACAAGGATCAGGCCAGTAGTCGCTCGACGGGCGAAAAGTGTCGTTTTCATAGGCAATCACTGTGAACGGTTTCGATCTGGGGTCGTTGGCTTCATCGACTCCATGAGAAGGTATTCAAGTTAGGATTTGGATTCATTCTGGAGTGCGGGCGATTGGGATCGTGCTTCATGCGGACTCGGGTATTTGTTTCGGTCCAGATTTAGATCCGGTAGCTCGCAATCATAATTAGGAAAATGGATTGTTGCCATCTGGTTATCGAAGTATAAACACTTCAGGTGATGCATCGCAATCGTTCCAGATCATGGGTCCTCATTTTTCCCGCTGCTGGGGAAAGCTTGATAGGGACTCTTGTTTTTCCACACAGTTAAGAGCAGCACGGCCAGTTTGCGGGCCACCGCCACCACGGCACGCTTCAGTCACGGAGGCAACAAATTAACACTCGAAAAAGTCTGGCAAATTCATCTTTAAGGGAGGAGTGTAAAATCATGAAACTAAAAACCAATCGACTGTGGCGCTTGGCGGGCCTGAGCACGCTTGGCGTTGTGCTCTTGATCGTCGTCCTCGTCATTATCTTCGGCGGCGGCTTCGGCTTTGGGTGGGGCGGGCCGGGTTACTATGGCGGCGGCGGTCTCGTCATCCTCATCATCGTCATTTTGTTGTTGATGGGGAAGCTGTAACGCGATGTGACGAGCGACAATTTCGCCAACCAAGGATGTTCTGGCGGAACTAAAGCGCCTTTGGCGCAGGCCCCTGAGGCTATTGATAGGCTTTGAGCAGCGCGGGGGTGTCGGCGGCGGAAACGCCAAGGGGCTTGGGAGTTTCAGCTATGTAAGCGCCGCCATCGCTCGCGACAATTTTCCAGCCGGAAGAACTTCGACGCAGGACAACGGAGATGTCGCTTTCGCCCGAGTAGGCCGTGCAAAGCCCCCAATCGTGCGAGATCGAGGCGTGCAAGGCGTGTCCGAATTTTTCCAGCAACGACTTTGCGCACTTGTTTGACGCATCAGCAACAAAGCAGGCTTCGTGCAGAAGAAACTTTATGTGTTACGAAGTTATCCTTGACCTAACCGCAGGTCTGCAGCGCTCAGTTAGGCCGAGCAAATCGAGCGTCTTTTCGTCGGAAGAAGATGCTATTTATCCTCCCAATGCCACTGGATTCAATCTCCAGATGGCGAAGCACAAGGCGGTGGCAAATGTCACCCATGTCAGATAAGGCAGCAGCAGAGCACCAGCCAAGCTACGCACGCGCCAGAACGCGGCAACGGTGCATAGTAGTAAAACCCAGAGAATAAGAATCTCATAAAAGGCCCACGCTCCGTTATGCCAGGAAAAGAATAACCAGGGCCAAAGAGCGTTAGCCGTCAGTTGAGCGATAAATAGCCAAAGCGCCATACCGGATTCACGAAATCCGCGCTGTCTCCATACAAGCCAGGCAGCGATTCCCATGAGTAAATATAGGACGCTCCACACTGGACCAAAAACCCATGCAGGCGGAGCCCACTCTGGATGTAAGAGCTGTTGATAAAAAATACCGGCGCTGACGGAAGCCACGGCACCGACACCAGCCGCCGCAAACGAGAGAAGAAGCCAGCCAGCAAGGCCAATGACCTGCCTGATTGTCGAGAGACGTGTCATCGACAGTTACTCTTCTTAAGCAAAGCCGCTCGCGCGATTCCCCGCAGCATACCGGCGAACACCAACCGGTGCAGCGGGAAGAGCACGTACCAGTAGCTAAGACCAGCCCATCCCACTGGGTCGAAGATTGCGGTCTGCCTGATCGTGGTCACCAAGCCATCGCCCGTGACCTCGAACTCAAGCCAAGCTCGTCCGGGCAGCTTCATTTCCGCGACGAGCCGCAGTCGGCGATTGGGCTCGACCACCTCGACGCGCCAGAAGTCAACAGTGTCCCCCACGTGGAGCAGCGTGGGATGCGGCCGCCCTCGCCGCATGCCTGCCCCACCGGCTAACAGGTCGAGGAACCCTCGCAATCGCCACAGCCAATTCCATCGGTACCACCCGGTAGCTCCACCAATGGCCTGAATCGGCGCGAAGGCATCTGCGGCCGGTACATCGATGCTCACGGTCCGCGAATCCACGAGACGCGTGCCGAAGCGTACTCCGCCCCACGACCGGGGCTCACCAGACGAGGAGAGAGCATCGGACCAACGCGTCTCCGCGAACTCCCGCTCTTCGCGAGCAAGGGCTCCGCGGATGGCCTCCTCAATTCCCACCGGACGAAGGGCGAACGTCCTGAGCGCGGTGGCGTCGCGGACTACCGTGGGGTGGATGATGCTTTCGATGAGCTTGCGTCCGACGCGGGCGTACAATGGCGTGACCAGCCCGAGCCACAGGCTGGACAGGTAGGGTGTGAGTACGGGCACTGGGAGCATATAGCGTCGCAGCCCGCGTTGCCGCGCGTACTCGCGCATGATGTCCGCGTAGGATACCTGGTCCGCCCCACCGATCTCGTAGACAGCGTACTGGGAGATAGGCAGGCGAAGCGCGGCCAACAAATATTCCAGCAGGTCGTCGATGGCGATGGGCTGCGCCATTACCCTGACCCACTTGGGCGTGATCATGATCGGGAGCCGCTCCACCAGCGACCGGATCATCTCGAATGACAGGCTTCCCGAGCCGATCACGACGGACGCGCGAAACTCGAGTACCGGCACGCCGGACTCGCGCAGGATTCTTCCCACCTCCTGCCGGCTGCGGAGGTGCGGCGAGAGTCCTTCTTTGTCGCTGCCCAGTCCTCCCAAGTAGATGATGCGTCTCACTCCTGCGCCCTTCGCTGCCTGGCCGAAGTTGCTGGCGGCAGTCCGGTCAGCTTCCTCGAAAGAGCCGTCCGAGCCCATCGAGTGCACTAGATAGTAGGAGGCATCAACTCCGCGCAGCGCGGTGTCGAGGCTTGAGCGATCAAGGAGGTCACCCGCGACCACTTCCGTTGAGGCGTCGGCCTTCTGCCTAAGAACTTCCGGCCGCCTGGCTAGGCCGCGAACGCGGTACCCCTGCTTCTCTAACAGCCGCAACAGGCGTCCGCCGATATACCCAGTGGCGCCAGTGAGAAGGATCACTGAGGGTTCTGGGCTCATCGCTTCGTTCGTGGTCAACTTTCTCGCTCCTCGCCAACTCGCTTTACTTGTCTTCTCGGTCCTGGCCAAACTGCCGTCGATCAGTCATATCGCGGAAAGGATTGCTCTTCAATTCGAGCCGCCAAAAATGGCCAGACCGAGATGACTTGGAAATATGCGAAGCAAAATACTTTGTCCGGCGGTCCGCTCAATTTGCGTAAATGCTGGCCACCGTACACGCGCTCTGATATTAGCCCCCAACATGAACTAAAAGACCCTCCCTTCTCTCATCGTTCGGCCGTGACTTTTTAGGGACAGAAGTGGACTTTCTGGAAACCATCAGGGGGGCAAAACGGGTGGACCCACAGTTCGGATGAAATTCTGAATTTACGTGCTAATCTCTGGCGCGGAAAAGAGTTACGGGGGTATAGCTCAGCTGGTAGAGCGTCTCGTTCGCAATGAGAAGGCCAGGGGTTCGAATCCCCTTACCTCCATCCCCGAAAGCTTTCGGGGATGTCGCGCCGTAGCCTTGGCATAGGCGGACATCTTTTCAGATTGTTCATTCCCCCACCCGAGCTAGGACTCGGCGAGCCCAGCGCTTAAGAATGGCAAGGTTTTCCTATGAGATCGCGCGAGACCTCGATACTCATATCCGGTCACTGCCCAGCAGACTGCTGCTTCAGCAACGCGTTGCTCCGAATCTTCTTAGTTCACCGAGATCGTCACGGGCTCGGAAGCGATTCCGTTAGCGACCACTTCCAGGGAACTGCTGCCCGTCTCCGCTGTTGCCGGAACATCGAAGTTCGTAGAAACTCTGGCCGGACCAGTCGCAACTCCCATTGTGCTATGTCCATGCGTCCGGGCGTAGATGACATGACCGGTTGCGTTATTGGTGATCCTGACCAGTGGATAGTTGGTAGCCGTTTCTAATTCGTCGCCGAATGATGCCGCTTGGGACAGACCGTTAAACTGTTGTCCGGCAATTTGGTAAGTCGACCCACGCACCACCGTGGCCGGAAACTGCCTGATCCTTGGCGCCCACTTCCTCGGGAATCTTGTGTTAGCTGGGGTATAGACTCTCGCCAGCGTACCATTGCTGACCAGGACCTGGCCGGTCGGGAGGACCATCAATGCACCGGGAGCGCTGAGGGTGGCCCTGAGATGCGTTCCATCAAATTCGTAAAGGCTTCCACTTACGCCTTCGACCAGAGCGTGCCCATTAGGCAGAAGGACCGCGAAAGAATCCCCCGCGTTGTCACCGTTGGGAAAATCGGGACCGACAGCCCAAGTACCGGTTGAGGGCGTATAGATCGCGGTATGTCCCGGACCAGCCTGAGAATTGGAGCCGGTGCAGAATACGCGGCCATCGGCCAATAAGATTCCAGGACCAACTTCCCCCGGCGGGTAGTAGCAAAATTGACCGTTCGGCCCATAGGGCAGGCACCCGAATGAAGAAGGCGAGTGCAAATCGACTATCGTGCTCCCCGCGGTTTGCCAGGTCTGAATGGAAGGATTGTAAATCTCCGAATTCGGCGCGTTCAGCACGTCGAAAGTAAAGACCCTGCCATCAGGCAACAGCGTCCATCCTTCCTCGGCATTGAAATCACTCTTTCCAATCGAACCAAGCAATGTCCAGGTCAACGTTGCCGGATCCAACGCTGCCACCTGCATATCGAGCTTGCGCCCGACGACGAATCGGCCATCCGGTAAAACCACCGATGGAGAATCGCCAATGAAGTCCCAGCCAGGAGGAGCTGCGAGCGGTGTCCAGGTATTGGCAATCGGGTCATAAACCGCACCCAGATTTGTAAGGGTAAACTGGCCGTTATTGTATTCGCCGCCCGTTATGACGAGCCGGCCGTCGGCGAGAACCGCCGAGGCGAAATCATCGGGCACGTAACCGGGTTGGAGAGAAGCCAACCTCGTCCAGGTTCCATTAACATAACTTCCGGTATTATCCGGCGTCAGTTTATACCAATCTTGTGAGCGGTCAGCCTGACACATCACGGTTCCGTCAGTTAGCTGAAAGGCAAGGTTTGCTCCGCCCGGGGGTTGATGAACAAGCGATGTGAGTGTTTGTGCGAAGGATAGTGTTGTCAGTGTCAACAGACTAACCAGGGTGAGAAATATTCTTTTGGTCATAGGACTATGTGGAAGTGAGGATGAAACGAGAGATGTGTCGCGGCCCGATTAGTGATGACGATGAACACGCCCCAGAATTTTATTGTTACATGAGATTTTCCATTTCCCAAAGCGGTGTCAAGGCAATTTCGACTCCAGAGTGCCGTAAAGTAGCGATTGCGAGCAAAGGACGGAAATAAACATTGACAACAATCAGGCGCACTGACCAGTATCGCGGCGCGTGCTACCTCGGGTGAGGATAGTTCGCTTCATAGTGAAGCGCGGGCGATTTACCCCCCGCGCTTCTTTTTTCCTCAAACTAGGACACTACCTCGACTCGTTGCCATCAATTTACCGCGGGCGCCTTTGCCTCAATTCCGACGCTGAGGCGGATCGTTTTCCGCCATGGCTGATTTCGAAGCCTTGGGTGCTGGCCTTGGGAAGAACCCGAATGATCGCCATCATGCCTCCGTCTTCGTGGTCCAGAATGTGGCTCCACGAACGCATGACCGAAGACGCTTCAACGATTGTGATTGATCCGGGTTCGCAGTTTCTGTCATTCTCACTGTTTATGCGACTGTTAGTTGAAATTCTGATCATTGCCGCCGTGATTTACGTTGGCTGGAACAAACCTTACAACGAATACGTAGCGCGGGCGAAGAGTACGCATAACGTCCAAACTCGATGGTCTCGGCGGGAACTTACAAAAACACGAGGATTCCTCTGTGAAGAGATACCAGGCCAAGCCGTGAACTTGGGCCAGCGGCGGTTTTGGCCGGGATTGTCAGTGGTCTCGCCAGCGCCGCTTAAAGCGAATCAGTTATCGGCTACGGACTTTTCGCTCATTCAATCATCTTCCCAGGCTGCGTGCCGAGCACATCCACCTCACGTCCTGTGTGGCCAAACAACCACGGGCTAACCGTTTCGAGCTGGTGATCGTTTATCTGACGCGGCGCGCACCTTGAAGCACGCCGTTACCGCCGGTGCACTTCTGCACCAGAGGCGTTTCAGCGGCTCAGCGCTTCACGATTCCACGATTCACAATTTACGGGTCTCGACTCTTAGCTTAAGCAAGCAGTTTCGCAGCGAAAGGCCCATTCCCATCGTCCCCTAGGGGCCAATCCCCCCGTTCCCTAGGTGGATTTTTACCGAGAAATCAGGGGTTGGTTTATTTAATTTTATTTGCACACAATAAATGAATCACATAAAACACGCGACTTAATTCATTTGCAATAAGCAATCATCGGCAAGAGGCCGGCCCCCCAAAAAAGTGAAAAACAAAGTTCCCCCCGGAACGAACTTATTCTTACAACTGCACGGTTACTGTCGCTGGCAGGAATCTTCTGCAGCGGTGCTCAGGGGGTTGAGTTCAGAAGCTACCGCTTCGCAAATGAGATGGAAAACTCCTAACTAAAAGAGAAATCAAAAATGAAAAGGTTTGCAAGAAGTATGACAAGGAAATTGACGATGCGCGCGGCCATTGGGGTGGTTGTAGCCTCGGTCGGCGCGACGTGGTGCCTGTTCGCGATGACTCCTGCCGGCTCCATCACCAAATCCACAAAGCAGCGCAGGGTAACTGAAGCGCCCGCGACGACTCCAGTTGCGGATATCGCCTCGGCAGGTCCGCTTACTCACGTTTGGCTGGGCAACGATCTGAGCTGCCAGGTCCAGCACATCGATGACGCAGATTATGAGTTCTTCCCGGCCAGACATATTTCCCGGCGATGCCGGGACCTTCATCGCCATGGACGGAGTCCTCTACGCGCCCGATTTTACTAACCACGACTATACCTCAGCAGCGATTCATCCTTGGCGCACTACACTCCCTTTACCCCGGTCAGCCAAACACCTGTGACCGGCTCCGGAACGACGGCTGATCCTTTTACAGTGATTACGGTCGTGGGCGTGGCCGAAACCGGGTCTGCTCATCCAGCAGACCGACACCTATGTCGTCGGTCAGGAGTATTACACCACGGAGGTCATGATCAGCAACAACGGTACCGACACGGCAAGCGGTGTCCTCTATCGCGGCGGCTGACGCGTTCCTGGGCGGGTCCGATTCCGGCTACGGTTTCACCGAAGTCTTCAGCAGCAACCGCAACGCGGTGGCTTGCTCTGTGAATGCAAACAACATGCCACCGGCTAAGATCGAAGAGTGGATCCCATTGACAGGCGGCAACAATTATTTCCAAAACGACTACGATACAGTCTGGAGTGCAGATCGGTGCCCAAGTGCCATTCCCCGATAGCTGCGCCTGCACAGACTTCCTGGATAACGGGGGCGGGATCAGCTGGAATTTCTCCATCCCCGTTGGTGCCTCTGCCACCTACTCGCACGTGACGTTAATTTCTTCTCAGGGGTTGGAAGGGCTCGTGACCTCCAAGACTGCTGACAACTCGACGTCGCAGGCTGGAACACAAAACGGCTACACAATCAGCATCCAGAACCCGAATGCGAACGATGTTACAGTGAGCTCGATCACTGACACGCTCCCGGCCGGGTTCGTCTATGTGCCGGGCTCGACCACCGGCGTGACGACCGACGATCCGACGATCGTCGCCCAATTGCTGACATGGAACGGATCATTCAGCGTGCCAGCAAGAGACTCCATCTCACTCCACTTCGCAGTCATCGTTGCCGATACACCAGGCGATCACTTCAACGAGGCGGGCGGAAGCGCTGAGGACGGCTATAACGTCATCCCCACCGGCCCGACCGCTCAGGTTAATGTTACCGCAGGACCCACGCCGACGCCGACGCCTACGGCTGGAGCAACCTCTACCCCTACAGCGACAGCTACCGCTACTGCTACTGCTACTTTTACTCCAACTCCTACCGCGACAGCCACGTTCACGCCGACTCCAACAGCTACTGCTACGGCGACCGCAACTGCTAGCTACACTCCAACTCCTACCGCCACAGCCACCTTTACACCGACGCCAACACCGGAGGAGAGTCCAACCCCTACAGCGACGGCTACGGCGACTGCAACCGCTACTTATACTCCAACTCCTACCGCCACGGCCACCTTCACACCGACGCCAACACCGGAGGAGAGTTCAACCCCTACTGCTACGGCAACGGCGACTGCAACCGCTACTTATACTCCAACTCCTACCGCCACGGCCACCTTCACCCCGACGCCAACCCCGGAGGAGAGTCCAACCCCCACAGCGACCGCTACGGCGACCGCAACAGCTACCTATACTCCAACTCCTACCGCCACAGCCACCTTCACACCGACGCCAACCCCCGAGGAGAGTCCAACGCCTACAGCGACCGCCACGGCGACCGCAACTGCTACTTTTACTCCAACTCCTACGGCTACCTTTACGCCACCGCCAGCACCGACACCAACATCTACACCTACGGCTACGGCTACCGCGACGGCTACCTTTACTCCCACTCCTACGGCCACCTATACCCCAACGCCAACACCTACAGCTTGCGCCGGGCTTGCCATCAGTCAGATCGGCGACACGATCGTACCAGGTGACACGGACACCGGCAATCACGGAGAAGATCTCGTGACCAACGTCGCGCTTCCCTTCCCCTATATGGCTTGCGGCACGGCTCACACCAGCATCAATGTGTCCGTCAACGGCAATGCACAATTCACGACCAGCGATGTGGACTATCTGAGTAACACGTGTCTCCCATGGTCCGGTCACGACTGTACTATTTTCCCTTACTGGGATGATCTGCGCACCGATGACAATAGCGGCTGCACTGGTTACCCCGGGGACACCTGCGGTATTTATACTTCAGTGTCGGGCACCGCTCCCAATCGCATTTTCAACATTGAGTGGCGCGCCGTTTACATGGACCAGCCCGACCAGAAAGCCAACTTCGAATTGAGGTTATATGAGGGGCAGAACAGGTTCGACGTAATTTACGGCACACTGGAGGAGGGTAACAGCGGCGCCACGGCGGGAGTGCAGAGCTGCGATACCTGCTTTGCTGAGTACTTCTGCAACGGCTCAGGTGGATCGCCTACTGGCGGCTGGACTTCAACCGGCCCAGGAAGCGCATGTAGTCCGAGTCCGACGCCTACAGCTACGGCCACGTTCACGCCGACGCCAACGCCCACGGCTACGGCGACGTTCACGCCAACACCAACGTCAACGCCTACGGCTACGGCTACCCCGACCGCAACACCAACAGCTACCTCGACGCCCACCCCCACTCCCACGCCGACGGCTACACCTCAGGCCGGGAGCTTTGTCATTGGCGACCGCGACGCGGTGGTTGGCACGAAAGTAACTTTTTGGGGTGCCCAATGGGACAAGGCAAACCATCTCAGCGGCGGTTCTGCACCCGCCAGCTTCAAAGGCTTTGCCAATGTATTGAGCCCGAACCCGCCATCGTGCGGAGGCACCTGGCTGAGTGACCCGGGCAATAGCTGCAATCCGCCGGACAGCGTTCCCGCCTTCATCAATGTTATTGCTGCAAGTTCGGTTACCAAGTCTGGCCCAGTGATCAGTGGCAACGGTCCCAAGATGGTCATCGTCAAAACCAACCCAGGCTACGGACCGGCTCCCGGCCACACGGGCACGGGAACCGTTACAGCCGTGATCTGCCCGCCGTAGAGGCTGTAGCCACTCGAGGGGGGCCACCAGCGATGTCCACATAATCAGCTAAACGCGAATCGAAAAATGGAAAACTTCTAACTAAAAGAGAAATCCCAAAAATGAAAAGGTTTGCAAGAAGTATGACAAGGAAATTGACGATGCGCGCGGCCATTGGGCTGGTTGTAGCCTCGGTCGGCGCGACGTGGTGCCTGTTCGCGATGAATCCTGCCGGCTCCATCACCAAATCCACAAAGCAGCGCAGGGTAATTGAAGCGCCCGCGATGACTCCATTTGTGGATATCGCCTCGGCGGGTCCGCTTACTCACGTTTGGCTGGGCAACGAGCTGAGCTGCCAGGTCCAGCACGTCGATGACGGAGAGGTTCATGAGTTCTTCCCAGATGACACAATCCCCGGCGATAGCGGCACCTTCATCGCCATGGACGGAATCCTCTACGCGCCCGATTTTACAGCGCACGGCACCACCAGCACCGACAGCATCGGCGCGCGGACGGTCTTCACCCCCATCAGCCAAACACCGGTGAGCGGTTCCGGAACGATGGCTGATCCTTTTACAGTGATTACGGTCGTGGGCGTGGCCGAAACCGGGCTGCTCATCCAGCAGACCGACACCTATGTCGCCGGTCAGGAGTTTTACACCACGCAGGTCATGATCAGCAACAACGGCGCCGACACGGCAAGCGGTGTCCTCTATCGCGGGGGTGACGCGTTCCTGGCCACCTCCGATTTCGGCTTCGGCTTCACCGAAGTCTTCGGCACTAACCGCAACGCGGTGGCTTGCTCTGTGAATGAAAACAACATGCCACCGGCCAAGATCGAAGAGTGGATCCCATTCACAGGCGGCAACAATTATTTCCAAAACGATTACGATACAGTCTGGGGTGCGATCGGTGCCCAAGTGCCCTTCCCCGATACCTGCGCCTGCACAGACTTCCTGGACAACGGGGGCGGGATCAGTTGGAATTTTTCCATCCCCGCTGGCGCCTCTGCCACCTACGCGCACGTGACGCTAATTTCTTCTCAGGGGTTGGAAGGGCTCGTGACCTCCAAGACTGCTGACAACTCGACCTCGCAGGCCGGAACACAAAACGGCTACACAATCACCATCCAGAACCCGAATGCGAACGATGTTACAGTGAGCTCGATCACCGACTCGCTCCCGGCCGGGTTCGTCTATGTGCCGGGCTCGACCACCGGCGTGACGGCCGACGATCCAACGATCGTTGCTCAATTGCTGACCTGGAACGGATCATTCAGCGTGCCAGCAAGAGACTCCATCTCACTCCACTTCGCAGTCATCGTTGCCGATACGCCAGGCGATCACTTCAACGAGGCGGGCGGAAGCGCTGAGGACGGCTATAGCGTCATTCCCACCGGCCCGACCGCTCAGGTTAATGTTACCGCAGGACCCACGCCGACGCCCACGCCTACGGCTGGAACGACCTCTACCCCTACGCCTACAGCTACCGCTACTGCTACTGCAACGGCTACCTTTACTCCAATTCCTACTGCAACAGCTACATTTACGCCAACTCCTACCCCGGAGGAGGAGGAGAGTCCCACCCCTACACCGACTGCTACAGCCACTGCAACTGCTACTTATACTCCAACTCCTACCGCCACAGCCACCTACACGCCGACCCCAACCCCGGAGGAGAGTCCGACGCCCACAGCGACCGCTACGGCAACCGCGACGGCTACATTTACTCCAACTCCTACAGCCACGGCCACGTTCACACCGACGCCAACGCCGGAGCTGAGTCCAACGCCCACAGCCACCGCAACGTTTACACCTACCGCGACGGCAACGGCAACGGCTACCTTTACTCCAACTCCTACTCCCACAGCCACGGCAACGGCGACCGCAACAGCAACGTTTACTCCGACCCCAACGGCTACCTTTACTCCAACACCAGCACCGACACCAACATCTACACCCACGGCCACAGCTACGGCTACAGCGACCGCAACAGCAACGTTTACCCCCACCCCAACGGCCACCTTTACACCAACACCGACACCAACGGCTACACGTACACCGACACCCAGTCCTACTCCGACTCCGACAGCTACACATACACCAACACCAACACCAACACCCACTCCCACATCGACGCCAACATGTACACGTACACCGACACCCACTCCCACATCGACACCAACATGTACACGGACTCCGACGCCCAGTCCCACGCCGCCAACCGAACGGATGGTTAATGGCGCGCTGGAAGGAAGTATATCGCCCTGGGTGATGTCGGGTTCTGGCGCCTTTTACACCAACAACGGCAGTTATCCTCACGGCGGAGACGGCTACATGTATTTCGGGGTAAATAACAATGTGTCGGGACAGACTTACCAAACGGTGACTATTCCCACCACGGCGACGGGAAGTCTGACTTTCTGGTTCAACTGCAGCTCGGACGACAGTGCAACATACGCCCACGATTATTTGTACGTGGAAGTCCGCAACACCAGCGGCACATTGCTTCAAACCTTCGCGACCTACAGCAACAGAGATAAAACGACCTCTGGGAGCTACTCACAAAAATCGTTTAGTCTTGCTGCTTACAAGGGTCAGACTATCCGACTGCAATTCCGCTGCTACCACCGACAACTCGCTATCAACGACTTTCCGCATAGACGACGTGTCGTTGAAATAGTGATCCTGAGCGAAACGGACCCAGACTGCGGCCGGCTCCCAGCCACACGGGCACAGGAACCGTTACAGCCGTGATCTGCCCCCACTGGAAGGAGAACACTGGAAACGATCTCAGAACTCGCCTGTGTCTGCCTCGCCTGAGCGACGCGGGTCTGGGCACTCTGGCGTTGCTCCTGGTTGAAGAACGGCGACACGGCGCCGTGGCTACAACGTTTGGTGTTTGTGAGATGGTTCCAGACCCTCTTCGCCAACGGATTCGTTGCTCCAAGTGCCGTGCCTGAATAAATCAGGCACGACATAGCGCTGTATCTGGCGTTTTAGGTTGTCATCGCCAACTGCGCTCGCGCTCGCTGCATTGCATTTCGCCCGGCGGTTTACTCCTTCACCATTTCGACCTGCCTATCAATAATCTGGCCGGTGAAACGGTCGATGGCGACATGAACCCAGTCGCGCTCTTCGTTTCCACAACGAAGTTCGCAAGGTGTGGCCTGTGCGTCCAACGCGGCCTTTTTCTCCGCTGTCTATGTTTTCCGTTTCAGCAGAGTGCAACTGTGCTGGGCGCACAGACTGCAAGTCCATGTTCCGGTCCCTTACTCAATCACTTCTTCGAGTTGTTGACCGACTATCGTTCCGTCAAAACGATCGATCGCGATGTGAAGCCAGTATCGTTTTTCGCCTTCCACGATAAAGTCACGCAAGACCTGTGGCATTGGGTTTGTAATGCCCTGTCTGTGCGACCAGGTCGATGAGTAAACCCCAGGTGCGCGTCTGTACCACTTCAGCGAGCGCCCGCGCGATGGTATCTTTCCCTTCTTCGTCGCTGTTGAAACTAAGGGAAGGGACCATGCTCGCCAGACGGGCGATATCAGCCCGGCTCATCGCAGCGGGTTGCAGTTGTCGCGTTCACAATACTGTTCGACGCGGTGCTCGCATCACTGGGGCTAACTACGCCCGATAGTTGAGTTGTTATAAATTGCCCCCTGGAGAATCGCAGCGAGAACTAGAGGCTGCCGGGTATTGAGACTAACGATCCCAGAGCGGACCGGGGCGCTATTGTAGGTGAAGAAATCAAGCAGAGCGGGGTCGGGGTTGGTTGTAGAAGCTTGTACGCGTCTTTAAAATCAGTGAGATAATTGCTGCCGTTACGAGTGTTAATGGCGTCAAGCAGGTTATAGGCATAACTAAACTCGCCCACACTGCGGAGGGGCCGGTTGGCGAAAACACCGGACAGGGTGGGGCTAGGTGGCGGCGGTGATAGGCACAATAGAGACCACCCAGTCTCAGGTTGATTTTGCTCCGCTCCGTACACCGGACAGGCGTTTACTGAGTCGCAGGTGGCGGGATTTGAACCACCATAGTAGATTCCGGTAATGAGCGTGTCCATATCATACTGATCAATCAAAGCGGCCCCGATCCAAGCGTATAAGGAATGTGTGTCGAGTCAGCGGTGGTAACACCGGTCCGAAAAGCGCATAATTAATATACTGAAAAAAATCGAGCGTGGTGAGGTCGCTGGGAAACGGAGGAATAGCCGACAAGGGTGTGGTGCTAAGAGCACCCTGGTTGCCCACGTATTTCCAACGAACCTGGCTCGCACACGTGTCCGCTCCATTGGCGCTGGCAAACTGCAAGCCAAAGTACTGTCGGATGTTTAAGGAGTTCCCCGGATTTACAACCTCATTCAGATTACCAAGATAGAACCTTTGCGGCAATACAACCCTTGTAGCTGGTGCGAACGGCCACCCCGTGGTCAGTTGGAAGGTTGGCTTGTTTTGCTCTCGCGAGAAAGTGCCAAGATATTGCAGCGCATTTATGTTCTGCGGTAGCGATGACCCGGAGCGAAAAAGTGCTATCAGTTCAGCGCGAGTCGCAAAATTTTGATCCGTTCGGATCGAGGAGCCAGTGCCGATTTTGGTGGCGGTTAACAAGGCCGAAATCCTGGCTCGTCCCTATTCGTAGACTCCCAAGGTAGTAATTGGCGAACAACGACGCGCCAGAATTGAACGCGTCCGCGATTACGGTAGCGGTATCAGCTAGTGTAACACTCGAGGTCTGGCTAGTGGCATAATTCCTGAACAAGATAGCTTGATTAATGGCTGTAGAAGTCATTGCGTTCGGCGGGTCGTTAGTAGTCGCAGGCAAGGCCGTAAGATCGGCGAAGGCGAGCACGCCTTTCCTGCCAATATCGGTCGTACCACGATGCTGGCGCAGTAGAAGGAACTGGATAGCCCGCGACATTGATGTCCAGCAGACCCCCTTCGTCATAGACGGCGTAGGCATAACGCCCAACGACCAAAGGATCTGGCGAGGTTGTAACGGCTCGACCCGGCTGTTGCAGTGTAACAGGATCGTAAGCTTTAACGAACACCCAATCAGGCGTTGCATTCGTGAAGGCAGGTATTGGCGACGAGTCACCGTGGTGGATGTGTTTCCCTTCGGAACCAAATAGTGACTGTTCCAGCGGGTGCTCGATAATGATCGGCCGTTAACAGAAGAGTCCTGCGAATTGACGGCCGAGGCGAGGCTCCGGCTGAGCTGGGTTCTCCCGAGAAGTTGTCCGAACGGACGCTGCGCCGAATAAGGTTGGGCACACCGGCTGCGATTTGGCTGCCACGCTAAGCGGAACCGTTGCGCTGCGGCACCAGAACCGGTGTCCTCGGGATGTAGATCGTGGTGGTGGGCCATTGAGCTGCTTACGGTGTTTCGTGGAGCCATTAACGATTTCCTGTTTGAAATCGCCGACGACAATATCCAGGGCACTCCGCGCGAGCAGGTCCGCATCGGTGTCATGGAAACTGGCTCTGGGCCAATTGTCGATCCGTGGTGGCGACCGAGAGGTAAGCGACAGCCAGGCCGGCAAGAAGGACCACGAAGGCAAGGACAATAATGAGCGCCGCGGCCTTGTCAGAGGGTCGCCTTGGCAAAGAAGAAGTGGGCCTCATTATCTGGCTTTATTGGCTAAGATAAAAATAACGCTCGTAAAGCCGAATACCCGAAATCGCCGGGCTCTGGCAAACCAACTGCATTCGCGTCAAGAGCCGTCCGCCATGCCGTCACCAATTGGCCTGGAGTGGTCATACTCGCAGCATCGTAATCGACCAGCAACGGCGCTCCGCCATCGGCCCCGTTGAGCCTCTCCAGCTTCGCGCCAGTGGGATCAACTGTATCAAGGAGCGCTTTGCTTTTAGGCTCAATCACCGCGATGGCTACGACGATTGCTGCTACATCTTGCATGCCGCTGACACTCGTGTGCCCTGAAATCCTCGCATCCCACGGCGTAACAGTGAAAATGGCGTTGTTCGTCGTGCTTACTCCCTTGAGTAAGTAATAATACTCAAACCGAAAAGCCTGCGGCCCAACGGTTTCGTAACAACCGGTGTTGTTACAATCCGAATCAGTGCCAGTGCTGCTGGTAGCAGCAGGCCAGACGCCCTGTATCGTTGTACTGGTGGTACCATCAAGAAACAAGAAGTGGGATCGAGGCTGTCATACGCTCCATTCAAAGCGAGTCCCTTACCCATGCGCTCAAGACGATTATACGACGCTGAATGGGAATCGGCATTTACCCGGTAAGCGACTAATGAAGCGTTGCTGTTATAACCTGCCTGGCTATAGTAACCAGGCACGGTGCTGTAAAACGCGATCTGATCATTGCCAGTATCGTGCCACCCACGGAGTTTCCTACGCTGTCCTTTGCGAAGTAGTGACGTCGCTTCGTTTCAGCATTTGCGTGAAATCGATTGCCATACGATCGAGGAGCTGGCGCGCCTGTGAATCCGTGTCCATTCGTTTGTTACCGAGGGTCATAACAGTTGCCGCACTGTTAAGAAGCTGTGTGAAAAGAACAACAAGCAGCACCAGCACGCCCACGCTAACCACCAGTTCGGCCAACGTGAAGCCCTGCTGTGCCACGCCATTGTAGAGGCAGCCGTGCCGGCTGGACCTGTCCAAGTATCGCAACCGGCACGGCTGCCTCTACGGATGTGGAGATTACTGTTGTCACACATGATGCCCTTAGTTCCTACGGCAAATGCGGCGAACGTTTCTACCGAGCCACTGGGCATTACCGGGGGACTGTAGATGCGATGCTGCAGCTGGCCAGGTCACTTTCACTCCGACGTAGGGCACTGACGGTAAACCACCCCGGCGGAGCTACTCCATGTTGTATTCAGTTGATAGCGAGTCTAGAGAGCGAGACTAAGTCCACTGGGGCTTGTCGAGCCGCGTGTCGTAGAACCGCATTGACTGCCCTTGGCCGTCAAATACACCGTCGTGAGCTGCTTTTAGTCCAAGTTAATGCTGTATTTCGCGGAGGTCGTCTTGCCCTGGCGGCGCTGGCGCGGATCGTCGCTCACGACGCTCGACGAATGTTAGTAGCAGCAGTCTGGGAAGTGGCATTGCGATTTGTCTGCACGCCGACCGGTACCAAAGCGAATACGGTAATCAAGCAAAAGGCGGCGATACCGAGAGCGAGAGTTAATTCCACAAGCGAAAACGCGGCTGCAGCGGATAGCTTCTTCATTGCCGATAAATCCTTACGTTGCTGCCAATGCCGCTAAATTGAACGGCGAAAACATTCCCTGGAGTGGAATCGGGCACGGAAGGTCCATGCGTTGAGTCCCAGGCCATCTCGACTAAGGTCTGTAGAGGAAAACGACTTCCGCACCGTTCGCGTTTGAGTGTGCTGTCTGTTGACTCGAGCCTCACCACGCGGGCTAAACTGGATCCAGCCTTCGAAATGTGTACCCTGCGCAGGTGGAGCGGGATTCCCTACAGGATATTCGAATGGCGTGGTCGAGTTTGCGGGAGTCGTGTCTCCAATGCAGTAAATCCCCGCGACGTTCCGCCGAGTGGGAAATGTCGAGCCGGTCCCCGAAGGAGAGTCTGTGTGCGTCCACAGGTGAACGTTGTCAATCTTGACCAGCTTACCCACCTGAATAAGCCCGGTGGTCAAATCCTGCTGTGCGAGATTACGCTGGGATCGTAAATGATCGAGCCATCCTTGGACGCAACAATTGACACACAGTCGCCCTGTCCCTGGTGTACCGTTGATGCTGGATAGCATCCTCCTCAAAAATCCCACCCAGGTGTAAGTATTGTTTGCTTTGGCGTACGTGCGCGCTGTATCGAGCACGCCTTTGATGGTGTACGCGGCGCTGGTGACGTCCGCCCCGTCTTTGATGGTTGTGAATGCCGGAGCGATCAGCACCAGAAGAAGCCCGATGATACCGATGACGATGAGCAACTCGAGAAGCGTGAAGCCCGATCGCGCTTTGCAAACGGCCGCGGCACACTGAGCGCTGTGACTGGTGACCGGTGAGTCGCCGCAGCACGTGCGGCGGCCAAGTTGGTAATCAGTGTTGCGCGTGCGCGACTGGAGCACGCCGACTGGGCCAAAGATGCCGGGGGGAAACATCGATATTATTATTGCTTCTTATTTTTTATTAAGAAGGAGGGGTTGGCATCATAACGAGAGCCGGGCGCGTTGCAAGTGCTAATTTGAGGAGCAAAAAATCAGAGCGGCAGAGCGAACCTGGGCTTTTTGTCATTGCCGTATGGAGAGAAAGAAAGGCAGAATCAGTCCCGCATGAAGTATTGGGAAACCATCGCTGAAAATCTCAAGAAGGCCGGATTCAGCTTGGGCTGGGTGTCAGTCTTGGACGATCAGGGACGCACAGTCTGGATTGTTGACGCGCACCGCGATAGAAAGCGTTTCGTCGTACGCGCCGATGAAAAGCTGACCGCGTTTCTGGAGCTCCAAAGGACGATACACGAGTTCGCGGTGGGTTTGGTCTCATAAAACGCGATAGAGTTCGATTGGACAGCATTTGGGGATGCTATACGTTCACGTGAACATGAAAACGTATTTCCATCGTTTATGGGCACGGCTACGGCACAAACTCCCGGCGAAATCTCGACAGTTGGAGCTGAACTTATGGACTCGACGCACGAGGCGCTGATTGGCGTGCTCCGATCAATTCGCGATCAGGCTGATTCGGTCCTCAAAGGGATAGAGCACGGAGCCGAGCAGAAATCGCTGGCGTGGAAGTGCACTGGCTGCGGCTACACGAAGCATTTTACGCGTCCAGCTCCGGCCAACGTGGCTGCTCCGTGTCCGAAATGCGGTGCCGGAAGTTTTCAGCCGGTCTGAACCGCACTCATGGAGTTTGGTCAGTAGTTTGTCGCCCGTTTCCTAAGCCCTGTATCTCATCTGCCGCAATGAGCAAAACCTCAGCGAATGGAAACAAGGCGGTTACGAAGATTGGGTGCGGCATGAGGAGGATCGCACATTCGTGCAGGACTTAACTAATCAGTCGCTGGACATCGCAGATGATATCGCTTGGGAGAGCTCCGATTCCCAAGGCGACTTATCCGTGGCAGATCTGCTTTCGCCCGCATTGGAGATCGCCCTTGGCCGACACATGTTCAGCGCGATAGAAGAAGCAACCAAAAATCCGCAAAAGACTCGAGCGCTGCTCAACATCAGCCGTGAGCTGTCGCGGCAGCGAGACGCGGATCACTCCCTGGCGCGTCTCCGGATCGAGCGCGAGCGGCAGGAAGCCGAGAAACGAGCGGAGCGCAAGAAATTTTGGGACGAAACCAGACGTCTGGAAGCTGCCGCCGAGGCTCGGTGCAAGCTTACCGAGCGCATCTATGCAGAGAAGAAGAAAGAGGGCTCGCTGACCCCAGAGGAAGAGGCGTACTACCAGGAGCGCTTCAAGGAAATAGCCAAGTTTCGCGAAGGTTTGAAACTAGCGGAGCTCCACGACAAGCACATGTGGGCCGAGTTGGTTGTGTAGGACGACCGAACCCAATCAAGCCGAATCAAAGTGAATCAAACCAAATCAAACCACCTGAGTTGCTGTAACAAAATCGCTCGGTTTCAACCACGGCCGTTCGGCGTTGCTCAGGCCGGGGTTGCCGCTACAGTTGCCGCTTATGGCTTATAAAAATATTGCGCCGCCGGCAGGCGAAAAAATTACCAGAACCGACAGATTGAACGTGCCGGATCGACCGATCATTCCGTTCATTCGCGGAGACGGCACAGGCCCGGATATCTGGGCGGCAAGTGTGCGCGTCCTCGATGCCGCCGTGGAGAAGGCATACCGCGGAAGCAAGAAAATCGCGTGGTTTGAGGTTTTCGCCGGTCAAACAGCGAAGGATAAATTCGATGAATGGCTGCCGGACGACACAGTGGAAGCTTTCCGCGAGTATTTGGTCGGAATCAAAGGCCCGCTGACCACGCCCGTCGGGGGCGGTATTCGGTCGCTGAATGTCGCGCTGCGCCAGTTGCTTGATCTTTTCGTGTGCCTCCGGCCGGTGCAGTACTTCAAAGGAGTCCCCTCGCCCGTTAAACATCCGGAGAAAGTGAACATGGTGATCTTCCGCGAAAATACGGAAGACATCTACGCCGGCATCGAGTACGCCGCGGGCACGCCTGAAGCGCAAAAGATCCTGGACTTTCTGCAAAAGGAATTTCCAAAGCAGTTCGACAAAATTCGTTTCGGGACAAAAGAGAAAGCGCGCGGCTTTTGGAAGATGGTCGGCGCGCCGGAGAGCGACGAGATTTGTGTTGGAATCGGTATCAAGCCGGTCAGTTACTCCGGCAGTGTGCGCCTGATTCACAGCGCGATTTCGTACGCGATCCAAAATCGCCGCAGGAGCGTGACGTTCGTGCACAAGGGCAACATCATGAAATTTACCGAGGGCGCTTTCCGCGATTGGGGGTTTGAAGTTGCCAAAAAATATTTCGGCGCAGAAGAATTTGACGGCGGGCCCTGGTGCAGGATTCCCATGGGCAAACCGGGCGGAGGAATTGTGATCAAGGACGCGATTGCTGATATCACGCTCCAGCAAGTGTTGACGCGGCCGGAGGATTTCGATGTCATCGCCACGCTGAATTTGAATGGCGATTACCTCAGTGACGCACTCGCAGCGCAGGTGGGCGGAATCGGCATCGCGCCCGGAGGCAACATTAATTACATCACTGGCCACGCCGTTTTCGAAGCAACCCATGGCACCGCGCCGAAGTATGCGAATCAGGACAAGGTCAATCCCGGCTCGGTGATTCTTTCGGGCGAAATGATGTTCCGCTACATGGGCTGGAGCGAGGCCGCCGATCTGGTTCTCAAAGGGTTGAGCGGCGCTATCGCGAGCAAACGCGTCACTTACGATTTCGCGCGGCTGATGGAAGGCGCGACCGAGATCAAGTGTTCGCAGTTCGGCGACAACGTGATCGAGCACATGTGAACGACCGGTTCCGCGGCCGTGAAATCACGAATGTCGAATGCCGAAGCAATTTCCGTACGATGAAATGAAAAAGCGTTCTCACTATTTACTGTCGGACTTCGTGCTTCGTCATTCATTGGTCATTCGTCATTCGTGCTTCGTCATTCTTCTCACAATCGCAGGCGGAAGTGCGCTGGCCGAAAAGCGGCCCATCACTGAGAAAGATCTGTGGGATTTTGTCTGGATCGGCGATCCGCAGGTTTCGCCGGATGGTTCGCGCGTTGCATTTGTGCGAGTCACCGTTAATGACAAAAAGGAAGGCTATAACACTTCCATTTGGTCCGTGCCGGTCGCAGGCGGCGAAGCGCCGCGCCAACTGACAAAAGGCGAGCACGACACTACGCCGCGGTGGTCGCCGGATGGAAAGTTTTTGTTGTTCCTGCGTTCTACCGAAAAGGATGGCAAGCCTGAGCCGCCGCAACTCGCGATGCTGCCGATGGCTGGCGGCGATTCCTTTGTGTTCACCGATCTGCCAAAGGGCGCTGGTAGTCCCGTCTGGGCGCCGGACGGAAAAAATATCGCGTTTACAAGCGAGACGAACCCCGAGGACCTGGCAAAACAGGAAAAGAAAAAATCATGAAGCAAAGCGGCGGGGTCAACGCCCCCGGCTACAGTCGAGCACGAGAGCGATGTGCGCGTGATCACGCGAGCGGAGTATCGGCGGGACAATGAAGGTTACATCGATCCCAAGCATCCGACGCACATCTGGACCGTGAGCTTACCTCGGACTGCTGGAGAAAAGGTAAAACCGCGGCAGCTTACGACTGGTCGTTTTGACGAAGAGAATGCGATTTGGTCGAAGGATGGTTCGCAAATTTATTTTACCTCGAGCCGGATTGACGAGCCATATTACGAACTGCCCAGCACGGATCTTTACTCGGTGTCGGCAGCTGGCGGTAAACCCGTAAAGATCACAACGATTGATCTCAATACGCAGTTCGGGCCTGGCGGAGGCGCGTTGGCTCTTAGCCCCGACGGCAAACAGGTCGCGTTCGTCGCCGCGACCAACCAGCCGATCAATTCCTACACGGAACCAGACCTTTGGGTGCTCGACCTCTCTCCGGACGCCAAACCACGGAATCTGACCGCCGACTTTGATTTCGACATCGATGGGTTCATTATCGGCGATGGCGCCCCACCCCGGGCCGGCGGACTGAACAAGCCAATCTGGACGCCAGACGGAAAAGGGCTCATCGAAGTTTTTTCAAAGGAAGGAAAGAGAAATCTCGCCCTTTTCGACGTGCCTGTAGCCCCGCCAACGCGGGATGGCGCCGGGAAAAGCAGCCCAGTGCAAGAACTCACTTCTGGCAACCAGGGCGTAATGACCTTTCGCGCCACGCCCGATGGATCAAAGCTGGTTTATGTCATTTCCACACCGACTCGCCTCAACGATCTTTTCGCCCTCGATCGCGCCGCATCAGGCGCGTCACCGAAGCAGTTAACGAACGTCAATGACGAGCTGTTTTCGAAGCTGAATCTCACTGAGCCGGAAGAGATTTGGTACGACAGCTTCGACGGCAAACATATCCAGACCTGGTTGCAAAAACCGCCCGGTTTCGATCCGCATAAAAAGTATCCGCTGATTCTGAACATTCATGGCGGGCCGCACGTCGCCTACGGTTTCATTTTCGATCACGAATTTCAGTGGATGGCAGCGAAGGGATATGTGGTGCTGTATCCGAATCCACGAGGGAGCATCAGCTACGGCCAGGAATTTGGGAACGTGATTCAGTATCATTATCCGGGTAACGAT
Organism: uncultured Verrucomicrobiae bacterium; assembly: GCA_963776065.1. Classification (GTDB taxonomy): domain Bacteria; phylum Verrucomicrobiota; class Verrucomicrobiia; order Chthoniobacterales; family UBA10450; genus Udaeobacter. The sequence continues at coordinate 402,480 of CAVZLJ010000008.1, read as the reverse complement.
TACAAAGATCTGATGGCCGGCGTGGATGAAGCGATCAAACGCGGTTACATCGACGATAAAAAACTCGGCGTCACAGGCGGAAGCGGCGGCGGCTTGCTGACGAATTGGGTCGTTGGCCAAACGGGCCGCTTTGGTGCAGCCGTCTCGCAGCGCGACATCGCCAGCTGGGAAAACTGGTGGTACACGGGGGACTTCACACTTTTCCAGCCGAACTGGTTTCGAGCGCCGCCATTTGAAGATCCGGATGAGTATCGGGCGCGATCACCGATCAGTTACATCTCCAATGTGAAGACGCCGATGATGTTTATTTTGGGCGAAGCAGACTATCGAACGCCACCCAGCGCAGGCGGTGAGCAGATGTTTCGAGCTTTGAAGTTCCGCAAGATTCCGACGGTGATGGTGCGTTTCCCTAACGAGTCGCACGAGCTTTCCCGGTCGGGCCAACCATGGCATCGGGTCGAACGGTTGCAGCATATCGTCGGCTGGTTTGACCACTGGCTGATGGGGGTTCCGAAACCGGAATACGAAGTTGCGCCAGCGGAAGAGGTGCCGGTCAAGTTGCAACAGGTCGCGAAACCTCCGAAGGAACGGAAGTGAGTTAATGAAAATCGTGCGACTCAGTCCCCACGAGCGATCATGGGCGCGCGCCCAAGACCAAAGCAAACATGATTGCTCGTGTTAAGCCTGATAAGCGAATTCCTGAAAAGCTTCGAAAAATTTACGCGCACCTCGCTGGAAATCTGATTTGGACATACGGTGCGTTCGAAGAATTGATGGTTCTGTTCGGCACCTCCGAAACCGTCAATTTATTAAACGAGACCGCCCCAGCCTTCTTTGTACGGCATCAACATTTGCTTCTAGAGAATATTATTCTTTCCCTGTCGCGGATGACCGATGAAAAATGGAGCGGCTCTCGTAACAATCGTCAAGAAAATCTGACGTTGGCTCAACTCTTAGACTTGCCGGACACGCGATGCCAAGAACTGCGGACGGAACTGCACAAGAAATGGACTAAGATAAGAGACACGGCAAAGCAGCTACGAACCTATCGGCATAAGCGTCTCGCCCATTCCGACTTGGCACATCATCTGTCTCCTTCGACCAAGCTCGGAGCGGATATTTCCATTGGGTCGATGAAAAAGCTGCTTGAGCAGATTAGCGATTTGCTAAAGACGTTCGACTATTTCTTCACTGGTGTAGAGCACGCGTATCGGCCTCCCGCTACTTACGGCGACCCGAGCGACTTGATCTTTTACTTGAAATTGGCAATGGAAACTGAAAATAAGACACATAACGAACGTCTAAAAGCTGCGTGCGAAGCGTCTGCGAGATAGCCCCGCGGTCCCTGGGTAGTTAGTGGAAATCGTGTGACTCGGTCCCAATGAGTTGTTCGTTTAGAAGAGGTCTAATCTCACGCGCTTTGACCAAAACAACGCCCTCTGAATTCTGCACCTGGCCTTCGATGAGAAGAAAGGCTTCTTCGGTAATCACCAACCGAAACCGTTCGAACAAGTCTGGATCGACAATTGCATTGGAAACCCCGGTCTCATCTTCCAGACTGATAAAAACAAATCCTTTGGCCGTGCCGGGACGCTGACGGCAAATTACGTTGCCAGCGATCTGAATTGTCGAACCATGTTGCGCCTGGATCAGATCGGTTGCGCGCCAAATGTTCGGGAGATTTTTGCGCAACAATTTCATCGGATGCGGGCCGGTGGTCAGATTCATGGCTTCGTAATCCGCTTTCACGCGCTCGGGCAAAGTCATCGGGGCGAGTGGAGATTCCCTTTTCTGGGGAGCACAGGCTGCTGGCGTGTTGGTTTCGGCGGCTCGCCGAAACAATCTTTTCATCCTGCCTGTGCGAACATCTTTAGGAGCGTCCGGCAAGCTGCCGGACGCGACAGGCTGGCAGCCTGTGCTCCCCAGAGTTCCGCGATCCAGCAAATCGTGATGCCCCGTTTCTTCCACTTCCCACATTGCTGCGCGGCGATGTTCAGCAAAGCAATTCAATGCGCCGAGCTCCGCCAAGGTGCGCAGTTCGTCTTTGGAGAGCGCTACGCGACGCTTGAAATCGTCCAGCGATTTAAAGGTTCGATCCTGCCGTTGCTTGGTGAGTTCTTCAGCGTGTTCCTGGCGCAATCCGTTTACGACACAAAATCCGAGGCGCACCGTGTTATCATCACCAACCCTCACCGGCGCTTCGCGTCCGCCTCTCGGCGCTCCTCCCTGGTCGCGATCCCGACCTGAGGATTGAGGTGAGGGCCATCGATCGGAAACGACGGTGCAACGCCAATCGGATTGTTGCACGCAAACCGGCAGAATTTTTACGCCGTGTCGCTGCGCATCTTTCACGATCGTTGCGGGAGTGTAAAAGCCCATTGGCTGATTGTTCAGAAGGCTGGCGTAAAATTCCGGTGCGCGATGCACTTTTAGATACGCGCTGCCGTAGGCCAGAATAGCGAAGCTGATTGCGTGCGATTCAGGAAAACCGTAAAGCGCAAACGACGAGATGGATTGAATGATTTTGTCGATCTTATCGGGCGCAACGCCTTTGCGTTCCATGGCTGTGCGGAGCTTCACGCTCACTTTGCTCATGCGTTCTTCAGAGCGATGAAAGCTTAACGCCCGCCGCAGTTCCTCCGCTTCGTTTCCGGAAAAATCGGCCATGATCATGGCAATCTTGAGCATCTGTTCCTGGAACAACGGCACACCGAGCGTGCGGTCGAGCACCGGTTTTAAGCGATCGTCAAAATAGGTCACCGGCTCTTTGCCCGCGCGACGCGCCAGATATGGATGCACCATGTCGCCCTGGATCGGGCCCGGCCGGATGATCGCCACTTCGATCACGACGTCGTAGAAACATTTCGGTTTCATCCGCGGCAACGTGGCCATTTGCGCGCGGCTCTCGATTTGAAACACGCCGATGGTGTCGGCGTTTTGCATGATCTTAAACGTCTTATCGTCGTTTTTTGGAATGTGAGCCAGATCGAGTGGCCGTCCGCGTTCGCGGCACAACTCAAATGCATCCTGCATCACCGACATCATCCCGAGGCCTAACAAGTCCACCTTCACGATGCCGAGATCTTCGCAATCGTCCTTGTCCCATTGCGCCACGACCCGGCCCGGCATCGACGCATTTTCCAGCGGTACAAACGAGCTGAGCTTGTTCTGGCAGATAATCATGCCGCCGGAGTGCTGCCCGAGGTGTCGCGGCAAACCGTAAATGGCGTGATACAACCTGATGAATGCCGGCATCCGCGGGTGCGCCTTTGGCAAACCAGCCTGCTCGATTTGCGATTCGAGCTCGAGCGTGTGCGGAAAATCGCCGCTGGCAAAAAGATGCGAGAACCGATCGATCAATGCTCGGGGAAAAATTGAGTGCTTTGCCGATCTCGCGCGCCGCGCTGCGTCCGCGATAGGTGATCACGTTCGCGGTCATGGCTGCGCCGTGTTTGCCGTAACGGCGATAAATTTCCTGGATCACCGCTTCCCGCCGATCGCCGCTGGGCAGATCGAGATCGATATCCGGCCAGCCTTTGCGGCTCTCATTGAGGAAACGTTCAAATACGAGATGATTTTCCACCGGATCCACCGGCGTGATCCCGAGGCAATAACAAACCGCGCTGTTAGCAGCGCTGCCCCGTCCCTGGACCATGATGTTGTGTTCGCGGCAGAAATTGATGATGTCCCAAACGATCAAAAAATAACCTGCAAACCCGAGCTTTGTGATTAGGGCGAGTTCTTCCTCGATCTGACGCTTCACCTTCGGGCTGATGGCGGCGTAACGCTGTTGCGCGCCGAACCAGACGATGGTCCGCAAAAATGAATCCATGCTGTGCCCGGCCGGCACCGGATATTCGGGAAATTCGTAGCCGAGATTTTCGAGAGAAAATGCGAGCCGCTCAGCTAAACGCGATGTGTTTTCAATCGCTTCCGGCAAATCCGCGAAAATTGCGCGCATTTGGCGATCGCTCTTCAGATGACGCTCGGCATTTTGGGTGAGCAATTTACCGGCGGCATCAAGATGCGTGTGCTCGCGAATACAGGTGAAAACGTCCAGCACCTCGCGTCCGTACGGCTTCGCGTATTTCACGCCGTTTGTGGCGATGAGCGGCAATTGATGCGCGCGCGCAAACTCGATCAGTTCACGATTAATCCGTTCCTCGCCGCGAATGAAATGCCGCTGAAGTTCGACAAAAACATTTTCGTGTCCGAAGACGTCGATCAAAAATTTGGCGCGATGTTCGCGACGCTTCGGGGAGCGCACGCGTCTCGCCGGCCTGGTTTCGGCGTCCCGCCGAAACGATCTGTCGAAACATTCTCGCGTCGCTGCATGATTTCGGGTGCCGAAAAAATGTTCGCGAGCGAGACGCCACGCCCTACACGCTGGCAGACGCGTGCGCTCCAACCAGAAACGCGACCAAGCCGTCGGCAAATTGCGGCAGCTCATCCCAGCGCACTGCGCATTTGCTTTTTTCGCTGCGCAGATGCGCCTGGGTCAGCAGTTCGCACAGATTTCTGTAGCCGGTGCGATTTTCGACCAGCACCGGCAAAATGCTGCCGTCTTCCATTGACAATTCCGCGCCGATGATTGGCCGGACACCGTACTCGCGCGCAGCGACGGAAAATCGTTGTGCCCCATAAACGCCGTTACGATCGAGCAACGCCATCGCCGGCATTTGCAGTTCGGCCGCAACTTCAGCTAATCGCTCAGGGAAAGATCCGGCGCGCAAAAAGCTGAACGCGCTGCAGCATGAAGTTCGCATGTAACTCATTGTCAATCCGGTGAAGTCGTTAGATCATTGAATCGTTACATCGGCTGGCCGATTCACGATTCTTCGACTTCGCTGATTCTCGAATCACGATGACTCGGATCCTTAATCATAAATCCCATCCACCTTCCAAGTTCCTTCGCTTTCGTGACACCGAACCAGTTCACCACCTTGCAATTGCAAATCCCACTCGGCGCGCGCCCACGACTTTTCGTCCCACCAATTTCCGGAAAGAAAATATGGACCGCGTTCATGAATGATTTTGCCGCGGATTTCCGCACTACGAAGATGTGCCGGATTATCTTCATCCAACAAGACGGATGCAGAGACTGCCGCCCGAAACCGGCGCAAAGCGGGAGCGTGCGCTGTCCTCTGCGCCTGGGGGTCCGAGCGGGATTTGCAGCTTTGTCCGCTGGGGAGAGCGGACTCTATAGCGCACAAAAATGGCTGCATGCGAAATCCATCCGGCCGATGCGTCTCTTCCAAAACTGGTGTGCCGATCCGGTCGGCACCCAGGAGAGCGGTCAAACGGGCGAGCGTTTCTGAGAGTTGATGCGGATTGCGCAATGTCGTTTCAAACAATCCGAATTGCTCGCCGGCAGGTTTGATTGGCTCCGCGCTCAACGCGACAGCGACAATTGGATATTCGGAGCGAAAATTCTCCAGATGCGTCTGAAGCATCCGGAAAAGAAGATCGACCTCGTTTGTCGGGTGCGGAATTTTGAAAATGCGTTTGTAAAATTGTTTATCCGCGAACGTGATGCGCAGGGTTAATTCCTTTGCGACCAGATAAATTGCCGCCAATCGCACCGCCAGTTGTTCCAAAAAACGTCGGAGCATGAACAGCAGCGGCTCAGCCGTCTCAATTTCGTTTTCGAATTCGAAGTTCTCCTCGAACAATTCCGGTGGTCGAGTCAGTCTGAGCACTCGAGTGGATTGCCCGTTGGCACGCTCCCACATGCGGATCGCTTCGGGCCCTAGTCGGGCGCCAAGTTGTTCCTTATCAAGCGCTGCAAGCTGACCCAGCGTATGAACTCCCCACTTGTGCAGGATCGCGAAGATTTCCTGTACCTCCATGCGCCCTGCCATACAGGCAAATTACAGCAGAGAGCAGGATATGTTCAAGTGAACAGTTCTAAATTATTTCCAAGGGGCATTTGGGCAGCGCTTGCATGAATGCGCGGCCATACGGCTTGGTCACGATTCGATTATCGAGAATGACGATGATGCCGTGGTCGCTCTTGGTTCGAATCAAGCGCCCTACGCCTTGTCGCAGTTTCAGAATCGCTTCCGGCAACGAATACTCAGTAAACGGATCGCCGCCGCGTTCCTCGATCAGCTCCAGTTTTGCTTCGATCAGCGGATGATCCGGCACGGCAAACGGCAATCGCGTGATAATGACATTCGAGAGCGCGTCGCCAGGAACATCGACGCCGCCCCAAAAACTGTCCGTCCCAAAGAGGACACTGCGCGGGGTTGATTTAAATTGCTCAAGCAATTTGCTGCGTGGCGCTCCCCCACCCTGAACCAAAAGATTCATGTCGTTCGCCACAAAGAATTTCTCCATGGCTGCCGCAACGTGCTGCAGGTCGCGATAACTCGTGAAGAGCACAAACGCGCCGCCGTCAGTTTTCTGGACGAAATGGGCGATCCATTGTTCGAGCGCTTTTTGATAACCGGCGTCGCGCGGGTCGGGCATTTTTTGCACGACGAACATTTTCATCTGCTGTTGGAAATCGAACGGGCTGCCTAGTTGCAACGGTTCGGTGTCCATCGCGCCGATGCGCGTGCGAAAATAGGCAAGATCGGGGCGGCCCACTGCGAGAGTGGCGCTGGTCATGACACAACAGCAGTTGTCGCGAAACAACATCCGCCGCAGCACTGGCGCCAGATCGACGGGTGCGGCGTTAAGCGCGAGGAATTGTTCTGTTTTGCCGGTCCGCTCGACCCAATACACATGCTCGGGCGCGCTTTGCTCGAGGAAAATGGCAACGTTGTCTCGCGCATCCCGAATACGCCGACCAAACTCCTGCAGCTCCGCTTTCAAAATTTCGTCGTCCGCGCGTTTCACCACATCGGCAACGCGCGCCTGAAGCGCGGTCAACCGGGCGGTAATTGTGTCGGGAACAAGATCGACTTCGCGCACGCGAAACTCGCGGCCTTTGCGAAAATTGGATTTCGATTCGACTGCAGCAAAGAACTTGTCTACGTCATCAACCAATTCCGCCGCGAGTCGTACGCCGGCTGCATCGCGCATAACAGTGAAAAGACCTTTGCGCGTACGCGCGTTGTAAAGCCGCTGGATTGTCGATCGGAGTCCGTATTGCGAAATGCCGATACCGATTTGCTTCGACGCGACCTGCTCGACCGTGTGCGCTTCATCGAAAATGATGAAATCATTTGGGAACAGGAACCCGCTCTCCCGTTCTTCCTGCATGTCTGGCGATCCAAGCAAAATAAAAAGCAGCGTGTGATTGAGCACGATCACGTCCGCTGCAAGCAGGCGTTTGCGCGCCTGCTGATAGAAACAGCGCGGATCCTGGCCGCAGGTCTTTTGGGTGCAGATGTGCGCTTCGCTGCAAACTTGCGTCCAAACTTTTGGATCGGGTTCGACCGACAGATCACTGAGCGATCCATCGCGGGTTGTGCGCGCCCACTCTGCCAGCCGCTGTAGTTCGCTTTGCTCGGGACCGGTAAAAAGTTCCTGCGCGATCTGCAATGCGCGATCGAGCCGGCGGGGGCAGAGATAATTTTGCCGGCCTTTCATCAACGCCGCCTCGAACTCGATCGGCAATACTTTTTTCAGGATCGGGATGTCTTTGTGCAGCAGTTGTTCCTGAAGATTGATGGTGTGCGTCGAGACGATCGCCTTTTTGTGCCGCTCAAGCGCGAACAGGACCGATGGCAGCAGATAGGCCAGTGATTTGCCCACGCCGGTGCCCGCTTCGACCACCAGATGCTGTTCCTCCTCCAGGGCTTGGGCGATGCGCGCTGCCATCTCCTGCTGTTGTGGACGGAACTCGAAATTCTTAGCTTTCGAAAGCGGGCCGTTCTCGGAAAAGAATCCACGAACCCGTTCGACGAACTCGCTGCCCATATTGTTTTTCAGTGCGATCATCGGTGCCGGGAACAAATGGCGAAGCACGCAGGACGAATGCCGAAAGAAGTCCAAACCCCGACTAACGAACAACTGTTACAGCTATGGTTTATCATTTGCACATTCGCCATTCCTTCGAGCTTCGTGATTCGGATTGCGGCGTTCCTCCTGTTGCGATTGGCGGACCCGACCGAGTTGAAGTACGCTCACTCGAAGAGGTTTATTTAAACCGCAATGCGACTTCTGGATCGGTACGTCATTCAAAACTTCGTGCAGGTTTACTTATACTGCATTGCCGGATTTATCTCCATCTGGCTCATCTTTGACGTCAGCGACAACATTTCGACGTTCATCGATGAACACATCGGTCTTTTACTTGTTGTCCGCTATTACGGTACGCAGGTTCCGCAGATTTTGATCATCCTTCTGCCGGTTTCGCTTTTGCTGTCGCTACTTTTTGCGCTCGGTCGAATGTCGCGTGCCAATGAAATTGTTTCCATGCTCACGGCAGGCGTAAGTCTTCCCCGTGTTTTGCTGCCGCTGATCGCCATTGGTCTGTTCACGGTGGCAGCGAGCATGGCGCTGAACTATTCACTGGCGCCGCACGCGGAGCTGGCGCGGAAGACGTTTCTTTCAGAAGCGCACGCGCGTCCTGCGCGCAACATTCAGGGCCAGGTTTTTCGGAATCGAACGGATCTGCGGACCTGGTTTATCCAAAGCTTTCGCCATGGCGACAGCACATTTAACAATGTGCAGGTGCTGCAACAGGATGCGAAGGATAATATCGTCACTAGTTATGTGGCGGCCAAGGCAGATTTTCGCCCTGACACTAAAACATGGGACTTGGAGAATGTGCGGCTCACCCATTACGATGCCGCTGGAAACATCACTAAGGAAGAATTTCTTCCGTCGTTAAAGATCGAGCATTGGAGCGAAACGCCATTCCGGCTGGGCAGCGCGAACGAGCAAGCCGAGTTCCTGAGCCTGCCGGAATTGCGTGAGTACCTGCATTTCAATGCGGATTTTCCCGAGACACTGCTGGCGCCGTTTCGCACTCACCTGCAGTATCGGCTGGCCCTGCCATGGACGTGTCTGGTGGTGGTATGTATTGCTGCGCCCCTTGGAATTGGCTATTCGCGGCGCGGAGTGCTGTCGAGCGTTGCTACTGCGGTAATCCTCGTTTTTCTAATGAACTTCCTTGTTCACTTTTTTCTCGCGCTCGGCGAAGGAGACCGCGTCCCCGCATGGATTGCCGCGTGGACACCGAACATTCTATTCACGACAATCGGCCTCTATTTGCTCTATCTTCGCGCCTCAAATCGCGAACCGCCCAGCTTTCATCTGTTCGCCGCGCGGCGTACAGTTGCGCGATGAACCCGCTCCCAAACGAATGGGCGATTAAACATCGCGCCGACTTATGCGCCGTGACGCAGCGGCCTTTTGTGCCCGGCGAATACTTCTACACGTTACTGTATCATGATACCGACGGTTACCGGCGTGAGGATTTGAGCGAAGAAGCATGGCTAAACCGCAATGAAAACATTCGGCCGTTTTCATTTTGGAAATCGCGTTACGAACCATCGCCACCCAAGGCGACTGAACCCGTGCCGAAGGAAAATGCAGAGCAGCTTTTTCGCCGCTTAATGGCGTCGGATTCACCTCATGCCAACGCCTGCTACGTTCTCGCTGCGATGCTGGAGCGAAAACGCATCTTGAAACAGGTGAAGACCGAATCCCGCGATGACGGCAGCCGGGTTCTCATTTACGAACAGGGCTCGACAGGCGATGTTTTCATCGGTACTCGACCCGCAATTGCGACTGGACGAATTGGAACATGTGCAGAACGAAGTGGCCGAATTGCTTCGCGGAGCTGCGAAAGACGATAGTATTTAAACCGACCTGCTGATGACCACAGAAACACCGACCGTCAATTACAAGATTGGCAATGAACGCCTGATTAGTGTGACGGAAAACGCTGCACAGAAATTAGCTTCTCTGCTTGAGGAGAAAGGCAAACCAGAGGGCGCATTGCGCCTTAAGGTCGTCGGCGGCGGCTGCTCCGGTCTGCAATATGTGATGGACTTGGTAGATGGACCGAAGGAACGCGACATTCTTGTTCCGACGCAAAACGTGCATCTCGTTGTCGACCCGAAGAGCGCGCTTTTCGTTAGCGGCTCTGTACTTGATTACAGCGAAGATTTGCAAAAGGGCGGCTTCAAAGTCACCAATCCCAACGCTGTCGCCCATTGCTCGTGCGGCGAAAGCTTTGCCGTCTAATCCTGCTCCACCATCTCAGCCGTTGTGAAGAAACTCACCATTCCGGTAAATGAAGCAAAAGCCGTGGAAGAGATCAAAAAATCCCGAGCCGTGGATTTCCATGCAGGGCTTGTCGCCCGGCTGCCAAAATGCTGGCCGAAACGCAATATCGCGTGATCGACAAACTAAACCGAGATGATCGGTAAAGATCATCTGGCTGACGCGACCTCGGAACGAGGCGAATCGAACCACCCCCTACACCTTCATGACCTCGGCTTCCTTGTGCTTTAGATGATCATCGATCGATTTGACGAAGCGATCGGTGAGCTTTTGCACTTGGTCCTCCACGTCGCGCAACTGGTCCTCGGTCAAACCGCCGGAGGCTTTGAGTTTCTTGGCTTCGTCGAGTGCGGTGCGCCGATTAGAGCGGACACGCACCCGCGCCTCCTCGGCCATCTTACCAAGCGCGCGCACCAATTCCTTTCGACGCTCTTCTGAAAGCTCCGGGATCGGCAGACGGATGATCTTTCCATCAACCGCGGGTGTAATCCCAATCTTCGATTCCTTGAGCGCTCTCTCGATGTCTTGCACGGTGCCGGCGTCGAAAGGCTGGACAACAAGCAAACGCGGCTCAGGCGTCGTGATTAGAGCGAGTTGCTTCAGTTTCATGGCGGATCCGTAGGCATGCACATCGACGTTTTCGACCAGGCCTGGCGAGGCCTTGCCGGTGCGCACCGCGGCGAATTCGTGCACCATGTAATCGACGCTTTTTTCCATCGACATCTCCGCCTCGAGAAGGGTGTCATCTGTGCTCATATCGCTGAATGTTTACTTCGGTGGAGGTTCATCGCAAACCAGAGTTCCAACGTTTCGTCCCAGCACGGCGTCGCGCACGATTCCGGGCTTGTACATATCGAACACAACGATGGGGACTTTGTTGTCCATGCAAAGACTGAACGCAGTCGAATCCATGATCTGGAGACGCTTCGTGAGCGCCTCGGTGAACGTGAGCCGATCGTATCGGCGCGCATCCGGATACTTGTTTGGATCGCGATCGTAAACGCCGTCGACTTTCGTGGCTTTCAGGATGACGTCGGCGCGAATCTCGCTCGCGCGCAATGCCGCCGTTGTGTCGGTAGAAAAGTACGGATTGCCGGTGCCCGCAGCGAAAATAACGACTCTACCGAGCTCCAGATGGCGAATGGCGCGGCCGAGGATGAATGGCTCGGCCACATTTTTCATTTCAATCGCAGTCTGAACACGGGCCTCGACGCCGATTTGCTCGAGCGTGCTCCGCAACGCGAGAGCGTTGATCACGGTAGCAAGCATCCCCATGTAATCCGCCGTGGTGCGATCCATCCCACGATCCGCCGCAGAAAGACCGCGCCAGATATTTCCGCCGCCGATCACCACTGCCACTTGGACGCCGAGATCGCGCACCTCTTTGATGCGTTCGGCAATATCGCGTACCACCGCAGGCGAAATGTTGTCGCGACCGCCGCGCTCCTGGACGGCTTCGCCGCTTAGCTTGAGCACGATCCGTTCATAGACTGGCGCTTCTATTTCCATAGCAATCCCCGTCATCAAACAAAAGACATCGATCTTTGGAAAGCAAAATGCGTGGGGTCGACAACATAGGGGTGCTTTCCGGCTCTGGGGAGCACAGGCTGCCAGCCTGTAGTTGACGTCAGCCGTGCCGGCAACAGGTTTGCGCGCGCAACTTGCGGCAGCCACCCATTCCCCGCCTCGGCAAGCTGCCGAGACGTGCAGGCTGGCAGCCTTGCTCCCAGACTAAGACGCGCGACGCGTGATCGAGGAGTGTCCGCGCGAGAATTCCGCTGCGCTCATTCGCCGCTTTGCTTCGAGTTGCACTTCGCCGAGAGAAAGCGCGCCTTTGCCAGTGCCAATGACGAGCTCATTCTCGCTGCGCAAAATCTCTCCGGGTTTGCCGCCGAGATCGACAACTGACGCGGAAAAGATTTTCAGGTTTCGACCGTCGAGTATCATAAATGCACCTGGCCACGGATTGAACGCACGGATTTTTCTTTCAATCGCTTCGGCTGATTCGGACCAATCGATTTGGCCGTGTTCACGTTTCAGTTTTGGAGCGTAACTGGCGAGCGCATTGTCCTGCGGCATACGCGGGGCTTTTTCGGCTGCAAGCAGTCGCAAAGATTCAAGCAACGCTTCGGGCGCAACCTGTGCCAGGCGGTCGTGCAATGATCCGCCCGTATTGCTCGGCAAAATCTGGATCTTGCGTTGCAATAAGATGTCGCCCGTGTCGAGCCCTTCATCCATGTACATCACGGTAACGCCTGTCTCGCGATCGCCCCCTGCAATTGCGGCCTGAATTGGCGCAGCACCGCGCCACCGCGGCAGAAGCGATGCGTGCACGTTCAAACAGGCCAGGCGCGGAATCTCAAGTACGTCGCGTGGCAGGATCTGGCCGTAGGCCACGACGACAATTACATCCGGCTTAAGCACGCGGATCTCTTCGATCGCCTGTTGGTCTTTGATTTTCGCCGGCTGCAGGACCTCAAGGAAGCGTGCCTTCTCATCCGCCAGGTCTTCCGTGGCGGTTTGGAAACTGCCGCTCCTTGTTATTAGCTTCTTTATCGGCGGCGCCTCGATCTGCTGCTCGCGCCCGATCGGTTTGTCCGGTTGAGTCACAACGCCGATGACTTCGTGCTCCGACTTGAGCAGCGCTTTCAGCGTCGGCACTCCGATTTCCCCAGTGCCGATAAAAACAATGCGCATCCTGCAATGCAGAGGTCAGTGCAGTGCGGCAGAGCGCCGTGGACGCCGCGCCGTCATCGCTTGCGCCATCATCTTGTCGCCAGCCGTGACTTCACGGCGGCCTACGGATGATCCGCATCCTGTGCAGAGATAATCGAATATCTCGCGATCGGGGAGAACTAACAAAAGCCGCTCACGCACCGGCATCGCGGTCTTGCATTTGTCGCAGTAAAGACTGGAGGCAGTGAAATTTTCAAACTGCTGCTGATTCATACACGCCGTTCACGCTCTTTAGAATCTCGAGCAGAACTTTCGCGGGCGGTTGCGTGGCGTCAACCACAGTGACCAGCTCTCGCGAGTAATACGAAAGCACCGGCCTCGATTCCTTCTCGTAAATATCGAGACGCCGTTGGATGACTTCTTCGTTCGCATCGTCGAGGCGGTTGTCCTTTAGCGCGCGCTTCTTGAGCCGGTAAAAGAGCGTCTCGCGATCCGGACACGCGAGATGAAATACTTTCTTCACGTCGATCATGTCATTCATGATTTTGGCCTGGCCAACGTTTCGAGGAATCCCGTCGAGTACCAGCGTATCGATGTCCGGCTTGAACTTGTGCGCGTCCACGGCAGCATCGATTGCCTCTCGCCAAAGCTCCACTGTGATATCGTCCGGGACGAGCTGGCCTCTGCTCGAACATTCAAGAAAGGCTTTGCCGACTTTTGTGCGCGTGTCGATCGAGCGGAATACGTCGCCACAAGCGCAATGATAGTAACGGGGGATCGTGCCGAGCGTTTTGCCCTGGGTGCCTTTGCCGCTGCCCGGCGCGCCAAAAAGAATGAAGGTATTGTATCTCATTTCGGACATCGCTTATACCGTAAAACCAATCCGCTCGGCAAGCCCTGTCATCCCAAGCCCTTCGACCTTTGCTCAGGACAGGCTCCGTCGAGGGATTCCGCGGCAGTAAGCGAAATTCAATGGGATCTTTCGACCCCCGGGGCTCAAGATGATGATGCCACGACCGAATCGACGTTCACTCGTCGTCCCCCACGATCGAAGCGCACACTGCCATCGACCAATGCGAAAATTGTGTAATCGCGGCCAAGCCCGACGTTTTTGCCCGGCAAAAATTTTGTCCCGCGCTGGCGCACAATGATATTGCCGGCTATAACCGTTTCGCTGCCGAATTTTTTTACACCCAGCCGTTTGCTGACGCTGTCGCGCCCATTTTTAACGCTGCCTTGTCCTTTTTTGTGAGCCATTGGAGAAAGTCGTTAGTTAAGAATTGATGGTTGACACCTGCGACGCGATTTATTCTTCACCCTTCTTCGCCGCAGTCTTCTTCGCTGCCAAATTAATGCTTTTGATTTTTACGCGCGTCAATTTTCGTCGATGGCCAACTGTTCGGTGATAGCCTTTGCGCCGCCTGTATTTAAACGCGATCACCTTCTTGTCCTTGCGCCGTTCGAGAACTTCAGCTGTGACTTTTGCCCCGGCGATAAGCGGGTTGCCATGGGTCACGTCTTTTCCGTCCGCAAACATCAGCACGTCGCTGAAAGTCGCCGTCTTACCAGGATCGACATCGAGAAGATCGACATCGACCGTATCGCCTTCAGCGATGCGAAACTGCCTGCCACCGGTTCTGATGATTGCGTAAGCCATGGTTTCTCTCGGGAGAAAAAGACGCCCAAGCTTCCACAGATCGCCGGGCTTGGCAAACGGAAAGGTCGGTTGCACAGAGTCGCCGCAGTGTGCGCTGTCCTCAGCGTATTCGCATTAAGCGGTTTTGGGCTAGGCTGCGGCTTTATCCGTTTCGCCAACGACTTCTCTATACAGCGCTTCATAGCGCTCCGCAGAGACGTCCCAGGAAAAATTGCGCGATTTGCTCGTTTCATCAGCTTCGTCCAGAGGCGCTGGTCGCGGAAGATTAGACGCGCGCGCTTCACTGAGTCCCAAAAAGCATCGCTTGAATATTCATAACAGAGAAAACCGGAACCGCTGTCCGTCGTTGGATCGTAATCCTCGATGATTTCCTGAATTCCACCGGTGACCCGCGCGACCGGCAGAGCGCCGTATTTGAGGTTGTACATCGCGCTCAAGGCCGCCGGTTCGAAACGCGACGGTATCAGGCTAATGTCCATGCCTGCCTGGATCAGGTGCGCCAATCTCTCGTCGTAATCTTTTTGATACGCAAATCGGTTGGGAAATTTTCTGGCTGCGAGAGCCAGCGCAGTTTCATACGCGGGGTCGCCTTCTCCGAGAACGATCAACCGGACATCGTCCCACAGTAAACGATCAAAAAGCGGCACGAGGATTTCGAAACCTTTCTCGCGAACAACACGCGTGACCATTCCGAACACGGGTCCGACGGGGGAAGACGCCAGTTTCATTTCCTCGAGCAACGCTTCTCGACAAATCTTTTTGCCCCCGAGGCGTTTTCCATCGTAGCGGGCCGGGAGCAAACGATCCAATGCGGGGTTCCAGCGCGTGTAGTCTGCACCGTCCAAAATCGCGCTGAGCCGATGCGCATTTTCGCGCAACACCACATCCAGACCGCATCCGCCATCGGGCGTCAGGATTTCGCGCCGGTAATGTTCACTGACTGTGGTGATTCGGTCGGCGTAAAGAATGCCGCCCTTGAGAAAATTCAGGCGTCCGAAGAATTCCACACCGTGAAGCGTAAAAAATCGCTCCGGCAAATTTGTGAGCTCGAAAATCCAGGCCCCAAAAGCTGCCTTGCTCAGCGAGGTGATGGATCGTCAGCACCGTATTAAATGGCAATCCTTGTGCATGCACGAAAACCGGCACTAACGCCGCAGCCCAATCGTGCACGTGCAATATTTGCAATTGCGGCGTCAACCGCCGGGCCAACTCCAGCGCGGCCTTGCAGAAAAACACAAACCGCGCCGCATTATCTTCGTAGCGGCTTGCCGCGCTCGCCATAAATTCCAGGACGATCAAAGAATTCGTCACATCGGATGAGGAACAACTGCACGCCGTTCGCACTGCGCCCTTCGAAGTAGCGCGCAACGTGGATCTCATCGCCCACCTGCACATCGACGGTTATGCCTGTGTCTTTCTTTTTGAACGCACGATTCTCTCGAATCTCATGGTAGAACGGTAACGCCACGCTAACTTCATGTCCCCGTGCGCGAAGCGCGTTTGGCAACGCATCCATCACGTCAATCAGTGCACCCGCCCGCTGCAACGGCGGCCCTTCCGCGCTAACCATCAGGATTTTCATTCGATTTTGTGATGTTAAATCATTACCAGGGTTCCAACGTTGAATCAGAGCAACGGACAACTCCTTTTTACTATGGAACCCTTTTAACTTTGTAACGAATACTCCCGTTTCACCCACTCAAGCGCTTCCTCTCGAGTCCGCAGGCGTTCCTTCCAGTTGGCGCGTCTCGACAGCTTCAAGGATTTCGCCGAACTTTGGGCCGGGCTTAAGACCGAGCGCGAGCAGATCGTCCCCGCGCACCAGCGGCGGCGGAATGATCGGTTCGTTCGCTAACTCCTCGCGTTTGCGCAGCAGAAATTCGTAATTGTCGAGCATTCGATGACTGCTTTCGCAATCAACCCGGTGCAACTCCAGCTCCTCATCGAACGTTGGTCGTGCCATGAACCGTTTCAATTTCGCCACGCGCATTTTCGGCACGTCTTTGAAGACCATGTGTTGCCTGACCATTTCAACCGTAGCGTCGATTTCAGATCCTGAAAACCGCAAGCGTCGCATGATCGCTTCCGTCATGCTCCGCGCCGATCCGATCGTGTTCGTTAAAACGAATGCGGCCGGTTTCATCCACGCGCGCTGTGACGGGCTTTGCGACGTCGTGAAACAGCACGGCGAATACCAGCGGAACGGAAACTTTTTCAGGGAGCAGCGACAACATCAGGCGGGTATGCACGAACACGTCACCTTCGGGGTGGAATTGTTCGGGCTGTAATACCCCTTTCATCGCTTCCAATTCGGGCAGAATCGCGCCCATGAGCCCGCTGGCATCGAGCAAATCCCAGCCACGCACGCGATTCGACGAGAGGAAAATGCGGACCAACTCGTCACGGACTCGTTCCGCGCTGATCTGATTGATCGAAGCCGTGTTGGCTACAAGCGCGTTCCAAGTTCCTTCGTCGATTTGGTAATCAAGCACCGTGCCAAACCGCACGGCACGCAGCATCCGCAACCGATCCTCCTCGAAACGCTGCACCGGGTCGCCAATTGCGCGCACTAATTTTGCGCCGATGTCGGCCCGGCCGCCAACAAGATCAATGACCTCGTCTGCCACCGGGTCGTAAAACATTCCGTTAATCGTGAAGTCGCGTCGCTTTGCGTCTTCCTGCGGCGAGGAGAAATGCACCGCACTGGGGTGTCTGCCGTCGATGTACGCGTCATCGGAACGAAACGTGGCTACCTCGAATTGAAAACCGTTCTCGAGGACCATGATCACGCCGAAATGCGCGCCGATTGCGTACGTTCGCGGAAAGAGCGTCTGCACCGTTTCGGGTCGCGCATCGGTAGCGATGTCGTAATCCTTCGGCGCCAGCCCGCGCACCATGTCACGGACACAACCGCCAGCGAAGTACGCGACGTGGCCCTGCTCACGCAACTGCGTCGCGACTTTGCGCGCCGCCGTTTCCATGGACGAGGTTTTCATGGATTAATCGATAGGGGGTTCACCAGAACCGCCCAATTCACGCATAATGACCATCAGTTGCGAGGCGATTGAGGTCAATCGCCTCTACCTGTGTTCTTGCTCGGCAGGATCTTCCCTTTTCGAAAATGACTGAATGATAAACAGCACTACCGCAATTGAGATGCACGAGTCTGCCACATTAAATGCTGGCCAGGGATCGGCGTAGCGAATGTGCAAGTTGAAAAGGAGGAAATCGATCACGTGCCCGTACAGAAGCCGATCGGTTAGATTGCCCAGAATACCGGCAAGAAGAAGTGCAAGCGATACATCCCGCCAGGCATCAGGTCGCCGGTGTCGCAAGAGCAAAACCGTCACAACCACCAATGCGATGAAGGAAATGACGACAAAGAAAGCGTTGTTGCCCTTGAAAGATCCAAACGCTGCGCCGGTGTTTGTAACATTAACCAGGGTGAAAAAATTCGGCACTACAATGCGGGCGTCCCACGGGCTAACGCATCGCAGGACCAGCTGCTTCGTCAGTTGATCCAGAGCGTAAAGCGGCAGGGAGAGGAAAAGAATGAACTTCATTGGCTGCGAGCGTTGAAGCGTTGAGCGAAGCTTGAGCGTCGATCGGATGCAACCGTGTAAGGATGTAACGATTCACGCTGTCTCTCGTGATTCCTTCGTCCTTCGTCATTCGGACTTCGTCATTCCGACCACCGCGCTCTCGCAGCGATCGCACAAATCCGGATGCGCTTTGCTCGTGCCGACCGTCGGGCGATGCCGCCAGCAACGCGCACACTTCTGATACGGAGTTTTCGTTACCGAAGCGCTCGGTTCCTTGGCCTGCTGGATCGTCAGGTCACTTAGAATAAAGAATTCCTCGAGCTCTTCCTTCGAAGTTTTTATCGTGACATCAGAGTTCGAATTCAAAACCACTGCTGGCTTCGAGGGTGTTCCCGATCAGTTTCTCCTGCCGCGCCTGCTCGATCGCCTGCCCGATAACGGCGCGCAATCTCAAGAGCTCTTCAACCTGATCGCTCGCTTCGTGGCCCCGGTTCTGCGGTTGCGGGAATTCCTGCACGTGAACTGATGTTGTAACCGGGGTCGGCGACCCCGGCTGGCCGGCATCCCCAATCTTGGCTGGAGCTGAATGTCGCCACGCCTCCTCTCCGGTGAAAACGAGAACCGGCGCAAGCAAACGGCAAAGCGCGTCGAAAATTTCGCGCATCGCCGATTGTGTCGCACGACGACGCGGTGAATCCGGCGCGTCGCAGTACATCCGGTCTTTGGTGATGTCGACGTAGAGGCTGCTTAAGTCCACCGCGCAAAACTGATTGAGTGTGTGATAGACCTTGTGGAATTCGAAATTTTCGTAAGCCGATCGACAAGTGCGGATCACTTCATCCAATCGCTCCAGAATCCAGCGATCAATTAAGCTCAAATCTTTCCTGCTTTCCTGTTTTCCTGATTCGAAGTCGTACAAATTTCCAAGCAAAATCCGGAGCGTATTTCGAATTCGACGATACGTGTCGCCGAGGCGCGTAAAGATTTCTTCCGAGAACGGCACGTCGGTCGAGTAATCAATGCTGCTGGCCCAAAGTCGCACCAGATCGGCGCCGTGCTTGCCGACGAAATGATCGGCCGCCATCGGCTTCTCGTAGGTGCCGGACTTGGAAATCTTTTTGCCGTCGAGATCGACAACGAAACCGTGGGTCACGCAAGTTTTGTACGGCGCGCGATTATTGAGCGCGATGCTTGTCATCAGCGACGATTGAAACCAGCCGCGATGCTGGTCGGTCGCTTCGAGATACATGTCAGCCGGATCGCGCAACTCGGGATGCAAGGCGCAGACGGCTTTATGCGAAACGCCGCTGTCGATCCAGACGTCGATCGTGTCGTTGCCTTTTCTTACATCTGCCGGCAACCCGAGTTCTTTGGCCAGAGCGGCATCGTCCAATTCAAACCAAATGTTCGAGCCGCGCTCGGCAACGAGATCGGCCAGCTTGCGAATGATTTTTGCGTCGAGAATTGTCTTGCCATCAGCCGAATAGAAAACCGGCAACGGCACTCCCCAGCTTCGTTGCCGCGAAATCACCCAGTCGGGGCGTGATTCGACTGTGCCTGCGATGCGGTTCTCGCCCCACGCGGGGATCCATTTCACTTCGTTGTGAATAGCGTTTAGCGCTTTGCCGCGCAGTTCGTCGATTCGAATGAAGAATTGTTCGACATTGCGAAAGATGATCGGTGTCTTCGATCGCCAGCAATATGGATAGGAATGGTGAAATTTTTGTTCGCCCAGCAACATCCCGCGCTCGCGAAGCAATTCGACAATGTCGGGGTTGGCGTCGAACACGTATTTGCCAGTCAGATTCGGCAGGCCAGCTTCGTCAGTGAATCGGCCATGATCATCGACCGGCGATAAGATCGGCAGTTTGTGTTCCACTCCCAAAACGTAATCGTCCGCGCCATGACCGGGCGCGATGTGCACGGCACCTGTGCCGGAGTCCATGGTCACGAAATCCCGCCGTTAACACCGAGACCTGGCGATCCAAAAACGGATGACGCGCCGTGAGGCCCTCGAGATTCGCTCCGGGAAACGAGACGAGCGGCTCGCCGACAGGCTGCAATCCCGTGGTTGCAGAGAAACGCGGGAAAAGTTTCGCAGCGAGAACTAATGTTTCAGAAGTCCCATCTCGCGAAAATTCCTGGACGACGTAGTTCTCCTTTGCATCCACAGCGATGGCGAGATTCGCCGGCAACGTCCAGGGAGTCGTTGTCCAGATGGCGATGCTCGTTCCATTCGGCGCGCCCGGCGGTAGCGCCGTACCAATGATAGGAAATTTGACGTAAACGGCAGTGTCGTCGCGCTCCTGATATTCCACTTCTGCTTCGGCCAGTGCGGTCTGCGCGCCGGTGCTCCAGAAGACAGGCTTCTGTGCCTGATAAACCAGCCCTTGCTCAACGAAAACCGCGAACGCGCGCAAGATTTCCGCTTCATATTTGGGGTCCATCGTCAGATACGGATGTTCCCAATCGCCAAAGACGCCGAGCCGCTTGAACTGTTCGCGCTGAATGTTGATGAACTTTCGCGCAAACGCTTCGCATCTCTTTCGGACTTCCAGCGGAGAAAGCTCGCGCGATTCCTTAACGACTTTGTATTCGATTGGCAGTCCATGACAATCCCACCCCGGCACGTAAGGCGCGCGTTTACCGAGCATGGTTTGCGATTTCACGACGAAATCCTTTAGGATTTTGTTGAGCGCCGTGCCCATGTGGACATCGCCATTGGCAAACGGCGGCCCGTCATGCAGGACAAATAGTTCTCGACCCTCCCGCGACTTCTGAATTTGCTGGTAAAGTCGCGTCTCCTCCCACGCCTTGAGCAGTTCCGGCTCGCGCGCGGCAAGGTTCGCCTTCATCGGAAAATCCGTGCGCGGCAAATTCAACGTCTCTTTGTAATTCTGACTCATGGCGAGCGGGCGACGCTACCTAACATCCACCAGTGGACAAATCAACGAAGCGAACGTTTCGGTGGCGCGCTCTATGTTTTAAAGGAGGACATCTTCATCCGTGTCAGCGTTGACGGACCGGATGATGGCAGCGCGACTTTTTCGATCACCGGCTGCGCAGTGATCAGGAACTGCAAGAGAAGACGAGCTACATCCTGATGAATCCAGTGCGCAAAGGATTATGCGAAAGCGCGGACGATTGGATTTGGGTCCATCGTCTGCCCGCCCGCCCGCCGCCGCTGCTTGGCTAGGGCGCGCGACGTTCCTCGCGCCCATGTTCGTTCGCTGCACCACGTTCACGGCGGGCAGAGGACTGCCCGCCCTAGCACCAGCAATGGCGAGCCGCCAGACTTCGACCACGCTGGAGCACGATAATAAGCTTAATTGAGCTGGAAGATAGCATTGCCTACAACATTACCATTGATCTTGATGTCGACGCGATACGTTACCGGGCCGAGTGCACTCGATCTCAGATTGTATATGTACTGGCTATTCGTCAGTAGTGTTCGTTGATTGTGAGTTGTCTAGGGGTAGGCGTTGGCGTTGGCGTTGGCGTAAAGGTCGCTGTAGCTGTGGGAGTAGGTGTAAAAGTAGCCGTTGCTGTAGGCGTCGGAGTGAACGTTGCTGTGGCGTGGCCGTTGCCGTCGGCCTTGGCGTAGGCGTAGGCGTAAAGGTCGCTGTAGCTGTGGGAGTAGGCGTAAAAGTAGCCGTTGCAGTCGGCGTTGCGGTTGGCGTCGGTGTTGGAGTCGGTGTAGTCGGTATTGGAGATCCCCTTATTATCGATCTTGGAGTCGTGGTTGGAGTCGCTATTGAAATCGGTGTTGAAGTCGGTGTTGGAGTCGCCGTTGCAGTCGGCGTTGCGGTTGGCGTAGGCGTTGGAGTAGGCGTCGGAGTCGGTCTGCACTTGCCACTGCTGCCCGCGTCCACGATACCCTGAATTTCAGACTGAGACAGGGCGCGCCCGAAGAGCTCGACCTCGTCGATCAAGCCCGCCCAAAAGGATGTGCCGTTAGTGCGCGTTCCGATGCGGAAACTACCGTTGAAAGTTGGCAAAGATCCGGTTATATTGGTTACCACTCGGGTGGGTGAACCCCCGTTGACATATGATTTCACGGTCGCGGTCGCACTATCATAGGTCAACGCCACGTGACTCCAAGTGTTGAGTGGCAGTAGCGCCCCACCGTCCACCCATCCACTGCAATCATAGGGCAAGCCTGTTAGTCCACCAAGATAGTATGCGAGATTACCCATCGGAATGCCGCCACCTCCGCTGCATGGATTCGCGTTCCGGCGACCAATTTCATATTGTATCCCATTCTCCTTGTTCACAATCATGGCGACAACATCACCCGATCCGCCATCTGCCGTCGGATAGACCCATGCATCGATGGTGATTGCTTGCGTTGGATTAAGAGTCGGTGAATTCGGCACCAACACAAACGCGCTTGACCCATTGAGGAGAAATCCCTGGTTTACCTCGCCGGGCGCAAACGTCGCGCCACCTTGCAGGGAGCCATTGTTGTTATTGCCGCTGATGTCATTAGGATTGTTATCTCCCGGCCACCAACCGAGCATTCCAGAGGGCGGCGGAACACACGGTGGCGTCGGCGTTGGAGTCGGTGTTGGAGTCGGTGTAATCGGTATTGGAGACCCCCTTACGTCGATCTTGGAGTCGTGGTTGGAGTCGCTATTGAAATCGGTGTTGAAGTCGGTGTTGGAGTCGCCGTTGCAGTCGGCGTTGCGGTTGGCGTAGGCGTTGGAGTAGGCGTTGGAGTTGGCGTCGGAGTCGGTCTGCACTTGCCACTGCTGCCCGCGTCCACGATACCCTGAATTTCAGACTGAGACAGGGCGCGCCCGAAGAGCTCGACCTCGTCGATCAAGCCCGCCCAAAAGGATGTGCCGTTAGTGCGCGTTCCGATGCGGAAACTACCGTTGAAAGTTGGCAAAGATCCGGTTATATTGGTTACCACTCGGGTGGGTGAACCCCCGTTGACATATGATTTCACGGTCGCGGTCGCACTATCATAGGTCAACGCCACGTGACTCCAAGTGTTGAGTGGCAGTAGCGCCCCACCGTCCACCCATCCACTGCAATCATAGGGCAAGCCTGTTAGTCCACCAAGATAGTATGCGAGATTACCCATCGGAATGCCGCCACCTCCGCTGCATGGATTCGCGTTCCGGCGACCAATTTCATATTGTATCCCATTCTCCTTGTTCACAATCATGGCGACAACATCACCCGATCCGCCATCTGCCGTCGGATAGACCCATGCATCGATGGTGATTGCTTGCGTTGGATTAAGAGTCGGTGAATTCGGCACCAACACAAACGCGCTTGACCCATTGAGGAGAAATCCCTGGTTTACCTCGCCGGGCGCAAACGTCGCGCCACCTTGCAGGGAGCCATTGTTGTTATTGCCGCTGATGTCATTAGGATTGTTATCTCCCGGCCACCAACCGAGCATTCCAGAGGGCGGCGGAACACACGGTGGCGTCGGCGTTGGAGTCGGTGTTGGAGTCGGTGTTGGCGTAAAGGTCGCTGTAGCTGTGGGAGTAGGCGTAAAAGTAGCCGTTGCTGTAGGCGTGGCTGTTGCCGTCGGAGTTGCTGTCGGTGTTGCAGTAGCAGTAGGTGTCGCAGTCGGGGTAGGCGTTGGACTGGTACAAGGACCGACGGGGCAGTTGAAAATCTCCATCGAGTCCGTCGGGGCTGTTGGAGCATAGCCGCCTGCCAGCCAGATAAGGTTGATCCCGTCGGTGTCGGTGGGGAAGTTGCGCCGGGGAATGATGAACCCGCAAATCGTTGACCAGATGTTCACCGCCGGGTCATAGATGTCCACCTCGTTGGAGGGATTGGGTGCGTCTCTGCCGCCACCCATCACATACATCTTGCCGGAGAAGTTAAGCCCCCGCGTTTCGGCTGTGACCCGCGGTATGGTGGCAATGTTACCGATAGTCTCGGCTACTGGGTCATAAACAATCGAGACACTGCTATCATGGAATGTTGTCCCGTTCCAGGTGCTGCCACCGGCCATGTAAATATGGTCGGCAATGGTGGCCGTGGGTATGTAGCCGAGCGCTACGGGTAGTGATGCTGCCCTTAGCTGCCATGTCCCACTAAGACCAGGCCCGGGCGTAAACGCCCAAATCGTGCTGACCATTTGTGTGTTGATTCGGTCTCCGCCCAAGATAAAGAGCTGGTTGTTATAAACAGCGAAGCCGCCGGGCAGAGTTATCCCGTCCGCGTCTCCGGGCCAGAAAGCATTACTGTTTAAGGTCGCGATAACATGGTTGTTCGGGTCGTACCGGAAGACGCGATTATTAGCAGTGGTTGCCCCCGCTGCAGAGCCGCCCACGCAATAGATGTAATCGATTCCGCTTACATTGAGCACGCCACACGCCATGTTACTCACCTGGTTATCGGGATACGTCACAGCTGTGTCGGTCGTCCAACTGCTGCCGTTATACTCAAACGGGTGCATGAAATCGCTGCCCGCACTGTCGGAACTGCGCCCGCCCATGGCGTAAAAGTTCCCGTTAGCTGGGAAGAAGACACCAACCGAACGAACGCCGACGCTCGGCAGGGCTGGCCCCGCCGACCAACCACACAAAAACGGACTCGAGTTATCCGACGGCTGCCGGTAAACTTCTTCGATTGCTCGCTGATACGCGACGCGATCTGCGAACGTCAGCGTTCGGTCCGCTCGGATTGCAGACGCGGCCACACTTCGCTTCGCAGTCCCGCGACTGCGGGATTGCGCCAGCTCGAACGGGATTGCGCTGACGGCGACAAGCGAAAGCAGGATAAATGCGCTTCGAAGAATTTGCGCTTTGATAGAAGGGTTGATTTGTTTTTTCATTTCTTTGGCCCTCGTGATTTTTGAAGTTGAGCCTGAATGGTTGAACTGCGTTCATTGCAATCCAATTCCGCGCAGAACCAGGAACCATCCTCACGAGGCTTCTTTGAAGAAGCGGCCTTACTTTCGGATGACTCGGGGCTCCAGTTGGATCTAGAAATCGCGCTAAACGTTGTCTCAGCGAAGATTCAGCCCCTGCGGCTGATTCAGCCGTGCCGAAGATAAGTTGAAACGTCGGATGACGTAATCGAGGAGGCTTTTAGGTGATCCGCGACAGTGTGTCGAGTTTTATTTTCAGATGTCGCCTAATTTTCATCTAGGGTCTGGCCTTACACGCCTTTGCTGCGCGAGTGGCCGGTGCAAGGCGACATTGTAGGTGCCGTGACCGGTTGGCCTTGAACGCGGCGAGGATCGGTCCTATTCGTTCAAACCGAAAACGCGTCGGCCACGAGACGGGCTTGCTCGCGTTTGTGGCGAGCGAGCGCGCCGACGGCGGGGCTGGCGCTGGCTTCGCGTCCAGCGTACGCGATTTCCGTGCAGAAAAGCGTCCGCAACCGCGGTTCAACGAACGTCCATGCGCCCATGTTTTCCGATTCTTCCTGGCACCAGACGAACTTCGCGTTCTTTGGGAATGGCTTGAGCATTTCGCGCAGCTTCTTTTCCGCGAGCGGATAAAGCTGCTCGATGCGAATGATCACCGCATCGTCGATCTTGCGCTGCGTGCGGTAATTGAGCAGATCGTAATAGACTTTGCCGGAGCAAAAGATGATGCGCTTCACGTTGTCGGCAGGTCCAACTTCCGGCGAACCAAGGACCTCTTCGAATCTGCCATGGATGAATTCTTCTGCAGGCGAGGCCGCGTACTTTGCGCGCAACAAACTCTTCGGCGTTGCGATGATAAGCGGCTTGATGAAATCGCGTTTCATCTGGCGTCGCAACACATGAAAATACTGCGCTGCCGTCGTGAGATTGCAGACCTGGATGTTGTCCTCGGCACAGGCTTGAAGGAAGCGTTCAATCCTGGCGCTGGAATGTTCCGGGCCCTGGCCTTCATAGCCGTGCGGCAGCAAAAGGACAATTCCACTGGGCCGTTGCCACTTCGATTCCGCTGAGACGATGAATTGATCGATAATAGTCTGCGCCCCGTTCGCGAAATCGCCAAACTGCGCTTCCCACAGGCAAAGCATTTTTGGATAATCCAGAGAGTAACCGTAATCGAACCCGAGCACAGCGGCCTCGGAGAGCGGACTGTTGTAGATGCAAATGCGCGCTTGTTTTTCAGCGAGGTGCATCAGCGGCACATACGGTGTGCCAGTCTTTGCGTCGTAAAACACCGAGTGGCGTGTGCTAAATGTGCCGCGCGAGCTGTCCTGACCCGATAGTCGGATAGGAATCCCTTCCAAAAGCAATGACCCAAATGCCAGTGCTTCCGCGTAATGCCATTCATAAGGTCCGCCGTCCTCGAAAACTTTGCGCTGATGATTGAGCACGATGCGTTCGATCTTTGGCTGGAGCTCGAAACGCTCGGGGACACGTGTCAAGCCGTCGACGATCGTTCGAAGAGTTTTCTCACTGATTGCCGTCGGCTCGGACTCGCTCGTGTATTCGGGTTGAAAAATGGCCGTCGACTCTCTGAACCTGGCTTTCTGGTTCGTCCTTCGTTTTTCGATCGCGTTGACTTCGTCGCGGGTCATTTCGAGCCGCAGCGCGAACTCGGTTTCCAGTGAAGCAGCATCGTCTTCGGTCAGTGTTCCGGCTTCGAGCAATTCGCGTTTGTAAAGCTGCGTGACAGACGGACGCTTCTCGATCTTTGCGTAAAGATCAGGCTGGGTGAATGAAGGTTCGTCACCTTCATTGTGGCCGTAGCGGCGATAGCAATACAAATCGATCACCACGTCGCGCCCGAATTGCTGGCGAAAATCGAATGCCAGATCGCTAACGAACTTCACTGCCAGCGGGTCGTCGCCATTTACATGAAAAATCGGCGCCTCGATCATCTTGGCGATGTCGGTGGCATACTGTGACGACCGCGCATCTTTTGGAAGCGTTGTGAAGCCGATCTGATTGTTTACTACCACGTGAATTGTGCCGCCGGTGCTATACCCGGGTAACTGCGATAGGTTCAGCGTCTCGGCCACGATCCCCTGGGCAACGAAAGCCGCATCACCGTGCACCAGCAGGGGCAAAACTTTTTTTCGGTGCTCAGTATCTCCGCGAATTCGCTGGCGCGCGCGCGCTTTGCCTTCGACCACTGGATCGACCGCTTCCAAGTGGCTCGGATTTGCAGACAGCCGGATCTCGATCTCGGCGCCGGAAGCCAGCCTGCGTACTGCGTCATAGCCGAGGTGATATTTTACGTCGCCATCGCCGGCCACCAAATCCGGCACGTAATTCTCAGTGAACTCGGTGAAGACGATCTTGAGTGATTTATGCAAGAAATTCGCAAGCACATTAAGCCGCCCGCGATGCGCCATGCCCATGCAAATCTCCTCGACACCCCCCTCCGGGCATTTTTGGAGGATTCTCTCCAGAGCGACCATCAGTGTCTCCGCCCCTTGCAGTGAAAAGCGTTTCTGGCCGACATAACGGGTGTGCAGGAAAATCTCGAATGACTCCGCCTCCAGCAATGCCCGCAACAGCGCGACCTGAACTGCACGCGGCGTGGAGTGTTTGTGCGGCCGTGTTTCCAGTCGTCGACGGATCCACTCGCGAATGTGCGGGTCCTGGATATGCATGAACTCGGAGCCAATGGCGTCGGCGTAGATTCTCTCCAACCCGGCCACCATCTCGCGCAATGTCATTTGCCGATTGTTGAGAAAGAATTTCGATGAAACGCGGAGATCCAGGTCGGATTCGCTGAAGCCGAACTCGCTGAGACTCAGCAATGGATTATCTGGCCGCGCCTCTGCCAATGGGTCGATCCGCGCAATCGTGTGCCCCAGCGAGCAATATGCGTAGACCAAACCGTCGACGCGCGTCTGAAGCGCCGCCTCACGAGCCTCCGCCTCGCGAACCGTAGCGCCATCCTCCTGCGGAAGGTTTCCCAGTTCAAATCCTTCAAAAAACGCCGACCATCCCGAATCGACCGACTCAGAATTCTCCTGCCAACGACGATAATTCTCCTCGATCAGGTTGAGATTTGCGCGTGCATCAATCGAAGTACGCATGGCAGGGATAATCTCGAATGATTACGCCGCACGGCAAGTTGACACTGCTAACGACGCCTCGTTACTTCCTGCACAACATGAGAGCGACAACGGCAACTCCGGGGGGAACACGCGGGATGCGTGCGCTCCCAAAGCGCAAAATTAGCGCGCTGATTGTTGCAGGGCTGATTCTCGCGCGGCCGACATTTTGTTTTGCGCAGGCTGATCCAGCCTCGGAACCAGCGGTTCTGGCAGTCGCGAAGGTGTTGCCTGCCGTCGTGAATATCAATACCGAGCGTGTCGTTCGACGCACGGTTCGCGATCCGATCGACGATTTTTACGCGCAATTCTTCGGCTCCAACCGTTTCCGGCCGCGCGAAATTCGCCAGACCTTACAAAGTCTCGGCTCCGGTTTCATCATCGATCCGGCCGGGTATATCGTGACGAACCAGCATGTCGTCGAGCGCGCCGCGGATTTGAAGATCTCCGTGACGTCCAACGACGGCAAAACGTACCGCGCTCATTACATTGCCGGCGATGACAAGACCGATTTGGCATTCATCAAAATCGACGCACAAACCGATTTTCCCTTCATCAATCTCGACAATATTTCTCCGAACTTGCTCGGTGAGACAGTAATTGTAGTCGGCAACGCGGTGGGCTACGGCAGCTCGATCAGCCGAGGCGTGTTGAGCGCAGTCAAACGGAACATCACCGTCGAGGAGACCGATTACAAGGACTTGGTCCAAACCGATGCGGCAATTAATCCCGGCAATAGCGGCGGACCGGTGATCGATCTCTCTGGCCGCCTTGTCGGTATTGCCTCGGCAAAGATGGCATTTACGCCACAAGGGGTACCCACGCAGGGACTCGGTTTCGCCATTCCCGCAGAGGTAGTGCGTGACAGTGTCAGTCGTTTCAAGCAAGTGGCGATGAAGCAGGGAAAGTTGAAGAGCCCCGCAGGGCTTGCCGAGTCATCGGGATCGCGCGTCGAGAAACTGTTTGGAATTCAGCTACAAGACTTGACTCAGGAACTGAGCGATGCGCTCGGTTATCTGCGAGGCCGAGGCGTTTTGATTACCGCTGTGGAACAGGACAGCCCGGCAGACGACGTCGGAATTAAGCGCGGTATGGTAATTTATCGCGTGAACACATCGACGGTATCTTCCGTGAAACAGATCGATGACGTGCTCCGGGCAGCCGCGAGCGGCGCAAACGTCGAATTTACGGTCGGCATAATCCGCGCGCATGGAGAGAATCATGAACTCGCCACGGTGACGCTGACGGCGCGATAAAAAAATTGCCAACACAATCGCAGTTCAGTTGTCTCATCGAAATGTTGCACAATGATTAAGGTTGAGAATCTGACGAAACGTTACGCTGGCCAGACTGCCATTCAGGATTTGAATTTCGAGGTCGCCCGAGGCGAAATCATGGGGTTTCTCGGCCCGAACGGCGCGGGCAAGACCACGAGCATGCGGATCCTGGCCGGCTTTATGCCGCCGACTTCAGGCCGCGCCAGCATCGCGGGATTCGATGTTTTCGAACAATCGCTTCAGGCGCGGGCACACCTCGGGTACATGCCGGAAAATGTGCCGCTCTATAGCGACATGCGTGTCACGGAGTACCTGAATTATCGCGCTGCACTTAAGGGGGTGCCGCACCGCCGCATTGCGGAACGTGTTGGTGATGTGAAGGAACTTTGCGGCCTTAAGGACGTCGAAAGAAAGCTCATTGGCACGCTGTCGAAAGGCTATCGCCAACGGGTCGGGTTGGCGGACGCGCTGGTGGCGGAACCTGACCTTCTTATTCTCGACGAGCCGACTATCGGTTTGGATCCAAATCAAATTCGGCAGGTGCGCGAGCTCATCAAGAACCTGGGTAAGCAGCACACTATCCTGCTCTCGACCCATATCTTGCCCGAGGTGGAGATGACCTGTAGCCGGGTAATAATCATTCACAAGGGGCGAATCGAAGCGTGCGATACGCCGGACAACCTGCTCGGGAAAATCAGACAGGCTGGCGGCGTCGAACTGGAAGCAAAGGTAGGAAACGACAACGGTACGGAGGAACTAAAAAAAATTCCCGGCGTCCGGGACGTCGTCACCGACGGTGAGCAGGAGTGGAAGAGATTCTCGTTGCGAGTCGAATCAGGTGCGGATGTGCGCGAAGAGGTCTTCCGGCTCGCCATTGAACGCCATTGGGCGGTGCGCGAACTCACACAGCGCCGCGGAACGCTCGAAGACGTGTTTGTTGAGCTGACTCATCCGGATCAAGTCTGACGGAATAATGGAGTAGTGCAGAGCCATGCGTAAATTCTGGACCCTGCTCTCGCGCGAGGTGCGCAGCTATTTCTACTCCCCGATCGCTTACATCGTGATGATCTTTTTTCTGATCATCAGCGGCATCGATTTCTACTTCCAAGTCTCGTTCATGAACCAGCGCCAGGTGCAGTACACGATTCAGGAAGCATTCTTTAATTCTGTCTTCTTCTGGTTCGCGTTCGTTCTGATTTTTCCTTTGATCACCATGCGGCTGTTTGCAGAGGAATTTAAGCTCGGAACAATCGAGCCGCTTACGACTGCGCCGGTGCGCGACTGGCAGGTGGTGCTGTCGAAGTTTTTTGGTGCGCTTGTGTTTTACGTGATCCTCTGGATCCCCACACTGCTTTACTTCTGGATTTTTCTAAGAATAACCAAGCAGCCGGCGGCGCATTCTGCCGGAGCATACTTTGGTTCATACCTGATGCTTTTCCTGCTTGGAATGTTTTATCTTTCCATCGGTTGCCTGACATCGGTGCTGACCCGAAACCAGATCATCGCAGCAATCATTTCGTTCTGTGCAATTACGCTGCTGTTTTTTCTCGGATTGGTGCAGTTCATCCTGCTCGACGTAACTTCCACCACGCGCGATTTACTCGGCTACTTCTCCGCCATCGAACACATGGGGACCTTCTCCCGCGGAATCATCGATACGCGGCCGATTGTTCTCTATGTGAGCATGACGATTCTGGTGCTGGTGCTCACTTATCAGGCGTTCCAAGCGCGCAAATGGAGGCTCTGATTAATGCCTGACAAATCAAAGCCCAGTACGCGCCGGAGAATGAAGATTGGCCGGATCCGGATCGGTCTCAATGTGCTGGTGCAGATCATTCTCATCCTGTTTCTCGCTGCGATGGTGAATTCGTTCGCATTCAAACATTTCAGGCGCTGGGATTTTTCACGCGACCAAAAATATGCGTTATCGGACAAAACGAAACGCTTCATCGAGACGCTTAAGGGCAAGATGCGCATCACGGTCTTCTTTTCGCCCAACACGCCGATAAGCGCCGATGTTCAGAATCTGCTGACTGAATATCAGTACGCCGCGAAAGGGAAAATCGATGTCGAACAAATCGATCCGGAGCGAAATCTTTCCCGCGCCAAGGAGTTGTTCGACAAATATAAGGTTGTCACTGACGAGAGCCTTTTGGTGCTCGACTACGACGGTCGCAACAAAACGGTCAAAGCGTCGGAAATGGCAGATATCGACCAGAGCGGAATGAGCTTTGGCGAAGGGCCACGGGTCGCCGCGTTCAAAGGGGAGCAGGCCGTCACCGGCGCGATGATCGACCTGGTGGAAGGAAAAAAGAAGACACTCGGTTACGTCACCGGTCACAAGGAGCCAGCGCTTTCAGCACCCACAAGCCCGATCAGCTTGCTCAAGACGTTTATCGAAAATGAAAACATCAAGTTTCAAGAACTGAATCTTCTCGATCAAGCTGCAATTCCACCCGACATGAACGCAGTGATGATCGTCGGACCGCAATACGATTTTTCCGATCGGGAAATGAAATTGCTGCGCGACTTCTGGGACAAACAGGGGCGTATCCTGGTCTTCCTCGACCCGGCGGCAAACACGCCCAGGCTGCGTGCGTTTCTCGACGAGGTCGGTGTGAAAATAAATGACGATAGACTGATGGTTTTCGTGCGCACCGGCATCCAGGAGTTGGCACTGACGAGAGATGTCCAGGTGCGCTTCCTGGGCGACAGTTCGATCACGAAGCGACTCGCTGATGTACAGGCAATTTTTGTCGGCGGCACGTCTTCGCTTACACTGGAAGCGAATCGCGTTCGCAGTGCCAACATTCGATTGGAGCCGCTTATTCAGGCGGAAAAAGGTTACTTTGCCGAAACCGATTACAATACAGACGATCAGACAAAGCTGCAGGCCGACGCCCAGAAAGCCGGGAAGTCATCGCTGACAATTGCTGCCTCAGTGGAAAAAGGCGGAAGCGCAGACGCTCGCGTGCAGGTGAACTCCGCACGACTTGTCGCGGTCAGCAACGCTACCTTCGTTCAGGACAGTGCCATCATGCAGGACCAGGCGGCACTCGATTTTGTTTCTGGCGCAGTGAACTGGCTGTTGAGCCGGGAGCAACTGATCGGGATCGCTCCGAAAATCCCGAAGCCTCTCACGTTCAGTCTGGATCCAGAAGCATTGCGCCGGCTGCGCTGGATCGTTCTCCTGCTCATGCCGCTGATTCCGGCTGCCATCGGAACAATGGTGTGGTGGCAACGGCGCGTCTGATATGAATTGGAGGACTACCGTCATCCTGGCAATCGTCGCGGTGGCTGGCATCGCTTACTTCAGGTTCTTCGAAATGAAGCGGCCCAGCACGGAAGAAGCGCAGCGACAGGCCCAGAACATGGTCAATTTCGACCGAAGCAAGATCGACGGCATCATCATCCAAAATGGCGATCAGAAGATCGAGATACGGCGTGGCGACAATAAATGGCGGCTGGAAACGCCTATCAAGGATCAGGCAGATGGCGCGTTGGTCGAAAGCTTGTTGTCGGATTTGGAGAACTGGCAAAAGGAAGGAACAATCCCCGCCAAAGAGATCGACGCCGACAAAACCAAATTCGCAGAGTACGGGCTGAATAATCCGAAGCTAAAACTCAAACTGCTTGGCCGCGAGCGACCGCCGGAAATTCTGTTCGGCAAAGACGCTGCAATGGAAGGCAGGATATATGTGCGCTTCCAAAATTCGAAGGAAACGTTTCTCGCCGGACAATCGGTAAAGAAAGACATCGATAAACAACCAGAAGAATTTCGGGACAGAAAACTGACAGACCTGAGCAGTGTGCAGGTGCGCCGGGTGGTGTTAAAAACGCCCGCCGGCGAAATGGAGCTGGACAAGAAAGACACTCATTGGGATATCGTGAAACCGCTTCGGGCACGCGCCGATGACCAGAAAGTCGACGACCTGATTTCGCAGGTCACCTCCGCGCGAATTGGCCAATTCGTGGCCGACGATCGTGGCGACCTGCGCCCTTACGGATTGGCGGAGCCGCGCGGATCGATCACGTTGTTTGATCAGGAGCAGAAAAAAGATCAGAAGATCGAGATCGGCGAATCGATCAAAGTCGCCGGCGGGGAAGACAAGGGCCAGACGCTGCAAATCGGCGGTGTGCCGGAGAAAGAAAAAGACCAGGTGTATGTCCGATTCGCTCCACGTCGCTCCGTTTACACGTTGCCAAAAAAGATCGAAGAAATCCTGAACACGAAGCCGGCGGATCTACGCGATAACCACTTGGTTCGAATCGACACGAACATTCTCGATCGGATCACGATCGATGCGCCAGGCAAAAGCAAAACCGTACTCGCGCGCAAAGACGGAAACTGGACGATCGCCAGTCGAAACAATGCACCCGCGGATTCACGTGCAGTTCAGCGGGTGATCGACATGCTGCAAAATGAGCGGGTCACAAAGTTCGTCGAAGACGTCGCTTCCAATCTACCGAAATACGGCCTCGATAAACCGCAGTTGGAACTGACCTTCAGTTCCTTCGCCTCCGAGAACACCGCCGAAACTAAAGCGGGCGAACAACCGTTTGCCACGATCGCGTTTGGAAAAGAAGAGGGCGAAAATGTTTTCGCACGCCTGACCGATGAACCATTTGTCGTGGCGGTGCGTCGCGGATTACTCGACCAGATTTCGCCCGATCCTGTGCGATGGCAGGAGTTGTCGATCTTCAAATTCAAGCCGGAGCAAATTCATCGAGTAAGCATCACGACTGACAAGGAGCTGTCACTGGAACGCGATCAAAACAACCAATGGCGTTGGCTGAAAGGGACGGGCACGATCAATCAGGCCAATATGGAATCGCTGCTCAACACGTTGTCGAACTTGCATGCGGTGCGCTGGCTCGGGCCGAAAACGCCTCAGCAAGGCTTCGATAAACCACAGCTGGTGGTGGCCTTCACCACTTCATCGGATAACAAGACAGCACACAAGTTGACCGTCGGCGCCCAAAACAATGACGGCACCTTGTTCGCGCGCATGGACGGCCGCGACGGCACATTTGCGATTAGTAATTCTGAGTTAAACAAGTTGAAATTGCCGCTTGAGCAGCAAGCCACCGCGTCACCTTCCCCAACGACGGGCGCCACTGGCGGCCCCGCGCCATAGACTTTTCCGGCGCCTTAATCCACGCCCGGCGGTTGATTGTTGATTCTATTTTCTTTGCTTGTCCGCCTGGATCTTCGCACCCAATGATTGCCCCTCAGGACTCCTGCATGCACGCGGCAGTCGACTTAAGCTGGCATTCACTCGTTAGGCCAATGTACAAGGTTTAGATTTAGGGTTGCATTGAATTGACGGACAGTGGGCTAAGGGTAAAAACCCGAGGAACCCACATGAAGACGCAGTTAAGGAAGACGGCTCGCGAGAGAGCGAGTTACACCGATCAATACAAGCAGGAGGCGCTGGAGCTATGGCGGTCCAGCGGCCGGAGCGCAGCGAAGGTGGCAGCGGAACTGGGCATTCGTCCTCCATTGCTTTACCGCTGGGCACACTTGGAGCGCAGCTCCAATGTTTCGACGAATGAGTCAAAGTCGAAGCGCAGCGTCGAAGCACTCGAAGCAGAGATCCGTCGCTTACGCGCTGAAAACGCCAAACTTTTAGAGCAGCGCGAAGTCTTAAAAAAATCTCTGGGCATCCTCTCCGAAGCGCCGCAGAGCGGTATGCCCGAATCGAACAAATGAGCGGCCAATACAAGACAGCCTGGTTGTGCGAAGCGCTTCTGGTCTCACGCAGCGGCTACTACGATTGGAAAGAGCGGAGGCGCCGACCGGGCCGACGACACTTGGAGAACATGCGGCTGCGCCAACGCATTCGAGAGGAGTTCGTCTGCAGTCGTCAGACCTATGGCAGCCCGCGGCTGGCCCAAGTGCTCGGCTGCCCGGGAGGACGCAACCGCATCGCGCGTCTCATGCGTGCAGAGCGCCTCTTTGCACGTCAGCGTTCCAAGTACCGCGTGGCCACAACTGACAGTCGTCACGGCGGACCAATCGCACCTAACCGTTTTAAAGGTCTTGCCCTCAAACGGCCTAACCAGGTGTGGACGACCGACGCCACCTGCGTCCTCACCGGCCAAGGTTGGTTGTATCTGGTTGCGGTCCTGGATGTCTTCACCCGCCGGGTGATCGGCTGGGCCATGCATCAAATCCTCGATGCTCAGCTCGTCATCGCCGCTCTGCGCATGGCCTTGAAGCGACGACGTCAGCCAACGGCACAACTCATCGTCCACTCCGATCGCGGTCGTCAGTTCGCCAGCGCTGCCTATCGCCAACTACTCACTCAACACCGCTTGCTCGCTTCCATGAGCCGCAAAGGCAACTGCTACGACAATGCTTTCATCGAATCCTTCTGGAGCACGCTTAGATATGAACTGGTCTACCATCATCGCTTCGCCACCTATGCCGCAGCTCGCACGGCCATCTTCGATTACATCGAAACCTTCTACAACCGCATCAGACTCCACTCCAGTCTTGACTACCAAAGCCCTACCAACTTTGAATCCAAACTAAACCGAAAATTATCCCTTACTTACTGTCCGAAGAATTAATGCAAGCCCAATTTGACCCTATTTCCTTCCATGACCCTCAATCTCTTGCACGCGGTTAGCGCTCAAAAATGAGCGAAGCCATTCTGCCGCGGCCCACTATCCCGAGCTTTGCGTAGATCGACTGCAACTGCGCTTTGACTGTTAGAACGCTCTTGCCAAGCTTGGAGGCGACTTCCTTGTTGCTGTCGCCTGTGCAGACCAGCAACGCCACTTCCCGCTCGCGAACGCTCAGCCGTGCGAGCTGCGAGAATCTGCTCGCTTTCGGACGACGAAGGTTTGCTGGCACGGGCATGTTCTGAAAGACGACCACAAAGAGCGGCAATCCAAACCCTCGCGGGATCGAGTCCACCAAACGAACCGATGCTTGCAAACCTGGCAAGGAACGATGATCGACCGTCACAATGCTGGTTGCGGATGAACGCCCACGACTTGTCCCGCGGGTTCCAAGCCTTTTTTTAAGATCACCGCAAACTTCGCGCAGTTCGCCAGGTACCTCGAAGCGACTCGCCTTTTTGAGGCGGCGAACGGCCTCGTTGCCGGCTAGCCATAGCGCCGCCGACTGTTTAGCCGCCTCATTGGAGTAAACAACCTCCAGATTCCAATCGAACACGGCGATTGCCAGCGGTAGCGGTGCCAGGAGGAGTTCAAGGGTTCTGCGCGCGCTCTGCTCCCGTTGTAGCTCATACACCTGCTGCAAAGCCGCGCCGAAGTGGCGATGCAATTCTGCGAGCGTCCGCAACTCTGCCGGTGAGAAGTCGCGGTCGTTCTGCAAGCGAGTAAGCCCAATCAATGCTCGTACTACTGTGTCCTGCCGAAAAGCGAGCACGACGGAAAACCGCTTGCGGTGCGGGGCCATGAACTCGCGGTAAAACCTGGACTTGAGCAGACAGGCATCGCTCAGCGCATCGCTGAATGTTGCCAGGGGCTTGTCAGGATTTGCCGCTAGGAATGCTTTCAACGGGTGCAGTCTCTGAAAGCGCTGAAACTCTGTCTCGCTTTCAAACGCCGTCCCTGCGCGGAAAGCAGCGCACGGCGGCAGCCAATCCGGCGACGGAGCGAACCAGGCGCTGGCGACTAGTAACGTCGAGTGAAACACCTGTCGCGCACTTTGCCAGAACTCCTGAAAGGTCCGCGATCCGCGCAGCTCGAGCAACGCATGCAGCTCAGTGTCTATCCGGTTCACTAGTTTAACCCGGCGCATATTTACGTCTTGCACACATGATTAGCATCCTCACTCACCCGAAAGCCAGACATAATTTCACGTCGGCTGACTAATCCTTTTGGGCTACTCGGTCCGCCATAAGTGGACCGCGGACGAACGGCGAATTTTTACTCCGTACGGCGGATGGACGGCAATCGCCGAGCTTCCCTACACTTCCACAACTCAAGAAATGCCGCATCGGACAAAAGCCCGGCTTTCCTTCCAACACTGGCCGAAAAATTGTGAAGGAACAGGAACAACTCAACCACAACTAAGTACATATGAACAAAAAACAAACCACTCAGAACAGGGAACCCTTAATCTCCGTCTCCGGGAAAGCCGCCCTTACGGTCGCGGTATTAAGTCTGTTTCTAATCGGAAGTGAGCGTGCGTCGGGGACGGTTCTTTACGCTACGTCTTATTTTAGCTCTACCTCTTCCCAGGCAATTTACAGGGTGGACACTATTACGACGCCGCCCTCCGTGGTTCTGACCTATCCCACACTACAATCTCCCGACAGCCTCATCTTCGATACAACGGGAAAGATCATCTATACAGCGCTCAGCGCCGCACAGGTTCGGACCTACGATCCAAGCAATCCAAACCCACTCCTCGCAGACTCGGTGATAAAGACACTTCCTGCCGGGAGCAGCCCGGCCGACCTTGTGCTGGAACCGAGCGGCCAAACGATTCTTGTTAGCTTGTCGACCGGACACGAAATTGATCGAATTACCTTAGCGAGCCATTCTATAATCAATCAGTTTTCACAATCAGACAATCCAGAGGGACTGGCCTACGACAATGCGGGGCGCTTGTTCGCCTGCATCGGGATTTCCACGACGGGCAGTTATGTCGCCCAGCTCAACCCCTCTACAGGTACGGTAGTGAATCAGACCAGTAATCTGAATAGCGTCGATGGACTGACCTACGACCCGTTTTCTCATATGCTTTATGCCGCTTCGCGATACGGGGACACCGTTTACCAGATCAACCCGAATAATTTTTCCTGGGTTGACCTACAAAGCATGCACGGGTGGACCGGCGTCCCGCAGCTAGACGGGATCGCCTCAGACGGCTCTGGACACATCTTCGTCGCATCGCCAGGGTCGAACGCAGGCGGCACCGGTAGCGTCTATGACATCGACCTGATCAATAGCACGTTCACCTTAGTGAAATTCGTCTCGAATGGGCTGGACGATCTCGCACCCGTGCGTCAGGCTTGGGCGCGCCGCCAGGGGAACCGTTCCCCGGGCAGCAATGTTGCGGCGAGAAACCCAATTACGAAGATCCTGCTTACGCGACCGTGTTCACTGGCCAGCTGGCGGTGGCGACATGTTACTCCGACCTTGGAACGAACCCAGTGCTGGCTCTAGAGGATCTTAAAAACCAGGCGACTGCTCCGCTCAATACCAATTACGTGACCGCATCTTATCACGGTCCGGGCTCGTCCTGGACCAGAGATAATCTGGGAGACATTTTTGGGGTCACGCTCGATGACTCCGGCAATATCTACGTCACCGCTACCACTTCCTACAATATCGACATCTATCCCACTGCCAGTAACAGTGCGATGAACATTTACAAAGTCGCTAGCGGCTCCGGGGCTATCTCGGTTTTCAAAACCTTGCCCCAATCCCCCGCCACCCCTCCAGGAGCGGGGTTGGGAAATATCGCCTATGACTGCTCTCATCAGAACTTCTATGTGAGCAATATTGACGATGGCCTCATTTATCGGCTGGATATCAACGGCAACATTTCGAGCACGTGGGATCACGGCCTTAATCTCCCGACTGCGCTACCGCCCTCAGCGGCAATCCCAGACGACCCCAGGGTGGCGTTTACGCCTCTTGGTCGTCGAGTGTGGGGCCTGCAACCGCACAATAATCGCCTGTATTACGGCGTGTGGTGGCAAGATGAGAGAGCCAATCCAACACATGCAAACGAAGTATGGTCTATCGCCCTGAGCAGCGCTGGTGGCTTTGTTGCCGGGACGGATCAATTAGAAATCAGTATGCCGCCGTTTGACAGCCAGAGCTATTCCAACCCTGTTTCAGACATTAGCTTCGGCCCGACCGGCACGATGTTAGTTGCGGAGAGGTCTATGTCTGATGATAGCACTCCCGATGCACACCACTCGCGTGCCTTGGAATATATGCTGAGCGGGACGAGTTGGATTCCTACAGGCCATGTATTCGACATCGGAGACCCCTCACTCGCTACGACGAGTGCAGCGGGCGGGGTAGATTACGACTTCGGTGCGGGAGGACGGGTCTGGGCCACCGGCGATGCCCTGCATTATGGTACCCCGGACTTCATTTACGGCCTTCAGGGACTCCCTGCGACTGGAGGCAGTATCGTGAACAGCATCCTCATCGACCTAAACGGCATCACCTCCAGCGGTGATGACAAAACGAAAATCGGCGACGTTGAAATTCCCTGCCCTGATTGTGAAATAAACGGCACCGTCGTCACACCCTCACAGCCCGGCGCCCCTTATACCTACCAATTCACGGTCACGAATCACTCGAACCAGGCAGCCAGTAACATCGTGATACTTCCAGTGAGTGGTGTTACTTCGATCACTCCGCAGACGATCCACCTTTCGCCGCCGCTCCAACCAGGCCAGACAAGCCAAACGTTCACTCTTACCCTGAACGGCGCCCAACCTGGAGTGCAAGCGTGCTTCAATATCGCTTTGGTCAGCGCAGATGGCACGACGTGTTGTTCGCGACAGGTATGCGTCCCGATACCGAGCTGTTTCGAAGTGCTGTCGCAGCGTGTCACATGCCTGCCGAACGGCCAGGTGCAACTGACGGTCACACTCAAAAACCTGGAGGCTTACACGCTCTACTACGCGGCTGTTGTCCCTTCGAATCCGAGCAAAACGGCGACGCCGTCCTTTTTCACCCTCTCTCCCACGATACCGCCTTTTGGCACCACCACGATATCGACCGTCATTTCACCGGTCGCGTTCGGCGAAACGGTCTTCTATACGCTCACGATCCACTCGTCCGACCTGGAGATCTGTTGTTCCAGAGACCTTTCTTTCACCGCGAATTGCAAGCGTATAATATAGAGATGCGAGCTTCGCGCCTAACCCACGGAGACGCCGGTTCCTTCGACATCGACATGCCGCTCACAGGCACTTCCGGCGTGGAAGATCGCGATGGCTCTGGCAACTACCTGGCTGTCTTCACCTTCGACGATGCGGTCACTTCCGGTGACGCCACGATCGTCAGCGGCACGGCCACGGCGGGGGCCCCGACCTTCA
This sequence comes from uncultured Verrucomicrobiae bacterium, assembly GCA_963776065.1. Taxonomy (GTDB): domain Bacteria; phylum Verrucomicrobiota; class Verrucomicrobiia; order Chthoniobacterales; family UBA10450; genus Udaeobacter. The sequence goes on along the minus strand of CAVZLJ010000008.1, from coordinate 362,108 downwards.
GTGGCAACGAAATGCAGGTCCCGCTCACCGGAGTGGCTGATCAACAGAACGTGACCATCGAGGTTTCCAATGTGGATGGCGATGGCGGGACCGACGATGTGGTGTTCGGCTTCCTCATAGGAGACGTGAACGGCGATCGCAGGGTCAACAATACCGACGTTAACCAGGTCACGGCTGACAAAGGTCAACTGGTCACAGGCTCCAACTTCCGCGACGATATCAACCTGAGCGGTCGGGTCGACAAGCCGGACAAGAACGCGGTCAGTGCCAACAGGAATCACCGCATCCCGTAGTCGGATGAACTAACTATCGCCTTCCGGGAGTCGTCCCATTCGACTCCCGAAGGGGCTCGAGAGTGGCTCACGCGCTTGCGGTCGCGTGGTTTTCACTAGTGCCGTACTTGAGATCGGCTATCACGATCCTGGTCTGGCACTGGGTATCATTCTCGTGCTGGTCCATCAATCCCATGAACTTTTTGTTCTCTGCGAAGGAACCGGGCGTTGTCTCGATGGCGGTGATGACTCCTTTGCTATCATCAATCCCCCGGTGATGTTTATAGCGCGGTCGTGACTGACCTCCACCCTGGCGCACGCAAGCTGCATCTGGATCACTCTGGCTCATCATCCGATCATTCACCACCTCGTAACTCTCTTGGCGTACTTGTCTCTTCCAATTGCTTTCCGTCGCTCGATAGGCTCGCTTCAGCGCAGCGACTAGTTCCGGCACGCCTTTGATCAGCGATTCTTTCGACGCATCGGCATCGACGAGCCTCGCATTCCACATGAAACTTGCTCCCCCTCACACTCCCGCTTCGACGCACTGCGCCACCATGCGCACAAACAAGCTCTCAAACACCCTTGCCCCAGCGCGCGCGTTGGAAAGAACGCTGTGATCGGGGATTTGCGCATCCAGCCCGAAATTCAAAAACCAGAGAAATCGAGCCGGCTCACCAATCACCTCCGTCAGTTCCCGTTCGCTCGCGATGTCATCGAAAAAAAGCAAGAACATCACACACCGCTCAAAGATTTGATCCGGTTTTCTGACCCTGCATTAATTCACGCGAAAACCATTTTGTTTTACCGCCTGGTCTTCTCGCGCGGTTTCGGCGTTGCAGACGGGCGCGCGGCAGGGCTGCCCGTGCGGCTGACTAGTTTGCCGGACGCGTCAAAGACCGAATAGCCTGTTTGCTTTCCCGAGGAGTCGTAGCTGTAAACAATTCTGTGCTGCAAAGTCCCGTCTGCCGCACTTTGCGTCTCTTCCAGAATGTGGCCTCCTTCGTCGTATTTGTAGCTGCTCTTGAGCCGGATGCGGCCGTCCGCTCCGGAGACTTCTCCGGTCGAAAATCGGCCAGCATTATCGAGTCGGTAACGAATCGTCTGGCGAACTTTACCATCGGGATCGGTAGTTGTGGCGACGGCCGTGTGCTGCTCATTATCAGAGTTGTAAGTCGTGCGCGAGCCATCCGGATGCATTGACACGGTAACCCGGACAGCGTCGCTTGGGGCTTGCTGACCCTGAGTTAAACATACGCTGGCGCCGCAACTGAAAAGCAGAGCGCAAGCGATCGCAGGCGTGCGCCGGAAAAACTTCATGATTCGAGCAGCTTACGGTCAAGGCAGGCGGGCGCAAATAGAGTGAAAATTTTTATTGACCGTCGTGTCCGGAGGTGGTTAAAGATGGGGTCAAGTGGAGTAAAGTGGGCTACTTCTCCACACGACAAATGGATGCCGATTCCCAACCCGAACGCTTCTACGCCGGAGAGTTCCGGCACTCCATCGACGAGAAGAATCGGATCACAATCCCATCGCGCTGGCGGCGCAATCGTCCTGAGGAATTCATCCTTTTGGCTGAGGCGACCCACGAATTTCTGCTGGTCATGTCGCCGATGGAGTTCGCAAAAATGAGCTCGACCGCAGAAACGAACGACAAGATTTCCGCGCGTGATCGCCGGGTGTTTCTGCGACAACTGCATTCTCGCGCTCAACATGCCGCCGCGGACCGACAAGGTCGCCTTGTTCTGCCGGACGACCTTTGCCAAAGGGTCGGATTGAAAAATGAAGTCGCTCTCGTAGGCAACCGAGGGCGTTTTGAAATTTGGAATTTGCAACGCTGGAAACGGGCCCACGAGGACGAAACGCCTACCTACCAGCACGTGGCAAAGGAAATTGGACTGTAAAATGTTGGGCCAACACGTGATGAATCCGCTCTGGAGCGAGCCTCCGGCATGGTTCGCCGTTAATCCAAGAGCGGAGGAAGAGGCCACACAGCCCCCCGAGGATGTGGTCTATCATCGTCCTGTGCTGCAGAGGGAAGTGCTTGAGTTACTCAAGCCCAAAGCAGGGTCGCTCATCCTGGATGCAACGTGCGGCGGCGGCGGCCATACCGAAGCGCTCCTGGAAAGTGGCGCCGATGTTTTGGCTTTGGATCAAGATCCTGATGCAGTTCAGCATCTGAATAAGCATCTCTCGCATTTCGGCCGGCGCATCATCGTGCAGCAGGCAAATTTCCGCGATGCGGATCGCGTTCTCGACGAACTTGGTATTCGCAGCGTGAGCGGTGTCCTTCTCGATCTGGGTGTTTCTTCGCGGCAACTCGAAAATGCGGAGCGCGGTTTCAGTTTCATGCGAAACGGTCCGCTCGATATGCGCATGGACCCGCGAACGAGCCTCACCGCCGCGAACATCGTAAATGAGTACAGCGAAGAAGAATTGACCCGCCTCTTCCGTGAACTGGGTGAAGAACCGGCGGCACGACGGATCGCGAGCATGATCGTAAAAATGCGCAAGACTTCACCATTCCGCGAGACGCTGCCGCTGGCACACACGATCGAAAAACTGGTCGGCCGACACGGACGACAGCATCCGGCCACTCAGGTTTTTCAAGCGCTGCGGATGGAGGTCAACGATGAGCTTGGCGCACTGGAAGAAGGGCTGCGCGTCCTGACCGGGAGACTCGAACACGCCGGGCGCATCGCGGCCATAACTTTTCACTCACTGGAAGACCGGATCGTAAAAAACTTTTTTCGCGATCATAGCCGGGAATGGCTCGATAAACCGGAGTGGCCTGAGCCGAGGCGCAATCCCGATTACGATCTTGCACTTGTCACTTCGAAACCGGTGGAGCCGACGGAAGAAGAACAGCGCGCTAACCGGCGCTCGCGAAGCGCGAGGCTGCGCGTAGCGGAGAAGATCAAATGAACCGATCGCGTCGAAGAAATTGTAACACGGTCAACGCGGCCTCACTGGCGCGATGGATTGTGATGACTGCATTTCTGGCGCTGGCGGGATTGGCGTATGTCTATCTGACGCTGCAACTTTATCACCTTGGCGAGCGCAGAAAGGCAGTTGAGAACGAGCTCGCGTCGCTGCGCACCCAAAACGATATCGCTGCCGCGCAGATCGCCGCGTTGACCTCACGTTCCGCATTGCAACGGCGATTGAAAGAAGGCTACCTGAAAATGATTCCGGTTTCAGAGTCTAAAATCGTGCGGCTCACCATTCCCCCGCGATCAAGCGACGAAGAGGCGGTTCAACCCGTCGCCAACCCTCTGGCGCAACATGAATCCAAATAGCCGAACTCGTTGCGCCCTGGTATGTGCCGGTTTCATCGGTCTATTCAGCCATGTTTTCGTTTCGCTTGATTTATCTGCAGGCGATCAAGCACGACGAATACGCCGAGCTAGCTGCGGAAAAGCACGTTTACAAGCAGATCATTCACGCCGAGCGCGGCATGATCCTTGACGCGAACAACGAAGTTCTCGCGCACAATATTCCTGTGGAAACGGTGGTGGCCGACGCCACGCATGTTAGCAATCTGCAGGCAACCGTTGATCTTCTCAATGCCGAGCTGGAGATCCCCTCCGATCAACTCGCGGAGAAATTAAATAGCGGGCGACGCTACATCGTGATCAAGCGCGAGGTACCCGCCGCGCAAGCAAATGCCCTTCGTGAAAAACTGCGCGGCGGGAATTTGCGGGGAATCTATTTCGAGCACGACGCCACGCGCCTTTACCCGAATGGATCGATGCTTTGCCACGTGATCGGGTTCGCCGATTTCGATCACCACGGCATACAGGGCGTGGAAGCCTCGATGGAAGAATACCTGCATGGGCAGGATGGTTATCGTTTCATCGAACACAACCGCGCGGGCAACGAGATCGTGCCTTATCGTGGAGAGGAGCGTGCGCCCCGGGACGGATACCAGGTTCACCTAACTGTCGATCTTGGTCTGCAGAGCATCGTCGAGGAGGAAATCGACGCTGCAATGAAAGAATATTCTCCACAAAAAGCCACGATCATTCTGATGCGGCCGGAGACAGGCGAAATCTTGGCGCTCGCTAACCGCCCGAATTTTGATTTAAACTTCCGTTCAGAAGCGAAGCCCGAAGAGATGAAAAACCGGGCCATCATCGACATGATGGAGCCGGGTTCAACTTTCAAGATCGTGGCTGCCTCAGCCGCTCTGAACGAGCATAAGATGCGGCCTGATTCAGAAGTGTTCTGCGAAAACGGCCTGTGGAATTTCGGTGGCTCCGTTCTGCACGATCATCGCGCCTTTGGTCATCTGAGCGTGCGCGAGATTCTCATTAAATCCAGCAACATCGGCGCGGCGAAACTTGCCCTGAGCGTCGGCGAGCAAAAATTTTACGAATACATTCGTCGTTTCGGGTTTGGCGAGCGCACCGGAATTGAACTCCCGGGTGAGATCAATGGCGTAATTCGACCGCCGCAAAGCTGGAGCAAAATTTCCATCACGCGCATTCCGATGGGACACGAAGTCGGCGTCACGCCACTACAGATGACATCGGCAATGGCGACGATCGCCAATGGCGGCAAACTCGTGACACCGCGGATCATAAAATCGGTCACCACAGGCGATGGGAAAATCATCAGTTCACTTTCACCGGTGATACAGCGTCAGGTCATTTCTGCTGAAACCGCCAAACAAATTGGCGAAGCGCTGCGTGGCGTAGTGAGCGATCAAGGAACCGCCGCTGCCGCTGCCGTGCCAGGCTTTACCATTGCCGGGAAAACTGGAACCGCACAGAAGGTTAATCCGAACGGCGGGTATGACCACGGAAAGTACGTCGTGTCGTTCCTGGGTTATCTGCCGGCCGATCATCCCGAGTTTGTTGGATTAGTCGTGCTGGACGATGCACGCACAAGTAAACCGGAGTTGAATTATGGCGGCCTTGTTGCAGGACCAATTTTCTCCCACGTTGCGGAGAAAGCCGCGCGCTATCTTGATCTTGAGCCGCATGAGGAGATTCGCAAAGCGATTCCCATTCAACGCGTCGAAAAACTGAAGCCGGCAGAGCGACTCCGTAAGACCGCACCGGCGGAACGAATCGCCTTAACTGATGGTCCGCGACGTTGAATGCCTCGCCCCGGTTCGCCGTAGCAAATCCGTCTGCTGGCGGAGACGTTAAAGCCTCATGCAGCTCAAGACTCTTCTCGCCGCGACCCCCGTTCGCCAAATCATCGGGCAGGTTGATCGCTCGGTGGAAAATATCGCGTATGACTCGCGGCGAGTGCAAAGGCACACCATGTTCGTGGCGTTGCGGGGTGAGAAAGCTGATGGCCACCAATTTATCGGTCACGCCATCGACAAAGGGGCGTCGGTGATCGTTGCCGAGCGCGAACAGAAAGACCCGCGCGTCACTTGTCTGATCGTTGAAAACACTCGCACCGCGCTTGCGGATTTTTCGGCGGCTTTTTACGGCCACCCGGCGCGCAAATTGAAACTTGCGGCCGTTACCGGGACAAATGGTAAGACCACGACCACCTTTCTCATCAAACGCATCTGTGAAAACTCAGGATTGCGTTGCGGATTGATCGGAACAGTTCGTTACGAAATTGGCGAGCGGATTTTGCCTGCCATTCGCACAACACCTGAATCGCTCGATTTGCAAGAGCTGCTGGCGCAGATCGCGAATGCCGGTTGCAAAGCGGCAGCAATAGAAGTCTCTTCGCACGCGCTGGCCCAAGAGCGCGCCCGCGGCCTCGAATGGAACGTCGCCGTGTTCACTAATCTCACACAAGACCATCTCGATTTTCATGGCACGATGGAAAACTACTTTGAAGCGAAGGCGAAGCTTTTCGGTGGGCTTGCCACCCAGAAACAAAAGAACAAACCCGTAGCGATTGTGAACATTGACGACCGTTACGGTCAACATCTGCTCCGCAGAATCGACAAGACCGTCGCGGTCGTCACTTATGGCATGGGACTGCGCGCGGATTTCCGCGCCTCAAATTATCGCGCGGAATTCACCGGAACATCGTATCAACTCGACGCACGCGGCAAGAGTTACCTCGTTCGTGTTCCATTGATTGGCCGGTTCAACGTCACAAACTCAATGGCGGCGCTCGCTGCTGCCGACGCGTTAGGAATTAACTTGCGGAGCGCGGTGCTGAGTCTTGCGAAAGCGCCGCAAGTTCCAGGACGTCTGGAACTCGTTCCCGCAAAGCGACAATTTCAAGTGTTTGTCGATTACGCCCACACGCCCGACGCGCTCGGGAACGTGCTAAAAACTCTGCGGGAACTCCACCCGAATCGATTGATTGCGGTTTTTGGTTGCGGCGGCGATCGCGACCGTCAAAAGCGGCCGTTGATGGCGGAGATGGTGGATAGCCTCGCCGATTACTCCATCATTACGTCTGATAATCCACGCAAGGAAGATCCGGACGCGATCATCGGCGAAATCGAAAAGGGCTTTCGCTCGAATCGGTACGAAAAAATTGTCGACCGCACGGAAGCGATTAACCGCGCCGTTGCTCTCGCCGGTCCCCGGGACATTGTGCTGGTCGCCGGCAAAGGGCACGAAAACTATCAGGAGTTCGCAGATTACACGATTCCATTCGATGACATCCAGGTCGCGCGCCGCGCGATCGAAGATCATCCCGTGGAGCTTTAGCAATGAATCCGCTCCCGCTTTCTAAAATCGCACAGCTCGCCGGAGCATCGCTTTCATCCGGTGACGAGACTGTCATGGTCGATAAAGTCGGCACCGATTCACGCACGATTAAGCCCGGTGAATTATTCGTCGCGTTGCGAGGCGAAAATTTCGATGGACACGATTTCGTCGAAGCCGCTGCAAAATCCGGCGCGACGGGTGCCCTCGTTGATCAGAACTGGAACGGTCATGTTCCGGAGAATTTCGCGCTCATTCGGGCGAGCGAGACGCTGCACGCCTACCAGCAAATTGCTGCCAATTACCGTCGGTCGCTTGGGCTGAAAGTAGTCGCCATCACTGGAAGTAACGGGAAGACGAGCACGAAAGATTTCGCCGCGTCGGTTCTGGGGCGAAAATTTCGAGTCACCAAGACGGAAGGCAACTTCAACAATCACGTTGGTTTGCCGCGTACCATTCTGGAAGCAACTCCCGAGGATGAACTGGCTGTTTGGGAAATTGGCATGAATCATCCGGGCGAAATCGCGGCCCTGTCCAGAATTGCCGCTCCCGACGCGGCGATCATCACAAACATCGGCGTGGCGCACATCGAGTTCATGGGTTCGCGCGAAGCAATCGCCAGAGAAAAAGGCGCGCTGGCCGAAGCAGTGGGATCGCAAGGGACCGTGATTCTGAATGCCGACGATCCGTTCAGTAAAGGAATCGCTGCGCGCACACGAGCAAAAGTGGTGTTTGCCGGAACGACAGCTGGAAGCCTGCGCGCAATTGAAATTCGCCAGAGCGCCGACGGCTCCGAGTTCACAATTCTCGAGGGCGCCCATCGTTGCCGGGCGAAACTTCCCGTTGCGGGTTTGCACATGGTTCAGAATGCATTGCTTGCCGTCGCCGCCGGTCGGGCGTTTGAATTATCAATCGAAGAATGCGCCTCCGGCCTGGCTGCGGCGCCACTGACAAAAGCGCGTTTGCAAATCAAGCAAATCGGCGGCGTGCATTTTCTCGACGACAGCTACAACGCCAATCCAGATTCGATGAAAGCGGCGCTACGGACTTTGGTCGAGCTCGATACTGGAGGTAAACACATCGCGGTCCTCGGGGAAATGCGGGAACTGGGCGCCGAATCGGAACGCGGTCACCGCGAGGTGGGCGAAACGGCCGCCAGCCTCGCCGTGGATCAATTGATCACCATCGGGGACGTGGCCGAAGCTATCGCGGAAGGCGCACGCGCTGCGGGCTTGAGCAACGTTTCCTCCGTGCCATCGACCCGTGAAGCCGCCGACTTTTTAGGCGAAATTGCTGCGCCGGGCGATCTCGTTCTGATCAAAGGAAGTCGAGCAGCGAAGACGGAGGAAGTAATCGAGCAATTCCGGAGTCGACATTCGGAATTCGTAAACTCGCCATGATGTACTACCTCCATCACCTGAGCGGGCACTTTATCGGATTCAACGTTTTTCTTTACGTCACTTTCCGAGCAATCGCAGCGGCAGTTACCTCTTTCTTAACGACTCTGCTCTTTGGAAACTTCATCATCGCAAAGTTGCATGCATTGAAGCTGGGACAGCCTATTCGCGGAGCGGAGGAAGTTCACCGGCTAGCCGAGCTGCACGGAATAAAGCAGGGCACGCCCACCATGGGCGGCGTGTTGGTTATCGGCGCCGTATTGGTGTCGAGTATCCTCTGGGCGCGTCTCGACAATAAGTTCGTCTGGCTCACGTTGTTCAGCATGGTTTATCTCGGCGGGCTCGGGTTCGCCGATGATTATCTCAAGGTCACTAAGAAGAAATCCGAAGGGATTCACGGTCGGGTTAAACTCCTTTTTCAAATTATTCTTGCGGCAATTATCACCGGTCTGTTTCTCACCGATCCCTTGTTGGAAGTGCAGGCGCGTGCGCTCTACGTGCCTTTTGTGAAAGCGCCAGCGATTGCCAACATGAGCTGGTTCACCTTCTTCTTTTTCGCGCTGGTGATCGTCGGCACGTCCAACGCGGTGAATCTCACCGACGGGCTCGATGGTTTGGCGACCGGCTGCACCATCACCGTGGCCTTTGCATATGCGCTGCTTTGTTACGCAGCGGGCAATTTCCGCGTCGCCGAATACTTGCAGGTGCCGTTTTATCCGTTTGCTGGGGAACTGACGGTTGTCTGCTCGGCGCTGATAGGCGCGGGCCTGGGCTTTCTATGGTTCAACTGCTATCCGGCTAAAGTTTTCATGGGCGACACCGGATCGCTGGCTATCGGCGGCATGCTCGGTGTTGTGGCGATCTGTTGTAAACAGGAGCTGCTCCTGGTTGTAGTCGGCGGCGTTTTCGTAATCGAAGCCGTCTCGGTGATTTTGCAGGTGCTGAGCTTCAAACTCACCGGCAAGCGGTTTTTCGTGATGTCTCCGCTTCATCATCATTTCGAACTCACCGGCTGGAAGGAAACGACCGTGATCGTTCGCTTCTGGATCCTTTCGATCATCTTCGCCCTTCTCGGACTGGCAACGTTGAAACTGCGATGAAAAACGGGCGCTACAAAAATCAGCATGTCGCGGTTCTCGGGGCCGGCCTGAGCGGGAGCGCCGCGGCGCTGTTGCTCGCATCGGAGAGCGCGCAGGTAACAGCGCTCGACAGCGCCGACGAGAAAAACTTGCTGAAATCCACTATGGACAATCTGCGGGCACATGGTGTCCACGTGATTTGCGGGCCTGCGGCTGAACAGGATTCATCTGAATACCAGTGGGCCGTTCTAAGTCCAGGCATTGATCCAGCTTCTTCCTTAGCGCGCAATTTTTTCTCGCGCGAAATCGAAATGATCAGCGAACTCGAGCTGGGCTGGCGCTCCTGTGAAATGCCGGTGATCGCCGTGACAGGCACGAACGGCAAAACCACGACGACAGAACTGCTGGCTCAAATGTTGAATGCCTGCAGTCAGCGAACCATGGCTTGCGGGAATATTGGTAAGCCGCTTTCCGAGGTTGCGAGGGAAAGGCAGCCGCTCGATGTGCTCACGGTTGAAGTGAGCTCGTTTCAACTCGAAGCGATCCGCACATTTCGTCCATCGATCAGCCTCTGGCTCAACTTCGCTCCGGACCATCTCGATCGCTATCGTTCCGTGGCGGAATATCGCGCGGCCAAGCTGCGCATTTTCGAAAATCAAACCGAGCAGGACATTGCAGTCGTAAACGCCGCGGAAGCTTTGCCGAAGATTCGACCGCGCCGGATTACTTTCAGCGCCTATTCAGATCGAGCAGATTTCCGCGTTTCCAACGGCGCGATCACTTATGAAAATCAGCCCGTCCTGCGTTTGCCTGAGACAAAGCTGCACGGGCTACACAATATCGAGAACCTGATGGCGACACTCGCTGTCGGCGTTGCCCGCGGATTGTCGTTCGAGCAGATGGTGCCGGCGCTTCGAGGTTACGAGCCGCGCCCGCATCGCTGCGAATTTGTGCGCGAAATCCATGGCGTCGAATACGTCAATGATTCCAAGGCGACCAACCTGGATGCCGTTGAGAAGGCACTGGCCGCCCAAACCAAGCCTGTAGTGCTGATCGCCGGCGGAAAAGACAAGGGATTCAATTTCGATCCATTGCGATCTTTGGTGAAAGACAAAGTCAAATCGGCTGTCCTGATCGGCGAAATGGCAGAGAGCATCAAGCGCTCCTGGCACGGCGCAGCCAACTGCGAGATCGCAACTTCGCTCGCCGACGCGGTCGAACGCGCGCGCGGCCTCGCCAGGGCGGGTGACGTTGTCCTGTTCTCTCCGGGCACATCGTCCTTCGACATGTTTAAAAGCTACGCCGACCGCGGCGACCAATTCCGCGCGCTGGTGCAAGCACTGCCGCAATGAAGACGATGAAAATCCCGCGTTTTTTCAAAAAAAAGAAATTCATGGCCGCGACGGCGCGTCGGGCGTCGGCTGCATCTGCAGGAATGGACTTCGACGGCATTCCAGAGCCCAACATGAAGTTGTCCCGGGCATTGCTGGTTGTTTTGCTTTTGCATGTCGTTGCGGTGTCGGGAATCGTTGCGTTCAACGCCATCAAGACGCGGGAGAGTTCATTCGTGCCGGCGAACCCGACTCAGGCTGAAACCACGCCGGCCAACACTCCCGCGATAGCAAATCACGCGAGTAATGACACCGCCCGAGTCGCTGCGGTCCAAAAGGAAAACACGCAGCGCACCGACGCGAAACCTTCGCGTTCGCCTTCGAAGCAGGAACACGCGACCTCACCTGTTTCATCCGGAAAAACTTACATTGTAAAAAAGGGTGACAATCCAGTCATCATCGCAAAGAAACTGAAAGTCCCGTACGACGACCTGATGTCGCTCAACCACATCGAAGACCCGCACAAATTGCAGATCGGGCAAAAACTGTTGATTCCGGAAAGAGTGAATTCCAAAACCGCCAGCGCGAAAGCGAGCAACCACAAGAAGAAAAGCAAATGAACCCGTTGGCAACGAATACGACACGAAAACGCATCGCACTCTCAAAACGCATAGCGCAGGATACATCTCCGCGCGTGTTTCCTTTTGCGGAGGCTTCTGGAGTGGCTGGGCGTCCTCAACTCGCTTTTGATCGCTCAGTCCGTGCGTTTACCGATGAGAGAGTTCGCAGCAAGCTGCACAACCAACCGCGATCGTGGCCAGCCTGCGCGACGGATCCGTTGATTTATGCGTCGTAAGAGCGCCTATATCCTGTTTTTGGCAGTGCTGGGATTACTCGTCATCGGCATTGTGATGCTTTTCAGCACCAGCGCATACGCACGCGACAGCCACGGCGACGTTTATTTTTTCATCAAACGCCAGGCCGTTTGGATTGGGCTTGGACTCATCGCCTGCATTGTTGCGGCGCTGGTGAACTACCAGTTCTGGCAGAAGACCTGGTGGGTCTGGTTCGCGCTGGCGCTGGCTGCTCTGACGCTTTGTTACATTCCGCACGTCGGAATGCGCATCAATGGATCGCGTCGCTGGGTCGGCTTCGGTCCCATTACCTTTCAGCCGTCGGAGCTCGCAAAGATAGCGACAATCTTTTTTCTTGCTGCCTGGTTTGCGCGACGTGAAAAACCGGACAGCACCCTGTTGTCGGGATTCATTATTCCGCTCGCGATCATCAGTTTGCCCGCCGCGCTCGTGCTGGGCGAAGTCGATCTTGGGACGACGGCTTTGATTGGAACGACAGCGTTTGTCGTCATGTTTGTTGCCGGCACGAATCCGCTATTGCTTGGCGGGCTGGCATTCGCGGGCTTGGGCGGCCTGCTCGCGGTTGCGACGCAAATCTCCGAGCGCATGGGGCGGCTCTCCGCTTTTCTTCATCCGCAAAACTACAAGGACGACGCCGGCTTGCAGCAGATGCAGGCGTTAATCGCCTGGGGCAGCGGCGGAATGGATGGGCTTGGGTTGGGCAATGGCCGGCAGAAGATGCTTTATCTGCCCTACGCGCACACTGATTTTATTTTTCCAATCATTGGCGAAGAACTCGGTCTGCGGTTCAGTCTGCTGGTGGTTTTCTTCTTTATCTTGATCATTGTTTGCGGCATCATGATTGCGCTGCACGCTCGTGATCGTTTCGGACTGCTGCTCGGGTGCGGGATCGTTTCGCTCTTTGCCCTGCAGGCGGCGGTCAACATCGGAGTGACCACTTCGCTTTTACCTAACAAAGGGTTGCCGCTGCCGTTTATCAGCTACGGAGGCTCAAATTTGGCGGCATGTTTGTTCGGAATTGGTCTGTTGTTGAATATTTATCGCCAGGGCATTCTTGATCCGCCACCCGTGAAACGCACCACAATGCACGCCAGAGTGACGCCACGCCTCTGATGAAGTCGTAACTCGCCTTAACCCAACATGAATGCTGTAATTGCATGCGGAGGAACCGGCGGACATCTTTTCCCCGGCATTGCCGTGGCAGAAGCGCTGCAAGACCGTGGACACAAGGTGATGCTGTTGGTTTCCGAAAAGGACATCGACGCGGTGGCGCTTTCCGGCCGCACAAATTTCCGAGTCGAAAAATTACCGACAGTAGGGCTGCCTTCGCTATTTTCGCCGGCGTTTTTTGGTTTCACTCGCCGGTTTTTAGAAAGCCTGTCACTTTGCCGGGCGCTGTATGGCAAGTTCAAACCTCATGTTGTGCTCGGAATGGGCGGGTTCACGTCCACCGCCCCAGTGTTGGCCGGGCGGATCCGCGGCATAGCCACTTTCATTCACGAATCAAACGCAGTCCCGGGAAAAGCCAACCGCTGGACCGCGCGCATGGTGAACGCGGTCATGCTGGGGTTCAAGGAATGTGCGCCGTTCTTTCCAAAAACCCACACTGAAATCACGGGCACACCGGTTCGCACCGACCTGGTGCGTTTGGATCGCGCAGATGCACGGCGGAAACTCGGATTACAAGAGGATCTCACCACGCTGCTCGTTATGGGTGGCAGCCAGGGCGCCAGTGGAATTAATCAGGCGCTGATCAAAGCGCTGCCATTTTTGCAAGGTGTACCGCTGCAAGTGATTCACCTCTCCGGCACCCGCGATGAACGCCTCGTTGCAGACAACTACCGTCGCGAAAATGTCCCTGCTTACATCGGTGCCTTTCATCATCGGATGGAAGAGGTTTACAGCGCCGCGGACGTTGTTGTTGCTAGAGCGGGCGCGGCCAGTCTGGCTGAGTTCGCCGCTTTTTCATTGCCATGCATCCTGATTCCGTTTCCCTATGCCACGGACGATCATCAGACGCGCAACGCAGAAATCTACGCTCACTCTGATGCGGCAATTCTTCTCAAACAGTCGGAGATTTCCGGCGAATTGCTCGCGCGCAAAGTCCGCGAGCTAATTCAAAACCCGCAACGCCTCCAACAAATGGCGGCGAATTGCGCGCGGCTCGCGCCGAAAGATGCAGCTGGCCGCGTGGCAAACACGATGGAAAAATATGCGACTCATGAAGCTCGCGTCTGAAACAACTGCCGCATGCGCCGGTTCTACACGCGAAGAATTTCGCAGTCGCGAGCCGCTGCCCAATCTGGCGCGATTTCTGACAAGCGAACACCATCGGATTCATCTCGTCGGTGTGGCGGGAAGCGGCATGAGCGGTCTCGCAGGACTTCTCATCGAGCTCGGGCATGTGGTCAGCGGCTCTGACAAGACCACAACCACAGAGACGGATCGACTGCAGCGGCTGGGGTTGCGGTTTTGTGCCCAGCATCGGCCAGAGCACGCGGACGCCGTGGAGCTTATTGTTTTTTCCTCCGCCATCAGGGACAACAACCCCGTTCTCGTCGCTGCTCGTGATTCCGGAAAGCCATTGTTGCGACGGGCGGAAGCCGTCGCTGCAATTATGCAGGCCAAGCGCGGCATTGTCGTCGCCGGCATGCACGGTAAAACGACTACGTCCGCAATGACGGCACACGTGCTTCGCGGATGCGGATTGCATCCTTCCCACTACGTCGGCGCGGAAATTCCAATCCTCGGAACCAACGCGCATTGGGATCCGAGCGGGGAATATTTCGTCGTCGAAGGAGACGAAAGCGATGGCACATTGCGGTGCTTTCGTCCCGAGCACGCCCTGATTCTAAATATCGAGGAAGAGCACCTTGATTTTTATGCCGATCTCGCCGCGATCGAGAAAGTGTTTGCCCAACTAATCGATCAAACCAGTGGCACCGTTCTTTATAACGTCGATGATTCCAACACCGCGCGATTGTGCTCAAAACACAAACGCGCGGTTTCGTACGGATTTTCCGAGCAGGCACATTACCGTGGAGTCGAGGTTGAGCTGCGGCATTTTGGTTCGTCATTTTCCGTTTACTGCCGCGGAGAAAAACTCGGGCAAGCGACTCTGAATGTTCCCGGAGAACACAATGTGCATAACGCCCTCGGAGTGATCGCGCTTGCCTCTGAGCTCTCGATTCCGTTCGACAAAATCACCGCATCGCTTCCAAAATTCGAACACGCGCGCCGCCGCTTTGAAATCAAATACGCCAGCGATCAATTCTTGCTCGTGGACGATTACGCGCATCACCCGACTGAAATCCGTGCCACGATTAGCACAGCGAAATCGATTGGCAGGCGGCGGCTCGTGACGCTGTTTCAACCGCATCGCTTCTCGCGAACCAAGGCACTCTCTCTTGAATTCGGGGCCGCCTTCGACGATGCCAACCGGGTCCTCATTACGGACGTTTATCCTGCGAGTGAGACGCCGATTCCCGGAATCAGCGGCCGGACGATTGCCGATGAAATCACACGGCGCGGACATCGCGGTGTAAGTTATCAACCGCGTCTGGACTGGGTGCATCGGGATGCGGGAAACATCCTCGAATCCGGCGATCTGCTTTTGAGTTTGGGCGCGGGCAACATTCACGAACAATTGGAGATTCTTGCCGCCGACCTCGTCATAGCAGAGAAACTAAAAGGGATGGTGGGCGAGGAAGGTGAAGTCCGCCTCTACGAGCCACTGTCGAAGCATACGACGCTGCAAGTTGGGGGGCCGGCGCAATTCTGGGTCGAGCCGCGCAGCGAGCAGGCTTTTGCGCAACTCATTCGGTTCTGCCGGGATGAACATCTGCCCCTGTTCGCAATCGGGCGCGGATCAAATCTTCTCGTTCGCGATGGCGGCATTCGCGGCGTGGTCGTTCATCCGCGCGGCGGCGATTTCGAAAAGATCGAGCTTGAAGGATGCGAAATTACAGCAGGCGCAGGTGTTAAGTTGAGGCAGATTGCTTACGCGGCGCGCGCGGCAGATCTCGGAGGACTAGAATGGATGGAGGGAATCCCGGGTGCAGTTGGGGGCGCGCTGCGCATGAATGCGGGCGCGATGGGCGCGCAAACATTTGAGAACGTCACGCGCGTTCGTTATCTCGATTTTGAAGGAAATCCGCACACGAAAAATCGTGATGAGCTGGAAGTTTTTTACCGGCGCTTTCCATTGCTCGAAACAAATTTTGCGATTTCGGCGACATTCCGCGCGCAACCTGCCGACCGCGCAGAGATCGATAGCCGTTTGCGCGAATCGCAGGAGAAACGGCGCACTACGCAGCCGATCGCCAAAAGCGCAGGGTGCATTTTTAAAAATCCCGCGAGTATCCCAGCGGGCAAATTGGTCGATGAGTTGGGGCTGAAAAATTCGCGCGTCGGAAATGCACGCGTGTCCCAAGTCCACGGCAATTTCATCGTGAACGATGGCGGCGCAACGGCGGCGGAAATACTTCAGTTGATTGACAACATTAAAAGCGCCGCGCGCAAAAACCGTGGTGTCGAATTAGAGACCGAAGTGCAAATCGTGGGGGAACCGGAATGATTAGAGACCAGGAATTACCAAAGAAAATTGCGGTGCTCATGGGAGGCCCCGGGTCTGAGCGCGAAGTTTCGCTTGCGACCGGGCGAGGCGTATCGAAAGCGCTTCGGTCGTTAGGAACGGAAGTGGTCGAAATCGATGTGCGGAATGAAGACTTTCAGCTGCCGGGCGATGTCGATCTGGCGTTCAATACCATCCACGGAACCTTTGGCGAAGATGGGCAGCTTCAAAGAATCCTTGACCGCCGCGGCATCGCTTATACCGGCGATGGCGTCATCGGAAGCGAGATCGCTTTCGACAAGATTCGAACAAAAGAGGGATTTCAGAAACACGGCATAACTACTCCGCCATGGGAAGTGATCCATCCGGGGCAGCGGCCGACAATTCCGTTGCCGATTGTCGTGAAGGCGCCACGGCAAGGCTCAACGGTGGGCGTAATCATTGTAAAGAACGAAAGCGAAATCGATTCCGCACTCGGTGAAGCGGCACAATATGGTCGCGAATTATTGATAGAGAAATTTGTGTCCGGCCGGGAATTAACGATCGGTATTCTCGGTGACGAGGCTTTGCCCATCCTCGAAATAATTCCCAAGGGCGGCTTTTACGACTTCAACAACAAGTATCCGTTTCTCAATCCGCAGGCTGGTGGCGGAGCGGAGCATGTCTGTCCGGCAAACATCAACGCTGAGAAAACAAAGGAGATCCAGGCATTGGCGCTTCGTGCATTTAGGGCAGCGGGCCTGCAGGTGTATGCGCGTGTGGACGCGATTTTGTCGGAGACCGGACAACCATTCATTTTAGAGATCAACACCATTCCTGGGATGACGGAGGCCAGCCTGCTACCCGAGGCTGCAGCCGCAGCGGGTATTGGTTACGCCGATCTTTGCGCCCGGATCATTGCGCTGTCACGCGCCAGAACAGAAGGCGAGAGATGAGTTTTCGCGAAAGACCTTCCCGAGCGCGCAATCGGCGAATGTCCAACGTGCGGCAGCGGCGGCAACAACATCTCCTGGATGTGAAAGTCCGCTCCCGCAGAGCGACTCAGCACCGGATTCGCAAAGCCATGAGCGTGCTGTGGAAAATGGTTGCGGTCGCGGGGTTGTCAGCAGGCGTTTACCTCGGCGCGCGCGAAGCTGCAAGACGCCTTTTCTTTGAAAATCCAGATTATCGAGTCAGAACAATTGAATTGCAGACCGACGGTACGCTTCAGCGTGAGGAGGTATTGAAAGCAGCCGAACTGCACGAAGGCACAAACATTTTCAGCGTTAACCTGTCGCGGATACACGATCGCATTCAGCAGCTTCCCCAAGCCGACGAGGTTGAAGTAGTACGCAAATTACCCAGAGAAATCGACATTCGCATTGTGGAACGAAGACCGATCGCCTGGATCACGAGCGAAACGGAAATCACTGATCCATTTGCATCCGATGCTGCATTTCTGGTCGGCCGACGGGGGGTTTTGATGAAGCAGAAAAAATTGCTGCCCGAATATCTGGGCCTGCCGCTGATACTTGGGTGCACGAGCGAATCGCTCGAAGCCGGGAAGGTGGTTGAATCACCGGAGGCAAAAACAGCGCTCGACTTGCTCCGTCTTACCGAGAGCAGCCTTTTACAAACACGGTTTCAGATTCGTGAAATCGACATTTCCAAAAATTATTGTGTCGTGGTGACAGACAAAAATCACAGCCGCGTCATATTTGGATTGAATGATCTCGAGGAACAACTGCGGCGACTACAAGTGTTTCTCGATTATTGCGAGAACACCAGGCAGGAGCTGGAAACTTTGAACCTGGTAGCGCAACGAAACATTCCGGTAACATTTACCAGTCCAGCGGCAGCCGTGATCAACGACACAATTGAGCCCGCCGTGGAGCCGCGGATCATGAAGGCGATCCCCGTGCATGCGCCTGAAGCGCGCGTCCACCAGGATTCCGGCGCACAACAGCCTGGAGCGTCAACGCCCAAATCGCACGCCGGTTCCACCCCTTTTCCCAAGGCAACTCGCAGCCGGCAGAAGAAAAGCGAGTAAAACATGGCGAATAATAATTTGATGGTTGGTCTAGAGATTGGCACCTCCAAGATCTGTGTTGTCGTTGGGGAGAGCCGGCCCGACGGCACACTCAAAATCCTCGGTGTAGGCCAGGCCCCATCGCGCGGCGTGCGCAAGGGGGAGATCGTCGATTTTGAAACGGCAATGAAATGCGTGCACGAGGCAGTTGTCGATGCAGAACAGAAAAGCGACGTCATGATCAAGAGCGTTTTCGTCGCTGTCGCCGGATCACATCTGCAGAGCTTTAACAACCGCGGGTGCGTCATGCTGCCTGAAGACCGGGACGAAATTGATGAGCAGGATGTGGATGATGTAAAAATTAATGCCCGCGAGGTGAGCATCCCGGCGCAAAATGCCTTCCTGCATTCCGTCATTCAGCATTATCACGTCGACGGACAGCAGGGCGTGCTGAACCCCGTCGGGATGCTGGGGCAGAAATTGGAAGCCGATTTTCACATCATCCACGGCGTGCGCACACGTATTCAGAACACCATTCGATGCATAAAGGAACTGCCGCTGGACGTGGAAGACGTGGTCTTTAGCGGCCTTGCTTCTGCACAGGTCGTGCTCACGCAGCACGAGAAAGACCTTGGCGCGCTCGTGATTGATATCGGCGGCGGAACGACTGACTACGTGTTGTACTCCGAGGGCGCGGTGAGACAAAGCGGTTGCCTGGCCGTGGGTGGCGACCACATCACCAACGATATCTCCATGGGCTTGCGCATCCCAATGGCGCGCGCGGAGAAATTAAAGGTCGAAGAGGGCAGTTGCATCCTTGGAAATTGTCGCCCTGGCGAAATGATTTTGCTCAAGGACGATTCCGGCTTTGCTGGAAAAGAAATCGAGGGCGAAATGCTGAACACCATCATTCACCTGCGCCTGCGAGAAGCGTTTGAGTTGCTCAAACGGAGACTCGAAGAAGAACCGTATCTCGGTTATCTGGGCGCAGGCATTTTCATTACCGGCGGCTGCAGCCTTTTAAACGGAATCGATCATCTCGCAGGGGAAATTTTCGAAATTCCGGCGGACGTGACTCACGCGCAGACGGCCTGGGGTGTAAAGTCTGCGGTCGAAAATCCGCAGTTCTCAACGGCGATTGGATTGGTCAAGTTTGCGCAAATCATGAATGCCGACCGGCCATCCCGAGGGTTTGGCAAAATTTTTGGGAAATTTTTTAGCGGAAAACGATGAAGGGCAAACACCTCGATGTTGGAATTTGGAGGTTGGTGATTAAAACATGATTCAACTCAACAAGAACTACAGTCTCCCAGAACGTTTGGCAGATTTTATTCCGATCAAAGTCGTGAGCGTGGGGGGCGCCGGCTTAAACGCGCTCGATCGCATCGTGCTTGACGGTTTGGAAAGAGCCGACGTCGTCGCGATCAATACTGATGTGCAGTCGCTGACAAGTTCAGTCGCGACACGCAAAGTGCAACTTGGCCGCAATGTGTCACGTGGTTTGGGGGCGGGCGGCGATCCGGAAGTCGGTTACCAAGCGGCGTTGGAATCGTCGGATGAAATTCGCGAAGCACTGGCCGATTCGCGAGTGATTTTCATTTGTGCAGGGCTTGGTGGCGGCACGGGTTCGGGCGCAGCGCCTTACGTTGCACAAACAGCTCGTGAAAGTGGCGCGCTGGTCATCCCATTTGTGACTCTTCCGTTCACGTTCGAGGGTAAACGCCGAATTGCTCAGGCCCGCGAGGCGCTGGCGCGGCTGAGCGAGTTTGCGCACGCAGTGGTCTGCTTCGAGAACGATCGAATGGGCGACCTGACGGCGCCGCACGCGGGAATTCACCAGGCGTTCGCGATGGCCGATATCACTATCAGCCAAAGCGTGCGATCGATTGTGAACCTGATCCAGCGGCCGGGACTCATCCGCATCGGTTTCGATGATTTGCTCGCGGCCCTAAGCACGCGCAACAGCCGGTGCCTGTTTGGCTACGGCGAATCGGATTCCGATAATCGCGCCCACGATGCGCTCGCACAGGCGCTCAAAAATCCGCTGATGGACCGTGGACGAATGCTGGCAGACTCAACACACGTGCTGGTACAAGTAGCGGGCGGTCCGGGAATGACACTGTCGGAGGTCGAAATCCTGATGCAGGAACTCGGCCGTCACGTCAGCGATCAGACGCAGATTCTCTTTGGCGCCGTCGTCGACGGACCCTTGGGAGACAGATTGAGCGTGACCATCATCAGTTCGCTCGGCGCAGAAGAGGAAGCTATTTTGCCACAGACACCTCCGGGACCAAGCAATGCATCCGTGCTCTCACCAATTCGAGAGCAGTACCTATCCTTCAGCACCGGAACCGGAAATCCAAGCAGAACAACCGGCGACCGAAGGTGCGCCTGTCGAAGAAACGATTCCGTTCGAGGAGCCAACGGCGGCCGAAGCGGCGCCAGTCGCAACATTCATCTTCAACGAAGCGCCCGTTATCCCGACTCGAAACGGAGAGCCCGAGCGCACCGTGACGGAGCCGCAGGAAGAATCGATTGCATTGAAAGAGGAAAAGGTGTCCGCCGAAAAAATACCGACGCCAGCAAAGCAGGAAGTCCTGCAATTCGAGCCCGTCACACGCGGTCGATTTGAAAAAAGCGAACCGACAATTATCGAGGGCGAAGACCTCGACGTCCCGACGTATCTGCGGAAAAATATCAAGATAAAATAACTCGGGCATCTTGCCCAAAAGATCGGGCAGAGTTTCAGCAGCTGGAACAGGCTGAAAGCGGCTGCCAGTCTGTGTTACGGCACCACCATCAGGGTGATATTGTTTCCGTCGCCGCCTTCGTAGCTTACATATCGGTTGCCGGGACTGTTCGATTGAAGGGCAGGCCGAGATTCTGCGTCGGCAAATGCAGGTCGGCAAATCCCGCGCCGAAAACGGTCGTGAACAACCAGTTGACCTCAGCTCACGCCCGTGGTCGCTGTTTGCCGTCGCGCCGAAAACGGTCGTGAACAACCCGTTGATCTCAGCTCACGCCCGAGTCCTCTGCAAGGACAGAGAGGGCAATCGCATCATTGCCAAGCAACAAGCCGAGATTTTTCTTCTCACATCCCAAATTCAAAACCTCAATGATCAACTGGACAAGACGAGGGAAGCATTTGAAAAAGAAGAACAATGAAGAATTCAAATTCCCGAACCTTCAGACTCCTGGCGATCCTGCTGGTCGTGGCGGCATCGCTGCAACTGGTTTCGCTCCAAAGGTTCGTTCATGCGGATCGAGAACGAAGCAAACCAAGTCAGCGAGCGTACGCAGTCGATGCCCGAAGGGCAGAGAAAGAGACTCCACCGGACGATTGGTTCGTTACTCAGCGCGTGACTCATGGCGGAATTCCAATGGGAGCCCCGGAAAGAGCCGGCGCTCAAGCTGCTGCGCTAGCTCAGGCGACCGAGCAGTCGAATTTACCACTCGCTGCCGCGCGTTGGAGATTTGTCGGTCCGACCAATATTGGCGGTCGAGTGGTGGATATCGCAGTCGATCCAATAGCCGCCGACACAATCTACATTGCCGCGGCCACGGGTGGTGTCTGGAAGAGTACGGATCGCGGAGCCCGATTCACTTCCATCTGGCCGGGAGCAAACCCGCAATCGATGGGAGCGCTGGTCATTACACCGAATGGGACTCTTTTCACCGGGACCGGAGAGGCCAATCCCGGAGGCGGAAGCATTACCTATGGCGGAGGAGGCATTTTCCGCTCAGTTGACGGTGGCGCGACCTGGCAGCGCGTCGGTCTGGTGAACTCGGGCGCCATCGGCCGGCTAGCAATAGATCCTACTAATCCGCAGCGCCTCTTTGCCGCCGCCGCCGGACGTTTATACAACCCGGGGGGCCAGCGTGGGGTATATGAATCCACAGATGGCGGCTCAACGTGGAGGCAAGTATTGGCTGGCGACAATAGCACTACTGGAGCAGTCGACCTGGCCATTGATCCCACGAACCCAAATCGTGTCTTCGCGGCGATGTGGGACCACTTGCGCGAGCCCGACCTACGGACGTACGGTGGCGTCGGATCAGGCGTCTACCGATCAATCGATGGGGGAAGGACCTGGCAGCGCCTAACGAATGGACTTCCCGCTTCCTCCCCCACGATCGGACGAATTGGAGTGGCTGTCGCTCCATCGAACCCACAACGTGTCTTCGCCATCGTGATCCAGACAAACGGTCTTTTTCAAGGACTCTACCGATCCGAGGATGGTGGCGACTCATGGACCAGGCTGCCTAATAGCTCGACCCTGTCCGGGGCGCAGTCGACCTACGGGTGGTGGTTCGGCCGGATATGGGTCGATCCCACGAATCAAAACCACGTCTTTGGGGGCGGAGTTTCCTTATGCGAATCGACAGACGGTGGATCGTCGTTTATCGCGCAGTTCAGCCCCCACGCCGATGATCATGCCATGATCTGGGACCTTAAGGTACCCGGGCGAGTCTACCTCGGCAACGACGGTGGGACTTACCGCTCAGACGTCAACGGTTCAAACGATCGGTGGACATTCGCTGTGAGCCAACCTTTCACTCAGTTTTATAGCGTAGACGTAAGCGAGCAGGACACCACCAGGGTCGTCGGCGGCGCGCAGGACAACGGCGTCAACCGCTCCTATGGTGGAGCGAGCTGGAATACATACATCGGGGGCGACGGATTAGAAGCGCTGATAGATCCAGGCGACCAGAACATGGTTTATGGCTGTAGTCAGTACGGAGAATGCAGCCGATCGACCAACGGTGGCACGACCAGCAGCGACTTTACGGGAGCCACTGTATCATCCAGGCGGAACTGGTTCTCGCCACTTCAATTTGATCCGAGCAACTCAGCGGTCTTGTACTACGCCGGCAACCAGGTAAATCGATCCGCCGATCACGCCGTGCACTGGTCAGTTATCAGTCCGGACCTGACCGGAGGACCAGGGCGCGACCTTAACTATCCGTTTGGTACCATCACGACCGTTGCAGCGGCAAAGACTGATTCCAATCGCCTGTTTGCCGGAACTGACGACGGCCGACTGTGGTTCACGACCAACCTGGGAGCGAACTGGATCCGGGTGGATGATCCTAATTTACCTGGAACATGGGTGACGCGCGTAGCCGCCGACCCAGCGAATTCGAGCGTCGCTTACGCCACCTTCTCGGGGTTTCGTTCCGGGATGCAATTGCCCTATGTGTTAAAGACAATCGATGGTGGAACGACGTGGACGAGCATTGTCGGGAATTTGCCTCAAGCTCCCGTGAATGACATTGCCGTGGTAGGCTCGACTATGTATGTCGCCACTGACGTTGGCGTGTTTCGCTCCGACGATGGTGGAACAACATGGTCCACTGCGGGGGCGAAGTTGCCCAATGTTCCGGTAACCGACTTGGAGTACGTGGCGGCTTCGAATTCCCTCTATGCCGCGACGTTCGGACGAGGGATTTTCAGTCTCGCACTTCCGCCGTAATCAGAGTTCGTATAGCCTAGCTAAGACTGTTACGGCACCATCGTCAGGGCGAGATCGTTTCCATGAGTAGCTCACCTGATAGCTATTGCGTCCGACGGTGAAGGTGGAGTTGTCTGGCAGGTTGGCGAAGGTGCCGCTAATCGGGATTGTTGAGGTGTCACTGATCACTGTGAAGACACTCCTGTTGACACTCTATTATTACTTCATCAGATCCAGCACGGCTGTCGTCATTGAAACAATGCCCGTACGAATGGTCGGCTCGGGGACCGGCGCGAACTTGCTGGAATGCAGACTGGGCAGCGGTGTTCCGGTCTTTTTGCTCTCTGCAAGTTTTTCTGGCGCGACCGCGCCGACGTGAAAATCAACCGCAGGAATGGAATGGTCCGGCAAGCTGTATTCAGAAAAGTCTTCGCCGCCCATGGTCGGATCCACGATCTCCACATTTTCCTGCCCTAACGACTTTTTCCATACAGCGACGAGGCGCCTCGTGAGTTCTGGATTGTTGTACGTCGCAGGCGTGAATTGGTCTTTTAAAACAGTTACCATGGGCGCTCGATTGGCCGGGACGCCGCCGGCCGCGGCGATCCCGTTTGCGATGCGATCGATTGCGGCCAGCACGCGCTCGCGCACGTCAGGTTTGTAAGTTCGCACCGTTAGCTGCATTTTCACTTCATCAGGAATGATGTTGTGCTTTGTGCCGCCGTGAATCGAGCCGACGGTAATGACAATCGGATTGAGCGGATTGTTTTCGCGGCTCGCGATGGTCTGCCAGGCGTTGATCATCTCCGCCGCAAGCACGATCGGGTCCTTGGTAACGTAGGGGTACGCGCCATGCCCGCCTACGCCGCGCACAGTCACATCCACTGAATCCACATTTGCGTACGTGTAACCCTCCGTGACCCCGATGTGGCCGGTCTGCAAATCAGCTTTGTCGTGAAATCCAAGGGCGAAATCCGGCTTCCCGAATTTTTGGTAGAGACCTGCATTGAGCAATGCGCGAGCGCCACTGCCTAATTCCTCCGCCGGTTGAGCAACAAAGATGATCGTGCCGTGCCATTGATCTTTTAATTTCGCCAGCGCACGGGCAACACCAATAAACATTGAGACATGCGCGTCATGTCCGCATGCATGCATGACGTGAACCTCTTTACCGTCGTCGTTCTTGGCGACGACTTTGCTTGCGTACGGCAGGCCGGTTTCCTCATTAACGGGCAGCGCGTCCATGTCTGTGCGCACCAGAACTTTCGGACCGTCGCCATTTTTCATGATCCCGATCACGCCATAACTCTTTAACTTTGGATTATCGTATTTGCCGAAATCCTCAGTGACTTCGCAACCGGCCGCCCGCAATTCCTTTGCGACAATTGCGGCGGTGCGCTGCTCCTGCGTGGATAATTCGGGATGACTGTGAATGTCTTTGTAAATCGTGAGGAGCGACGGCAGCTCCGCATCGGCCAGCGATTGCGGCGTAGCCTGCGCAAACCCTGAAACCGCGAACAGCAACCACGAACATACCGCGGGCAGCAAAACAATTTTCATGTCGGATGATGAACGCGATGCAGCTGTAGGGCAACCGCTCCGGTTGCCAGAAAGAGGCAGGCGATGCGCCTGCCCCGCAATTTGTCATTCCGAGCGAAGTCGAGGAATCTTTGATTGATGGAATTTGAGAAAAATCCGCTTCTCTTTGGCGCTGCTCCGACGCCGAGGATCGTGGCCGTTGAGCTGGGCGAAAGCGGGACTGTCCGCGTGCATCGCCGTGAAACAGATGGATCGACAGTCACCGACGTCGAGCCGTTCCACCCATTTGTCTGGGCCGACTCAGATGTAGTCGATCTCGGCATCGAAACAGAAAAACTCCGGGGCGATCTAAAGTATGGCTGGCTGATTACCGTCGATAGCTGGAAAGAATTGATTGCCCTCCGCAACGGGCTCAAAAATGCCGGGCGCGCTTTCTTCGCATTTACGGACCCCGTACAGCATTATCTCACCGCGACGGGACGCACGTTGTTCAAAGATTTGCGGTTCGAGGAACTGAAACGCATGCAGCTTGAAGTCCTTTCTGTAGCCGGGGGCGGTGAACCTGGCAACGACGACCACATCCTAAGCATTGCGCTTTCCGACAACACCGGCTGGGAAGAAATGGTCGTGGTGGATTCGAACAAGCTCGAGGAGTCGGAACGCGCCGCGCTGAAACGCCTGACGGCCCTGATCAAAGAACGCGATCCGGACGTGATCGAAGGCCACGATTTGTTTCGTGTGCATCTGCCGCTGCTTGTCACTCGCGCAAAAAAGCTGAAAACCAAACTCGATTGGGGACGCAGCGGCGGTTTTCTCCGGTCGCGTCCGTCGCGACTGCAAATTGCGGAGAAGACAATCGATTACCCGAAGTTCACGATCGATGGCCGCCATTTCGTCGACACATTTTTGCTGGCGCAATTCTACGACGTTGGGATGCGTTCTCTCGCGAGTTTCGAACGCTCCGATGTCGCCCGGCATTTCGATCTCTGCGACAGCGAACAGGTTTCAGGGCTCACGGGAAAGGAATTGCACCGTGCGTACCTAACCGATTCGGAAATGTTCCGGCGACGCGCACTGTGCGGCGTTCGGGAAACTCGCGCGCTATCCGATCTGCTGAGCCCGAGCTACTTCATTCAGGCGCAGATCTTTCCTTATAATTACCAGGACGTGATCGTTCGCGGCAACGCTACGCGGATCAACGCACTGTTCCTGCGCGAATATCTCCGGCAGCGCCATTCTATTCCAGAGCTGCCGATGCCGCGCGCGTTCGAAGGCGGTTACACGGATATCTTCTTCACAGGTGTCGCGCGCGACGTGTGGCACTGTGACATCGCCTCGCTTTATCCGTCGATCATGTTGCAGTTCGATTGCTTTCCCACCACCGACGAACTGCAAATCTTCCGACATTTGCTGACCGATCTCCGGAACTTTCGGCTCGAAGCCAAGGCAAAAATGCGGGCGGAACAGAATCCGGCCAGACAACATCATCTGCAGGCGCTGCAAAACACCTTCAAAATCCTCCTCAACAGTTTCTACGGTTACCTTGGATTCGCGCAGGGACATTTCGCCGACTTCGATGCCGCCGCGCGTGTGACGCAGATCGGCCGCGATCTGCTAAAGAAAATGATCGACTGGCTTAACGCGCATGGCGCGCAGGTCATCGAAGTCGATACCGACGGAATTTATTTCGTGCCACCTGCTTCTGTAGCCGGTGGCGCTGACGCCGGCCGCGGGAGGCGTGATGACGTGCAAGACCAGCCGGGGTCAACGCCCCTGGCTACAATGATCGACGATTTGCAGCGAGCGCTGGCGAAGGAATTGCCGCCCGGAATCGACGTCGAAATCGACGAGCAGTTCGACGCTATGTTCAGCTACAAAGCAAAGAATTACGCGCTACTCACGAAAGACGGCGACGTCATTATTAAAGGCGGCGCCCTGAAGTCGCGTGGACTGGAAAAATTTCAGCGGGTTTTTCTTGAGCAAATGATCAAGCTCATCATGCAGGGAAAACCGGAAGCGATTGCCGATCTCCGCAGCGAATTCGAGCGAAAAATCCGCAATCGCGAATGGAACATCGACATGCTCATGAAAACCGACACCCTCCAGGATTCGCTCGATAAATACCGGGCCAAGATCGCCGGCTCCGCGCGCAACCGCGCCGCGGCTTACGAGCTTGCCCTTGCCAGCGGCCGCAATTACAAACCCGGCGATCAGATCAGCTACTACATCAAAGCGACGCCAAAAAAGGTTCCCGCCTACGAAGCCGCCAAACTGGCGAGCGAATTCGACGCCGAAAATCGCGACGAAAATATCGATTACTATCTGGCCAAGCTCGACGACTTGATGAAGAAATTCAGTGGTCTGATCACGACAACATCAACACCAAGACAGGAAAACCTTGCATTAACATGAACAAAAAACTCCTCGTATTCTTAACAGCAATCGCGGTTGCGACGCTTTGCTGTGTCGCGGCGACTAATGATCACGCGGACATCAAAGCCGAAATCACGAAGCGCCATGATGAAGCAGTAAAGCGGTTGCAGGATTGGATCGGGCAAGTATCGATCGCTGCCGAGAATCGCGGATATCCAGAAGGCGCGGAGTATATGGCGAAGCTCGCACGGGACGCGGGATTTCAGCAGGCCACGGTAATCAATACGGATGGCAAGCCCGGCGTATTCGCGACACTGGATGTGGGGGCGCCGAAAACTGTTGGGCTTTATTTCATGTACGACGTGAAACAGTTCGATCCGGCGGAATGGACGTCGCCGCCGACTGAAGCGCGAATTGTTGATAAGCCGCCGCTGGGCAAAGTGATGATTGGCCGTGGAGCGGTGAACCAGAAGGGACCGGAGGCGGCGTTCCTCGCAGCACTGCATGCCATTCAAGGCGCCGGAAAGAAAATGCCAGTGAACCTGGTCCTGGTAGCCGAGGGCGAGGAGGAGATCGGTTCGCCGCACATTCCTCAGCTTGTTAGGCGTCCCGAGGTTCTGGCTGCGCTCAAAAAATGCGTAGGCGTGTTCATGCCATCAGCGACACAGGATCTCGATGGCATCGTCGGGGTGAACCTCGGATCGAAAGGCGTGATCGAGTTGGAGCTCGTGTCGAGCGGCGAAAAATGGGGTCGCGGTCCGGCCAAGGACATTCACTCCTCCCTGAAGGCAATGGTGGACAGCCCGGCGTGGCATTTGGTCAAAGCGCTCAACACGCTTGTCTCAGACGACGGCAACGAAATCATGATCGACAATTATCCGAAACCGCTTCCGCTGAGCGCCGAGGAGAAAACGATGATCGAAAAAGTTTCAAAGGTACGCAGCGAAGCGCAGGCGAAGAAATTGTTCTCCGTGCAGCATTGGATCAACGATCTGCCATGGGAACAGGCGAATGAGCGAGTGGAATCACAACCGACGGTAAACATCGAAGGACTCGTAGGCGGCTACACGGGCACCGGCGGCAAAACCATTCTGCCGCATCGCGCCGTCGCGAAGATCGATATGCGCCTCGTGCCGGACATGAAAGCGGCCGATGCGCTCGCCGCGTTGAAGGCGCATCTGGCGAAGCGCGGGTTTGGCGATATCGAAGTAAACATGACCGGCGGTTACGATCCGACGAGCACTTCCGCGAATTCACCTCTCATTAAGGCGCAAGTTGCGACCTACAAGAAATTCGGAATCGATGCTCTGCTCTGGCCGCGCAATGCAGGCTCTTATCCTGGTTACGTCTTTACCGGCGAACCGCTCAAGCTGGCTGCCGGCCATTTCGGACTCGGACACGGCAGCGGCGCGCACGCGCCAGATGAGTATTACATCATCGAATCGGCCAACCCGAAAATTCAGGGATTTGACGGTGCAACAATGTCGTTCGTCGAATATCTCTACGAATTGGCGAAGTAGCGCTGCAGTAACAGTGCCAGAAGATATTTACCAGAGATATTTGCACCACAAAATCGCGTCCTTCGGTTTAGCTCAAATGAAGTGGCGTGGGTTCTTCGCTCTGTCGAGAAATCGACATTCATGTCACGAATCGCTTTCGCAACGCGTTTTTCGTAATGCTTCACACGTGTCGATTCAACACACCATCGGGATCTGGTGTCACAAAATCGCGCAACGGATTGGGATGTGTTGGGGATTTGCAAATTATGTTTTTTGTACCTAGAAAAAAACATAAGAACAGGGACCGCAGCGCTGAAATCGAGTCGCTCAGAAACTTGGAGACATCGAACGCCGTTCTCACTTTAGCTTCTGTCAGCGTAGGCCTTTCCGCCACTATGAAGCGACAGATAGCAAGAGGCTCGAGGATGTAGTTTTCCAAGCAATAGCGGTCCAGATAAACCAGGGTTGGTAAAACCACAGTCGCGCCGAGCAGGTCGTCGAAATCCTTGTCCAAAATATGGATGCTTCGTCGACCCGGCCGGAGTGCCTGAGCATGCTGGATGACTGCTGGTTTTCCGCCAAGTGGAAAAATTCGATCAATTCGAATTCCAGGAAACAGCCGAGACAGAACAGAAAAGTAGAGCGACTCTTTGTGTTCATCTTCGACGTAAAAATCGACGTCATTGAATTGAGTGAAGAATACGCTCTGTGCGTAAAGATAGCCCGGTGACTTGCTTGGGAAGCTTTGCTGCGGATCCACCATGTCGCGGATTACTGATTGTATGGCAGCAGAGTTGTGCAGTAATCAACATACTTCCCGACGATCGCAGGTGAATGTGTTGCGACAATCAGCTGAGTGCCTTGCCGCATGAGATCTTTGACACCATCCAAAAATTCTTCTTGCCACCGAGGATGAAGCGAGATCTCAGGCTCGTCTATCAGGAAAATCGTGCCTCGACTGAATGCAATGTACGTCAATAAGATGATGATTTGTTGCTCACCTGATGACAAGGCCTCAATTCCGCGAGAGGTTTGAGTCGTCTGTTCATGGGCATCAATGATGTCGAACGTGAGTGCGTTAGCGCTTGAATCATACGTAAGCTGTTTCGATGAATCTTTTAAGAAGCGGTTTAATGTCTGCAAGTACCGCCGTATCTCGGTGTAGGCCTCTTCAGATTTTTTGTCGAAGCGTTCGAATTCAGTAAATAGGCGATTCATTTTTTGAAGCTGCCCAAGAAGCAGATTCCATAATGCTTCGCTAGAAGCGCCCCTTCGCGATGCCTTCGATAGAGTGAGTAGCTTTCTTAGCTCGGTGAAATAGTTCTTTGCGACATTCGTTTTATTTTCACTTTTTCGGTGGCGGCGAACGGTTCCGGCTGGAGTTTCCTGAGCGAAGTAACGTGCCACGCGTGTCTCAAGCTGTTCAATTTGAGCTTCGCTTAGAATCGACTGCCCACGTTTTGTTCGTCGAGTGTGTGCGGCGCCGATGTCAAACGCGGCCAGCATCATCTTTTCCCGCAGCTCCTCATTGATTCGTATGAGTTGCGTCCGATATCGTGAGTACGCATCGGTCGCAAGCTGTTGGACGCGCCTCAGCGGAGTTCGTTCGACAGCAGACTCGATCATCTCAGGTGGCAAGCCAAGTGAGTGTGCTTTGCTTTGTGAAATTTGCAGTTCAAGCTGATCCGAATGCAGCGTTCGTTCCAAGCCGACTACTACCGGACTCGGGATTTTTCGAAGTGCTGCCCATGTTTTCTGTTCCGGGGCATCAGGTCGGAGACCTCTGTATGCCTCATACATTTCTTCGCGATCTTGTAGCGTTCGTATAGATGCCGCAGGGCGCGCAAGCTGGACGGTCAGTGGTGCGAAATCGACGTATTCTGTTCCCTCGAGGAAGAATTGGAACTCGGTTTCCGTTTGCGTGCAGCGAATTACTGCATCTGCACCGTCTTGCGAGAAATCGAGTCGGATTTGATCGAATTGAGTCGTGCAAAGGTGCGGAATTGAAGGTTGCAGTAGCCAGCTTACGAGATTCAAAACACTGGTTTTTCCGGAGCCATTGATTCCGACGATTAGATTTATGTCGCTGCGGAAATCGATGTCCTTATCCATGTATCCGTAGAGGCCGCGGAGACTGAGGTGCCGAAGGATCATTCGATCGCTCTTTCTACGAGCTTCCTTGCCCAGTAGCAAGCCTTGTCTCTTTCAAAAGCTTCTACGCTTGGAATCCGCTTCTCAAGTCACTCGATGATGGGAAAGGACACGGACCAGAACCATGGATTCAGTTAATCCGATGGTTAGATGTCAACCAACTTAATAGTGTCGCTTCCAGATTGATCTGCGTGCCGGCGAACGCGACTGAGACCGGACAGGTCTTTTTCGTTAGCTCAGCTTGTTCGCGAAATTTTGCTTCGTCGATTCCCGGAACATCGGCTTCAGTTTTCAGATCGATCGTGGTGATTTTTGGGCCGCCGCCAACCATTTCGAGTTTCACGGTTGCAGTCGTGCTGATCCGTTTGGCCGGATGGCCGGCCTTTTCGAGGTTGGCCGAAAGTGCCATCGAATAACAGCCAGCCTCGGCGGCACCGATGAGCTCCTCCGGATTTGTTCCCTTTCCTTCTTCAAAGCGGGATGAAAATGAATAAGGCCCATCGAATGCGCCGCTGCCGAGTTTCATCGTTCCCCTGCCCTGCTTTAGTGTGCCTTCCCATACCGCCGATCCAGTTCGTATTGCCATAATCGAAGACGGTGCCGCGTCTCCGCGAATTCCGCAACCCATTCGAGGTTTACTTTTTCGAAACGGAGTCGTTGCCAGCGAATCTCATTTCGGTCGTCGGTACAAAGCCGAGGCGTTCATAAAGCGAGCGTCCATCGCCTGAGGAGTGAAGAATCAGTTCGTCGAGTTTTTGATCGCGCGCCCAATAAATAATTCGATTGAGAAGCATCGCGGCCAGACCTTGCCGGCGCCATTCCGGTTCGGTGAAAACATTGACCACGATAGCGTGGCGGCCTTCGGTAAACCTGGCGCCGCTTTCGGCCGGATGCGGCAGGACGCGTCGAAGATGGACGCCCGCACCAGCAATGACTGTATCAGGCGCGACTTTCAAACTTGTGAGCCAGCCGACGTATTCTCCCCGGGCGAACACGTCGCGCAGTTGCTCACAGGATTTCATCCGAAAAGCTTCGAACAAATGCGGCTGAAGATTGCCCATGTCCTGAAACATTCGGGCACGATGCCAGGCGATAATGTCCGCGTCATCAATCGCCGCCAAACGGACATGGAATTTGTCAGCTATCCCTGCGTTCATTCTCTGTAGCGGTCTGTTTGCATCCGAACCACGAACCGAGTGCCAGAACTTTCACGCCGCTTCAGGCGCGACGGCGCCGGGCAGGGGCGAGGTCTGATCGCGCTTTGCTTCAGCAAGCTGGCGTTGTTTGCGGCCGAGCCAGATGCTAAGGGCGCACCAGATTGCTGCAAATGGGACTGCCACCCAGGAAATGCCGACTAATCCCAATCCAAACCATCGCAATAACGGATAGGACCACGCACCGATTTGATCGCCAAAGCGGTAGCCGAAAGTGTCGATCAGACTCTTAGCTTTGTATTTGTCCTCTCGCCGTAAGACCGTGAAGAGAACTTCGCGCGCTGGTCGAAGCAAGGCAAAGCCTGCGGCCCGTCGCAAAATCTGGAACGTCGCAAGCACGGTGAGAACCGGTGCGACACCAATCGCGGCAAAGCCTACTCCGCTCAAAAGCGGCATGAGCACCAGTGTGATTCCAACTCCAAACCATTTCATCAGACGGCCGGTCAGGAAAATCTGAATCAGCACCGTGATCGTATTCACCGCGATGTCGATGTTCGCCAGGAACGATGTGCGCAGGGCGCGGTTTTGCAGGTGATGTTGGGTAAGGTCGGCCTGCTGAAAATAGGCCCACGTGTTCGTGAGAGTGTAGATCATGAGAAACACGGCAAGACCAAGTAAGTAGGGAGATCGAGCAATGTGCGTCGCGCCTTCCCACAATTTGCCGCCGATTGGTTGCTCACTTCGCTCGTCATCCGTGCGAAAATCGGCGGGAAATCGGCGCACGCATTGGGCGGCAATCTCCAGCATGACCGCTGTGATGAGGAGGAAGAAGCCGGTGCTCAGCTTTCCAGCGAGCGAACTCGTAACAAGACCGCCAACGATTCCGCCAATAGATCCGCCGACAGCAATAAATCCGAACAGCCGTTTGCCTTGCTCTGGCGTAAAAACGTCGGCCATGAACGACCAAAACATTGTTGTGGCGAAAAGATTGAAGACGCTGACCCAGATGAAAAATATCGGCGCAAGGATCGCGCGTTCCTGCGCTGCTGGCATCCAACGCATGAGGAGGAAGAAAACAAAAAGGTTCGTGATGGCGAAACGATACGCGACCGGAATAAAGCGCCGCCGCGACATGCGCGCGACGATGGCGGCATAAAGCGCGTTCGCGACCAGCATACCGATCAGCGTGCCAGTGTACATCCATGGCAGATTTTCAACGCCGCGATCGGCACCGATCTCATCGCGGATTGGCCTGATAACGTAATAACCGCCAAGAACGACAAAGTTGAAGACAAACGCCATCCAGAGCGCGCGAATCTCTTCTGGCTTTAGGTCAACGATCTTGGTGAGGACGCGCTTCACGTTAATGACGAAGCACGAATTTGTAATGGCAAAGGAATAACGAAGTCCGAAGAATTTTCGTCATTCCTCATTAGGATTTCGTCATTTCTTTCTTGTGCCACGCGGCGAGGACCTCCGCTTCGCGCTCCGGCGAGAGACCGGCTTTCGGATGCGATTGTCGATCCGGAGGGAGCGACTTAAACCAGGCGAGCGTGTCGCGCGCCGTCTCATCAAGCGAGCGAAACGTTAGCCCTTTGGAAAGTGCACGACTAATATTGGTGCGGGTGATTCCGTCCTCCGCACCCGCCCACACTGGCATGTCAGACCAAGCCTGCACCTTTTGATCGGTCAAAAATTTCTCATCCACCCAGGTAAACTTGGCGTTGGATTTCAAGGCGGTTTTGATTCCATCGAGCATTCCACCAATGCCGATCGGCGTGGCTGGGCCGGTCGCATTGTAAATTCCAGTCTCGCCATTTTCTGCCATCCGGACCGTCCATTCCGCCAAATCGCGCCCATCGATGTATTGAACCGAATCCTGTGGTTCACCTGGCGCGAGCACCTCGCCGCCGCGATCGATTCGAACCGGCCAATACGTAAAGCGATCGCTCTCGTCCCGTGGCCCAACGATTAAACCGGGGCGGATGATGAGCGTTTTTCCTGGAAACCATTTCGCCGCCTCCTTTTCTGAAAGGACCTTGAGCGGTCCGTACAACTTGAAACCGTTCGCTTTCATTGATTCGAGCGTTTCTTTGTACGGATCGGCCCCCTCGTATTTTTGCAACGGAGCGTTTTCATCCGGACCGGTCTTTGAGTCCGGATAGACGGAAATAGTCGAGGTAAAAACGTATCGATCGACGTTTCCCTTCAAAATCTGCGCAGCATCTCGCACCCAAACCGGCAGAGTGGTGGGATTATCGATTACCACATCCCATTGCCGACCTTTCAAGGCGTCGAGCTGACTATTACGATCGCCGATTAACTGCTCGACTTCCTTTGGCAACTCCCCGGGATGCGATTTGCCGCGATTGAATGTAGTGACTTTGTGTCCCCGGCTGAGCGCGTATCGAACCTGATATGGTCCGGTGAATCCTGTTCCGCCTAGAATCAGAATGCGCAGAGGTTTCACGGATTTCTCCGCGAATAAAGATGTCGTTGCGGCACGCGACGCAAGCGCACTCGCGGCGGAGATTTTGATGAAACGGCGGCGATTCATTGTGGTATATACCTGTTGTAGCGCGTCTGTGCCAGACGCCATGGGCGTTTCGCAGAAACGCCCTGCAATGCAAGAATGACGAGACGCGAAGTTGCAAAAATGATTGGCGGCGCGGCGGCAACTTTGATTTTGCCGGTCAGCACACAAGGGAAAAGCGAATCATCAACGATGCTCACGCGCATCATTCCTTCCTCTGGCGAGAAACTTCCCGTGATCGGCCTCGGAACGTGGCAAGCGTTCGACGTTGATCCTACTGCCGACATCCGCAGGCAATTGGAAGACGTTCTGTCCCTTTTTGTGAAGATCGGCGGCCGTGTGATTGACTCCTCGCCGATGTACGGTCGCGCCGAGCAGGTGATCGGCGATCTCACCTCCACGCTCGGAATTCGGGAGAAGCTGTTTCTCGCTACGAAAGTTTGGACGCGTGGCAAAGAAAACGGAATGAAATCCATGGAACGATCCATGGCGCTTCTGCGCACGAACCGAATCGACCTGATGCAGGTGCATAATCTCGTCGACGTGAATACACAGCTTGCGACACTGCGGGAATGGAAAAAGGAAGGACGCATTCGCTACATCGGGATCACCCATTACGAGTCCGGCGCTTTGAGCGAAATCGAAAAACTGATGCGGACCGAGAAGCTTGATTTCGTCCAAATCAATTATTCACTGATGGAACCCGAAGCCGAGCAGAGCGTTCTGCCGCTGGCTCGGGAGCGCGGGGTCGCGGTGCTTGCGAATCGCCCCTTTGGAGCTGGCGATCTTTTTAGCAAGGTGCGTTCGAAACCTCTGCCCGATTGGGTCGCGGAATTCGATTGCCGGTCGTGGGCGCAATTTTTCCTGAAATGGATCGTCGCAAACCCGGCAGTCACATGCGCCATCCCGGCGACGAATAAACCGGATCATCTGGAAGACAATATGCATGGCGGAATTGGCCGCTTACCCGATGCAGCAATGCGCCGACAGATGACGGAATTCGTGTCGTCACTATAAACGCGACACCCATTTGCCGATTGCGCGTAAGTCAAATGGAAAATTTTACGTTCTTAGGAAAAAATCTGTTGCGAGCGCGGACGATATGCCGGATAGAACGCGCGCTTTATGCGAAAACTTCTCACACTCATGTTCACCGCGATGGGATTCGCGGCGTTTTGCCCAAATCCCGCTTCGGCGTTGGTGTTTTCGGCACCAAAACCGGAGTTCAGTTACACTGATGCATCTGGCAAAAAGCAATCCGTCGAAGTCGTGGATAAATATTATCCCAAAAAGATTGTGAAGCCGTTTGCAAAGGTTGATTCGAAAATCGATCCAAAGTTGCGTCGGGCCGCTACCATTGCCGAGGAACGCGCCCACGCGCACTCGCTTTCCAAGTGCTGGCGTTCCGTTAAAGAAGCGCTCGTTGCTGCGGGCGTAGTGAAGTCGCGGCCACAAACGACTCTGGCAAAACAGGCCGGTCAGGAGCTGGTGAATAACTATGGTTTCAAAAAACTGCCTGTTTCTAATCCGTACGAAGCGCCTGTGGGATCTGTGTTGGTCTATGGTGCCAGGCGCGCGGCCGGTCACGTAGAGATCCGGACCGAGGATGGCTTCGTAAGCGATTTTCGCTCCAAGACGCCATCACGCCGGCCATTGATTGGCGTTTTCGCCAAGAGTTAGGCAGCGTCTGATAAAGAGCGACGCAGCAGCGTCGCACTCCAAAACGCAAGCGCGAATTGGGAGTGGAAATCACGGCAAGGTGTTTGCGGCGTGACGATGCGCGGTCGCTTCGTCATGTAGCCTTAATGCGTCTGTTTGAGCCTTGCACTCGGTCAAGCCGCTGCGATTCGTTACAATCCTTTTTCAATGACACATACGAATACGATCCGAATCGCCATGTGGTCTGGTCCGCGAAATATTTCCACCGCCATGATGCGTTCCTGGGGCAATCGGGACGACACCACCGTCATCGACGAGCCGTTTTATTCCTTTTATTTACGGGCGACCGGTATCCACCACCCCGGCGCGGACGAAGTGATCGCGACCGGCGAAACCGATTGGCGGAAAGTCATCGCGCATCTCACAGGACCGGTCCCGGGCGACAAGCGGATTTTTTTTCAGAAACAGATGACGCACCATCTTCTGCCGGAAATAGATCGCGAATGGCTTGGCGCAGTGACGAACTGTTTTCTCATTCGCGACCCACGCGAAGTAATCAGTTCCTACGTTAAAAAGCGAGAAGACCCTGCGCTGGAGGATCTCGGTTTCGTGCAGCAGGCGGAGATTTTCGATTTTGTCCGCACACGGAATCGAATGCGCGTTCCGCCCGTTGTCGATGCCAAAGACGTGCTACAAAATCCGGAGACGAATATTACGACTGCTCTGCGAGGCGGTCGGCGTCGACTTTAGCGAGTCGATGTTGTCCTGGCCGCCGGGGTTACGCGACACCGACGGTCTCTGGGCAAAGCACTGGTATGGCGAGGTGGCAAAAACGACTTCGTTTCAACCGTATCGTGCGACTCACAGCGAAGTCCCAGCGCGATTCCATGAGACTTACGAGCACTGCCGCGAGTGTTATGAGCAGCTTTATCGATACCGGCTGCTTTGAAGACCTCGCACAAAGAACACAACGGCCCATTGGAAGCGAAAGTTTTTCGTTGTGTCCGTAGCGGACGTTGTGTGAGGTAATTCAGATGCTGCAAACATTCGACGAACGAAACCGCGATCTGATCGTGAACATCAATGGAGCGTTGGTGCATCGCGACAAGGCCGGGATCAGCCCTTTCGATTCAGCAGTGCAGGGCGGTGACGCGGTGTGGGAAGGGTTGCGACTCTACAACGGCCGGATCTTCAAGCTCAACGAGCATCTCGACCGCCTGGCACGTTCGGCTCGTGCGCTCTCTTTCGCCGAAATTCCCCCCAGGGAAAAAATCATCGACGAAATTAAACGCACGCTCGATGCGAACAAAATGCGCGACGGAGTACATATTCGGCTCACTCTCACACGTGGCGTCAAGGTCACCTCCGGCATGGACCCGCGTCTGAATCAAGCCGGCCCGACGCTGATTGTGTTGGCCGAACACAAAGCGCCGGTTTACGCAAAGACAGGATTGAGTCTGATCACGAGCAAGGTCCGGCGCCCGCCACCGGACGTTCTCGATGCGCGAATTCACCACGCAAACCTGTTGAACTCGATTTTGGCAAAAATCGAAGCGAACAATGCCGGCGCAGATGACGCGCTTATGCTCGACACGCGCGGTTTTGTCGCTGAAACCAATGCGACGCACGTGTTCATCGTCCGCAATGGCGAGCTAGCGACGAGTCGTCTTGTGGCATGTCCAGAAGGAATCACCCGCGCGACCGTAATCGAGATCTGTGCTGCCGAGAAAATTCGTTGCATCGAGACCGACCTATCCGTCGCGGATGTTTATGACGCACACGAAATGTTCTGCACAGGTACAATGGGCGAGTTGGCTGGGGTTACAAAGATCGATGATCGCGAGATCGGGGATGGCAAAATCGGTCCGACGACAAAACGCCTCAGCGGGCTTTACGCGCACCGGACCGCGACTGAAGGCATGCAGATCGTGAATCTTTAAGAGCTCAGTCGTTTTCTCTTACAGCTGTTGGGCCGGCTTCACGATTCCAACCAGAATGGCAACCGGAATTGACGTGTAGCCGATAAATAGAAGCCAAGCGAAGATTCGGCCCCCCAGCGCGAGACGCGGCGTCAGTTTCTTGTCGTTGAATCCGAGCGACTGAAAAAAGCTCGACGATCCATGGCTTAAATGAAGCGCGAGCAAAAACAGGCCAAGCACGTAAAACGCGGACACATAATAATTTTGAAATCCGTAAACCATCATCGAGTAAACGTCGTAATGTCCGAGAGGATCCGCCTTGAGCAGGCCAAAACGAGGATCGGTCACCCGCACTGTGAAATGCGCCAGGTGATAAACGATAAACGCAAGCACGATCAACCCGCTGATCACCATGTGACGTGAGGCGAAGTCTGCTTTGACATAGTGCCGATCAGCGTAGCGTTCGGGCCGCGCACGGCGATTTTCAATGGCCAATTGAATCGTCACGTAAATGTGAATGATGACCGTTGCGAGCAGGAACACGCGGATTGCCCAAAGCAACGGCCCGAGGTCACGGAGGTGTTCCGAGTAACCGTTAATCCAATCCGGACCCAGAAAAATCTGCAAATTGCCGAGCAGATGTCCGATGACGAAAACAATCAGGATAACGCCAGTGACCGCGACGATCATTTTCTTTCCAACGGACGAGCGATAGAAAGCGGCGAAAATATTCACGATAAATTTGGCGGACGGCGAGACACGCCGCACGCCTCAGATTATAAACGCCATTGGGAGCGTCAAGGCCGCAGCCGTTAGCAAACCTTCAGGTTCTGAAGGACCCCCTTTGCTGTGGGAGAAAGTAATCTTTCACTTCGGTTTACCCACTTACCGAGTGGTCGGCTGGTTTTCGATATAACGGATTTTGCGACGCCGGGGAACTTGCTTTGCAGTTGTTCGCGTAAGACGTTTTCCAGCGATTCAGGAAGGAACGATTCACTGACATGCCAGGCGGCAAAAAAACGCTCACGATCAACGAAATTTATCATTCCATTCAGGGTGAGAGCACCTGGGTGGGTTGCCCGTGCGTTTTTGTGCGTCTGACCTTTTGCAATCTGCGCTGCAACTACTGCGACACCGAATACGCCTTTTACGAGGGAAACAAACGAACGTTGAACGAAATCGTGGATGCGGTGGCTGCGTTTCATTGTCCATTGGTCGAGATCACAGGCGGCGAACCATTGCTCCAGAAGAACGTGCTCCCGCTGATGTCGATGCTGTGTGACTCGGACTACACAGTGTTGCTCGAGACCAGTGGCGCCCTGGATATCTCGAAAGTCGATCCACGCGTGTACCGGATCATGGATTTAAAGACACCTGGAAGTGGCGAGGAGGACAAGAATCTTTGGGCGAACATCGCCCATCTCACCTCGCGCGATGAAGTGAAATTCGTGATGGGCTCGCGCGACGATTACGAGTGGGCGCGCGATAAGATACAGCGCTATGATCTTTCCAGTCGCTGCCACGCCGTGTTGTTCTCGCCCATCTTCGGCAGGATCGACCCACGGCAGATCGTGGAATGGATTTTAGCAGATAAACTGAACGTCCGTTTTCAGCTTCAGATGCACAAATTCATCTGGAGCCCGATTCAGCGCGGAGTTTGAAACGGCCCGGGCATTCCGAGCACAATGCGAAGCAAGTCGAGAAATCTCCCGCGGATCATCTGAACGCGAGCGTAATCTTAGAGGCGTCGCGGGCTCCGCCCTCCTAGGATGACAAGCCTGTAGCACGATGATAGTCTTCCTCATCATGAGAGCACGGCTGACCAAGGATTTCACTTTCGAAGCCGCACAGACTTTACCCAACGCCCCGGAGGGTCACAAATGTCGCCGAGTGCACGGACATAGTTTTAAAGTCGAAGTGTCGGTCGAAGGAGACGTCGATCCAAAAACCGGCTGGGTTTATGACCATGCGCAGATCAGCGAGGCCATGAGACCACTTTTGAAAACCCTCGACCACACATACCTCAACGACATTCAAGGCCTGGAGAACCCAACGATTGAGAACATGGCTGAATGGTTTTGGCAAAAATTGGAACCCCAATGCCCGGGTCTCTGCGAGATCGTCGTGCACGAAACACCTACCGCGCGCTGCGTCTATCGCGGTGAATAACATCGCAACCACACGCGGCGTGCAGAGGACTGCCCGCCCTACCGTCTCGCGTGCGCTCACTTTTTGGTAGGGCGCGTCACTCCGTGCGCGCCGTCTTCTGGCTTTTACAACTCGATCGCGTACCGCTTCAGTTTGTTGTAGAGCGTGGGACGCTGGATACCGAGCAGTTCGGCTGCTTTTTTCTTGTTGCCGCGGCATTCGGCTAAGGCTTGGAGAATGGCGGTTCGCTCGAGATCGTCGAGACTCTGCACGCCTTTGCGCGGCAATCCGCTGATTTCGGCTTGTTGCAGTGCCGCAGGTAGCTGTATTTCCGCCGGCAACCCTTTAACCCCGATCATGCCCTCCCGCGCCAGCACCACGGCGTATTCGATCGCGTTTTGCAGTTCGCGAACATTTCCCGGCCAGGAATAATCGAGCAACTTCTGAAATGCATCCGGCGAAACATCCGGCTCCGGCTTTCCGAGTTGCTGAGAAAATTGTCTCACGAATTGCGCCATCAAAGGCGGAATGTCTTCTTTTCTTTTGCGGAGCGGAGGCACTTCAATTTGGAAAGTGTTTAACCGGTAATATAAGTCGGAGCGCAACCGATTCTCGGCGAGTGCCTCGGAAATGGGCTTGTTAGTCGCAGCGATCGCCCTGAAGTCCGCTTTCATGGTTTGCGTGCTACCAAGAGGCCGATATTCGCGTTCCTGCAGCACGCGCAAAAACCGCGTCTGCAAATCAGCGGGCATATCGGATATCTCGTCGAGGAACAGCGTGCCGCCGTCTGCCGCGGCGATCATTCCCGGGAAATCGTGCGTCGCCCCGGTGAACGCCCCTTTGACGTAACCGAAAAGTTCTCCCTCGATCATTGTTTCCGGGAACGCGGCGCAATTCAGCTTGACCATCGCTTGGCCAGCGCGCCGGCTGCGGGCGTGAATAGCGTTGGCGATCACTTCCTTCCCCACGCCACTTTCGCCTGCGATGAGAACGTTGGCGTCCGACGGCGCCATCGCCTCGATTAGTTCTGTAATTTCCTGCATCGGTTTGCTCTTAAAAACTGGCGTGGGCCGCGACTCTGCGATCTCCAGGCGCTTTTCGAGTTGTTCTGTCTTTTCCCGCAGTTTTTCGGCCTCGTGCAGGAGGAACTGTTTCTCCAATGCTTTCTCCATGAGGCTGAGCAGTTCCTCGGGAGCGTACGGTTTGCTGATAAAATGGTAGGCGCCGCGCTTGATCGACTCGATGGCGTTATGCAGAGAGTCGTGCGCAGTCAGAATAATCACCTGTACGTCGGACAGCTCCGTCTTGAT
Organism: uncultured Verrucomicrobiae bacterium; assembly: GCA_963776065.1. Lineage (GTDB taxonomy): Bacteria > Verrucomicrobiota > Verrucomicrobiia > Chthoniobacterales > UBA10450 > Udaeobacter. The sequence goes on along the minus strand of CAVZLJ010000008.1, from coordinate 320,197 downwards.
CCGATCGAGCATTTCCAAACCGTGGGCGTCGGGCAATTGCAAATCGAGCAGCACGAGCGATGGGGAATTTAGCTTTAGCGCCTTGAGTCCCTGCGACGCTGTAGCCGCGGTATCCACCCGGTAACCATGGCGCTTCAGTAGCGCTTCAAGCGTCATCAGCACGGGACGCTCGTCATCGATGATCAGAACGCGATGGTTCTCTGCTTTCATAACATTGCGCTGCTGGTACTACGCACGAGCAGTGGGTTGCAGTTGCTTAAGCTGTGAGAATGACATGGTATTCAAGTATGTTCGGAATGCCCGCTCGAGAGGGGCAGTTTAACTGTCGAAACGAGCGCGGAACCCTTCGGATCGTATTGAGCCTGCAGTTCGCCACCGTGCGCTTCGATAATGGCGCGAACGCGATTAAGCCCAAGACCATAATGACGTTGGCTGATGTTCCGGAGTGGTTCGCGGCCCCAATTCTGTGTATTTGAATCAAAACCAGCTTTTGGTTCATGAAGACTGAACACTAATTGTTCGTTCTCAATCCTGGCGCTCGCCAGCAGCTGGCCGTTGCCACGATTGTGCCGGAAAGCATTGGCAAAAAGCTCCGCAAACACTTCCTGTAACATTTGCGGATCAACATTCAGCATCCCGTCAACCTTTACGTCCCAGGTAATCTGGTCAGTCTCGTTTGGAAAATTGCGGTGGATTTGTGCGCGCACATCCGCCAAAAAATCAGCCGACCGGTAGGAGATCCTGTTCGGTGTGACCTCTCCGACCGCCTTGGAAAGCCGTTGCAAAGTCGAGTTCAGGCCAGAGACAACCTCACGCAAACGCTTGATTTCACTTTGCAATTCTTGATCTTGCGCGAGTTCACTGATGTAAGCCGATTGCAGCTCGATAGCGTTCAAATCATTGCGCAAATCGTGAGTCAGTTGGCGGACAAAACGGACTGTGTCATTCCAAGGCAGACTCAATGAACCGGTTCGATTCTCGGAAGAGTTATGCGCCATAATGGCAGAATTACGGTGATTATCCGAGGGAAAAGCGATCATCCACCGCTTCCTCGCCCGGAACAACCTTGATTCGTGGAGCGTTGCTCGCCAGATGCCGTAACAAGTGAAACACGTCTTCTGGATCGGCGTCAATTGAGCGCGCGATTTCTTCGGCAGTCTTCCCCTCGCCGGAAAGCTCCTCCTGCACTTGTTTCTGGAGCTGCAACAGTTTGCTTGCCGCCTTTTTGCCTGCTTCCACGCCAGGCTGATCGTACGCGTTGACGTTAACAAGCGAACCGTAATAGCCAACGGCACGCTCATAGAGCGCGATTAATAGTCCAACATTAAATGCGTTCACCTCGGGAATGCTCATTGTTATTGATTCCCGTCCGTTCTCGTATAACGCGCTGCGCGTGCCGCGCAGAAATCCCTGAAGGTAATCGCCGCTTGTGATGCCATCCTCGACCTCAAACCGCACGCCACGTCGATCGTTGCGCACTTCCACAAATGTCACAAAAAAATTCAAGACCCCGTCGCGCAGCTGTTGCACGTAGGAATGCTGGTCGGTCGAGCCTTTGTTGCCGTAAACAGCAATCCCCTGATGCACAATTTCCCCGATGAGATTTTTTTCTTTCCCTAGCGATTCCATTACGAGCTGCTGGAGGTATTTGGTGAACAGGCCCAGTCGGTCCTTGTAGGGAAGAACCACCATGTCTTTTTGGCCTTCCCCGTTGCCGGCGTAATACCACATGAGCGCGAGAAGCATCGCAGCATTTTGCACGACCTCAGGTATGCGGGTGCGCTCGTCCATGGCCGCGGCGCCAGCGAGGAAGGCATCGATGTTAAACCCTTCCAACGCCATCGGCAGCAGCCCAACCGCGCTCATCACTGATGTGCGTCCGCCAATCCAATCGGGCATCGGGAAGCGTGCGAGCCAACCGCTCGCTTCGGCACGCCTATCCAACTCGCTTCCAACGCCGGTCACAGCAACAGCATGCCTAGCGAACTGAAGTCCTTTCGCGGCGAACTTCGCTTCCGCCTCCAACATTCCATTCCGTGTTTCTTTTGTCCCTCCGGATTTCGAGACCACCACGACAAGCGTTTGCGAAAGCCGATCGCCTATCCTGTCGAACACGCGATCGAAACCATCAGGATCGGTATTGTCGAAGAAAAAGATATCCATCGGGTCGTGCGGCGAGCCGAGCGCATCTGCGACAAATTCCGGCCCGAGCGCCGAGCCGCCGATCCCAATATGAAGAACCTGCTCGAAACGTTTTCCCTTTTCAGCCGTGATTTCGCCGCGGTGAACATCTTCGGCAAATTTCGTGATGCTTCGAATGGTGTCTTCGATTTCCGCCCGGATTTCCGGTGTCGGCGCAAGCGCCGGATTCCTCAGCCAGTAATGACCGACCATTCGCTTTTCTGTAGGATTAGCGACTGCTCCCGTCTCCAATTCTCGCATCGCCGCGAACGCCTGCTCAATCCGCGCCTGCATTTTCTCGAACAAATCATCCGGAAATTTCATCCGGCTGATGTCGAGGGAAAAACCGAGCTCACGGTATTCCAGGAAATATCGTTGGAATCGCTGCCAGAGTGATGAAGAAGCCATTGTGGTTAGAATACGAAGTGAAATTCGATTGCGGCGTCAAGTCCCGACAATAACTTCGTCTTCATAATCATGCCCGCGGAGACCAAGAAAGAGATGCCACATTTGTTTGCAGGGCCGATCGCCCTTTGCCTGGCTGCGATTGTCTTTTTCGCTGAAGTACGGGTTCTGATACATCTCGAACACACTACCATTGTCTCCACCGCGCCCGAAAACTTTCCGCTTAAAAACCAGGGACTGGCGTTTCAAAGCGCCGCCGCGCATGCGCGGAACGTGTTGCCGATTTATGGCAGCTCGGAACTACGAATCCCGGCGGCCCCGGAGCGGGGAAACAATTTCTTTCGCACTGCGCCGACAGGTTTCCAACTTTCTCCCGTCGGCGGCGGAGGAGCGAACCCGCTGATCATGTTGCAAAGAGTTGGAGCACTCGGCTCACACTTGCGCGATAAAAAGATTGCGATCTCGCTTTCGCCCGGCTGGTTTTGCACAGCCACGCCGAGTTGGCAAGGGTACAAGGGAAATTTTTCACCGATGGCGGTCAGCGAAATGATGTTTGGTTCTGCGCTCGACTTCGGGCTGAAGCGGGAAATCGCTTCGCGCATGCTGGAGTGCCCGAGCACACTTGAAGAGAGACCACTGCTTAAGTTCGAATTGAATCGATTGGCGTCTGACCGCTGGCTTGATCGAGTCGTTTTCTGCGCTCTCTGGCCGGCTGGCAAATTACAAACAGGGGTAATGGAATTGGAGGACCATTTGGCAGCGTTCAATCACATTCGGCATCACACCACGCCGGCTCCACGACTGCATCCAGAAACCATCGATTGGCCACAGCTCATCGCAAAAGCGAGCAAAGCCAGGCCCGTCGATGCGGCCAACATCCAACAACCTTCGAGCTTCAATAGAAAAATTACTCCCGGCTCGCGTGACCCAGGGTTTCGAACCGGCGTTAACTCGTCACCGATTTGGATAGACTTGGATTTGCTCTTGCGATGTCTGACCGTTGTCCGGGCACGGCCGGTCATTCTCAGCATGCCGCTGGGCGGCGATTTTTACGATCATGCGGGCGTTTCCCGTTCGGCTCGCGACGACTATTACGCAAAGCTTCGCGCGCTCGTGCAACGATACCACTTTCCCGTAGCCGAATTTCAGGACCATGACGAAGACCCGGCTTTTCTCATCCGCCACCAAAGTCATCTCACTGCGAAAGGCTGGGCATATTACGACCGTGTGCTCGATGATTTCTATCACGGACGTTTGCCAGGGGGCTGAGAAGTGATCATCTTCATTACTTGTCGCGATTTTTCTATCACGACCGTTTGCCACGAAGCTGAAGAGTGATGATCTTCCGTTCGTTGAAGCGGCACACCAGGCTGCGCCTCACCCAATGATAGCTGCGGATTTCTCCGACAAAGTATTGCAACTCCTGGCCTCAGTAGGAGAAACAGATGAGGTGCGCACCAATCTCGATCTCCCTCTCTATGAGTATCAAGTCCTCGATTCGATGAGAACCGTTCAGCTTATCCTGATGATCGAAGAGGAGTTTGGGTTAAAAATTTCTCCGGCGGAGTTCGAGCGCGAGCGCTGGCGCACACCACGAGCCGTGATCGCTGATCTCGAACAGCGCATCGGCACGTGAGCTGGCTCGAACGACATCCCACGCTGCATCGGGTGCTGCTCATTGTCTATTACGTCGCGGTCATTCTGGCTTTGATCGCGATGTATGGGCGTGGCGATTTCAAGACGCCGCCTTTCGTGTATCAGGGGTTCTAGTGAATCTGGTCGAACGAATCGATCACTGGGCCGCGGTGGCGCCGGACGCACTCGCGCATATCAGCGGCGATCGAAGGCTCACCTATGGCGAATTGCGGAGGCGCTCCAACGCGCTTGTGTGGTATCTGACAGAGCGCTTCGGCGATGATACCAGCCCGATTGCCGTGCTCGGCCATCGTGAGCCGGAAATGCTGATCGCATTCCTCGGCGCGGTGAAATCAGGCCGGCCGTACGTGCCCATGGATACAGCGCTACCGCAACAGCGCATCGACAAGATTCTCGCAACATCGCGCGCGGCGACGGTGCTCCGTGTCGAAGACATCGCACAATTTTCGAGAGGCGACGTCCGCAGCGACACGAAACACGTGGAGAAGGACGCACCGTTTTACATCCTCTTCACAAGCGGCAGCACCGGCGAACCCAAGGGCGTGATCATCACTCTCGCCTGCCTCGAACACTTCATCAGCTGGATGCTCGCGGAACAATCCTTCAGCAAAGGCGAAGTATTTTTGAATCAGGCACCGTTCTCGTTTGATCTCTCCGTAATGGATTTGTACTGCAGCCTCGCAACAGGAGGCACGCTCTTCAGCATTGGCCGCGATTTAATCGAAAATCCAAAACAACTCTACCGCACGCTGGCGACTTCCGGCGTGACCACGTGGGTTTCCACTCCGTCGTTTGTACAAATGTGTCTCGTCGAAAACTCATTCGCTGAGCCGATGCTCCCCTCGGTGCAGCGATTTCTTTTTTGCGGCGAAACGCTCACACCTCAAACCGCAGCTCAACTGCTCGCGCGGTTTCCGCAAGCGAAGGTTTGGAACATGTATGGACCGACCGAGGCAACAGTCGCCACGGCCTCCATCCTAATCGACGCTGCGATCCTCGAGCAATATTCGCCGTTGCCCGTCGGTCGTACGATGCCAGGAACTCGAATCTTCGTCCTCGATCACAACGGTCGGGAGTTGCCGGTTAATGAGCGCGGCGAAATCATCGTCGCGGGGCCGAACGTGAGTCCCGGCTACAGTGAGCGCCCGGATCTCACAGCGCGCGCCTTTTTCGAATATCGCGGCCTGCATGCATACAAAACGGGCGACCTCGGACAGTTCCGAGGCGATCTCCTTTTTTTTGAAGGCCGCATCGATGAACAAATCAAGCTCAGCGGATATCGCATTGAGCTCGGCGACGTCGAAACGAATCTGCGAAAGCTGGCGACGGTGCGGGATGCGGTCGTGATTCCAGTGATCAAGAACGGCACCGCTCAATCGCTTACCGCTTTTGTAATGTTGTCGGCGCGAGAGGAGACATCAGACTTCAAACTGGCGCACAACCTGCGAAGCCAACTCAGAGAGTGGTTGCCGGCTTACATGTTGCCGCGCAAATTTGTTTTTCTGGATGCGTTTCCCATGACGGCCAATGGCAAGCTGGACCGAAACGCGCTGGCCAGGTCGCTGTGATTCCCTACGCCGATTTTACATATTTCGTGCTGCTGCTGTACGTAGCGGTGCCTGCCATCATTCTCGGTTTGTTCGGCCGCGCCGGCTGGCGCTGGGCGCTGCTGGTCACCGCGGTTATGCTCGTCGCGCAGTATCAGGACGTGCTTCATCTACGCGCGCACTTCCCAGTGCGCGAAATCTGGATCGTATTGGCCTTTGCTTTTTGGCAATGGTTGATCGTGCGCGCGTTTGTGGGGGCAGGCGCCCGGGCAGGCTGGCTATTCTACGGCGCAATCGGGCTGAGCGTACTTCCGCTCGTAGTAACCAAAGTGATTCCGCTCGTCTCGCCCAGAACTCAGTTTGGATTCCTCGGGATCTCTTACGTTACGTTTCGTGCCCTCGACATCGTGTTTTGTCTCCGGGATGGCGTGATCGAAACCCCCGGCACGATTGATCTGTTCATGTTTCTATTTTTCTTTCCGACGATTTCCGCCGGCCCGATCGACCGTTATCGCCGTTTCATGGGCGACTGGAGGAGAAAACGAAGCCGCACTGAGTTCCTGGCCGACCTCGACGGCGCGGTGCACCATTTCTTTCGTGGATTACTCTACAAATTCATACTCGCCGCGCTGATCGAACAACACTGGCTCAACCTGGCAGCCCGCGGCCACAAGTTCGGTGCGCTGCTCAGTTACATGTATGCCTACAGTTTTTATTTGTTCTTCGACTTCGCCGGATACAGCGCTTTCGCCATCAGTATCAGCTATCTGTTTGGTGTTCACACTCCCGAAAACTTCGACCGCCCGTTCCTTGCGCGAAACATTCGTGATTTTTGGAACCGCTGGCATATCACCCTTTCGTTTTGGTTTCGAGATCACGTTTACATGCGTTTCCTGCTCGCCGCGGGGCGCGGCAAATGGTTCAGGAGCATGCACACCGCAGCAATCCTGGGATACTTCCTTGCGTTCGGATTAATGGGTTTGTGGCATGGCATCGAGCCGCACTACATCCTCTATGGGCTCTACATGGCGACGCTGTTATCTGCGTTCCACATTTTTTCGAGCTGGAAAAAAGTGCACCAACACTGGCGCGAAGGTCCGCTCTGGCATGCGTTCGCTCTTTTCATCACCTTCAACGCCGTTTGCTTCGGACTGCTGATTTTTTCCGGACACCTCGGCACTGCGCCGAATGCACAACAAACATCTGAGAAGTTTTCGACTTTGAAGAATGTTCCTTAGCTTTCGGGATTTATCGGAAAATGCTTGTTCTTGAGGTGCTCGGGCACAGCTTTCGTTTGTTCCGCCTCGATCTGTTCGGTCGCGGCGTTGAGCGCATCGTAAGCTTCGCGGCTTTTCGGCGTGCGACACATGTAAGCGGTCGCGTGCGCAAGCGGAATGCGCGCTTCCGGCATTCCGACAAACTCCACCGCCTGCTGTGTCGCGATCGCCAACTGCAACGCCTCGGGATCAGCAAGGCCAACGTCCTCGCTTGCGAAAATCACGATCCGCCGCGCAATGAAGCGGAAATCCTCACCGGCATGCAGCATCTTCGCCAGCCAATACATCGCGCCCCTTTCATCCGAGGCGCGCATGCTTTTGATAAACGCGCTGATGGTGTCGTAGTGGGCGTCGCCGACCCCATCGTAAACGACGGCTTTCTGCTGGATGCTTTCCTCGGCAACAGCGAGCGTGAAATGAATGATCCCAGTGCCGCTGTAGCCCGGGGCGTTGGCCGCGGCCTCAGCCCGTTTCACGTCATGCTGCGTTTGGCCGGCCTCACCGCGGCCGGCTACAGCTGGCGTAGTTAACACGCCAATTTCAAGCGCATTTAAACATTTCCGCGCATCGCCATCGCTCAGCTTCGCCAGATGCCGGCGCGCGTCCGTGTCCATTTTCACGTTGTAATTTCCAAGGCCGCGCTCTTTGTCCGACACCGAGCGATCGATCAACTGCTCCAATTGCTCAACAGTGAGCGGTTCGAGTCGAAAAACCTGCGAGCGCGAAACGAGCGCGCTGTTCACGTAAAAGAACGGATTGTAAGTGGTCGCGCCGATAAGACGGAGGTTTCCAGCTTCTACGTCGGGCAAAAGAATGTCCTGCTGAGCCTTGTTGAAATGATGGATCTCATCAACGAACAGGATCGTTTTTTGTCCCGAGGTGCGGAGACGATTCGTAGCCGCGGCTAGGACGCGCCGCATTTCGGCAACGTTGCTTTCCACGCCGCTGATCAGAACGAATTTTGCATGCGTCATTTCTGCAATCACACGCGCAAGCGTGGTCTTGCCGCTGCCGGGCGGCCCATGGAAAATCACCGATGGCAGACGATCAGCTTCGATTGCGCGGCGCAAAAGTTTGCCGGGCGCGAGAATGTGTTCCTGACCGACAAATTCGTCGAGCGAGCGCGGCCGCATGCGCGTGGCGAGTGGCGCAGCGTTATCTATGGCTTCTACATTGGCTTGTTCGGCAAATAAATCCTGCACGGGGAGCAAAATAGGCCCGGCTCGTCGCTCGTGCATCTTCCGTGGGCGCGGTCTCTACTGGCGTTGACGTCGACGCCACTGCAAGCACTCCGCCGCTTTGAATTGCGATGCAGTGCGGCAAGCACATTGCGGCTTGCGCTGCCAACGCGCGATAAGCGAAAACTGCGACTACATGAAATTGCTCAGTGCGCCGCGTCAGCCATTTGTCGGTCTGGCGCTTATGGCCATCACGGGAATTGTCGTGGCGGAAATTTCGCCGGTGCGATCAACGGCAATCGCTCCAGCAGCGATAATTCTCGCAGCGTGCATTCTTATTCTGGCGTGCTGGCCGAGATTAACCGGAACATATCTCATGGTCGCGGCTGGTTTTTTCCTGCTGCACAAATTCGCAATAACCAGTACAGAAGGACAACAACTCGCGAATAAGCTGGGCGACCGGCCGCGCACGGTCACAGCGATCGGATGCGTGATCAGCGAACCCAAGATTGCATCCAGCGGATTTGCGACCTTCCTGCTCAAACTCACGTCAATTGAATTTGAAGGCACAAAGCAATCCGCGCGCGCCATCTGGCAGGTGCGGTGGAAAGGCGCTCCCGAATTTGGCGATGAACTAAAGCTCTTTGGAACTGCCGAGCCAATCGCCGCGCCGCGGAATCCCGGCGAGTTTGACATGCGCGCTTACCTTGCCCGGCATGATGTGCGTCGAATGCTTTTCGTCCGGTACCCGGAGGACGGCACGCTGATTCGCCACGGCGGGGGCAATCCAATCCTGCGCGCGGCACAAGAGTCCCGGAGTTGGATGCAGAACGCGCTAAGCCGCGGTCTGGAGAACGCACCCGAGGTACAAACTTTTCTCACTGGGATCGTGCTGGGGTTAAGGCATCAGGCTCCAGAGGATATCGAAGAACCGTTCCAGCAGACGGGCACTCTTCATCTTTTCGCAGTCGCAGGACTACACGTAGGCATTGTCGCAACTCTCCTATGGATGGCGGCGACGCTTGCGCGGCTTTCACGCAAAACAGCGGCTGCAATCATCATTCCGCTGCTTTTCTTCTATGCGGCGGTAACGGGCCTGCACGTCTCGAGTGTCCGCGCAGCGACAATGGCTTCCATCCTGGTCGGCGGCCTATTTTTCGAGCGAAAGGTTTTCCTCGCAAACAGCCTCGCCGCGGCGGCGTTTTTCATTCTCTGCTGGAACACGAACGAACTGTTTTCCACCGGCTTCCAGCTTTCCTTTGCTGTGGTTGGGGCGATTGTGTTGTTCACCGATCCGCTCTTTAGAGTTTTGCAGCGGTGCGGCGCTCCGGACCCTTTCCTGCCGCAAACCCTGCTGCGCGGCCCGCGTCGTTGGATGCACTCCAGTTATGAATGGGTTTCCGGTGGAGCATCCGTGTCGCTGGCCGCATGGATTGGCTCGTTGCCTCTAATTTTGTGGTATTTCCACCTGGTCACACCGATTTCTCTGTTGGCAAACCTGGTCGTTGTTCCGATTGCGTTCTTTGTCCTCGCCGTTGCGCTTCTTTCGCTACTGGCCACTCCGCTACTCCCTTGGATCGCGGTTGTCTTCAATAATGCGAACTGGGCTCTGGCGACAGCCGTCATCGGAATCGTCAATCTGTTCGCGCAGATTCCGGGCGGCCATTTTTATGTCCCCCCGCTGAATTGGAACGAAAGAGCCTCAGCCAGAATGACAGTACTGGATTTGGGCGCAGGGGCCGGGGTGCACTTGCGAACAGTCGGCAACAACTGGTTGTTTGATTGCGGCAGCGAACGCACCTACGAGCGCGTCGTTCGCGAGTATTTGCATTGGGCCGGGGTAAATCGGCTCAGCGGCCTGTTTCTCACTCACGGAGATTCGCTTCACATCGGTGGCGCCATGGAATTGCTGAACGATTTTCCAAAGGTCCAAGTGTTCGATAATCCGGCGCCTGACCGCTCGGCCCTGCACCGGCGGCTGTCCCGCATGTTTTCGGAGGTACAGAAGCGCGGGCTCAAGTGCTCCAGTCTGATTGCGGGAGACGACTTGCGTCTGGCCCGCGACGTTACGGCGCGAGTCCTTTTTCCACCCACCGGCTTTGCAGGAACTACGGCAGATGATCAAACGTTTGTCGTCCGATTGTCGATCGCGCCGGCGACCTTCGTTTTGTTGATGTCCGACAGTGGGACGAAGACTGAGCAGGCGCTGCTGAGTAATCGCCTGGAGCTGCACAGCGATGTCCTTATTAAGGGTCAACACCACTCGGCAGCTTCCGGTTCCAGCGCGTTTCTCGACGCAGTGCGGCCGCAATTGATCATTGCCACGTCACAAGATTTTCCGGAACGCGAACGGATCAGTGAAGATTGGGCCGACCAAATTCGCGCCCGCGGCATCAAACTTTTTCGTCAGGACGAAACTGGCGCCGTGGAGTTGAAATTTTCTGGAAGAGAATGGACCGCACGCGCCTATTTGACCGGCGAAGTTTTTCGAAGTGTCAGCCGATAAATCGGCATGCCCTGCTCGCAAAATCTTCTTTCAAATTTGGTTAACGGAATAAGGACTTTGTCCCGCGACTGCGGGACAATTTCGAATTCTGAATGAGCGCGGCTCCGCCGTTCGATTTGATGAAAATAATCGAGGTGATCGGTCGCGACACGCAACACGCCGCTTTGCTCCAGTGCGGCGGCGATTGCATCCAAGAACTCCCCCGTGAAAATGCGGCGTTGCTGATGCCGCCGCTTCGGCCATGGGTCGGGAAACAAAAGGTAAAAGGTTTCTACTGAATTTTCCGGCAACAAATGACGCACCGCGAACAAAGTGTCCGTGCCCAGCACTCGCACATTGTCGATGTTCCCCGCTTTCCGGCGAACCTTCTCAACCCGCTTCGTCAACCGCTCGATACCGAGGAAGTTTTTGTCCGGGAACTGTTTCGCCAGTTCGCACAGAAGGGAACCATCGCCGCAGCCGAGATCGACCTGCAGGGACGCGTCGCGTCCGAAAAGCTGCCGAAGATCGAGACAAGCGACATGCAATTCCGGTACCAGTTCGACCACATGGAAAAATGTCGTCTCCGTATTAACGCTGCAACCTTCGCTGTGCACTGAAACATCTTGAACAGTCTCGGCTCTGGAGCGACATGAAAGAGAGAATATGAGTCAATTTTTTCTTCGAACCTTTGGTGGCGCGGTGTTTATGGCATCCCTAGTCACTGCCAGCCTTGGGCAAAGTCCTGCCTCAGCGACCACAAGGACCGCGGTTTTCGCCGGCGGCTGTTTTTGGTGCATCCAGCCCGCATTCGATAAAGCGCCCGGCGTAATCAAAACCGTGGTGGGCTATTGCGGCGGGACCGAGCAAAACCCCACTTATAAGCTGGTGACATCGGAAAAAACGAATTATCGCGAATCGATCGAAATCGTTTACGACCCTACGAAAATTTCTTACGAGCAGCTTCTCGACATCTATTGGCGACAAATCGATCCCACGCAAGCCGACGGCCAGTTCACCGACATCGGACCGAGCTACCGTGCCGCGATCTTTTACGGCAATGCGGAGGAAAAGAAAATTGCTGAGGCTTCGAAAGCGAAGCTTGCAAGCTCTGGAAAATTCAAAAAGCCGATCGTGACCGAAATCCTGCCGGCGATGAAGTTTTGGCCGGCCGAAGATTATCACCAGAAATATTATCGGCAGAACCCGGAGCATTTTGAAGCCTTCGAGGAAGGATCAGGGCGCGCGTCGTTTAAAAGCGAAAAGTGGGGCGGCGAACGATAGTTTGTGCTGCGCGCACCGAAGGATTGTTATTCTGAAGCATGATTGGAACACTGGATCCAAAAATTCCGTCGGGGCCGCTGGATCAGAAATGGCGCAATCACCGAGACCATGTGCGATTGGTAAGCCCCAATAACCGGCGGAAGTTTGAAATCGTTGTGGTAGGCACGGGTCTCGCCGGCGGATCGACCGCGGCGACCCTCGGTGAGCTCGGATACCACGTGAAATGTTTTTGTTTTCAGGATTCGCCAAGACGCGCGCATTCCATCGCAGCGCAGGGCGGCATCAATGCGGCGAAGAATTACCAGAACGATGGGGACAGCGTTTACCGGCTGTTTTACGACACGATCAAAGGCGGCGATTTTCGCTCCCGCGAAGCGAACGTTTATCGGCTCGCTGAAATCGCCAACAACATCATTGATCAATGCGTGGCGCAGGGCGTGCCGTTTGCCCGCGAATACAGCGGCTACCTGGCCAACCGCTCTTTCGGCGGCGCACAGGTTTCACGGACGTTTTACGCGCGCGGACAGACCGGCCAGCAGCTTTTGTTAGGCTGTTATCAGGCCCTCTGCCGCCAAATTGCCGCAGGCACAGTGCAGATGTTTCCGCAAACTGAGATGCTCGACCTGGTGATCGTGAATGAACAGGCCAAGGGAATCATCACTCGAAACTTGCGCTCGGGAAAAATGGAGAGGCACGCCGCGGACGCCGTCGTGCTGGCGAGCGGAGGATACGGCAACGTGTTCTATCTCTCGACCAATGCGCGCGGCAGCAACGTGACAGCGACTTATCGCGCTTACAAAAGAGGCGCGCTTTTTGCCAATCCATCCTTCACACAAATTCATCCGACCTGCATTCCTGTCAGCGGCGACTACCAATCCAAGCTCACGCTGATGTCCGAGTCGCTGCGCAATGACGGGCGGGTCTGGGTTCCGAAACACGGCGAACATCGCGTTAAGCCACCAGGCGAGATTCCCGAGGCGGACCGCGATTATTATCTCGAGCGGAAATATCCCAGCTACGGCAATCTCGCGCCGCGCGACATTTCATCGCGTGCAGCGAAGGAAGTTTGCGATGAAGGCCGGGGCGTCGGTCCAGGAGGACGGGGCGTTTATCTCGATTTCGCCGACGCGATCAAAAGACTTGGTGAAAACACCATTCGCGAGCGCTACGGAAACCTTTTCGAAGTGTATGAAAAAATTACCGGCGAGAACGCTTACAAAGTGCCAATGCGCATTTACCCCGCAGTGCACTACACAATGGGTGGTCTTTGGGTGGATTACGACCTGATGAGCAATGTTTCCGGATTGTTCGTGATCGGCGAAGCGAATTTTTCGGATCACGGCGCCAATCGGCTCGGGGCCAGCGCACTCATGCAAGGTTTGGCCGACGGTTACTTCATTCTGCCCAATACGCTGCCGAATTATCTCGCCGGCCAGATGGGAAAACGGCCGTCTCCCGATTCCCCGGAGTTTCAGCAAGCGGAACAGAATGTCCAGGCCAGGCTCGAGAAACTACTGAAGGTCAACGGACGGCGCTCGCTCGATTCGTTCCATCGGGAACTCGGCCTTCTTCTTTGGGACAAATGCGGGATGTCGCGCCACGAGAAAGGATTGCGCGAAGCGCTTCGACGAATTCCGGAACTGCGCGAAGAGTTTTGGCGCGACGTGCGGGTGCCGGGAGACGAAGGAGATTACAACCAATCGCTAGAGCGCGCTGGGAGAGTCGCGGATTTCCTCGAATTCGCCGAGCTGATGTGCATCGATGCACTGGAGCGGGATGAATCTGCGGGCGCCCATTTTCGCGAGGAACATCAAACGCCCGAGGGCGAGGCGCTTCGCGACGACGAAACTCACGCTGCCGTTTTCGCATGGGAATTTCAAGGGGACGGTCAACACTCGAAACTTCATCGCGAACCATTGCATTTCGAGGCCGTGCACTTGGCTCAGAGGAGCTACAAATGACTACCTCTGGTCATTCCGAGCGAAGTCGAGGAATGCCGGTGCGAAACCCTCGATTTCCCCGCGGGATCCTTCGACTCCGCTACGCTCCGCTCAGGATGACATAACGCTATGAACTTCCGGTTGAGAATCTGGCGGCAGAAGAATCACCAATCACGCGGCAAACTGGTCGATTACAATATCAGCGACATCTCGCCCGACACGTCGTTTCTTGAGATGCTCGACATCCTCAACGAGAATTTGCTGCGCGCCGGCGAGGAACCAGTCGCGTTCGACTCTGATTGCCGCGAAGGGATTTGCGGCACCTGCTCGCTCACCGTGAACGGCGAAGCTCACGGCCCCGATCATCCCGGCGCAGTGTGTGAGCTGTACATGCGAAAGTTTCGCGACGGCGCCACCATCACCATCGAGCCGTTTCGCGTCGGCGCATTTCCTATCGTGAAAGATCTCGTGATCGACCGCACCGCGCTGGATCGGATTGTGCAAGCCGGCGGATTCATCTCCGCGCGCGCAGGTTCTGCGCCCGAGGCGAACTCAATTCTCGTTCCCAAACAGGATTCTGATCTGGCCATGGAAGCGGCGGCCTGCATCGGCTGCGGCGCGTGCGCGGCAGCGTGCCCGAACGGATCGTCAATGCTTTTCACGGCCGCAAAAGTTTCGCACTTGTCGTTTTTGCCGCAGGGCAGGCCCGAACGTGAGCGCCGCGTATTAAAGATGGTGCACGTAATGGACGCGCAGGGGTTCGGTAATTGCACCAATACTTACGAGTGTGAAGCGGTATGTCCCGCCGAGATCAGCGCCAGTTTTATCTCGAAGCTCAATCGCGAATACGGACGAGCGCAATTCCTGCGACGCTTGGGCGAATAGCTCTTTGCTGAAAGCCCCCGCGTTTCGCATGCTGGCTTCGGCGTCACGCCGAAACAGTCTTTGGCTCTGGGTGCGCCGCCGTAAGGATGAGCTAACCAAAAGGGAGGTCGGCAATCGCGAGACAACCTCTCCAGTATCCCAGACGCATGCGCTACCCTTTCGTCTTGCACGCGCATGTCCACAGTTCCGGATCAAGCTCCGCTTTCGCGCGCTTCGCCAGACGATCGGCATCTGCATTGTCGCGTAGTACCGCAAAAACTGTGGAACCGGAGCCGGACATGAGTGCAGCGCTGACTTCAGGTCTTCTCAGTAACCACATTTTCATTTCCGCGAGGAAAATGAATTTTTCGAAGACAGGGCGCTCCAAATCATTCAGGAATGTTTGTCCGGCGATTTCCTGAGCGGCATAAGAGATGCCTGGAATTTCGCGTGAGTCTCGCCAGTGCGAGTACGCCCATTGCGTCGGTACGCCGAACTCAGGCTTCAGCAACAAGACCGATAATTGTTCGCGCAATCTTGTCGGGCTCACCAGTTCGCCGCGTCCTTTGCACACTGCTGCGGATTGAAAAATGAAAAATGGTACGTCGGAGCCTATTGCCTCCGCCATCTTCGCCAGCGCTGGAACCGGCAAATTGGTGTCGAACAGTTCGTTGAGCGCAAGCAGCGTGGAAGCGGCGTCGCTGCTTCCTCCACCCAGACCCGCGCCATGTGGAATCTTCTTTTTCAGCTCGATCGAAACACCGGCGTCGACCTTGGTTTTCTCCAAAAACAGGTTCGCCGCGCATACGGCGAGGTTATCATCGCCTTTCGGCACCGATGGATCGTCACACTGAAACTCGATTCCTTTTTTGCCGCTGCACCGCTCAATTTGAATCTCGTCGCACAGCGAAACAGGTACGATGAGCGTCTCGATTTCATGAAAACCATCGCTGCGTCGGCCAAGAATCCTCAGCGAAAGATTGATCTTCGCGGGCGCGAGAACTTGCATATATGGTCATGTCGAGCCTAGTCGAGACATCCCGCCTTACCAGCTAAAGGTAACACCGCGGGATTCCTCGACTTCGCTCGGAATGACAAACGACAAAATCATCGTCGCACTCGACGTCGCGACCAAGAAACAGGCGCTCGAACTCGTTGAGCAGCTCCGCGGGGAAATCTCCTTTTTCAAAATCGGCCTCCAACTTTACACAGCCGAAGGACCGGAAATTGTGCGCGCCGTTTTGTCCACCGGTGCAAAAGTCTGGCTCGATCTGAAGCTTTACGACATTCCGAACACCGTCGCTCGAGCAGTCGAATCCGCGAATCACCTCGGCGTGCATATGCTCACGATTCATTTGAGCGGTGGCAGCGAAATGGTCCGCGCTGCGATCGCCGCCCGCACAAATAACATGCTCCTCCTGGGAGTCACTGTGTTGACAAGCGCAACCGAACAAACGCTGCACGAAATTGGAATCGCTGGCACGGTAGAGAACCAAGTCTTGCACCTAACCAGGTTAGGAGTCGCGGCAGGAATCGATGGAGTCGTGGCCAGTCCGCATGAAATCAAAGGGTTGCGCGCGGAATTCGGAAACAGAATCAAAATCGCGGTCCAGGGAATTCGCCCCAGCTGGGCAGAACCAGGCGACCAGAAGCGATTCATGACCCCCCGCGAAGCACTCCAAGCAGGCGCAGACTACATCGGCATCGGACGTCCAATTACTGCTCACCCGCGGCCACGGGAATCAGTGGCGAAGATTTTGGAAGAACTGCATAGGTAATTGTCATGTCGAGCGAAGTCGAGACATCTCGTGGAATAACCCACCCTGAGGCGCCGAGATTCCTCGACTCCGCCTGGCTCCGGTCGGAATGACGGACAAGTTGTTCGCTACACTGGTCGTTTACAAAGATGTCGCAGGGCATTCGGCGGCAATGAACATGGCGATCGATGAAGCACTGCTGGAGTCGGCAACCGTTCCATCCGTCCGCTTTTATGGCTGGCACTCCCCTGCTCTCTCCTTCGGATATTTTGGAAGGTTTTCCGACGTGGCGATTTATGCATCCCAGCGAGATTTGGTTCGGCGTTGGACGGGCGGCGGAATCGTTTTTCACGGAGACGACATCACCTACTCGATTGCACTTCCGTCGAGCGATCCGGCCTTTCTTGAATCATCGATGACGATCTACGAAAAGATTCATCGCGCTTTAGCCGGCGCTTTAAATGCAATCGGTCAAAGGGCAGTTGTAGCCGGCAGCGATGACGCCGGTCTAGCTTTAGCCGCGGAGGTCACCATTAGGGCCAGCGGTGACAACTGCTTCGCTAATCCCGTTTGCGCCGACGTAATGGTTAATGGGCGTAAGGTCGCCGGCGCAGCGCAACGCCGAACGCGCCGCGGATTGTTGCAACAGGGCAGCATTCAAGGTGTCGCTGTCACGACTGATTTCGCCCAAAGATTTGTGCGCAGCTTGTCGGCGAACCACAGCCAGTTCAAAATCACCGAAGAAATCCTGAAGCGAGCGCGAGAATTAGCTCAGCAAAAATACGGAAGTGATTCCTGGCTACGTAAACGCTAGCACCAGCGTTTCGGTCGCAAACTTCACCGAAAACGAGCTACAAGCTTGCTCTAGTATGGGCGCCCCGTTATTCTCGCTTCGTGGAACTCTTCGCCCGCACGCAATCCAGCACGAACCGTGGCGCAATTGCGAGCGCGGACGGTTCGCGGGCGCTTTGTCTCGCTGAAGTGGCGAAATTAGTTCAACCGCATCTCGAACAGGTTGAGATCCGCATTGCGCAACAGGCTGCGGCATTCGATCCCGCAATCGAAGGGTACGTCGTTTATACGGTCGGCAGCCGTGGTAAACGTCTTCGGCCGCTGCTGGCTCTGCTTGCGGGAGGCGCTACAGGTACAATCAACTCCGGACATATCGATCTGGCCGTCATCGTGGAACTAATCCACATCGCGACGCTGGTGCATGACGATGTGATGGATGAAGCGGAACGGCGTCGTGCGCAGCCGACCGCAAACGCGCGTTGGGGAAATTCGTTGAGCATTTTGCTCGGGGACTGCCTTTTCGCGCACGCTCTCACGTTATCGACAAATTTTGACAACGCAGCGATCGGTCGCGCTATCGCGCGCACAGCTGCGACGGTCTGCTCCGGGGAAATGATCCAGACGCAGCGCAGGTTCGATCTGAACCTGACGCTCGAGGATTATTTGCGCATTGTCGAAATGAAAACCGGATCGCTTTTTTCCGCCGCAGCGGAGTTGGCCGGCGTCATCAGCGAAGCCGATCCGAACGTGATCGAAACATTCAAAAATTTCGGCTTTCAAATCGGGACCGCCTATCAGATTTACGATGACTGTGTCGATCTTGCCGGCACAGAGAGCGCCACCGGCAAAACGCTCGGAACCGACCTGCGTAAGGGCAAGTTTACGCTGCCAGTGTTGATTTTCCTCCGGCGCGCGTCGGATTTCGAACGGGAACGATGTTGTCAGTTTGCGCTGGACGAAAAGATCGAAGAAATGATTGAGCTGCTAAAGAACGGCGCGAACAACGGTGCATTAAACGAATCAATCGCTGTGGGCAGCGATCTGATTCGCAAAGCGCAATGTGCATTTGATGATATCAAGCCAAGTCGTTACACCGACGCATTGTTCTCGCTCGGCGACGCATTGTGCGACATGTTCGATCAACTCCGCGTCTGATGAAATGTAGGAGGGACTTTGATGTCCCGACTCCTAGCAACCTGCCGTCACCGCGCTGAGGCCGTTCCCACGTTATGCCGCAGCTTAAAATCCGCGAAATGCCGCAGGACGAGCGGCCGCGGGAAAAATTGCTCGCTCGAGGGGCTGACGCTCTCAGCAACGCGGAATTGATCGCAATCCTGCTGCGCACCGGCCGACGCGGCATGAACGTCGTGGACGTCGCCCGCGAGTTGCTCGACAAATACAAATCGTTCGCGGAGTTGAGTCGTTGTTCGGTGAAGGAACTTAGGGCAATCAAGGGAATCGGCCCAGCCAAAGCTCTGGAGCTGGTGGCGGCGTTTAATCTTGGAAAGCGTTTCACGCAGGAGCCGTTATCGCACCAAAGACTCGATTCACCGGAATTGATCTACAAATTATTGGGTGACGAAATGCGAATGCTGCGCACCGAGTCACTGCGCGTTGTTTTGCTCGACACACGATACCGCTTAACGCGTGTCGAGTCAGTGTCGGTGGGGAGCATGAACGAGAGCATCGCCCATCCGCGCGAGATTTTTCGGCCCGCCATCACTTATTCAGCCTACGCAGTGATCGTCGTGCACAATCATCCCTCCGGCGATCCGTCGCCGAGCCAAACCGACCACAGTCTAACGCGACGGCTGGCGGAAGCCGCCGAACTTCTTCAGATCAAATTGCTCGATCACATCATCATCGGCGCGCCATTGCAAGGAAGCCCCGGATATTTCAGTTTCAAAGAAGCTGGCGTGTTGTAGGCACGGAAATCTGAAATTTGAATGTCGAAAGCCGAAATATGACGGACGCGAAGATTCATCCTACAACAATCGTTGATCCGAATGCGAAAATCGGCGGCAATGTGCAGATCGGTCCGTTTTCGATCATTGGGCCACACGTAACAATCGGCGATGAGACGGTCGTGCAATCACACGTGGTGATCGAAGGTGAGGTGATAACCGGCCGCGGAAATTTGATCGGACACGGCGCCATCATCGGCGCGCCGCCGCAGGATGTGTCGTTTTCGCTGCAACGAAAGACCAAGGTTGAAATTGGGAACGACAACATCATACGCGAGTACCTGTACCCTCCACCGCGGTAGCCCCGACGGCAGCACCACGAAAATCGGCGACAAAAATTTCCTGATGGCGGGAGCACACATCGGGCACAATTGCATCATCGGAAACGACGTCATCATCGCCAATAATTGCCTGTTGGCCGGGCACGTGCGCGTCGATGACGGAGCGTTTCTCGGTGGTGGATCGACATTCCACCAGTTCATGCACATTGGACGATTGGTGATGGTCCAGGGTAGCTCCGGGTTTGGGAAGGATCTGCCTCCGTTCGTCATCGCAGCGGAGCGCAACGCTGTTTTTGGATTAAACATCGTCGGACTGCGTCGCGCTGGATTCAGTGCAAAGGACCGGACCGAAATCAAGGCGGCGTTCAAACTTGTTTACCTGTGCGGAATGAACATTGGACAGGCCCTCGAAAAGGCAGCAACGATGACGTTTGGCGCAGCAGCACGCGAATTTCTGGACTTTGTCGCCAATTCAAAGAAGCGCGGTATTTGCCCTTTGAAACGCGGCATTGACGACGACTTATCGGTCTAACGAGACATGTCGCGGGACGACAGCCGTGCGCGCGGAATAGTGATGAGAGTCGAGAAATCCTCGTACGCCCCGAACCTCACCCGCCTTGCACGGGCGGCATGATGGCAATCTCCTCATCCGGGTTCAGCTTGTAATTGCGATCGACAAATTCCAAACCTGCGGCAATCAAAATGCTGTTGTCATGCGCACCAAGTGCGGGTCGTTCCGCATACAGTTGCTTGAGCAAATCGCGAACCGTCGCACCGTCCGGAAGCTCGAGTTCCAACTCGCGCATTCCAACCAGATCGCGCAATTGCGCATAAAATTGCACTCGCACTTTCATTTAATCACGTCATTCCGAGCGAAGTCGAGGAATCCCGCGGCGCTACCTTACAGGTGAGGCTACGGGATGTCTCGACCTTGCTCGACATAACGAGTCAAAATTGTTTTAACAATTCTTTTCTTAACACACCGATGTAGGGAAGGTTGCGATAACGCTCCATGAAATCGAGACCGTAACCAACGACGAATTCATCCTCGATTTCAAAACCGACGTAATCCGCATTAACCTCTCGTACCCGCTGTTTCCTTTTGCTCAACAGCACACACACCCGGAGGCTGCGTAGCTTGGCGGCTTGCAGCTTTTCGCAAACAGCAGACAGGGTCTGGCCGGTGTCGAGAATGTCATCCAGGACCAAGACATCTCGGCTGGCGACATCGGGAACACCCATATCTTTGAATGTCACATTCCCGGTCGTTTGCGCTTTTCCGTGATAGCTCACCACCTTCAAACAATCCAATTTCAAGCGAAGCGGAATTCGCCGCAGCAGATCCGACATGAACATAATACTCCCTGTCAAAACTGCGATCACCGTCAACTCGTGGTCACGGTAGTCAGCCGCGATTTGGGCGGCCATTTGATCCAGCCGCTTGTGAATTGCCGGCTCATCAAACAGCACGCGCTCGATGTCCGCCTGCATCGACCGCAATAGTCCATCAGCCGACGGAGAGATCAACGCGCAGTTGTGATGAAGGAGCGCCGCAGCCTTGTGCCAAGGTGAGTTTTGCTCTCATGGTCACGCATGCATAGGATGCCCTCGCAATGCGCGTCTACCACGATCAATTGGAAGTCCGGACCCACGACAAGGGTCTTTACGAAATCACCGACGAAGTGCTGTCGAAGGTCGAAAGCTCTGGAGCGCAAACAGGGACAGTAACTGTTTTCGTCCAACACACCAGTTGCAGCGTTGTCATCATGGAAAATGCCGATCCGACGGCGCGCCGCGACTTGGAAGAATTTTTCGACCGGCTCGTGCCGGAAGACGCCGCTTACTTCACGCACCGGTCCGAAGGCAGCGATGATATGCCATCGCATATCCGGATGGTACTGACTCGCACCAGTGAAACCGTGCCGATCGTCGATGGAAAAATGCAACTCGGCACATGGCAGGGTATTTTCCTGTTCGAACATCGCCGTGCCGCGCACCGGCGGAAAGTTTCGATCACCATAATCGGCGAATGACCGGGTTGCGCTACCCGGAGATATTCGCTGTTGCGGCTGTAGCCGGAATAAGTGGTCCCCGGCTACATGCTGCGGATTCACGCTTTGGATTCACAGATCAATTCCAGCTCAGCCGGAACTATTGACAGCAGCTTGCCACCGGCTGGAAGGCCACACACAAGAAGCTTTCACCGAGAGCCTCTCCCTTGGTAAAGGTGCTTCGCGCTTCCTGTGCAGTTAATTAATTGCCTGCTCTATCAACGGCCAGGTCCCAGGGGTCAAGTAGTCCCGTAGCAAAGATGGTTTCGGGTCCGCTCAGAGGAAACTTGAAGATTTCGCCACCTCCTGCATCGGTTCCCGACACAAACATGTTCTGCGCGGACGCATTGGAACAGATCAGAATAACTGCCAAAGGCCGTTCACCGAACCGCCCACGCTGGCGATTGAGTCAATCGGCCTTATCCATAAATCGCATCGACCAGCCGTAACGACTTTTCGGTAGGTAAAAGCGATTGCTCCATTTGGTTCATCACGTACGCAAACGCGATTTTGTTTTCCGGATCGGCAAAGGCGTGGCTACCGCCCGCTCCTGGGTGACCGAAAGAGGTTCGTGAGAGTCCGAACATTTTTCGCACAGCCTGTTGCGAATCTTGCATGAACCCGGCCGAAAATGCCGTTGGGATTTGGAAAACACGATCGATGCCGTCTGATAGAGTGGTCGTCATCCAGCCGATTGTTTTTGGTGAAAAGAAAATCTGCCCATTCAATTCTCCCCAGTTAGCAAGCATGAAATAGAATTTCCCTAGTGACGAGGCGCTGCCGATCCCGTTGAAGGAGACGATCGGCTGCGCGCGCATGTGAGGATCATTCATCTTGCTGATGACGTGCAGGCCGTACGGCGACGTAAAGGTTTTGCGTGCCAAAGAGCCGGGCGTAACGAGATCAATATAAAAGTCCGAGTCGGACTGGCGGTTTTTCGGCTCGAGGGGCTTTCCGCTCTTTGCCGCGTAAATCGTAGCTACGCGTGGATTCTCCTGTTGCGGCAAACCGATCCAGAAATCGAGTTGGAGCGGTCGCGCAAACTTTTCCTGCCAATACTTGGACAAAGTCTTTCCAGTGATACGGCGGACGAGTTCGTCCAGAAGAAATCCAAACGTGCGCGCGTGATAACCATGCGCGGTCCCGGGCGTCCACAGCGGTTTTTGTGTCTCCAGCGCGTGGATCACTGCATCGTAGTCGAGCACATCGACTCGCCGATCCACCGCGCAGAGGCCGGCCTGATGTGAAAGCAATTGCGCGAGCGTGATTTTGTCCTTGCCAGCCAGGGCGAATTCCGGCCAAAACTCCGCGACGCGTCGATCGAGCTCAATGTCGTGTTGTTGCAACGCATGCAACACACACGCGCTGGCGATTCCCTTGGTCGCCGACCAAACCAAGGCGAGCGTGTCAGCCGTCCACGGCTTCTCGTGGCGCGCGTCGCAAAACCCGCCGTAAAGATCGACCACCGGTTTCCCGTTTTGCCAAACCGAAACCGCAGCGCCCAATTCACCGAACCTTTCGAAGTTCTCCTGAAAGAAAGGCCCTAGTCGCGCGCGAAGTTCTTCGGCATCAGAGTGCATATTAAAAGTTGTAGGGCGTTTCTGTGAGACGCCAAACCGAACGCCGTGGCGTCTGACACAGACGCCTTACAACAACAGCGCTTCCAATTCGTCGAGCCGGCGTTCGAACAAGTGCAGCGCGCTCTCGATTGGAGCAGCGGTCGTCATGTCCACACCCGCAGTTCTCAACGTTTCCAGCGGAAATTTCGAGCCGCCCGAGCGCAAAAAATTCAGATAAGCCTCGACACTTCCTCGGGCGCCGGAGAGTACGCGCTGCGACAGCGCCACGGCGGCCGAAATCCCAGTCGCGTATTTATAGACATAGAACGCATGATAGAAATGCGGGATGCGCAGGCATTCAAGGTCAAGCTCGGGATCAATGACAAAGTTTTCGGCAAAATAGGTTTCGAGAAGCTTGTGGTATTTCGATTTGAAAACGTCCAGCGTCAGCGCGTCGCCGCTTTCCTCGAAGGCGTGGATGATTTTTTCGAACTCAGCAAACATGGTCTGCCTGAACAGCGTGCCGCGCAGATCATCGATTTGGCGGTTGATGATATAAGCCCGCATTTTCGGATCACTCGTGATTTGGAGCAGATGATGCGTGAGCAGTTCCTCGTTGAACGTTGACGCGACTTCAGCCAGAAAAATTGGATATTCATAATCCTGAAAGAGCTGGGAATTTTGCGAGAACCAGCTGTGCATCGAGTGCCCGGCCTCGTGAGCGAGCGTGTATACATCGGCGAAGACGTCCTGCTTGTAGTTCATCAGGATGTATGGCGGCGCACCGTAGCTTCCTGATGAAAATGCGCCGCTGCGTTTGCCTTTGTTTTCGTAACGATCGCACCAGCGGCTCGAGCGCAACCCTTCTGCCAGCACATCGAGGTATTTTTTTCCGAGGGGGGCGAGCGCGCGCAGGACCATTTCGACCGCTTCATCGAAAGTGAATCGCGTCTGGATCTCCGGAACAAGCGGCACGTACGTGTCGTAGTGATGCAGTTCATCCAAACCAAGGGCGCGTCGGCGCAACTCGAAATAGCGAAACAGCGGTTTCAAATTCGCGCGGACGGATTGAATTAAGCCTTCGTACACAGCGACTGGCACATCATCCGGGAATAGCGCCGCTTCGCGCGCCGATGGATAATGCCGTGCCCTGGCGTGAAACACATCTGCCTTTACCGAATACGCCAGCGATGCGGCCAGCGTGTACTGATGATCGCGAAATTCGGCGTAGAACTGATGGAAAGCGCGTCTGCGCAGCTCAGGATCGCGCTTCACCATAAAGGAACTGAACGAACTTTGAGTCAGTGGTCGTTCGCGTCCGGTTTCGTCGATCAGGATACCGAACTTCATGTCCACATCCGTCAACTGTGAAAACGCGTCGTCATAACCGCTGAGCGCAACGTTGCTCAGTGCCAGAAGACGTTCCTCTGGGACGGATAGCACGTGCGGTTTCATCCGCTGAATTTTGTGCAGCTTGATTCGCCAATCTTTCAGCGCCGGATCAGCAACGAATATCGCAAACTTTTCGTCGTCGATCGCAAGGATTTCCGGAACAACGAACGCTGCCGCCTCACCGATTTTTGTAAGTAGATTCTGGACCTGGCCAATCCGCGCAAGGTATTCGTTATTGGTGCTGTCCCCGGCTACTTGCAGCGACGCGTAGTGATAGATGCGTTCGATTTTCAACTCGAGTGTTTTCTCAAATTCGAGAGCCGCAGCCAGCGTCTCTGCTGATTCCCCCACCCTGTCTTTCCACTGCTCAAGCTTCGGGTACTCGCGCTGTAACCAGGCAAAATCCCCCTGCCATTTGCTTACGTCAGCGAACAAATGCGTCAGGTCCCATTTGTCGGACTCGGGAATGTCAGCGCGGGCTGCAGTGTCCATGGGAGATTCTCGCACAAAAGGATGCAACAACACAAAGGACCTTATCGTCGGGAGCGTTGTGATCTTCGTGCGAGATTTTTAATCGCAGGGTAATGCGCAACCAATTTGAGCGCTTGCTCGGTCAAGCCGCGACCGGGCGGAATTTTATGCCAGGGCGATGCGCCCGAGGGATGCGGCAACGGAATTACGTCGAAACGGTGCTCTGCACGTGTAACACGGAACTTCCCCCCAATTACTTTCTCCAATTTTGCGCAATCGATGAATTGGGTGATCGCCAGTCTGCCAACGGGAATAATGAGACGTGGGCGCAAAATTCGGATTTCATCATCCATCCATCCCGCGCAATTGCGAATCTCATCCGGAGATGGGACGCGGTCGGTGCCGCCGGAATTCTTACCCGGGAAACAGCGGCAGACGGCGGCGAAATAGATCTTTGATCGAACAGCGGCTTCATTCATTCCGCAAAATTGTTCGAACCATCGAAAAAGCGTCCTTCCCGCAGTGTGCGCAAAAGGCCGTTTCAACGTCGGTTCCCGAGGGCCCGGCGCCTGGCCAATGATCATTACATCGCTCATGATCGCGCCTCCTGAAACCGGAGTGGATTGCATGCGTGGGCAGCGCCGGCATTTCAGCAAGCGCGCGACGTGACGAGTCAATTCAATTTGTTTGGCCTCGTTCATGGCAAGAATCTCACATGAAGGGACACAAAGGGACACCGAGGACATCAAGAAGATTTAGTCCGTACTCTTTGCGAACCGTTGCGACCGTTGGTGAGATCAGCGTCGAAAAATCGAGAAGAGCGAGAGAAGCAGACTGAGCACGATGCTGAGAATGATGCAGGTGACGATCGGGAAATAAAACGCGGACTGCTCGCGCTCGATCCGAATGTCGCCGGGCAATCGGCCCAACCATTTCGGCGCGATACCACTCCACATCAGCAACCCCACGAATGTGGTAATCACGCCGATGATCACGATGAATTTTCCCACCTCGCGCATCATGCAAAAAGTTGCGCGATTCAACTGGAGGCACAAGCTTGAGAGCAAATGGCGGTACAGTTTCGAGATTATTACGAGACACTCGGCGTGCCGAAAACGGCTGGCGACGACGAGATCCGCAGCGCGTTCCGTAAACTGGCGCGCAAGTATCATCCGGACGTGGCCAAGGACAAAAAGGCCGCCGAAGAAAAATTTAAGGAGATCAACGAAGCGTATGAGGTTCTGAGCGATCCCGAAAAGCGGAAGAAATACGACCAACTCGGCGCGGATTGGAACCGGCCCGGAGGTTTCCAGCCGCCACCTCAGTGGGAAGGCCAGCAACCCGGCGGCGGATTTCATCAATGGGGCGGGGATGGGGGCGGCGTGGAATTTGAGTTCGGCGGAACTGGATTCAGCGATTTCTTCGAAGCATTTTTCGGCGGCGGGCGCGGTCGATCTGCATTCGGCGGGTTTGGCGGTCGTCAGTGCAACGGCAGAGCGTGGGGCCGATGTGGAAGCAGACATCATGGTCACACTCGAGGAAGCACTCCATGGATCCACGAGGACGGTGTCGCTCCGGCGAGCCGGCTCAGACAAAGTGGAACAGTATCAGGTCAAGATTCCCCGCGGCGTCCGTGAAGGCCAGCGGATCCGTTTGCGTGGTCAGGGCGAAGCTGGCGTGCGTGGAGGAAAAAGTGGCGATCTCTTTCTTCGCGTCCGGTTGGCCAAGCATCCGGATTTTGCAGTCGAAGGGAGCGATTTAATTCACGAGGCGAGGATCGAGCCGTGGCAGGCAGTGCTCGGCAGCGAATTGCTCGTGCCTACTCTCGAAGGAAAAGTGCGTCTGAAAATTCCGGCGGGAACACAAGGCGGGCAACGGTTTCGCCTGCGAGAGCGCGGCCTGCCCGGAGTCTCAGGCAAACGCGGCGATCTCTATGTTGTTATTCAGATCAACATCTCTAAGAAATTGACGGAACGCGAACGCCAACTCTGGAGCGAGCTGGCGAAATTGCCCGGCGGGTGATGATTGTCATGTCGAGCCAAGTCGAGATATCTCCAACTATTTGTCTTTTCAGCAAGATGTGACCGGATAAACAATTAGAGATTCCTCAACTTCGCTCGGAATGATACACTTATGAAGATTTCCCTTGGCTCAGATCACGCCGGTTTTCGTTACAAGGAAAAAGTAAAAGAATTGCTCGGCACGCTCGGGCACGAAGTGAAGGACGTCGGCACGTTCAGCGAAGAACCGGTGGATTATCCGCTTTTCATTCGACCGGCAGCGGAAGCAGTGGCTCGGGGCGAATGCGACCGTGGCATTGTGTTCGGCGGTTCTGGTAACGGCGAAGCAATGGTGGCAAACAAGGTGCACGGCGTGCGTTGCGCGCTCTGCTGGAACGAAGAATCTGCCCGCCTGTCGCGGCAACACAACGACGCCAACGTGCTTTCGATCGGTGAGCGTCTGATCCCTGAAGAGCTGGCGCTAAAAATTGTCCGCATCTGGCTCGAGACCGGTTTCGATGGCGGCCGGCACGTGCGACGCGTGGCGATGTTAAACGCCATGTAGGTAGCGGCGCTTCACTCGGAGCGCCTCAGGCGATTGAGTCAATCGCCCTACCTTATCAATCGATCAAAACAAACCGCGAGGAGAAACACCGCACTGACGAATGCGTTGCTTTGAAAAAATGCGCGATTAATTCCTGCCAGATCGCGTTTCTCGGTTTTATGCTCATAAACGAGCGCTGCGGCGATCAGAAGCAGCGCCCAGTAATAGAGCGCGCCGAGTCTCGCGACGACGCCAAAACCAATAAGCGCGGCAAACGTGAGCAGATGCAATAGCTGCGCGAGGCGCAGGCTCCGTTCGATCCCTAGTTTTACCACCAGCGACCGAATTTCTTCCCGCCGGTCGAAATCGTAATCTTGCGTGGCGTAAATCAGATCGAAGCCCGAGACCCAGCAAATTACACCCGCCGCAAGCACGAGCGGCGCAATATCAATACGTCCCGTCTGCGCGATCCAGGCGCCAATCGGAGCAATGGCCAGCGCCAGTCCGAGAAAGAAATGCGTTGCACTGGTGAACCGTTTTGTGACCGAGTAGAAAAAAATCAGCGCGAGCGCAACCGGCGCGAGGACAAAAGTCAGCCAATTGATTGCAGATGCCGTCAGCACAAACCCGGCAGAACAGAGAACCAGCAAAAGCTGCGCTGACAATTTCGAAATGAGCAAGTGACGCGTGTCAGTGCGGGGGTTGCGTTGATCGAGCGACCAATCCACCAGCCGATTGAAAAGCATTGCTGCCGTGCGCGCAAACACCATGCAGGCGACCACCAACAAAAGGATTCTCGATGAAGGCCAACCATTCGCAGCCACGACGAGCGCACCAAGCGCAAACGGCAATGCGAAAATCGTGTGCGAAAAGCGAATCAGCCGGAGAAAGCGAATGATTGGATCGCCTGGTCCCATCCCTCCACTTGTCGCTGCTTCCAGTCCACAGGTTACTTCGTGTCTATTAGTATCCATTTGTGGTCAACTGCTTCCGCTGTTCAGCAGAGCTCGCAGCCGCTCACTGGCGGCCGAGAGAATCGGCGCGCCATGCGCAAAAAGAATTCGCTTCGCTTTGCAATCCAAAAGTTTTCGCAACGAACGACGCATTTGCTTTTGGTTCGAGCAATATTTCGCCGGCAGAAATGCGAACCCGTACGGTTCAAAATTAATCAGCGCGTCACCGATAATCAGTGTTCCGCCATCAACCGTGTAATGAAGCACGATTTCGCCGAGCGGCCCGCCCGCAATGCCAAGCACGCGTAATCCGTCGCAGATTTCATCGCCATCAGAGACGATCTTTAAGCGGCTGGGCTGTTCATTTGGAAACGTGTCACCGTGGGCAAAAATCGTAGCCGCGAATTTTTGGGCGTATGACGCGGCAAACCGATGATGATTTGAGTTGGTCAAAATGATTCCCGCGACCGGCGCAGACCCGGTCACCTCCTCTAGCGGTTGCTCCTGCAAAGGAATCGGATCGATCAAATAAGTTGTGCCGGCAGCGATGAGCCGCGTCGCATAAAGGTCCGCTTTAACGTCGGGGTCGTAAGCGTGCCAGATTACAAGATCAGAACTGACAGAGTCGAAGTCCCGGACCGGTTGCACGAGGCACCTTCACTCGCCCGCGTGATGCGGCTCGTGCGTTTTTGGTTCGGTCGGTTTTTCTGTCGGCTTTTCCTCCGACTCGACCCATTCGGTATGAAATACGCCCGGTTTGTCGATGCGCTCGTAGGTGTGCGCGCCGAAGAAATCGCGTTGCGCTTGGAGCAGATTCGCCGGCAGCCGGGCGGAGCGGTAACTGTCGAAATATGCTAACGAGGCGGAAAACGCGGGGACAGCTACCCCGTACTTAATCGCTGCCGAAACCACGACGCGCCATTTCGACTGGGCTCTTTTGATGATTCTCGTGAAATACCGATCGAGGAGAAGATTATGCAACGCTGCATCGCGTTTATACGCCTCGACGATGCGGTTCAAAAACTTAGCGCGAATGATGCAGCCGCCGCGCCAGATCGTAGCGATGTCGCTGAGGTTCAGGTTCCATTTGTACGTCGTGCTGCCAGAGCGAAGAAGCTCCATTCCCTGTGCATACGAAATGATTTTCGATGCATAAAGGGCGTCGCGCACGGCATCGATGAGACGAACGCGGTTGCCTTTGAAAGTTCGAACTCTCGGTTGCGGAAGGATTTTTGACGCCTCCACCCGCTCTTCTTTCCGCGCCGAGATGACACGCGCTTCGACCGCGGCATTGATTGTGGAAATCACGACGTACTGCTTGATGGCGGCTTGCAACGTCCAGATGCCAGTTCCTTTTTGGCCAGCCTTGTCGAGGATCATGTCGACCAGTGGCTTGCCGGTCTCTGGATCGATCTTCCGAAAAATCTGCGATGTGATCTCGACCAGATAACTCTCGAGCTCTCCCCTGTTCCATTCCGCGAAGACGTCCGCGAGTTGCGGTGCATCCATTCCCAGTACGTCCTTAAGAATAGCGTAGGCTTCGCAGATTAATTGGATGTCGCCGTACTCGATGCCGTTGTGGACCATCTTGACGTAGTGCCCGGCGCCGTCCGGCCCCATGTATCGACAGCACGGTTCGCCATCCACTTGCGCGGCGATCTTGCGGAAAATTGGCGCGATGATTTCCCATGACTCGAGCGAACCGCCAGGCATGAGCGACGGACCTTTGAGCGCGCCCTCTTCACCCCCCGAAACACCCATACCAACGAAATGAATCCCCTTTTCGGCTAGTTCTTTCTCTCGGCGTTGCGTGTCGGTAAAAAGCGAGTTTCCACCGTCGATGATGACGTCCCCTTTTTCGAGCAGCGGAGCAAGTTGGCTGATCACGGAATCGACTGGCGGACCCGCTTTCACCATCATCATGGCGATCCGCGGTTTTTTGAGCGCCCCTACAAATTCCTCCAACGAGCGAGTAGGCAGAATGTTTTTTCCTTTGGCGCGTCCCGCGGCGAATTTTTCCGTCACTTCCGTCGTGCGATTAAACACGGCAACCGAAAAACCCTTGGATTCCATGTTCAAGACGAGATTCTCGCCCATGACCCCCAGACCGATCAGGCCAATATCACATTGATTCGTGTTCATTTTGGTATCTCCTTTTGTAGCTGCTCCACAGAGAAGGAACACTTTAGCGAGCAATCTCATCTCATGGCAAATGTCGTTTGTGAAATTTCGGTGACAGAGGCGCCGCTTACGGGCGCGGAGAACAATGTCGCTGAAGCCGGCGCGATAGTCGATTTCTTGGGTGTAGTCCGACCAACTGAGGATGGGCGCAAAATCGAGGGAATCGAGTATGAGGCGCATCGTGAGATGGCGGAGCACCAGTTGAAGCGAATTGGCGAACAGGCCGCAGAGCAATTTGGGCTCAAGCTCGTTATCCTTCGCCACCGAATTGGATTTATCGCAGTTGGCGAACCATCCCTTTTCCTGCGAGTGGCAAGTCTGCATCGCCGCGAAGGATTCCAAGCAAGTCAATGGATCGTTGATGAGTTGAAGAAAATGGTGCCGATTTGGAAGAAGCCGCGCTTTCAAGCGCTCGAAGAGCGTCCCGCCAGCCACAGGAGGGCGGCTACAGTATGAATTGGGCGAACCGACTTACTCTTAGCCGGCTGGCGTTGACCGTGCTCTTTGTGGTGTTGCTTAGTTCCACCTGGCATTATGCACGCACGACTGCGCTCGTAATCTTCCTGATTGCCGGTCTCACCGATTTTGTCGATGGCGAGATCGCCCGTCGTTATGGAATCATCACAAACTTTGGCAAATTGATGGATCCGCTCGTGGACAAAATCATGGTCGCAGCAGCGTTCATCTCACTAGTTTCTCTGAAAGCCGTGCCGGCATGGGCGGCTACGGCAGTTGTGGCGCGGGATTTTCTCATCACGGGTCTGCGACTCATGGCCAGCGCCAAGGGGCGAATTCTCCCGGCAGAGTCGCTGGGTAAACAGAAAACATCGTGGCAAATCGTCACGATCATCTTTTTTCTCGCGCTCCTTTCGATTGCGGAACTGCACTACGCAAACGAGACCTCAACATGGTGGCTTCGCGCCTGGGGCGAAGGCGGTCCCATCTTGGTGTGGATCACGGTGGCGTTGACAATTTACTCCGGACTGGGCTACGCCTGGCGAAATCGCGATCTGATTGCGCCGAACCAATAGCGGGCAACGGGAATCGAACCCGCATGGCCAGCTTGGAAGGCTGGAACTTTACCATTAAGCTATGCCCGCGTTGCGATACTGAATAGTGACAAGTGACGGGTGATTAGTCAAAGCGGTTAGCGTAGGGGAGCGCCCGGCGATCGCGCCATACCATTATTCTTCGAACGCAGTCGCGACGAGCGTCGCGTTGTGTCCGCCGAACCCAAATGAGTTATTGAGCGCGACGCGCACCTTTTTTTCGCGAGCGACATTCGGAGTGTAGTCGAGGTCGCATTCTTCGCCCGGATTTTCCAGGTTGATTGTCGGCGGAATTACCGAATCGCGGATGGCCAGTGCGCACGCAGCCATCTCCACTCCGCCGGCGCCGCCTAACAAGTGACCGGTCATCGATTTCGTGGAACTAATCGGAACCTTGTAGGCATTTTCCCCAAAGATCTCTTTGATGGCGCGCGTTTCGCAAAGGTCACCGATATCGGTAGAAGTAGCATGTGCGTTGATGTAATCGACCTGCTCGGGTGTGATGCGCGCGTGCTCAAGCGCCAGTTTCATTGCGCGCGCGGCGCCTTCGCCGTCGGGTGGCGGCGCAGTCATGTGGTACGCGTCGCCGGAGACTCCGTATCCGGTGATTTCACAGTAAATCTTCGCGCCACGCGCCCTGGCGTGTTCCAGTTCCTCAATCACCACGATTCCTGCTCCTTCGCTGATGACAAATCCATCGCGTTCGCGATCGAACGGCCGTGAAGCGCGCTCGGGCTCATCATTGCGCGTGCTGAGCGCCTTCATTGCGGAAAATCCTGCGACGCCAATCTCGACAATCGACGCCTCCGAGCCGCCCGCGATGAAAATATCAGCGTTGCCGAACTTTATGATTCGCCACGATTCGCCAATAGCATTGTTCGATGAGGCACAAGCGGTGACGATACAAAGGTTAGGACCGCGCAAGCCGAACTCCATCGAGATGACGCCGCCAGCCATGTTGCCGATCAGCATTGGGATGGTGAAGGGCGAGTTTCGCCCTGGTCCCTTGGTCAACAGGATCCGCAACTGGTCCTGCAATGTTTTTAGACCACCGATTCCGGTGCCAACGATCACGCCAAACCGGTCGCGTTCGTTCAGCCTGGCAACATCGATGCCGCTGTCTGCAATCGCCATCTTTGCTGCGGCCATTGCAAAATGTGTAAACCGGTCGGTGCGTCGGACGTCCTTTGGATTTTTGAAGAATGGCTTGGGATCGAAATCGCGGACCTGTCCTCCAATCCGGCAATCGTATCCGGTGGTATCAAACGCGTCGATCGTATGAATGCCGCTGACCCCGTTCTTCAGATTCGACCAAAACGTCTCGAGATCGTTGCCAACCGGAGTGACAACACCCATACCAGTAATAACTACTCTGCGCTCGGCCATGACGTTAAAGCGTTGAAGCGTCGACCGTCAACTGGTTCCCATGCCGACACTCTGTACTGTCTGGAAGAGTTTTCCTTCTGTTCTAATGGAAGGCGCGATGATGATCTCAGTTTGCTGCAATTCAGGAATGTTGCGCGCGCCTACGTTGCCCATGCAGGTGGTGATTGCGCCAACGAGATTTTGGCTACCGTCGTCCACTTCGGCGGGACCGAAAAGAATCTGTTTCAATGAACCCGTAGTGCCCACCTTAATGCGTGTGCCACGTGGTAGGTTGGCGTGCGGAGTAGCCATGCCCCAATGATAGCCGCATCCAGGCGCTTCCTGCGCCTTGGCAAACGCGCTACCGACCATGACCGCATCCGCTCCGCAAGCCAGCGCCTTGCAGACGTCGCCGCCCCTGCTCATTCCACCATCCGTGATGATCGGCACGTACCGTGATGTTCTTTTGAAGTAAGCATCGCGTGCCGCGGCGCAATCGACCGTGGCGGTAACCTGCGGCACACCTAGCCCGAGCACACCACGCGAGGTGCAGGCGGCTCCGGGTCCAACTCCGACTAACACCGCAGCCGGCCCGCATTCCATGATCTCGAGAGTCACATCGTAGCCAACGGTATTTCCCACGATCACGGGAATGCGCATCTCGCGGCAAAATTTTTCCAGATCAAGCGACTTGTACTCCGACGAAACATGCCGGACTGTAGAAACCGTACTCTGCACCACGAAAACGTCTGCGCCAGCTTCCTGCGCAATCATTCCAAATTCGGTGGCGCGCTGGGGAATCGAACTGACCGCAGCGACAACGCCGGCCTCCTTGATCTGGCGCACACGTGCGGCAATGAGGTCCTGCTGGATCGGTTCCTGGTAAATCCGCTGCAGCAGCGCGGTGATTTCCGATTTATTTGCTTGGACGATTTTTTGCAGAACGTCCTGCGGGTTCTTATAGCGCGTTTGCACTCCTTCAAGATTCAAAACGGCAAGTCCGCCGAGCTTATTCATTGCGATGCCGAAGCCCACATCGACCACGCCGTCCATGGCGCTGGCGAGAATGGGAATTGTCATCTCCAATGGTGCCGCTTCTTTGCGAGGCAAACGAAATGTAATATCCACTTCGTTTGGGTTGATGGTCACGCGCCCCGGCACGAGCGCAATCTCATCGAAGCCATAGGTCACTCGCGCTTTGCGGTTTCGGCCTATCCACATTCCCATCTTAAATATTCTCCATTCTGAATCGTTCGTTTAAACTTCCGCAGTGCGGGCACCGGGGAAGCAGCGCATCGGTTCGATCTTCAAATTCGAACGCGCAAATCACGCAAC
The DNA here is from genome assembly GCA_963776065.1 of uncultured Verrucomicrobiae bacterium. GTDB lineage: Bacteria > Verrucomicrobiota > Verrucomicrobiia > Chthoniobacterales > UBA10450 > Udaeobacter. Next base: position 285,686 of record CAVZLJ010000008.1, on the reverse strand, counting down.
GCAACCGATGTTGTAGAGCCCGTCGCTCGCGGCGCCGGCGGTTCCATTCTCCAACTATCCAAAATACAAAGACCGCCGCAAGAAAAAGCAGCAGATAAATCGTGACTAAAGTGGCAAGACTAACGCGAATCACGGCGTAAGGCTGGCTGCCGATGCCTGCTGCGGGCGCACGACGTCACTGCCCCATTGAACGGTGGCGATTCCCCAAACGAGAGACAAGCCGGGGTTACCCCCCGCTCTTCTGTGCGGCGAGAACCGGCTACGAATAACTTGCAACCGGGCTTGTTCGTCCAGAGCCGGATCACCTGATGAGTTGATCGGAAAGCAATACCGAATTTCTCCAAAATTGTTCACGGCCACGCGAAACCGTAGCGTTTCAGGTGTTTCTTTATTGGACGCGGCGAAGCGCGACTGTGGCAAACTCGGAGCCCCGAATTCATCAAGGTCCTTGGAAAAACCAATCGATGTTCTGCCAGTCGCTGTCGCCGGTGCAGTTTTCCGCGAAAGCGAGCGTACCGCGCCCGGTGGCTGCGAACTCGGAATGCGCAGATCGGGCTTTAACGGCGGTAGATCCTTCAGTATTGGCTTTGACGTAGAATAGGACGGCCTATGCTCCGCAGTTGGGAGAGTACGAAGGCTTGCTCCTGGCGGCAGATGAGTCGTGAAAGCCAGCGCAGGATCTTCTGCGTCAATCCACCGAAGGAGCGTCCGGCCTTCATCGGAATCCGGACCGATGAATGTGACGCGCGCTGGCGGCGGCAGCACCGCCACCGGCGTGGGATAAACAATTTGGAAAACATAAAAGCAGAAAGCGTGGGCGACCAGCGACAGCACCAGAAACGATGCAAACACCGCCTTCTGCCGCCGAGGCGAATCCCAACTAAACAGAAGTGATTCGCCTGCAATCTCGGACGCAACGCTGTTCATCGCGGCGGAGTCGCGGCAAGGGCAACGGAAGTAATACCGTGTTCAAGCGCAGCGTTTGTTACTTCGGCGACCGTCTCGTATGACGCAGAACGATCAGCTTTGATAATGATTGATTGGTCCTTGCGCTTCGCTGCATCAAGTAGCTGCCCGAGCTGCCCGATGGACACTCGCTGGTCCTGAAAATAAATCGCGGGAACTGCGCCGCCGGTGATACTAATGATTTGCTGGTTGCTCTTCGGACCGAGTGTAAACCGGGAAACCGGCATCGAAATCGAGATGCCTTGTTGCAGGATGAAATTCGAGCTCAGCAACAGAAAAAAAGCGAGCAGGAAAGCAAGATCGACGAGCCCGACGAGCAAAAGCCATCCAAAATTGTAGGTTGTTGTTCGACTGAGTTTCATGGTTAATCCTTGAAAACCTCCCTTGAAGGATTCCACCAGCGAAGCGATTCACCCTTAAAGGTCCTGCCGTGCCTCGATCTCCCGCGCCGTTTCATCAGGTTGTTGGAAACTGATGATGCCGCTGATCGGACGACTTTCAGTCAACATGTGGACAATCTCAATGCCTGCGCGTTCCATGTCGTGCATAATGGTGTTTATGCGGGAAGAAAGGTAGCTGTAGGCGACAAACGTGGGTGTTGCTACAACCAGCCCAGCCGCAGTCGTCAGCAGGCTTTTGTAAACGCCACCGGAAAGCTCCGTTACGGTAGCGTAACCTCCGCTTGAGGCGATCGTCCCGAAGGCATCGATCATTCCTGCAACGGTCCCGAGCAGTCCCAGCAACGGGGTGAGGAAAGCGACGGTAGCAAGCACGGGAAGAAAGCGCTCCAGTTTGGGTACTTCAAGCTGGGCGGCCTCCTGCACAATGTCGCGCAATTCCGTTCGAGGCTCATCGTGCCGGATAATCGCAGCATGAATCACTCGCGCTACCGGGCCGGGCGTGCCGGCAGACTCGTGCAGCGCCTCCGCGAAATTCCGACGACGAATTAGATTCGACAGTCCTTTCAAGAATTCGCCCACATGAATCGTCGCGCGATGGAAATAAAAAAGGCGTTCGCCAAAGACAGCGATGGAGATAATGCTGCAGGCCAGAATCGGCCACATCAATAATCCGCCCTTTTGGATGTAATCAATCACGCCGAGTTTTTTGTAGCCCTCTTTCCGGCTCGTGGCAAGGGACTTTCCCCCTGCGCCTACGGTTTTGTAGAGGTGTAGATTGTAACGATCCCTCCCGTCAAAGGTTCAAAGGTCGGGGATACGTAACCGTTTGCCAGCATCAACTCGCACATCGCATTGCCACTCGGAAATTCCTCGATCGAATCGCCCAGGTAATCATAGGCGCTTTTCGTTTGTGTTAGAATCGAGCCGATGAAAGGCAGGCACCGGTGCAAATAAAAGTGATACGCCGAGCGCAAAATCAGGTTTGTGGGCAACGAGAATTCAAGCACGAGCAGGTGACCATTGCTATTAAGCACACGCGCCATTTCGGTAAGCGCGGCTGAGCAGTCTTCCAGGTTGCGCAAGCCGAACGCGATAGTGAGGCAGTCGAATGAAGCCTCGGGAAATGGGAGTTTCATCGCGTCCGCCAATAGTACATGTTGCACACCTTTTTGCCGCGCAAGCTCGAGCATTTCCGGCAGGAAATCGACACCCGTGATATCGGCATCCGGTAACCTCTTCTGGAGAGCAAGCGCCAGATCTCCGGTACCCGTTGCAAGATCAGCGATGTGATGTGCGTGCCAGCCAGCGACGATGTCGGCGGCGCGCGTACGCCAGTAGAAATCGATTCCGCAGCTCAGCAAGTGATTTGCGAGATCGTAGCGCCTCGCAATCGAACTGAACATCTCGCGGATGGACGAACGTTTGGTAATCATGTCAGGATCAAATCGAACATCAGCTCACATTTGTTACGATTCTACATCTTATGACTCACGGGTTACCTAACGAGCCGACAGCGAGGAACAAGGCTGGAACTCGGCTTGAAAATTACTGATTGCCATATTTGCCAACTACGGCTATCTAGCGGCATGGACATATCTGTTAAAGATCTACAGGAAGCGATATCAATTCGCCAGCAAATCGACAATCTGCAACGACGCCTTTCCTCCATTTTGCGAGGTACAACTCAAAGGCAAGCCGCTCCTATGCCTACGGCCGCCGGACGGTACTTTTCGCCTGCTACCAGAGCGAAGCTTGCGGCAGCCGCTAAAGCCCGTTGGGCAAAGATGCGAGGCACGGGCGGAGCAACTCCTTCCAAGCGAAAAGGGCAGCTCACACCGGCCGGTCGAAGGAAGCTTTCTCAATTAATGAAAGCTCGTTGGGCGGCAAGACGGAAAGCAGGCGGCACACAAAAAGCCTCTGCTCGAAAAAAAGGCGCCCTTACTCCCGCCGGACGAAAAAGGCTTTCGGAACTGATGAAGGCTCGATGGGCAGCGAGAAGGAGATCCTCCGGGAAATAGCGAGTGGCTCGCGACTAACAATCGAGCAGTTGCTGGTTCCCTGCGGAAAATCATTCGAGCGACGAGAGTAACTGCTCGCGAGAGGACTCGAACCTCCACGGGTTTCCCCATACGGTCCTGAGCCGTACGCGTCTGCCGGTTCCGCCACGCGAGCAATAGTAGCGCGTTTACAATGCGCGCGTGCAAGGACGCCTGCAAGGTGAAATGGGAGGCAGCGCTGGCTTGAGTCAGGCCGATCGTTTCTTGCGCGCGCGTACCTCCAATTGGTGTGCTTTGCGCGCCTGACCAAGGGAACGCAAAAGATCCGCGTAATTGGACACGACAATGTCGTAATCCTTGGATGGTTTCTCCTCCACTTGTTCCCAGCTCTTGAGCGACGATTGATAGAGCTCCGACGCCTTGGCGTAATCACCGCGCGAATGGTAGACGACCGCCAAGTTGCATTTCGACTGCGCAATATCCGCGATCGGACTCGGTTGCAATGTCTCACGGATGGCTAACGCGCGAAGATGTAATTTCTCGGCCTCGGTGTACCGGCGTTCGTTAGTGTAAAATACCGCAAGATTGTTAAGCACGGATGCTACATCGGCGTGGTCAGGCCCGAGTTGCTTCTCATAAATCTCCAAGGCGCGCAGGTAACACGGCTCCGCCGCCTTTTGCCGGCCCGACTTGCGCAGAATGAGTGCAACGTTGTTCAACATCGTCCCAATATCTGAATAAGGGACCTCTTCGACTTCGGTTCCAGCGGCTATTGCTTTCTGATAGAAATTGATCGCTTCTTCGGATTGACCAAGACTATCAAAGAGCAACGCCAGACGTCGCGCCGAGCGGTAGATGGCCCGCTGATCGGGCGGGTTGGCCTTCTCCAGAATGACATATGCCTTCAGCAAATGCGCCTCGGCCCCGTCGTGGTCTCCTTTTTGTTCCAGCAGCTGCCCTAATTTCTCGAAACTTGTGGCAAGTGCAGTCTGGTTGCCTTTGAATGCACGTCTTGCAACTTCAAGCGCTGTTTCAGCAACACGAATTGCCTCAGGCAGACGATTCGTGGCACGCAGATTGTCAAGCTTGTCGTTGAGGATCACCCATAACTTCTCTTCACCTTTCATCTCATCACCATCCCTCGCTTAGTTGAGCAACTAATCGGGTGGCGAGATCTTCGGTCGCGAGGGGCAGGGCTTGTCTTTCGTCAGTCGTTACGTCGCTGCTGACGAAGAAGCTGGTGGTTCCGACTGCGTCCGCGGGGCCGGCCAGCGATTTGCCGTCTCGCGTAGTGAGCGAGTATCTTAGCGTCAGCGCCAGATTGAATTCGGTAGTGGCCAACACATTGCCCCGCACCGAGCGCGCCGGCGTTCTATTAATACGAGATATCTCCCCGCTCAAGGTGGCGTCTGCCTTATCGTCGCTAGTAATCTGAAAAGTGCCATCCTGTTGGAATTGTTTGATCACCGTGTCCGTGACCAGCACTTCGATCCGCGGCACGAGCGTGCGATTTTTGAACGTCGGCACCGCAATGGTGTGGACGTCTCGGAGGTAGTACGGCTTTACAGGCCCGACGTGATAGCCAAGGCAACCAGACAGCGCGAGGAAAAAAAATGTCGCAAGTGAGGATTTCAAGGCGCCGGTGAGGCGGACGCATCGGGGGCAGCGGATGCTCCGGGAGCGTTGGAAGGATCGGAGCTTGTGCTCGTGCCCGGCAGAGGCAACAGAGGCTCAGGCGCAGTAGTCGTGTCCGGCGCGAGGGAAGCCGGGGGTGGAAGCGAGCTGTCCGACGCCGATGAAGGCAAAGGTGCTTCGTTATTGGCTGCGCCCGGGTTCGCAGATCCAGTTCCAGCAGTCCGCGACCCCTGTCCGTCGGCTTTTTTCTTGGCGTTCTGTGACACGTGTATGGCGGGCTGAAGCGCAGCATCACCGAACTTGGCGCGCAACTGATCGATCCGCTTCTTCGCCTCGTTGCTCTCCTCTGAGCCTGGCTGCTGCCGAATCACTTCGTTGTAGTAGATGACGGCAGCGCGATAATATTTCTGCTTGTCGTAAAATTTCGCGACCTTGTAGGAATTGGTTGTCTCTTTGTGCTCAAGAAGGTCGAGATTCTTGCGTGCCTGCGCTGCTTTCTCGCTTTTGGGATAGTGGAAGAGGAAGTCTTGGAAGGCCGTTTTTGCGTTGCCTGCAGCAGCGGCGTCATTTGTACCTAACTTCGCAGCCTTAAACCAGATGTAACCGATTTGATATTGCGCATCCACGGCTATCGGTTCGTTAGGAAACTTATCAACCACCGCCTGGTAAGCTTGGATAGCCGCATCGTTGGCTCCCTGCTTTTCACGCGCAACGCCAATATCAAACTGCGCCCGGGCCGTGTACTTTCCATATGGTGCGGTACGAACGACATTTGCAAAAACTGTCACCGCACGATCCAATGCCGACGCGATCGGGATTCCTAACACCTTCAATTTTTTGCCATTCAAATAAATTTCGCCGACGCGGAACTGTCCCTCGATGGCATCGTCAAAATGCGGGCTGCTTGCATATTTCTCAACCAGCAGGAGATATGAATCGGCCGCCGGCGTGTAGAGATGGACCTGCTCCTCTAATTGAGCACATCGGTATAGTGCTGTTGGGGCCAGCGCGTCTTTCGGATGACGTTTGACCAAGCTTTTGTAAGCCCCGATCGCGCGCTTAGGATTGCCTTCTTTTTCTGCGGTCTGCCCGACCTGATACAGCTCGGCTGCAGCCCCACTCATCTCCTCTTCGCCCGGCGAATCGACCTTCGCTTTTTGACCGGCTTTAAAGATGATGGAAGCGACGCCCGGTTCGGGTAAAAGGAAGAGTGTGAAAGCAAAAACGAGAAAGGCGCGAATAACCAATTGCATTCAGGTGTGGCAGGGTAGTTAACTTATCCAGCCCGTCAAGTTTTCAGCGCAGTATTTCCCTCACGATCTGGCATGTTTTCGACGAACAAAATCGAATAATTTCTCGATTCCAATTGAATCTTTTCGAGCAGCAAAAAATACGCATCGGCTCTTGCGCGTGGAGCTTCGAAGACTGGTGCGGCGTCTTTTATCCACACGATTTACCGGAGTCTCATTGGCTGGAATTCTATGCCCGCTATTTCCCGATGGTTGAAGTGGACTCGACGTTTCACGCTGTTCCAGCGGAAAACAGCGTTCGTCGATGGGCTCAAGCGACTCCCGCTGGCTTTCGGTTTGCCTGCAAGCTTCCCCGCCAGATCACGCACATCTGCCGTCTCCGCGATTGCGCCGCCGAGCTAAATTCGTTCCTTCGCGCAATCGAACCCCTCGGGCCAAAGCTCCATGTGATTCTCGTTCAGCTCCCGCCTTCTCTGACCCCGACCGATGGCAAGCAGGCACTGCGGAAATTTCTCGTGCAGTTGCCGCGCGATTTCCGGTTTGCGATTGAATTTCGCCATGCCGGCTGGCATCGGCCGCAGTTTATCCGTCTGATGGAAAACTACCGCATTTGCTGGGTTTGGGCCGATACGACTCCGCTCAACGAACGAAATCTTGCGCCGTTCGAATTTCTACCGTGCACAGCCGATTTTCTCTACCTGCGATTGCTTGGAGACTACGCAACGAAATACGACGTCGATGGCGGCCACATCCATCGCTACGAAAAGTTACTCTGGAAACGCGAAGCCGCGTTGGAAAGCTGGTCGCTAAAAATTCAGCGGCACCTTCCCGATGTTCGGAGTGTTTGCGCATTTGCCGGCAATCACTTCGAAGGGTTCGCGCCCGAGACCTGCCAACGTCTCGCCCAGCGTTTGGGTTTCGTTTTGCCGCTGCCGGCGGAAACCGAACAGGCGCTTTCCACTGAGAAAGGGTCGCAGCTCGATCTACAATTGTAGAGGAAGCTGGGCCCGCTTGTGCCTCTCGAAGATGCAGATCTGGCGAATGCCCAGATCGGAGATTTTTTGCGCCAAGCTGGGGAAGTTCTCGGCGAGTTGTACGTACGAATGCGCGTCCGAAGCGGTCGTAAAGGGAATTTCCCTCTCAATTGCTAGCTTAATGATAGCGTCGCTGGGATAAAGTTCATTCACTGGCTTGCGCCAGCCGGCAGTGGAGAGCTCGATCGCCAAGTCCCGTGCCCGAATAACTTCAAGTGTCTCACTGATCAAGGTGGCGATGTCTGTAGTCGGGCGATGACCATGGATCTTGACCAGATCCAGATGCGCAAGGCAATCGACCAATCCGGTGCCGGCCATTTCGCGGACACGACGAAGGTAATCCGCATATATCTCATCGACGTCTCGGCCCTCGAATTGCGCCGCGCCCTCCGGCACGCTGTCGAACATCTCATCGGCGTGATTCAGAAAATGCACCGAGCCCAGGACAAAATCCAGCTTGTCCCAATGTTTTTCGATCCACATGCGCCCGGCCGCGGAATGGACCGGATCATTATCAAGCTCTATTCCGGCGCGAATTCGTAAATCGGGATTTCGTTCCCGCAACCGATCGATTTCACCAAAATCGATTCCGGCGTGGTAACGATCATGATCCGTAAAAGCTATATCTGTCAGCCCTAATCTGCGCGCCGATTCCGCCCAGGGCTCAAGCAATGGTTGTGTATACCGCTGCACCCGGTGCCCCTGCGGATGAGTGTGGTAGTCGGAAAAAAGCTGATAGCGGATGCCTGATGGCTGATGGCCGGAAATCATCGCTTCCATCGGGCTGTTAGCCACTGGCTATGGACTTTTCTCAAGGTACCGCGAGGAACTTTTGACGAATTCGCAACTCCAGATACTGAGGAAAGAAAACCTCGGCTATAAACACTTTGTTAGGCGCGAGCTCGCGCGTCGAGATTGTTTCATCGTACTCGATCCGTTCGTTCGGGTTAATCAAGATTGTCGCAGGTTTTTCAGTAATCGCGTGGTTCTCAGACCACTTTGTCAGGACGTCCCCCGCGGAATTCATCAGATAGATCTCCATGCGCTGGCTGCTGGGGAAATCAAGCGTGACCGGTCGCTTTGACAGATTTCCCAGCGTCACCTTCACTGTGAGCTGGCGGACTTCAGAAAGTTTTACGGTTTGGGGCGTAATTTGCAAATCGAGAGCGAGGCCCCGCAGCCGTGGATCCTTGTATTGCGGAATGGCGTTTGGAGAAAACGGATGAAGAATTCGATTCAACCAGCTTCGTTTACGCGCTGGCGTAGCCATGGGCGTGACGTCCTGGCTGAAAATTGCCCCGGTTATAAAACCTACCAGAACCAGCAAAACAATGCGGCGCTTCATGAGGCCCTAAACAAGCCCAAAACTTTTCTGGGTTGCAAAATTCCTGTCAAACCCTTTATGAACTCGCGAATGCTTTCGGAGTCAATCGGTATGAAAACTCTGTGTGTGTTGACGCTTTGCCTGGTTTTTGCCGTGAGCGATGGGTTCGGAAAACAACGACACTGCACGTTTCGCGTTCACGTGCAAGCGAACCCTCAGGATACTGATGCATTTTCGACTTCCGCACGCGCCCGAGCTTCCGGCAAAGATCTCGCGATCGAAAAGATGCCCTGGATTTCGGAGCACGATGTGGCTGCCTTTTTTCCCTACCCAGCTCAAAACGGAACATATGGCGCCCTATTTCAGCTCGACGAGCATGGGCGAGTCGTACTCGATAGTTTAAGCATCGAGCGCCGCGGCAGATTTCTTTTCGTATTCGTTAACGGCCGACTGGTCACCGAACTGCAGATCGATAAGCGCGTGTCGGACGGCCAGATTTATATTCCATCCGGCCTGTCCGCCTCGGACATTGAGTTAATGAAAAAAGAATGGCACTTGATCGGGCAACGAAAACGCTAACCACCTAATCGTTCATGCGACCATTGTTCGCCGCAGTCGTTTTCGCTTGTTCTTTGTCGTTTTCGATCAGGATTCAGGCAGCGGAAAATCAGGTTCTCGATATTGTTCTACCAACGGACAACGACGCGCTGTTTTCAGGAAACGGCCCGGAGTTTTACCAATACGTCGAGCGCAATTACAAGGGTGCGAAATCGACGCCGTGGGAGGGCGGCCAATACGGGTTTGTGCGTGATCCAACAGATACGTCAGGCGGCGTCGTTTACACTCGCTTTCATGAAGGTATCGATATTCGCCCGCTTCATCGCGACGCAAACGGCGAGCCTCTCGATGAAGTGCGCGCCATCGCGGATGGAAAGGTCGTGCACGTCAATCCACTGTCCGGCTACTCGAATTATGGGAAATACATCGTGATCGAGCACCGCTGGAATGGCTCGAACTACTACAGTTTGTACGGACATCTCAGCTTGATCGCGGTGCAGCCTGGCGAAACCGTCAGACGCGGACAGCGAATCGCAGTCATGGGTTACACCGGAACGGGCATAAATCGCGAGCGCGCCCATTTGCATTTGGAATTGGATCTGATGTTCAACCGTCAATTTGAAGCGTGGTACAACACATTTTTTCGAAATGATCCCAATCACCACGACATCTACAACGGGATGAACCTCGCCGGTATCGATATCGCACGGCTTTATTTGGCGCTCCGAAAGAATCCGGCACTCACAATTCCCGAATTTCTAAAGGATGAAGAAACATTCTATAAAGTCACGTTGCCGACGGCGCGGCACTTAGACTTGGCAACGCTATATCCCTGGATGATTACAGGAGGGAAACCAAACAATGCAGCTTCGTGGGAAGTATCGTTCGCACGTTCCGGTGTTCCTTTGAAGATCGAGCCCAGCGAAAAACATGTAGCGCAGCCCGAGCTCAGCTACGTAAAAAAGAGCTCGGCGGATTGCTCCTATCTCACTCGCGACATAATCGCTGGCCACGGAGCAACCGCGCATCTCACAAATTACGGCGCGCAATTGATGCGCCTGCTGATTTGGCCGGATTAAAGTTGCAGCAATCCGAAGACTCAGCACGACGTCGGCGTGCCTTGGGCAACCGCGACGCCATGTGGAATCGCGCCTTGCACGAAACCCAGACATTCGACGGCACCGCTCGGTTTGCCGGGAAGCGCAATTACCAGAGCATGATCGACGACCGCAGCCAGGCTGCGTGAAAGAATGGCGTTCGGCGTAATCTTCATCGATTCGGCGCGCATCACTTCTCCAAAACCCGGTAATTCTAACCGCATGATCGTGCGAATTGCTTCCGGCGTAACATCCCGCGGGCCAATGCCGGTGCCGCCGGTCGTCAGGATCAAGCCGCAACCTTGTTTAGAAAACGAGCGAATAGTGTTTTGAATCCGGGTTGCGTCATCGGGCACAATCGCTTCCGCCAACACCTGCCATCCAGCGTTCTGCGCCGCTTCTTTTACCGCAGGCCCGCCAAGATCGTCGTAATCACCGGCGCTGGCGCGATCGGAAATGGTGATGATTCCAACCTGTATTTGCATGTTTGCAGTGGCATTTCTATGAATGCCGCGATTTTTTGCTCCCGCGGTCATGGATCGCCGCGACAGCGCTTGTTGTCTTCTCAATCAACTGGACGCAGGAGATTTCCATGTTTTTGTCCACTGCCTTGCACATGTCATAAATCGTGAGCAATGAGACGGTGACGCCAGCCAGCGCTTCCATCTCTACTCCGGTCTGCGCAATTGTCTGCGCAATGCATTTCACCTCCGCGCCATCATTGCGGATAACGATGTCGATGTTCACTTCGCTGAGTGGCAGAGTATGGCAAAGCGGAATCAGCTGCGCCGTTTGCTTGGCGGCCTGAATCCCGGCAATGCGCGCGGTCGCTAACACATTGCCTTTGGCGATTTGATCCCTTGCGATTAGATCGAGCGTCTCGCGCTGGAGGCGAATCTTTCCAAATGCAATGGCTCTTCGCTTGCTCAGCGGTTTCGCCGAAACATCAACCATCTGCGCCCGGCCATCAGTGCTGATGTGAGTGAGTCTCTTCATTTTTGCCTTCGGTCCTCGCTCATTCACCCCCCGATGGCAATCATCTTCCGATTTGGCTGGTAATTATTTCGAAAGTCGTGTTCCCGTGGCTTTCGATCGACAACACCGAGAAAGAACTCTTTGAGCTGCTCGTCAGTCGCGCCGGCCCGCAGTGGGTCCATGATGTCGAACTCTAAATAACTGCCAAGACATGGACGCAATTTTCCATCACAGGTAAGCCGAAGCTTATTACAGCTGTCGCAGAAATGCAGGTTCGTCATTGCCCCGATGAATCCGATGCGCTGTGCTCGTCCGGGAATCTGGTAGTAAGTAGCCGGACCATTTGTTCGAAATTCCGTCTCCGGAATTAAAGTTCCGTAAGCCGATTCGATTGCCCGTTTTGCCTCGAGTACCGACATGAAATTGCTCTCATTTAAAACTTCCGTTGTGCTCACCGGCATCATTTCGATGAATCGAACCACAAGGTCACGCGCAGCGGCGAATTCAATCAGAGGCAGCAGTTGATCTTCGTTGCGTCTCCGCATCAGGACCGTATTCAATTTGATCTGATCGAATTCCGAAGCGATCGCTGCCTCGATTCCAGTAAGCACCTGGGCATGAAAATCCCTGCCGGTGATCTGCGAATAAACCGCCGGATTCAGCGTATCGAGTGAAATGTTAATCGATCGCACGCCGGCGTCGCGCAACGCTCTCGCCATGGTTCCCCCCGGCGTGATTTCGCGTCCAAGCAACGTCCCGTTGGTCGAAAGCCCGATGTTCCTGATCCCGGGGATCTCGGGAATTTGCCCAACGAAACGGACAACGTCGCGGCGCGTCAGCGGTTCGCCACCGGTGATTCGCACTTTAGATACCCCCAGCTCAGCCGCTATGCGAATGAGCCGCAACGTTTCTTCGTAGGTCAAAATTTCCTCGCGCTGCAGCCACTCCTGCAACTCCTGTGGCATGCAATACGTGCAGCGCTCGTTGCAACGGTCGGTGATCGAGACGCGCAGATAGGAGATCCGATGGCCGTGATGATCCTGCATCCGCTGACACGTTACGGAGAACGGAATGGTGAATCAACCATCGTTGACTGCAGATGACGAAGGTACGATCGTCCGGTATGCAGCGTCGAATCCTCTCCGTCGCGCTGATAATCGGGATACTAGCTGAGACATTGATTTTCACTGGTTGTGCAACCACGGAGACGCGCATCTCGCAACATCCCGAAATCTATCAGCATCTTTCGGCAAGAGACCAGATATTGGTAAGTCAGGGACAGATTCGCGCAGGTATGACGATGGACGCGGTGTGGCTGTCCTGGGGCAAGCCCGATCAAAAGATTCCAGACAACATGGGTGATCGTACCACCGAAACGTGGCTCTATTTACGTTACCAAACACCTCCCAGCTACGGCGGCCCCTATTATTACGGACCATTCGATTGGTCGTATATCCCACCAAAATTCCCCTACGCCTCCAAGGGCGCCACTTTTTCAAACGGCAGAGTTGTATTCTTTCAATACGTGCCCTCGCCGCCGCCCCTGTGACGTCGTGCATCTCGTTAGGTCGATCCGGCGTTGTCATGTCGCCGGTTCAATGCACGGTTTAGCTTGCCAACTTGCTGGCCGATGTGCTTTCCTCGGAGCATGCTACGTCGTTTTCTCCCTGGTAGATCGACGTTCGCCGTCGGGATGGGTGTGGTGATCCTCACGAGTTGTTCAACACCGCAAACGCGAATTTCTGATCATCCAGACCTGTACCGAAGTCTTTCACATCGGGACCAGGCGCTCGTAACCCAAGGACAAATTCGGATTGGCATGTCGCGGATGGCCGTGTGGCTGGCGTGGGGTTCTCCCGATCAAAAGATCGTTGGCAACATGGGCGGCGGTTCGACAGAAACTTGGGTTTACATTTACTACGCAACGTATCCGTATTATCCGGCGTATGGATCGTGGGGTCCCTGGGCTTTCTTCGGGGATCCTTTCTACGATCCATTCTTTTATTCATATATTCCGCCGAGTATCCCTTATCCCGGCAAGGTGGTCACTTTCGCCAAGAGCAGGGTTGTGTCCTTCCAGTATCTGGCATCGCAGTAGAATCCGATCGAAAATTCTGTCGCATTTGCGGCGCAACGGACGAGCATTCCTGCGGTCTGATCATGGCTTACCGCTCATTTCGACAGTTCCTAGATGCCCTGGAACAGGCAGGCGAACTGAAACGCGTCGTAATCCCGGTCGATACCGATCTGCTCATTGCTGAATGGGCAGACCGCGAGATGAAATCGCCCGGAGGCGGAAAAGCTCTGTTGTTCGAGCAACCGATCGTAGGGGGAAAAAAATCGGAGTTCCCTGTCGCGATCAACACCATGGGATCACGCCGCCGCATGGCCATGGCTTTACAGGTTTCCGATGTTGAAGATGTCGCCCGCGAAATCCAGCTTATCCTGAAGGCGAAACCGCCTACTGATCTGCGGGAAGGCTGGAATTTACTGAAGCAGGGAATTCATCTGCTCCACGCGCGACCGAAATCAGTGCGTGACGCGCCGTGCCAGGAAGTGGTGCATCAAAGCGACGTGAGCGGCTTTTCGCTGCGCGATCTCCCCGTCCTGAAATGCTGGCCGAAAGACGGCGGGCGTTTCATCACCCTGGCAAATGTGCACACGCGCGATCCGGAAACCGGTGCGCGCAACGTCGGCATTTACCGGATGCAAATTTATGACGAGCGCACCACTGGAATGCATTGGCAAGTTCACAAAGTCGGTGCGCGGCACGGCAAACGCTACTATGAACGCGGTGAGCGCATGCCGGTAGCTGTTACACTCGGCGGCGACCCGGTTTACACATTCGCGGCCACTGCGCCGTTGCCCGATGGTTTGGACGAACTGTTGTTTGCCGGGTTCCTCCGCAGAAGATCAATTGACTTGGTGCGGTGCAAAACGATCGACCTGGACGTGCCGGCAGACGTTGATTTCGTTCTGGAAGGTTATCTGGAGCCAACCGAGATGCGCCCGGAAGGGCCGTTTGGTGACCATACCGGGTTTTACACCGCAATCGAAGACTACCCCGTCTTCCATTTGACTGCGGTCACGCAACGACGTGACGCGATTTATCCGACGACCATCGTCGGCAAACCACCAATGGAAGATTTCTATATCGGCGACGCCTCCGTTCGAATTCTTCTGCCGGTATTCAAAATGAATTTCCCGGAAATCGTGGACATGACGTTGCCGCCCGAGGGCGTATTTCACAATCTGGTTTTCGTGAGCATCCGGAAGCAATATCCCTATCAGGCTTTCAAAGTGATGCACGGTCTCTGGGGCATGGGGCAGATGATGTTCAGCAAATACATCATCGCGGTGGACGAAGATTGCGATGTACACAACACGAGCGAGGTGCTTTTCCGATTGTGCGCGAACACAGATCCTGCGCGGGATACGACGATGATCAAAAATCCGAGCGACTCACTCGATCACGCCCCGAGCGAACAGAACGTCGGCTCCCACATCGGATTTGACGCCACCCGCAAATTACCGGGCGAAAATTATCACCGTCCCTGGCCGGAATTGATCAAGATGACAGACGAAGCGCGCGCACTCGTGGATGAACTACAGCGCAAAGCAGCCACCCCTTCAGGGAACGACGGCTTGGGCAACCGTCGACAACAATTCTAACGGTTCAGAAGCGGTCACTCCTTGATCACGGTCTGCGGAAAAGCCGACCCGTGTCGACGTCGCGAGTAAGTCCACCGGGCGGCACGCCGCGAAGATCGTACACGCGCCCGGTGTAAGGACTATAATAAAAGCCCGGTCTTCCGGCCCAGCGCGCGTAAGGATAACCGCCTGGAGGCGGCGGGCCGTATTGTGCAGCTTGATTCTCCTGAATGATTTTACCGGTTAGAGCACCGGCAGCGGCTCCTGCGGCTGCACCGATCGCGGCGGCGCGCACGTTACCAGTCGCCGCGGCACCGATAATCGCACCCGTGGCAGCGCCCCACGCTGCGCCCTGCCCAACTGGCGTGTCACACGAATTCAGAAGAAGAGAACTCAACGAAATTCCTGAAACAATCAGAAGAACATTTGTTTCCATAGAATCACAGTCATCAACCAATGAACCGCACGTAGACACAGTTGTTGCGGGTCAATCTGCCACGCCAACCCAGCAATGCGTAGTTTCGATGTCTGGCGATTTACGGTCTTACAAAGACTTTGTTAACCGTTGTGTCCAAAACTAATCCGCCGTGTGCAATTTTCGAGCAGTCATACCTGTCATGCGGCGGGTATGGACTGATGATAACACCAGACGGATCATGAGGGTCTCGTTGACCGGGGGGATAAGTCCCGCCCCGTGGCGGATACTTTTTTTCCGCATCTGTTTTCGAGATCGCCGTAGCTGGCGCCGCGGCATGTTCGTTCCGTTCCCGCGCAATACTCCCTATGCGCGAGTCGGTGCCTTGCGCATAAAGCGGGGTGCCGAGCACAAACAATGCAATCGTGATCGCCCACAGAATTTTCAGAGATTTCATTTTCATAGGTTGTCCTTGTATCATTTCGCAGCCGGGAACTCAGACGGATGCTCGACGCGGCAAATTCAAAAAAGATTTGAATAACTGCGCCGTGATCCGGCCTGCCTTCTCTAGCTTGCTCAAGCGGTATTCTTTTTCGAAAACTCGGAACTTGTCCAGTTCAATTCGTCGAAGCAAGGCGCGATAGATCGAACCCATTAGTTCCGCGGGCGCCATTGAGCGGCGATCTTCGGCCGGGAGCGCAGCCGCCGCACGCGCGAAAAATTCACGTGCTCGCGCCGCTTCGAACTGCATTAACTGAAGGAAGTGCTCATCGTATTGCCGGTTCGCCAACTGTGCCTCAGAGTAGTGAAACCGCGCCAGATCTTCCTGCGGCAAATAAATGCGCCCGGCTTGAAAATCCTTCCACACGTCGCGAATGATATTTGTCGTTTGCAGCGCAAGCCCGAGTTCGATCGCATACTCCCGGCAGCGTGGATTTCGATACCCAAAAATCTCGATACTGACCAACCCAACTGCACTGGCGACCCGGTAACAATAAACGCGAAGGTCTTCGAACGTGGAATATCGCCGGTGGCTCAAATCCATCTCCACTCCGGCCACGATTTCCTCCAGCATCTCGGGCGGCAGGGAATATTTTTGCATTAATTGCCTTGCATCGACGGCAAGCGGCGGCTCATCTGGAAGGGCAACCCGAAGCATTTGACGCCATTTCGCCAGACGCATTCGCTTCTCGGTCACGTTCAATTCCGGCGAGTCGGCAATGTCGTCAACCACACGGCAGAAGGCATAAAAAATGGTGATGTCTCGCTTGCGCTCGCGATCTAAGGAAATAAATGCCAGGGCCAAATTGGATTTGCTCTGGCGCGTGATGGTCGCCGCATTCACAGTCGCCTTCTCGCAAGCTGCCTTGTCAATATTGAATCCATTTCTCCTGATGAATCCGGCCGGTCTCGCATTGACGAAACAGGCAGACCCATGAAGCCAGCAGCCAGCCAATAACCATTCCTCGCAGACAAGCAAAAATGAACTTCCATAGGAAAAGCACGCCCAGTCGATCGGCAATCGCACCACGCAGAACGGCGTCGCAAAGCATGACGCCATAAAAGTGGAT
Source organism: uncultured Verrucomicrobiae bacterium (assembly GCA_963776065.1). GTDB lineage: Bacteria > Verrucomicrobiota > Verrucomicrobiia > Chthoniobacterales > UBA10450 > Udaeobacter. The sequence continues at coordinate 268,812 of CAVZLJ010000008.1, read as the reverse complement.
GCCGCAAATCACGAGAAACCAAGCGAGTCGGCCCGCATTTTTCTGGACGAAATGCAGGTGCGCTCGCATCGCTTCGATCAACGTTTCGTTGTGGAGGACCAGTGAGATTTGGACCGAACAAAACGCGATAATCAATCCGCTCATAAGAAGCCGCGCAATGGGCAGGTAATCGAGCACCCCGGGGATGTTCGTGAAGTAGGCAAGAACGAGTGGTAAGCGCACGATCAACGTACTGACTGCAACCACAATGCCAGCCCATTCCAAAACATAACTAAACCGCCGCATCGCGAACCGGAACAGTTCGCCTTCTTCAAAGCTGACGCCCTTGGTCCACGCGATGCAAACAGTGATGAGATACACCTGGATATAAATGCCTAAAAGGTATTCGAAGATAAACGCTGTCGCATCCACTGTTGCTGAAATCCGCAGCAGACCGGCTGCGGGAAAGAGCCCGCTCCAATCCGCTAATTTCCAGAACAAGATCGGCTTCAGAAGCGAGGCCAGCGCGCTCAGCAACAGAATCAAATAAACGGGATAACCCCAGACCCCATACCGCCTTCGCAACGCACGCACCAACGCGCCGTGCAGCCCGCGCCAGTTCATGATCATCAGGACTGCGGCAAACACCGAGAGCGGATACGTCGTTGTGGCGTTATCGAAAATCCCTGCCACGCCTTCCAATGCGGGTAACAGGGTTTCCCTCCATATCACGCTCAGTCGCGGCCAGGACCACTGCGGCAACGAAGTGATCTGGCTCAACTCCAAATCGGCCCAGGTTCGGATCGGCGTAAAAGTGATAAACTGAAAAACGAAATAACCGAACCCCAACACCGCGAAAGTGATCCAGATGCGCTGATATCGTCCGAGGCAGTGAAGACCGTCACCGAGCGCTCGCCTAACTGGGGCAAACAGCATCACCAATGCATATCCACCGAAAACCCCCAGCCAGCCGTAAACGCTTGGCGCGGCTTGCCACACGTCAGCAAGGATTGGAGCAGGAGTAATGCAGTAGTGAAGCAACGGAGTAATGCCCGTCAGAACATCACTCCAACACTCCATGATCGGCCTAACGAATGAGTCCCCAATGCGGGTGAAATGGCCAGTAAACAAACAAGCCCCGGCCAACTAAATTTTCCGCAGGAACCACTCCCCAATACCGGCTGTCATAGCTGTTGTAACTGTTGTCACCCATCGCAAAATAGCCCTTCGGCGGAACGGTGAACGTCTGATTAGGTTTCGCCAGAAAGTCACGACCCAATGCATAACCGCGATAAGGCGGTCTTGCCGACATCACCCGCTCAAATCCGTAGCCCTGTGCTTTTCTGCCATTGACGTACAGAAACGGCGGATCAACGCGTAGCGTGTCGCCTGGTAACCCGGCTAAACGTTTAATATAAAAAGGCGCACCTGCGACGGGATCCTCGTGAATGCCTGGAATATTATTTGTCCTGAAGACAAAGACGTCTCCATTATGCGGCTTCACAAAGTTGTAGCTGAACTTATCTACGAACACCTGGTCGCCAGTGTCGATTGCACCTCTCGCAACAATCTCGCCGCGATGATAGAGGCGACCGGGAAAGACGTTAAAATCCTGCCGGAGCGTGTCTGGCGGAGCGTAGACCAGAAAGCTTTGCCGCTCACAGACCAATCGTGAAAAAGTAAAAAAGAAGGCGACTTTCCTCGGCACGATTTCAAAAATCTGGTCGTCCTCGCGCGAGACCACATTGATGTAATTGCGGCCCAAAACAACGAAGTCCACTATTTGTCGCAGAATATTTGGCGGAGGAACGGTGCTCGGATGACCAATGATCCCGTTTAACGTTGGCTGCATCGAACCGGTGGGAATTTTGAACGGCTGCAGAAAATAAGAACGAATCCCGACTGCGATCACGATCGCCACCAGGATTACTTCGCAGTTCTCTCGCCAATGCGACTCCCAGGTTACGGGCGTTAAGTTGTGTAGCGTTTTATCAAGCGTTGCGGCCGCGCCATGAATTTTATCGCGATCCTTCCCGCGTAACGCAACGCGAAGTGCCTGTATTTCAGAGATGATTTGTTCCCGGTCCGCGGCGCTGAGAAGATCGTGCTTGTAACGCAGATACTTCCGGGCGTGCCGCAGAAGAAGCCGGCTGTGTTTAATGTGACGCGGTGTAAACATGAGTTAAATGACGAATGACGAAAGGCTCCGCCTCATTAAACCGCGGAGGCGTTGACTCTTCATTGCGCTTTGAGCACCTCGATAAAGGCTTCCTGCGGAATGTTGATTTTCCCAATGCTCTTCATCCGTTTTTTTCCTTCCTTCTGTTTCTCCAGCAGTTTGCGCTTGCGAGTGATGTCGCCGCCGTAGCATTTTGCGGTTACATTTTTTCGTAACGCGGAAACGCTCTCGCGCGCAATAATTTTCCCGCCAATAGCCGCCTGAATAGCGACCTGATAGAGCTGTCGCGGGATTACTTCCTTTAGTTTGGCTGCCAGTTGGCGCCCCCGCGCCTCCGCGCGGTCTTTGTGCACGATTGTCGAGAACGCGTCGACCGGTTCGCCATTGACGAGCAAGTCCAGCTTTACCAATTTCGCCGGACGATACCCGGCGTGCTCGTAGTCCATTGAACCGTAGCCGCGCGTGATGCTCTTAATCTTGTCATTAAAATCCACGAGAATTTCGTTCAGCGGCAATTTGCAATGCAACATCACCCTGCGCGTATCAAGCGACTCGGTCCGGTCCATCTGCCCGCGCTTTTCCAGGATCAATTGCAGGATGTCACCAATATTTTCATTCGGGCAAAGCACGTACGCCTTTACGATCGGCTCCCGAATTTCCTGAATCATGCTGGGGTTCGGAAGGTGCGCCGGATTATCGATCGACAGTTTTTCCTCCCGCGTGGTCAGCACCTCATAAATCACGCTTGGACTCGTGGCGATGATGTCCATATTGTACTCGCGTCGCAGGCGTTCCTGGATGATCTCCATGTGAAGTAAGCCCAGGAATCCGCAGCGGAATCCAAAGCCGAGCGCAACCGAGCTTTCCGGTTGATACACAAACGCCGAATCATTCAAGCGCAGCTTGCCGATTGCGGTCTTCAAATGTTCAAAGTCGCCGGTGTTAATCGGATAGATCCCGCTGAAAACCATCGGATGAATTTCCTGAAAACCATGAAGCGGCTCGCGCGCGGGGTGTCGCTGGTCGGTGATGGTATCGCCGATTTTCATGTCGGCGGTTGATTTAATGTTTGCAATGAAATAACCGACATCGCCGGGATTCAGCCGTTCCTCCATGCGCATCTTCGGAGTAAACACGCCCACCTCCTTGATCTCGTAGCGCGTGTTGTTGCTCATCAACATGATCCCGTGGCCTGCTTCCACCGTTCCAGAAACCACGCGCACATAGCCGACCACGCCGCGATAAACATCAAACACCGAATCAAAAACGAGCGCCCGCAGCGTTTCGTCTGTTGGCGATTGCGGCGGCGGAATGCGCGCGACAATCGCCTCGAGAATGTCGTCAATTCCAATCCCAAGCTTCGCGCTCGCCTGGATCGCTTCCTCTGCAGGAATCGCCAGAATTTCTTCCAACTGCCGTATGCACCGACGCGACATCGGCATTCGGCAGATCGATCTTGTTGATGATCGGAACAATGGTGAGCCCCTGTTTGTGCGCAAGGTGAACGTTCGCCACTGTTTGCGCCTCGACTCCCTGCGCCGCATCGACAACCAATATGGCGCCCTCGCAGGCCGCGAGACTGCGTGAAACTTCATAGCTGAAATCAACGTGTCCCGGCGTATCGAGGAGGTTCAGCTGATAGCTTTGGCCGGATTTGCTTGTGTAACGCATTGTAACAGGATGCGCTTTGATCGTGATCCCGCGCTCCCGCTCCAGATCCATTGAATCAAGAAGCTGGTCCTGCTTTTCCCGGTCCTGGATCGTGCCCGTGCGCTCGAGCAACCGGTCCGACAACGTCGTCTTGCCGTGATCGATGTGCGCGATGATGCAAAAATTGCGCGTCAACTCAATCGCCATGAAAGCGGCACTATGCGGGTGCGCCTGCGCGTGGTCAATCGGCACGCCAACGCATCATTTGTCCATTCGACTCATTCGATTAAAATTGACGGCATGCCAAAGCTAATCATTTCAGGCATCGCCCATGAGCTGATGGACGAGGTGATCACGATCGGGCGCGGACCAGACAATACGATCGTCGTTAACGATGCGTCGATCTCGCCGCATCATGGCCAATTGCTTCTTGAAGGCGATACGTATCGGTTGAAGGACCTCGATTCGGCCAACGGCACACGGGTCAATGGCAAATCGGTGACCGAAACGGTGCTGCGGTTCGACGATCGGATTCAGTTCGGTGCGGCGGAGGCCCGGTACGAACGCGGTATAGCCGGACCGAAGCCGCTTCCCCAACCCGAGGAAATTGGGGCGCAATTTGCGGCAGATACCGCAGCGCAGTCTCATTTCACCGGCGCGTCTCCATTCCGCCACCAGGAACAGCAGAACGACCCGGTGCGCACTGGAATTTTCGTCGGCCTGGGGATTGTGCTGCTCGTGTTTCTCGGGAGCATGATTGCGGTGCTGGTGATGCACGCGCCACAACTTTGAGTTTCATGTCACTTGTGTCCCTTTCGTCCCATAATGACCACGCGTCTCAAGCGGCAAAACCGGGAAAAACGCGCCTGCTGCTCTTCGATATCGACGGCACGTTGATCCATTCGGGCGGTGCAGGCCTCCAAGCGCTCATATCCGCATTCAAGGAGCGGTTTGCTATTGATGACGACCTGCACGACATCGAGATCGCAGGCATGACGGATTCGGGAATCGTCCTAAGCATCCTCAACAAGCACGGAATTCCTGCCACTAAGGAAAATGTGAGCGCGCTTTTGGATAGTTACGTGCATTTTCTCTCACTGGAGCTGCCGCGCCGGAAAGGCAAACTGCTGCCCGGTGTACTGGAGCTGCTCGAGCGGTTGAAATCGCGGCCGCATGTCGTGCTGGCGCTGCTTACGGGAAATGTTTCCCGCGGCGCACGGCTAAAGTTAGAGCACTATGGCGTCTGGCATTTCTTTGAGTTTGGCGCGTTTGCCGACGATCACCGCGATCGCAACGAGCTCGGACATTTCGCCCGCGCCCGCGCGAAAGAGAAGCATGGGCGCGAGTTCGCGGCTTCCGAGATTGACGTGATTGGCGACACGCCGCGCGACATCGCCTGTGGGAAAGCTCTCGGCGCGCGTACCGTCGCAGTCGCGACTGGCAGATGGAACCGCGATGAGCTTGCAAACCATCATCCTGATTTTCTAATTGATGATCTGTCGAAGGTGGAAACAATAATCGAGACCCTCGGATGGTAAGCGACTAACGATTTGCAGGAAGACATGAAAAAAGAAACTCCCTTATCTAATTCATCGCCCAGTCAAACCGGTTCCAACGTCCTGCCGCTCAAAGGCGAAATCGATCTGCACGTCTCCCCTTCCGTCACCGCGTCGCTGAACGAAATGATCGATAAAAAACCCGAGCGTTTGGTAGTCGATCTTTCCGAGGTTGGTTACATCGACAGCGCCGGGCTGGCTGCATTGATTGGGGCGATGCAGAGGGTGGAAGGCTACGGAGGCAAATTTGCGCTCGCTGGGTTACAGGAAACCGTGCGCTCGATTTTCGAAATCTCACGCCTCGATCAGGTCTTCCAGATTTTCCCCGACGCGAGCACGGCGCTGACCGGGTAGCGCACGCGTCTCGCGCGCGCTATCCGGAAGAAGCACGCGTTAGAACCTCCAGCGTTTGCTCGACGTTCTTTGAAATATCGAAGTGTGCTGCGCGCGCGATGTTCGCCGCGTGGGCAGTATCGCGTCGCGAGGAATCTGACCAGAAATGGATAGCGTCACGCAAGCCAGTCAGATCTGCCGGGTTGTCGATGATTGATCCGTTAATGCCATTTTTGATGATTTCGCTGAATCCATTGGAACGCGTTGTGATCACCGGTAAACCACAGGCCAGGGCTTCGAGGCAGGCGTTGGAAAACGGATCGTAAATTGTCGGCAAAATGAAAATGTCCGCAGCCGAGTAAACAGGCCTAAGGTCCGCAACCTCGCCGACAAACCGCACGGGGTCTTCGCGCCAGAACAGCAAGCGTGTCGTTCTGTACGGTCTTGCGTTTCCCCGCCCAGCAACAAGCAGGCGAAGTTTTCTGTTCTTACAAAGCGACATCGCTTCGATTGCGAAGAGCAAGCCTTTGCGCTCCCAGCCGGAACCCGCAAATAATAGTGCAATGTGGTCCGGCTTCAGCTTCAACTCCGAACGCGATCTCTCGCGAAGATCGGGATGAAGTTGGAATTTAGCGAACGGGATCCCGTTACGCACGAGGTCAATCTTGTCCGTCGGATAGCCGTAAAGATCGACGATCTCGTCGGCGACCATTTGAGAAGCTACGATCACCTGCCTGGCATTGCGCTTTTCAAAAAGCGATTTCTCCAGCTGCAGCAAATCTTGATGCTTCCGGCTGACGGCGCGCACAAACTGCTTTAACGGAATCTCGAATCTTCTCCTGCGAGCCAGCCATGCACGATGGACCCCATCGCCGGCGCGGAAAGCATCGCAGCTCCAGACCCGTTCAAGGCTAAATAAAACATCGCAACGAAGCTGAGGTCGAATTTGTTCCAGTTCATCGGCAAAGCCGATTATCGTCTTCGCCGGCAGGTGCCTGACCGATCCGAATGGCCATTGCTCGTCCGGCCACTCATCCGTGGCGATGAGCTGAACCTCGTGTCCGGCCTCTGCCATTCCATGCGCCAGTCGTTTCAAGTACGCTTCCGCGCCGCCGCTGGGCGAATAACCGCGGCGAACCAAGGCAATGTTGAGTTTGTTTGTCATCCGAGCGAAGTCGAAGAATCCCGTCGCACTCATTTTCAGGTCACGCCACGAGATTCCTCCACTTCGCTTCGCCTGGCACGGAATGACAACTTTACTTGCTCAATATTCGCCAGAATAATTGTAACCCAATGCTGGGTGAAACCCTAAATGCTCCTGCGCCAGTGGTCTGCCCCGCGCCCGTGGCGCGGACGTTACCGAGGCGTTTGCTCTATTCGATCTTTGCTCGTATCGGCGGGTCCGGCCTGGACACGGACGCCTTTGAAACATTGCGTGCATCGTATCGCGGAGGATTTCTCGGCAAGGCAATCGCGTATGATAACCGGCAAAAGGAAATCCCTTCTTCGTTGATCCATTCCCTGCGGTGGCATCCAGTGCGCCTGATCTCGTTTCTCGATCGGCCTTACTATTACGGAGCGAAGAAGAAATATCTCGACTGGATAGCTTCCCGGCACCTGGCAACCGGGCGGTACGATCTTTTTCACAGCTGGTCGGGCGATTGCTTGCGCTCGTTGAAAGTAGCAAAACAGCGTGGAATTCCATCCATCGTTGAGATCCCGACCTGGCACCGCGACGGGGGGAAGGAGAAGGTCGTGCGACCGAAAATGCCTGCGACAACAGAGCATGGTTCGACGTTTGAGAGGTGGAAAAACCGGCTATTGCTCCAGCGGAGGCGGTTCATACAGGAGTACGAACTCGCTGATGTCCTGCTGGTCTTGTCCGACAAGGCAGCCAAGACTTTTCGCGTGCGCGGTTTTCCGGAGGAAAAACTGTTTTATCTCCCGCGCGGAGTGGATGCGGAACGCTTCAAGCCGGGTCCGCGGCCAGAAAAGTTTCGGGCGGTGTTTGCAGGCGCATTGATCAAGCGAAAAGGGATTCAACACGTCCTCGAAGCATGGCACCGGCTCAATCTGCGCGACGCCGAGCTGTGGCTGATTGGTTTCGTGCACGATGAAGCGAAGCCATTTCTACAGGAGTTTTGGCGCGACAACATTCGCGTGGTCGGGTTCGTGCGTGATCCGGAGAATTATCTCAACCAGGGAACGATTCACGTTTTCCCCTCGCAATGGGAAGGAAGCGCCAAGGTCACTTATGAAGCCGCGGCATGCGCATTGCCACAAATCACGACGCGCGAGGCAGGCGATGTGGTCCGCGATGGCGTTGAGGGTATCATTGTAAAGCCGGGAGACGTAAACGCGATCGCAGCCGCGCTGGAGCATTTATATCGGCATCCTGAGATCGTGCAACAAATGGGCGCTGCGGCGCGACGTCGGGTAATTGATAATTTCACCTGGGAGCATTTTCGAACACGATTGCTGGATGCGTACGAAACCGCGATGCGCATGGCGAGATGATTGTAATGTGACAGGCAGCCTGCCTGTCGCGCCGTAGTGGAACGAAGGCGGATGAAAATTCTTCTCCTGCAACTCAAGCGAATCGGTGATCTGATTCTGACAACGCCGGCGATTGCGGCGTTGCGCGAGAGCTTTCCGGATGCACACTTGACGCTCGCGGTTTCGAAGGAATGCGCGGAGCTGCTGCCAGCCATCGCCGATGTTGACCGGATTGTGGTCGCACAGCGAAATCTCCGCGATATTGGTCCTTTTTTTTCTCTCACCGGCAAGAGATTCGATTACTGCATTGATTTCACGCGCAATGATCGCTCTGCGTTTCTTACGCTTCTGTCCGCCGCACACAGACGCGTCGCTTCTTACCGGGTGCGTGACCAATCGAAGACACGCGCACGTCTTTACAGCGACCTCGTTGGTGTTCGCGTGCGGGACATGCACACGATTGATTACAATCTGGCATTGCTGGAACCGCTCGGCCTCCGCGCTGCTTCCTCCGGTCCGCAGTTGAACCTGCCGCAAACCGCATACGAAAAAGCTGATGCGCTTCGGCGCAATTCGAAAATCACGCGACCTTACCTGATTTTGCATCCCGGCTCTGCTCGCCACGAAAAGCTCTGGGAACCAGAACGCTGGGCTGGAGCGATTGAACACTTCAGCCAAAACAAAGACTTTGATCTTGTCTTGACAAGCGGGCCGTCCGCCGAAGAACAAAGGCACGTCGCCGTAATTAGGAAGCACACGCGGACACAAATAATCGACCTTTCCGCAAAAACGGATTTGCTCACGCTGGCAGCGTTGATCGCGAGGGCACAACTGCTCGTGACAGTCGATTCGGCGCCCGTGCATTTGGCAGCGGCGACACACACGCCGCAGGTGATCCTGTTCGGACCGACGAACCCGTTTCATTGGAGGCCCAGGGAAAGTACCGCGCTGATTTTGCAAGGTGAATCAGGCTTACCGATGGCCGATTTTGTGCCGGTTCGGCCGCGCGTCGCGATGAGCGAAATCTCGACGCAGGCCGTGATCAGTGCTATGGAATCGCTGCTGTCGTGTCGTGCGGCGGCCCATACTTCATGAGCGGCGCAAAACCGGGTAGGAAAAAGCAGTCCCTCTGGCAAACGTTATGCGCGGCCTCGGGTCCGTACCGGCGGCTCCTAGGCTACGTTAAGCCGTACAAGGTCCGTTTTATCGTGGGTTTGCTTTTGGGCTTTGCCTATGGCGGAGTCAGTGCGCTTTTGCCGCTCGCCATTTCCCGGGTGACAGGCACGATTTTTCACGGGGCCGCTCCTAATCCAACAGCTCTGCGCTCCAATTTGGGAGCCTTGAATTCAGGGCCAAAGATCAATTCGATTGTTCTGATCTGCCTCGCCATTCCAGCGATCATGACCGTGCGCAGCCTCTGCTCCTACGGAAATACCTACTGCATGCAGTGGGTGAGCAACAAAGTGGTCACCGATATTCGGGGTCAGCTCTTTAATAAGATGGTGCGCCTTTCGATGGACTTCTTTAACAAGATGCGCTCAGGGCTCTTAATTTCGCGAATTACCAACGAGACCCGCGTCGTGCAAATGGCTTTGACTGCAGTCAGCAGCGATATTTTTAAGCAGCCAGTACTGATCGTGGGCGCAATCAGCGCCCTATTTCTGATGGATTGGAAATTCACGCTGATTACACTGATTCTTTTTCCAACCTGTCTCGTGCCGCTTCGCATCTATGGGCGTCGCGCGCGAAAAGCGCTCCGTGGTCAGTTTGAAGGCATGGGCGAAATGGTAGTGACGATGCAGGAGACATTCGCTGGCATTCGGGTGATCAAGTCGTTCGCACGTGAAGCCCACCAGGAAAAGGAATTCAAGCGCAGTAATCAAATGCAATTCTCGCAGATGATGCGCATCATCCGTTCGATGGAGGCTACTGGCCCACTGGTCGAAACCATCGCTGCCCTCGGGGTAGGCTTGGCGTTGCTCTATGTTTATGCTGCAAACCTGAGCGCGGGACGATTTTTTGGACTGATCTCTGGAATTTTCATTCTCTACGATCCGATCAAGACGCTCAGTAAGCTTCAAATTGTGATGCAGCAGTCAATCAGCGCGACAACGGCGATTTTCGCTCTCCTTGACACTGAGCCAACCGTACAAGATTCCCCGGATGCCACGAAGCTGATCTCCGCAACTGGGCGCATCGATTTTCAAAATGTGACGTTCCGTTACGCTAATACTGTCACCGACGCAGTCAGTAGTCTAAACCTGCTAATCGAACCCGGAAAGAGCTATGCGCTTGTCGGCGCCAGCGGCGCGGGAAAGAGCACGATTCTCTCGCTGATCCTGCGCTTATATGACCCGACTTCCGGAGTTATAAAGATCGATGGTCGAGATCTGCGCTCGGTGACGCAGAAATCGTTGCGCGAACAGATTGGGCTAGTCACTCAGGAGACCTTCCTGTTTCACGACACGATCTTCAGCAATATCCAGTTCGGCCGACTCGATGCGACGCCGGAAGAAATTCACGAAGCCGCGCGAGCGGCCTATGCGCACGACTTCATTATGGCCCAGCCAAAGGGCTACGAAACAGTCATTGGCGATAAAGGATGTCTTCTTTCCGGCGGCCAGCAGCAGCGTCTTGCCATCGCGCGCGCTGTTCTGAAGAACGCGCCAATTCTTTTGCTGGATGAAGCCACTTCATCGCTCGATTCCGAATCGGAACAACAGATTCAAAAGGCCCTTGCAGAACTGGCGACTGGCCGGACCGTAATCGCCATCGCCCATCGGCTATCCACTGTCTTATCCGCCGATCAAATCATCGTGATGGACGGTGGCCGCATCAAAGAGATAGGGACACATGCTGAGCTTCTCCAAAAATCCGGCTACTATCGGCGGCTGTACGATCACCAATTCAATCGTGTTCACGAGGAACCCGCTGCTGAACCAGTCTTCGCTATTGAAGAGCTAGTTTAACAGTTAGACGAGTTAAACAGGTTGAAAAGTTAAAGAGTTACAAACTACTTCGTTACGACGTGGTAACACACCATTTTCTTGTCCTTTTAACATTGTAACTTTTTTAGCCTTTTAACTTTGGCGTTTAGCCATGCCACTTAATATCGACCTGCATACGCATTCGTTCTTTTCCGGCGATGGCATCTCCAGCCCGGAAGATTTGATCGCGGCCGCGCGCGCCAAAGGTCTGAACGGTATCGCCATCACCGATCACAACACCTGCGACGCGGTCAATTACCTGCTTGAGAAGGGCCTGATGCGACTCGATGGATTACCGGTCAACGACTTTCTCGTTGTTCCGGGAGTCGAGGTGACGACCGCCGATGGCCATTTGCTTTGTATCGGCGCCGAGCTGCCTTACCTGAAAGGGAAACCGGCGCGTGAAGTCTGCGACATCATTCACGAGCGGGGCGGGCTCGCCATTCCTCCACATCCTTACGATTTGTTCCGCGCCGGAATCCGGTTCGCAACTCTGGAGACGCTTCCGGTGGACGCGATCGAGGTTTTTAATGCGGCAACCACTCTCCGCCGTTACAACCGTTATGCTTTCAAATACGCACAGATCCGCGGTCTGCCCATGACTGCCGCCAGCGACGCGCATCATGCCGCTGCGGTGGGAACAGCTTATACAATCGTCAACACCGACGATTTTTCTGTAAAAGGAATTCTCGCGCAGATCCTCAAGAGCAACGAACTGAATCAGCAATATCAGACTCCGCGCGATAGTTTGCGCAAAACTTGGAACAACTGGTTGCGACTTCGCCGCCGAAGGAAAATTCCCGAGCTAGCCGAAAAAGATCGCAGCCACAACGGCGGCTGAATTTGACGTTAAACTTTTTCGCCTTTTCCACCTCCTAACCTCCTACTCCAGTTAATGTCCGCTTACATCATTGTTGAAATAGAAGTCCTCGACCCGGTTGGGTACGAAGAATACAAGAAGCTCGCCGGCGCAACGGTGGAGAAGTACGGGGGAAAATACATCGTGCGCGGCGGCAAAGCCGAGGTGCTCGAAGGCGATTGGCAACCAAAGCGCATCGTCGTGCTTGAGTTTGAATCAGCACAACGCGCCAAAGATTGGCTCAATTGCGAAGAATACCGCGAGCCGCGCAAAATGCGGCATCGCACCGCCAGGACGAACATGATCCTGGTCGAAGGCCTCGCGACCCCATAGCCGCTTCGACCAGTATCTGCATTTAGGGAACAATACCGGTTTATGTTACATCTGTTCACCCAACGGTCGCCGCATTCAGGCGCGCGTGGTGAAAGAACCGATGTGACGAGAATAACCGCAACAGCAGCCTTGCTCTCCATTGTCGCACGAAAGATTAACTTTCAATGTTCCGTAAAACCGCATCGAATGTTTAACGATGCGGAATTCGCTGCTGAAACTTTACCGGGCCTAGTACGAAAGGCGGAAATTCGCCGGAACCAAATCGGTCGCTGCAGTCCTGCCAATCGAACCGCCGGTCGAACTGCTTGTGCCGACTTTCACCGGCGGCGGGGAAAGTGGCTGTTGGCCCTTTGATTTGAGCGAATCGTTTAATGCAGGCAGATCCTGAGCGAGAAGTTGGTCGAATTCTTTCGTCACGTCAGCGAGTTCGCGTTTCAGGGTGTCGATGTACGCGATCTGGTATCCACCCGGTTTTCCCTCATAACTGAGGATCGCGCCGTAAAGCTGGTCGGTGTGCTCACGCAAACGTTCCTCGCCGGTGATTGCGCCACCCTCGGTCGTGGCGACAATTTTCTTTCGCACCGCGTCCACTTTTCCGTCAAAATCTGAGATTTGCTTTCGAAGCGGGTCGCCTTCCGTCAGTGTGGCGCCGGTCTGGGCCAAATCTTTTCGCAACCCGATAATGCGATCCATGAGCGCGCTTTCGTCCTCAAACAATCCAACTACACGCATGGCCGTCATCGAATTGCGCTTTGCGATCTGCCGAGCTGAATTTCGCCCGGCGATCAAGACCGACGGTCAACTTCGTCTCGTAAACTTTGCCTGCCTTGGTGAGGCGCACTGTGTAAACGCCCGGCACGAGGCGCGGGCCACGGATCGCAGAGGCTGCAACTTGCGCGGCAGGCGGCACGCGCGGCGGCTTTGCGCGCATCGTCCACATCACCCGATTCAGCCCCGGTCGTTTGCTGGCCGGCAATTCATCGACCACGCGACCGGACGAATCCAGAACTTCGAGCTTCATTTTCCCAAACAAATGCCGCTCCCGCTGGTAGTAATTGATCACTGCGGCGTCAGGCGGATTGTCGCCGACAAAAACCGCCTCACCATTGGCCCAGCCGCCCTGGCCTTCGATGCGCTGTTGCACCGGACGCGCCGAAACAAACGCAACGTCTTGCTTCAACAAATCGGGAGTCAACGCGCGTAGCGGCGTGATGTCGTCAATGATCCAAATCCCGCGGCCGTGGGTCGCCAGAACCAGCTCGTTGTCGCGCGGTTGAATCGCCAGATCGCGTACGGCAACGGCGGGGAAATGGTTGCCTTTAAATTGCGCCCAGCTTTTTCCTCCGTCGATCGAGATCCAAAGTCCGAACTCGGTGCCGAGAAAAAGAAGATCAGGCTTAACCAAGTCCTCCTTGATAACGTGCGTGTAACCGCGAACGCTTTTCGGGTCCTCGGGTGTAACAAGGGGCGTCCACGTTTTGCCGTAATCAGTTGTCTTGAAAACGTACGGCTCCATCTCGCCAAAGGTATGTCGATCAAACGCGGCATAAGCCGTGCCGGGATTGAAATTGCTGGCCTGGACCCAATTCACCCACGAATTTTTAGGCAACCCGGGAATGTTGCCGACGACATTGGTCCAAGTTTTGCCGCCGTCGCGCGTGAGTTGAAGATTGCCGTCGTCGGTGCCGACCCAGATCAACCCCTTCTGCTTGGGCGATTCGCTGATGGAATAAATCGTGGTGTGCATCTCGGCGGACGAATTGTCCACCGTCACTCCGCCCGATTGTTCCTGTTTCTGCTTTTCCGGGTCGTTCGTGGTCAGGTCCGGTGAAATGCGTTCCCATGTCTGACCGTGATCGCGCGAGCGGAACAGGAATTGCGCGCCGATGTAGATTGTTCCCTTCTCGTTAGGCGAAAGCGCGATCGGCGTATTCCAGTTGAACCGGAGCTTCTCATTGTAATTCGGCCGGGGCTTGATGTTGCGGGCTTCATGCGTGTTCCGATTTACGCGTCCGATTTCCCCGCCCTGATACTCGGCATAGATGTAATTCGAATCAGCCGGATCCTCGAACATCCAAAACCCATCGCCATTGAACATGTTTTCCCAGCGCGAGTTGGTAATGCCACCGGGGTACTGTGAGTCGCCCACCCACGAACTGTTATCCTGCAAACCACCGTAAACGTGGTACGGATCGTTATTGTCCAGGCTTACGTGGTAAAATTGCGAGACCGGAAGGTTTTCGCCTTTCCACCATTTGCTGCCGCCGTTATAGGAGTACCACATCCCGCCGTCGTCTCCCACGAACACCACTTGCGTGTTGGTTGGATCAATCCAGACATCGTGGCAATCGCCATGCGCGCCTTGAAACCCGCCCACGACCGCAAAGCTCTTGCCGCCGTCCTCGCTTACAATGAGTGCTCCGTCCGTCTTGAACAGGCGGTCCGGATTCTTGGGATCAACGACCAGGTTCGCGAAATAGAACGGTCGCCAGACCATCCATTGGCTTTTATCACGTTTCTCCCACGTCGCGCCCCCGTCATCGGAAACGAACAACGCGCTCTCCGGCGATTCGACAAATGCGTAAACGCGTTGCGATTTCGATGGAGCGATCGCCACCGCCAGGCGTCCATACGGTTTCTTTGGGAAACCTTTGTTGGCCTGCTCTGTAATCTCCGTCCAGGTGTTGCCACCATCGGTCGAACGGAATAATCCACTGGCTGAAGGCGCCGTCGGATTTGCGCCGCCCGAGCGGTATTCCCAGCCTTTGCGCCGGAAATCCCACATCGCCGCGAACATGATATCGGGATTGCTCGGGTCGATCTCGACATCAGTGCAACCAGTCGAAAGATTCGCGCCTTTTAAAACTTGCTGCCACGTCTTGCCGCCGTCGGTCGTTTTGTACAGACCGCGGTCGGGCGAATCGCTCCATAACGCGCCGGGAACCGCGACGAAAACCGTGTCGCCATTCCTTGGATCAACGGCTATCCGCGCGATGCGTTCGGACTTTTCCAAGCCGGCATGCGACCATGTCTCGCCGCCGTCGGTGGATTTGTAGATTCCGTCGCCAATGGACACGCTGTTGCGAGTCCACGATTCGCCGGTGCCGACCCAAACGTTTTTCGAGTTCTTCTGGTCGAGCGCGATGGCGCCGATCGATTGCACAGGTTGTTCGTCAAATATCGGGCGATATCGCGTTCCGCTGTCATCGGATTTCCAAACGCCCCCACTGGCTGCACCCACAAAAAGCGTGATCTTGCCTGATGGCTCGCGCACTCCCGCGATGCAGGAGATGCGTCCGCTCATGGCCGCTGAGCCGATATTGCGCGCCCCAAGCCCGGAAATGCTCGCCGAATTAAATGGAGCGTCAGTTGCATGGACAGGAATGGCGTAAAGAAAAAGCGATGCGAGAACACATCGCATTCCAAAAGAACTACGTGCGAAATTCATAGACGTGCTAATTCGGTTTTGCGGACGCTTTGGGAGCGTACGAGCGTCCTTGCGTTGGTTTTGGTGATATCCTCATCTATTGATCAGCGCTGTGGTTGAGGGAGACTTATTTGGCCGGGAAAATGAAATATCGCGTCATCGACCGGAACATTGGCCTCGACTTTGTCGATGACGATCTTTTGCTTGTCCGCCGCGCCTTTGGATCCGACCTCGATTGAGGTCGGAACAAAGACGCCGCCGGCTTTTTCGTAATCGCCAAGGTCCGTCTCTACTTCTTCGTGCGCGCCGTGCACGGTTCGTTGGGTCACAATCCGAATCTCAAGAAAGTGGTCGGGATCCAAATAGACAAAACTCACGTCCCCGTTTTTTCGCGTCACCTTTAATTTGTGCGCCGGTGTCCCATCGACGTCCTCAGTCCCGAGATACTCAACGGTGCTCCCTTTCGCCTTCCAATCGGCCAACGGACCATCCAATTCCGTGTCTTCAACCAGCGCTTTAACATCATCGGCAGACATGCGCTCCGGATCTTTGCGCCCGAAAAATGGCGAAACCTTCCAGCCTTCCTTCCCGTCATACGCCTCAATCTGAGTCATTCCCTGGAGAGAAGCCTCGGTGCGCACTTCGTCGGGTCGCTTCCTAATTTGCATGTAGCCAAGTTCGATCTCCCCCTGTACCGGCACGAGCAATTTTCCGGTTTCCCGCAACGTTTGCAGGTTATTCACCACAGTCGCGCCGCCCTTGGCCTCGATATTCTTGGCGACCAGTTCATCCACGGTCGGTTGATTTTTGTCCTGTGCGAAGAGTGCCGATGCAAAAAGCACCGCCAAAATGAAAGGGATTAGAAAACGAAGAGACATATTAATTTTTCAGTTCATGTGAGACACCAAAGCGCGTCGAATATTCAAAGCAAACGGCCAAGCAAGTGATCCCAAACATCTTTGGAAGAAAGATGCGCTCAGGGTGCGATTTAGATTCAAAAATCATTTGGACAATCACTCGGCGCGCAGCGCTTGAATCGGATCAACGTGTGTAGCGCGTCGCGCCGGGAGCAAACATGCAATCAACGCGATTCCTGCGAGCAAAACCGTTGAGCCGGCAAGCACAGCAGGATTGTGCGCTGAAACCTCGTAAAGCTGTGATGTGATCAAACGGCCGAGCACAAACGCCGATGCAATTCCGACTCCCAGTCCAATGACGACCGGTTTCATTCCCTGGTTCACCACCATGCGTAGCACGTCGCGGGTTTGCGCGCCCAGCGCCATGCGCACACCGATCTCGCCCGTGCGCTGTTCGACGGTGTAAGCGACGGCCCCGTAAACTCCGATGCTCGCAAGCAACAGCGCAACGCTGGCGAAAATTCCGAGAAGCCACATCATTAGCCGCGCTTGTCCCCGCGCTTGCGCCACGACGGTCTCCATCATCTCGGGAATGGCAATCGCAGTGCTCGGATCTGTTTTCGTGACGGCGGATTGCACCAGCCTGGTGATCGCGTCAAGGTTCAGTTTGCTTCGGACTGCGATGCTCAGGAACGGAAAGTTTTCCTGCGCCCACGGCAAATAAAACTCCATCTCGGGCAGTTCAGCGATGCGTTGCGAACGCACGTCGCCAACGATGCCGACGATTTCAACGGGTGTGCTGTTACTGGTGACGAGCAGTGTCTTACCAATCGGGTTCTCGCCAGGAAAAACTTTTTTCGCCCCCGTCTGGCTAATCACGCAGACATTTTTGCCTCCGGCAACATCGTGTTCTTCGAAATCACGGCCGGCGATGAGCGAGATTCCCCAAGCCTTGAAATATCCCGGCACTATGTCGTGACTCGGCGCGGTCGCGCGATTTTCAGTTGGCGGCACATCGCGATCGGCGCGCGCGTAAAGCGTGCGATTCCCACCGTTCAACGGAATATCGCTGCTGACGGTGGCGCTCTCGATGCCGGGCGTTTCGCGCAACGCGCCGAGCGTTTGCTCGACGAAGCGCTGGCGTACCGCCTGGTCTGGATACCGGGCAACCGGCAGATTAATCGCACCGACCCAGAGGTTGTTAGGCTGAAAACCAAGCTGTTGATGTGTCATTCGAATGAAGCTCGTGATCAGCAATGCAGCGCCGGCAAGCAACGTGACCGAAAGTGCGACTTGGGCGCCGACGAGAAGTTTACGGAAACGCTGCTGCCGCACACTGCCACTCGTTCCGCGTCCGCCTTCTTTCAAGCCGTCCACCAAATCGGCCTGGGAAGCCTGCATGGCTGGGTAGATTCCCATCAGCAAGCCCGTTAAGATGGACAATCCAATCGTGAAAGCGAGGACCTCAAATGACAGACTGCTGGCCGTATTTGCCTCGAGCGGAAGAAAATTCGACGCCATCTTCGGAACCAGCGGTACAAGCCGCCACGCTACGAACGCGCCGAGCGCCCCGGCAAAGACGCTCACCAGTAAACTTTCCCAAACGAACAGCCTAACGATGCTACCGCGCGATGCGCCAATCGCCATGCGGAGCGCGATCTCGCGACGTCGCCCGCTGAAGCGAACCAGCAAGAGATTGGCGACATTGCTGCACGCGATCAGCAACACAAAACATACCGCCGCGAAAAGCGTCGCAAAACCGGCGCGAATATTTTCCGTTACATCCTGTGGAAGCGTTTTGACCGATGTGGCGGCTGTGCTGTCGATGTTCGTTGGGTAATGCGCACGGTAACTTTGTTCGAGTGACGGAAGCGCGGCGCGCACTTGTTCCACCGTCATCCGAGGTTTCATTCGGCCGATCACCCGCAGGAAGCCGGTACCGCGCATCACGCGTTCGTACGAGAATCCGGGAAGCTGAAACGGTTTTGTCGTCCAAACCTCGCCGACGAACGGATTCGGCCCGAACCATAGCGCAGGCATGTTTGGCAACACACCGACAATCGTGTGCAGCGTTCCGTCAAGCGTAATGCTTTGCCCGATCACATTCGGATCGCCGCCGAGTCGCTTCTGCCAAAAACCTTTCGTGACCACCGCCACGTCGGCACCCTCTTCTTCTTCAGGCCGAAAACTCCGGCCAAGAATGGGACGGACCCCAAGCACATCGAAATAGTTAGGCGTCACTCGACCACCAAAAACTTGAACGGGATCACCTACGCCCGTAAGTGTGAAGGCGAACAAATTTTCTCCGGCGAAACCATCAAAAAGCCTTTGTCCCTCGCGATAATGTTGAAATCGTGGTGCCGAGATCGCGATATCGACCAGATTGCGCGATTTGTCGCCAGCGAACACGTGCAGTACGCGCGACGGATCCTTGAACGGCAGCCCGCGCAAAAACAAATCGTTGATCAAACTGAAGATTGTCGTGTTCGCACCAATCGCCAGCGCGAGCGTAATCACGGCGATGATAGTGAACCCTGGCGTTTTAGTGAGGCTCCGGAGGGCGTATTTGAAGTCGGAGATCATAGAGGTTTATCGAGGATTGATTGAACGTGAGTGATCATTCGGCGCGAAGTGCAATGACAGGATCAACGCGCGAAGCGCGGCGTGCCGGCAACCAGCACGCGACGATGACTGCGATTCCAAGTACGATCGCGGCGCAAATGCACGCGATCAGATTCGGGCTCGGCATTTCGGCCCATTGATTTCGCACCAGGTGTACAACTCCGTAGGTCGCAAGTGCGCCGGCACTGAAGCCTAGCAAGAGCAACGTTGCGCCTTGTCTGGCGACGAGTTGGATGATCTGGTGCGCGGTGGCGCCGAGTGCACTGCGGATGCCGAATTCGCGTTCGCGTCGCGCGACCTGCAGCGTCAGCAGGCCATACAAACCCACGGCAGCGAGCACCAGCCCCACGAGTCCGAACGACGAGACGAGAATGAAAATGAATCGCTCGGTCGTGCGCGAGCGCGCTGCAGCATCCTGGAGCGAGACAAAGTTGTACGCGGCGAGATTCGCATTCGCACGGGCCAGCGCGGCGCGGATCGTCAGCTCGTTGACCGAGCGGCCATCGGTGTGCAGAACAAAGGTGATGTCGTCGAGCGGTGTGGTCGCGTGCACGAGCATTTGGGAGAGCGGGCGCGCGACCATGCCGAGCACTTCGCCGTCGCGCGGATCCGCGATGGCTTTCATGTCGCCAACCACGCCCACAATCGTGAACCACGGGCGAGTGCCATCGAGTCGGCCCCATCGGATACGTTTGCCAATCGGAGACTCGTCAGGCCAAAACCTTTTCGCAATGCTTTGGCTGATGATACAGACGAGCGGCGCGTCGGCAGTGTCGCTGGCATTGAAATCGCGACCCTGTAACAACGGCTCGTCCACGCTCTGGAAATACCCGGGCACCGGAATGCGCGAGTAGGCCGTGTACACACCGCGCGGCTCGGGTGCGGACGCGCCTTCGGCGTTAAAAGGCATCAACGTCCACGACGCGTCCATCGGCGAAGGCGACACGACAGTGGCGGATTTGACTCCGGGCACTTGCCGCAGTTGTGCGAGCGAAGTTTCGAGCCCGCTTTGTTTCGACGCGGCGGTGGGAAAGAATCGATCGGGAACGGTGACGCTAAAAGCGAGGCGGTCTTTTGTCTCGAAACCCCATGGCTCTTCCATCAGCCTCCGGAAATATTGCGTCGCGGTGACGCTCGCTGTCAGGAGCGCAGCCGCAATCGCGAGCTCGACCACCACGAATGAACTGAGCAATCTGCGCGCACTGCGATCGAGGGTTGCGCCGCGTGATGTGAGGCTCATTGCTCCGCGCAAATCGGTGCGCGCTGCACGGACGGCCGGTAACAATCCAAAACCCAAACCGACCAGCGTCATTACACCGGCAGCAAAAGCAAACACCGGCAGATCGAGTCTTGCCGCGTAATCGAATTCGCGCATGGCACTGCCGGTCGCGTCCGCGCCTTCCGGGCTCAACGCGAACAGCGTTGGCGTGATCCAGAATGCGATGAGCAGACCAAGTGCGGTTCCGGCCAAAGCGAGCAAAAGCGCCTGAATGAGCTGCTGCCTGACAAGTCGTCGCTTGCTTGCCCCGAGCGCAGCGCGCAAGGCAAATTCCCCTTCCCGCTCGATCACGCGGGCAAGCAGTAGACCAGCGAAGTTCGCCGCCGCGATTAACAACGCGCAGACTGCAGCCCCGACGATGACTAGAATCTTCGGCCGCAAATCCATCACAAAACTTTCGCGCAACGGCGGGATGTACGCGGCGCGCACGTTTGCGGGATTCGGATCGTCACGGTTGATCCTGGCGCAAATGCGCTTCAGAGCTTCTTCCGCTTTCGCTGGCGTGACGCCGGGACGGAGTCGCGCAGCACCATAAAGATAATGGTTGTTTATCGTCGCTGGATTATCAGGCTCAAGAACGAGCGGCAGCCACAAACTCGCGCGATACGGATGGCGGAATGCTTTCGGCATCACGCCGATGATCGTCCGTGGTGTTCCATCGATCACGATCGTGCTGCCGAGCACGTCGCGCCGCGAATTCAGAGTGTTGCGCCAGAAGTCGTCACTGATGATGACAACGTTCGCTGCTTTGTCTATCCCCTCTTCTGTCGTGAAGTTGCGGCCTTGCGACGGCGGTAATCCCAGGACATCAAAAAAATTGTAGGTGATACTCGCAGCGGGGACGGTTTGCGCCGGGGAATCGGCATTCACACTAACGACTGAAGCGCCGCCGGTTCCACCGGCAACATCTTCGAAAATATCGCGCCCAAACTCGCGGAACCGCGCAGCCGTCCGATCGCTCAGATTTAACGTTCCCGACCGCGCGCCGTTGTCATCCAGGGCTTCGTAAATCCTAACGAGTCGTTCCGCATTCGGGAAGGGCAATGGGCGCAGGAGCACACCTTCGACGACAGAGAAGATCGCTGTGTTCGCACCGATGCCGAGCGCGAGCGTCAAAACAGCGACCAGCGTGAACCCCGGCGATTTGCGAAGCTGGCGAAAAGCGAAACGAATTTCAGCTAACATGGAAGCAAGTGGTTCATCAGGTTCACTCGTAACGAAGAGCAGTCACCGGATCGACGCGCGTCGCGCGGCGCGCGGGAACGAAACAAGACGCTGCGGCCACAAGCGTGAGCAGCCCTGCGACTGCAAAATAAATGGTTGGGTCGAGCGCGTTGACCTTGAACAAAATATTTTTCAACGCCGCTGCGGCCAAAACTCCGAGCAGCAACCCCGCCCCACCCGCGCCAAGCACAAGACCAATGAGGAGCTGCCATGCGCCCTGTCGCATCACCATTCGGAAAATCCGCGCCGCATCCGCGCCGAGCGCCATTCGAATTCCAAATTCCTGCGTGCGCTGGCTGACCGAGAAACTCATCACCCCATAGAGGCCAACGGCCGACAACACAAATGCGACTGCGCCAAAAATCACGAACAGATTCGCGATGATTCGGTTGCCACTAAGTAACGCGTTGTGTAACCGCGCTGGTGTGCCGGGAAAATAGATTGGCAGATCCGGATCAAGCTGAGCGACTGCTTTACTCAGCGCTGGTCCGAGCGTTTCTGCGCTCTGTCCGGCGCGTGGCCGAACGATGATCGTGCAAAATTGCGTTGCCGGTTGTGCACCGAGGAGCGGCATGTAGAAACCCGCGTTGTCGGTTTGCTGATCGAACGGCCCCTGCATCAACGTGTCCGGAACCACGCCGACAATGGTTCGCCACGGCTGGGGGTGGCCGGGATTGAAAATCCGGACTTGGTGTCCGACCGCGCTTTGGTTGCCCCAATGCTTGCGCGCAAAACTCGCATTTACGATCGCGACCGGTTCTTTCGAATCGGCGTCGTCGATCGTGAAATCGCGGCCTTCCAAAATTTTCAGCCTGAGCGCGCTGAAATAATCGTCAGAGACCGACTCAAAATTTCCGCGCGGCCGGTCGCGATCGGTCGGATAACTTTGTCCGTCCACTTCGTACTGGCCGCCGCCGGCGAAGGCCATTTGAAAGCGGTCGCTCAGCGCCGCCGTTTCGAACTGCGGATTCGCGCGCAATTCGCGCACGGCACGTTTGAAAAACTCACGGCGCCCGTCCTCAGTATAAGCGCCTTCCAGTAAGGCCATGCGGGCGGTGTAAACGGCGCTTTCATCATAACCGTAATTGAGCTTGAGTTGATTGCGGATCGATTTGATTTGCAGCGTAGCCGCAATCAACAGCCCGGCGGTCAAAGCAATTTGGCCGACCACAAGCACGCGCATGATAATGTTGGCGAGCCGGTTCGTATTGCCGCGCCCGCCTTCTTTCATCATCTCCGCGGCATTGCCGTGAGCGCTGATCAGTGCCGGCAAAAGCCCCGAAGCGATCGTTGCCACCAAGGTAATTCCGACCGTGAATGCGAGAACGCGCGCATCGATCGTGAATTGAACCCAGTAGGGCAATGGATTCGACAGTGCGCTCGTAACGCGCGTGAACGCGTCGACTGCCCAGAAGGCGAGGAGAATTCCCGCGACCGCTCCGAGTCCCGCGACCACGAAACTTTCGGTCAACATTTGCCGCACCAGTCGCCAACGAGTTGCGCCCAGCGCGCCGCGAATCGCCAGTTCTTTCGCGCGCAACGCCACGCGGCCGAATTGCATGTTCATCACGTTCACGCACGCGATCAGCAACACCAGAATGACGGCGGCAAGCATCGCCCAAACCGTTTGGCGAAATTGCGGACCAATCATCGAGTTCAACAGCGGCTGCACGCTTGCCGACGTGAAATTTTGGTTCGTCTTCGGGTATTCCTGGGCCAGACGCCTGGCCAGCCCGGCAAACTCTGCGTTCACCTGATCGAGGGTAACACCCGATTTGAGCCGACCCATCACCGCGGGCGCGCTGTTATTGGCTGCGATCCGCAACTCGCCGCGCGGAATCGGCGGGAATTGATTGTAAAGCGGCGTCCAGAGTTCCTCCGACACCGGAAATTTAAAATTTGGCGGCATCACGCCGATGATGGTCGCGGGCTTGCCATTCATCCGAACGCTTTGTCCGATGATGTTGCGATCGCCATTGAAGTCGCGTTTCCAGATTTCGTGACCGAGAATCGCGACCTTCTCCGCGCCTGGTTTGTTGTCTTCCGCGGTGAAATCGCGGCCAAGAATCGGCGAGACGCCAAGAATCCTAAAAAAATCCTCAGTCACATAACCGCCGGTGTAACGCTGCGGATTATTCCTGTAGCTGATGTTGATGGTCGATCCGTTGAGATAACCGGCCATCATCGCGAACGACTGCTGCGCGTTCTTCAGGTCTTCGTAATCCTGCGCGGTTGGAATGAAGCCCAACCCGAAGTTGTTGTTTTGATCGCTCGCCTTTGGATCGATCAAGCCAACCGACATCAACTGCTCGGGGTGCGGGAAAGAAAATCCACGCAGCACGATCGCGTTCACAACTGTGAACTGCGTCGTCGCGGCGCCGATGCCGAGCCCGAGCACGAGCACGGCCAAAAAGCAGAACGCTTTATCCTTGAATAAAAGCCGCAGCCCGACGCGAATGTCCTGAAAGAATGAATCAAACATAGAAGTTAAGAAGGTGAGCTGTTTGGAACGACCCAGCCGTCCCGAAGCTGAATGATACGTTTCCCATAAGAGGCGTTTTTTTCCGAGTGCGTGACTTGAATGATCGTCATGCCTTCGTCGTTAAGTTTGCGAAACAGCGCCATGATTTCTTCGCCCTGACTCGAATGCAGGTTTCCCGTGGGTTCATCGGCGAGTAAAAGCTTCGGTTCAGCGATGATCGCCCGTGCAACGCCGACCAGTTGTTGCTGGCCACCGGAAAGCTGGCGCGGATATAAATCTTTTTTTCCGACGATTTGAAAACGGTCGAGCATGTCGGCCACCAGCGCGGCGCGCTCACTTTTGCTGTACCGCCGATACGACAGCGGTATGTCGAGGTTCTCGTAAACGGTCAGGTCATCGAGGAGGTGATACTGCTGAAACACGAAGCCGATCTGCTCGTTTCGCAGCGTGGCGCGTTCCTTCGGCTTCAAATGGTGAACGGCAGTTTCGTTTAAAACATATTCGCCGTCCCAGCCGTGGTCGTGCATGCCGAGAATGTGCAGCAGTGTGGATTTGCCGGCCCCGGACGGCCCCATGATCGAGACAAAGTCGCCTTCCTCAACGTCCAGGCTGATCTCGCGCAGGACGTAAAAAAACTTCTCTTTCCCGAGAGGATAACTCCGTTCCAGATTTTTGAGTTTAATCATGGTCGAGGGACTAATGATTTATGGAAACCAGGCGTTGTGAATCTGGGGAGCACAGGCCGTTGGACTGTAGTTCGCGGCAGCTTGCCGCGAACGGCTTGCGCCTCGTCACGTCGTAGCGCCGCAATGCATTCGGCCAGCGGCCGAATTGCTACAGGCTGGCAGCCTGTGCTCCCCGGATTCATCCCTCGCACTGCGAAGCACCTCGTTGTATTCCCAAGCCCTTGAGTTTTCATTTTCTGAGATCAGCAGTTAGGAAATTCCGTTCATTCCATGCGCAGGGCTTCGATTGGATCGACGAGGCTGGCGCGCCGTGCGGGCAGAAAGCAGGCCACAAACGCCACCAGAGAGAGCACCAGCGTTGCGCCGAGCAATGCCGCCGTGTCCAGCGACGCGACGTTGTAGAGCACATTTCTTAGAGCGCGGCTGGCAATAAACGCGCCGAGCAATCCCGCGCCAAGACCAAGCCCCACCAGAAAAGCACCCTGGCCAAAGACGAGCCGCAGAACATCACGTCGAGTCGCCCCAAGCGCGAAACGAATGCCCAGCTCACGTGTGCGTTGGCTGACAATTAATGCCATGACGCCGTAAAGCCCGATACTCGCGAGGACCAGTGCGAGTCCCGCAAATACGCCGAGCAACGTCATTGTCAGCCGCTGCGAAGCGAGGCTGTCGCCGATGTTTTCTTCCATTGTGGCGATTTCGGTCACTGCTTGATCGCGATCCAGCGCCGCGATTTGTTGTTTGATGGGACCGACGAGCGAATGCGGATTCAACCCAGTTCGTGCACGAACTACCAGGTTCTCCTCGCCCTTGGCAAACTGCGACGCGCTGAAGTACATCATCGGCAAGTTCCGAACATCAACTTTGTCGCCCGGCGCATTATTGCGGGTGTGCGGAACGATTCCAACAATGGTAACCGGGACGGGCTTCTCGTTGCTGTCTCCAGTGGTAACCGGATCGTCTATTTGTCTCCCGATTGCGTCGGTGCCAGGAAAAAATTTCTGCGCGGCAAGTTCATCGATCAGGGCCGCTGCTGGACGGCCACTCACATCTGCCGGTCCAAAATCTCTGCCGCGCAAAATCTGCATGCTAAGCGCGCGAAAGTAATCCGGCGAAACGATCGCCATTTCGCTAACGGGTTCCTTACCGGGAGGATCAGGCGGTGTGCCGGTAATATGAAATGTACTGTCCCATTCTTCGTGATCAAATGGTGCGTTGTTGCAAATCGCCGCCACGCTCACGCCCGGGATGCGTCTCAATTTCTCGAGTAGTTGATCGTAAAAGCGAACGATCTTCTCCGGCGAATCATAGCGCGACTGCGGCAGTGCCACAGTCATGGTCAAAACGCCACGGGGATCAAATCCAAGCGGCACCTGCTGCGAACGCCAAAAACTCTTTAGCGTTAATCCCGCCGCAGCGAGCAACACGACCGCAAGAGCCACTTGTGCAATCACGAGCACTCCGCGGGCGCGCTGTCGTTGTGCGCCGCTGGTGCCGCGTGCGCTCTCCTCGTGCAACTCGCTCGCCACTGAGGCGTTGCTCGAAACACGCAACGCGGGCCACGCTCCAACGAGTAACCCGGCGAATACTGAAATGATGGTCGTCATTCCAAGCACGAGCGCGTCGATGTTGGTTTCCTGAAATCGCGGTACGTTCGGCGGAACGAGTGCGCGAATCGTGTCCAGACTCCACACAGCAACCAGCACAGCGCAAATGCCGCCTAACAAAGTGACCACTCCACTCTCGACCAACATTTGCCGGGCCAGATCCCAGCGACTTGCACCCAGCGCGGCGCGCACGGCTAGCTCCTTGCGGCGCGCAAGACCACGCGCCAGCTGAAGATTCGCCACGTTTGCGCATGCGATCAAAAACACGCAGGCCACGGCCGCGAGCAGCACAGCCAGAAGGTATCGGTAGTCGCCGACTGAATATTCGAGCAGCAGCTTTGCAGAAACCTGGCGACCGGTGTTCGAATCAGGATAACGCCGAGCAAGATCGGCGGCAATGGTGTCAAGTTCCGCTCTGGCTTGTTGCAGCGTCGCGCCCGGCTTCAGTCGGCCCAGCGCGGAAAAAGCCTCGTGATTTCCGCGGGCGAGAAAATCATGGTCTGCCCGCAGATCGGCCACGGGCAGAAAGATGTCGCTGCTGCGCGGAAAACGAACTCGCTCCGACACAACGCCGATGATCTCGCGTGGAACGCCATCGACGTTCAGCCGTTGACCGACAATCTCAGGCGCTGCGCCAAAACGCGTCCGCCAAACGCGCTCGCTGATCAGCGCTACTTTCGCGGCGCCGGGAACGTCGTCGCTCTCGACCAAATCACGGCCGATCACTGGCGGGAGTTTCAAAAGCGACAAATAATTTGCGGTGACGCGCGCCGCTCGGATTGCTTCTGCTGTTGATTTTCCATCAAGGGCCGACAGGTTCACACGTTCCGTCCTTGCCAGAGCCAGATCGGTGAAGCTCTTCTGTGCGGCGCGCCAGTCGAGATAGTTCATGTAGCTGACTGAGCCGGATTCGAAGCCGGCAGGCCCAAGCAATCTCTCGCGCAGCAACACCAGTTGCTCCGAATGGGGATACGGCAGCGGCCGCAGCAACACAGCATTTACAACGCTAAAGATCGCTGTGTTGGCACCGATCCCAAGCGCAAGCACCAGGACGGCAATGAATGTGAATCCCGGCGCTTTACGGAGCTGTCGCAGCGCGAATGTTAGATCTTTCATATCATTCAGCGTGAAGCGCGGTCATTGGATCGGCTCTGGTTGCGCGCATGGCTGGCAGATAACTTGCGGCCAATGCGACAGCAGCGAGCAAAATCGTGACCAGCACGAAAGTTGGCGTGTCGAATGCGCTCACGTTATAGAGCAACGCCCGCAAGGCGCCTGCGCTTAATAGGGCGACGATGAGGCCGATGGCTGCTCCAGCAGAAATGAGTTTGAGCGAGCGCCCTAAGATTAGCTTCAGAACGTCCCTGCGCTGCGCGCCAAGCGCCATTCGCACACCAATCTCCTGCGTGCGTTGAACAACGATAAACGACATCACACCGTAAATCCCAACGCTTGCCAGCAGCACGGCGATACCCGCAAAGACTCCGAGCAAAACGACCGAAAGCCGTCGCGGCGCAACCGAATCGCCAATTACGTTCTCGAATGTGCGCACATTCGCCAGAGGCAACGCTGGATCGATTGCCTGAATTTCGCGCTGAATCGCCGGAAGCAAAGTTCGCGGATCCTGGTTGCTCCTGCACGACGTAAATCGTCGTGAAGTATGCGCTCTGCGCGAATGGAACGTACATCTCCGGCTTGGGATCGACATCCAATCCGAAATGGCGCATGTCACCGACAATTCCCACGATCGTGATCCACTTCGGATCGTCAGACATGCTCCCCATCACGATCCGTTTGCCAAGGGCATCCTTGTTAGGCCAGAATTTCTTCGCGAATGTTTGATTAACGATGATGACCAGCGGCGCATCTGCGTTGTCCGCATCGGTAAAAAACCGGCCTTTGATCAACGGCGTCTCGAGCGCACGAAAGTAGTCTGGAGAAACCTCTCGCCTTTCTTCATCAGGGCTCGGGTTGTTATTGTCCGAAGGCCGCCCTTCAATTGCAAAGGATGAATCGCTGTTTGTCCCGGCGAGTGGCAGAATTGTACTGAATCCAGCAGACTGAACTCCAGGAAGTGAAGCGATTCGACGTTGCGCTTCGTTGTTGAAACGGACGATCGATGCGTCGTCCGGATATTGCATTTTCGGCAGCGAAACCTCGAACGTCAGTGCGTTACGCGGATTGAAACCGGGATTCACATTCTGCAGGCGCACGAAACTTTTAATGAGAAGCCCGGCGCCGCTGAGCAGCACCAGCGCAAGCGCGACTTCGGCGATCACGAGTCCGTTGCGCAAACGATTGCGCCGCGTGCCTACGGTCGAATTTCGGCCTCCTTCCTTGAGTGCCTCAGTCAGCTTCGGCCGCGCGCTGGCCAGGCCGGGAGCGAGACCGAAGATGATTCCCGTACCGACGCAGATTGCCAAGGTTACGCCTAACACAACCAGATCGATATTCACTTCCTGCAGGCGCGGCACGGTTTGCGCACCGATTGTTTTCAATAACTCGATTCCCCACAATGCGAGAAGAATACCAGCCGCGCCGCCGATCAGCGCCAGTAACACGCTCTCAGTGAATACTTGTTTCAGCAGCCGCGCACGACCGGCGCCGAGCGCCACGCGAATTGCGATCTCCCGTTCCCGCGCCGCCGCACGCGCCAGTAACATCGTGGTGAGATTCGCGCACGCGATCAACAGAACCAGAAACACAGCGCCAAGCAGGATGAGCAGCGCCGGACGCATTCCAGCGACGGCCAAATCTTGCAGCGACAATACGTCGCCGCCAAAACTGTTGTCCTGACTGTAATTGTCTGAATGTTCGCGGCGCATCTGTGCATTGATCGTTTCGATTTCCGCTTGCGCTTGCGCGGCTGAGATTCCAGGCGCGAGCCGTCCAATAATCCAGAAACCCCGAGAGGAACGCGCTTTCATCTCGTCATTGGTGAACGCGAGTGGCTTCCAAATTTCGGCGCGCCCGCCAAATTGACCTCCGCTGCCGAGATTAAAAAGTTGGAGGGGAAAATCGAAACCTGGCGGCATCACGCCCACAACGGTGAAACTTTTGCCGTTTAGGAGAAGCTTCGTCCCGATGATTTGCGGGTCGCTATTGAATCGGCGTTGCCACAGTCGCGCGCTGATGATCACGACATCATCGCGGCCCAGCGTGCATTCTTCCGGCTCGAAGAATCGGCCTTTAATCGGTGATACACCAAGCAATGGAAATACGCCTGCGGTGACAGTCGCGCCGGCAATCCGCTCGGGTCGATCTTCGTTGGCGAGATTGAAATTCGTGTAACCGAACGCGCCGAGCTTTTCAAAGCTGTGGGCACGCGCTTCGTAGTCTTTGAATTCCGGCGGCGAGACCGGAATCCGCTCGAGATTTTGCGATTTGAAATGCTGAAGGAGCAGGACGAGCTGCTGTGGCTCTCGATACGGCAACGGCCGAACCAGCAAGCCATTAACCAAACTCAGCACAGCGGTCGTCGCGCCGATCGCGAGTGCAACCGTAACGACGGCGATCGCTGTAAATGCCGGTTGCTTCAGTAGCTGGCGCAAAGCGAATCGAATGTCTTTGAGCATAAAAGGGCGCTGGTTAACGCATCATTGTTCTCGTAAGGCTTGGACTGGATCGATGCGAGTCGCGCGCCACGCCGGCAAAAATGACGCAACCAGAGACGCGATCGTGATCACCGCGAAGGCTGTTCCAAACGCCAGTGGATCGTGTGGACTTATCTTATAAAGCAAGTTGCCCATCAAACGCGTGATTATGATTGCGCCAACGACACCAATGGCCACGCCTAAAGCAGTCAGAAGCAGTCCGCGTGACATTACCTGGCACATGAGATCTTTTGTGCCCGCGCCAAGCGCCATGCGCAAACCGAGCTCTCGCGTTCCTTGCGAGACAGTGTACGACACAACCGCGTAAAGCCCGATCGCTGCCAGGAACAGCGCCATCCCACCGCAAAGCGCAACGAGCGTGACCGCTAATCGCTGGCTGTAACTGATTTCATCAATTTGGTCCTGGAGCCGATCGGTGATCAGCGGCGCCAGATTCGGGTCGAGCGCGCGGACCTCGCGCGCAAGCGGCTTCATGATCGCGCCCGGCGTTTCACGCGTCCGAATGAGCAAACTGTTTTGCACGCGAAAATTCTGTCGTAGCGGAACGTAAAAGAATGGAACGGGCGCCTCAGTTTTGCTGCGGTAGTTCGAATTTTTGGCGATCCCAACGATCTGCAACCAACGATCTTTTGCCTTGAGGCGCTGGCCGATCGGATTCTTTCCTGGCCAATATTTCGCTGCCATCGTTTCGTTGATAATTGCCAGCGGCGGCGCGTTCTCGTCGTCGGTACGTATAAACTCGCGGCCGGAAACAATCGGGATTCCAAGCGTCATGAAGTAATCTTCCGTGACTTCGATATACTCCACCGTCGGTTGTTCGTTAGGCGGCGGCCGGTACCCGTCGACTTCGATGGGGGCCGAAGAAAACACGTTGTAACTAAACGGAATCACACGCGTGAGTGCGGCCGATTCAACGCCAGACAATGTCCGCACGCGATCCAGCAACTGAGTGTGAAAAATCTTGGCGCGGTCGGGATTGTAGCCGGCCGAAAATAGATCGACCACAGAGGAAACGACACTCGTGTTAAAGCCCGGACTCGCGTTTCGCATTTTAATCAGGCTTTGCAAAAGCAATCCGGTGCCGGCGAGTAAAATGAAACTGAGCGAGACCTGCACGAGTACGAGAACAGAACGCAATCGCGATCGGCTGCTGCGGCCGAGAACGCCGCCCGCTTCGGCTTTGAGTGCGTTTGAAAGATCGACATCGCTCGCGCGAATCGCGGGCACGAGCGCAAATAACAGAGTCGATGCCATGCAAATTCCGGCGCTCACGGCGAGCACGCGCCAGTCGATTTGGCCGGGGTAGTCGATCACGGTTCCAGGCAACGCCGGGGGAAACGCAAGGACGAGTGCATTACGGCACCAATATGCGACTGCAATTCCACCGACCGCTCCGATCAGTGAAAGCAACAATCCCTCGGTCACCAATTGCCTGACCAGACGCCATCGGCCAGCCCCGAGCGCCAGGCGCATCGCCATCTCGTGCCGGCGCAACAGCGACCGCCCGAGCAAAAGATTACTGACGTTGGCGCACGCGATCAGCAGAACCAAAAACACCACTGCCATTGTGATCGCGAGCGTGGATGACATATTCCCGGCGCCGTTGAACGGCGTCTTCCACAAAGGCACGAGTTCGTTCTCGTGGCCGCGATTGGTATCCGGAAAATCCTTTTCCAACCGTTGCGAGATGGAATTCAGCTCGGCCTGCGCTTGCTGAGGTGACACGCCAGGTTTCAAAATCGCGTAGCCCTCGATCCAGCGAGCGCCACGATCTTCCAATTTGTAGCCCGTAGTGTCGAACGTCTCCTGCATCGATGTCGGCACCCAGAAGTTGAATGAGTACCCCACGAACGTGCCGTGGAACCTTTCCGGCGCGACGCCGATAATCGTGTGCTCAACGCCGTTCATGTATTGCGTCCGGCCGATAATGTTCGGATCGAAATTGTAGCGATCTTTCCAGGTCCGATAAGAAATCACCGTGACGGGATGCGCGTTGCGTCCAGTTTCTTCTTCGGATCTAAATCCGCGCCCCAGAATTGGCCGCACACCGAGCGCGTCGAAATAATTGGCCGACACGATTCCGACCAATGCGAGTTCGGCGCGATCGCCGGTGCTTAGCGTCGTCCCGGTGATGCGATCGATGATGAACGACTCAAATAGCGTGGAGTTCTTTTCGAGATCAACGAAGTCGGGATAAGAAAGTCCGTTGTGTCCTGGAACGCCACGCGTCGCGCCAATAAGCGCGAACATCCGGTCCTGATGGGGCACGAGCGGATACGGCCGGATCAGAATTCCTTCGATCCAACTGAGCACCGCGGCATTTGTCCCGATGCCCACCGTGAGGCAAAGCAGCGCAAGAATGGAAAATCCCGGACTACGCAGGAGCATCCGAAAACCGAAGCGAAGATCCTGGAAAAACGTCTGCATTTTACCACCGCGTTTGGAGTTGGACTGTTCTTAAGACACTCATGCGAGTCGAAGCGCTTCGACTCGATCCAACCTGATCGCAGCGCGCGCGAGCTATGTAATAGCGGATGTCCTGCCAAAGCGTTTGCATAATTGGTCTATTCGTACCGGAGCGCTTCGACCGGATTTAATGCGGCCGCGCGACGGGCTGGTAGCCAGGTCGCGACGAGGGCAGCGATGGCAAGCAACAACGGCGCGGCGGCAAACGCGATTGGATCGAGCGCGCCAACCTCGTACAAGATCCCGCTCAGTATTTTTCCAGTCGCGGCGGCAAGAACAAAACCAAGCGCAATACCGCTAAGAAGCATGATCGCACCTTCCCCCATGATCAATCGCAAGACCGCAGCCGGCTTTGCGCCAAGCGCCATGCGGATCCCAATCTCACGAGTTCGTCGCGCGACCGAATAAGCTTTGACTCCGTAGAGACCAACTACGGCCAGACCCAGCGCAAGTGCCCCCAAAGATGGAGAACAACGCGGCGCCAGCGCGAACAATCCAGAGGTCCAGGTTAGAATCGAGATGCTGCGCAAACGTCCGCAGCGAAAGGATCGGGATTGCGGGATCGACATCGCGCACGGTGCGTCGTACGACGTCGGCTGTGGCGGCTTCGTTTCCGGACGCGAGCGAACGAAACCGGACAAAAAAGAAAACGTCATTTTGGAATCCACGCGCGAACGGCAAGTAAATTCCGCCAACCGGCTCCTTTTCGAAGAGCGCATGGCGCGTCGCCGGCACGATGCCGACTACTTCGATCGTATCTCCCTGCTTCTCCTCTTCACTCACATCCGCGCTCCGTCCGACGTGGGCATCTCCGCTCTCGGCCGACGGCGCATTTCCGTTCGCATATTGAATGCGTTGTCCGAGCGCATCACCATCGGGCCAGAGTTTCTTTGCCAGAACTTCGTCAATAATTGCGACCTTCGGACCGGGCTGGGTGGCCTCCGATTCGCTGAATGCGCGACCCCGAACCACTGGCAATCCAACGGTTGAAAAATAATCCGCGCCCACGCTGTTCCAAGCCACCTCAAATGCGAGGCCTTCTGCGGCGGTCGCCGGCTTGGCATCGGGAGCGAGACGGAAGCCGGCGCGTTGCAATTTTCTGGTTAGCTCAAACATCCCGAACGGAACTATTGAAGAGATGCTCGCGTGCTCCACGCCTGGCAGCGCCGCCAGTCTCTCATTCAAGTTGCGATAAAGCTCCTGCGCGCGTTTCGGTTCATAACCAGCCAGGCTCGCATCGACTTCGAGAATGTAGCTTGCGCCGGGTTTTAATCCGGTATCGACCGACGCCGCTTTCTCTGCACCACGAATGAACAGCGCCGCAGCAGTGATGAGCGCGAGCGAGAAGGCGATTTGCACAACGATAAGCGGGTGGCGCGGTAAGAATTTCCAGCGTCGGCGCACCACATCTTCCCCGGCGTGTTCCTTCAGATCGGCCACCACTGCGCTACGTGAAATTTTCAAGGCCGGCCCAAGTGCAAACATGAGCGTGCCG
Source organism: uncultured Verrucomicrobiae bacterium (assembly GCA_963776065.1). Classification (GTDB taxonomy): domain Bacteria; phylum Verrucomicrobiota; class Verrucomicrobiia; order Chthoniobacterales; family UBA10450; genus Udaeobacter. The sequence goes on along the minus strand of CAVZLJ010000008.1, from coordinate 234,681 downwards.
AGCAGGCAAAATCCGAACGTCGCCGCCAAAATTGCGGGGTTCGGTCCGCTCGACCATACAATATCGAGCGGCATCAGGCTGCGCATTGAGCCAACCAGTAAATCAGACGACCAGAGTCCAAGAACGAGTCCACCCACGCCGCCGACCACCGCCAGCACAAAGCCTTCGGTGAGAAGCTGGCGAACGATGCGCCAACGGCTACCACCGAGCGCGAGACGGATTGCGATTTCTTTGCGGCGCGCGGTACTGCGCGCGAGCAACATGTTAGCGAGGTTAAGGCATGCCACTAGCAGCACTACAATCGCCATTCCGAGCAGCAATGGTGCGATGACTTTTATTCCGCTCTCCGCCGCCGGGTTGTTACTTATCGAATTACGTGACACCGGTGCCATTATGAACGTTTGATTCTTCTGCTCGACTGGATAGGCCTTTTCCAAATTGGCCGCGAGTCCTTCGAGCGCAGGCTCGGCCGTGGCCGCAGTCATCCCGGGTTTAAGCCGGCCCATGATGCGCACTTGTGTTCCCTTTCTATCCTCAATCGTCGTCTTATTTTCCGACAGGAAATCATTCGCGACCTGATCGTAAACGCTCATCGGCAACCAGACTTCCGGCGAAAGAATTTGCATTGTGCCGACGAAACCCTTCGGCGTAATTCCTACGACTGTGAATGGGCGACCGTTGATCAGCAATTGCGAGCCGAGCACGTTTGGATCGAGGTCGTGCTTCTGCCAGTAACTATAACTCACGATCGCGACCGGCGTCCTGTGGCCGGGCGTTTCCTCTTCCGGCAAAAAGGCACGGCCGCGCGCGAACGGGACGCCGAGGACGGAGAAATAGTTCGAGGTGACGATTGCACCGAACGCGCGCCGCGTATCGCCTTTCTGGCCGAGGCCGATAAACGCGACATTGAAACCCATTACGTCGGTGAACACCGTGTTCTGCTCGCGGATGTCGAGATACGTCGGATAAGAAAAACCACGAAATTTTTTCGGATCTTTCTTGTCCTGGGAAAAGAGCTGCACCATTTCGGGCGGCTTGGCGTAAGCAGGTGGCGCAAAGAAAAGCGTATTCACCAGGCTGAACACGGCCGTGTTCACGCCAATGCCGAGTGCGAGCACCGTGACCGCCGCAATCGTAAAACCCGGGGCCTTAGATAATTGTCGAACGGCAAATCTAAGGTCCCGAACCATTGTGGGTCTTCCTATGCCGCAATCCGATCTTCAACAACGCGACCGTCGAACAAATGCACTGTGCGATCGGCATGCTGTGCGAAACGCTCATCGTGTGTGACCATGCAAATTGTGGCGCCGCCCTGGTGTAGTTCGCGCAGCAGATGCATGACAGCTTCGCCGTTGTGCGAATCGAGATTGCCAGTCGGCTCGTCCGCGAGCAGAATCGCGGGTCTGCCGGCGAGCGCGCGGGCCACTGCGACGCGCTGCTGCTGACCGCCGGAAAGCTGGCTAGGCAGGTGTTTTGCCCGATGAGCCATGCCCACACGCTCCAACGCCTCAGTCACCAGCGCTTTACGGTCAGCCGCACTGGTGCCGCGATACGTGAGGGGCAATTCCACATTCTCAAAAACCGTCAGATCGCCGATCAAGTTGAAACTTTGAAAGATGAAACCGATTTCTCGATTGCGAACACGTGCGCGCTCCGCGAACGAAAGATTCGCAACCTCGTGACCTTTTAGCGCGTAACTGCCGTCGGACGGAGTGTCGAGCAGGCCGAGAATCGAAAGCAACGTGGTCTTGCCGCAACCTGACGGTCCGGCGATGGAAATGTATTCGCCTTCTCGAATGTCGAGATGAATTCCCGAGAGCGCGTGCGTCTCTACTTCATCAGTGAGAAACACTTTGGTCACGCCGGCAAGGCGAATCAACGGAGAGATACCGTTTCCGTCGAATACATTGGTTGAATCCTCTGCGATTAGTTCATTCGATTTCATTTTTTTCTTTAGTTAAGGCGAATTCTGTCGTGCGCATCCCACGCACTGGTATCGGAAAGGATCACCTGATCCCCCGGTTGGAGCCCACCTAGTATTTGAATGGTGTTCACCGAGCTTTTGCCCAGCTTCACCGGAGTACGCACTGCCTCGGAAGTACCGCTGACAATCCTAAACATTCCTACGGTGTTGTTTTCCTGGCCGAACGCCGGACGCCCGACGTAAATGACGTCGTCGAGATGTTCGAGTTCTATCGTTCCGTCGACGCTGAGATCGGGCCGCGCGCCTTTGGGCAGTGCTTCATCAAAGGCAACTTCAACGTTTACAGTCCCCTGCTCCACCGCGGGATCAATGCGCGTGACGTGGCCATTTGCGACGCCGTTGCGAGTGTCGACCACTGCTTTCTGACCAATCTGAATGTCCTTGGCCTGGGTCTCGGCAATCTTGACCTGGGCCTTCAGTTTCGTCGGGTCTGCGACGCGGGCAAGATTATCGCCGACTTTCATCCGCTGGCCGATTTGCACGGGCAGTTGTTGCAGCACACCCGACATGCCAGCGCGCACATGCAACGCTTCCACCTGGTCAGCCTTCAACTTGGCGAGTTGTTTGGCCTGATCGACGGCGGCCTGCTTCGACGCTAACTGTGGGTCGATGGACTCATGTGCAAACTGCAGTCGCTTTTGTTCGATCTCGTTCCGATTCGCCAGCTCCGCCTCTTTTACCTTTGACGTTTTGTATTGTAGCTCGGCGATCAAACCGTTCTTCGCCAACTGATCGTTGGTCTCGCGTTCCATCTTCGCCTGCTCGTAATCTGATTTCACCTTGGCTGTGGTTGCTTCCTGATCGAGCAACTCGCGCTGAAGAGTCGCACGCAACGTGGTTAGTTCCGCTTCAGCGGCTGTAGCCTGCAAGTCGGCGTCATGGGCGGCCTGTTCCAGCTCGGGACTGGTTAATTCCAAAATCACCGAGTCCGGTTCCACATGCGTGCCGGGCCAGATCTTTATTTTGTCCACGCGACCTTCCGTATTTGCTGCAATCCAGCGAATGTCTTCCGGCACCAGAGTGCCCAGGCCGCGCACCTGGCGCACCATCGGACCGCGTTTGACGGTATCGACCCAGACAGTCGAGCGATCCACGCTCGGCACTGCCGGTTTCAAACGCGAAATTGCAATTGTAGCCAGGATCAAACCCAGCGCAGACGCAGCGATGATCATGATGCGGCGCTTGCGCTTCTTCGCCGCAACGCCCGTGCGCGGTACGTCCATCGAGGAAAGATTCGGCGCAAAGCCGGCCGGGCGCACAACCTTTTGATCTGTTGGTTTTCGTTCTGGAATCACGGTTTTGCTTGGATCAAAACAGCGGGAGAGCGCGAAGGAGTTGGAGCACCGCGGACATACCGGTCATAATCGGCACTATGGCCATGACGATCAGCGTGCCGAACACGGCCGCTTCGGTCGTGAACTCGCGGTTGGCTTCAGCGTCGAAATAATCCCGGCTGATGTCGCGCAGTGATTTCGATGTCTTGATGCACGGCGCGCTCGAAGGGTTGAGCATCGACGCGTGGTAATGATACTCGACGAGCGGAAACTTGCGCCCGTTCGGTGAGGTGTTTGGTGATGATTTCATTTTCTTTCAGCTCCTATAGTGAGAGGCAGTTGGTGTATTTGCTGGATTCAAAAAAATTTCTTGTCATAAGGCGACCAACCATATCTGTGATTGCCCTCGCACTGTTGCAATGGCCATGCCAAGTTCCGAAACAAAGTTGTATCTGCTGAATTATCAGAGACTTGCGCTAATCCTATCCGCACCTGCTCGCACACGACATTTTCAGTCGCGGGATGCTCGCGTCCCGATTTTGGGACAAAAGTGAGTGCGCGCCTCTGGCTTGTGCGGGCTAAGCTCGCAAGCACGGACGCTTGCGCCACGCTATTACTTCGGAAGGCGCAGCAAAGCTCGCGCGCCCTGGCGATCCTCTCGGTTCATGAGTGTCAACGTCCCGTCATGAGCTTCAGCAATTTGACGACTCAATGGCAGACCAATTCCCGAGCCGTCGGGTTTTGTTGTAAAAAACGGAACGAAAAGATTGGCCGGGTTCATAATGCCCGGACCTTCGTCTTCAACAAAAATCTCAACGCAACCTGCTTTCTCGCGCCAACCAAGCGTGACGTTTCCATGCGTTTCAAGCGCCGCATCAACAGCGTTGTGCACCAAATTGATTAGCGCTTGTTCAATCTGCGCCGCGTCTGCGCGAATCACTGTCTTCGGACCCGAGAGAACTTGCACCTTGAGTCTGGGTTCGAGATCCACCACACGCTGCACCAGCGGCGCTAGCTCGATGTCTTGTTTTTGGGGCGGCGGAAGTTTTGTAAGCCGGGTGTACGCTTGCAAAAAGCGGCTCAGCGAGTCGGCGCGCGAAGCGATGGAGTTTAAGCCGGAGCTTGCATCATCTTTCCAATCCGCTGGGAGCGGCTCCCGGCGCAGGAGTGATTCCAAACTGGCGGCAAGCGATTTAATCGGCGCCAGCGAGTTGTTCATCTCGTGACCGAGCACGCGCACGAGTCGCTGCCACGCCCGGCGTTCTTCTTCGCGCAGCGTGCGACTCAGATCCGTCAACACGAGTAATTCGTGGGGCAATCCTTGCTCGCGAAACGTGCTCCGTCGAATCCCCCAACGCCCTGACCCTCCGGGGAAATTCAACGTCAGCGGTTCGTCATCGTCCGCAGTCAAACAATCCTGCAGGGCAAGTTCCCGCGCGGTTTTGCCTAACAACTTGTCCATCGGTCGTGCCAGTAAAGTTTCGCCGGCGCGATTGATTAGGCGGAGACGCCGTCCGGGATCAAACGTGAAAATTGCGACATCGATTTCGCTCATAATCGTGCGCAAAAGGGCTGTAGCTTCAAAGGCACCCAAACGCTGCTGACGCAAGGTTTCGCCGAGGGAATTTACTTCGAGAAGCACTTCACCCAACGCGCTGCCTTCACGGGCGCCCCTGGCGCGGATCGAATAGTCTCCCTCGCGTAATGCTGCGAGCAAATTAGACAGCGTCTGCAATGGGCGAACAGCATGTTCCCGTATGCTCCACATGAACGCAGTGAAGCAGCCAACAATCAGAACCGTGAGCGTCCACTGTACCTTTGACGTGTGATCGCCGAACCAGAGAAGCGCCATGGCAATGATGGCTGCAGGCGCGACCGCGACAAATGTAAGCCAGGTAATTTTCCCTTCGTAGGAAAGCCGCGCGGATCTTTTTGTTTTGCGCGCCATCAAAACGCCAATCGGCAATCGGCAATCGGCAATCGGCAATTCTTAAAGGCCATATTGTTGGAGACGCCGATAGAACGCGCTTCTGCTCAAGCCCAGCGCCTCCGCGGCCTTGCGCGCGTTGCCATCGTTTCGGGCCAGCGCTTTTTTGATCAAGAACGCTTCGACCTCTTCGAGACTCATCTCCTCCACGTTCCGCGATTCGCTGCCGCCAGCCGTCAGACCAAGATCGGCCGCGCCGACTTGTCGATCTTGCGTCATAAGCACTGCCCGCTCGACGATGTGATCGAGCTCCCGGATGTTTCCGGGAAACCGGTGCTGTAGTAAACGTTCTCGTGCGCTTTCGTCGAAACCGCCCACGGGCTTGCGGTAGCGCTCTGCGTGTTGGCGAAGAAAGCTGTTCGCGAGCGACATGACGTCCTCGCGTCGATCACGCAAAGGCGGCAACTCGATCTGAATCGTGTTAAGCCGAAACAGTAGGTCCTGCCGAAAGCGACCGCGCTGTAATTTCGTTCTCCAGATTTGCGTTTGTCGCGGAGATGATTCGCACGTTCGCGTGAAGCGTTTTGGATGAGCCAACCCGTTCGAAATCGCCTGTTTCAATCACTCGCAAAAGTTTCGCCTGTTGAGCAAGCGGGATATTTGCAATCTCATCCATAAACAGCGTGCTCTCATCGGCCAGCTCGAAGCGTCCTGCCCGATCCGTCTTTGCGTCAGTGAAAGCGCCTTTTACGTGACCGAACAATTCGCTCTCGAACAATGTCTCCGACAAGCCGCCCATGTTGACGGTGATCATCGTGCGCGTCGCCCGCGGCGACAAAGCGTGAATCGCCCGCGCAACCAGGCTTTTGCCGGTTCCGTTTTCGCCGGTTATCAAAACGTTCGCATCCGATGGCGCGACGCGTGAAATCATTTCGATCACCGGCCGCATCGCAGGCGATTGCGCGATCAAATCCGGCATGGTGCCGCGCAGCATTTCATTTTCCGCTTCTAGTTTGCGCTCGCGACGCAGCGCGGCTGCGAGCTCGATCTGTGTCCTCACAATCGTCATCAGTCGCTGGTTGTCCCACGGTTTGGTGACGAAATCGCGCGCGCCATGTTTCATTGCTTCGACCGCCAGTTCGATTGTCGCCCAGGCAGTCATCACCACAATTGGAAGCGTGTTGTCGATCCCCTGAATTTTTGGAATCGCTGACAAGCCCTCCTGCCCCGAGGTCGTGTCGCGAGTGTAATTCAGGTCCATTAGCAACAGCGCGTACTCTTTCTTTTCCAGTGCGTGAGAGACGCCGGCAAGCGACGTGACTCCTTCAGTCTGATAACCTTCGCCTTTGAGCAGGATGCGCAGCGCCTCAAGCACGTCGCGCTGGTCGTCTGCGATTAGAATTCTTGTCACGGCCAATCTGTTCTGCGCGTTTCCGAACCAGTCAATCGTTCTGAAAAAATTCTGAGAGAGCCTCCCTGACAGTCGGACACCGGGGCTCGCATCGTTTCATGCTCACAACATGCTGAGATAGGAGGGTAGTCACCCGTTTATTCTTCCCGCAGGAGTTTGGACGGATCGATAGCCATCGCTCGTAGCGCTGGAATGGCAGAGGCGGCTGTGCCGAGAAGCGCCATCGTTAGCACCGCGCCGACCAAGACCACGGGTCCCGCGGATTCGCCTGATAAACAATCTGCCCCAGCAGGCGATTGGCGAGGACGCCTGACAACAGCCCTAGTAACGACCCGACCACAAGCAGTACGATTGGCCGCCCCACAGCTGTGCTCATCACATGTTTCGTGCGCGCGCCCAAGGCCACACGGATGCCCAGCTCCTTCATCCGGCGGCTCACGTTGTACGCCGCCATGCCGAAGATGCCCGTCACCGCCAGCATAGCCGCCAGCAGGCCCATGACGCAGAGTGCTACGCTTGCTGCCCGGGCCGGGAACAACGCATTCAGCCCCCCTAGCACTTCGAGCCAGCTTTGTACCTTGATTCGCGCTTCCGGCTCGAAGCCGTTCAGGGTGCGTTCGACCGTGGCCGCGATCTCATTCTGTGCCCGCTGCGATCGCGCGACGAAAATCATTTGGTTCTGCTCATTTTGCGAGAGTGATAGATACGCAACTGGCTGTGGCGACTCTTGCATGTTGTGGTACTTGCCGTCCTCCACCACGCCCACGACTTCTGTCAAGTGACCCCGTACGATGAAACGCTGTCCTATCGCCGACGTGTCGTCCCACATCTTGCGCGCAAAGGTTTCGTTCACGATCGCCACATACGGCGTTTGAGTGGTGTCTTGCCATGAGAAATCCCGTCCACCGAGAAGCCGAGTACCAGCAGCCTGCAAATACCCCGGCGATATGGTAAACACGTAGGGCGCCAGGACAGAATTGTTCAGGGTGAACTCGGTGGTCCCCGGCTGGAAAATCGGAACCCCACGCAGACCGCCATTAAAAGGCACTCGGTTCACCGTGCCCGCCGCCACCACACCGGGGATGTTCCGCACCGCTTCAATCATTGCTTCCTTTTTCTCGATTGGCACGTCGCCGCCCTGTTCCATCAGCTTCAGGTCCGTCTCGGCCAACATCACGTCCTGCGGTTGGAAACCCAGTGGAGCGTGCAGCAAGCGCACTATGCCGCGCACCGCGACAAGCGAGGCCGTTACCAGCAGCATGCAGATTGTAATTTGTGCGCCCAGCAACAGGTCGCGCGAGGCAAACTGGCGCAGCGGCATTGAATCCACCGGCCCGCTCTTCATCGCCTGCAAGGGACTGCTCTGCCATGTCTGGCGCGCAGGAGCTATTCCAAAAAACGGCGCGCTGATCAGTGTCAAGATCAGTGCGACGAAGTAGACGCGCGCATCGACATTGACTGCCAGATGACCATAGGGCGAATCCCATCGGTTCAGCACACCGAGCAGCAGGCTCGCGGTCAGCAACCCCGCGGTTCCACCGATCAACGACACGACCATCGCCTCAGCCATCAGTTGCCTAACGAGTCGCCAATGGCTCGCACCAAGCGCGACGCGAAGCGCTAATTCCCGGCTGCGATCGGCCGCACGCGCTGCAAACAGGCTGGCCAGATTGGCGCACGCGGCCACCAACACCAGCAGAGCCAGCCCGGTGACGCTATAGAGAAATCCGTGAATAACGTCACCGTCGTCCGCGAAGAGTCCGGGCCGGACCAGCCGCAGCGGCATTCCGGTGTCCGTTTGTGGATACTCCTTGGCCAACTGCGCCGCGATCCCACTCAGATTCTCCGCGGCCTGTTGGGGCGTTACGCCTGACTTCAGTCGGCCAAGCACCGTCACCGAGATGGATGTCCGGTCTTGCAAGCGTTGCTGCCCCCAGTTCACGAAGGGTATCCAGTAGTCCGGCCAGTCAAATTTCTCCGTGCCGTGGAACTGCGCCGGAGCCACGCCGATTATCGTGTAAGGATCTTTATCGAGCCGCACGGTGGCCCCGACTGCACTCGGATCGGCGTTAAATACGCTTCGCCATAGATTATCACTCAATACCATATAGGGCGCTGAATTCGGCCCATGCTCGTCCGCCTCGTGAATGAACCGTCCAACTTCCGGTTGCACCCCCAGTAGATCGAAATAATTGCCGGTGACAGCGTAGCCGGTGACACTTTTCACCGTATTACCCCACCTCAAGGTCGCCTCAGCAAATCCATCAAAGCCCGCCATCCCGCTGAAGGTGGTGCTCCGTCGCCTTAAGTCTTCATACACAGGATACGACGTAGTCAGTAGTTTGAAGCTCGTCCACGGCTTGAGACGGAGTTGGTAGAGATTCTGCGGGTCGCTCACTTCCAGCGGGTGCAGCAGGACCGCATTCACGATTCCAAAAACGGCGATGTTTGCCCCAATCCCCACCATCAGAGTGACCAAGGCGACGAGCGTAAACCCTGGTGATTTCCAAAGCACTCGCAGCGCATAGCGAACATCCATTAACAGGTCCTTCATTAATTCGCTGGGGATTGGTTTACGTACGGGAGAATGGCGTCTCGAGCATGTCGCGCTGATTGTCTACGATAAGAATTCTCATCACCAACTATTTCTCACCTGCGTGTTTAGGGAGTGTCAATTGCTTTGCAATGCTCGTGCCAACAATCCTCACTATCATCAATTCAGCTCAGGCAGCGATCTGCGTTCACTCAAGGAATTTCCTTTAAATTGCCGCTTGTGGGATTTGCGCGTCCCGATTCCAGGACGCAATTCTCGGATCTTTAAGGAGGCAGCAGCGCTAGTTCTGCGCGACAGCGTGCCGTGCGCTAACACGTAAATCTACTTTGCTGGCGACCCGGAAAGCGGTGGCCACCCGATCGGTCGCAGATCCATAACACCCGAAACTGGTTTCCGTTTCCGCTGCCGCAGTTGGTCGAGTGCGAGATAGATGACCGGAGTAGTGTAAAGCGTCAGGATTTGTGAAACGATGAGACCTCCCACGATAGCAACCCCCAGCGGCTTGCGCAGTTCACTCCCGATGCCCATTCCGATGGCGAGCGGCAACGCGCCGAACATCGCAGCCATTGTTGTCATCATGATCGGGCGGAACCTAACGAGACACGCCTGGTAAATCGATTCTTCGGGTGTAAGTCCTTCGTGGCGCTCCGCATCGAGCGCGAAATCGACCATCATGATCGCGTTCTTTTTCACGATGCCGATAAGCAGAATAATTCCGATGACCGAGACGAGATCCAGCTCGTTGCCGGTTATCAGCATTGCCAAGAGAGCCCCGAGTCCAGCGGATGGTATTGTAGAAAGGATCGTGAGTGGATGGATCAGGCTCTCGTAAAGCATTCCCAGGATGATATAAACGGCCAGGAGCGCCGTGAGAAACAACCACGGCATTGTCACCCAGGAGGCCTGAGCAACCTTCGCAGTGCCGGCGAAACTTCCGCGAATGCTTGATGGCATTCCGAGATCACGTTTCGCCCGCTCGACGATTTGCGTTGCCTCACTTAACGAAACGCCTTGCGCAGTGTTAAAGGAGATTGTCACGCATGGAAACTGGCCCTGGTGATTGACTGAGAGTGGCGTGTTGTCCAACTGGAAATGTGCGATCGTGCTCAGCGGCACCTGGCTTCCGGAGTTTGATTTGACGTAAATTTTGTCGAGCGAGCTCGGATCGAGCTGGAACTTGGGATCGACTTCGAGAATGACGTGATATTGATTCTGCTGCGTGTAAATGATCGAGACCTGCCGCTGACCGAACGCGCTGTAAAGCGTGCTATCAACTGCCTGCGGTTGAATGCCGAGGCGCGCGGCGGCATCGCGATCGATTACCACGGTTTCCTGCAATCCGCGAAATTGCTGATCGCTCGTGGCGTCTTTGATCTGCGGATATTCGTGAAGCTTGTTCACGAGCCTGGGCGCCCACGAATTGAGCTCCTCGATGTTTTGATCTGACAACGAATATTGGTAGTGCGCTTTTGACGATCTTCCGCCAACACGAATGTCTTGATTTGCTGTGAGAAAAAGTTGCGCGCCAGGAATTTTCGAGAGCTTTCCCCTCAGACGCGCGATAACCGTGCCCGCGTCATCTCTGCGTTCTCCTTTGCCCGAGCCTTTCGGTTTCAAACTGATGAACATGCGGCCGTTATTCAACGCCGAGCCGCTTCCGCCGCCGAAGAATGAGCCGACGGCCTGCGACCGCCGGATCGGCCATCACCGTTTTCACGACCTGCTCCTGTTTTTCTTTCATCGCCTCAAAGGAAATGTCCTGTGCCGCCTCGGTCGTGCCCATCATTTGTCCCGTGTCCTGTTGCGGGAAAAATCCTTTTGGAACGACAAAATAAAGATAAACAGTCGCGACGATGACCGAGGCGGTAACGATCAACATTGTGTATTCGTGCTGGAGCACCCATTTCAATGTCCGTTCATAAAACTTGTGCATCGCGTTGAAACCGCTTTCGCTCAGTCGATCGATCACGCCGCGTTGCCGATGTCGCTCCTCGCTTTTCAAAAATCGGCCGCAGAGCATGGGCGTGAGCGTTAACGAAACGACGCCGGAAACGAGAATTGCGGCGCTCAACGTCACGGCGAATTCGTGAAACAAACGCCCGATCAAGCCGCTCATGAAAAGCAGCGGAATGAAAACTGCCACCAGCGAGAGACTAATCGAAATGACGGTGAAACCAATCTGACGCGCGCCTTTCAACGCGGCTTGAAGCGGTGGCTCACCCTTCTCAATGAAGCGCACGATGTTTTCGATTACGACAATCGCATCATCGACAACGAATCCGGTCGAAACCGTCAACGCCATGAGCGAGAGGTTGTCGAGGCTGTAACTGCACAGCCACATCACGCCGAAAGTGCCCGCGAGCGCGAGCGGCATCGTAATACCGGAGATGAACGTCGGCCAGAACCGGCGCAGGAAGAGAAACATCACCATCACGACGAGCGCCATCGTGATGAGGAGCGTTAATTGAACGTCGTGCACCGACGACCGGATCGTGATTGTGCGGTCGCTCATCACGTCGAGATGCACACTCGGCGGCAGCCAGGTGCGCAGTTGTGGAAGGATCGCGTGAATCTGGTCGGTCGTACGAACGACGTTCGCGTCCGGCTGTTTGAAAATGACTAACAAGACAGCGCGCTTGTTGTTGAACAAGCCGGCCTGGTCGCGATTTGCCTGTGCATCGATCGCCGTGCCGACGTCGCGTAAAGGCACGGCCGCGCCATTGTGCTGCGCGACGATGATCGGCAGATATTGATCGGCCTGCGTTAGTTGATCGTTGCTCGCGATGACGAAACTCTGCTCCGGGCCGTCAAATGCACCCTTGGGTGAAAGGACATTCGCTTGTGAAAGCGTGGTGCGAATGTCTTCCATGCTCAGACCCATCGAGGCGAGCGCGACCGGATTTATCTGCACGCGCACGGCGGAGTTCGCACCGCCGCCGATGAGCACCTGGCTGACGCCTTCGACCTGGCTGATGCGCTGGCCGATGATTTGATCGGCGAGATTGTAAACTTGCGACAGGGGCAACGCGTCCGACGTCATCGCGAGCACCATGATTGGCGCATCAGACGGATTGACTTTGCGATAGGAGGGCGGTTGCGGCAGTCCGCTGGGCAATTCACCCGACGCGGCGTTGATTGCGCTCTGCACGTCGCGCGCCGCGCCGTTGATGTCGCGGCTGAGATCGAACTGAATGGTAACGTTGGATCCGCCGAGCGAACTCACCGATGTGATTTCGGAAACACCCGCGATTTGCGCGAATCGGCGCTCCAGTGGCGCGGCCAGCGATGAGGCAGCGGTCTGAGGATCGACGCCCGGTTCCTGCGCACTCACGTTGATCGTCGGGAAATCGACTTTCGGCAGCGGTGCAACCGGCAGAAAGTAATAAGCCACCGCGCCGAGCAACAAGACTCCCGCCGCCAGCAGCGATGTGCCAACTGGACGGCGAATGAATGGCTCGGAGATATTCATGGCTAAAACCCAAGGCGATTATCTTCACCGTTCACGCCGGCGAATTGAGGCTCAGGTTCCGGCTCCAGTTCTGTTGTCGTGCTCAACGGCAACCTGGCTTGTACGGCTTCGCTCCGATGACGGCGCTCCGCCATCCAACGTCCAAACCGATCGAGGTAAAGATAAATCACCGGCGTGGTGTAGAGCGTGAGAAATTGCGAGAGCAACAAACCGCCGACGATGGAAATGCCGAGCGGTCGCCGCAGCTCGCTGCCGGTTCCACTCTCGAGGGCGAGCGGCAAAGCGCCGAGCAGCGCCGCTGCTGTCGTCATCATGATCGGGCCGAAACCGCAGCAGACATGCCTGATAAATCGATTCCTCCGGCGACATCCCTTCCTTGCGTTCGGCTTCGAGCGCAAAATCGATCATCATGATCGCGTTCTTTTTCACGATGCCGATGAGGAGGATGATGCCGATGAGCGCGACCAAAGAAAAATCGATGCGGCAAATGAGCAGCGCGAGCAACGCGCCGACGCCGGCGATGGCAAGGTCGAAAGAATCGTGATCGGATGAATGTAACTTTCGTACAGAACGCCGAGCACGATGTAGATCACCACAACGGCCGCCAAGATCAGCAGTGGCTCGCTCGTCAGCGATGAACGAAATTCCGCCGCCGCGCCGGTGAATGTCGTTGCGATCGTATCCGGCAAACCGATTTCGCGTTCTGCTTTTTGGATCGCCGGGATGGCGTGGCTGAGCGAACTCGCCACTGCTGCAAGATTGAATGAGATGGTGGCGGCCGGAAATTGTCCCTGATGCGGAATGGAGAGCGGCGTGTTGCTCACGTGCATCGTGGCGAACGCGCTCAGCGGCACCGGCTGACCGGTGCTCGATTTGACGTAAATTTTGTCGAGCAAATCGGGCGACTCGCGGAATTTCGGTTCCACTTCGAGAATGACGCGGAACTGATTGAGCTGCGTGAAAATGATCGAGACCTGCCGCTGTCCGAATGCGTCGTAAAGCGTGTCGTCGATCGCCTGTGTGAGCACGTTGAGGCGCGATGCTTTCTCGCGATCGACATCGACGTTCAACTGCAAGCCGTTCACCTGCTGGTCGCTTGCGACGTCGCTGAGCTGCGGCAGTTGTCCAAGTTTTTGCACGAGTTTCGGCGTCCACTCCGCCAGCTCGGCTGCATCGGCGTCCTGCAAAATGTACTGGTATTGCGTGCGGCTGACGCGCGCATCGATCTGCAAATCCTGCGCCGCCTGCATGAAAAGCGAGATGCCTTCGACGTCGCGCGTGGCCTTGCGCAGCCGTTCGATGATTTTTTCGCGCATTCGCGCGCTGGTTGTGCGGCTTGAGCACGATGTAAAGCCGCGCGGTGTTGATGGTCGCGTTCACTGTTCCAGCGCCGACCGAGGCTGACACGCTCGCGACGTCCGGGTCGCGCCTAACGATATCGGAAACGGCGTGCACGCGCTCCAACATCGCCTTGAACGAAATGTTCTCCGCTGCATCGGTCACGCCGATGATCACCCCGGTGTCCTGCTGCGGCAGCAGTCCTTTCGGCACGACGATGTAAAGCAGAATCGTCGCAACGAGGGTGACGATAGCGACGATCAGGATGAAGCGCTGATGCGTCGAACACCCAGCGCAACCCGCGTTCGTACAAATTGCGAAAGCGCTCCAATATTCTTCCGTCGCGCGCGATAAAACGCGCTTTCGTGCTCGCGATCTTCTTCCTTTTCGGAGCGCAACAGCTTCGCGCACATCATCGGGCGTGAGCGTGAGTGAAACGAACGCCGACACGACCGACCGCCACGCTCATGGTGATGGCGAATTCGCGGAACAAGCGGCCGACGATTCCGGTCATGAACAAAAGCGGAATGAAAACCGCGACGAGCGAGACACTCAACGACACAACCGTGAAACCGATTTGCCTCGCGCCTTTGAGCGCGGCTTCCAATGGCGCATCGCCCGCTTCGATATAGCGGACGATGTTTTCGATCATCACGATCGCGTCATCGACGACGAAGCCGGTCGAGATCGTCAGCGCCATCAACGAGAGATTGTCGAGGCTGAATCCGGCAAGATACATGATGCCGAACGTGCCGATGAGCGAGAGCGGCAGCGCCACGCTCGTGATCACCGTCGCCCAGAGTTTTCGCAGGAAGAGGAACATCACCATCACCACGAGCGCGATGGTCAGTAGCAACGTAAATTGCACGTCGCGCACTGACGCGCGGATCGTCTCGGTGCGATCAGCCAGAATGGAAACGTGCACGGAAGGCGGCAGCGTGCCGGTCAATTGCGGCAGCAATTGCTTCACGCGGTCGACCGTTTGAATGATGTTCGCGCCCGGTTGACGCTGAATGTCGAGCAGCACCGCGGGCTTCTCGCCGCTTTTCGTGCCGACCCACGCCGCGAGCTGATCGTTCTCCACGCTGTCGATGACGTTCGCAACATCGCCGAGTCGAATCGGCGCGCCGTTTTTGTAAGCGACGATGATCGGTTTGTAAGCGTCAGCGGAAAAAATCTGGTCGTTCGATCCAATAGTGAACGATTGCCGCGGCCCGTCGAAGCTGCCTTTCGGCGCATTCACGTTCGCCTGTCCGAGGACTGTTGCGTACATCTTCGAGGCTGAGGCCGAGCGAGGAAATCGCCGCCGGATTCACCTGCACGCGCACGGCCGGTTTTTGATTTCCCTGAATCGTGACAAGGCCGACGCCGGTGACTTCGCTAATTTTCTGCGCGAGCAGCGTGTCGGCGAAATCGTTCACGCGATCCAAGCGGCAAACTATCCGACGTAATCGCGAGCGTGAGGATCGGCGTGTCGGCCGGATTGACCTTGTTGTATTTCGGCGGGTTCGGCAGATCTTGTCGGCAGAAATCCGCCGGCGACATTGATCGCCGCCTGCACGTCCTGCGCCGCGACGTCGATCGGGCGGTCGAGAACGAACTGCAATGTGATTGTCGATGTACCGAACGAGCTGGTGGAATTCATCGACGCCAATCCGCTGATCTGCCCGAACTGCCGCTCGAGCGGCGTAGTGATCGACGAGACCATCACGTCCGCGCTCGCGCCGGGATAAAATGTCGTCACTTCAATCGTCGGAAAATCAACAGTCGGCAGCGCGGAGATCGGCAACAATTCGTAGCCGAGCAAGCCGAGCAAAATCACGCCGGCCATCAGCAGCGAGGTCGCAACTGGTCGCCGAATAAATGGTTCGGAAATGCTCACGGTTTTCCGGAGCTCACCGTTTTGTGGCCAGATTGTCTCAGTTGTGGAGTTCGCGCTTGCTGCGACGGTTGCGGTGTCGTCAGTTCCACATGCGCGCCGGGTTGAAGTTTGTATTGGCCGTCCACTACGACTTGCTCCCCGGCCTTCAATCCGCTGTCGATCAAAGCAACATTTGCCTCCGTTTGCGCGACCTTGATCGGCCGCATCTCGACCGTTTTGTCCGTCTTGATGACGTATGCATACGTTCCCTGAGGGCCGCGTTGCACTACGCTTGAGGGAACGACGGTGGCGCCTTTGCGCGTGGTCAAAATCAAACGCGCGTTAACAAATTTTCCCGGCCAAAGTTGCAACTGATCGTTAGGAAACGTCGCTTTCAACTTCACCGTGCCGGTCGTCTGATCAATTTCGTTGTCCACGACGGCGAGCGTACCTTCGTCGAGCACATTCGTATTTCCGCGATCCAGTGCAGAGACATGCAACCCGCCATTCGCGCCGCCTTGGCTTAGAATTTCCTGTAACTTTTGTTCCGGCAGGGTGAACACGACCGAAATCGGATGCATCTGCGTGATGACGACGATTCCGTTTTGATCGGCCGCGTGAACGATGTTGCCAACATCGACGAGTCGAACACCGGTGCGTCCGTCAATCGGTGACTTGATTTGCGTGTAATCAAGCTGCGTCTTCGCGGCCTCGATCGCCGCCTGGTCCGCCTGCACTGCGGCCTGGAATTGATCGCCCTGATATTTGGATGCGTCGAAATCCTGCTGATCGATCACCTTTTTTTTCAACAAATCAGTGTTGCGTGCAACCGTGAGTTTGGCGTTGGCCAACTGCGCTTCGTCCTGCGCCTTTTTTGCGATCGCTTGATCCAAAGCTGCCTGGAAAGGCCGCGGATCGATCACCGCCAGGAGATCACCTGTTTTGACATCCTGCCCTTCCGTGAAAAGCACCTGCTGCAATTCGCCATCCACGCGGGTATGCACTGTGACGGTATTAAACGCCTGGACCGTCCCGAGGCCATCGAGGTAGATAGGCGTATCCTTCTCCTCGACCTTGCCCGCGACCACCGGCACCAGGCCGCCTCCGGCTCCAGGTCGGCTGCGTCTTCCCGAAGTTCCCGCTGTGGCGGTTGACCCGGTTTGATCAGACGAAGCGTGATGATGGCAGCTCCACCAGCCGATTAAAACGACGAGAGCGCTGATGATTCCGAGAATAAGCCGTTTAGACATTCTTTTACATACCTCGTGTACATGCTGGCACGCTCATAATTCGAGACATCCGAGACAGCCGTTCGGTTACAAGTAACTCGCCTACGATAGCGGGAATTGATCGGTTAAAGACCCTATCGTGTGAGCGAACTTCAGAGGCTGCAGAGCATTTATGTTGTTCGCAAGCGCTTACCCCAAAGCACCGAATACCAGACCGAGTCCGTAGGTGACGACTGCGACGATGACACCAATCCACGTCATTTCCAAGCCCGATGCCCACCAGGAACGGATCGTGATCAGCGATTTCAATGCGCCCACGAGAAAGTGCGCGACTAAACTGATACCGAAGGAACTAATGACGGCCGTCAGTCCGCCCGAGAAAAAAAACGGAATGATCGGGACGAAAGCGCCGATCGCAGTAGAAATGCCGGCCGAGAACGCGGCGGTCCATTGATTGGGAAAACGATGCTCTGACAAGCCGAGTTCGCTTTGCGCCATTGCCTGTACAAATTGCTCGGGTTGTTCGGCGAGACGTTCCGCCATTTTCTGTGATTCTTCGGGAGTGAACCCTTGCAATTGATAGAAGAGGGACATCTCTTCGATCTCTTCCTCGGGATTTTCTTCAACCTCTGCGCGTTCGCGTGAAATCTCGGCTTCATAAACTTCCGCTTCACTCTTTGCTGCGAGATACGCGCCGGCGCCCATTGACAGCGTGGAAGCGAGCATTCCCGCAAGGCCGGAGATCAAAATGTAATGCTGCTGATTATTCGTTGCTCCGGCTACGGCCGAAACAATTCCGAACACCGCACCTAACCCATCGTTTGCGCCGTAGATGGCGTCAGCCACCCAACTCCCGCCTCGCCCATGCCAGCGCTCGCGCTTCAGGATTTTATCCAGCGCGGTGCGCGGGTTAACCGATGGCACCATGGCGTTAAGCGCTCGCGCATGCGCTTTTTCTTCCAGTGCGCTCTTCCGCAAAAACTCCTGCACCTCCTTTTCGCCGGAGAACGCGCGCTCGGCTTGATCGTGAAATTCCGCTTCCTGCTTTTCTTCCGTTGCCTCCATCCGCCGAATCGCGATGTCCGCTCCAGCGATTTTGTTCCACCAACGGTTTAGCCGGCGCGTGAAAGTGTCTTTGTAGACGGGTTGCTCTGCCCCAAGCTCTATCAGTTTCTTTGCCCAACGTTGAGCATGGCGCTCTTCCGCTTCCGCCATGCGCAAAAGCACGCTCTTACGTTTGTCATCATGTTCGCGCTGCGCCAGATCGCGATACGTTTGTGCTGTCTCGACTTCCGCCTGCCAATTGCGTTTCGCGACTTGGATCGTTTGCTGATGATCTTTCTGCTCGGGAGCCATGTCGAATTAAAGCGCAACGAGCAACAGTTTCCAACTTGGACGCCAACTGGACGAAGGCAGATCTGGCGTCGTATTCAGTCGGCAGGTTCGAGCGCGGGGCTGATGGCCGGCTCGGCTCGCGCTCGTAGTTGCTGGGCGGTAATGATCAATGCTACTGAACCAATGATCAGAGCAGCAGCAATCAACGCGCGCATGGTCACAGTTTCACCGGCAAAGAAAGTGCCGAGCAAGACGGCGACAATCGGATTCACATACGCGTAAGTGGCGACTTTCGCCGGATCACAATGACGCAACAGCCAGATGTAAGAGGTGTATCCGACCACGGCTCCGATTAGCACAAGGTAAATGAACGAGGCGAGCGATAAGGTTGAAATATGACTTGGGTGAAAGTGCGGCAGTTCGCCGGTAACGATGCCTGCAACTAAAAGCAACGTTCCGCCACAGATCATTTGTTGAGCGGCAGTGAGGAACGGCGAGGGCGCATGTTTTGCAACTCGCGAATAAAGCGAACCTGCCGACCAAATGAAACTTGTGACCAGCAGAATCGATATTCCAATTGCAGGATTTCGGCCGCCGACGGAGTGAAAATGCAGACCCGGTCCGAATAAAACTGCCACGCCAAGAAAACCGCCGGCAAGCCCCATCCACATCACCGGCGTGGGTCGCCGTGCCATTCCCGTGATCCATCCAAGCAGCACAATGTAAATCGGAACGATCGCCACGACTAACGCCGCCAGTCCAGAGTCGATAAACTGTTCTGAGATTGTCACGCCCCCATTGCCACCTAACAGCAGACATGCGCCGATGATCAGTGACGTGCGCCAGTTGGCCCAGGTCGATTTACCGATGCCCTGCGACCAGGCAATTGCATACATGATTAAGCCGGCAAACACGAATCGCGCTCCTGCCATTAGAAATGGCGGAATCGTTTCGATGGAGAACCGAATGCCGAGGTAAGTAGAGCCCCAAATCAGATAGAGGGCGATGAACGCAACGATTACTAGCGTTTTCTTTGGCGCGGCCATTGAGGAATGACAATGTCGTATTCGCCATGTACAGCAAACGCCCGAACTGAAGAGGTATTTGTGTCAAACGCCTGACCAAGATGCGTCAAGCCGCGCCGATTACCGCCCAAAATGCCGAATTGCGTAATGCTACGGTCTGCGCCTGAAAAGCAACCGATACAGCAGCAACAGGACCATTGCGCCGACGATCGACATGATCCAGCCGGCCACGTAATTCTCGCTCGCAAAGATGCGACCGATCCAGGTACCAACGAATGCGCCGGCGATACCGAGCAGAATCGTGATGATGCAACCGCCGGGATCTTTTCCCGGCATCAGCAGTTTTGCAATCGCACCGATAACCAGACCAACAAGAATGATCCAGATAAATGAATGAGCGCCGAAGTCCATAGTGAAACCGAGGGTATGAACTTGACTTGCGCGCCGCAAGGAAATTGGTTTGAACGTTTAGTGAAAGGCGATCCTGTCCTGCAATGCAGATCATTGCGATCTCTCGAGAGACGGCCCACAGGGCCCTGGCTAGAATTGGACCACTTGCGCCGAGTGAATGTCTTCGCTCGCGCGAATGTCACAGAGCAACGCTTCGGTTGGAGCAGTGTCGAGATTCAACACGGTGAGCGCAGTACCGCCGGCCTGATTTCGGCTCAGCGACATGGTGGCAATGTTGAGGCCATGCTCGCCGAGCAGGGTACCAATCCGACCGACCATTCCGGGACGATCGGTATTTTCCAGCACGAGCACCACGCCGTGGGGACGAGCTTCTACCGGACGGCTGTTGATACTCACAATCCGCGGCGTCGCCCCGAAAAATGCGCCGCCTACCGAAACAGTTTTTCCTTCGCCAAGCGCGGAGAGTTCGAGCATGTCGGTGTAATCGCCGGGTGTTCCCAGTCGTGATTCGCTCACCGTTAGACCGAGAGCCTCGGCAAACGCGGGCGCATTCACTTCATTCACTTCGCTGCCACCGGCGGTCTGGAGAAAGCCTTTCAGCACTGCGCGCGTGATCGCAGTAGTGTCGACTTCATTGACTTTGCCGCTGTAGTTGATGTTGAGCGACTCGGCGCGTTTCGGCGCAATCTGCGACAGAAATTTGCCTAGTTTCTCGCCAAACCGCAGATGCGGTCCAATGATGGCCAGCGTTTTCGCATCCAGGTTCGGCATGTTCACAGCGTTGCGTATCGTTCCATCAAGCAACACTGCTCGAATGGATTCGGCGATCTCGATCCCGACGCTTTCTTGCGCTTCTGCAGTAGACGCACCGAGATGCGGCGTGAGAACAAGATTGGGTGCGCTGCGCAGCGCCGAATCGGCCGGAAGGGGCTCAATCTCGAAAACGTCCAGCGCAGCGCCGGCCACATGCCCCTGTTGCAATGCCCAAGCCAGCGCAGTTTCATCAATCAAACCGCCGCGTGCGCAATTGACTACGCGAACACCACGTTTTGTCCTCGTTAATCGAGCGGCATCGAGAATGTGACGCGTTTCTGCAGTGACTGGTGTGTGCAAAGAGATGAAATCCGCCCGCGTAAGTAAATCATCAAGTTCGTCCACTAATTCCACCTGCAGACTCCGGGCGCGGGTTGCAGAGAGATACGGATCGTACGCGAGCACCCGCATACCGAAAGCGATTGCGCGGCGACTCAGTTCGCTGCCAATCCGGCCCATGCCGATTACGCCAAGCGTTTTGTTGTAGAGTTCCACGCCTTCAAAACTCTTTTTATCCCAATTCTTGGTGCGAACGTTTGCGTCGGCCTGTGGAATTTTGCGCGCAACACAAAGCAACAACGAAAATGCATGCTCGGCAGTGGAAATGGTGTTCCCGCCAGGCGCGTTCAACACGACAATGCCGCGGCGTGTGGCTGTCTCCACATCTACATTGTCCACCCCCACTCCGGCACGGCCGACGACGCGCAGTTTCGTACCGGCATTCAAAATGTCCGCGGTGACTTTGGTTTGGCTGCGCACCACCAGCCCGCTAAATGCCGGAATGACCTCGATAAGTTCACGCTCGTCCAAACCAGTTTTGACTGTGACCTCTAGCGCGTCATCGCGCGCAAGCTCGTCCACTCCATGTTGGGAAATGGAGTCAGCGATGAGGACCTTGGGCGGAGTCACGGCAGTTTTGCGGTTTACGTTCTAATTGCAGACAGAATGCGCTCCAAATTTAAACTTAAATCTTAAAACTCGAAACTGTTCTGATCACATCTGGGCATGGTCAGGGCTGCCGATCGAAGCGGTTTTTGTTTGGTTCACTGTGACTTTCACCACAGTCATCACCTATGAAGTGATCAAGATCTGGAAAGCGCTGAGAACGCGCGCGTGCGAAGCATTTTCGGGATTCGGAAATGAGGCGCCGGCGGAAGCCTGCTTTTCCACGGGGAAAACATTGTAGGGCAGGCGCATCCCCTGCGCTACGCGACCCGAAGCGATTGCCCTGCAGCTCACCCGTAAATGATCAGGTGAATCGAATCGGGCAGATGCTGGGCCACGTTTGTGGCAACGCTACCGCGAAGGAGCTTCACCATCGCCGGACGTTGCGAGGCGCCGATGACGAGGAAATCCATCCCCATCGTTGCGGCAAGATCGACAATTGTCGTGGCGGCGTCCTGGCTTACGGCGTAAAGCGGAACCACGTCCATCCCGCGCTCGCTCCCGAGCTTGCGCATAGAGCACATGATAGCATTTGCTTCCGGGTCGTTCTGCCAGTTGGAGCGGCCGGGCCGTGTACCGGCTGCCGTGTAATAAACAGCGACCTCCTTAACGTAGAGCACAAAGAGCGTAGCTTTGCGCAACTGCGCTTCGTCCAAGGCAAAGCTGAGCACCGGTGTGATTCCGCGTGCTGCGACCATGATTTTTTTGCCTTCCTCCAGGCGCGGCCGCATACTACTCACGAGGTCAGGCGTGACCATCCGGGCGACTTCGCGGGTTACCGTTAGCGTGGTGAGGCCCTGCCGTTTCAACGTATATGCACGCAATGCGAGGCCGCCGATCAAAATCGCGAGCACAAATTGAAGCGCATCAACTTTCGTGTGAGCAAGCGTCAGCTCGACGAACGCCAGAATCACGAACGTGATGCCAAAGAGGACGCGATCGTACCAGGTGAAGTCTACGGTCCGATTGAACGTGCAGGAACCGAGGTTCACCGTAATCGCGCCAACAACGCCAATCGCATAAAGGCCGGCAAGTGCAGTGAAGTTTGCCGCAAAAAGCAGCACAACGACCGGCAGACCAACGGCAATCACCAACGGCCACATGGGAACACCGTGCCGGTTCAGCCAACGAAATTGCTGCGGCATCTCGCGATCGCGCGACATCATGTAAAGCAAACCAATCATCGCTACGATCGCGGTGTTGGCCGCGCTCAACAGTAACAGGCAGAAAACAATTCCGACGATCCAACCAAAAACCTGCCCAACTGCGGGCGAAAACGTGGCTGTGGCAAACTGTTCCCCGATGAAGCGCAACATGTCTTCGCTCCGCTGCCCCAAAACTGCGGTGATCGTGCCTTTATCAGTTACGTGCAGTGTTTTACCAAGCACGGATGGCAACGAGAGCATTGCCCATCCGAGAAGCGCTGTTCCAACAACAACTTCGATGGCCACCGGCAAAATTGCCTTCAGCGACTCACGCCCAACGCGCGGGTGTTCCATTGTCGATCCCGGATCGAGTTTCATGACGCCGGTGAGATTCGCGATGGACTCCGCACCCGATAACGCCAGGATTACCC
Organism: uncultured Verrucomicrobiae bacterium; assembly: GCA_963776065.1. Classification (GTDB taxonomy): domain Bacteria; phylum Verrucomicrobiota; class Verrucomicrobiia; order Chthoniobacterales; family UBA10450; genus Udaeobacter. The sequence continues at coordinate 211,529 of CAVZLJ010000008.1, read as the reverse complement.
CGACGAATTGCACCCACACAGTCGTGAGACTCTGATGCGGTGGCTCGAGAAATTGCGTCGTCAAATGCGGCGCACCGATTACGACCAGAAGGACCACCACGACAGCCGTCGGCAACGCTAATACCACAGCCAAACTGCCCGAGTGTTTCGGACCAAGACAATTGATCAACCCCATGACCAACAACACACCAATGGTTGTGAGCGCGATGTGGTCGCGCAGGAACTTGATCCAAACGATGCCCTCCGCGCCTGAAGTGATGTAACTCAGCGCCGACCAACCGCTCAGAGCGGCCGTTACGGTCAGATCGGCGACAAGCAAAAGCGCGCCGACCACCGCCAGCAAACGTCCTTGTGAACGCGCCGATGAATAAACCCCGCCGCCATCGGGAAAGTGACGACAGATGACGATGTAATTGATGCCGACCAGAGCGGTCACGGCGCAAACTGCAAGAACAATCGGGAGCGATGAAAATCCGGCGGCGACAAACGCCAGACCAATCACGTACGCTTTGCTAGTACCCCAATCCCCGTAGAGCAGCGCGGCGGCGCGTTTCCAATCCAGATTGCGCGGCCGATGCACACCTGCGCTCGCATCGAGAACAACATCCTCCAACAACTCTGCCATTCGTTGGCGAATCTCGATTGTGCGCTCGCTCGCTGGCAAGCTCTTTCTCGGTCAGTGATCAGTGGCGGCTATCCGCCAAAGCGGTAACCAATCCCCGGCTGCGTTTGAATCACAGAGGGTTTTGCCGGGTCCGGCTCGATCTTTTGACGCAGATGGGTGACGTAAACGCGCAGGTACTGCCGGTGCTCCTCGGATTTCGGGCCCCAGATTTCACGCAGGATGTAGCGATGCGTGAGGACGCGTCCGGGATGTTTCACAAATAAGCGAAGCAAAGCGTACTCGGTGGCGGTTAATTTGATTTCACGGCCAGCACGCGTGACCACATGCGCAGTAAGATCGACGATCAGGTCGCCATTGTTAAATACAGAGACTTCTTCCGATGGGCGTGTCTTCCGCTGCGCGGCACGGAGACGTGCGAGCAATTCCGGCGTGCTAAATGGCTTGGTGATGTAGTCGTCCGCACCGGCATCGAGGGCGGCTACTTTCTCCTGCACATCATCGCGCACGGTCAGCACAATGACGGGCACTTCGCTCCATTCCCGCAAACGTTTTAGCACTTGGAATCCTTCCACATCCGGCAGCCCGAGATCGAGAAGAACTACATCAGGCTTGCGAGTGGCGATTTCCATCAAGCCTTGCTGGCCGGTGTCTGCTTCATGCACCTTGTAGTTCTCAGCTTCCAGAACAAGACGCAGAAGCCTTCGGATCTGAACTTCGTCGTCAACGATCAGTGCGACGGGATTCATTTAGCGGGGGACGCATGCGCCGCTGCTGTGACGCTTGATACCTCCGACTCTGCAGTTTCTCTCGGCGAGACGCTCGTCGGCAACGGTTCCGCACCGGGAAGTCGCATTGCTTCTCCGATTGGCAAACGAATGGAAAACATCGCACCGCCTCCCTGGCGATTCTGCGCGACAATCTCACCGCCATTCGCCTCGACCAACTGTCGTGCAATCGACAGACCAAGACCAAGACCACCGGGACGGGTGCGCGGACCGCGATAGAACTTTTGGAATACTTTTGTTTCCTCTCCCGGTTCGAGACCGGCACCGCGATCGGCGACGGAAATGACGAGCGTGGAAATATCGCGGGCGGCGCTCACTTCAACCGGTCGATCGCTTTTGCCATAAATCATCGCGTTCGAGAGCAACGCATTGAGGGCCTGCTGAATCAGACCTGAGTCCACCGAAACCGGCGGCAGGTTCTTCGCAATGTTGATTTGCACGTCGCCTTCTTTCAGTCCCGACGCGACAACTGCCTCCCGCACGAGCTCGCCTGGATCGCACCACTCGCGGACCGGTTGTAGAAGGCCCGATTCCAAGCGCGTGGCGTCAAGCAAATTATCCACTGTGTGGGTGAGACGCAGCGCTGCCTGTTGCAATTCGGCACAATCGGGGCGCGGTTGTTGCAATGCGGCGCTCATGGCGGCGAGTGGCGTCTTTAACTCATGCGATACAGAATCGAAAAGCGCTTTCTGCAATTTCTGCGATTGCTTGGAAATCTGAGCGGCCCGACTTTCTTCCAGGGCCCATTCCTTATTCAAAAAGAGCGCAAGCTGTGCGGCAAACGCGTCCAGCAATTCGCGTTGCTCCAATGTAGGCAACGTCTTCAGCCGCACGCTGAGCACGCCCTCAGCACGGTCGCCGGTAACCAGTGGGACGTGCAAGCATTCTGAGTCGGGAAGGGTGTCCGTCGACTTTCCAGCAGCTTGTTTCTTTTGAAAGGCCCACATCGCGACGCTTTCGTCTTTCTTCGATGGCACGAACGTGCTGGCGGGATGTTGCGTCAGGCCATTTTCATCGCACAACCAGACTGCTGCATCCGCATGAAAGAAGTCTTTGATCAACTGCATGACTCTCGGTAGCGCCTGGCTCAGATCGCGGCTGGCGGCCAGCTCCCGCGTGAGACGATACAAAGCCATTGCGCGTTCTTCCCGGCGGCGCTCAGCTTGCTCGCGTTCGTGCAATTGGGTTGCCAGATGTCCGATGACAACGGCGATGACGAAGTACGCGCCGAACATCATGAAGTCTTCGAATTTGCTGATGTAAAAAGTGAAGCGAGGTGGAATGAACAGAAAGTTCCAGAGCAGAGCGCTAAGCGCGGCGAGGAAAAACGTCGGCCCACGGCGCAGACGCATTCCGGCCAGTACAACTGCGAATAGATAAAAGAGCGCGACCGCCCGGTAATCGATAAAGTCGGCGATCAGCAATGAGAAGCCGGTAACGCCAGCAGCGATGCCGAGCGCTATTCCAAACTCCTGCCAGGGCATTCGGGCCAGGCGTTCTTCGAGCGATTCACGCCTCGGCTGCGCACCTTCTTCGGACGGAATCATGTGAATATCGATATTGCCGCTGTGGCGCATCAACCAGCTCAGCAGATCGCGTTTCCAGAAACTGAACCAGCGGGTCCCGAGTGGCTTCCCGATGACGATTTGCGTGACGTTATTTTCGTGCGCAATGCGGAGCAGAGTCTCGGCCACATCCCGGCCCGCAGTGGAAATCACTTCCGCTCCAAGCTGGCGCGCCAGCGCGAGATACCGAGTGAGCCGCGTCTGTTCCTCCTGTGAAAGCAGTCGAGGTCCTTCGATGTTTGCCACCATCCATGATGCCTCCATCGACGAGGCCAGCCGGCGCGTGTAGCGAATCAGTCTCTCCGAATATGGGCTCGCGCTAACGGCAACGAGAAGGCGATCGCCGCTCTTCCACGGACCCGGTATTTTTTGCTCCGACATGATCTCGCGCAGGTCGCGATCGACGTGCTCTGCCACAACTCGGAGCGCCATTTCCCGCAAGGCCGTAAGGTTGCTCTCCCGGAAAAAATTCTTCGCAGCCCACTCCGCGCGCTCGCCGAGATAAACCTTTCCTTCAGCCAGTCGAGTGCGCAGCTGATCCGGAGTTAGATCGACAAGAACAATTTCGTCGGCCAGATCGATTACGGAATCCGGAACCGTTTCACTGACTGGCACGCCTGTGATTTGGCGTACTGTATCGCTGCGACTGCCAACGTGCTGAACATTGAGCGTCGTGTACACATCGATTCCAGCGTCGAGCAGCTCGAGCACGTCCTGATAACGTTTTGGATGACGCGAGCCGGGCGCGTTCGTGTGCGCGAGTTCATCTACAACCGCGAGTCCGGGATGCCAGGTGAGAATCGCATCCAAATCCATTTCGGTTAGCGTCGTGCCGCGATATTCGACCTGCATACGAGGCATGATTGGCATGCCTTCCAGCAACGCCTCGGTCTCCTTGCGGCCGTGCGTCTCCACAATTCCAACGACTACTTCGCATCCCTCGGCCTGCTTTTCCCGCGCGGCGAGCAGCATGGCGTACGTCTTCCCCACGCCCGGCGACATCCCGAAAAAAATCTTCAGTTTGCCGCGAGTAGACTTCGCTTCTTCGCGCTTCAGTTGCGCGAGCAACGCATCCGGGTCGGGTCGTTCCGCCTCGCTCATGCAATAATGTTACGCGCTAACCTGCTCGACGCACGCTAGAAGCGATGTCCGAAGCCGATGAAGACATTGCAATCGGGGAGCGCTGTCGATCAGTCCCAAGAACGAGTTTGCGTCCACGGAACATTTGGCGTGACCTAATAAATCAAACCCCATCGAATGTGCCGACCCATGGTAGTGTCGCCGAAGCCGTCGTTTTCTACCGGTTTTCTATTTCTCTTGAAATGCCCAAAAATTGGGTCGAATTCTCGGTAGATGGCAATCTCCACCATACTCGCATTGCTATTTGGTTTGGTGACCGCTTTCTTTGCGGCGGTTTACTGCTTCAAGCCCGACATGATCGTTCGTCAGGCCAATGAAACTGCACGGCGCACGCCCAAGTTGCTACACTTCGCACTTCCTATTCAACCGCCCGAAGGCCGCATCACAGTCCGACAGGTTCGTCGCACCGGACTCGGTCTGTTCTTGCTTAGCACGTGGTTTTTGCTCGTCGCAATCATGTCTATTCTTGGACACTGACGTTGCAGATTGCGGATCTAACCAGTCGACGAAGCCATCGGCAATTCCGAAATGCGTTCAGCGTGTTTGCCACGACAGCCTGCCGTGGCTTTATCTCTTTCTCGTTAGGCACTCGAATCGTTTATGACAGTCGAATCATGGATGCTGGCGGCAAGCATCGTCCTGGGCATGGTTCACCTTATCGCGAGCTCGCATCTCATTAGTTGGCGACGTGACTATCGTTGGACTGCTAGCAGCCGCGAGGAGGTGGTTCCGCCACTTCACGGCTTGACGAACCGAGTGGCTCCGGCGACGACGAATTTCCTTGAGACATTTCATTCTTCGCCGCACTGGTGCTGACGGTTGTGCTCTTACTCGCGAATGCGTTTTGGAGCGTGCTTTCCTTCCGTTGGCGCGATCCACGCGCGAGCTTCTTCGCATTTGTGCCTTATGCGCTCCTCGTCGCCGCGCTGGTCATCCTTCTCGCCAGAACCGATCCTCTCGGTGCTATCTTGCTTTCGTTCTACTGCATTTACCTTATCTATGCTACTCGATGGGGCTATCATTTATGGCGACTTAACACCGCAAACGCCTAACCAGACACTGGAGCCAAACGCTGGCCGCTGTGATGACTAGCTCACAGCCCGCCTATGAAGTCCGGCCGCGCAAAGACAAAACGTGGCGTCGATCTCTGTTACGAACGAATGGAGAACTGCTCGACAAATGGCCCAGCGTGAGGGGTACGTTGACTGTGGCGAAATCTCGACGCGTGCACGCGTCTCTAAAATGTGAAGAGAGCGTCCGCGCTGAACATTACCTGATCTTTGTCGCCGTTGTCGAAGACTGCCTTGCTCGAGTGGTCGTAGCGGATTTCTGGTCTAAAGAGTAAGTGCGAAAGAAATGCGTTTTCAGGAAACGGCTTGATCGCAACGCCAAAGGTTGCCGAATAGAAGTTAGCGCTAACAGATCCACCGTACGAGAATCCGTTGGCGGCATCCCGATACCACTCCAAACGAGTGTTCAAAGTGAAATGCGGATCTACCGCGTAGGTGAGGTAGCCATCGATCGCGCCAAACTGTTTGGCCCCGCCGCTTAGGCCGGGAATCTCTGCAGCGTTGACGAAGTCAATGCCTACGCCGGCGCTGAATTGGTCCGTAATCTTCTGGGTGATAACCAAGTCCAAATACGTCCACCAATGACTGTTGTCGCCTCGAGGTAAATTAGGCCCGACCCCAATCGGAAACTCCGGGCCTTCCGTCATTACGAAGGTAACGGCAGTCTTATCGCTAGGAGCCCAGATAATGCGCCCGAGAAAATCCAGAGTGTTGTTGGCGTCCCGGGTTGACTGGTTCCATCCGCGAGTGAATCCAGCTTCGAACGTCCACTTGGGGCTGTACACGTAAGTAAACAACACGCCGGTCTGCGTACCTGGTTCGGCGTAAAGGAACGAGTAGCTGTGAGAGTAAAAGTTCCGGGCCGGATCGCCAAACGCGTTATAGATGTTCGCGCTGTAATGCTCGAATCCCGCCAGTTCGATCCATTTCCCTGCTCGGACCCGCATTGGTATCCCGGGTAATGTTACATCGATATAGCCTTGGATAAGATCCCATTGGTTGCGGCCGGTCTGCTCGTCGAACATTCCGTTTGAGTGAATGAATGCCGCATCGGCACCGTAAAGCCCTTCCGCGTGGAAGCCGATGTTGAATTCCTTCTTTGTCGGATCGACTGCGCGCTCCAGGTTCAAACTGATGTTATCCAGAATGAAACTATTTTTGAATTTGTTATATCCAACAAATGTGGGGCCATCCTCATGATGCGGGGCGCTAAAATCGTAGAAATACCCCCCTTCGACGTATCCGTACAAGTTAAGCCCCAGATCCCGGAGAGGTTTACCGAGACCAGCTTGGTCCAGAAGGTTCATTAACGGCGCTGGCGTGCTTGGAGTCGCTGGCAGCTGTTCAGCCGCTGCAGGCGGGATGCCAGGCTCCTCACCTGCGACAGCCACTGCGGCGAGACAAAGAGAAAGCGAGAAAATGAAAAGGTGTTTCATGGTTTAGCAGGAACGATCGGCGCGGTTCGTCCAAAGCTCGGTTTGGGCGCAGGACGTTGAGGCGCGACACGCGCGATTACAATCCTTCTACGTAGGCCGTCTCGCCGTGGATCGCCTCGTCGAGGCCGAGTTCTTCGTGTGCATCTTCGACGCGCACCGGCGTGATGCGGTCGATGATCCACAGCATCCCAAGCGTGAAAACCAAGGCCCAGACGGACGAGAACAGTGCGGCCGCAAGCTGCTTCGCAAAGAAGCTCGAGTCGCCGGCGAGCAGTCCGTTCACGCCGCCGTTGGCCGCCGGATTCCACGCCGTCGAAGCAAACACGCCAAGTAGAACGATGCCGAGGAAGCCGCCCACACCGTGCACGCCCCACACATCGAGTGCATCGTCCCATCGTAATTTGTTCTTCAGCGCGCAAGCGTAATAGCAGACGACGCCTGCCAAGAGTCCGATGATGACGGCGGTTGTCGGCGACACGTAGCCTGCTGCGGGCGTAATGGTCGCGAGACCCGCTACCGCGCCAGTCAGCAAGCCGAGGAATTTCGGTTTCTTCGAGACTCGCCAGTCCACGAGCAGCCAGGCGATGGCCGCGAACGAGGCGGCAATGTCGGTGTTGATAAACGCCACCGCGGTGGTCGCATCCACGCGAAACTCGGATCCGGCATTGAAGCCGTACCAACCGAACCAGAGCAAGCCAGTGCCAAGCGCAACGAGCGGAATGCTGTGCGGACCGCGATCCGCGACTTTGCGTTTGCCAACGTAGAGAATGGACGCGAGTGCGGCCATGCCCGCGATGTTGTGGACGACGATGCCGCCAGCAAAATCTTTCACGCCCCATTGCGCCAGTATACCGCCGCCCCAAATCATGTGGACAAAAGGAAAATAGACCAGGATCAGCCACGCGGTCAGAAACAGCATGTAGGCCTTGAAGGTGATTCGGTTGGTGAATGCGCCGGTGATCAACGCCGGCGTGATGATGGCGAACATCATCTGATAGGCACAGAAAACCATCATTGGGATCGTGTCGTTCGGCGATGGCGTGGACAGGGTGATGCCACGCAGGCCGGCCCAATTCAGGTTGCCGATGATTCCGGAAAAGTCCGTGCCGCTCTTCTGATCGCCGGAGAAACAAAGCGAGAATCCGAAGGCCCACCACAACACTGTGGTCCAGCCCATCGAGACGAAGCTCTGCATCATGATGGCCAACACGTTCTTTCGTCCAACGAGTCCGCCATAAAAAAATGCCAGTCCCGGCGTCATTAACATCACCAAGCTGGCGCACAGCAGTGTGAAAGCAGTATTGCCTGTATCGAGATGCAACATTGGTTGTCCTCCGGTAGGCCGCCATTATTTCCACTCTGAGCGGAGGAGTCAAGGCTATGAGAGCGGGTTGAGAAGGCGGTTCAATCCCATAACATTCACGCGCGGCTCGCCCAGAAATTCGAATTGCCGTGGCCGAGTGTTTGATAGACAAGAGCGGAATTGTTTTGGGGATCGACCTATTGATTGTTTTCATTTGCTGGATTGCGGACGCGGATTGTCGATGAACCAGGTCCAGAACAGATGATCGGGTAGCGCCTGTGTTTCGCCTCCCGAGCAATGCCGCACTCGCCACCGTGCTGTTTTATTGTGCTTCTCATCCGACGGCGAACTCCCGTTCGACCCAGCCCCGAAGCCAGTCGTACCTCTCATGGTCGCTACTCGCTCTAATAGAATCGGAACCAACACGAAAACGTAGGTTCGCGCCGCTTTCATCAGTGCTGCTGGTCGAGTGCGAGATTCAATTGCAGCACATTGACTCCGGGGTCGCCGAAGACTCCGAGATCTCGTCCATCGGTGTTTTGTTGGATCAGCTCGCGCACCTTCTCTTCAGCTCATGCCACGCGATTTTGCTACGCGGGGGATTTGCAGTTCCGCATTTTGCAAACTGATGTGAGGATCGAGCCCGCTGCCGGAAGCGGTGACTGCGTCTGCCGGAACGGGATCGGTTTCTTTTAACCCGTTCTCGGCGCGATAGGCCGCTATGCGATCCTTGATCGCGTCATTCAGTTTTTGGGACGTCGGGCCTAGATTGCTCCCGCTGGAACTCGCCGCGTCGTAGCCGTTCCCAGCGGCTGAAGGTCGTGGATGAAAATATTTCGGGTCGGCGAATCCCTGGCCTAACAACTTCGAGCCGTGAACTGTTCCTTGAGGATCGACGATCAAACTGCCGTTGGCCTTGTCTCGAAAGAGCGCCTGCGAAATTCCGAAAACAATGAGCGGATAGAGACCGCAGCAGATGACCGACAGCACGACGGTCGACACGACCGCGCCGCGAATATGGGAGAAGAATTCTTTCATTTCGTTAGGCCAGGTTAAGCGCAGTGATAATGAGGTCGATCAGTTTGATGCCGATAAACGGCACAATGATGCCACCGAAGCCGTAGATGAGGAGGTTGCGTTGTAAAATTGCCAGGGCGCCCATCGGTTTGTACGCGACGCCGCGCAGCGCGAGTGGAATCAGCGCTATAATAATGAGGGCGTTAAAAATGACGGCGCTCAGAATGGCGCTGGTCGGGCTGTGCAGGTGCATGATGTTCAGCGGCGCAATCGCCGGGAATGTCGCCATCAGCATCGCAGGAATAATCGCGAAATATTTGGCGACATCATTGGCGATGCTGAAGGTCGTTAGGCTACCGCGAGTGATCAGCATCTGTTTTCCGATCTCGACGATGTCGAGCAGCTTGGTGGGGTTGCTGTCGAGGTCGACCATGTTGCCAGCTTCGCGCGCGGCTTGCGTGCCGGTATTCATCGCTACTCCGACATCAGCTTGTGCGAGCGCAGGAGCGTCGTTCGTCCCATCACCGGTCATTGCGACGAGATGGCCGTCCGCTTGTTCCTGACGGATCCGCTTCAGTTTTTGTTCCGGCGTCGCTTGCGCCATGAAATCGTCTACGCCAGCTTCAGCGGCGATCGCAGCGGCAGTGAGTGGGTTGTCGCCGGTGATCATCACCGTCTTGATTCCCATTTTGCGTAACTGCGCGAAGCGTTCCTTGATTCCGCCTTTGACCACGTCCTTCAGCTCAATCGTGCCGAGCGTCAGCATGTCCGACGCGACGACGAGCGGCGTGCCGCCGCGATGGGAAATCTCGTCGACTGTCTTTCCGACCGGCTGCGGAAAAATTCCGCCGGCTGATTCAACGAATCCGCGCACTGCCTCGGCCGCGCCTTTGCGCACACGCATGGTTGGTTGAGCGCCGTTGGCATGAAGATCGACACCGCTCATCCGCGTTTGCGCGGTGAAGGGCACGAATGTCGCCTCCAGCTCATGCATTTCGCGTGCGCGTAATCCGAATTTCTCCTTGGCCAGCACGACAATGCTGCGACCCTCAGGCGTTTCGTCGGCAAGCGAGCTCAACTGTGCCGAAGCCGCAAGGTCGTTAGGCTGGACGCCCGGCGCGGCATGAAACGCGACGGCCATGCGGTTGCCGAGCGTGATGGTGCCGGTTTTGTCGAGCAACAAAACATCCACATCGCCAGCTGCTTCGACCGCCCGCCCGCTCATCGCCAGAACATTTCGCTGCAACACGCGGTCCATTCCGGCAATGCCGATGGCACTGAGCAGTCCGCCGATGGTTGTGGGAATCAAACAAACCAACAACGCGATCAGAACTGGAATGGAAAATACTGTGCCGGAATAAATGCCGAATGGTTTCAGCGTGACACAGACGAGCAGAAAGATAAACGTCAAGGCCGCGAGTAGAATCGTGAGCGCGATTTCGTTAGGCGTTTTTTGACGGCGCGCGCCTTCCACCAGCGCGATCATGCGGTCGAGAAAGCCTCCCCCTTTCTCCATAGTCACGCGAATGACGATGCGATCGCTCAACACGCGGGTTCCGCCAGTGACCGCGCTGCGGTCGCCGCCGCTCTCGCGGATGACCGGCGCCGATTCGCCGGTGATCGCGGCTTCATCGACGCTCGCGATTCCTTCAATCACGTCGCCGTCTGCGGGAATGATGTCGCCGGCTTCGCAGACCACGAGGTCGCCTTTTTGCAAGATCGGCGCTGGAACTTTTACCTCGCGGCCATTCTGCAGGCGACGCGCCATCGTTTCTTTGCGCGCCCGCCGCAGGCTGGCCGCCTGGGCTTTGCCGCGGCCTTCAGCCATCGCTTCGGCGAAATTGGCGAACAACACAGTGAACCAGAGCCAGATCGCGAGTTGCGCGACGAATCCGCGCAAATCGCGGGTCGGCGGTGAAGATTCCCACAGTCGTTAGGGCGGCGCCGACCATGGTCACAAACATGACGGGATTTTTGACCATCAGGCGCGGGTTCAATTTCTTGAACGCGTCGCCAATTGCCGGACCAACAATGTTCCAATCAAAAAGTGAACGAGATTGTGCTTTCATCGATAGTCGATCTTAGAAAAGTTTTCCGCCTTGCATGAGGAAGTGCTCGACGATGGGACCGAGCGTCAGCGCCGGAACGAAAGTTCAACGCGCCGATCAACAGCACGGTGCCGATGAGCAGAATGAAAAATGTGCCGCCGTGGACCGGAAACGTTCCCGCGCTGGCCGGCGTGACTTTCTTTTGCACTAACGAACCGGCCAGGGCGAGGATCGGCACAATCATCAGAAAGCGTCCGACCAACATCGCAATACCGATGGTGGTATTGAGCCAGGGCGTGTTGGCGCTAATACCGGCGAAGGCGCTTCCGTTGTTCCCCGTGCCGGATGTGAACGCGTAAAGAATCTCGCTCAAGCCGTGCGGGCCGCTGTTGTTCAGGGCGACGAGGCCCCATTTGCTCACGATCGCCCACGCGGAGAACGCGAGAATATCGATGGCCAGAATGAGCAGCGCTAGCATCGACATCTTCACGTCGTAGGACTCGATTTTTTTGCCGAGATATTCCGGCGTGCGTCCGACCATGAGGCCGGCGATGAAGACGGCGAGCACGACAAAGACGAGCATCCCGTAAAGTCCCGCTCCGACACCGCCGAAAATAATTTCGCCCAACTGAATGTTGAACAGCGGCACGAATCCACCGAGCGGCGTAAACGAATCATGCATCGAGTTGACCGCACCACACGACGCGTCCGTGGTGATGGTGGCGAAAAGCGCGGAATTGAAAATGCCAAAGCGGACTTCCTTGCCCTCCATGTTTCCGTCAACCGCGGCGACACCGAGATTCTGATGGATTGGATTGCCGGCCGCTTCCGAATGCCACGCCAGCAAAACGCCGGCCATAAATAGTCCGAGCATCACCGCCCAAACAGTCCAGCCATGTTTTTGGTTCTTGACCATTCGGCCGAGGTAGTAAGTAAGCCCGCTGCCAATGGAGAAGATCGACAACATCTGGAAGAAATTTGAGAGCGGCGTCGGATTTTCGAACGGATGCGACGCGTTGGCATTGACGTAACCGCCGCCGTTTGTCCCAAGCATCTTGATCGCGACCTGCGATGCCATCGGTCCTTGCACGATGTTTTGCTCGGTGACGGTCTGCTCTTCCATCACCGGCTTTCCAGCAGCATCGACAACCGCTTTGCCATCCTTGTCCACTTTGGCGACAGAAACTTTCATCGGCTCGACCAAGGTCGCTTTGGTGTACGGTTTGAAGTTTTGGATCATGCCCTGCGACACGAGAAACACCGCGAACACGAGGCAGATCGGGATGAGCAGGTAATAGGTCACGCGGACGAGATCGACCCAGAAGTTGCCGATGGTGGTGGCCGAATGCCGCGCAATTCCCCTAACGAGCGCTGCGGCAATGGCGATGCCGGTTGCGGCGCTGACGAAATTATGAAATGCCAGTCCCACCATTTGCGAGAAGTACGACATGGTGGTTTCGCCGCCGTAGCTCTGCCAATTGGTGTTGGTGGTGAAACTTGTCGCAGTGTTGAACGAACAATCCGGGCTAACTCCAGCCAGGCCTTGCGGATTCAACGGCAGGATATTTTGCAGCCGCAGAATCGCGTAAGTGAACAAACATCCGACCATGCTGAAGAGCAGCATGGCGAGGGTGTATTGCTTCCAGTCGTGCTCCTTGTTCGGATCCACGCCCATAACGCGATAGGTCCCGCGCTCGAGCGGGCGCAGCACCGGATCGAGCCACGTTCTGCCGTTCGCATCGAGCACCTGCAGCAGATAGAGTCCCATCGGCTTCGTGATCACCACAAGCGCGACGATATAGATCGCAAATTGAATCCAGCCTGAAGCTTGCATAATCGATTCCTTAGAATTTCTCCGGGCGGATCATCGCGATGAAGAGGTACGCAAACAGCAGCAGCGCGATGATCCCGACGATGATTGTTCCCATCTGGTCGCTCCTAGAGCTTGTCGCAAAAGCGCACGTAAAGAGCGCTCACGACAAAAAACAGAATCACGGTTCCTGCGAAAACGAGGTCGCTCATTGCTTCTCCTTCGGTTGCTCGCAAAATCGTGAGTAAAGCCCGTTCACGCCCAGAATGACGACGATTCCTACAATAATCAATTCGCTCATAAACTTGCCCAAATCTGAGCGAACTTTCGCCGTGACGTTAATTAAACTGTTTCCGGAAAGTGTTAAAAAAACATTAACGCTGGCCCGGGCGCCGCTTGCGCTAGCCGGAAAAAAACAAGATCGACACCAACACAAATGCCGGAATCAGGATTGGAAGGGCGAACTTCCAGATATAGCCGATAAAGCTCGGCGTTGGAACATGCGCATCTTCAGCAATCGTTTTCACCAGCAGGTTGGGAGCGTTGCCGATATAGGTGAGCGCGCCAAAGAAAGTCGCGCCCAGCGAGATCGCGGTCAATTCGCCGCCGTTGTTGGAAATAAAGTCGGCGACCTGCAACGGTTCGTTGATGTTGAAGCGGTGGAGTCCAAGCGCAGCTGCGAAAAAAGCGAGATAGGTCGGCGCGTTATCGAGCAATGCGGAGAGTAAGCCGGATGCCCAAAAGAATGCCGTCTGGGAAGTCAATCCCAGTTTCTCGGCTGATCCTTCCATGTATTCCAAAACCGGAATCATCGTTCCGAAAATGCCGAGAAAGAGCCAGCCGATTTCTTTGAGCGGCGCCAAAGTGAAATTGTTGGCTTCGCGAATGCGCTGTGGCGTAGCGAAATAGGATCCCAGCGCAATCAATACCATGAGCGGCTCGCGCCAGCCCGCGCGCACTGCGATGAGAGCGGCCAGAAGCGCAAGCAGAAAAAGGAAGTTTTGGGCGCCGCTGCAGCGCCATTGCGTGATCTCACTTTCACGAATGGCCCTTTTGCGTGCGCGAAGATTAACAAGATCGAGAACAAAAAAGACGGCCAGAACAATCGCGACCGTGATCAGCCATTGGCGCCAGCAATTTTGCAGCGTCCAGCCAAACGGCACGCCTTTGAGAACACCCAGGATCAGCGGCGGACCCACGGGCAACAGCGCGCCGCCGATGTTGCTGACCAGAAAAATAAAGAACGCGATGTGCATCGGCGCGACGCGGCCTCTGTTCATCGCTATCCACGGCCGGATCAGCAGCATCGATGCTCCGATGGTGCCGATTAGATTGCCCAAGAGCGCCCCGACAAAGAGGAACAGAGTGTTTCTCATCGCGCCGCTCGGCGATTTGACGCGCAAATGAATTCCGCCGGCGACAACGAAGAAAGAACCGACGATGACCATGAAGGTCACATAATCGATTCCCGCGTGAACGACGCGCGCGGACTCCTTAATAACCAAGAGATAATCGAGGCAAACTATGCCGGCGAGAGCGACGCAAAGCTTGTGGTAATGACGTTCCCAATGACGTTGAGCGATGAGCGGAGCGAACGCGATCGCCACCAGCAAGATCACAAACGGCACCATGATCGGCCAGTTCGGGCGTGCCGCGACGAGACCCAGGGCCCAAATCATCCTGACATTGGACTTATCGCCGTACGATCCGTCAATGAAACTCGGCTTTGTAGCGCCTGCTTTGAGGAATGCTTTGAAGACGCAGAGGCGCGCGTCGATTAGCTTCGGGAGGCGTGTGGCACAGCTCGCAGATGCGCGGCGACTTCGATCTCGGCGGTTTGTGGGAACATGTCGAGCGGCGTGACCGAGTCGATCGTGAATTTGCTCCGCAGATCTCCTAAATCACGCGCCAGCGTCGGTGGATTGCAGGAGACGTAAATGAGCTCTGTCGGCGCAAAATCGAGAATTGTGTGTCGCACGTTTTTCGATAGGCCGATCGCTGGAGGATCCACAATAATGGTGGTAGGTGCAATTGACCTCAATCGTCCGGATTGCGCGTTGCTGTCGCGTATCCGGCGGTTCAAGTGAACCGCCCCTACCTGCTGCAATTCAGTTTCCACGTCACCGGCGATGTAGGTTTCCTTGTTAGTCGCGTTTTCTTTCGCGGCCGCAATTGCAAACCGGTCCCAGTCTATTCCGATTACTCGCTCAAATTTGTCGAGCAACGCTTTCGCAAAGAATCCAGCGCCGCAATAGGCATCGATGAGCAGGTCTTGATTCGGCGGCAGCAGATCGACGATCAAATTGCGCAGGGCGTTTGCGACCGCATCATTCGTTTGAGAAAACACTCGCGGCTCGGATCCCTCGCGCAACGTGTAATGTCCATCGCGTATTTGTGATTGCGCTCGTAACCCCGCCAGTAAACGATTGACTTCCTCGCCCGCGATCGGGCAGCGTTCGATATCAATCAAACGCTGCGAATCGCGTCGAAAAAAACCAATCACACCATCCTGTGCGTGCACAGTGATGCGGTTGCGATACGCGTACTGCCTCGGAGACGAGATAATCGGCCGCATGGGAACGTCCTTCAGTTTGCCGATTCTCTGGAGCGCATTGCGCACCTGTCGCCATTTAATCGAAAGCTGGTGTTCGTAATCGATGTGCTGATACGCGCAGCCGCCGCATCGAGCGAAATATGGGCATTTTGCCGCAACGCGATATGCGGAACTTTCCTTAACTTCGACCAGGTCTGCTTCGGCAAACTGCGTCTTCTCCCGGATGACCTCCCCCGAAACAAGCTCCCCCTCGATCGTGTAAGGAACAAAGACCGCTTTGCCCTGTTCCCGCGCAACACCTTTTCCGCCGAAGGCGATGTCCTCGATTCGTAGATCAACAAGGCGCATTTCATTAACACCCTGCTTTAGTTCGGTCCCTCCGCCAATCATACAGTTTCCATGCTGAAAAACCGCTGAAGTGGTCGCGCGTCGCCGGCGCGTTGAATCCCGCGCTGAAACGCCGTGTTAATGAGAGTTCTCTGAAGCGTGGTCTGCTAACGAGACGGGTCACGTCTGGCCGAGTGTCCGTTCGATGGCGGCTTCCAGGTTGTCGAGCTTGACGGGTTTGATGAGATGCTCGGAAAAGCCGGCTCGCAAACTTCGTTCGATATCACCATTGTTGCCAAAACCGCTGATTGCAATTCCAGGAACATTGGAGATCGCGCGCAATTGCTTCATCAGATCCATGCCAGTTCCATCCGGCAGAGCGATATCGCTGATGAGCAGATCGAATTTATTGCGCGCGGCAGCTTCCATGGCCGCTCGCACGTTGTGCGCCACCGCAACCAAATGCCCACGGCGCGCCAGTAATTTCTCCAGGGCAGAGCAGGTGTCCTCGTGATCGTCAACCAGCAGAATTTTTAAAGCCTGCTGAGACCGTTCACGACTTGCTCTGGTAGGGACCGTTGCAACTTCGGCAGGTGAAAGGGTTGGCATTGAAAAAATGAACGTCGATCCGCGATCGCGCCCGTCGCTTTCCGCAGCCAACCTGCCGCCGTGCGCCTCGGCTAGAGATTTTGAAATGGCCAGACCGAGACCGAGACCGCCAACCCGGTGCTCAAACGAGCGATTGCCTTGTTCGAACGGATCGAAAATGCGCTGCATGACTTCTGGTTCCATGCCGATCCCTGTGTCGCGCACGCTGATCGTCAAGACCTCTGGTGATGGATTGGAGGAAGATATGGCAATCTCGCCGTCCTCCGGTGTGAACTTGATCGCATTCTTAAGCAGGTTCCAAACGATTTGTTGAAATTTTGCAGCGTCTGCCGCTGCGTAATGCGAGTGCGCCCGCAAATTCACATGCACGTTGAGTCTTTTGGATCTTGCCTCGGCACGGCAAATCTCCACGACATTCGCAACCGCGGCATGCACATCGACTGGAGCGAAACGCAATTCCATTTTATCTCTGGCGATTCGGGTGAAGTCGAGCAGGTCATCGATAAGTTGTGTTTCCAATTCGATATTGCGATGGATCATCGCCAGCGATGCTCGCGTAGCTTCAGTTTGCATCGGCTCTGTTTCGAGCGATTCCAACGCAGAAATCACCGGAGTAAGTGGCGTGCGCAGTTCGTGTGAAAGCATCGCCAGGAAATGGTCTTTGGTTCGATTGGCAGTTTCGACGGCCGACTTCTGCTGCTGAAGCTCTTCCTCAATATGCCGTCGCTCGGCCATACCGGCGGAAAGCGCCATCGCTGTTGTCGTCAGTACGGCGATCCACAATTGCAGACCCAGGAGCGACTGATTTTCCGTTTCTCTCACGAATGGCCCGAAACCGTGCAGCGTTCCCCACACCGCGATGACCGACAGGATGAAAATCCCCGTCGCGGTTTCGCGTTGGGTGAATCGAAAGGCCATCCAAATCACAACGGGTCCGCAAATGAAAGTGACTGGATAGTTTTTCGCTGAAATCTCCAGCCATCCGCCAAAGACAACTGCACTCAACAACACAAACAACAGAAGGAGTATGCCAACTTCGACGGCTTCCTTTTTATTCCAGCGTCGTTTTGAGGCAACGCTCCAGAGAAGGACAAGCGGAGTGAAAACCAGGTCGCCTGTCGTATCGCCGAGCCACCATGTCAACCAGATCACGCCGTAGTTTGTCCAATGTGCAAAGCCGGCGAGGGCAAGACTGGTGACACCAAAGAAGGGGCTGATCGCAGTGCTAATCGCTGCTGCGACCGCAAATTTGAAGACGCCTTGAGGACGATCAAAAACATTTTTGCCTGCAGCGAATCGATTCACCAGCCACGCGCCGGCCACGGCCTCCATGGTATTGCCCGCAGCGATGGCAAATGAGGTCGCCAGATTTCCAGCGGTCGTAACGTTGACCAGGAATGCGCCAACTAAGATCGCCGGCCACACGCGATAACCGAGCAAGAGTAATGCGGCCAGCGCAATTCCAGCGGGTGGCCACACAGGCGACGCACTTGCATTCAATGACGCCAGGCTCAGACCGAGTTTCCCGGCTATGAAGTAGCTGACTGTTACAATGCCGGCGAGCGGAAGTCCGGAAAAACGTCGCGATTGCATGGTCCCACCTACTTATCCGATTTTCGCACGGACAGCGCGAAGGTTTCCACGCTGGTCATGGTTAACACGGCAAGTAACCGTGCAGCGATGTTGAGATGAGCAACGGATTACGCCCTTGCTACGGAGCGCGCGCGCTAATTGAAATCGCTGTGCGTGTCGCGCACGTAGGGATATTTCGACTCGTTACCAACCTCGGGCGGGAATTCCGCGTAGCCCGCATGAATGTAAGGAATGTCTGGTGGCAGCAAAGGTTGATAGCTGTCGTGCCAGATTGGAAACGGAAAGGTCAGAATCTCAATGAGACCTGCCACGTGACGCGCTGCTGAACGCCCCAGGCCGCGCCAAACACCATAACCAGCGCCGGCGGAATTCCCTTCCGTTTGGTTGATTTGATTAACCGTCACAAAAAACTCGGTCGGAGCGATGACAAAATTCGAAATACCGCGACCGAGTTTGCGCGTCGGACCATAATCATTCGAAGGTGGATCCTGAATATCTGCGAAGGCGCCAACCGCAAGGCCAGCGATCGCAACAAAGACAAAGGTAGTTTTCATAGGGGGCTTCGAACCAGTTAAGAGACTTCGGACAGCAATGGCAATATTTATTTTTGCTGTTCGGCCGCCCCACCATTCTTGGTCTTCAACATGGAAAGCGCGATCGTAAGGCCCAAAATCAGCGCAATGATTCCCAGCGAGATCACGCGGGGGAAGGGAAAATAATCGGCGGTAATCATCTTCAGGCCGACGAACCCGAGCACGAACGCCAGTCCTGTTCTCAGGTAAATAAAACGGTTCATCAGACCTGCCAAGAGGAAGTAGAGCGATCGCAAACCGAGAATTGCGCAAATATTGGACGTGTAGACAATGAACGGGTCGCGAGTGATCGCAAAAATCGCGGGGATTGAATCTACTGCAAACGCCAGATCTGTGACTTCAATTATAATCATCGTCAAAGCAAGCGGTGTAAACATCCAGCGGCCATCCACGCGCACCTTGAAGTGTTCCTCATGAAAATCCGAGGTTACAGGTAGGATCCGACGACAGAACCGCATCAGGCGGGTTTCCCTGAAATCGCTCGCAGGATGTTTGCCGGAAAACATTCGCGCAGCGGTGATCAGAAGGAAGAACCCAAAGAGATAAAGAACAAAGTGAAAGCGCCGCACTAAAGCGATCCCGAAGAGGATCATCGTGCCGCGCATGATGAGTGCGCCGATGATTCCCCAGACTAAAACCCGGTGTTGCGCGCGCGCGGGCACGCGTAAATGCGTGAAGATGAGCACGAACACAAAGATATTGTCCATGCTCAGCGAGTACTCGATCAGATAACCTGTTAGAAAATCGAGGCCGTGGTGTGGCCCTTTCACACGCCAAACCACGCCATTGAAGGCCAGCGACACCAGAATCCAAATCGCGCTGCGTCGCGCTGCAGCCCCCATGCTTAGCTCGCGACCGCGTCGGTGAAAAGTGAAAAGGTCAATTCCAATGGCAACGAACACGCCAATGTGAAAAGCGATCCAAAACCAGATGCTCGTTGTCACGGCGGGCAGGTTTTCATGCCGAGAGGCGTGGAGCAATCGGAAATTGCGCGATCGACCGATGGGACCTATACGTCACAAGTGACGAATTTGTTTTCATAAATGGAAGCCGAATTAGAAAAGCTCGTCGAAGCTGGAAAGCTCACTACTAAGGCCGCCGACCAACTGCAAAAACTACAGCCGGGCACATTTTGTTTGCACAAGAGTTGGGGATTCGGCCGGGTCCGCGAATGGAACCTGTTGCTGAACCAGATTGTCATCGATTTCGCCAGCAAGAAATCTCATCCGATGCAGGCGCAATACGCGGCAGAAAATCTGACGCCGCTTGCCCCGCAACATTTTCTAGTCCGAAAAGCGACGGACCTCGGGTCGATCAAGAATCTGGCCAGGGAAAATCCGGTTGCAGTTGTGCACAGTATTTTAGAAAGCTTGGAAGGCAAAGCCAGTGCCCAGCAGATCGGTGAATGGCTCATTGGCGATATCCTGACTGAAGCCGAATGGAAACGCTGGTGGGAATCAACCCGGAAAGCACTCAAAGCAAGCGGCGCATTTTCAGTGCCCGCAAAAAAGACGGACCCAATTCAAATCCGCGGCGAAGGCGTATCGCATGCGGATGAGTTGCTTGCGGCGTTTAGTAAAGCGCGGCAGCCAAAGCAGCAAATCTCGGCGCTCGAGCAGATCATAAAATCTCACGAGCAATTCACTGAACCGGAAAAGCAGCTTCAGGCGATCGTTGTGGCCGTCGAGAACGCGGCAGCTCGCAACCAGAGAATACATCCTGAGCTGGCGTTCGAACTAATCCTGGCGCGAGACGATCTGCTCGCGTGCGTTCCGTCACTGCACACCACCCACATCGGTCTGACTCTTTCGAAGCTGATTGTGGAAGAGGAAAAGCGCCTGATATCGATCCTGCCGAACTTGTCGGCGGCCAAAGAGAAACGAGTTTTGCAAGCGTTGCCATCCGCACTTGGCTCGGGTTGGACAGATCGCGCCTTGCGCCTGATGGAATCGAACCACGGTCGCATGGTGGCGCAAATCCCGCGCATCTTGAACGAAACCGGCCAGCACGCCGAGCTTCGGACGATGCTCGAGCGAAGCATTCACGAACATTCGGCCACGAGCGAAATGCTCACCTGGTTGTGCAGCGAAAAGGAAAACTGGGACGAGCTGGTTAACCCGGATTTGCTCTGGGCCATCCTGGCCGCGCTGGAGCGGGAACAACACAGTTCTCCCGGGCGCGGCAGTAAATTGCAACGGGTGGTGGGTGAAGACAGGCAATTGCTTGGGCAAATCTTCCAGAAAAGCGACGTCGGCG
Organism: uncultured Verrucomicrobiae bacterium; assembly: GCA_963776065.1. Classification (GTDB taxonomy): domain Bacteria; phylum Verrucomicrobiota; class Verrucomicrobiia; order Chthoniobacterales; family UBA10450; genus Udaeobacter. The sequence continues at coordinate 190,798 of CAVZLJ010000008.1, read as the reverse complement.
TGGCGCGCGATGCGATGCGTCGCCTGCAGTTAACGCCTCTGTTCGATGAGTTAACGAAACGGTCCCTCCTCGCAAGGTTGGTCAAGGTCTATCCGGAGTTGGAAAGCACGATCGCAGGCGCTCAACCGCAGCAAAGAACCGCGCCGCTGGTCGTGTCTTGGAGCAGTTTGGAAAAGCGGAGAGCGGAACACGAAGAGATCGTGAAAGTAAAAATCCCCGAGAACACCAAGGAAATCGCTATCGCCAGGTCGTACGGTGATCTCAGCGAGAATTTTGAATTTAAGGCGGCCAAGCAAATGCAAAGCGTGCTGATGCGACGCAAAGCCGAGCTGGAACAGATGCTGCACGATGCACGCGGCACTTCATTTGAAAATCCGGACACATCACGCGTCTCTATCGGAACAATCGTCACCCTGCGGGAGAACACGACAAATACGGAAGAGACCTACACAATTCTCGGGGCGTGGGACAGCGACCCCGATCGGCACATCATCTCCTATCAAACCGCCATCGGCCAGGCGCTGCTTGGCCATGAAGTGGGTGAGACCGTCTCTTTGAAGACGGAGCATCGCGCAGCGGAATTCACAATCGTATCCATCCAGGCCGCGCCAATAGACCAGATGATACCAGCCGCTGGCATAACGGAAGCTGCTGTGGAAACAGCCGCTTTGAAATAAGCCCCGGTTCACTCAGTGGTCGGTCCCAGCAGCAGGAAAGACGGCGCCGCTAAATCAGCAATTCGTAGGAGAGAATGCTCAGGCAATAGATCGCCGCGGTTTCCACTCGCAGAATGATTGGGCCAAGCGTGATTGGCTGGCAGCCGTGACGGCGCGCAACCGCGAGCTCTGCCGGCGTGAAGTCGCCTTCGGGCCCGACAAGCATAAGTACGCTTTGAGGACGATCGCCGCACTCGCTCGAATACGCTGCCAGAATTTTCTTTAAGTGTTGGGCGTCGGGCTGGAGCGATCCGATCAACCGAAGATCAAAGGATTGCTCGGACGCTGTGGAAAAGAATTTCGATAATTTTCTCGGCGCGCGCACGCGCGGCAGCCAGTTTTGACCGCACTGCTTCGCCGCCTCGATAGCAATCTGCTGCCATTTCGATTGTTTCTGCGCCGCCGATTCGGAATCGAGCTGCACGACAGTGCGGTCAGAGATGATCGGCGCAATTTCGGATGCGCCGATCTCGACCGCTTTTTGCACGATCAGCTCCATATTTTTCCCTTTTGGAATCGCCTGTCCCAGGACGATCCGGCAGCGCAGGGGCGGCGTTTCTGCTTCGTTCAATTTCCGCAATCGGATTTCGTCGCCATCAGGGCCGATAATCTCCGCAGTGAGTTCGCGCCCATGCCCATCGAAAACAACAAGTCTCTCCCCGGCTTTCATTCTCAAGACGTGGCGCGCGTGATGAGCCTCGGAGTCGCGCAATGCGAGCGCCCGAGAGTCCCATTTCTCAGGTGAAATGTAGAATCGATGCATATGGCCTACACGACTGATCGCAGGGCCTACGCGTAATTCGACGCGATCTCCGAGTTTAGCGCCAGCACATCCGACAGCGATTTGCGTTTTCCAAACTCCACACTGCGCCCTTGAAGCGCCGTGATTACGCTCTCGGTGGGAATGTTTCCAACCAGCACGTTCTGCGCGAAAGGACACCCACCAAGGCCGCCGATGGCCGAGTCGAAACGGCGACAGCCTGCGTCATACGCAGCAAGGACTTTTGCTGCGGCCTCGCTTGGCGCGCTGTGAAGGTGCACGCCGATGTCACATTCGGGGTATTCGCCTTTTACCGACTCAAACAGACGGTGAATCAAATCAGGACCCGCCATTCCTACGGTGTCAGCGAGTGAAATGGATCCAATACCGAGACTAACCAGCTTCTTCATCGCCTCCAAAACTTGGGTCTCGCCCCAAGGATCACCATACGGATTGCCGAATGCCATCGAAATGTAAGCCACAACACTCAACTCCGCGGTTACGGCTGTTCTCTTAATCGATTCCAGAACTCTGTAGCATTCTGCGACTGACTGATTCTGGTTTTTGCGCAGAAACGTCTCGGATATTGAGCAGGGAAAGCCCAGAGTTGAAACTGCCTGGGTGGCTATGGCGCGCTCAGCGCCTTTCTCATTCACAACGATGCCGATGATTTCGACGTCGCCCGGCACATCGATTTGCTTCAGCACGTTCTCGCTATCGGCCATTTGCGGGACGGCCTTGGGAGAAACGAAGCTCACGGCATCGATATGTCTGAAACCCGCATCAATAAGCGCGCGCAAGTAACGGGCCTTTAGTTCGGTGGGAACCTCGCGGCTTAGTCCCTGCCACGCATCGCGGGGGCATTCGATTAGCTTGAGATCATTGTGACGCACGGAGATCGCGGCGCTCACTTAAAAAATTCCTTCGCGCGCTCGAAGAAATTCTTTCGCATTGGAGTGTTTTCATCGCCGCAAAGTGCAGCGAATTCCTCGAGCTTTTGGCGCTGCTCTGGGTTCAACCGCGACGGCACCTCGACGATCAGCCGCGCAAACAAATCGCCATGACTGCGCCCGTTCACGTTTGTTATCCCTTTGCCGCGCAGTTTAAAGATCTGGCCAGTTTGCGTGCCGGCGGGGACTTTGAGGTGCGCTTTGCCTTCAAGGGTCGGCACATCGATCTCGCCGCCCAAGGCCGCAATCGAAAACGGGATCGGCACGTCGCAATACAAATCGTCGCCTTCACGGTGAAAGATGTTGTGCTCTTTGACGTGGACGACCACATAGAGATCGCCCGCAGGTCCACCGCCAATACCAGTTTCGCCGTTCCCTGAAGAACGTAATCGGGTGCCCTCTCTGATTCCGGCAGGAATCTTCAGCTTGATCCGGCTTAGCTTTTCGACGCGTCCTTCTCCGCCACACTTCTGGCATGGCTTTTCGATCATTTCCCCGGCACCGTGGCAACGGGGACATGTTTGCGAGATATGAAAAAATCCGCGCGAAGTGATGACCTGACCACGGCCACCACAAGCAGGACAGCTGACCCTGCGCGAGCCCGGTTCAGCGCCGCTGCCGTGGCATTTTTCGCAGCTATCGAGCTTCTCAATCTCAATCGTTTTCTCCGCGCCGAAAGCCGCCTCCTCCAGTTTGATTTCCATGTCGTAGCGGAGATCTGATCCCCGACGACGATCGTCTGTGCGTTGCCCTGAACCACCACCGAAGAACGTTTCGAAAATTCCGCCGCCAAATCCGCCGCCGAACACTTCCCGGAAAATTTCAAATGGATCATGAAAACCGCCGCCTCCGAAACCGGCGCCTCCCTGCGCGAATGCGGCATGCCCGAAGCGATCGTACGCGGCGCGTTTCTCGGGATCCATCAGCACGTCGTACGCTTCACCTAACTCCTTGAACTTTTCCTCGGCGTGCGGGTCGTCCGGGTTTTTGTCGGGATGAAATTTTACGGCGAGCTTGCGATAGGCGCGTTTGATTTCTTCAGCGGCGACAGTTCGTTCGACGCCCAAAACCTCGTAATAATCGCGTTTGTCCGTGGCCATGCAGCGATCAGTCCTTCCTGACGTATGTGGCTAAATAGGGAAGCAAGCAAGAACGCTCACTTCGATGCAGGACCGCTTGAGACAACCACCCGCGCAGGCCGCAAGAGGCGGTCCTTCAAACGATATCCTCGCCGGGCCTGGCGGATGACCGTCCCTTCGCGAGATTCGCTCGGCTCATGACCAATCGCTTCGTGCAGATTCGGATCAAACCTTTTGCCCTCGGCTTCGATCGGTTCCAATCCGTTTTCCGCGAGTAAATCATTCAGCTGTTTTTGAACCAGAACCATTCCGGAATAGATCGGCGATTCCTGTGCCTGCGTTTTTGCAGCTGCGAGACCGAGCTCGAAGTTATCGAGAATTGACACCAACTGCTCGAGCAACGCGCTGTTTGCATATTTGATCGCCTCCTCTTTCTCGCGGGAGGCGCGTTTCTTATAATTTTCAAAGTCAGCCTGGCTGCGGGCCGCGAGATCTCGGAACCGGTCGAGATCGGCCTGCAAGCCGGCCATTGGATCTTCAGAATCGGTCTCAGTGGCAGAAGCAGGTGAGGAAGCCGGCTTCGCCTGTGCTGATGCATTCGCTTCCTGGTTATGTTCAGGTGAAGAGATTTTTCTCATGTCTTGCGGATGGCGATTAATGTCATGTCGTCGTTTTGCGGAACCGAACCGGTAAAGTCGCGTACGTCCTCGATGATTCTCTTTACAATCGCTTGCGCGCCATCGCTTGCGCTGGCACGGACCGACTGCATCATACGGTCGACACCAAACTCGTCTCCCTCGGAGTTAAGAGTCTCGGTCACGCCGTCGGTGTAGAGAACGAGGCAATCGTTGCGCTCCAGCGGTACCGCGAAATCAACTGTGAGCCTATCAAACACGCTTCCGCTGTCAATTCCCACCACCATTCCTGGTGACTTCACGGGCGTAACGGTTTGTGACTGTCGCTGGTACCACAAGGGGGCATCATGCCCAGCGCGAGCGAGGATCACACCGTCGTGATGGTGGTCGAGAATCAGATAGGCCATACTGATAAACATGTCTTCTTTAATATCCGGATAAAGCTGCCGATTTACTTTTCGTAGGACGTCTGCAGGCGACGGGTTCCGGGCGGCCTCGGCCCGCAAGACGCTTCGGCAGATCGCCATGATCAGCGATGCAGGCACGCCTTTGCCAGAGACGTCAGCGATCGCGACACCGAGCCGGTCTTTATCCACGTCGATGTAATCGAAGTAGTCGCCGCTTACCTGGCGGGCCGGCACATTAATCCCGCTGATTTGAAATCCATTGATAGCCGGCGCTTCTGACGGGAGCAGGATACGCTGAATGTCTCGTGCGATTTCCAGGTCGTGATCGAGGCGTTTCTTTTCGTTCGCCATCGAATAAATGATGGCGTTGTAAAGTGCAAAGGCGGATTGTTCGGCAATCGATTTGAAAACAACAAAATCAGCCTGCGAAAACGGCACACCCCTCGGCCCGTTTGCCAGCGCTAGCACACCCATATCCTGGTTTCCATAACGCAGCGCCGCAGCCATCACTGACACGCTACCAAAGGCGCTTCCGCGCAATTTCGCCAATTCCGGCGCTTCAGAGAATTCGTTCAAATACACAGCCTGACCTGTTTCCCAAAGTCGCCCAATGAGTCCTTCCCTCGGACCGATCGTGTGGAGTCGCAGAAAACTCTCCAGAGCGCCGGGATTGGCAGCCGCCTGTTGCAGAATATTTTGCGGAATATCAACCAGCGGCGGACAGCCTTTGGAGATGAACACGGGAGTGAGCTTCCCGCCGGTCCGATCACTCACATAAAGCGCGCCGCCGTGTGCATCCAGAATACGTGTAGCGCCTTCGACGATGAGCCGATGTAGTTCCTGGGGTCGAATCGTTTCCCGAAAAGCCTCGCCCAGACCGTGCAGGAAATCGAAGACCAGTGTTTCCTCGACTTGAATTTCCTCATGCGAGCGCTCCAGCCTGCGAATTCGCTGCGTCTGGAGGTAAGCAGTGACAACCCACGCGGACACAGACGCGACAAGGAGTCCAAGGAGAAGGGTCGGCCACATTGCGCAGGGCCAGCTTACTTCGAAGAGGTCTCGTGATGAAGATCTTGTCTTAAGAAATCGAGAACGTCTTTAAAGCGAAAGATATTTTCCGGCGCCGCCTCGCAAAGCGCTTCGTGAGCCTCCAGCATTGTTTCTGCGTCTTCTGTCTTCCTGGAAAGTGGTGACTGGTCTCTGGTGGCTTGCTCGAGCGCCTCACATTCCGGGGCGTGGGCGCCATCGCTGTGAATGTCGAATATCTGGTCCAATCCAAGTCCGGAGAGCAGTTGCTGGCTGCGGTTTCCGCAATGGACGATATGCAGATGGCCATGGCCGATTTCCTTCAGCCGCAACGCAACGCTCGCCATCGTGCCCATGAATGTGGAATCCATCATGGCGCAATCCGCAAGGTCAACCACAAATTCGCGATACCCGCGGTCCAACATTTCGCGCGAGAACTCCTTGAGGTTGCCGCTATTGAGGAAACTACCTTTTCCCTCCACTTTCACCCATACGGTCGGCCCTCTTACCCCAACTTGAATAGATGAATCCACAGTTACTCTTGTAAACGATACCAGCCTCAAAGCCATGCTGTCAAACCTGGCAGGTGATTGGAATCCCACCCATCAACTGATTCGAAATGCAGAAGTTGAAGACCCGCCTCGCTCCCGAGAGATGCACGCCGTCACAACAAGAATCAACGATAGGTGCGCCCCTGGTAATTTACTCCCACAGAAACGAGCGGTTTTCCGCCACGATTCGCCCGTTTGCGATTAACAGGCATCTCCAGGCAGTCACTTCTCCATCGTCAAAGTAATCGTCCCCGATCACCTTGAATTCGGTCTTGTGAGTGCCGCGCACGTTTTTATACGTGATTTCCTGAGCCTGAACGTGTTCGTGCAATTTTTGCTGGCGATACTCCAGACGCACTGTGACATCGGCGGGGCGCCTGACCCGCCAAAAGAAATCGAAATAATTTCCAAAACGCTGGCGTTGATCCAAACCACTGACGGCGCCGAAGAGTCGGTATTGGCGTTCAAACGTGATGGGAGCGTCCTGAAGCGTAGCCTCTTTCTGGTTCGGGGAATTTGACTTCCCGCCCAGCTTGCTCGTCGACTGACGCGCTCTCTCGCTCGGCTTCGGCCCTGTCTCACTCAGGTAGAATAGCTTGGTCTTTCGAAACTCGAAGTTCTTGTCCAGCGCCACCGGCAGCGGTGCGACTTTTTCGACGACTTTTGGTTCTTCCCGAGTGCCCTTGCCGGAAGCGGACAGAGCCAGAAACGTCAAAGCGAAAACTGGCGTGGCAAATTTCATTTCCATAATAAAGCGGCTCCCTCAAGCCGGTGTCAACGCGTAACCGATAAGTGCCACACAGCTCGACGGACGCTATGGAACTCGCCTGGATTTGGAAGTATTTTTTTTGGTGATTGAAGTTCGCTACGAGCGCGGAGTTTACTTGCCGAAACAGGATATCTGGCTGGATTCGTGCGAGGGAAAAGACTTCGGGTTCGTTTCGCACGCGCATGGCGACCACATCGCACCCCACAGGGAGGTTATTGTTTCCGAGCGCACAGCACGCCTGATGCGAGTCCGCCTGCCGGGCTCGCGTATCGAACATGCTCTGCCATTTGGTGAAAGACGCTCCGTTCGCGGTGTCGACCTGGTGTTGATTCCGGCCGGGCATATATTTGGTTCAGCGCAGTGCTTGATTTTCGCTGACGAGGGAACGCTTCTGTACACGGGCGATTTCAAGCTGCGTCCCGGGAAATCCGCCGAGCAAGCGGAGTGGCGTGAGGCCGAAACACTTGTGATGGAAACAACCTTTGGACTCCCGAGCTATCGCTTCCCACCAACAAAATTAGTGGTAGATCAAATGGTGGCGTTCTGCAGCGAAGCCATTGACGCCGGAGAGGTCCCGGTGCTGCTTGGCTATTCGTTAGGCAAAGCGCAGGAAATCCTCTGTTCCCTGGATGGGGCCGGCTTAACGGCCATGCTGCACGGCTCAATCTTCCAAATGACCCGTATCTACGAACAGTTTGGCCAATCGTTTTGCAAATACGTACGATACAACCCGAATGACGTCGCCGGGAAAGTGTTGATCTGTCCGCCGAGTGCAAATCGCTCGGAGATGCTGGAGAAAATCCCGCGCAGGCGTGTGGCGCTGGTCAGTGGTTGGGCCGTCGACCCCGATGCGATTTATCGTTACCATGTCGATGCAGCATTTCCCCTTTCCGATCACGCGGACTATGACGATTTGCTGCGATACGTCGAATTGGTGCGGCCGCGCCGCGTATTCACGCTCCACGGATTCGCCGCAGCGTTTGCCTGCGATCTTCGCCGTCGCGGCATTGAGGCGTGGGCGTTGAGCGAGCAAAACCAGATGGAATTGCAGTTCGGAGCCAAGGATGACGCACCGCGATCTGCCCCTAAACCGGTTGGAACTCCGCGTAATCCGCGCCAGTCAACCTCGGAATCTGAATTTCTGCGGTTTGCCGATGCGGGTGAAGCCGTTGCATCGACTTCGGCAAAATCAGAGAAGATTCGTTTGCTATCTGATTATATGCTGAGCCTAACAAGTGAGCAGCTTCCGATTGCGGCCACGTATTTCACCGGAAGGGCATTTGCTCAAAGTGATCCGCGGGTATTACAGGTCGGATGGGCGGTAATCTTCAGGGGGTTGCAGGACGCAACGAGAATCGGCGATGCTGAATTTCACCGCGTCGCGGGCAGGCACGGCGACGCTGGCAAAACCGCTTTTGAAGTCCTCGACGGGCGAACGGCACCGCATCCATTCAGCATCCTTGAGTCGGCCGAGTTGTTCCAAAATCTTCAGCGCGCGCGCGGCCCAATCGCGAAGGCAAAGCTTCTGGAAGCGCGATTTTCGATTTTGTCCGCGCGTGAAGGACAGTACGTCGTCAAGATTTTGACAGGTGATCTCCGCATCGGCTTGCGTGAGGGCCTGGTGGAGGAAGCCATCGCCAAGGCGTTCGATGTTCCGCTCAAAGAGGTCAAACACGCCAACATGTTGTTAGGCGACATCGGACGCACCGCGCTGCTGGCTTTCCGAAAAGAATTGAACCGGGCCGAACTATCGATGTTTCGTCCCATCAAGTGCATGCTCGCCACTCCCGAACCAAGCGCGGATGCCGTTTGGAGCCGCTTTATCGAGGCGAAAAGTTCTGCGATCGATCGCCAGCCGGGGTCATCGACCCAAGACAGAGTATACGTTGAGGACAAATTCGACGGCATTCGCGCGCAGCTCCATCGCGGCCGAGACAGAGTCGAAATTTTCTCCCGTGATTTGAGACGCATTACCAGACAGTTCCCGGAGCTCGTCGAACAAGCCATGAAGTTCGACCAGGAGCTGATTGCCGACGGTGAAATTATAGCTTTTGCCGAAGGCCGGCGACTGACGTTCTTCGATTTGCAAAAACGACTCGGGCGCAAGGACGAGAACGCAGACCTGTTTGCACGCGCGGCAGCGGATGTGCCAGTCGCCTTTGTGATTTTTGATGTTCTCTGGATGAACGGGCACTCGCTCTTGCAGACGCCGCTGCAGGAGCGACGGCAGCAACTCGCGACGCTCACGTTACCGCCCATGTTTCGCACAGCGAAGGTAACGCCGGCGCGTTCTGCCAACGAGATTGAGCAAATTTTTCAGGATGCGCGCCGGCGCCTGAATGAAGGTTTGATGATCAAAGACCCGGAAAGCTTCTATCTGCCGGGCACTCGCGGAATGTACTGGTTCAAACTAAAGCGCGAATTGGCGACGTTGGATGTGGTGGTTGTCGCGGCGGAGCTTGGCCACGGGAAACGCAATAACGTACTAAGCGATTACACGTTCGCCGTGCGCGACGAAATCTCCGGCGAACTCTTGCCGATTGGCAAGGCCTACAGCGGCCTAACCGATACAGAGATCGCGGACTTAACGGAGCACTTCAAACAGAACACGATCGCCGACCATGGCCGACATCGCAGGGTGAAACCGGATGTTGTGCTCGAGGTAGCTTTCAATTCAATCCAGGCCAGCACACGTCACGCCAGTGGGCTGGCGCTGCGTTTCCCAAGGATCAAGGCGATTCGACGCGATAAGAACGTTGATTCCATCGATACGCTCCAGTACGCTCGCGAACTTGCCAGGCAGTCGGCGAATTCACCGGGCGATTTCGAGAAGAGCGCCTGACGAGTGTCCGGCACTTACTCCGGGGTCGGCGATGGAGTCGGCGAAGCTTCCTCGGTGGCAGGAGCTGTCGCCTGCGGGCGTGGTAGCGCCCGAGCTGCCCTCATCTTTTGTATCTCTTCCATCCTGCGCTGCCTTTGAGCGAGGCGCTCCTGCATTCGTTGTTCTCGGTCAGCTCTTCCCTGAGAGGGATCCGCAATGAGCCCCTTGAGTTCAGGGGGAACCGTTCGCTGAGGTTCGGCGGGAGCGACTCGGGGCACCGCGGGAATCCTCGGCTTTGCGGCCAGGTTCTCCCGTGAGGCCAAAGCTTTCTCCCTTTCATCCAACGCTTTCTCCCGAGCGTCGAGCTCCGCTTTGCGCTGAGCGAGTTGTTGTTCAGCGGTTGAATCTTGCTTTTGACACGAGCAAAGCAGCGCACAAGGAATCAGCATCGAGAGGACGAAAAGTTTCTTCATATCAACGGTGGATCGGGTCTTGTTGTGTTGGACGAACAAAACGGAGCACTTCTCGATGTCAACCGAAACTTAGCGCTGCGTAGCCTGTGGCGTGGTCAAACTTGACGGTCTAACGACCACCACTTCTACGACACGCCGAAAACGCTGGACGTTGGCAAAGGTAGTCAGCATCGCCAAACCAACCACAATGATTAGCATCAACAAAACAGCGATTTTCGGGCATCGCTGCTGTTGAGACTCGTGAGTCGTTGCTTCTGGCAAATTCACCCCCTGCATCGAAGTCAACGTCGCGGGCGCAACGAGTTGGTGCAAGTCAGTCGAGACGTAGCGCCGCGATTGCGTTCATTACGCGGTCACTCAACCGCGCATAAAGATTCTTTCCTGCCGAATCCAGATCGGCTGCGCCGAAAAAAATCGGTTCTCCAACGACAACAGTAATTGGCACAAAGCGAAGTCGCCCGCCGCTGCGCGGCAGCGCCTGGTCGGCGCCAAAGATCCGCATTGGGACGACCGGTGCGAGTGTTTTGGCAATCACCAGGCCCAATCCCGGCTCGGCTTGTTGCAGGTTGCCGTCGAGCGTCCGCGAGCCTTCGGGAAAAACCAGGACGCCATTGCCGGCCTGCAAGACGCGGATCAGAGCTTTAATGGCACTGCGATCAACCCCTTCCTGATTGACTGGGATAACGTTCAGTTTTGGCAAAACCCTGCCCAACAACGGCACATTCAAAAGCGTACGCCGAGCCAGAAAATAAATCGCCCGATCACAGGCGGTTCCGGCCAGCGGCGGATCGAGGTAGCTCTGGTGATTCATCGCGAGAATTACCGGCCCGTTTTGAATCATGCGCTCCCGATGAATAATCCGAAATCGAAACAACAATCGCCCCGCTAGCCGCGCGAAATGATAACCAACCCAATAATAGAAATTCATTCACCGAGAATGCGCGATTTCGTGAGCGGAGGATCGCTGATAGCCAAACCCAATTTTTTCAGCCGAGCGATGATCTCGTCCACGACTTGCTCAATCGTGACATGTGAAGTGTCGATCACCTGCGCATCAGTCGCGATCACCAGTGGCGAGAGCGCACGTGAAACATCATCGTGATCGCGTATGGCGATTTCATCGCGTTCCCCTTGTGCGGCGCGACGTTGAAGACGCACTTCAGGGGAAGCATCGATATAGAACTTGTAGGGTGTGTCTCGGAAGACTACCGATCCGATGTCCCGCCCCTCGATCACGACATCTTGTCCGTCAGCGCAATCATGGAGTTTCTGTGAAACGATTTGCCGAACGTGCGGCAATCTGCTGACCCGAGAGACACTTTCATTCACACGATCGCCGCGCAAATGATCCGCCGGATCGATATTGTCTACAAGGATACGCGACTCGTTATCTTGAACGGTGCAGGTGAAAGTTGCTGCATCCAATGCGGCACCAATGCGGTCGCTCTCCTCCGGTCGAATGTTTTTTTGCAGGAGGTGCCAGGTGATCGCGCGATAAAATCCACCAGAGTTGACGTAGATAAGCCCGAGTCGCCGGGCAAGCTGCCGTGCAACACTGCTTTTTCCGGAGGCAGCAGGCCCATCAATGGCGATTACACGATCCGAACGCCGCTGGGAAGCGTGTGATCCCATGTGTACTTAATACCTAACGAGATCAGCTACCCTTCTTCCGCCGGTACGGGAGCCAGTGAGCCGATCACAGGCGTGCTGACCTGCATCCGTTTTGGGTTCGTAAATTCTTCAATTACGGATTCGAATCCTGGATATGATTCGCGAATACATTCGGCGTCCTGAATGACGGTTTCGCCGTCAGCAAACAGGCCCGCTATGGCAAAGGCCATGGCAATGCGATGATCGCCAAAACTCGGCAGCCGGGCGCCGTGGAGCGGCGCGGGTCCATAGATTTCGAGACCATCACTCAACTCGGTAACTTGCGCGCCCATAGTGCGCAGGTTATGGGCGATCGCTGCAATGCGATCGGTTTCTTTGACGCGCAATTCCTCTGCATGCCGAATGGTTGTCTTCCCGCTCGCCAGGGCGCCTGCGATAGAGAGAATCGGCAGCTCGTCAATCAGCTGCGGGACTTCCTTCCCCTGAATGACCGTTGCCTTAAGCGGAACACCGGTGACTTCGACAATGCCGCGCGGCTCAAGCTGCTCAACATCCTCGACGGCCTCTCGGACCTGCGCGCCCATTCTGAGCAGCACTCCCAGCATCGCTGTTCGGGTATCGTTCAAACCAACATTGCGGATGAGCAGATGACCACGGCGTTGCGCAGCAGCGGCAACGAGCCAAAAAGCCGCTGAAGAAATATCGCCGGGAATATCAAAATCGCGAGACTCCGGAACCTGGTCGCCGAAAACTGTTACGCTGCCGTCAGCTTCTGTAGTCGTACGCACCAGGAAATAATTGAGCATCTTCTCCATGTGATTGCGCGTAGGTGTCGGCTCTTCGACCGTCGTTTTGCCTCTGGCGAAGAGACCCGCCAGCAGCAATGCGCCTTTGAGCTGTGCGCTCGCCACAGAGGGACGATACTGAATTCCCCGAAGTGACCCGCCGGAGATGCGCAACGGCGATGTTCCATCAGGACCTTCGGCAACAACGCTCGCCCCCATCTCACAAAGCGGACCGATGACCCGGTCCATTGGGCGCTTCGATAGTCCCGGATCTCCTATTAAGCGACTCTCGAACTTTTGTGCGGCTAGCAGACCTGCGACAAGACGCATCGTGGTACCGGAGTTACCGCAATTGATATCTGCGGTTGGCGCAGTAAGCACTCGCCTTTTGCCGTGAACGACCAGCTTGGTGGCCTCAGGCTGCTCGATCTTGATACCCAATGCACGCATCGCGTTCACTGTGCGCATACAATCTTCACCTGGAAGAAATCCGTTCAGGGTGCACACGCCGTTCGAGAGAGCGGCGACGATCACGGCGCGATGTGAAATGCTCTTATCGCCCGGTACAGTAATTTCGCGATCGATTCGAGAGGCCCGCTTTACCCGCAACTCCATACAATCAACTCAATGTCCTGATGTTCATGCCGAATGTGCGGATAAAAGCCTGTGCTGAGCTGATCTGGCATTCAGTACCCGCATCAGCGGAACTCGGAAGCGCGCCTGTGTTATGGCACAAGGAAAATCTTGTCCGTGTAAGGGTCCTTCACTTCAGTTCCGGGAGGGAATCCCTCCACATCGATATATTTGCCGGGTGAATAAGGGCTCTCCACCAGGTGCGGTTTTCCGGGGACAGGGATCCCGTACGGATAATCTCCCTTTGCCACCTTGGTCGGTGGCGGCGCCGCTGCAGGCGGAGGTGTAGACGCTACTTGCGGTGCGGCGGGTGGCGGCGTACCGACGGGCTGTGCCGGCCCATTCGGGTTGAATGGTTGCTGCGGCGGTGGGTATTCCTGCGTCTGAGTGGAAGCGTAAGTCGACGCCCTGTGATGTTGGGCCGCGGGCGGTGGTGGCTCCTCAGCGCATGAGGCAACAAAGAAGCCCGCGAGGAGAGCAAGAGGCAGTGAAAATTTCATAATGAAAACTTTTCGTAATCGTATCCGGAGTCGGAGTCGTTGCCAATCATTAAATCACGCTTTGTTCAAGCGTCTGAGATTTGTTGACAAATAGCAGCACGGATACAATTCGCCGGCGCGCGTAATCCGAATCCGAAGTACAAATGCCTGAGAATTCACACGCAGAGATTTTGGTCGTGGACGATGACGCCATGAGTCGAAGGGTATTGGCACAACTGCTGAGTACCGCCGGTTACAATTGTCGCGTGTCCCAGGATGGTTCCGAGGCACTGCAAATAATTCACACGAAACCGCCTGCGCTTCTGCTGCTGGACTTTGATATGCCGGGACTAAACGGCGCTGAGGTCCTCAAGCGTCTTCGTTCGGACGAGGATGCCGCCGTCTCCCAGGTTCCCGCCATCATGCTCACTGCGCATGGCAGCGAACAGAGCGAGGTCTCCTGTCTCCAGGCCGGCGCGGATGATTTTGTGACGAAGCCGGTAAATGCCTCGGTGTTGCGCGCCCGAATCGAGACGCAGCTTCGGCTTCGTTCGATGCGCCGGCAATTGGAGCGGCAAAATGATGAACTGGAGAAATGGCGCCGCGATCTGGAGCGCGACCTCGCAGCCGCGCGTTCGACGCAGCAATCATTGATCCCACAGAGACCGCTGATGCTGCCCGGTTGGCAGGTTGCAACTTGTTATCGGCCTGTGATCCAGGTTGGCGGCGATATCTATGGATGGCTCCAAATGAAGAACGGGCGGATGTTGTTTTGGATCGCCGATGGGACCGGCCACGGCGCGGCGGCCGCGTTGCTTACCACGCTGGCAAAACTTCTCTTTCAGCACGGCCTTGAGCACGATACGCCGGTCACGCTGATGGAAGCTGTGGACGATGATTTTCGGAGCATCTTCGGCGCGCGCTCATTCATGACTGCGATGTGCGTCGCTCTGGATCTCACCACCGGACATGCAGCCGTTGTCGGCGCAGGGCACCCACCACTTCTGATTGTTCGTCATAACGGATCGACGCAAGCAATCGCTTCGGTAGCGCCTCCGCTGGGCTTAATCAAACGAGCAGCGTTCAGCGAAACGCCCATCCACTTAAACCCCGGCGACGCTTTCCTTCTTTACACTGATGGCCTTTTGCACTGGAGCAAAGACGAGCGCCACCGACTGACTTCCGATCAGCTACAAAAAATGCTGGATCATTCCGCACCGAGCGCCGAGGCGCTGCTAAACACAATCCTGGTGCAAACAGCTCCCGAGAATTCTGGAAATTCTGGAAATACTGCTCCTGACGATGTTGCAGCCATTGCGGTGCGCCGGTTGGTCGGGCAATGAAATTTTTTATTTATCTCAAATTTAGTTCTTGCTCTCTCGCAGGCGAGACGCTAGTCAGCGTCCATGCCGAAAACCAAAAAAACTTCCAAGCGCAAACCGAATCCCGCATTCATGAAACCGGTCCAGCCGGATGATAAGCTTGCTGCTGTCGTCGGGTCGCAGCCGCTATCGCGCCCGGAGCTTACCAAGAAGCTTTGGGCCTACATCAAGAGGCGCGGCCTACAGGACAAAAAGAAAAGAATCATGATCAACGCCGACGACGCGCTCAAGCCGGTATTTAACGGCAAGAGCCAGGTAAGCATGTTCGAGATGACCAAACTCGTCTCGAAGCATCTTCGCTAGACCAGAATCCGTTGATAGCCCGGCGTTGCCGCGCCGGGCTGTTTCGGGCTTGGAAAAAATAATTACCGCGCCGGGCGGTGCGCCGTACCGCTCTTGCGTCCGTCTGCAATCTCGGCGAAGATGTTCAAGTGAAAATCCCTCGATTATTTCTCTTCGCAGTCGCGATTTCCGTTGTTTGTACCTCATTTGCGCGAGCCGAATCTGCCTGGCTGAATGACTACAAGAAGGCGCAGGAACAGGCGAAGGCGAACAACAAGCTTCTGCTGCTGAACTTTACCGGCTCCGACTGGTGCGGCTGGTGCATAAAATTCGATAAGGAGGTTTGGTCGCAGCCGCAGTTTAAAGATTACGCGCGCGACAATCTCGTTCTTCTAGAACTCGATTTTCCTCGCAGAAAAGACCAGCCTGCCGAGGTGAAAAAGCAGAACCTTCAACTCGCGCAGCAGTATGAGGTCCTTGGGTTTCCGACGATCGTCGTGCTCAACAGCAGCGGCCAGAAGCTGTGGCAGTTTGACGGTTACTTTCCCGGCGGCCCGGAGGCGTTCATCGCCCAACTCCAAAAATTGCGGCACGGATAACCGGGCAACCGGGCGCTGATCCGAGCGGTTTTGCCGCCAGAGCAGATGGCGTGCAACTGACACCAGAGTGTCAGGCAGATTCCTTCGCTGATTTCTTCTCACCTGCCTTAGGCTGGCCAGGCGAAGGGCTTTTCGCCGTGTCTTTGGAACCGGGGGATTTCTCGCCAGCCTCGGTTGTTTTCGGGGCCGAGTCTTTTTTCGCTGCTTCTTTGTACGAATCGCTGCGGTAATCGGTGCTGTAAAATCCCGAGCCCTTGAAAATCAGACCCGCGCCCGTACCGAGTAAACGTTTCACCTTCCCGTGTCCCCACTTTGGCAACCTGCAAAGCTCCTTCGGACATTCGCGGAACGATTCATCGCGCATCGATTGGAACGCTTCGAAAGTCTGGCCACACTTCTGGCACGAATATTCGTAGGTTGGCATAAGCAATCTAGCTTGGCTCCAGGCTTTCAGGAACGACGCTGGGAAGTCTGCATTAAACAAATTACAATTCAACCCGGGCTGATGCCTAATTGACCAAAACTGGCCCAAACGCATGCTTGTGAGGTTCAGCGACATGAATGTCAGTGCCAACAGAAGTATCAAGAAACGAGAAGGAAAATGACCGCCGAAAAAATATTGACGAAACACCCACTGGGTAAAAACGGGAAGAATATCGACAGAAAAAAATACGACACGCTCAAGAAGGCTATCCTGTCAGCTCTGCGAAAAAATGACCTCACGCACACCGAATTGTTCAGCTGCCTTAATAAGAGCTTAAAAGGCAAGTTCTCAGGAAATATCAGTTGGTATGGCGAAACAGTTAAGCTTGATTTGGAAGCCAAAAAAATAATCGAAAGAACCCCTTCAAAGCCTCAAAAATATCGACTGAAATCGAGGTAAACTCATCATGACAACAACCCAAGGAACCAACTACGGCGTCACTAAAATCGCAGAACTCTTTCCCAGCATCAGGAAGATCAAGAACAAGTCGCTGCGCGAAAAGGTCGCTGCGGTCTGGAGCGAGGCCATCACCACGGGATGCGGCGGCAAGGGCTGGACATTCGCCGAACTTCGAGCGGTCAAGTTCACTCTGCTCGCCGGCGACATTAAGATGACTTTCGTCGAGCATCTCAATTCCTGCGCTCGGCAATGCACCGCCATCGCTGATGTGCTCAAGAAATCTTTCCGCTGCAGCATTCCCATTCAGCGCGACTACCTCATCGCAGGTGCGCTTCTGGCGGATGTGGGCAAACCGCTGGAGTTTGATAAGGACGCGTCGGGCAAAGTGATCCAGGGAAAATTCGGGCAGCAAGTGCGCCATCCTTTCAGCGGCGTCGCACTGGCTTACAAGCACGGCATTCCCGGCGAAGTTCTGCATATTATCGCCACGCACAGCCATGAAGGCGACAAGGCAGAGCGCTCGATCGAATCGATCATTTTCCATCATGCTGACTTCGTGGACTTCGACATCGCCAAGGTTCTCGGAAAACGCGCGGCAAAAGAAATATAGCCGGCGATCATTGAACTCCGTCGGGCGACATCACCCATGCCGGCTACAACGACCAACGCTGGACGTGCAACCCAGGATTGAATATTTTATTTCACAGCCATTATGGGATTAACACTTGTTGAAAAGATTGCGGCGCGTCACGCGGATGGGCTCGCGCCCGGCGCCGTCGTGCACAGCGGCGATTTCATCTCGATTCGCCCTCGCCATGTGATGACGCATGACAACACCGGCGCGGTGATCCCGAAATTCAAACAGATCGGAGCAACCAAAATTGCAGATCCGGCACAACCGGTCTTCGCCATCGATCACGACATCCAAAACACTTCGCCGGAAAATCTGGCGAAGTACGCAAAGATAGAAGCCTTCGCGAATGAGCACGGCATCGATTTTTACCCGGCTGGCACCGGCATTTCGCATCAGGTGATGGTGGAACAGGGTTACGTGGTTCCCGGCTCGATGGTCGTGGCCAGCGATTCACACTCGAATCTCTACGGCGCGATCGCTGCCCTTGGTACGCCGGTCGTTAGGACTGATGCCGCTAGTATTTGGGCAACCGGAGTCACGTGGTGGCAGGTCCCACCGGTCGCAAAGGTTGTGCTCAAAGGAAAACTTTCGCCCGGTGTCGTCGGCAAGGATGTCATCATCGCTTTGTGCGGACTCTTCAACAAAGACGAAGTGCTCAATCATGCCGTGGAGTTTGTGGGCGATGGGATGGCAAACCTTCCGATGTCCGCGCGCATGACCATCGCCAACATGACCACCGAGTGGGGCGCGCTCGCCGGCGTGTTTCCGTTCGATGAGGTGACAGTGAATTATTTGCAGTCGCGCGTCCCTGAGCTCACAAATCCAAAGCGCCCGGGGAAACGAAGCGGGAAGAGTCGTTCCGGTTACACAAACACCGATATCGATAAATGGTGGGAAAATCGCAGCGAATTCAGCGCCGATTCCGACGCGGACTACGCTATCGAGCTTGAACTCGATCTTGCGACTGTGGTCCCCAATGTGTCCGGGCCTAACGAAGTTAAAACGATGGTTTCGCTGCCAGAGATGGAAAGAAAACATGTACCCATCCAGAAGGCATATTTATTGTCGTGCGTGAACGCGCGCTTCGAGGATTTGCACGACGCGGCCGAAGTCATCCGCGCGCGGGGCCGGCGCGTTGCCGACGGCGTAGAATTTTATCTCGCCCCAGCGAGCGCTGAAGTGCAGGCCCGCTCGGAATCGAATGGGGATTGGCAAACTCTGATCGGCGCGGGCGCAATTCCGCTGCCACCTGGTTGCGGCGCGTGCATCGGTCTGGGGCGCGGTCTGGTGCAAAAAGGCGAAACCGCGATCAGCGCCACCAATCGCAATTTCAAGGGACGCATGGGCGACCGCGACGCGTTTGTTTATCTCGCTTCACCTGCCGTGGTCGCCGCCAGCGCGTTGGCTGGATTCATTTGTGCGCCGGCAAATTTCAGCGAACGCCCCGCTGGCACGGCGGTTCGTCGCCCCGAGAAAAAATCAAGGTCGGCAGGATCGGTGCAGATCATGGAAGGTTTTCCGTCGAGCGTGCGCGGTCGTGTTCTCTTCATCGACAAAGACAATTTGAATACAGACGGCATTTACGGTAGCAAACACACTTACCGCGACGACATGACGCCGGAGCAAATGGCTGCGGTCACATTCGAAAATTACGATCCAAATTTCAACACGCTGTATCAAAAAGGCGACGTGGTTGTGGGCGGACTGAACTTTGGAAGCGGTTCCAGTCGCGAACAGGCAGCCACCGCGCTGAAGTACAAAGGCATTCCGTGCGTCATCGCCGGCAGTTTTTCCGAAACATACAAGCGCAACGCGTTCAATAACGGCTTCGTCGTGTTCGAATGCCCGGAGTTGGTGACGCATCTGCGGACAACGCTCACGAATCGCCAGCCCACAACAGTCGGCCCGGAAATCACCATCGATTACGCAAGATCCATTCTCACATGTGACGGAAAATCATTCCCTTTCCCGCCGCTTAGTTCCGCCGCGCAGGAATTGATCGTCGCCGGCGGCGCTGAAAAGCTCGTCGCATCGCGGTTACGCGCAAACGCGGGAGCGGCGTAATTCCGGGGAGCACAGGCTGCCAGCCCTGTTGGCGACGGCTGCCAGCCGTCGCGGACTTTTCTTTGCTGAGGGTGGATGTAGCAATTTGCACATGGCATTCGGCGAGCCACCGAATGCAACACGCCAGCGGCGTGTGCTCCCCAGAACTCGTCGATTGGGTCCGTGTCATCTGCGTAATTCGTGGTCGCAAAAATTTCACCCGCGCTTGCAGGCTGGAATCTCGCCGATAAAGTCGCCTTCCTATGGCTAAATACAGAATTGCGTGGATGCCGGGTGACGGCGTTGGGAACGATGTGATGGAAGCGACGCGGATCGTTCTCGATCGAATGAAATTCGACGCCGAATACGTCCCTTGCGACATCGGCTGGGAATTTTGGTGTAATGAAGGTAACGCCCTACCGGATCGCACCGTGAAGACGCTCAAGGACACAACGTGCGCACTCTTCGGCGCAATCACCAGCAAACCGCAGGACAAAGCGAAGGAAGAACTGAGCCCCGAGCTCAAGGGCAAAGGCTTAAGCTATTTCTCGCCGATCGTCGGGCTGCGACAGTTGTTCAATCTCCACACCAACATGCGGCCGTGCAAAAGTTATCCTGGGAATCCGCTGAATTATCGCGGAAACAAAATCACGAACCCGAGCGGCGAAGACGTGCCGATCGATCAGGTCGTGTTCCGGGAAAACACCGAAGGGATGTACGGCGGCGTGGAGTTTTTCCCATTACCCGAGTCGGTTTACACCGCGCTCTGCGCGAATCCGAAGATGAAGAAGTGGAAGGATAAAGCGGGCTTGGAAAACATCGCACTCTCCACCCGCATCATGAGCGTGCAGGGATGCACGAACATCTGCAAAGAAGCGTTCGAGTACGCAAAGAAAACCGGGCGCAAACGCGTGACGCTCATCGAGAAACCGAACGTGCTGCGCGAGACCGGCGGCCTGATGACACGCTGTTTCCGCGACGTGGCAAAAAACTATCCGGACATCTGGGCCGACGAAGTGAATATCGACGCTATTTGCATGTGGATGTTTAAGAACCCGCAGGATTACTCAGTCTTGGTGGCAGAAAACATGTTCGGCGACATCGTCAGCGATTTGTGCGCGGGCTTGGTAGGTGGTCTCGGCTTCGCACCGAGCGCAAATCTCGGCGACAACTACGCCGTGTTTGAACCGACGCACGGCTCAGCGCCGAAATACTCCGGCCAAAACAAAGTGAACCCGATCGCCATGCTGCTGACAACGAAGCTGATGTTCGACTGGCTCAAAGAAGACGAAATGGCAACGCGATTGGAATCGGCCATCGCGCGGGTTATCAAAGAAAGCAAAGTCCGCACGTATGACATGGGCGGCAAAGATTCCACTCTCGACGTAGCGAAAGCCATTGGTGACTACGCCAGCTCATGACGCCCCATCGAATCCAGCAAACTCCGGCTCTCACGACGTGTCCTGCCATTATCTATCTCGTGAATAATGAACGTTGCAATTTAATCACTGCCCGCCGCGACTTCCACGCGACCAAACGGGAACGCCGTTGTCGTCGCGGAGTTTCAAGACTTCGTTTCCCTTCTTGACTTGAGCGGCGACGATGGCCGGTTTTCCATCCACCGTCACACGGGAGCCAATCACGGTGATTGTGTCGTTGGTTTCGATGCGCGGCGTCTGCTTATCGATGTACGAGGCAGGTCCCAGATGGACGGGGATAGTTTCCTTGTCCGCTTGCAGCATGAGATGAACTCCGTAGCCGCGATTTTTTGCCGGTGTAGTTTTCTCTACGGACAACACTTTTCTCTGGATGGTTTCAACGCTGTTCGGATTGTAGTTTCGCTGAGCAGTAGCGCTGGATGCTGCAAATGCCGCTGCGATTGCCGTGGCAACAATGATCAAGTTTGTTGTCTTCTTCATTTTTTCATTTCCTCTTTGGTTTCATTTGCCTTTTCTCTGTTTCTGAAATTGCCACGCTAACTGCCCGGTCGTAATAAACGGTCAGCTTTCACCAATCAACGCAAAGCATGGTCCGGTTGGATCCGCGAGGCTTGCCCCCAAAGCAAACTTTATGAAGAGCTTCACTAGAAACCCCGCGGCTCGGTCCGAGCCGCTCATTTCACCGCTATGAAAAGACAAAGCATCATCTATTTCGTTGCCGGCACGCTGGTCCTTACCGGCCTCGCGCTGGGATATTGGGTAAACCAACTCTGGTTGATTCTCACGGCCTTCGTTGGGTTCAACCTTTTCCAGACTGCCTTCACCGGTTTCTGCCCGCTTGAGCGCATTCTCATCAACCTGGGCATCGGCAGTGCTGGCGAAGAGTGCGGCGTCGCGCCACAATAGGCGCAGATGAAGTTCTCTCGTTTGCTCCTCACGATCGTCGCCGCTCTCGCGCTGACCGCGTGTCATTCCAAAAAGCAAAACACGTCCGAATCGCTGCCGCCGGTCGCGGTCCGCACGGTCATAGTCGAAAACAAGGCGCGTCCGTCGAGCGAGGAAGTCGTCGGAACCGTGCGGGCAAAACTCCGCGCCGCGATCGAACCAAAAGTAAGTGCCCGAATCGAGGCGCTGCTCGTCGCCCCGGGACAGATGGTTAAGACCGGGGATCTGATTGCACAACTCGATCCGCGCGAGATTCAGGCCAAGCTCGATCAGGCGCTCGCCCTCCGCGAACAGGCGACGCGCGACCTCGCCCGAAGTCGGGAACTGCTCGACAAGAAAATCACGGCGCAAGCGGATTTCGACGCCGTGCAGGCTCGGGCGCGCGTTGCCGAAGGAGCGGCACGGGAGACGGAGACGATGCTCGGCTACGCGAAGGTCATTGCGCCTTTTGATGGAATCGTCACGCGCAAACTCTCTGATGTCGGCGATCTCGCTGCACCCGGAAAACCCATCATCGAAATGGAAGATCCGCGCGCGCTCCGCTTCGAGGCCGACGTGCCCGAGGCGCTCATCGGCCACGTCAAAATCGGCGACAAACTTCTCGTGCAAGTTGCCGAGGGCGCTGCGCCGATTGAGGGGACGGTCGTCGAGGTGGCACCTGTGGCAGACGCCGCCAGCCGCACTTTTCTCGTTAAGCTCGACCTGCCTGCGGCGGAAGGCACGCGCAGCGGGCAGTTCGGACGAGTTTGGGTGCAGACTGGCGAGACCAAATCGATCCGCGTGCCGACAGCGGCGATCCTGGTGCGGGGACAAGTGGAGTGCGTCTTCGTCATCACCAACCAGCACGCTCAACTCCGCATCGTTCGCACCGGCAAGCGCACCGGCGGCGAGGTGGAAATTCTTTCCGGCCTCACCTCCGGCGAGCGCGTGGTGAGCGAAGGCGTTGAATCTCTGCGTGACGGCCAGCCGGTCACCCTGAAGCAATGAGCACGGACGCTGCGCGTGCGAGCGGCGTAGCCGGCCGCATAGCACGCGCCTTTATCAACTCCAAGCTCACGCCGTTAATCGTGATCGCGGCGATTCTGGTCGGCGTGGCCGCAGTTGTCTTGCTACCGCGCGAGGAGGAGCCGCAGATCAAGGTGCCAATGATTGACGTCAAGGTGAACATGGCCGGCTTCAGCGCAAAGGAAGTCGAGGAGCGCGCCACCCGACCGATGGAAAAGCTCCTCTGGGAAATTCCGGGCGTGGAATACATCTACTCGACATCGCGCGACAGCGAGAGCCTTGTCATCGTACGGTTCAAGGTCGGCTCCAATCCCGAAGAGTGCCTCGTGCGCCTAACGGAAAAGCTGCGCTCGAACTACGATCGCATTCCGCACGGAGTCGGCACGCCGCTGATCAAGCCAAAGTCCATCGATGATGTGCCGATTCTCGCGCTCACTTTTCACAGCGCGCGCTACGATCATCTGACGCTTCGCCGGTTGGTGGCGGAGGTGGACGACGCCGTGAAAGCCGTCCCGCTCGTAGCGGAGACGACGATCATCGGCGGCGCGCGGCGCGAAGTGCGTGTGCTGCTCGACCCGGTGCGCCTCGCCTCGCGCAATCTCAGCGCGGCAGGCCTCGTGCCGATGCTGCAACAGGCGAATAGGCAATATCGCTCAGGCGGCCTAACGACTAATAACGAGGAGTTCGTGATCGAAACCGGCGCGTTCCTCACCAGCGCTGAGGACGTAGGCAATGTCGTCGTCGGCGTCTTCGGCGGGCGGCCCGTATATCTGCGCGAGGTCGCGAAAATTGTCGACGGCGCGGAAGAGCCGTCGAACTACACCTTCTTCGGCCATGGCGCGGCACGGGCCTCAGCGCCGGATGAAGAACCTGCTGTCACACTCAGCATCGCGAAGCGGCCCGGGGCGAACGCAATCTCAGTCACCCACGAGGTCCTGCGCAAGATCGAGACGCTCAAAGGGACGCTCATTCCACGCGATGTAGATGTTTCAATCACGCGCAACTACGGCCAAACCGCAGCGGAAAAATCGAACGAACTGCTCTTCCACATGGCTCTGGCAATCATCGGTGTGTCGGTCCTGATCTGGCTCACGCTGGGCTGGCGCGAATCGACTATTGTCGCACTCGCCATCCCAGCCACACTCGCGCTTACTCTGCTCGTTTTTTATCTTCTCGGTTTCACCCTCAATCGCATCACGCTTTTCGCTCTCATTTTCTCGATTGGCATCCTGGTCGATGACGCGATCGTGGTGGTGGAAAATATCGTCCGCCACTTTCATCTTCCGCAAAACAAAGGCCGCAACTGGGCCGCGATCGCGGTCGAAGCGGTGAGCGAAGTTGGCAACCCGACGATTCTCGCCACCTTCGCCGTCATCGCCGCCGTGCTGCCGATGGCGTTCGTGGGAGGATTGATGGGGCCATACATGCGTCCCATTCCGATCGGCGCAAGCGCGGCGATGGGCTGGTCGCTCGCGATCGCGTTCATCGTCACACCGTGGGCTTCGATCCGAATCTTGCGCTGGGGTAAAAAATATTCGCGACTCACGGAAGGAACTGCGGCCGCCGGCACGCAAAGCCACTTCGCGCACGAGGAGGATTTCTTCACCCGAATCTATCGGCGCCTGATGGGACCGATGATCGCGCGCTCGCGCTGGCGCTGGATTTTTCTCGGCTCGATTACGACGCTGCTATTGCTTGCGATGGCAACCGTCGCGCTCGGCTGGGTGAAGGCGAAAATGCTCCCGTTCGATAACAAGAGCGAGTTCCAAGTGATCCTGAACATGCCTGAGGGCAGCTCGCTCGAACGCACCGCGCAGGCGGCGCGCGAGATAGCTGCCGCCGTCCGCACGGAGCCAGAAGTGACCGATTACCAGATCTATGCCGGCGTCGCTGCGCCGTATAATTTCAACGGACTCGTGCGTCATTATTTTCTGCGCCAGGGTGCAAACGTCGCGGATGTGCAGGTGAACCTTCTTCCGAAAGGCGAGCGCAGCGCGCAGAGCCACAACATCGCGAAACGCGTGCGCCCGCGCATCGCCGAAATAGCCGCGCGCTACGATGCGCGGGTCGCTGTTGCGGAAGTGCCACCCGGTCCTCCCGTATTGCAAACGCTCGTCGCCGAAGTTTACGCCCCTAACGAACACGATCGCCATGCGCTCGCCCGCAGGGTGCGCGACATTTTCGAAAGCACGCCGGGTGTGGTCGATGTGGATTGGTATCTCGAGGCCGACCAGCCGAAGGCGCGCTTCGTAATCGACAAGGAAAAGGCCGCGCTGCATGGCATCAGCGCCGAGACAATTTCGCAGACGCTGCGCATCGCCGTCGGCGGCGAGTCGGTCGATCTCCTGCATTTGCCGCGCGAAAAAGAGGACGTGAACATCATGCTCGAGCTGCCGCGTTCCGCGCGGACGACACCTGATGAATTGCTCGCGCTCCGCGTCCGGTCCGGTGACGCCAATGCGCTGCCCGAGCCCGGCGCCACCGGCACAGCGCCGCTCATCCCGCTACGGGAGCTAGTGCACGTCGAACAGACCACGATCGAGAAAAGCATCTACCACAAAAACCTGATGCCCGTGACGTATGTGATCGCCGACGCGGCCGGCGTTACTGAAAGTCCCGTTTATGCGATCCTGAAAATGAACAAGGCGCTTGCCAAACTCGACACGCGCGAGTTCGGCGGCGACGGCACGCCCATGCAAATCTACAACGCCGTCCAGCCTTTCACCGAAGCGAAACCGGCGCTGAAATGGGACGGCGAATGGCAAATTACGATCGAAGTCTTCCGTGATCTTGGCTCCGCCTTCGCCGTGGTGCTCGTGCTCATCTACGTACTGATGGTCGGCTGGTTCCGCAGCTTCATCACGCCGATCGTGGTCATGGCCGCGATCCCATTCTCACTCGTTGGTATCCTGCCCGCGCACGGTCTCCTCGGCGCCTTCTTTTCCGCCACCTCGATGATCGGCTTTATGGCCGGCGCGGGAATTGTAGTGCGCAACTCCATTATCCTGGTCGATTTCATCGAGCGACGTCTCGTTGAGGGAATGCCGCTGGCCGAAGCCGTCGTCGATGCCGGCGCAGTCCGGTTCCGTCCCATGTTCCTGACCGCGCTCGCCGTCGTTGTCGGTGTCAGTGTCATCCTTACCGACCCGATTTTCAAAGGACTCGCCATCGCGTTAATGGCGGGCGAGATCGCGTCGCTCCTCATCAGCCGCATGGCCGTGCCGGTGCTTTATTTCATGGCAAATGACCGTGCGCAGGATGCATCACAACCGACCACGACGCCCATATCACGAAAGGAACGGGGACCGCTTCGCACGTGATTGCCGAAGGCAAAATTGCGCCAGCCGAGCTTGCTGTTGAATATAATCGTGAAGGTAAGCATCATCGCGAGAAGGCCAGGCCCGGCGGCCCATTGAACCGGGCGGTTGCGAATTACGCCGCCAGATCATGATGACGGTCCCCCAGCCCTGCTTGTTAGTTTGAAAAGAAACATTGACGGGATCTGAAAATGCGTGCTCGCTGGAGGCATGAAGATAAAAACTGTTGGATTGACTGTGGCGCTTTGCTTTTTCGCGGGAGCAGCGTGCTTCGCCGCCGACGACCCGCAGATGGGCACGTGGAAGTTAAATGAAGGTAAATCGAAGCTTACGCCCGGGGAGGGAAAAAACACGACCGTTATGTATGAGGCCGCTGGCGACCAGGTGAAAGTTACCATCGATGGCACGGACAAGGACGGCAAGCCGACGCATAACGAGTGGACCGGTAAATTTGACGGGAAAGATTATGCCGTCACCGGTGATCCAAACTCCGATATGCGGGCGTACAAGAAGATTGACGACCACAAGATGACGTTCGTCGTTAAGAAGGATGGCAAGACAACTGTCACAGGCCGCATTGTGGTGGCAGACGATGGCAAGTCCCGCATGGTAACGTCGCATGGAGCTGGTGAGGAGGGCAAAAAGTCCAAAGAGAAAGCAGCATACGACAAGCAGTAACTCGATCGCTGTTTGGCACGGC
The DNA here is from genome assembly GCA_963776065.1 of uncultured Verrucomicrobiae bacterium. Lineage (GTDB taxonomy): Bacteria > Verrucomicrobiota > Verrucomicrobiia > Chthoniobacterales > UBA10450 > Udaeobacter. The sequence continues at coordinate 163,874 of CAVZLJ010000008.1, read as the reverse complement.
GATCCGTTCAACCGTTAAAGCCTTACATCGGCGCGACTCCTCACCCATTCGACTCCGCTCAGGGCAGGCTCTTAATCCTCTCCTCCAACGAGGAGGAGAGGCGAAGAAAGTCAGCGCGGTGACTCTCGAAGGGGCGATGATCCGCGATTGTTGTAGTGGCGGCTGTGTCAGCCGCAAAGATAAGTAGCCCGCGAATTACGCGAATACACCCGAATCATTTCTGACGTCTAATTTCTGAACTGTGGTATCCGGATTTACCGTGCTTCGTGTGATTCGCGGGCAACAATCTCTTCGCCGAGGGTGAAAGCGCCCATCGGTTTCGCGTCTGGGTGCGGGGTTCTTTTCATAAGGTCGTTCTCGACATGCCGGCGAAATTCGTCGCCGAATAGATATCCGCGTTCTTTCCAGAAGTCCTGGCCACCCGGCGCAGCGATCAGATTCATGATCAGAAGCTCCCAACCCCGCCATAGCGGCGGCTCGAGCAGTCCCTCGCGCCATTTGTGAAACGCGTTTTGCGAGTAAGAGAGAAATGCCATGAAGGTCGCAATGAATCGCGCTTTCTCCGCCTCCGAAAGCGATGAGTAATCTCGCAATCCGCTCACGGCGAGCTGAGAGAGCTCGAGATCGGCGGCAAGCAAGTGGTACCACCTTGCGAAATGCTCGTGAACTGATTGCGCGGTGGCAGATCGGACAGCGTTCGTGTTTTGTCGGATCTGTAGTGCGACATAGATCAACGAAATCACCACCGCGATCGCGCCAATCACTTGTCCGATGTTAGCGAGATCGTTGAGGCTCATTTGTTCTCCGGTCGTTTAAACAGGTCATTGAGCCAGCGGACGAAATCTTCCGAGAACCCCGGTCCAATATCATCCCATGCTTCTTTGAACCCAGGGGATTGTATGTACTTCGTCATATATCGCTCATACGGGCGCCAGTGCGCATCTGGCATGAGCCCCAATTCGTGATGATGAAAATAGGTCTCGGCGTGCAGAAGAAATTGAACATGGCTCCAATATTGAAACTGACGGTCGCCGTCGGTAAGTTCCGCGCCGCTCTCAAGCTTGGCGAATCGATCTGCGTGCTCGGCCCGAAAGATCGAGATGCGCAGAACGAACTCGGAAATGGAATGGCGCGCTTGCGCACTCGCGACTTTGGTATTGCCGCGGATCTGAAGCGCCAAATAGACCAGCGTAATCATAACACCAATCGCGCCGACGATTTGTCCGAGATTGGCGAGGTCGTTGAGATTCATGCGCAAGGCGCTCCGTTAAATTGTTGAATCGTTAAATCGGCCGACTCCTCATCTTCATTGTATCTCGCGTGCCCCCGCAACGCTCGACCGCTACCCTCGCGGCTTTTCCGGCCATGTCGCGTCTCCCGGGCGGCTCCATTCTCTCCTCGAACGAGGAGGAGAGGCGACGGATCAGTTTGGTTTTTCTCACTCGTCACTCGTCACTGATCCTTAGTCAGTTCCTTTTAGCTGGCGTTCGTACTCGGCGGCATCGAAATGGCCTTTCGATTCGGCGATGAGTCCGTCGTTGTCGATCTTCCAGAGTTCGTAGCCACTGATCCGGACGCGATTCCCCGTTCCGCCCGGTCCGGTATTGGTGCCGATCAACGTCCAATGAAACGCGGTTCTGTTTTCGCGTGGCTCCAATTTGTCGAAGGTCACTACCATGTCCGGAAATGTTGTCATGAACGCTTGCGCTTCCCTGGCGATCGCCGTGCGTCCAACCGCGGGCGGTCCATTGTTAATGCTAATTGAGCCGCGCTGGGCGAAAAATTCCGCGACGCTTTCCGGATTTTGGCTGCACCACGCCTTCGCGTAACGCGTTGCGAAGTCGTTTAACTCGTCACTTGTCACAGGTCACTTGTCACTACTTGGAACAATTACCGTTCTGACGTGATCAATGGAATCCTGAAGTGCGTCCAGAGCCGCATTAATTTGGGACGCGTTGAGGTTGACGACGCGCAATGTCTCTGGCGGGAATCGAAGTTTTCCGCTACGTGCGAATTCGAGAAGTGCTGAAAGTTCAGTCGCGAGATGATCGGAGACCCCAATGATTTCCGTCTCTTTGTTGATCAACTCCGTGTACGGAAAAATCGACATGGACTCGGCCGTCAACCCGACAAGAGCAGCGCGCCCAAGAGTGCCTAGGCAGAGCACGGCCTGTCGCATTGTCTTTGCAGAGCCGATCAATTCGAGTGCGACATCAACGCCTCTTCCGCCGGTTGCCTCCTTGATCTGCTCGACCGGATCTGCTGCCGTGCCGTCGATTGCGATAGCTCCCATGCTAGCGGCTGACGCTAGCTTCGCTGGATTGATTTCAACCACGCAGATATCTCCGCAATCGAAAGCGCGTGCCAGTTGTAACGCCGAAAATCCGAGTCCACCGAAGCCAAAGATAGCCACGGACTCGCCCGGCTTAAGACGTGCCTTGTTCAAAGCATGCAGCGCAGTCGCCGAGGAGCACATCATGATCGCGCCCACTTCGAATGGAATCTCGTCAGGAAGCGGAAACGCATTCGCGCCGGGAACTTTGACGAATTCCGCGTAACCGCCGTCCCGATCTTTGCCGATCATTTGCACATGGCGGCAAAACTGTTCCTGGCCGCCTTTACAATAATCACAGCATCCGCACGTGACGAGATAGTGTACACAAACGCGATCTCCCAAAGCCAGGTTCGCAACCTGCGCGCCAACTTTTTCCATGCGTCCCGCGATTTCGTGGCCAAGCGTCAGCGGTAAATGATCGATTTTGGAAATGCCGTCCCGATAATGCGCATCCGAGTGACAGATCCCTGCAGCCGCGACGCGAATCAAAACGTCAGTTGGGCCGATTTCCGGAATTGGAACGTCTGCATCCTCAAGCGGTTCTCCGATCTGAGTGAGTCGCACAGCTCTCATCATTAGAGTGCGTTTGTTGCTGCTTCGGGGCGACACTTCTCAGTCTATCCGAAACACGGGATGAAGAGCCTTGGGAGGACCTTTCTGATGACCGGCAGAACGGCAACGAAGAAGGCTCCAGGCATTAGAACTAATCTCTTAAACAGCGCTGTCATGTTGAGCGAAGCGAAACATCTCTGACTTATCCGCGGCGATCGGTCGAGAAATGATCAGAGATTCTTCGCTCCGCTCAGAATGACATTCGAAAATGGCTTCTAACGTTTCTGACTGATGTAGGCAAACATCTTCTCGTTGTACCGGCGGGCATATTCCTGCTGTCGTTCTCGAAGCGGTATGTCGTTGGTAACGCAGCCATTTCCGGCGTCAGCCTTGGGATACTTCTTAGCCACCTCGATTGGCACGCCAACTGGCATCGAGGCGATACTTCCCGACCAATAAAACTTGATGTGCCCTGAGCGGATGTCCTGGTCCGCTTCCTTCACCCCATCAGCCGGATTCCAAGTCGGATCCGCCGCCATGCAAACTCCGGCAGCCACTGTCAATGCGAGAATGCGCAAGATTTTCATTGCCTGACAATAATCAGGCGTCCGATGCAGAAGCGAGATCTTTCAACACGCGGGATGTTATTCCACAGTCACTATTACTTTTCCTCTGGCGTGGCCTTCTTCGAGATACCGGAGCGCGTCGGGAATTTCGCCTAACGATTTGTAAGTGCGATCGATCACCGGTTTCAGTTTTCCGGACTGCATCATCTCGGCGAGGATGGTGAGATCTTTTCCGTTCGCGTCGGCCATCATCATGCCCATTTGCTGATTGACGAACTTGGAGAACACCATCGCCCAAAGCGCTTTGCCCAGCCCGCCGAGAAATCCTTGCTCGTTGGCGCCGCCACCGCCAATGAGAACGTATTTGCCGTTGGGAGTTAAGACGCCCCGGCATTCCGACAGCGAATGGTTGCCTACATTGTCGAGCATGATGTCGTAACGTTCCGCGCCTTTGGTGAAATCCTCTTTGGTGTAATCGATCACGTGATCGGCGCCGAGCGATTTGACAAGATCGACATTGCGCGTGCTACAAACACCGGTCACATCCGCGCCTAACGATTTCGCGATCTGGACGGCAAACGTGCCGACGCCGCCCGACGCACCGTTGATAAGAACTTTTTGCCCCGGTTGAACCCTTCCTTTGTCGCGGACGGCCTGCAACGCGGTAATGCCCGCGATGTTGACAGAAGCTGCTTCTTCAAAGCTCACGTTCGCTGGTTTGAGCGCGACCGCTCGGGTCGCGCGCGGACAAACGTATTGGGCAAATGCGCCGCCCCGGCCGCCAAAAACTTCATCGCCCGGTTTGAACTGCGTTACGTTTTTCCCGACCGCTTCGACGGTTCCGGCAAAATCGACGCCCAACTGAATGTCCTTCGGTTTGCGCAAGCCAACGCCCATTGCGCGCATGACATACGGTGTGCCTTCAACGAAATGCCAGTCGTATGGATTGATCGAAACGGCGCGAACTTTGACCAGCACTTGATCGTCGGCTGGCGTCGGCTTTTCGATGTCCTGGAGTTTAAGGTTCGCCAAACCGTAATCGCAATACACGATGGCCTTCATCGGATTTGCCGAAGCAGCTGTTTTGCGGGCGCAATCGTTGGTTGATCGCCAGTACGCGATGAAGACAAACAGGAATGCGATTATCACCAGGACGAGAATCACGCGCACAATCCACTTCAGTATTCGTTTCATAAGCCGGAAGAACTTTTGAGGTTAACGGAAAACATCGATCATCTGCGAAAATATTAAGCGACACCAGCCTGTGTTTGATTGGGCTTGACTGATTTCAGCCCCTTAACAAGCAGCCACACGCTGACGGCCAATTCGAACAAAGCCATCGGTGAATCGAAAATGTAGTCGTTCACGATTTTGTTGAAGTTAGGAAAAATGAGGTAGACAAAGGCGCAAAAGACGCACCAAGCCGAACCGATCACGCCAAAGATCGACAACCCCTTCGGAATGTAATTCGACTTGAACCACAACCAGGCGCACACGGTCGCGGCCAAACCGAAAAATGGCAGCCCGACATAATAATCGTCGAAACTTCCGGCGAGTTGCACACGCGCCAGTGCCTGCAAACGGTCGGGTTCTAGAACTTTCAGGTAACTCGCGTCACCGAGAAGCCGAAGCGCGGCGAGACTGTTGAGCGGCGCAATGAGCCACAACATCGCGAAGACAAGGCGAAACAAGGCGCCGGCCAGCGCGAGCCCGCGGTTCACCGGTGAGAGCACTACATATAACGCAGTGAGCATGACGATCGTGCCGATGCCGTAAGTGACGAAGCAGATGAGCGCAACGCGAAATTGTGTTTCGTGTGCGAGGATATTGCGCGCGGTATCGGCTGCGTTACGCGGGACGATGAGCGGACCGAGTAATACGTAGTTGCCGAACACGACGAGGCCGAATGCGAGCAACCCGGCGACTCCTGCAACTTTCGCGGCAGTGCGTTGTGAATTGTCGATTGTCATTTCATTTTCGCCGCGTGGTTAGCGCCTTATTCCAAACTGATGACGACTTTGCCTCGCGCATGCCCTGTTTCCAAGTATCGAAGAGCATCAGCCGTCTCATTCAATTTGTAAGTCTTGTCGATGACCGGCGTCATCTTTCCGGACTGCATGAGATCGGCCAGGATCGACATGTCCGCTTTGTTGAACTGTGCGACGTAAGCGATGAACTTCTGGCTAACGAACCGTGACCGCAGATAGCCGTTGAGTTCGCCAAGCAAACGCATCCCGAAATCATCGTGCCATCCTGCTCCTCCGATCCCAGCCATGACGCAGATTCCATTCGGATTTAAAATGCTCCGGCGCTCGGAGAACGAATGGTTCCCAACGAGATCGTAGATGAGATCGTAATGTTGATCGGTTTTGGTGAAATCCTCTTTCGTGTAGTCGATCACGTGGTCTGCGCCGATTGATTGGACAAGATCGACATTCCGCGTGCTGCATACGCCGGTTACCTCCGTCCCAAACGACTTGGCGATTTGCACAGCAAAGGTGCCCACGCCTCCCGAAGCGCCGTTGATCAAGACCTTCTGTCCCGATTGAATGTGTCCTTTGTCACGAAGGCCTTGCAGCGCGGTGATTGCCGCCACCGGGACCGAAGCCGCTTGCTCAAATGTCATATTCGCCGGCTTCAAAACGACTGCTCTGTCCGCCAGGACGCACACATACTCGGCGATGGCCCCGTTCTTTCCGCCGAACACTTCGTCGCCGGGTTTGAAATTGGTGACGTTTTTGCCAACTGCTTCGACGGTCCCGGAGTAGTCGACACCTAGTCGAGTGTCCTTCGGTTTGCGCAGACCAAACAGCGGGCGAAGGAGAAGCGGGCCGCGAATGGTGAGATCCAACGGATTTACGGAAGCCGCGCGCACTCTGACCAGGACCTGGTTGTCAGTCGGAACGGGCTTTTCGATTTCTTCAACCTTAAGGACCTCGGGACCCCCATACTCGCAATGGGTAATGGCTTTCATCGGATTACTCGGAGTAGGTCTATGATCGCAATCGTTAGTCGACATCCAGTAGGCGATGAACGTTACCACTACCAATCCGGCGAAAATGACGGCTGCACTCCACTTGAGAAAACGCTTTATCTTCATAGGCCTAACGAGTCATACCGTTTGGGCCGGCAATGCCTGTACGTTAGCGCCTCTAATCAGAACCCAGAGCATGAACGCCAGTTCGGCAAAGAAGACTGGCTGCAACCAGCGAAACGCGGCCTCGTAGTAAACCGGAGAGAAGACCGCGATGGCGCTGAGCGAGACCCAGCCGAAGCAGGCAAGGATCAACCAGACGCCGAGGAACCGTGGCAAAAATCCAGAGCGAAAGACCAGCCAGCCAAAAGGAAAGAGCCAAACGCCCCAGAAAATCTCATCGATAAAAAGTCCCTGAGTGTGCAGCTTAATAAAGAACATGCCGAGCGCATCACGCTGGGTTTTGTCGAACATCGCGAGGAAATCGGCGCCGCGAAAAAAAATGACTGCGGCGAGGTCGTTCAGGGTATTGAGAAATCCAACCGCCGCGGAAACCCAAACAAATCCCACCATGAGCAACGCCCAGTGTTTGTTCACGCTGCTGAGCAAACGATAGAGCGCGACGCTCAGGCAGATAAAAATCACGTGACCGATCAGATCTCCGAAGATCGACAATCGAAACAACGTCTCGTGCGTAAGGATGTTCTCGGCGGTCGCGGCTGTGTTGTCACGAACGATGAGCTTGCCCGGAACATAAAGCATGCTGAACGGAGCGACGAGGATCATCGCCAAATAGACAAAGCCGGCGGTGCGTGCGGCTTTGACAGTTGGGTGCATGGATTTTCTCCTGTTTTGTTGGTGCTACTTGCTGGGCGGTAGGAGCCCGAGTTGTTGCATCATTGAAAGCTGATCAAATGCAGACCACTCTTCCTTGATTTTGCCATCGACGATGCGCCAGATCGTAATCCCGGCGAGCTCTGCCTTTTTGCCGGTTGCGGGTAGCCCATTGCCTGCTCCCGTGTTAGTACCGCGCGCGATCCAGTACACAGTCACGAGATCGCCTTCGGCAATGAGCTTCTCGGCCGTAATGACAACGTCCGGAAACGCCTGATGCCAGCCTTTCAGCGCCGCCTGGTCCTCCTCCAAGCTGGCATTTCGATGGATCCCACGGTTGACGAAATCCCTGGCGTAAAGTTCTTCAGCGAGTTCGAAGCGCCCGCCGCTGAGGATTTCAGCGAATGCGCGTTTCGCGATCGCCTTGTTTTGTTCCTGCAATGACGAAGCGAACAGCGAAGCCGCAAACAACAAACAACACGCGCTAACACTTACAGTTATTTTCATGGTTCCTTTAATTTATGATTCAATTGAGCGTCGAAATCAGAGTGGCCCCCGATAGCGGCGGAGCCGGATTGCAGCAGCGATACATACGGCTGCGAACACTAATCCAAGCCAAAGACCCGGCGTGCTCAGATACCGGACCGGAGTGAGTTGTACCAGTGAGTCGATTGCGACGCCATGATGCAGTCCGAATGAGAAGGCATTCGGTGCAAACCCGAGTAAGCGATCTTTCACCAATCCGGCAAAATGCGAACTGTCGAAGGTGATCTTCTCGAAGACAGCGATGGCGATTACCGGTAACACTGCCCAAAGAAAGGTCGCGCGTCGGGCCCAACCCGAAACCAACAGCGCCCACCCGTAAATCGGGGCGTGCCAAATCGCGATCGCTGCCAGCCCGTAGAACAGCACCAGGCACTGCTGAAACAAGGGCAAATATGTCCAGGTCGATGCGGGACTCATGCCATGAGTAATAAGCAGGACACTGGTCCAAAGCAGCATCAGAACCTGCGTCGTTACGATGATCACGAACGTAATCAACGGCAGAACAACCAACGGAACACTCGTCTTGGAAAGCACCGTTGTGCGATCCGAAACCGGCAGCGACTTCCAGAACAATATGCTGCGCTCACGCCGTTCGCCATACAGCGCATCAAGACAATAGAAAACACCGATCACAAATGCAGTCAGAATCAGCATGATTGCCGCCATGTCGTACGGGACCTCGATTGCGGCTCGCGCTTTGGCAGGCTCAAGCAACAGAACGGCGCGTCGTCTTTCCGGCAGCCCAATTGAGCTGAGCAAAAATCCAAACAACTCGACCCCGGCGACAATCAGTGGCGCGATATAAATGGAACGATTCTCCCACAGTTCTCGACGCACCGACCAGCAGAACGTCCGCGTCGCGGGCCTGTAGCCGGTGGCGGTCACCGGGGTGGGTTCGGGCAAAATGTTCGATGCGGTCTTCATTTAGCTGCTCCAACTTCATGCGCTTGCTGCACCTGAGCCTTAGTCGAAGGCGGGCTCATTACCGCGACGAACAAATCGGCAATGCTGGGCCGACGCATTTCACCGAGCGCTGCGAGTTGGCCGCGATCGGCGCCATCAAAGAGCAGAACGCTGCGGCCGAATACCGGCCGTTCGTGCATCGGATTGAGCGCGCGTGCGGCAGCGAGGTGCTCAGGGTTCACCATCACTTCGACGTAGCGCGAGTCGAACTCTTCCATGCTGCATTCGAGCACGATCCGGCCGCGGTTGATGAACATCAGGTCCGTGAGTACGTCCTGCACCTCCTCCACCTGATGCGTTGTCACCACAATCGTCCGGGTGCGATCGAAATAATCGTTCAGCAGTGAGTCGTAGAATTGTTTGCGATACAAAATGTCCAGCCCAAGTGTCGGCTCATCCAGAACGAGCAATCGAGCGTCGATCGCCATCATTAGCGCGAGATGTAACTGCGCCACCATTCCTTTCGATAACTCCCGGACCTTCTTGGTGCGTCTGATTGTGGTTTTTCCGAGGAACGCCTCTGCCTTTGTGCGGTCGAACTTCGGATGCACCCCGGCCATGTATTCGAGTAATTGCGAGACGCGAATCCAGCGCGGCAGCACGGCCACATCGGCAATGAACGACACATCGCGCATGAGCTCGTCTCGCCTGGTCCATGGATCGCGTCCGAGCACTCTCAATTCTCCCTGGTACGATGTGAGCCCGAGAATGGCATTGAGCGCCGTCGTCTTGCCTGCGCCGTTCGGGCCGATAATTCCGAGGATGCGACCTTCTTCGACATGCAAATCGATGCCCTCCAGCGCAACAGTTGTGCCGAACGTCTTCCGAAGACCGCGTGCTTCTATTGTCGCCATGGCTTTAACGTTTCCTTGATGAGGAGCGGCGCGTAGCTGCCGCATCCAGCTCTCGTTGTGTCAGACCGAGCCTTTGAATCTTTTCTGCGATCCGCGGCCATTCGTCCGCAAGAAACTTTTGGCGTTCGCCTCTTAGCAGCAGATCACGAGCGCCGGGTTTAACGAACATCCCGAGGCCGCGCTTCATCTCGACCAAGTCCTCGTCCACTAATTCCTGGTATGCCTTCAGCACGGTAAGCGGATTGACGCGGAACTCCGCTGCGACCGTGCGCACCGATGGCAGGGGGTCGCCTTCCTTGAGCGCGCCATCGAGAATCATATGCACGCCGCGATCACGAAGTTGGCGGTAGATTGGTTGAGTGTCATTCCATTCGCGATTCATTCGTTACTGTTCAGATCTCCGCTCACCCGAAGGGGCGTCGGGAGCGACTAATGAAATCCTGCTCCTCATATAGTGTTATAGATAACTATAACACTATTGCACATGCAAATCTTTTTTTAAAAAAATCGCCGCCGGTTTAACGGCGGTCCTTTTGTTCGGCTAATTTCACCAACGTGAATAACGCATGATTCACGGGCACCGGGACGCCAAGCTCTGCTCCGCGACGAGAAATGTAACCGTTCAGTGCTTCAATCTCTGTTGGGTGGCTGCGATTTAAATCCTGCGCAGTTGAAGAGAACGCATCAGCCATTTGCCTTCCGAGGTGCATTGCCGCAGCCATTCCCGATTTGCGGTCGTGGACGCTGGGCAAAACCACCCGAGCCGCGCCGGCCACGGCCAGCACTTCATCCACAATGTGCTCCATCAATTGTTTTGCATCGGGATCTTCGATTATTTGGCCATAGCGCACATGTCCTAATGCAGAGATCGCGTTCAACGCGCAGTTGCAGAGCAGCTTCAGCCACAGTTCCCCTTCGATATTGTCCGAAATCCGACAGGAGATGCCGGCGCGAGCAAAAAGATTTGCCACTTCTGTTGTTCTGTCCGATTGAGGGCCAATGATCAAATCGCCGCGCGAAAGATGCTTCACGTGACCGGACTCCGGTACCGACACCGCAACATAAACCGCGGCCGGTAACACGATGATATTCGTTGCTGCGCGAACGCGATCCGCGTTATCGACGCCGTTCTGCAGACAAACCACTGTCGCATCCGGCCTGACAAATCGAGCCATTTGTTTCGCGGTGGCCGACGTATCGTTTGCTTTGACGCAAAAAAGAATCAGCGGGGAATCTCGAACGGCGCCCATCTCCACCGTCGCCCTTGCTTTGATTTGCTCTCGGCCCTCTGCTTTATCGAGAACAAGACCTTTGGCAGTGACCGCGTCAGCGAAATGTTTTCGACCGACGAAAACAACCGGCGCGCCCGCGCGTGCAAACATTCCACCAAAATACCCACCCACGGCGCCGGCGCCCACGACTGCAATTCGTGGCCATTCTTGAATTTCGCTCATTGCTTGTCTGTCGGCAGCACGACCTGCTTCAAGTCATAGGTCGAGTACGCCGAAGGCTTGCCGCCCCTGGCAATCATGGCATCGACGACACGCACAAAGGCGTCCGTGTGCCAATGCTTTCGTGTTTCCCACCACTGGCGAACACCATCGTAGGCAAGGAAGTCGCTCATGGTCCGCTCAATCTCTTCCCATAATTCCGGATTGAGTATTCCTTCGCACCGAGAGTAATACATTCCCTCGAAATTTTTGAAGAAACGGTTTTGAAACGCGCTAAAACGCAGTTTGGACACGACGTCGAGATCGTGAAAGGACTGAACACCGCGCAGAAAAAGCGCCGTGAACTCTGCATTTTCGTGCAACGCCTTTGTCAGATCGCCCCATTGAACTGTGAGAGCATTGACCGCTGACTGGCGGCGTTCCCTGGTCTGTTCACGCAGCTGGATCGCGAAGTAAATGATCGAAGGAACTCCGATAAAGACCGTAGCGAGCTGACCGATGGCTGTGAGCATTTCCCAATTCATCGAATGTGTTTTGCCTAACTGAACCTGACCACCTTCTGGCCGGACAAAAACTTCACGATACGCGAGCTGCTACTTTTTCTCAGCAGGTGCTAACGCCGAAGCCGCGAGGTCGGAATTCCACATGTCGGCTGCGCATTTCCAATTTCCGTCAGGCTGTTTTTCCCACACCTCGAGGTATTTCCCCCGATCGTTATCCGGTTTGCCGCTCGGATCGTTCACCGTCAGTTCGTACGTGCCGCTCACCCACGCCATGTCGCCGGAGCTGCCGAGTTTGACCTTAATCGGTTTCCACGTGATCACGAGGCCGGGCGCAGCGAGAATATCTTTCCAGACATTGCGAATTGTTTCCTTCGTCGCTGCGCTCGTCGCATTCGGAGGAAGTACAACCGCGTCCTCAGAGTAATAGGCGACGGTTTGCTCGAGATCTTTAGCTCCCGCAGCTTTCGACCATTGCGCGTCAAGCTCACGAAGAATTCGCTCCACTGGTTGCGTATTGCTCGCGTTTTCCGACTCCGAACCAGTAGTGGATTGCGCCGAAATGGAATCTGGCTCGTTCTTTGAAAAAATGGCTGCTCGTTTCGGTACCAACAGTTGATAAGCGGAGAGACCAAAGGCAATGACTGCAACGCCGATAATAAATCTGGCAAACTTGCGACGGCTCCAATACGGGATGACCTCGTCCGGCGAAAGGTCCTCGGTGCGTTTCAAGCCCTCGGGCGTCATTTCGAAAGACCACGAAATGAACATCGCCAGCGCGAAGCCAAGCGCGAGCAACACCACGAATGCAGTGATGAGCCACTCGGGCGCATCGAGCATTGGTAAAAAAAACGCTGTGACCTCAATCAGCAGCCAGGCCACGACCGCATAAGTCAACGCAACCCTGAACACGTTGCGACGCCGTAGCTCGGAAAACAAAGAAGCTTTTGAGTTCATGATGTTGCAGGTAAACCGAGTTTGACGAGCAAGCTCTTGTATCGGGGATCATCGCGCAAGCTGCGTAACAACGGATCTACCGAAAGGCTCAGCGTGCCGCCATCATGATCATCGAACGAGATTTGCAGCCACTCGAACGCTTTGTCTGCGTCACCTCGCACGGCATAGACTTGAGCAATTTGATAGGCGAATCCATCGCGAGCACGGGCGATGAGATCGGCTAATGCCGCATCCGCCTGTTTGCGGTCACCGAGTACATGGTAGGCGAGTGCGAGTTCGAAAGAACGAAAGCCGTCGTCAGGCTCGAGTTGCGCCTCGCGCAAGGCTGTTTCGCCGTCGCCGCGCTGAAAAGCGACGAGCACCTGCCACCGATGACTCGAAGATGATGACGGTTGCAACTCTGCCAGTTTGCGCCCAGCCGCATCGGCTTGGTCAAGTTTTCCTGCAATGAACAGGACTCGCGCGAGGTTGAACTGCGTCGAAATAGACAAAGGGTCGAGCTCCACAGCCTCCCGCGCCTGTCGCTCGGCCTCATCAATTCGCCCGAGATAAACGATCACTCGCGCCAACAAATCGTTCGCCGTCGGATTGGTCGGAGAAAGTTCTTTCGCGCGTTTCAGTTCGCTCAATCCTTCGGCAAATTTCCACTCCCCAAAAAAACGGACCCACCCGAGAGCCGCACGAGCCTCCGCCAACCGAGGCGCAATCGCGACGGCGCTCTCCGCATCGCTGCGCGCTTTTGGATACGCGGTCGGTCGCTGCCCGGTCAGATCCCCGATCATTGTCCACGCCTCAGCACGCTCTGCATAAGCCAAGGCATAATTGGGGTCGAGTTCGATTGCCCGATCGAAGTAACTGATGGCCTTGCGATAATCGTCGACGTTACGGCGCAAAAAATGAAAATGACCCTGGAGATAAGCATTATGTGCTTCTACGTTTTTCGTCGCAATCTGGCTCGGGCCCTCCTGCGGACCGAGCAGCGTCACTTTGAGTGACTCAGCGACCGCCCTGGCAATTTCCTGCTGAACGGCAAAGATATCTTTGAGTTCGCGATCAAACGTTCGCGTCCACAGCTCGATTCCGTCCGCAGCGTTAATCAGTTCGGCAACAATCCGCACCTTGTCCCCCTGCTTGCGCACCGTCCCTTCCAGAAGCGTGCTAACACCCAGCTTCTCACCGATCGTTCTTGGTTCCTCTTTTCTGTCTTTGAACCGAAACGAAGAGCTTCGGCCAATTACTTTAAGCCCGCTGATTTGAGCAAGAGCTGCAATTAGTTCTTCCGACAATCCATCGGAAAAATATTCGTCCTTCGGATCGCCGCTTTCATTGATCAATGGAAGCACCGCGATCGACTTGTCCGAACCCGTTGTAGCCGCCTCGCTGGATCGAGGCGTTGCATGTCCGGCGGTGTACCGGCCGACGAAGAACAAACCGACGGAGAGCGCCACACCGATTAGGACAATGTAAATCCAAGCAGCGCCATGGGACCGCAGTCCCGCTGCATCAGCCGCCTCTGTGCGTTTGATTCCTTCAGGCGTCACTTCAAATGCCCACGCAATGATGAGCGCGACTGGAAAGCCGATGACAAGGAGGAGAATTACAAGGCGGACTACCCAGTTTGGAATCTCGAAAAATGGAAAGATCTGGCTGGCAACCTGCATCAGCAGCCAGGCGACAACGCCGTACGCGACCGCAACCTTATAAACGTTGCGCCGCTTTAGTTCGGTGAAAAAATTGCGCTCGCTCATTGCTTCCCAGAAGCCGACGGCATTTGCACATTGAGCTTCTGGCACAATGCGGTGAAGCGTGGGTCGTGCAGGTAAGGGAGGAAGAAAGGAGTCACTGCAAGCTGCGTGAGACCGGAGTCGCGCGTGGCATAGGCGGTGTCGAGCCACTTAAATATTTCGTCCGGGTCCTTTCGAACTGCATACAGCACAGCGATCTGAAATGGCCCGATGTTCGAGTACCTGGCAATGAAATCCATAAGCGCGGCATCGGCCGCAGATCGGTCGCTTTGCGCTTGCTGTGCGAGATTGACGGCGTACTCGCGCCAAAACCCCTCCGACTCAAGCTGAGCATTGGCCATGGCCTGCACTGGACGGCTCTGCAGGATGTCGAGGATTACGAGGTAACTATGAAAACGGGCAGCGTGCGGCTGAATTTCCAGTCCTTTCCGGAACAATTCTTCAGCTTCCTTGTAATGGCCCATTCCCACAAGGGCCCGGCCGATATTGTACCACGAGGTAGTAAGGAGAGGGTCTAACGAAAGCGCCTCCCGGCAGGCTTGCTCGGCTTCGGTTAGTCGGCCCTGAGCCATTAGCGCTAGGCAGAGTGCGCTCTTCGCGGCTGCGTCGCTAGGGGCTGATTGCAGAACACGCCGGAATTCTGTTTCGGCCGCGCCAAAATTGAGGTCGGGGTTCATTGCTCGCAAACCAACGGCCATGCGCGTTTCAAGCAGCTCCGGCTCGAGACTAACAGCTTTGTCCGCGGCGCGGCGAGCCTCGCCGTACGCTTTCTCGGCGTCGTCCTTCGGACCTGTGGCGAAGCTGACGCCAAATTGACGCCAAGCCTCTGATAGTTTGGCGTAGGCGAGAGCGTAGTTCGGATCCAAGCGAACGGCCTCTTGGAGAAATGTGATCGACTTGCGAACGCTTTCATCCGTCTGTTGTTGAAAATAAAAATCCGACTGCAAAACCGCATTGTGGGCAGCGAGGTTTTGATTGGACGGAGCAGCGTCGGACTGCGGCTGTTCGCCTAACAACTTCACCTTCATCTGTTCCGCAACCGCTTTGGCAATCTCGGCCTGGACTGCGAATACATCTTTAAGTTCGCGATCGTAGGTTTCCGACCAGAGCGAGCGGCCATCGGCCGCACTGATTAATTCGGCTACGATCCGAACGCGATCACCCTGCTTGCGCACGCTGCCTTCGATCAGATTGGCTACACCAAGCTTCTGACCAATTGCAGCAGACTCGGTGGATTTTCCCTTAAAGAAGAATGACGAGCTGCGGCCGATGACCTTCAGTTCAGGAATCTTGGCAAGAACCGCAATTAATTCCTCGGAGAGACCATCGGAAAAATACTCGTTGCCGGGATCGCCACTGGTATTGACTAGCGGCAGCACAGCGACCGATTTCTGTGGCTTGAACGCTGTAGCCGGCTCGCTCTGTTGATCTGTTGCATTTCGGGCTGTGTAGCGGCCGAGGAAAAAAAGACCTAACGAAAGGGCTGCAGCGACGACAACAACTGCAATCCAAACGCTTCCGCGCGAATGTTGTCGTGCTGCATCGGCGGCGTCTGTACGTTTAATTCCTTCAGGTGTTAGTTCGAAGGCCCATGCGATGACCACCGCGACAGGAAAGCCGAGCGCAGTCAGGAGAATGACCAGCCGAATTGCCCAATTCGGAATTTCAAGGAACGGAAAGACCTGCGTAGCAACTTGAATCAGCAGCCACCCGACGACGGCATACGCCGCAGCCACCTTGTAAACATTGCGTCGCTGTGCCTCGCCGAAGAATTCCTTCGGATTCATCGTCCGAGCTTACTTGCTCTGATCTTTCGGCGCGAGTGAGTTGACGATCTTCTCGAAACGCGGGTCGCCTCGGAGCGGATTCCACATGGGGTGCAGTTTGAGTCGAGCGTAGTTGGTGTAGCCCGGCATTGTCACCAGCTTTTGCAATAGTTCGATAGCGCGATCGCGTTCGTTGCTCCAGGTGTAAACCTGAGCTAATCCCTCAAGCACTAATGCGCCATCGTAAATGTCTTTCGAAGTTGGCATCAAATCGATTGCGTGTTGAGCCTCTTGAATCGCCAGTTCCTTGTGGCCGAGACCTGCGTCGACCTGGGCCAGAACCGCAATCGTTCGTGCGTGGTCGGGCTTAATCGCCAATCGTTGTTCCAGGATCGTGCGCGCGGCGGAAAAGGCAGCGGTTGCAGCCGCGGAATCGCCTTTTGCTCTCGCAATCATCGCCTTAAACCACGCCTTGGGGTAGTAGAAGCTGTAATCGATGTCTTGAAAGTCTTCGCGCGGTGAAGCGGCAAGCACCCGTTCCGCTTCGGCAAAATTACCGTCGATCAACGCCAGCATTACTCTCACAGGAGTTTGTCCACCGCCTACATCCATGTCCGGGTTTTTCGCCAGCACCTCCCGCAACTCTGTTGAATCTCCTGTTCCGTTGAAAAGCGCGGAGGCCCACCGAAAGAAAACAATTGGCGTGCGCTCACCCGCAGCAAGTACGCGCTGGTAAACTTGCGCGCCCAGATCATGCCTCCGTCGCAGGTTGTAGGTGTCAGCAAGCAGATTGTAAGCATTGGGGTTCCGCGGATCGAGCGCGACTGCGTCAGAGAAATCTCGTTCGGCTTGAACCCAATTGTTTCGGCGCCGGTTGATGTAACCTGAAAGAATAAAGAAAGCTGTGTCATTCGGCAGACCCGGACGTGCTATCGCTAGCTCCTGTAGAGCGCCATCGTAGTCCCGGTGGCACCGGAACAGAAAATCAGCCATCGCAAAGTGCGCTTCAGCCGAGTCGGGGCGAAGTCGTAGAGCTGCTTTTACTGCCGCTTCGGCAAGAAGGATCCGATCTGGTGTAGGATCGAGGTCGAAGAAGTAAAGCAAATCGTTGGCACGCGCGATATAGCAATATGCCGAGACAAAATCCGGATCGCGTTTGATCGCCTGATCCAGCGATTGCAGAGCGGAGAGCAGCGCAGTTCGTACGTTGTCAGCAATGAGATAGCTGTCCACTATTTGCTTCGCGCGCAGATAAAGCTCGAACGCGACCAAATCCTGCGTAGGACGCTCCTCGATCCACGCTTTCTGTTGCGGCGAAAGTTTTGCCTGGAGCTGCGCGACGATTGATTCGGCCAGCTCACTTTGGATCGTAAACAAATCGGCCGCTGTCCGATCGTACGTTTCCGCCCAGATTTGTGAATCCGTCCGGGCATCAATTAGCTGCGCGGCGATACGCAGCCGATCGCCGGCGCGCTGTACCGAACCCTCCAAAATGTAGGTGACACCGAGCTGTTGACCGATCTGGCGCAAATTACGTGGCATACCGCTCTTGTACTGGCGTACCGTGGTGTGGCTGATGACTCTCAACTCGGAGACCCTGGCCAGATTGGTCAGGATCTGATCCTGTACACCGTCGGCAAAGTATGTGTTTTGCTTGTCGTCGCTCAGATTTTCGAATGGCAGGACCGCGATCGATTTTGCCAAAGCCTCGGTGGCTGCGTTTTGCAGAGGGGCAGCCGTGTAGCGGCCGAGAAAAAACAATCCAATCGATACAAGCGCGCCGGCAACCACCACATAAAGCCAGGCGCGCTTCTTGTGCGAAGCGACTACCGCCGTGGTGTCAAGTTCTTCGGTGCGCTTGATTCCCTCCGGCGTTAACTCGAAGGCCCAGGCTAAACCGAGCGCAACCGGGAGACCCATGACGATAAGCACGACAAGCAATTGAATAATCCAATTAGGAACGCTGAAAACAGGCAGCACCTGTGCGAGGCCTTGAGCAAGAGCCCACCCGGCGATGACGTACGCCATCGCGACTTTGTAAACATTGCGTCGCTTAAGCTCGCAAAAGAAGTTTGTTATGCGCATGGCGATATTCGCCAAGTCCGGCAAAACAGTCGTTGAAGTTCGCTACTACATCCCTGTTGGCAGATGCTACTTAACATTCTCGATCTTTACGATGCTGCCCTTGGCCTGCGGGTCCGTTGGGTCCTTTACTGCTGTTACGTACAATTCGTCTTCATTTTTGCCGAATGCGATGTTGGTCGTGCCATTCCCCGCAGCGATTTCGAAGACGTGGAGAAGCTTGCCCTCAGAAGATAGCTTCAAAATCTTCCCGCCAAACCATTGGGCAACATAAATGTTACCCTTGCTATCGATCTTCATGCTGTCCGGTCCCAGCCACCAGGATTCAACCTTGTTCCGGACAAGAAGGTTTAGGAGAGCAAAATTGGATCTGTGACTCAACGAGCCGTCGTCATTTATCGTGAATTTCAGGATGCAGTTTCCAACAGTCTCGCTGACGTAAAGAGTCTTTTGGTCCGGCGAGATGCCTATTCCGTTGGCGTAATTGAGGTCGTTTGCGACTTCCACCCATTTCTGACTGCCAGGCGCAAGATAAAGAATTTTCCCAATTACAGAGGTTGGTGTTGGCGGGTCGCCGTATGGACCAAAAACCGTGGCATAAGCCCCTCCGTTGGCGCTCACCACAATATCGTTTATGCCGCCGTCAAACTTCCTGCCGTTCCTGTCGGCATCCCATCTGCGCAGTTGCTTCCCGGTCATGTCGAGTTCCAGGATTGCGCCTGGGTCGTTAGTGCACGCAAGCAGGAATGTCTTCTGTTTCGTGAGTGCCAGGCCGTTATGGCCGCAGCCTTCAGTGTGATTCAACACGGTTATCGTTTTGCCATCCCACTTCGACAGCGTGTTTGAAACCCAGCCAACGTAGTAAAGATTGCCATCAATGTACAATGGCCCCTCCGGTCCAAGGACGTCGCGGACGATTTGGATTTCATCGGCCTGCGTTGCTGTAACACTCAACATGGCGCCAACGGCGAAACAGATAATCTTACTTGCTCTCATTTGATTCCTTTCCAGATGGCGGCTTCAGCGTGGCAAAGAATTGCTTGCCGCGCCGTAGGCTTGGCGAAGGCGGGTCGATCTTCACTGTGTTTCGCCAAAAACTTTTTGGACCAGCACCTGGAAGCGCGGCTCATTGCGCACACTATCGTAAATCGGGTCAACCTTTAGATACCAACAGGCGCTCTCCTGATCCTGATAAGATCTGTCCAGCCAATCCAAAGCTTTCTCCTTTTCGCCAAGTCCCAGATGAATGTCAGCGAACGCTGTCGAGTTGACGTATTGCCGTTTTCCCATCTCTTCGAGTTCGCGCAACATCTCCTCAGCTTTCGGTCGATCTCCAGAAATGGAATAAGCGTAACCGAGGAGTCCTTGATACCAGGCACCGGCCACCATTATTTTACTTCGCTGAAATTCTGCGATTGCGCCCGCCGTGTCGCTTTTCCACAGAAGGCAGCAGCCTAACAAATGATGAGCGAGCGTTGCAGCGGGATCCAGCTTGAGCGTCCTTCTGATTTGGACAATGGCATCGTCATATCGACGTGCGTGATACAGGAAGTAAGCGAGAGCAGCTTGAAAGAATGAATTCAGCGGATCGAGTTCGATTGCTTTTTTGTCTTTCGCAATCGCCTCGTCCAATCGACCAAGCCCGCCCAGAAACCACGCATATATTTCATACGCCCAGGCCAGATTGGGATTTAGTTCGATGGCGCGGTCGAATTCAACCTGGGCGCCGCGCCAATCAAAAGCGCCGGCGAGTGCGCAAGCGAGGGAAAGACGCGCTTCCGCCAGCTGCGGTTCGAGCCGAAGCGCTCTTTGCGCGAACTCCTTCTCTTTAGCCACCGCTTCTTTGCTCGGCATTACTACTCCTCCCATGTAGGCGTAGGTGTCGGCGAGGCCGCAATAGGCCAAGGCGTAGTTGGGATCGAGTTTCAGCGCCTGCTCGTAGTAGCGGATCGAGCTGGTCCACCCGGCTTCGCTGTATTTGCCAAATTCATAGCGTCCCAGCAAATAGAGGCGATGAGCCTCCGGGTTCTCGGTTGGCTTTTTCGCCAAAGCACGCGCCGCCTCGATACCTAACTTGATTTGCAGGGCTTCGACAACACGCTGGGCCACATTGCTCTGAAAGGTAAAAATGTCCCTTACGTCACCGTCGTAATCCTTCGACCAGAGATGATAACCGTCGCTCACATTGATCAGCTGAGCGGTCACGCGCAGCTTATCCCCGGCTTTGCGCACGCTTCCTTCCAACACTGTCCCTACGTGCAGCTGATCGCCGACTTTACGAAAGATGTCCTCTTCGCTTTTGCCCTTGAACGCAAAACAGGATGTTCGTCCCGGCACACGCAACCCCGGTACCCTGGCCAGCGCGTTAATTAGTTCCTCGGTCATCCCGTCGCTCAAATACTCGTCGTGTTTGTCTGCGCTCAGGTTGACGAACGGCAGCACCGCGACGGATTTGGCCGGAGCAGCGCCTATGATGTCCGAACGCCGCTGCCGGCTAGCCGTGAACGTCTCGCCCCGCGTTGGCGGGTCCGATGATCCGTTCTCGGGAATCGAGAGTCCCCCTTTCCGCCAGCCCTCAATCAGTCGCTCCACGTACTCAGGTTCCCACCACTTCTCGATCACCTTGCGCGCACAAGCAGCGAAATCGGGCCGCAGTTTGAGCAAATCCTGCCGCGTTTTGCCGGCCGCATTACGTTCTCCGAGCTGACCATAACAGGCGGTCATCGCCGCATGCGCAAACCACTGGCGTGGCAGGTTGACCTTAAGCGCGAAACCTAGCGCGCCGCGGTAGTCGCCCTGGCGGTAAGCGTGGTAGAAGTCAGCATACCAGTACCATCCCGGATAATGAGGATTGAGTTGCTTGGCGCGTCCTGCCAGGGCGAGGCCGCGTTCCCAGTCGCCCGCATAGGTCAGTAACTCACCGAGAAAAGCGACGGAGTCGCCATCCATGGAGTTAAGTGCAACTGACCGCTCCGCGGCATTCCGGAAACCCTGGAATTCCTTTCGGAAGAAGAGTGCCTGAGCCAGAGTGGAATAAGACAGATGGTTGGATGGTGCGAATTCCACAGCGAGCCGCGCGGCAGTTAAACCTTTCGTTAGGGAATCAGGCTGAAGGTTGAAATCTTGTGCGTAGTCCTGGATGCACAGGAATGCCAGCATCGCCCAGGCATCGCCATAAGTCGGTGCTTTACGCACCGCCGATTCCAGACCGGACAATGCACTGGCTAGTTCATCGGCGGTGACCCGCTCCGCATAACTGAAGCTGCGCAGCAGCGCCTCGTACGGGCTCAATTGATCGGCAGTCTTTAGCCGCACCAGGTCGCTCATGCTGCGCGGCAGAACTCCATGCATGTCGGCAACAGTGGAGACGATCCGTGGTACCAGATCGTCCTGCAGCTCGAATAGCGCCTCCGGGCTGAAGCTGCGTTCATAGTTCTCGGCCCACAGATTGGCGCCTGAAGTCGTATCAACGAGCTGCACCGCCAGACGCAGTTTCGCCCCAGCATGCCGCAGGCTGCCTTCCATCACGTAGCGCGCGCCCAGTTCCTTGCCTGCAGAACGAACGTCAAGCGAGTCAGTGGCGAAACGTGAAGGAGAGCTGCGCGCGATCACCTTGAAATAAGAGAATCGCGACAGGCCAGTCACGATGTCCTCGGTTAGTCCTTCAGCCAGGGCAGTTAGATCGGCGTTGCTTCCGCTGTATTTAAACGGCAGCACAGCAATCCAGAAACCTTCTTCACGGCGCACAGAAACATCAGACGTGGTAGTTGTTGTCTCTTCCTTATTCTGCCGCATTTTCGCCGGCAGTTCCGGATTGCCAGCGTTCTCGTCATAAATATTCAGCAGCGAGATGCGTAACCCGTGTTTCACTTCGCATTCGCCGAGTTCGTGTAGAAGCGAACGCCATTGCGGGTAGTGCTCCAGGTCATCGGCGACGCGTTTGGAAATCAGAATGTGCCCCGCATCGCCGCAATCCATCACCCGCTGCGCGATGTTAATCCCAGCACCGGCAATGTTGGCCCGCTCGTTGAGGTCGGTTACCTCGTTGACCGGGCCGCTGTGAATTCCCATGCGAACGTGAAGTTCGGGATGATTTTTCAGCGCTTTGCTGATCTCCAGCGCGCACAGAACGGGCGCTTCGAGGCTGTTTCGAAAAACGAGTGCGCCACCATCGCCCGTCGGCAAGCGTAACAGTTTGCCGTCGGCTTCAGCGATGCGGAATTGCTCGGTCCCGCGCGCAATCCTTCTCAATGTCTCAAGTTGATCGCTCTGTTCGTTGATCATCAGCTTCGAATAACCGACGATGTCGATGAACAAGACATGCCCGATTTCGAATTTCACTTCTGATGATTGAGACGGCATGGGATTCACGGCAGCTTTGCGTACTCCGCTTTTGCTTGAATCAGAAGGGGAATGTCGGCATCCGCATTTTTCCAAAGCGCGAGGAAATCCTGATACGCAATCCTAGCTTTCGCCCTATCGCTGGACAGAGCATAGGCGCGGCCAAGACCGAGATGCGCCAGAGCGCCGATCGGTTCGTTCCGGATAACTCCCGAATGATCGAGAATCTTTTGGAACTCAGTTATCGCTGCCGATCCGTCTTTCGCCGCCAGATAGCTTTCACCGCGCAGATAAACCGGATAAAGCGCAAACGTGAAATCGTTGTTCGTGTGTCCCAACTCGTAAGGGGAAGCAACCGTCATCGCTTCAATTGCGTTCGCAGCGTTGCCGGTCGTCAGGGCAAGGCCAGCTCGCGCCATGGGCAGATAGTCGAACTGCACAAAGGTATCTTGCGAGAACCGCGTTCTCAGGTCTTCGATCAAACGGTTGGCGTTTGCCGCATCTCCGGTGAGTGCGAATGCGATCGCTGAAAATCCCTCCGCATTCTTTCCGTTTATTTCGGCAATAGCAGACTTGGCGTCTCCCTTTGCGACAGCGGAACTGCCGACGATCGCTTCCCTCACGGCATTGTGTCCCAGATATTCCGCAGCCGTCTCCTTTTCCTGCGCTCGTCGGGCAGAATCCACTGCCCGTCGAGTCAGCTCGCGAGCCTTGGTGAATTCGCCGCCGCAGGCGGCAGTTTCGGATTCGAGAAACAGCATTTGATCCTCAATACCGGGTATTCCCATTGCCGCCGAGGCTTGTTGTTCCATGCCGACGGCATCATGTTGCGCGAAATCCAGAATATAAACGATGAGAGCGACCCAAGGAGAGTCGACATTATGGGAACGCGCTTCGTGGAGAGTGGACCTGGCCTCAGCGACGCGGTTGAGCCACTGGTCGGCGTACATCAGATTCACGAGATTATTGCCGCTTGCAGGGTTGATCCTGAACGCATCCTGCGCCGCTCGATGAGCTTTCTCGTAATCTCCCAAACCGGTGTAGACAAGCCACAGGTAGAGTCGAGCGTCTTCATCGCGAGAATAAGTCTGCGCAAACAAGTCGCAGGCTCTGCGAGTAGCCTCCAGATTTCCAGTCACCACATATTCGTAAAACGCAGAAATGTGTAGCTTCTCCCGATCACTCGTTCGATCACGCAACTGGTACGCTTTGCGTGCATTTTCAGCTGCGATGGCCATTTCGCCTTGGGGTTGGTAGCATTCAGCCAGGCGCAGATAAGCCATGGCAAAGTTTGGATCCAGGGTGGAGGCCCTTTGAAAAAACGGTAAGGCGGCGACCAAATCGTTTGTCACATCAAAAGCCTTTATGCCAAGTGAATACGCTTGTAGTGCCTCCAGCGACGGAGTGGTCACGTCTTCGGGTAACGCGTCGTATTTCTGGATTGACGCCAATGATTCGCCCAATTTTCGACGCAAGCTACTTGCCGCCTGGCCGAGCGCTTTCAACACTTGCTCTTTCCCGTTGGCGGTGACTTGTTCTTGCCCCAGCAGATCGCCAGTGCCGCAGTTTACCGCCTTCAAACCAAGAACGTACTGACTGCCTAAAGTGGAAATGGAACCCTCGATTGTGGCGGCGCTTCCAATGCGTTGACCAACTTGGCGCGCGAGCTCCGGGGTGAGGCGTGCGTCCTTCGGCTGTGACATCAGCACGAGACTCTGCGCGATGCGCTGGTCCGAAATGAGACTTAGAAACGGCGATTGCTCCAGTTGCGAACCGAGCCCTTGCCGCAAGGCGCCGTCGAACACGGGATCACCAGTGGTGTTGTTGAAATCAGCGAGGACGATGGTGTCTTTGTCACTGAGCACCTTGGTTTGACGCGACCGATAGAAAAGGCTGCCTGCAATTAGCAAAATGATGAACGCGATCAGTGCCGCGATCTTCCAGATTCTTTTCGCTTCCGCCCTTTTTGCCTGTCTAAATTTCTGCGGCGTTTCTCGATTACCGATTTCGCCGTCGTAAAGGTTAACGAGAAATACTTTGTGACCATGCTTTACTTCGCATTCACCGAGGTCATGGAGGCAAGGCTTCCATCGTGGGTAATGTTCCAAGTCATCCGCTACATGTTTCGACAACAGGATGTGACCGGCATCTCCACAATCCATTACGCGTTGCGCCGTGTTAATGCCGACGCCGGCGATGTTTTCCTGTTCGTTGAGATCGGTGATCTCGTTGACCGGCCCGCTGTGAATTCCCATGCGAACGTGAAGTTCAGGATGATCTTTCAGTTCCTCGCCAATCTCCAAGGCACACAGCACCGGGGCTTCAGGGGTCGTTCGAAAGACCAGCGCGCCGCCATCGCCGGTCGGCAGGCGGAGCAGTTTCCCTTCGGCTTCCGCCTTTTTGAATTGCTCTGTGCCGCGCACAATCTCCTTTAATTTTTGGATCTGCTCGCTCTGCTCCGTGATGAGCAGCTTCGAATAACCGACGATGTCGATAAACAAGACGTGTCCTATCTCGAACTTAACGTCGGAGGGTTGCTCGGATGGGATAGTCACTTGTTACGGTCCGACGTGTTCCTGACTTGTGAGCAATTGCTGAAAGCCGGGATCGTTGCGGATAGGGTCCCACACAGGATCGATTTTTAGCCGCGCGATGGAAACGGTCTCGCCAGCGGGGATGGTAAGGAGCCGGCGAAGAATTGCGATGGCATCGGACGCCGCTCCGGTGTGAGCTTCGACTTCGGCAAGGCCGGCCAAATTGGAATTACCGAGCAGCGCATCTCGCTCCGGCGGGAGCAATTCCACAGCCTGCCGCGCGAGTTTGAGAGCGTCGGCGTCACGTTTGAGCGCGAGATTAACCCAGATCAATTCTCTCATTGAAACGCGCTCGCCCGGCCGCCCGCGTAATCTTTCCTCGAGCAGTTGTCTCGCTCTTTCTGCGTCGGCTTGCGCGCCAGTGAAATCGCCGGCCAATACGCGAATGGTAGCTTTCGCTGAGAGCCGTCTGCGTTGATCCGCGGCAGTGTCGGCACTGGTATCCCAAACCTTCAGGGCTGCTTGGAAATCGCGCGCGAAAACAAAGGTGTAGGCGCGGTCACCAGTCACGCTGGCAACGATACCGGAAGCGGACGACGAGATAAGATCGTTCGCGGACGGAAAGGTCGCCAGCACGCCTTGCGCTCTTTTGATGTCGCCGCTCCCGTTCAGAATCGCCAGGAGCAAGGCACGCATACCGACCACATCGGCGGGATCGATGTTCAGTGCATATTTGCCGACGCGCTCGGCGTCCTGCCACATGCGCAAGATACAATAAGTCTGAGCAAGGTTTCCAGCGACATCGGCATTGCGCGGATCCTGCTCGAGCGACTTCTTGAGCGTGTCCAAACAGCGCTGCCATTGTGCCTGCCGTCGATAGACATAACCAGAATAGTCGAGGGCCTGCGCGTTGTTAGGCTGTAACTGGAGCGCCCGCCCGAACTCGGCCAATGCCTGTTCATACTGCCGATAGCCGTAGTAATAAAAAAGGCCATGCGCGACGTGCGCTTCCGCCAGGTCTGGCGCTAGAGCTAGCGCTTGTTCCGTCGTTCTTTTAACTTCCGCCAGCTCCGGTTCAGTGAATGTTTCGACGAACCAGTGTTGACTCAAACGAGACTCGGCCAACCGAGCCATGGCGAGCGCAAAATTTGGATCGCGCGCGATGGCTTGCTGATACCACGCGATAGCCTGGTCGAATGACTCCGGCCTCAAGGAAGCATTCGCCGCACGAAGCTGGGACTCGCCTTTCAGAAAGAGATCGTACGCTGCCGTGTCCTTGGTCGGCGCGGTGGCGAGCGTGTTAGCTTCGGCAGGGGACAGTTTCGCCTGAAGTGAATCGGCGATTTCCTGCGCCACTTCGCTCTCCACGGCAAAGACATCTTTGATGTCGCGATCGTAGGTCTTGGCCCATAGATGTGAGTCAGCCCGGGCGTCGATGAGTTGGACGTTGACACGAACTTTGTCAGCGGCCTTCTGGACACTGCCTTCCAGAACAGTCGCGACTCCGAGCTGTTGCGAAACTGTCTTTAGATCTTCCGGCTTGCTCTTGTACTTCGCGGTCGATGTGCGCGAGATCACTTTCAAATCGGCGATGCTCGCGAGCTTGGTCAGGATTTCGTCCTGAATGCCGTCGGCGAAGTAAGCGGCACCCTTGTCGTCACTCAGGTTTTCGAATGGCAACACCGCAATCGATTTTTGCGGGACGATCGAAGCTGTAGCCGCCTCGGTGCGAGCAACACTGACGGCATTTCGGGCCGTGTATCGACCGATAAAAAACAAACCTATCGAGAGCAACGCGCCAGCAATCACCACGTAAATCCAGGCGTAAGATTTTCTAGGTGGCCGCGCAGCAAGATCGACATCTTCTGTTCGCTTCAATCCCTCCGGCGTGAGCTCGAATGCCCATGCGACAATGAGCGCGATGGGAAATCCGATCACGATTGCAAGCACAACAAGGCGCACTGCCCAATTCGGAATCTCGAAAAATGGAAAAACCTGCGTCGCGACTTGAACGAGCAACCATCCTACGACCGCGTAAGCGACGGCCACCTTGTAAACGTTGCGCCGCTTCAGCTCGGCGAAGAAATTGCCAAGGTTCACAGCTGTTTGTTCTGGGACAGTTTCTCGAAGCGTCGATCTTTGCGTAGCGGATCCCAGTAAGGATCCAGTCGAAGAAGGCCAGGCGTAAGTCCCGCGGGCACTTCGAGCAGGTGCGGAAGAGCCGCGATCGCGGCGTCGATATCGCCGACCTGCGCCTCGACCTGTGCAAGCACAATTTCCGCCAGCGGCTTGTCTAACGCATCGCCCCGATAATCGGTCACCGC
This sequence comes from uncultured Verrucomicrobiae bacterium, assembly GCA_963776065.1. Lineage (GTDB taxonomy): Bacteria > Verrucomicrobiota > Verrucomicrobiia > Chthoniobacterales > UBA10450 > Udaeobacter. Next base: position 136,550 of record CAVZLJ010000008.1, on the reverse strand, counting down.
CTTTCGCGCTTCGGCAACCGCCTTCTCTTTTTCGCCAAGCCCAGCATAAGACAGAGCCAGCGCGCAGGGCAAAAGAGTGTGATCAACAGGAACGCTCGCCGTCGGCGATGGTTTGATTGCCTGGACTGCGACCGCGTAAGTGGCACGCGCGTCCGCAGTCTTACCCTCCAGTTGCTGGCAATAACCCAGAAGGGGCAGATAGGCTTTTTTCCATGAGTCGAGCGGCTCCCCCGGTTTAGATGGTGTCTTGGTGGCTTGAAGCTGCGCGATAGCGGCGTCGAACCGACGTTCATAAAAGAACTGGGTCGCCTTGGTCGGTATTTCGAGCGGTCCATCGTTCGGCGCGATAATCCGCGTAGCCACTTTCGACGCCTCGTCCAGCCGACCCTCGGCTTGAAAGAGACTTATCTTTGCGACAAGGGCCCGGACCGCGTCCGGCGCAATTTGCAGCGCCCGATCCACGAAATGTTCCGCTTCGGCAAAATTCCGCAAGCAACCCAGAGTTTCGCCGGTGTAGATGAGGAGCTGAAGATTCCGCGGATCCAGAGAAATGGCTTTTCGAAAGTGACTCACCGCCTCATCCCAGTGGCCCATGCGCCGTTCCACGAAGGCCATGTTACCGAAAACATCAGCGCTATTCGGCACGCGTTTACCCGCCTCCGCGTAAGCTTGCAATGCTCCGGGGAGGTCATCCCGGACCTGATAGCGATAAACTCCCAGGGCGAGCCACGCCTCACCTAGCTCAGGCTGGAGTGCCATGGCGCGGTCTACTGCCTCTTTGATTGCGGCGGGAGAATTGGTCCCGCGATCGATTGTATTGAAGTAGAGAAAACTTCGCACAATAGCCAAACGCGCCCACGCCAGTGCGAAGGTGGGATCGAGTTGCACAGCTCTGGCGTAATCGGAGGCAACTTGCTGTTCTCCCGGGATGTCGAACCGCGTTGCCTCAATCGACCTCCCGTGGAGGTAAGCATCGTACGCTGCAACATTGCTCGTCGGCCTAACCGCGAGAGCTTTTTCCTCGGCACCGCTAAGTTTGGCGTCCAGCGCCTCGGCGATTTTACCGGCCACTTCGCCTTCTACTCCGAAGATATTTTGTAATTCACGATCGTAACTCTCGGCCCACACGTGCTCATCGGTTGCCGCTTTGATCAACTGCACATTGATGTGCACCGCGTTGCCGGACTTTTGCACGCTGCCTTCTAGTAAGTTCGCTACGCCTAATTGCTGGCCTACTTCGCGCAAGTTATCCGGCACGCTCTTATATTTTTGCGTCGATGTGCGCGAGATGACTTTGAGCGCCGCGATCTTTGATAGCCGAGTGAGAATTTCGTCCTGAATGCCTTCGGCAAAATAGGCATTGGCCTTGTCGTCGCTGAGATTCTGGAAAGGCAGCACAGCAATGCTTTTTTCCGGGATCGCCGAACCGGTCGAGGATGGCTCGACCGCAGCGTTTTTCTTACGGGAAAGTTCGCCCTGCAACTCATCGGTGATCTGCTTGGCGACTGCGCTCTTAATGGTATCGGCCAACGAAGGGGGCGCCGTGGCGGTCGGTTGAGACAGTGGCGTTGCCCTGCGTTTGTCGAGCGTGCGCATGATCGCAGGCGCGAAAATCACCGACACGATGGCAAGCACGAAGGTGAGTGCTATGAACAATCCCACGATAATAAAGATCGCGCGCACAACCGGAGAGAGCCCTCTGCGGGTGCCTTTCGACAAGGCTCGAACACCCCCGCGCGCTTTCCCGATTCGCGCTGGCGGCGTGGGATTGCCAATTGTCTCGGCATAAAAATTGACTAACGAGACAACAACTCCGTGTTTCACTTCCACGTCACCCAGTTCATGGATGTATGGCTGCCATCGACGTTGTTGCGCGAGATCGTCGGCGACGCGTTTACTCACCAGAATGTGGCCGGCGTCGCCACAATCCATCACTCGCTGCGCGATGTTGATCCCTACGCCGGCGATGTTTTCACGCCCGTTTGCATCCTTCACATGATGGATCGGACCGCTGTGGATTCCCATCCTCACCGGCAGACTCGGTTGCGCTCGCAAGGCTTGGCTAATCTCCAAGGCGCATTCCACCGGCTCTTCCACGGACCCGGTGAAAACCAGCGCCATGCCATCGCCCGTTGGCAAAACAGTAAGCCCCCCTGCGGCCTCGGCCTCGCGCGCTGCCTCGGTGCTGCGCACAATCTGGTTCAACTCTTGAAGCGCTTCTGATTGTTCGTCGGTCAGCAGCTTGGAGTAACCGACGATGTCCATGAAGAGAACGTGCGCAATCTCCAGGCGCTTCGCCTTGTGCTCGTCAGCCATGAATCGCGACTTTACTGGCTGAGCGCAACCCTCTCTAGCCTATTCTTTTGCCGCGAGCGAAAACAGGAAATGCTCATTGGATCGAAACACTGTGGCCATGCCGATCCAATTCGATGATCATTGCGGCGCTCTGTAGCCACCGCCCTGTGGGCGGTCGAGTCGAAGGCCGCATCACGGGACGTCGCACAGCGACGTGGCTACAACTTTGGTGCGCGCGAAGCGACGATTTGTTCGAAGCGTGGATTGCCGCGCAAGCTGTCCCAATCCGGACTTTGTCTTAGCTCGCCATAACTAATGCCGGTCGGAAATTCGGTTGATGTTTTGAGTTGTTGCAACGCCGCTTCTTTTTCGCCGCATGCGGCATAAATCACGGCCAGGTAAGTCATGAAAGTCGGACCGACCCAGGAATCTTTCGCGTAAGGCAGGATTTCACAGGCGCGTTTTCCTTCCTGGATCGCTTCGCTGCAGCGACCAAGCATGGCATCGGTTAGGCCGAGATATGCCCACGCCTGCGGATAGTCGGGTTGCTCGCGGGTGGTGCGCTCGAAAATCTCCCGCGCTGACCCGAGCGCTGTCTGCGCCAATTTCTTATTGCCGAAGAGCCATGCCGTGCGTCCGACGCAATACTCGCGAGGCACAAACGCCTCATCGGAGCTGTTGGCGATGCCTTCCGCCGGAATCAGTGCGACTGCCTTTTCCGCCGCGGCGCGATCCCGCTCCATCCAGCTGCAATAAAGAAGTGGAAACGCTACGGTGCGTTCGGCCTCCAGACCCTGTTGCGCAACCACGTCCAATTGCTTTCGCAGCACTGCGACGTTACCGGTTGCGCCGAAGGAATTGAAGCCCGAAAGAAAACGGGCGAAAGGATTGTTTGGCAGGATATTCAGCGCCAGCTCAAAGAAATGTTGGGCTTCGGTTAAGCGCCGCATGCCTGAAAACGTAGAGGCCGCTTCCATCAGCACGAGGAAGTTGCGTGGATCCAATTCCACGGCGCGCCTGAAATTTGTCGCCGCTTCCTGCCAGCGCGCCGTTCGGCGGTCCACAGCGCCTATGGTTACGTAGATGCGAGCTTCGTTAGGCAGAAGTTGTTTCGCCTTTTCAAGCTCTTTCAAAGCGCCATCGTAATCACGAAAGCCGTGATAAGCATAAAGACCTTTCTGCGCATGGACTTCGCCGGCGTCCGGCTGGATTTCTTCAGCTTTTTGTAGTGCGATTCGGGCCAGTTCGCGCCGCTGATCAGTGTGGTCAGCCCCACCCCAATACAAATCAAGATGGATTTCGCACATCAGACAGTACGCACGCAGGAATTTCGGATCGCGTCGAACCGCTTCCTCCAGCAGGCTGAGTCCCTGAAGTAAGTAGCCCTTTGCGTCGGGATCGTTATCCAGATCGTCGAGTTGTCGCGCCCGAAGATAAAGATCGTACGCCACCGGGTCCGTGGTGGATGGTTTCGCGATCCGCGCTTTCTCGTCAGCGGACAAATGCGCCTGCAACTGTTGCGCGATGGCTTCGGCGATTTCGCTTTGGATTCCGAACACGTCAGCCAGATCGCGGGTGTAAGTTTGTGCCCAGAGATGCGCGTCGTTGCGGGCATCGATCAGTTGCGCATTTACTCGAACCTTGTTCGCGACCCGCTGGACGCTCCCTTCCAGAACATGAGCCACGCCGAGCGCCTGGCCAATGTCCCGTAGATTCCGCGCTGCTTCGGCCTTGTATTGCGCCACACTTGTTCGGCTGATCACCTTCAGATCGGCCACCTTGGCGAGATCAGTGAGAATTTCATCCTGGACTCCGTCGGCAAAAAACGCGTTTTGCTTGTCATCGCTCAGATTTTCAAATGGCAAAACCGCAATGCTTTTTTCGGGAATGACATTGGAAAGCGCAGCAGCCACCGGAGTGGCTGCTGCTCGTGAACGAGTTTCGCGAAGAATCGCCGGCGCGAAAATGATCGCGAGGACGGCAAGAGTTAGGAAAAGAAATCCGCCAATCAAAAATGGGACTAAACCTCTTGAGCCTTGGCTCGGCGCTGTTGCCGGGGACGCACCTGCTTTCGCCAGTTTGATTTTCTTCGGCGGTTCGGGGTTGCCAATGACATCGGCGTATAGATTGACCACCGAGACGACCGCGCCGTGCTTCACCTCTACATCACCCAGATCGTGGAGATAAGGTTGCCATCTGCGTGACTGCGCCAAATCGTCGGCAACGCGTTTGGAAACGAGGATGTGTCCGGCATCGCCGCAATCCATGATTCGTTGGGCGATGTTGATGCCGGCCCCGGCAATATTCTCGCGTTGATTGACGTCTGCGACGTGATGAACGGGTCCGCTGTGAATGCCCATTCGCACCGGCAAACTCGGTTTCGCTCGCAGGGCTTGAGAAATCTCCAGTGCGCATTCGACCGGTTCCTCTTCAGAGCCGGTGAAGACCAACGCCATGCCGTCACCCGTCGGGAGGAAAACGAGCTTACCGGCAGCTTCCGCATTACGCGCGGTCTCCGTATTTCGAACAATCATGTTCAATTCGTGGAGAGCTTCGGATTGTTCCTCGGTCGTCAGCTTCGAGTAGCCGACAAGGTCGATGAAAAGGACGTGCCCGATCTCGAGTCGCAGCTTCGTTTTTTGTTCATCCGCCATACGCGATTACGAGACGTTGCGTCACTTCGGTTCGGAAAGAAGTTATACGGATTCGGACTCGGTCATGTTGAGGAGTTGCTCAGTGACCTTGTAAACGTTGCGCCGTCTCAGCTCTGCGAAGAACCTTTGGATTCACGCTCTGCTTTTGCCATACACTCGACCTATGAGCAAGACAGGCGTTGCCTGACGACAAGTGGCTCAGATCTTTCCACGCCTGATTTGATACGACCGAGGAAATCTGCGAGGCTCCGCCCGTTCGGCGCGACCCTGCACGTTCGCTTGGGTCCGGAAAACGCCATTGCCCCAGCATCATGAGCACATCGGAAATTTTCTTAATCGCAATGACGATTATTTTTACTGTGCCCTACCTGGTGTGGCGGGTATTCGGCACCGATTACTATGCTCCCCTTGTCGTCGTCCAAATCATTGGCGGCATCCTTCTGGGTCCCGGTGTGTTGGGCGCGGTTTTTCCCGACTATTATCGATTTGTTTTCAATCCACAGGTCATCGGCCAGCTCAACGGCATCGCCCAATGGGCGGTAATGATTTTCGTCTGGGTAGCGGGTATTGAGCTCGATCTCGAGAGAGCTTGGCGGCACCGGCGCGAGACCGGGGTAACAGCCGGACTGGCTCTAGGCGTCCCGCTTTTCTTTGGCTCCGGGGCAGCGATAACGATGTTGTGGTTGAGCAGTGGTTGGATCGGACCGAACGGACACACCTGGCAATTTGTTGTCGGGATCGGGATGGCCTGCGCAGTCACCGCTTTGCCAATTCTTGTTCTTTTCATGGAGAAACTCCAGATTTTGCGTCAACCCATTGGCCAACGGATTTTGCGTTATGCCAGTCTCGATGATGTTGCGATTTGGGGCGTGCTCGCGATCATTTTACTGGACTGGAATCGAGTGGGGCGCCAGCTCAGCTTTCTTGTCCTCTTTGGGATTGCGTCCTTTCTCTTTCGGAAACTGATGCGTTGGGTCCCGAAACGTGATCGCTGGTATCTCGGTCTAATTTGGTTGGCTGTATCTGGGTTCGCCGCCGATTGGTCGGGTCTGCATTTTATGGTGGGCGCATTCCTTTCCGGCGCTGTCCTCGACGCCGACCTGTTCGACCAAGAACAAATGGACCAGTTCCGCGCTCACGTGTTGTTGGCCATCATGCCGGTCTTTTTCCTTTCCACCGGTCTGCGGACCAACTGGCAGGTTGGTGGCTTCGTCGTATTCGGCGCGGCCGCACTGCTTCTCGTTGCCTCTGTGGCCGGAAAACTGGCTGGCGTTCAGATTGCTGGAAAAATTCTGAAATGGGACAAGGGCGAAGCCTCGATCATCGGTTGGCTGCTCCAGACCAAGGCCCTGATCATGATCATTTTTGTCAACATCCTGCTCGATAAACGCATCATCACGAGCGAGACCTTCACGGCAACGCTTTTAATGGCGGTGGCCAGTACCATGTTGAGCATTCCGGTCGTAGCGCCGAAACTGCAGAAACTGGGCTCTGTTATTTTGAAGGCGGCCTGAGGCAGACGAACGCGAGCAGAAAAGAGCGGTGACTGGCGGTTCCTCTGGGCTCAGTCAGAACGAAAGCCGGGTGAACCAAAGCGACTTGAAAATCGGCATAGGTCCTATCAAGCTGGTCGACACAAAAACCCTTATGTCATCGCAATCAACTGAATCAAAACGTCTGTTGTCACAAATCATCGCCGAGTGGGCCTGCGCGTTGAAGTACGAGCATCTCTCCCCGGAGGCGGTTCAAGCGGCGAAATTATTCTGGTTCGATTCCATTGGCTGCGCGCTCGGAGGCAGCCAACAGGAAGACGCCAAGATCCTGCTCAAGCATCATCGCGCAATGGGTGGCGGGAATGGAAAAGCCACCGCGTTCGTTTCCGGCTTCAAAACCAATCCGGTCGACGCAGCATTCATGAACGGGCACATGATCCGCGCAATGGATTACAACGACATCTACTGGAAAGCGGACCCATGTCACCCGAGCGATCTCATCGCCGCGCCGTTGGCACTCTGTGAAAGCGAACGGCTTGGCGGCAAAGATCTAATTCTGGCCACGATCATCGCGTACGAAATTGAAATGCGTCTTTGTGAAATCGGCCGGCCGGGCGTGCGCGAATACGGCTGGCACCATGCCACGTTGAGCGCGTTCGCCGCCCCCGTGGCTGCGGGCCGGGTATTAAATCTCACTCCCGAACAAATGGTCTGCGCCATCGGCATCAGCGCGTCGCGAACATTTTGCCCGGGTGCGGTGACGGCCGGCAAACTGACTAACATGAAAAACACAGTCGATCCGTGGGCTGGGCGAATGGGAGCGGAAAGTGCGCTTCTTGCTCGAGAAGGATTTTCCGGTCCGGAGCACATCATTGATGGAAAAGAAGGTTTGTTCGCTGTCTTCAGCCACGTCCAATACAAAGGACAACCGGCAACGTTCGATTGCCAGGGACTGATCAAAGATCTGCCGACCTCACCGGAGTCGCATTACAGAATTCTCGATTGCGGGATGAAAAGTTTTCCGATCGAAGCATTGAGTCACGCGCCACTGACCGCCATGATGAAGACGGTCAAGGAAAACAAGATTAAGGCAGATGACGTTAAGGAAATCAAAGTGGAAGTGATCGCTCGCGCTGCGGATATTTTGGGAGATCCTCACAAGTATCGGCCTACATCCAGGGAAACCGCCGATCATTCGCTTCCCTATTGCATGGCAGTCGGGTTGGTCGATGGAATGGTAACCCCCTTGCAATTCCGCGAAGAGCGCGTGCGCGATCAGTCGCTGATTCCAATCATGGACAAGATAAAAGTTGTGCCTAACGACGAATTCGAAGCACTCTTTCCCAAGTTCCAGCCGAGCCGTGTGACCATCACAACGAACCACGGCAAATCACATTCAACTCGGGTCGATGTGCCCAAAGGCGATCCACGTGATCCCATGACCGAAGAAGAAATTGCCGTGAAATTTAACGCCCTCGGCGCCGACGTGATCGGCAAAGAGCGATGCGAAAAATTGCGGAACTGCATCGTGCACTTGGAAAGCGGGGAAAGCTCGACGAGCTTCTCGCGCTGACGATCCCGTAATAATCTGTAGCCACCGGCCTGTGGCCGGTAATTGGAACAAGCGGCATCACATCTTGGAATGGACGGCCCGCATGGCCGTGGCTAAAGATCGTGAGTGAAGCGAATTTTCGGAAGGCGACCGCCACGTCTGGGACGACTCTTCGCAACAGGTCCTCTTTATTTCGTCACGTTTTGCACGCACGAACGACAGCCGTTCCTGGCAAAGGATGCGGTCCACACCGCGTTCGTTCTTTTTGCCAAGCGTGCCGAGGAGACCTTCAACGTCGCAGTAGGTCGGTATGTGATCATGCCTGATCACGTTCATCTATTCGTCCGCGGAGACTACAATTTCAAATTGGGCTCATGGCTCGGTGCGTTAAAACAAGCGCTAGCGAAAGCCGCGACGTTGTCCCGAGCAAAAGCTCAAATATGGGAGGAAGGATTTTTCGACCACGTCTTGAGAAGCGACGAAAGCTACTCTCAAAAGTGGAATTATGTTCGTGAGAATCCCGTGCGCGCCGGATTGGTTAAATCAGCAGCAGACTGGCCTTACAAAGGAGAGATTGTTTACATCGATCGCGCCTGATTTCCTGTAGCCACCGGCCTATGGCCGGTGCCAGAGAAAAGAATTGAAGGACGGCCCACAGGGCCGTGGCTACAGGACGATCCCGATTCCGACGCGGAAGATTGGTTACGCCGTGCCGCTTCCCTCGTCCGCGCCGAACTGGATTCCCTGCGCCAGTGGAAGCTCGCTGGAAAAATTGATCGTGTTGGTCTGACGCCGCATGTACTGCTTCCAGCAATCGCTTCCGCTTTCGCGGCCACCGCCGGTTTGTTTTTCGCCGCCGAATGCGCCGCCGATCTCCGCACCGCTCGTACCGGTATTCACGTTCGCAATTCCGCAATCACTGCCGACGGCGCTGACGAACTTTTCCGCTTCGCGCACGTCATTGGTAAAAATCGATGAGGTCAATCCTTGTGGCACATTGTTGTGAATCGCCAGTGCCTCATCGAAATCGCGATACGTCATCAGATAAAGCAACGGACCAAATGTCTCGTGCTTTACGATTTCAAAATCCGGCTTCGCGGAGGTCAGGCACGGCTTCATGTAAGCGCCGCCGGGAACAGTGAGTCGCTCCCCGCCGTAAAGCACTTCGCCCCCTTCATCTTTCAACCGCTGAATGGATTCACGGACCATATCGACAGCACTTTTGTCGATGAGCGGGCCCATCACGGTTTTCCGTTCCAGCGGATTGCCAATCGGCAAAGATTTGTATGCGGACAACAGTTTGCCTCGAACCTTGCCAGCAACTGACTCGTGCATAATCACGCGCCGCGTGGAAGTGCACCGCTGTCCGGCTGTGCCTACGGCGCCGAAAAAGATCGATTGCACCGCCATCTCGAGATCGGCGCTCGGTGTGACGATCAGTGCGTTATTGCCGCCGAGTTCCATGATCGTTTTGCCGAGGCGACCGTGAACAGTTTTCGCAACGTTCAAACCCATGTTCACCGAGCCTGTGGCCGATACCAATGGAATCCGCGGATCGTCCGCCAATTTCTGGCCGACGGTTTTACGATCGCCGACCAGCAGCGCAAAAATCGCAGGGTCCGCGCCCGTCTCGCGGCACACACGCTCGGCGATTTTTGTGACGGCGATCGCGGTAAGCGGCGTTTTTTCCGATGGCTTCCAAACCGTGGCATCGCCGCACACTGCAGCGAGCGCCGCGTTCCACGACCAGACCGCGACCGGAAAATTAAACGCGGTGATCACTGCAACTACCCCGAGCGGATGCCACTGCTCCATCAGCCGGTGACTCGGTCGCTCCGATTGAATCGTCAGGCCGTAAAGCATCCGCGACTGGCCGACAGCGAAATCGCAGATGTCGATCATCTCCTGCACTTCGCCTTCGCCTTCGGCGATAATCTTCCCAGTCTCCAGCGTCACGAGTTGCCCAAGTTCGTGTTTCAATTCGCGCAAGGCGTTGCCGAGACGGCGGACGGTTTCGCCGCGCACCGGCCCGGGCGTCACACGCCATTTCAGAAAAGCTTCGTGCGCTCGCGCGATAGCTTTGTTGTAATCGTCCTCGGACGCCGTGCGCACGCTGGCGAGCCGTCGCCCATCAATTGGCGAAATCTTATCGATCTTGGCGCCACCGCCGCGCCAGTCGCCGTCGAACACGCCGCAGTTTTCGTCCGTGAGTCCCAGTTTTTCGAAAGGTGTTTTCATAAACAACAAAATAGGATCATCCTGAGCGGAGCGACGAATCTCAGATCAGTTCTTCGATTTTGCACGGACGATCAAATACGTTTGGCTGCTTTTCCCAGTCGTCACTGGAGGCGAATCACCGCGGCTTCGTTTGCCGAACAACCACGTCACTTGCGCCTCTGTTGGCAAAATTTGCGCATCAACTCCATCGCTTCATCAATCACTTCCGCAGTAATATCGAGCGCGGGACGAAAGCGAATGGAGTTTTCACCGGAACGAAGGGTCAAAATGCCGAGGTCAAAGAAGCCATGCCAAAATTGTTCGCGCGTTTTCGCGTCAGGCAGATCGAAAGCAAGGAACAATCCCCGGCCGCGTGCGGCGGAAATCAGTGCTTCTTCCCGTTGCAGCTCATGCAGTTGATCCAGGAAATACCCGCCGACTTTCGCGGCGTTTTCCACCAGATGTTCCTGCTCGATGATGCGCAGAAAATGCGTCGAGCGCACCATGTCCGTGAAGTTCCCGCCCCAAGTCGAATTTAAACGACTGGGTAAACGAAACGCGTTGTTTTCCACTTCGTCGATGCGCGGACCGGCCATCACACCGCACACTTGAGCTTTTTTCCCAAACGACATCAGGTCGGGCATGACATCGAAATGTTCGCAACACCAGTTACGGCCAGTCGCGCCCATGCCGCACTGGACCTCGTCGAAAATGAGCAGGACATCATTCTCGTCGCAAATCTTTCGCAATTTTTGCAGCCATTCGCCGCGGAAATGGTTGTCGCCTCCCTCACCCTGAATTGGCTCGATGATAATTGCGCAAATGTCGACGTTGCGCTGCTGGATGAAGTCGAGGATCTCGCGCTCGGCTTTCTGTTCGCGCTCAATCACGTCAGCTTCGCGTTTCGATTCCGGAAGGGCAAAATCGATGTGCGGACACGACACGCGGGGCCAATCAAACTTCGCAAACAAATCCGTCTTACGCGGATCTGTGTTGGTCAGGCTCATCGTATAACCGCTCCGGCCGTGAAATGCGTGCCTGAAATGCAAAATCTGCGTCCCACGTTCGCCGCGACCTGCGGCCATGTTTTTGCGCACTTTCCAATCCATCGCGGCCTTCAAACAATTCTCGACTGCCATTGCGCCGCCCTCGATGAAAAGATACCGCTGAAGCGGCGGCAAACCGACGACGCGTTCGAAAGTCGCCACAAATTCAGCGTAGCCGTCCGAGTAAACATCGGAGTTCGCGATTTTCACTTTCGCCGCGCGCAACAGATCGCGTTGTACTTGCGGTTGATCGAAGTGTGGATGGTTAAACCCAACCGGCATCGAGCCGAAAAATCCGTAGAAATCAATGAGTCGCTTGCCAGAGACGGCGTTGTGCAAATAAGAGCCGCGACTTCTGTCGAGATCGATAACGACCTTGAAGCCATCAAGCAAGACGTGTTGCTCGATCGTTTGAAGAACTTTGGACGGCGCGATCTGTTTTTGTCTTTCGCTCTTTGCGGTTCGGTTCCGATGTGAAACCGCTTCCTCAAGCACGGGCGGAATACTCATTGTTGATCGTAATCTGTGACGCGAACGCGGTCAATCATGTAGGGGCGATTGAACTCAATCGCCAAGGCGGTTTAGGTGAACCGCCGCTACCTTTACACCAGGCCCTGACGCAGTAGCTCGTGCTTTCCGGCGAGCAAATCCTGCACGAGAGCATAGCCGCGCTTGTCTGCGTTGCGTGCGGTGTCGGCGAAATGATGATCGATTCGCATTCGCGCGGAGCGACAGAAATAATCTGCGACTGCGAGAATTTCATCGGCGGGTTTACCCTGTCCGAGCAGCCATTGCGCATAAGAACACGTCGCGCTGATGGCAAACAACTCTGTCGCGATCCCGACAAATCTGGAAAGGAGCAGTTGCTCGCGATCCAGTTTCGGACCGAACCGTGCCATCGCGTGAAACAATCCGCGCGCGAGTCGTTTGCTTGTGCGCGCCGCGTAATTGACGTGGCCGAGAAGTGTCTGGTGTAATTTGTCGATCTTGCCTGCGCCGTTCGGCATCCACTGGCGCGGATACCAACCGGCATAAAATTTTCCGGAGCTGACAACGGCTTTCGCGCGATCGGACATGGGCAGTTGCGTGTTGAAAATAGCGCCGCCCACTTTCAAATGCGGATCAAGTGCCTCGCGGGCGATAAAGAGCCGCATAATCTCACTCGAGCCTTCGAAAATTGTGTTTACGCGGCAATCGCGCAGGAATCTTTCCACAGCGATTGGTGGCTCGCCGCGTCCGGCCAGCGATGAAGCAGTCTCGTATCCGCGCCCGCCGCGCACTTGCATTGCCTCATCGGCAATTCTCCACGTCGTTTCGGTGGCCCACATTTTGCACATCGCCGTTTCGATGCGCAGATCGCCGACCTTGCGATCGAGCAACGACGAAGTGAGAAAGGTCATCGCTTCCATCGCAAAAACGTTGCCCGCCATCTCCGCCACCTTTCCTGCAATGGCTGCATGTTTGCCGATGGGCACGCCCCATTGGATGCGTTCGCCAGCCCATTTCCGTGAAATCTCGAGTAACCGCTTCGAAACACCGACGCACGCCGCGGGAAGCGTTAGCCGCCCCGTGTTGAGCGTCGTCAGCGCCACCTTCAAGCCTGCGCCTTCCTTGAAAATGATGTTCTCCCGAGGGACGCGCACGTTCGTGAATCTGACGACCGCATTGTAAAGCGCTCGCAGTCCCATGAACCGGCAGCGATATGCGATCTCCAGCCCCGGGGTATGTACATCGACGATGAAAGCCGTGATCTGCTTGCGTTCCTTTCCGCCAACCATCTTCGACGGAGTACGCGCCATCACCACCAGCACTCCTGCTTTCACCCCATTTGTGCACCAAAGCTTTTCGCCGTTAAGAATGAACTCGGAGCCATCGGGCGTTGGCTCTGCCTTTAAGTTCAAGGTTGCGGGATCGGATCCTGCCTGGATTTCAGTCAGCGCGAATGCAGAAATCTCACCGCCCGCTACGCGTGGCAGATATTTTTGTTTCTGTTCTTCGGTACCAAACAGAAGCAACGGTTGCGCTACACCTATCGACTGATGCGCAGAAACAAGTGCAGCAACGTTTCCATCCCAGCTACCCAGCAACACCGCCGCACGTCCATAATTTGATTGGGATAATCCGAGCCCACCGTATTTCTTCGGCACTTTGATTCCAAACGCCCCGATCTCCGCCAGGCCTTGGAAATTTTCCGGCGGAATTTCACCGGTGCGATCGATCTCGTCCGGATCGACATGTTCCCGGAGGTAACTTTCCAGCTTCTGTAAAAACTCTTCGCCCGCCACGCGATCTTCCGCGCTTTGCGCGGGATACGGATAAATCCGATCGAAATCATAACGCCCAACGAACAGGTTGCTGGCAAAACTGCCACGGTCTTCGAGCGGATCGCGCGCGGCCTCTGCCAGCTCGAGCGCTTCGCGCTGGCCTTTGGCCATCTTGGATGTGTCGATCACAGCGGCAGGCGCCGGTTTGTCAGCCTTTGCGCTGGTTTCCTCAGTGATTTGCTTTTCCGGCGCTTCGAGCGGCGATTTCATATCAACCATCTGTTATTCCGAGCGGAGTCGAGGAATTTTCGCTGGGGCGCGGCGCATTCACTCCTCATAAAATTTTGTTCCTTCGCGAGCATGCTTCCTCAAAATTTCGCAGGGCGAAAATTTCTCTTCATTTCGGGCCAGCCGCTCCAGTTCCTCGACCACTTTGCTCAGTCCAAAATGTTCCGCGAATCGCAAGGGCCCGCCGCGAAATGGCGCGAAACCGGTTCCCAAAATCATTCCGTAATCAGCGTCCTCCGGAGATTCCACCACTTTTTCTTCTACGCAACGAGCGGCCTCGTTCACCATGAGGAGCACGAGGCGCAGCGCGATGTCATCCACTGTGGCCGGCGGCGATGACGCCGGCTGGCTTTTCGTTCTGCCTTCGCCCCTGCCGGGGTCCCCGCCGCCGGCAACGCGCCATTGCGCCAGCGGCTCGTTAGGCATCTGGACCTTGCCCTCGTATTTATAAAAACCAGCGCCCGTCTTGCGACCAAGCATCTGCTGATCGCGCAACCAAATCAGAATAGTTGGAACATGATCGCGCTGTTCGTAAGCCTTCTCCAGCGTATTGCCAATATCGACAGTGACGTCTACGCCGATTTCGTCGATCAATCGTAACGGGCCCATGGGCATGCCCCATTCCACCAGCACACGATCGATCCGCTGCGCATCCAGCCCGCTTTGGAAAAGCTCGGCGGCATCGAGCAAGTAGGGAAATAACACGCGATTCACCAGGAATCCCGGGCTATCGCGCACGATTACCGGCGTTTTTCCGATCTGCCGTACAAAAGCCAGGCTCCGCTCACGCGTATCCTGTGAAGTTTGTTTTGCAATGACGACTTCCACGAGTTTCATCCGACTCACTGGATTGAAAAAATGCATGCCGCTGACGCGCTCCGGCGAGACAGTCACATCGGCCAGTATGCTAACCGGAAGCGCTGACGTGTTTGTGGCAATGATTGTTTTGGGGCCGGCTTCCATCGCCAGTTCGCGGAAAACTTCTTTCTTGATCTCCATTTTCTCAGAAGTCGCTTCAATGACGAATTGCACATCCCGCAACTCCATCGGCGCAGTGGATCCACAAATACGGGCGCGACTCTGCTTTGCCTTTTCCTCGCTCATCAAACCCCGCTTCACCGCGTCGCCGTAGATTTTTTCAATGTTCGCCAAACCGCGATCGATCTGTTCTCGCGCGACATCACGCAGGATCACGGTAACGCCACGCGAGCTGAGCCATTGCGCGATGCCCGAGCCCATCACGCCGGCGCCAATTACGGCCGCGTGTACGATCTTTTCAGAGGGCGTTCGCGACGTTCCCTTCTTGTATTTCTCCGCCAGAAAGAAATTGCGAATCAAATTTTGCGCCGATTCGCCTTTCCCCAACTCCACGATAGCGTCCAGCTCCATGCGGAACGACTCCTCCGGCGAAATGGAGAGCGTCTTATTAATGATTTCGTAAGCACGTTCGGGCGCCGGATTCCCACGCTGTTCCGGTGGCCGGTTTCCCTGCGAAGCCGGGCTCACGGCAGCTCGCCCCTCTATTTTGCGCTTGCCAGCGCGCAGCTTTTCGCGTGCGCGATCGAGAAGCTGATCGCGTGGCACGATTTCATCCACCAGCCCAATATTCAAAGCTTCCTGAGCGGTATAAAGTTTCCCTTTCAAAATCACTTCAGCGGCTTTTTCGGCGCCGATCAGACGTGGGAGCCGCGTGCAGCCGCCCCAGGCGGGAATTAAGCCCAGTGTCGTTTCAGGGAGTCCGAGCCGCGTAGCGGGCTCGTCCGATGCGACGCGATAATCGCACGCAAGCGCAACCTCGAATCCGCCGCCGGCCGAGGCGCCATGGATCGCGGCAGCCGTCGGAATTTTAAGATCGGCCAGCCGATTGAAGACCTGCTGACCCCGCTCGATAAATCCGCGCATCTCGCCGCTCAGCGCGCCTTGCAACAGCGTCTTGAGATCCGCACCCGCGACAAAGATTGATTTCTTCGCCGATGCGATGATCAGTCCACGCAACGAAGCATCTTTCTCCACTGCATCGAGGTGCTCATTCAAATCATCGAGAGTAGCGGCGTCGAAAATGTTCGCGCCGGAGTCAGAGCGATCGAAAGTGAGCACGCAAATGTGATCGTCACCGGTCTCGCGCCGAATCATTGGAGCTGTAGCAACTGCAGGCATAGAAACTATCTTGGTTCTTTTCCGCCCAATTCCAAGCGAAGACGAAGCCGCCACCGCCAGACGTTAGTTAGAGATTCCTCGACTTCGCGCGGAATGACAAGCGCGTTTCAGGCAAATCCGAAGCGCAGAGATAGGTCATCGAGCTGCGAAAACTCCCGAAACGTTTCGGGACAGAGCGGCGTCCAGACCATTGCGCCCTTTAACCGCGAGTGGTAGAAACGCCACGTGGTCGGCAAGCTTTTAGAACCAGAGATCAGGAGCATGATCGAGGCCCGCGATTTCGGCGCGCTGCGTGAACTCTTTCGTGAATGGCCACCCGCCGATGTCGCCGAAGTCATCCTCGATCTGCCGGAAGACGAACAGGTGATCATCTTTCGCATCCTGCCAGCGGGGCTCGCGGCGGATGTTTTCGAATATCTCGATTTCGAGGCGCAACAGACATTGTTGCGCGCCATGGCTCACGAGCAGGTCGTAGCGATTCTGAATGAAATGTCGCCGGACGATCGCACGGCACTACTCGAGGAAATGCCGAGCTCGGCTGCGCGTCAGCTGATTCAATTGCTCACGCCGGACGAGCGCCGAGTGGCCACAGCGTTGCTCGGTTATCCCGAAGGCAGCGTCGGCCGTTTAATGACGCCCGATTTCATCGCGGTAAGGGACGATTGGACGGTGCAACAAGTGCTCGATTACATCCGCGAACACGGCCGGGACAGAGAAACGCTGAATGTTATTTACGTGGTCGATGACCGCGGCAAACTGATTGATGATCTGCGCATCCGGGAAGTATTGCTGCGACCGCTTACAGCGAAGGTCAGCGAAATTCGCAACGACACGTTTGCGGCACTCAAGGTGAACGATTCGCAGGAAGCCGCGCTTAACGTTTTCCGCAAATACGACAGGGTAGCGTTGCCGGTCGTTGATTCCAATGGCGTGCTCGTCGGCATTGTCACCAGCGACGACATGTTAGACGTGGCCGAAGCGGAAGCGACCGAAGACATCCAGAAACTCGGCGGCATGGAAGCGTTGGACGAGCCGTACACGACCATTCCATTTTTACGAATGCTAAAAAAGCGCGCAACGTGGCTGATTCTTCTTTTTCTTGGCGAGATGCTTACCGCCACGGCGATGCAAGGATACAACAGCGAGATCGAAAAGGCGGCAATTCTCGCAATGTTCCTGCCTTTGATCATCTCGAGCGGTGGCAATTCCGGGTCGCAAGCGACGACTCTGGTCATTCGCGCGATGGCGTTAGGCGAACTTCGCCTGGTCGACTGGTTTCGCGTGGTTCGTAAAGAACTCCTGTCTGGACTCTCGCTTGGGCTAATTCTTGGAACGATCGGCATTTTTCGAATCTCATTGTGGCAGTACCTGCACATTTTTGATTACGGACCGTATCACTGGCTGGTGGCCATTACCGTTGGCATTGCGCTTGTCGGCGTCGTGCTCTGGGGAACTCTTAGCGGAGCGTTGCTCCCATTCTTGCTACGGCGCTGTGGACTTGATCCAGCGGCGTCTTCTGCGCCATTCGTCGCGACGCTGGTCGATGTCACGGGGCTGGTGATCTACTTCAACGTGGCGCTATTCGTCCTTCGCGGGACGCTGCTCTGATCCGTTAGGTTTGTAGCGCTGTACCGTATCCTGCACCTTTAATAAAATAGTACAAAACCGATCACGCACTAGCTTGCGCTCGAGCGCAACTTTGGCGATCGCATGAACAACCAGCAGGCAGCTCAAAGTGCAGGCATTTCCAAGCAGGTTGACGAACTGGCGACGATTGGTGTCGAAGAGCTTTTTCAGAGGCTTGGCACAAGCGAAGCCGGTTTGAGTGAAGAAGAAGCCGAGCGAAGGCTCGATCAATACGGTCTCAACGAAGTCGCGGGCGAGGAGGCACGCACCTGGGTTCACAGGTTGTTTACCGCGAGCCGAAATCCGTTGGTAATTCTGCTAACGGTACTCGCCACCATTTCCTACGCCACGGGCGATCTGCGCGCAGGCAGCGTGATGCTCTTGATGGTTATCCTTGGATTGTCTCTCCGGTTTGTTCAGGAAACTCGCGCGGACGCCGCCGCGGCGAAATTGAAAGCAATGATTAGCGTCACGGCGACGGTGGCCCGCAACGGAGAGGCCAGGGAAATACCAATCAGTCAGCTTGTCCCTGGTGACATCGTCCAGTTGTCAGCTGGTGACATGATTCCTGCCGATGTGCGGCTGCTTTTCGCCAAGGATCTGTTCATCATTCAAGCCACGTTGACGGGGGAATCGCTTCCCGTCGAAAAGATCGAGATGCCAGACATGCGCCAAGGCGTGGTCTTGCTGGAGCGACATAACGTTTGTTTTCTCGGAACAAGCGTCGAGAGCGGCACGGCCAAGGCAGTCGTGATTGCAACGGGCCCCCACACCTACTTTGGGCAGATCGCCCGCAGCCTTGTCGGCGAACAAGAGGAAACGAGTTTCGACCGCGGCATCAAGAAATTCACGTGGCTGATGATTCGCTTCATGCTGGTGATGGTGCCCTTGGTGTTCGTCATCAACGGCCTGACAAAACACAATTGGCGCGAAGCATTTTTCTTTTCAATGGCGGTCGCCGTCGGACTCACGCCGGAAATGTTGCCAATGATTGTGTCGGTCTGCCTGTCCAAGGGCGCGATGGCGATGTCGCGCAAGAAGGTCATCGTCAAGCGGCTCAACGCGATTCAGAACTTTGGAGCGATGGACGTGTTTTGCACGGACAAGACCGGCACGCTGACGATGGATCACATCATTCTCGAGCTGCACTGCAACATTCATAAGGAAGAAAGCGAAGAGGTCCTGCGCGACGCTTATGTGATCAGCCATTTTCAAAGCGGCCTAAAAAATGTCCTCGATCGCGCGGTTCTGAAATACACGGAATTGCATAAAGAACTCTCGATCGATAAATACTCAAAAGTCGACGAGATCCCGTTCGATTTTTCACGACGGATGATGTCGGTCGTGTTTGATCGGCCTGATGGACAACGTGAACTCCTGACCAAAGGCGCGCCAGAAGCGGTATTCAAAAAGTGTGCTCATTTCGAGTACGAGGGTGAAATCTTCCGGATGGAGCCGATCCTGGTCGGCGATCTCCTTGAAGAACTGAATGAATTGAACAGCGACGGCTTCCGCGTGCTGGCGGTCGCCAACAAAAAGGTAGAGAAACGCGCGGCCTATTCGAAAGCCGATGAAGACGGCCTGGTGCTGACCGGCTATCTGGCATTCCTCGACCCGCCCAAGGAGACGGCAGCCAAAGCCATTTCCGGGCTGAACCAGCACGGCATCACAGTGAAAGTGCTCACTGGCGACAACGATCTTGTCACACGCAAGGTCTGCACCGAAGTCGGCATTAAAGTTGGAAAAATCCCGCTCGGAAATGAAATTGAGAACATTTCCGACGATGAACTGACAGACTTGGTCGACCAGTTCAATGTTTTTGCGCGGCTGTCGCCCTCCCACAAGCAGCGAATTGTAAAGGCGCTTCAGAAAAAGGGCCACACGGTCGGTTTCATGGGCGACGGAATTAATGATGCGCCTGCGTTGCGCGCTGCGGATGTCGGCGTCTCGGTGGATAACGCGGTCGACATTGCCAAAGAATCGGCCGACGTAATTCTTCTCGAGAAAAGTTTAATGGTCCTGGAAGAAGGCGTTCTGGAAGGCCGCAAGGTCTTCGTGAACATCCTCAAGTACATTCGCATGGGCGCCAGCTCCAATTTCGGAAACATGTTCAGCGTGATCGGCGCCAGCGCCTGGCTTCCCTTCGTGCCAATGGCGCCGATTCAAGTGCTCACCAACAATCTGCTCTACGACTTTTCACAGGTACCGATACCAACCGACAATGTAGGCCCGCAACAAATAGCGAAGCCCCGGCCGTGGCACATCGGTGAGATTGCAAAATTTATCGTCTGCATCGGTCCGATCAGTTCCATTTTTGACTACACGACCTATGCGATGATGTGGTTCATCTTCAAATGCAACCAGCTTGATTTGACGCCTCCTGCTGGCATTGCTTCGCGCTTCGCGACCGCCGCTGCTGGCCCCGAACAAACGTACGCGGCGGCATTGTTTCACACCGGCTGGTTTGTTGAATCGCTCATGACCCAGACACTCATCATCCACGTCATTCGCACTGATCTGATTCCTTTCATCCAGTCGCGGGCTAGTTGGCAACTTACGATGACCACGATCCTCATCATCGCCGTTGCCGCGTATCTTCCCTATTCGCCCCTCGCGACACCCCTCGGATTTGTTCCACTGCCGCCACTCTATTGGCCGCTTCTGATGTTAACCTTGATCTGCTACGTTGGACTAACTCAGGTCATCAAGACGTGGCTCATCCGCAAGGCTTGGGTTTAAGTCACGAGGCCGGCCGAATTAGCAATCAAGCGTTCGATTCGTCGCTCTTCGTCCATCGTTGTTGGACCTGAGACAGCGATTTCATTCGGGGGACGAAGGTCGGCGACTGGCGGCTACAGTTTATCCAGGTCTTGGATCACCTTCTCCATGCTGCTGACCACTAGCGTGAACCGGTCGTAATCGAGCTTGTCGGGCGTGTCATTCGATGAGTGGTAGTACGGATAGCGAAATGGCGCAGTATCGGTGACCATGATCGCGGGGTAACCCTGCTGCCAGAACGACCATTGGTCCGACCAGCTCACGCCGGGAATGAACGCGGGAAGCGCTGCGCCTTCGGAAGGGATCTTTCCGTGCTTCCGGAAGAGCGCAATGACGCGACGCAGTAATGCGCGCGAGTGAACGTTGCTCACGAACCCGATGAAATTGCCGACTTTTGGATAGAACAGGCTGAGCCCCGGGGAGGGATACCTCTGCGAGTCCGGCGCATCTGAGAAATACCCGATCGTTTCCAAGCTGATCATCGCTGAGATCTTGTCGCCGCGTTCCTTGCATCTGCGGGCATAAATCAGGCTGCCCATTTCACCCGACAGAAAATAAGGCGGCTCTTCATTCACGAACGCGACAAAGCGTAGGGTGTGCTTCGGTTTCGCGCTGGCGAACCGCCGTGCCAGCGCAAGCGTTGCAGCGACGCCGGTGCCGTTATCGTTTGCGCCGGGCGAACCAAACACTGAATCATAATGCGCGCCAACCAGGATGATCTCAGGCTCAGCGCCGGGAATTTCTGCTTCGATGTTGTGGCAAGGTTGTCCACGCATTTCGTAGCTGTCTCGTCGCGGTGTCAGACCTGCGCGCGAAAAAGAATCTTCGATGAAATCGACGGCGGCATCTAGCTGCCGGTAATGCCCCATATTTCGCTCGCCGATTTCTCCCGCGAGCTTTTGCACATCAGCCCGGAGCTCTCCGCGCAAGGCAACTTCATCGCGCGACAGCGGTCCCGCCTTTGAAACATTTTTCCCAGGCATCCTCACTCCAAACCACCAGAGTAACGCCAAAATCGCAGCGACGGCGATGATGATACACGACGCGCTGAAGAAAATTCGTCTGGACACGTTAGCCAAAATTACGAAGGCCGCGTCCTTATTGAAAACGTGTTCGCGCTACGCGGACGCGTCGCTCACGCAAGCTTTTTTCGGAACCGCAGAGCGCACAGACCGAAAAGAAGGTTCGACATCACAATGAGAACCAGAAGATTCGGCCAGTATTCCAGGAGATTTGCGCCGCGCAGAATAATCGCGCGCATGAGCGCGATGAAATACGTTGTGGGAAACAGCGCACCGAGCGCGTAAAAAATCCACGGCATTGTTTCACGCGGGAAAATGAACCCGGAAAAGAAAACGCTCGGCAGCAGGAAGACCATGGACATTTGCAGCGCCTGCATTTGATTTGTGGCCCGGGTGCCGACGAGCAAGCCGAGGCTCAACAGCGCAAAGACATACACCAGCGTGGAAAACAACATCGCGAAGACATTGCCCTCGATGGGGACAAAAAAGACAAACCGCATGATCGTGAACAAAATGACCGCCATAGCCATGCCGATGCAGAGATATGGAACCAGCTTGCCGAGCATGAGGCCGGCCGGACTCAATGGACTTACTAATAGTTGTTCGAGCGTGCCGCGTTCCCGTTCGCGCACCAGGGCCATCGCCGCTGCAACTGTCGTTCCAATTTGCAACACGACACCGATCACACCGGGCACAAAAAAGTTCGGCGCGCGCATGGCCGGATTGTAAAGCATCTGCGGGCGAACATCGATCGGCATGCCGGTTCGGCCGGCGTCACGCATCAGCGACTCCAGCGATTGCGTCAACGCCACGCCCAGTCCGGTCTGAAGAGCCTGCAACGCCGTGGTGGAATTGGACCCATCTACAAGCAATTCCACCTGCGCAGAGTGACCCGCCATTAGTTCGCGAGTAAAGTTCGGCGGGATGTAAAGCGCGGCGTAGGCGCGGCCTTTGCGCATCTCACTTTTCAGTTGGTCCAGGCTTTGCACTTCGCCAACGACCCGAAATGATTCAGTGTTCACGAAGCGATCGATCAACTGCCGGCTCTCGACGGTGCGATCTTCGTTGAGAACGAGCATCGCCATGTGTTTCACGTCGTTGTCCAACGCGTAGCCGAACGCGATCATCTCGATCAGCGGCGGAAAAAAAAAGAAAAAGAGAGTTAGTGGATCGCGCCAGACGATGATGAACTCCTTGAACAAAATTGCGCTGAGACCGCGAAACGGTTTGTGTTTCATTTTCACATTGTTTGGCTGGTCATCCCGAGCGAAGCGAGGGACCTCGCAAAACACGCAAAATGCCCGAACTAGCTTCGATCATTGTAGTCCCGCTCGATTTGCTGAAGTATGCGAAGGACGTTTCATATGCTGAAAAAGCATCGGTGATAAATCCGCCCATTTCGGATTCTTCGTTCCGACTAATGCATTCTTCTTCTGACGTCGCCAGCCTTTGATCTCCTTTTCACGTGCGATCGCGTCTCGGGGATCATCGAAACACTCGTAATACACGAGTCGATTGACCTTGTAAGCCTTAGTGAACCCTTCTATCTCCCCGGTCTGATGCTGCCACACTCGGCGCATTAAACTGTTTGTTATTCCGGTATAAAGAACGACCCGGCTTTGGTTCGTCATCATGTAGACATAGAATGCCTTCATCTAATCTGTGAGGTCCTTCGCTTCGCTCAGGATGACAATCATCGGTGTTAGGCCGCTTTTTGTTGTTGCGCAGCATGCTTGGCCGAAAGTTCCACGAATACATCTTCGAGTGACGGGCCGATGTCGTGAATCTCTGCCTCGCTGATTCCGACTTTGAGCAGTTGTTCTTCGATCTGCGCGCGCGTGACGGTCTCCTCGACCAACAAATGCATCGATTGGCCGAAGACTGTGGCGCTGCGCACTCCGGGCATCTCGTGCATGGCATGCAAGGCCGTGGTCACATGATCGCATGTCACGTCGAGCCGTCGCGTTCCCGGTGGACTTACCTCCGGCAATTTCTTCAGCTCGTCGGGCTCACCGCACACGATCAATCTCGACATGTAGATATAGCCGACATGATCGCAGCGTTCCGCTTCATCCATGTAATGGGTCGTCACAAAAAGGGTCATTCCTTTGCCAGCGAACTCGAAAAGCAAATCCCATAGTTCGCGCCGCGCGACGGGATCGATGCCGGCAGTCGGCTCGTCGAGAAAGAGCACGCTCGGTTTGTGCATCAGCGAACAAGCCATGGCCAAACGTTGACGCCAGCCACCGGAGAGTTGGGCAGCGCGCCTGTCGATGTACGGCTCCAGATGCGTCGTGGCGATCATCTCGTCACGCCGCTGGTGCAATTCGCGGCCATTCAAGCCGTAAAGTTTCCCTGCAAAGATGAGGTTCTCGTTCACAGTCAATTCATCGTAGAGGGAAAATTTTTGCGACATGTAGCCGATCATTTCCTTGATTGGTTCCAAGTCTCGCGCCACGTCGTGGCCGCCGATTCTCGCCGTGCCGTCGCTCGGCTCCAGAATTCCACACAGCATCCGGATCAGAGTTGTTTTCCCCGAACCGTTCGGGCCGAGAAAGCCGAAGATCGAGCCCTTTCCGACAGTAAAGGAAACATGATCAACTGCGGTGAAGTTGCCGAAACGCTTCGTCAGCCCATCAACTTCGATCATCGCCTCACTCATGAAATCAGTAACCACGAATGGACACGAATGGACACCAATTCATAAGACAATTCGCTCCCACTCTAGTTTCCGGTGTTTGAAATTAAGAATCACTCCGACACGCAAGGCCGTAATGCGCAGATAATTTAACATCAACCCACGTTCGTGATCGGTGATCCGATCGATCACTTTGGCGTCCACCACAATGGAGTCGAAGACGATAAGGTCTGGAACGAAGGCGCCGACTCGCCGGCCTTTGTAGAGAACGTCGAATGCGGGCTGCTGGTTAAATGGAATCTGCCGTAGCTCAAACTCCACGACCAGTGCATTTTCGTAGGGCTTCTCAACGATTCCGTGGCCAAGTGCGTTAAGAACCTCGATCGCGCAGCCAACTATTTGAAAAACTTCGCCCTTGAACAGTGATCTCTCTGGATTCGTGTCCATTCGTGTAGATTCGTGGTTGTTCATTTCACATTCGAAAAGTAAACGTCCGCTGCCATTCCAGCACGCAGGCGATCATCATCGCTCGGCAAACGGACCTTCACGCCGAACACCTGCTTGATCCGGTCGGCTACAGTTTGCACGTTACGCGGCGTAAATTCGGCTTGCCGATTTATCTGCTCGACGACCCCATCGAAATCCGTGTGCGGATACGGATCCACACGGACTCGGACGTGCTCGCCGAGTTTGATCAAACCCAGCCATGATTCCGGAACGTAAACGCGCACCCAGAGATGCCCGGTCAGCAGCAGCGTGGCCACTTCCTGATTGAATGGCGGCACGAGAATGTCGCCCGGCTTTACGCTGAGTACTTCCATCACCGAATCCGCCGGAGCGACCACCTGCATTTCCTTTAACTGCGCCTGGATATCGGCCAGTTGCGCGCGCGCCTGATTCACCTGCTGCTGTGCCGCCTCGACATTTTTTGCCTGCGACTGGGCCGCGCTCTCAGCCTGCAACGCATCGTTAGGCGAAACAACCTTGCGCTGGAGCAAATCCTGTTGGCGTTTAGCGTTGGCTTGCAAATATTCCAATTGCGCTGACTGCGCATCGGCGTTGCGCATTGCTGTGTCAATTTGCGCCCGCGCGAGCTCGCGACGTGCCAGAAGTTCCGGCGCCTCCAGTTGCGCGATCAACTGGCCTTCATGTAAATGATCGCCTTCCCGCGCGAAAATTTTCTCTACGCGCCCGCTGAAGCGCGGCCCCACATGCGCTTCGTCCACTTCGATCGTCCCCGAAACTGCGTTCCCACGATTGCCGCAACCGGCGGGTAAGAGAAGTAAAGTCAAAACCGCCGTTACGCGCAGCAATTGTTCGCCGCGGCCAATCCGCCACGACATACGGCGGCCGAATCGATCTCCCCTAACGAATGACGTATTCACGCTTTCCGTCCCTTCGATGTCAGCGCGCCTTCGAGAATAATCTTAAGAATCCCGGTGTACCCGTCTTTAGGCATCATCCCCAGCTCCTCCATCTTCGGCGGATTCATGATCGATTGAACCATCGCCAGCAAAATTTCGATGATCAGTTTGGCCGGAACATCCTTGCGCACCATTCCCAGCCGTTGTCCATCGACAAAAAACTTTCCCATATAACGCTGGATGAGTGCGGCCCGGCGGCGTTCGACGAGTTTGAAAACGTCCGGCGCCTTCTGGCGCATATCACGCACAAACGAAGGCTTGATCTCATCCAGTTCGCGTTGTGTACCGGCCAGCAACTCGCGCAACGTCGCCGGGAAATCGTCCGGATGCGCCCGTGTAACTTCCTTCAGCGTTGCTTCGACGCCTGTTAATTTATCGGCCAGCACAGCTTCAAGCAGATCGAATTTGCCCGGAAAATGCGCGTAGAGCGTTTTCTTGCTGATGCCCAACTCCTCCGCCAGATCATCCATGGTCACACTGCGGAATCCGTGATTGAAAAAGTGGACCCGGGCAGCATCGACGATTCGCTGCCGGTTCGGATCACGCCTTCGGCTTCGGGGCTGCGGTGTGTGTGCCCGTTTCATATCCGTGACAGTTTTTAGCACAACGTGGAAACTAATCCAGTTTATTTAGTTTCCGAAGAGGCTGTCATTCGTGAATATCTTGATGCTTATTGCGCTGGCGATTCGGTTCAAAACGAGGATCAGTCATTGTCCCGGGCACATCGTGGCGAAGTCATTACGACTTTCGATATCGACCAGATACCGTCCCGGCGGGCACTCCAAGCTCCTCGATTACGGAATCTCGCCAGCCGATTAGTGCAACATCGCGGTTAATGCGCGCCAGATTCAGTCTTCGGCTCGAGGTAGAGAAACGTCTTCAACACTTCGCGGAGCGCCGGCGCATCTTTCCGATAGCTCGCTTCGTCGTGCGATGAAAGGACGATGTAGGCCACCGCCTTCGGCAATTGGATGTACGCGACGCGTTCCCATTGAGAATACGTTTTCGTCGCAGGGTACTCGTTAATGAAGAATGCTTGACCGTTACCGGTCTTTCCCTTGTCGATTTTTTCCTTCGGCTTTCCGTGCTTACTCTCCATTTCCTTGATCGCCACGGCTGCGAATTTCTCGGCGTCCTCATACTGAGTGCTGGCGATTTTCGCATACATCACTGTTCGCGCATCGGCCCAGGACTCGCCTTTCGGATAAAGAACACATGGCAATCCCTGATTCACGCCTGATTCATTGTCCAGCACCCAGCCTTGGGGTGCGCTGATGCTAAAAGCGGCTTTCGGCCCGTAAACGATTCCGCCAGGATACTTGTTCTGTGCCGGAACTGCAGCGACGACGAGCATCGCCAGGTAAAAGACCGCTGCCGATTTCATCCGTCGATGGTTTGCATGGTTTGGAGGAAACACACAAGTAAACAATTCTGGGCAGACAGCTGCGGTCCGGCTAAAAACCAAGCGTGTGACTCTCATAACATCGCCACGATTAATCGGTCTGTTTGCACTTTTCAGTGCGGCGATCACCGGCGCCGCCGAGGTGCATCCGATTATCGAAATCGACACGGGCTACTTTTTCGGCGCCAGCGCAAACGGAAAGTGGATTAAGGCCGGTCGAGCGACGAAATCAGTCGGCAATAATACAACTTACCAAGTCTTTGGCCTAACCAAACAAGTCGGCCAGATCACAGGAGGCAAACCAAAGTCCGTCGACGAACTGTGTCCTGACACATTGACGGTCCCGCTCTCGTCGAAACCCAAAGATGGCGTGATCGGACTGGCTGCGCCATGGAATGCCCTACCGCGGAAGCCTGTAATCGCTGACACCACTCAGCCCGTTTACGTGCAGGCTGTCCGCGATTTCTTGAAGAGTCGCGGAATCGCAGATCCTAAAGTGCGAATCAAACGGATCCTTCGGGTCGATCTCGAAGGAGATGGCGAGGACGAGGTATTAATCGAAGCCACGAATTATTTTACCGAGCGCGATGAAGTGCCTGTGGACGCTCCGAAGCGCGGAAGTTATTCCATCGTCATCTTGCGCCGTGTAACCGCCGGTAAGGTTCGGACACAAGTTGTCGCCGGTGAGGTTTATCCAAAACCTGACGAGTCCGTCCCTCCCAACGTGTACAAGATTACTGCGGTGCTTGATCTGAATGGTGATGGAAAACTCGAAGTAATTGTCCACTCGTTTTATTATGAAGGCGGACAGACCACGATTTATCACTGTGAACCCGACAAGATCGAGGCCGCCCTCTCGGTCGAGTGCGGAGCGTAACAAACGCGAGGGAATGACTCATGGCACAAATTCGGTGTCCAGAACCTCCGCATTTCGGTACCATAAAGCGTGGAATTGCTGGGCGCGCTCAAAACACATTTCGGCTACGATCAGTTTCGGCCGTTGCAACGGGAGATCGTCCAGGACGCGCTCGCCGGGCGCGATGTGTTTGTGCTGATGCCGACCGGCGGCGGGAAATCGCTTTGCTTTCAGTTGCCGGCGTTGATGCGTGATGGGCTAACGATCGTCGTGTCGCCGCTGATCTCGCTGATGAAAGATCAAGTTGACGCGCTGCAGACCAGTGGAATTGCCGCGACTTACCTGAATTCAACCCTGAATCGGGAGGAGGCCAAAGCGCGTTGGCGCGGTCTGCATCGAGGCGAGTACCGGATGCTTTACGTCGCGCCCGAACGACTGATGCTCGACACGTTTTTGGAGCGCGCGCTAAACTGGAATATTGCGCAACTCGCCATCGACGAAGCGCATTGCATTAGCGAATGGGGCCACGATTTCCGGCCGGAATATCGCGAGCTGAAAAAACTGCGGAAACATTTGCCCGATGTGCCGATCATGGCGCTCACAGCCACGGCCACTGACCGCGTGCGGGAAGACATCCTAAAGGAATTGAAGCTGCGCGATCCGCGTTGCTACGTCGCCAGTTTTAACCGGCCGAACCTGACATATCGCGTGGTTCCGAAAACGGCGCCCTACGACCAACTGCTGGCGTTCATTCGCAGCCGGCCTAACGACAGCGGCATCGTTTACTGTGCGAGCCGCAAGAGCACTGAATCGTTGGCGCGGAATTTGAATGAGGACGGCGTCAGCGCAAAGCCATACCACGCCGGGCTCACCGCGTCCGAGCGCACGAAACACCAGGATGCCTTTCTGCGGGATGATGTGCGCGTTGTCACGGCCACGATCGCGTTCGGAATGGGCATCAACAAACCGAACGTCCGCTTCGTGGTGCATTACGATCTGCCGAAGAATCTGGAGAGCTATTATCAGGAAACCGGACGCGCCGGACGCGACGGATTGCCCAGCGAATGCGTGTTGCTGTTCAGCCCAAACGACGTCGCCAAGCAACTACATTTCATCGATGAGAAAACCGAAACCGAAGCGCGGATCGCGCGAGCGCAACTTCGGCAAATGGTCCATTTCGCCGAGACGCGCGAATGCCGGCGCATGACGCTGCTCGAGTACTTCGGCGAAAAATTCGGACAGCAGCAGTGTGAGGGTTGCGACAACTGCTTGCAGCCGCGCGAAACGTTCGACGGAACAGTGCACGCGCAAAAATTCCTCTCCTGTGTGTATCGCATCCACGCGAGGCATGGCTTCGGATTCGGATTGGGTCACGTTGTCGATGTTCTCCGAGGCGCAGATACGGAAGCGATCCGGCAACGAGCCCACAATGAGCTGTCCACTTACGGCATCGGCTCCGAATTGAAACGAAGTGAATGGCAGGCAATCGGTCGGGAATTGATGCGACTGGAACTCGTCGAGTGTGCACCGGGCAAGTTTTCGACCTTGTCGCTTACGCCGGCTGGCTTGGAAACGTTGCGGAATCGCACACCGATCATTCTAACCAAACAAATCGACATTGCGGAGAAAGGCGTGCGAAGAAGGGCAGGCGCGATTGAATGCGACGAACTATTGTTTGAACGCTTGCGCGCATTTCGTCGCCAACTCGCAGATGAACGCGGCGTGCCTGCTTACGTTATCTTCTCCGATGTTTCGCTTCGCGAAATGGCGAGCAAATATCCGACGAATTCAACCGAGTTCCGCCGCATTCCCGGCGTAGGCGAACAGAAATTGAAGAATTTTGGCGGACCATTTCTGTCGGTAATCAAAGATTATCTCGCCGCGAATCCGCGCCAAGCAAACACACACCGATGACGAGCCATGAGAAGCGTGGCGATATTGTAGTGGCAATCCAACAACGGTTCAGTCGCGGCACGAGCTAATCGCTTCGCTCCGGCTCTGCTTTCCTGATTACTCTTTCATGCCCTTATCGCTGCCTGAACAATTCCGCGCTCCGCAAAGCCGTGAAACTATTCTCGAGTCCCCCGCGGCAAGGACCGCACCATTCGGAAGCAATGTTGCCGTGTGCTGAGAGCGTGGAGTATTAAGATTGTCGGTGGAAGTCCAGCTCCTGCTCACCGGATCATACAGTTCTGCGCTTGAGGACGTGCCGTTGTTATCAAGTCCTCCAGCCACGAGCACCATGCCGTTGCGAAGCAAGGTTGCGGTGTGCGCGTAGCGTGCGTCGTTGAGACTGCCGACGGTGGTCCAGGTCCCGCTGTTTGGATTATACACCTCCGCGCTCGCGGAAATGCCGTCGCTGTTAATTCCGCCTGTAACCAACACTCTGCCGTTGCGCAGCATCGCCGCGGCATGAGTAACGCGTGGGGTGTTAAGATTGCCAGTGGCTGACCAGGTTCCCGTCGTCGGATCGTACAATTCCGAGCTGGCCAAAGTGCCGCTGCCACCAAATCCCCCTGCCACAAGCACCTTGCCATTGGGTAGCAGATTCGCCGTGTGAGTAAAGCGTGGGGTGTTAAGATTGCCGGTGGCTGACCAGGTTCCCGTCGTCGGATCGTACAATTCCGAGCTGCCAGTAATCAGATTATTACTATCAAACCCTCCGGCCACAAGCACCTTGCCGTCGGGCAGCAACGTGGCCGAATGCAATTGGCGTGCGACGTTAAGACTCCCCGTGCGAGTCCAGGTTCCGGTGGCTGGATCGTACAGTTCGGCGCTCGCGCGCTCGCCGCTTAGGCCATCTCCGCCTTCCACAAGTACCTTGCCGTTGGGCAGCAAAGTCGCCGGGTAATAAAAGCGCCCCTCGTTGAGGTTCCCCGTCGTAGTCCACGTCCCGGTCGCCGGATCGTACAGTTCGGCACTTCTGGATTCGACAGAACGGCTATTAAGACCCCCTGCGACAAGGACCAGCCCGTTCGGTAGCAATGTCGCCGTGTGTATATCGCGTGCCGTGTGGAGATTGCCGGTAGGGCTCCATCTCGCGTCGGCGGGAAATGTCAATGTCACTCTCGGCGGTGGCGTTGTCTGAGGGCGCCGGCCGACCGTTGCTAGTGGTGGGCATTGCCGCAGAAAGCCCAAGACAAACCTGCGCCAGGACAAACAACCTGAAACGGTGTCTCATGATTGTTCGAATGATTAAATCTGCGGCCGATTGGCCGACAGCCTTAGCCTTGAAGTTTCGATTTTTGATAAATTGCCGGTTGTTTAGGTTCATCTCCGTTAAATGATCGTCGTTGAATTTCTCAGAATTAACCAACTAGAGGCTGACTCATTACGAGCGCAATGCAACGCAGGTAACGAAATTGTTACAAAACAAGGTTGTTGTTCCTCGAGCCGTTGCACTCGAATGGGACCCAAGGATTTACACTAATGCCGCTGTAGCGGCGATCTCTGGCCGTCGCCATTTTTTAAGTCTCACTTGTGGACATAAAATCGCGCGAAAAAACTGCGTCGCATCAAAGTCGGTGACGGCCATTGGGGGATTGCGATTGTGAGCTCCGGGAAATAATTCGTCCCGTCTTACAAGAAGGAATTGTGATAGACGGCAACGAAGATGGCGAAGGAATTGAACCGGATTCTCCAGCAAGTAAAGGTCTCAACAGACAGCGAATCATTGAACGCTACTCCACTTGGAAATTACGCGACAACGTCGCGGAATTCGCTTCCGTATTTGCCGACGCCCTCCCGCTGGACGGAAAAACGTCAGACAGTGTCTGACGAATTTGGCAAGAAATGCCGTCCGCTAATGGTTGTGAGTCCAAAAAAGTGGGGACAGGTGTCGGCACAATTTCAAAGTCTCCCGTCTTCTGCGATTCTCTCGACAGCACCGATAGAATTCTCAGAACCAACAATCCAGACGCCGTCTGGACAATTTCGCAGACAGTGTCTGCGAAATCTGGTATCCGCAGCTTCTTGAGCCGCAGTTGCGTGTGGACAGTCTCTCTTCTTTTCCGCTTCTCGCATAGCTGCAATTTCTGATATTCTCCGCGCTTCATGTCGTCCCCAGAAGAGCTCGCGCGCGAAAATATCGATAAATTGCTGACGGCGTGCGGCTGGAAGGTTCAAGGTCGCAAATCGATCAATCTTTCCGCTGACCGCGGTGTGGCTGTTCGCGAAGCGCTGCTCAAAGGGGGTGATGAAGCGGACTACCTCCTGTTTGTTGACAGCAAAGCCATCGGCACAGTCGAAGCGAAGCCCGAAGGTTTCACGCTGACGGGCGTCGAAGAACAATCCGGCAAATACGGCAAAGGCCTGCTCGATATTTACCCGAAGTTGCGTGAACCGCTGCCGTTTGCGTACGAAAGCACCGGTGTTGAAACGCAATTCACCAACCGCCTCGATCCCTCATCCGAAGAGCCGCAACGTCTTCGCCTTTCACAGGCCCGAAACCCTGCTCGAATACCTCGAACCAAACGCCAACCTCAACACGCGCCTAACGAATCTTCTGACTTCGGACCAGATGCCCACCACCAATCTCTGGTCCGCGCAGATCGAAGCCATCCGCAACCTCGAGAAATCCCTCGCCGCCAGACAACCGCCGCGCCCTCATCCAGATGGCCACCGGCGCGCGGCAAGACCTACACCGCCTGCACCTTCACCTACCGCCTCATCAAGCTCGCCGGCGCGCGCCGCGTCCTCTTCCTCGTCGACCGCGCCAATCTCGGCCGACCAGGCCCTGAACGAATTCCAGCAATTCGTCACGCCCGACGACGGCCGCAAGTTCACCGAGCTTTACAACGTCCAGCACCTCACCTCGAACGCAGCTCGACCCCGTCAGCCGCGTCAGCATCTGCACCATCCAGCGCCTTTACTCCATGCTGCGCGGCGAAGAGATCGACGCCGAGATCGACGAACGCTCCGGCTACGAACTGCGCGAGTCGCTTTGGAAACAGCCGCCGCCGGTCGTTTACAACCCGAACATCCCCATCGAGACCTTCGACTTCATCATCACCGACGAATGCCACCGCTCCATCTACAATCTCTGGCGGCAGGTGCTCGAATACTTCGACGCCTATCCTCATCGGCCTCACCGCCACGCCGTCGCAAGCAGACCATCGGCTTCTTTAATCAGAACCTCGTCATCGAATACGGCCACGAGCACGCCGTCGCCGACGGCGTGAACGTCGGCTACGACGTTTACCGCATCGACACGGAGATCACCGAGCAGGGCAGCCGCGTCGAAAAAGGTTTCTACGTCGATAAACGCGACCGCCACACCCGCAAAGTCCGCTGGGAGCAGCTCGACGAAGACCTCGCCTATCACGCCGAACGAGCTCGATCGCTCCGTCGTTGCGCCCGACCAAATCCGCACCGTCCTCCGCACCTTTCGCGACCGCTCTTCACCGAAATCTTTCCCGGCCGCACGCCGTCCCGAAGACGCTCATCTTCGCCAAGGACGACTCCCACGCCGAGGACATCGTCCACATCGTGCCGCGAAGTGTTCGGCAAAGGCAACGACTTCTGCCAAAAGATCACCTACCAGCACCACCGGCGCTCGCCGAAGCGACATTCATTCAAGAGATTCCGCAACTGTCCGAACTCCGCATCGCCGTCACCGTCGACATGATCGCCACCGGCACCGACATCAAACCGCTCGAGATCCTCCTCTTCTGCGCGACGTGTGAAATCACGCAGCTTCTTCGAGCAAATGAAAGGCCGCGGCACCCGCGTCATCTCCGAACCGACTTCCAGGCCGTCACCGCCGGACGCGCGCGCCAAAACCCACTTCGTCATCGTCGACGCCGTCGGCGTCTGCGAGAGCGACAAGACCGACTCACGCCCGCTTGAACAAAAACCAAGCGTGCCGCTGGAGAAACTGATGGAACACATCGCCATCGGCGCGCGCGAACCTGAGTTGCTCTCATCGTTAGCTGGCAGACTTATCCGACTTGAGAAGCGCATCGAACCCGACGTGCGCGCCGAAGTCGAAAAGCTTTCCGGCGGTAAGACTCTCTCGACCATCGCGCGCGACCTTCTCGACGCCATCGATCCCGACAAGATCGAAGAACATGGAGGGTCGAGCTCCCGTGAGACCGCTGACTTCATTCAGAAATCGGTCTCCTCGATCGCCACGAATCCCGATCTCCGAAATAAAATCCTGGCGATTCAGCGCGCCGCAGACCAAACCATCGACACCGTCTCGCAAGACAAACTCCTGTTCGCCGGTGCCGACGCCAAAACCAGCGAAGCCGCGCGCGATACGATCAAGTCTTTCCGCGACTACATCGAGCAACACAAAGCCGAGATCGAAGCACTCCAAATTCTCTACAGCCGCCCATTCAAGAAACGCCTGACCGAAGAATCGCTTCGCGAACTTGAAGCGAAGTTAAAACCGGAGTTCGGGCCTCAGCCCGTCCCAACAATCTGGCAAGCATACGAGAAAGGTGGAACGCGATCTCCGAGCGCGTTGGTAAAAAATAGTTCCCAAACACGAAGATTCACAGACCTAGTTAGTCTTGTCCGCACCGCAATCGAACCTTCAACTCCGCTCGAGACATTCGAAGAACACGTCCGACAACGCCTCGCTACGTGGCTCGCAGAGAAACGCGCGGACGGAACCACCTTCTCTCCCGACCAACTCGCTTGGTTAGGAAAGATGCGCGATTATATCAGCGCAAGCGGCAGCGTCGACCGTGAGCACCTCGAAGCCGACAACGTCCTCGGTCCGATCTACAAAGCTTTCGGCGAGAAACTCTGGCCGCTGATGGACGAACTTAACCTAACTCTTGCCGCATGACCAACATGGCACTCGAAACAACACTCGCAGATATTACCGCACGATTGCGGCAGGGCCGTTTTTCTAATGAGGCGTCGATTTCTCAAGGCATCGTTCTACGGGTTCTTCAGGAACTCGGCTGGAGTACATGGGACACTTCGTTAGTCTCGCCTGAGTACCAAACCGGAGAAGGGCGTGCGGACTTCGCTCTCTGCCACCCCGCGAACCATCCAACAGTCTTTATCGAGGTTAAACCACCTGGTCGAGACGAGGACGCTGTTCGGCAAGCTCTGGACTATGCGTTCCACACTGGAGGGGTTCAGTTTGTTGTTCTCACCGACGGGAAGACATGGAGCTTCTACCTCACGATGGAGCAGGGAAGTTACGAAGAGCGCCGTGTTTACAAATTAGACTTGTTTGAACGTCCGGTTTCAGAAGCCGCTGCTATCCTGCAACGTTATCTGGCACACGCGCGTGTTGAGAGTGGGGAGGCACTAAGCAGCGCACGCGAAGAATATCGCAGCCGCAATCGAGCCGGCTTAGCCCGGCAGACCATCCCTGCGGCTTGGACGGAGTTGGTGGCGGGAGGCGAATCTTTGCTCGTGGAACTCGTGCAAGATGCCGTCGAATCGAAGTGCGGCGTCCGTCCTGAGGACACGGATGTTCTCGAGTTCTTGCAGAGACCGTTGGCTGGCCCCGTGGCAGCTGCGCCGGACATTCCACCCCAACCTGCTCCGAGACAGACGGAACCACGATTTACCCTGGCGCCAGATGCCCCCCGAAGGCCAGCGAGGCCGCGTGCCGGAACGATTAAATTCCTTGGACAAGATGTTGCCGTCAGGAATGCTCTAGAGGCCACCTTATACATCCTTCGCCAGCTCCAAGCTCGCGATCCTTCGTTCCTAAAGCGCTGCGCTGCTCATCCGAATAACTTTGGAACGACACGCGCCTACATCGCCCAAACGCCCGAGGAGTTGTTTCCGAACCGACCAGACCTGCGACCGAAACACGAGGCGATCGCAGACGGATGGTTGCTTAACACCAACCTGAATAATGGCCTGAAGGCCCGGGTCGTAAGATTTTCGTGCGACGTTGCAGGACTACGGTTCGGCAATGACATCCAAATCGATTTCGAGTGATGAGTCAGTCCACAGTTTTCGAAAAAGCGGCGGTACCTCGCTCCAACGGTCGATGGTCAGAGCAACGAATCGAAGAGCTCTTCGCACCCCTCGAGGATGGAAGGACCCTTCACCAAGGGTGGAGCCCGCAGTGCGAGAAAGTGCCTTCGCCGTCCGAGGAAGTTTGGGGGGTTCTGAAAACGACGTCGATCCAGCCGGGAGAATTTCAACCGGAACACAACAAACTCCTTCCGCGCAAGCTCGAACCGCGACCGCTGATAGAGGTCAACGAAGGGGATATTCTAATTACGTGCGCAGGTCCGCGGGTTCGTTGTGGCGTTTCCTGTCTCGTTAGGCGAACTCGGAAGCGGCTGATGATGTCGGGCAAGATGTATCGCTTTCGTGTCGACCCCGAACGAACGGACGCCCGTTACGTCGAGGCATTTCTTCAGACCGAGCGCGCACGACTCGCCATCGACAAAATGAAGACCGGCAGCAGCGACAGCGGTTTAAATCTGACACATGCTCGCTTTCGCAAGCTACTCCTTCCCGTCGCACCGCTCGATGAACAACAGCGCATCGTTGCGGAAATCGAAAAGCAGTTCACGCGATTGGATGCAGGAGTCGGGTCGCTGAAGCGCGTGCAGACCGCGCTGAAACGCTACCGCGCTAGCGTACTCAAGGCCGCTTGCGAAGGCGGCCTCGTTCCCACCGAAGCCGAACTCGCCCGCAAAGAAAATCGTAGCTACGAAACTGGCGAACAACTCTTACGGCGCATTCTCAAGGAGCGTCGTGAGAGCTGGAAGGGCAAAGGCAAATACAAAGAGCCGTCATCAGCGCAAATTGTCGATCTTCCGCAACTCCCGAAAGGCTGGACCTGGACGCGCCTCGAACAACTTGGTTTCACCTTTGGCGGGCTGACCAAGAATCCGGAGCGTTCCAAACTTAAGAACCAACTTCCGTACCTGCGCGTCGCGAATGTCTACGCAAATGAACTTCGTTTAGATGATATAGAATGCATCGGTGTTGAAGATTCAGAACTGGCAAAGCTACTTGTACGTGTCGGTGACCTTCTGATTGTCGAAGGCAATGGCAGCAAGGCGCAAATTGGCCGGTTGGCGATTTGGAATGGGGCAATAGACCCGTGCGTTCACCAAAACCATCTCATTAAAGTTCGCTCGGTCGAACCTCGAATGCCGAAGTGGATATTGCATTGGCTTCAATCGCCAATCGGGCGGCAATTCGTCGAATTGGTTGCTAGTTCGACCTCGGGTCTCTACACGCTCAGCGTGAGCAAAGTTGGCGACTTGCCAATCGCGCTCCCACCACTCGCGGAACAACAACGTATCGTCGCCGAGGTAGAGCGCCGATTGAGCGTGACCGAAGAGTTTGAAGCGGTTCTGAACGCGAACATCCTGCGCGCTACTCGCCTTCGCGAATCTGTCCTTCAAGGAGCTTTCGCAGCATAACAAATGAGACATTTGCTGTTCGATTATTCGTTCCGTGCCGTTGGCCAGGGTCTGTTTGCGACGGGCGCATTATCTCGAAGTGATCGTAAGGACTGCTTCTATTGGATTTTCGATTGCGGAACACACAGCAAACAAAAATATCTGCAGCGTGAGATTGCATCATTCCGATTCACCCTTCGGAAGAGCTCGATAGATCTGTTTTGCTTGTCTCATTTCGACGAGGACCACATAAATGGTGCGCGCGATTTACTCGGGCTGCAGCGAGTTGAGGTGCTCGCAATACCCTACTTCCCCTTGATTGAACGACTGCAAATCGCTCTCGAGACGCCCAACTTATCCGAGAATTATCTCCGATACTTGGTTGACCCAGCGGGATACATGTTTGCCGCTGCGGGAGATAATCTCGGTGAAGTCATAATGATTGCTGGCGGGCCGGAGCCGCCGGAACAGGGAGAGGAGCCCATACCAAACGACAATGATGACGACCCTCTCGACCTTCACCCGCCGGATACGAAGATGCGCGAGCCGCCTCCTAACGAAGACCTCCACGGAGTATCACCCAGCGATTCTTGGCGGCCCGTTAGGGTTTACACTCATGAGAAGCCATTCAAAGTCGGACGGCAATGGGAATTCATGTTTTTCAACGAGCATGTTCCGAGCGCAGACCTCGCTGGCCTGCGCAAGCAGGTCGTTGAGTTGCTCCGGAAATTCAGGCGCGACGATGGGTCCTTTGACGGCGTCGAGCTTCTCCGCGAACTGAAACCAATCTATGCAGCGCAATTCGGTTCAAGCGGACCTAGCAAAAATAAAATCTCTCTTGTTACATATTCCGGTCCTATCGGAAGCTCCTCGATCGACCATTCCTGTATCGGCGCATCGCTTTTTCCTATCGCGAGCCAACGGTCGTTCCCTCACTACCATTGTTTCGCGCGGGGTGAACCTCCGTTAAAGGTGGCTGTAACTTACTTCGGGGATTTTCCTCTCGATGACGAGGATCGGCTCCAAGCCATTCAGCGTCACTTTCAGCGGTGGAGATGGTCTCGCATCGACGTTATCCAGATCCCGCATCATGGCTCACGCCGTTCATGGTTCAAAGGAGCCGCCGCGGGGTTCTCCAACGGCGTAAGTATTATTTCATCGCGGAGAGTCTCTAAGAAACATCCATCTGAAATGGTTTTAGACGATTTGAATACCCACGGCGTAATGCTTGTGAATGAACGGCAAGGAGCGGCTTTGTCGGGCCACATCAATTTCCGGTGATTAACAATGCCCGCAGCAGCAAAGGAGGAATCCAAAGCTATGAAGAAGTTCGATTTCTACGAGTTCGCAGGTGTCCTGTGTCCCGGTGCGGTTGTGGTATTTGGTCTTGCGAAAATCTACCCTACGCTCGCTCCACTCATCTCTAAGCAAGAAGGCGCGAGTCTTGGAGATCTGGGCTTTTTCGTGATTCTTTCATACGTCGCTGGCCACCTTGTGCAGGCTTTTGGCAATATTATCGAAAAGCTCTGGTGGCTCTGTTGGGGAGGATTACCGAGTAACTGGCTGAGATCCAAACGTGAACGGCTACTGACTGATGATCAAAAGGCGCACCTGAAAGTGAAGTTCGAGAAGCTAAGCGGCACGCACATCAAACCGATAGGCGATCTTACTAGACGCGCGTGGTTTAACATTACTCGGCAAATGTATGCGATCGTTAGCCATGCAGGTCGTGCGGTCCGAATCGATATTTTTAATGGTAATTACGGGATGTTTCGTGGCATTGCAGCCGCCATGGTGGTCCTTATTGTCGCTTCAACAGTCGAGACGGGCTGGCATCACCCGCAACGCTATGCTTTTCTCGGCAGTGCATTACTGTTGGCTCTACTTCGAATGCATCGCTTTGGCGTTCATTATGCGAGAGAACTATTTGTCCAATTCCTAGCGACGGAGAAGGATGACAAACCCGACGTTTAGGTTAGCGAGTAATGTATCTCGGATTCGAAGTCTTTTTTCTGTTTTTGGAAAACGCCGACTCGATCTTGGTTCGGGTACTACGCGCCTGAAGGAAAGACGACAATTCTTATCGATGGGGGCGCGAAGCAAGACACTCCAATCGTTCGTAACTTGCTTCGGAGTCTCGGCGAGACACGGTTACACCATGTTATTTGTTCCCATCCGCACCTCGACCACGGTGGCGGGTTGGTTGATCTCGTAAAGGATCGGTCGCTATCAATTGATGCGGGTTGGCTTCACGCCGGCGACCTTTTGATCGACCGACTCAATATGTCGAAGTACTCAACATATAGTAACCTCTTGCGCCGCGCGCAGGATTCAAAGCAAACGCAACAGGATTTAATCGCAGCCTTCTCGGGTCGGTCTATTCCTGTCTACGAGCCATTCGCTTTTAATTGGATTGGACCACTGCAGATTGTTAGTCCGACGCCCGAATTCTATAACGCTCAGATGGAACGAATTCGACGCGACGATATCGTTGAAATGTTGAACGAACGCTACAAGCGCCGTGATAGTCGCGTAATGCTCGAAAGCATTTTCGGTAAAGAGCCGGAAGGCCCATCAGTCGAGGAAACTGAGGAACTCGGCGGAGAGCCAACATCTCCCGCAAATGAAGTTTCAACGGTCTTATACCTTCCTTTTACTCAACCCGATGGTACAAAAAAGCATTTCTTGCTCACAGCGGACGCAGGCACTGAGGCTTTGGGACAGGTTGTTCAGGCATCCTCGCATGCGAACCATCTTCTCTACCAACTCAATTGGATGCAGTTGCCCCACCACGGAAGTAGACGCAACCTAAACGCCCCGCTGATTAACTATTTCAGCCCTCGTACGGCGTTCGTTTCGGCGGAAGGCAGCAAAAAGCATCCTAGCGTTAAGCTCGTAAACGCTGTGAAGAGCGTTGGGGGAGGGGTTTATTCCACTCATTACAAACCGCCGAAAACAAAAGGCGCCTGGCTCCGCCAAACCTGCGGGACTGTTCCTCCGATGAATGTCAGCGCGGCGATTCCGCTTTGGAACTAATGAGCGCTCCGTATTTGGTTCAGAAGCTCTGGAACTACTGCAACATCCTGCGCGATGACGGTCTGTCCTACGGCGACTACGTCGAGCAGTTGACGTTTCTGCTTGTTCCTGAAAATGGCGGACGAGCAGAGTCGAAGCCGCCGTTCAACAAGCCGTCGCCGATCCCGCAGAAGTATTCGGTTGGCCGGCGCTCCTGAAGCTGGATGGCGACGAATCTGGAAATTCATTATCGCCATACGCTGGAGGAACTCGGCAAGCGATCGGGCATGCTCGGCGTCATCTTTCGCAAGGCGCAAAACAAAATCCAGGACCCGGCCAAGCTGCGCCGGCTCATCGTGGACCTGATCGACAAGGAGCAGTGGTCCAGTCCTTTCCGCCGACGTGAAGGGCGACGCCTACGAGGGGCTGCTGCAAAAGAACGCCGAGGACGTGAAAGGCGGCGCGGGCCAATACTTCACTCCGCGCCCGCTCATCGCCGCGATGGTGGACGTGATCGCACCGCAGCCGGGACGAGACGATCTGCGATCCGGCCTGCGGCACGGGCGGTTTCCTGCTCGCGGCGCATGATTACATTCGCAAGCATTACGAGCTCGACCGAGCGCAAAAGAAGAAGCTCAAGAACGGCACGTTCTTCGGCATCGAGCTGGTGGACAGCGTCACGCGCCTCTGCGCGATGAACCTGCTGCTTCACGGCATCGGCGGCGAACTCGGCCAGACGATTGATCCGGCCTGCCGGTCGTCACCAAGGACGCGCTGGCCGGCGAAGCACGGCGAATACGAGATCGTCCTGGCCAATCCGCCCTTCGGCAAAGAAGAGCAGCGTCACCATCGTCAACGAAGCGGGCGAGACGTCGAAGGAATCGCTCATCATCAACCGCGACGATTTCTGGGCGAGCACGAGCAACAAGCAGCTCAACTTCCTCCAGCACATCTTCACCATCCTCAAGCAGCACGGCCGCGCGGCGGTCGTGTTGCCGGACAACGTGCTCTTCGAAGGCGGCGCGGGCGAAACCATCCGGCGCGAGCTGCTCAAGCAAGCCGACGTCCACACCTTGCTGCGCCTGCCCACCGGCATCTTCTACGCGCAAGGCGTGAAGGCCAACGTCCTCTTCTTCGACCGCAAACCCGCGCAGGAAAAACCGTGGACGAAGAAGCTCTGGATCTACGACCTGCGCACCAACCTGCATTTCACGCTCAAGGAAAACACGCTCAAGCGCAGCGACCTCGACGACTTCGTCGCCTGCTACAACCCGAAGAACCGCCACGACCGCAAAGAGAGCGAGCGCTTCAAGAGCTTCACCTACGAAGAGCTGACCAAGCGCGACAAGGTGAACCTCGACATCTTCTGGCTCAAAGACGAAGCCCTCGAAGAAAGCGCCAATCTTCCCGCCCCCGAAGTCATCGCCGCAGGAAATCGTCGAAGATTTGGAAGCTGCACTCTCGCAATTCGCGGCGATAGCTTCGGACTTGAAACGGTAGATGCGTACGGCAGACGGCGACTTTTACCCGCCGGCGTAATTTGGATACCGCTCGTGCAGCTCGTGCGAGAGCCGATCGGCTTCCTCGGTGTTGCCGGCCTGGCGAAAGGCGAGCGCGGCCTTGTCGAGCGCGCGCGGAGTAATGGCTGGGTCGTCGTAGAGCAGCGCGACGCCCTTAAATGCTTTGCCGGCATCATCGAAGTTTCCGCGCTCCAGTTGCACTTCGCCTGCGAGCAGACGCGCTTCGGCGTTTACGCGGGTAAATTGCAGACGGCACGCCTACGACTACAGCGAATGTATGCATCGTAAGCGGGTTACGATCGCTGCATCGCGGCCAAAGTCCGCCGTCACGACCAAAACCGGCGCGACAATTGCGAAACCGTTTGGCAAACTGCGGCACGAATGAAATTGCCTAACGCAGAGCGGTTAATCGTCGAGCGCGAGAAGATCTTAGAGTATTTGCTCAACCCCTTGCATCGTTACGGAGCGGCTAAAGAGAGGTTCTTCACGGCA
This sequence comes from uncultured Verrucomicrobiae bacterium, assembly GCA_963776065.1. GTDB lineage: Bacteria > Verrucomicrobiota > Verrucomicrobiia > Chthoniobacterales > UBA10450 > Udaeobacter. The sequence continues at coordinate 94,470 of CAVZLJ010000008.1, read as the reverse complement.
TTTGGGTTCCGAGTCGACTCCTGGCAAATCCTAGCCGATACGCTACGCGAGCATGGCCGGACGCGTGAGATCGTTCGAGCGTACGAGACCGGTTTTGGTCCGCGCTTTATCGTAGAAGGAGAATTGAATGCTCCTGACGGTCGCCGACCTCGTGTCCGCTCGGTTTGGCAATTCGATGAGGGTACAATTGCACCCAGATTGATAACAGCCTATCCTCTGGAGGATTCATGAGTATCAAAGAACACGATTGTGTTGTGCTGACTGTAGACGTGCCGAAAGAAGGTCTGAAGGCAGGCGATGTCGGCACGGTCGTTCACATCCACGGGAGAGCGTCGCGTACGAAGTGGAGTTCATGACATTCGCCGGTAAAACCATCGCGGTCGCGACTGTGGAAGCGTCCGATGTCCGGTCTGTTGGCGAACAAGACGTCAGTCACGTGCGAGAGCTGACATCGTTCTAAGGAACGAGCGGAAGTTTGTGCACCAGCCTGTTGCACAATTGCCTTAGATATGGCGTTTCGCCTGGGATTGATTCAGCCGCCCGCGTAATTCGGGTAGCGCTGATGCAGCTCGTGCGAGAGGCGATCTGCTTCCTCGGTATTGCCAGCTTGGCGAAAGGCGAGCGCGGCCTTGTCGAGCGCGCGCGGAGTAATGGCTGGGTCGTCGTAGAGCAGCGCGACGCCCTTAAATGCTTTGCCGGCGTCATCGAAGTTTCCACGCTCCAGTTGCACTTCGCCCGCGAGCAAACGCGCCTCGGCGTTTACACGGCCCTCGGGTTGCAGCGCCATGATTTCTTCGGCGATCTTCTGAGCTTCGTCAGGTTTGTGGGCGCTTATCTTAACCGTGCCGAGCGTGAGCAACACCTTTGCCTTTCCCGCCGGGTCTTTGGCAGTCTGCAAATATTTTGCGAACGCTTCCTCGGCCTCGGGTAAGTTCTTTAGCTTTGTGGCCGCGTCACCGAGGTAAAACAGGTAATCGGGTTTAACGCTGCCCGTGTTATCGATCTTTCGCAGCGCGCTCAGGTATTTTTCGGCGGCCTGGAAATTTTTCTCGTTGTAATATTCGATTCCGAGCCACTCCAGAACCTCCGGCGCCACGTTCGTGTCCGGACTGCTCGCCATGAAGGCGTTCACCTCCTTGGTAAGCGCGGCCCGGTCCTTCAAATAAAACTGACACAGAATGATCCGAACGGACGCGAGATTGTAATACTGCTCCTTGTTTAGTTGCCGGGCAGTGTTCAGCGCGGTCAGGGCCGTCTTGTAATCCTTTGCTTCGAACGCAGTTTTGCCGATGTAGTATTGCGCCTGCGCGGCGACAGAACTCTTTGGGAATTCCTTCAGGAGTTGCCGAAACGTTTCCACCATCGCTTTGGTTTTGTCCTGTTGCCCGAGAATTAAAGCCTTAAGCTGCAACGCCGCTTCGCGTTCGTGCGCCTTGGGGTATTTGGCCAGGATAATGTTTAAATCCGTGAGCGCGGCATCGTAGTTTTTGTCCTGTTCGTATCCCAGAGCGCGTTGCGCCAGAGCAGCGGGCATTTCCGGACTATCCGGAAACGTCTGCATGTAATACGTGAAAGCTTCGATGACGCCGGGAGTGTTTTTCGTCTGGATATGACATAACCCAAGTTTGTAAGCCGCTTCAGCACGGAGCCGCGGAGAAAGCTCAGACGCGCGCAGTTCGCCGTACAGTGACGCTGCCTCTGTGTAATTTTGCTGTTTGTAGAGCGCCTCGGCCTTTAAGAGTTTCGCCTGGTCGGCGCGCTCGTTCGTCGGATTAGTTGCGAGGAATTGGTCCACTGCAGCCGAAATAGCCGTCGGATCCGAGTTATACACGTTAATCAACTGCTGGTAAGCGGCGTCTTTCGCTTCCTCGCGATCCGGATACTTGTTGATGATCTGGCGATAGAGAGCTTCAGCTTGCTTCGAATGCTCGAGTTGCCGTTCGCTGTTTGCCGCGAGCAGTAATACTTCGGCTTGTGCAGCCTCAGGTAGGTTGTCGAATTCCTTCTTATAATCGGCCAGCAACTGCGTGTATTGCCCAGTCTGGTATTGCAAATGGCGAAAACCCACTTGCGCGAGCGCGCGAAATTTCCCGGCGTCAGGCAGAGCGCGCGCCTTTTGGAACAACGCGGCCGCTCGCTGAGCCATGGCGTTGTCGATCTTGCCTTTGTCGGCCTGAACCAGTTCGAGTGCGATCATGCCGCCGTGCACGGCCGCTTCTGCTTTCAAGGCTGGTTTTTGAACTTCATTAGCAAGCGCCTCGTATTGCTTCAGCGCATCGAGTTTTTTTCCACGCGTAGAAAAGATGGATGCCGCCGTCACTCGCGCATCCTCACGATACGGATTTGGATTTCCCACGTCGGCGACTTGCGCGTAAATATCAGCAGCTTCGTCCTTGCGGCCGAGTGCTTCGAGACAGCGCGCTTCAAAATAGCGCGCGGAAAGCGCTACCGCCGGTTCTTTCGATTTCCCAGCGGAACGATGAAAAAGCGGGAGCGCCGTGGCGTAATCTTTATCTGTGAACGCCATCTCCGCGAGCGCGAATGCCGCCGGCCCGGCAAATTCGCTCTCAACGTAATCGCTGAGGACTTTCTGCAAGTTGGTCCGGGCATTCGAGTCGCGATGTAGGTTTCGATAGCATTCACCGAGCGAAAAGTAAGCGTTCGCTCTGCCCGGACGCCCCGGATAGTCCTCGAGATATTTTTGATATTCGGGGATCGCGAGATCGTAGAGTTTGCGGGCAAACAAGCCGTTGGCGTAGTCGAGTTGGCGCTGATCGGCCCCTTCAGCTTCGCGCGCCGGCGCCTCCGAGTCCTGCTCTTTTAAAGAGTGGAGAACTCTGTCAATTGAGTCATCTGCCGGCAGCGCGCGCCTGACGGGCGGCTCATCTACGGGACGCGCCCGGCGCACTTCCGGCTCAGATTGAGCAAAGGCAATGCTTGCGGTGCAAAGCAGCATCACCAGTCCCAAAAGACTGGTCGCGCCGCGGATGATCTTCATCTCGCAGTGGCGAAAGCCACGTTCGTTATCCCTGCTTCTGTGCAAATGTTCAGCACGCCGATGATGTTTTTGTAGGCACCGGTTTCGTCGCCGCGAATCACCACTGCTTGTTCCGGGTTCAGTTGAACCAGGCTTTTCAGCAGTTCCTCGAGCTCAGGACTGGTCAATGTGCGGCGATTCACAACCACGTTGCCGTCCGCCTTGACGTTAACGATCACGTCGCCAATCGGCGCCGTCTTTTCCTTCGCAGCAGCCGCTTTTGGCACTTTCACGTCGAGCTCGTTTTCCGTGCGGGCTGCGTTCCATGTCAGCAGGAAGAAAATCAAAAGCAGCAATAGCACGTCGACAAGCGGCGCCAGCTGAATGCCGGGATGATGCAAAGGCGCGTGACCACGAAGATTCATGAAACGGGAGATAATTTTACAGTTCGTCCTCGATCAGCACGGGCATTCGTTCTGTCCGCTTGCCATACTGCAATGAAAGCAACGCCAGAACGTGTGTTGAAGCTGACTCGAGTTCGGAGATCAACTTCTGCGCTCTGCCGCGAAAGAAAGCGTAAAAAATCATGGCAGGAATACCAATCGCCAGGCCCGCAGAGGTGTTGACCAGTGCTTCACTGATCCCGCGTGAGAGCGCCACATAACGCGCCGACCCGATGTCGGATCCAAGCGCGCCGAAGGAGTGAATAATCCCAAAAACCGTGCCCAGCAATCCGAGCAAAGGCGCAATCATTCCGATGTCGGCAAGATAAATGACGCGGTTGTTTAAACTCGCCGCGACGCGTGTTCCCTCTGTTTCGGCAATCTCGCGGACCAGCTGGAAATCTGCGTGCGGATTTTTGGTCGTGAAATCCAGCATTTTTTGCACTACGCGCGCGATCGCCTCTCCATGGCGATTGGAAACGGCAAGCAAACCCAGATAATCGCGCTTACGCAGGAGCGCATCGGCGGTCGCCATGTAACCGCTCGAAACGACCGCACCGCGGCGGATCGTCAGGAAGTAAACCACCACCAGCGCAACGAAAAAGATCGACAGCAAAAACAGCGGAATCATAACCGGACCCGCTTTGACAAGCGTCTCCAGGACTGTCTGTGAATGCTGGGGCACCAAAGCTGGCGTAGGCTCCTGCGCAAAGAGAGGCGACGCGCTCCCCAGCGCGGCAAAGAACACAACCCAAATCTTCATGCCGGAAATTTGGTAATGATATGCGGAGCGATTCATCGATGCAAATACCGTGAGTTGGCGTTGAGGATTAGAGTTCAATACTCAGGGATTGTTCATAGATATGCTCTCCCCCTTGGTCGCCTCTCTCCTTCTTCAAGCGGAGAGGCGAGAACATTACGACACGCGTGGGTCAGATAATCCTGTCTGCGTTGCTCAACGGCGCACCAGAAAAACATGCGCAGTTTGAACTTCCGGATCCAGCTCGACGTAATTTCTGCCGGCCTCGCCAGATGTAGCGCGCATCGCTCAACAGATCGTGCACCTGATACTCGTCGCTTTCCATTTGCCCAAATTCCTCAATTGGCACATACACAAACGAATTCTGCTTCCGAAACGGATCAAGATTCACGACCACAAGAATGATGTTGTCGCGAGCAGGAGTCATCTTGCCGTAGAACAAAATCGCGTCGTTATCAGCCTGATAAAACCGCAGGTTCGTGTACATCTGGAGCGCGCGGTTTTGCTTTCGGATTCGGTTAATTCGCGCGATCCAGTCCTTGATGTTTCCGGGGGCATTCCAATCGCGCTCCTTGAACTGATATTTCTCTGAATCGAGATACTCCTCCCGATCCGGCAACGCCTTGTTCTCGCACAATTCGTAGCCGCTGTAGATTCCGTAAAGCGGTGAAAGCGTCGCAGCCATCAGCACGCGAGTCATGAACGCTGGCCGGCCGCCTTCCTGAAGCAGAAACGGGAGAATATCGGGCGTATTCGGCCACAAGTTCGGTCGAAAATATTCGCTCATCTCCGTCTGCGTCAGCTCGGTGAAATATTCAATGAGCTCCTGCTTCGAATTTCGCCAGGTAAAATAGGTGTAGCTCTGGTTAAAGCCTGCTCTGGCCAATTCTTTCATCATCTTTGGCCGGGTGAATGCCTCCGCCAAAAAAATCGCGTCGGGATATTTCTCTCGGACGCCACTGATCAGATACTCCCAAAACGCAACCGGCTTGGTGTGGGGATTGTCGACCCGAAAGATACGCACACCGCGCTCCGCCCAAAGCAATACGATGCTCTTCATCTCGGCCCAGAGGTCGCGCCAATTTTCGCATCGAAAGTTTAGCGGATAGATGTCCTCGTATTTTTTCGGTGGATTCTCAGCGTACTTGATCGTGCCGTCGGGCGTTTGTAGAACCAATCGGGATGCTCCTTCACGTAAGGATGATCGGGCGAGCAATTGATCGCGAAATCGAGCGCGATTTCCATTCCGCGTTTGCGCACCTGTTTTTGCAGCCAATCAAAATCTTCGAGCGTGCCTAACGACGGCTCGACCGCTTTGTGTCCTCCGGCCTCACTGCCGATTGCCCATGGCACGCCCGGATCCCCTGGCTCGCACGTGATCGCATTGTTTCGCCCTTTGCGGTTGGTATGACCGATCGGATGAATCGGCGGAAAATAAATGACGTCGAACCCCATCGCCTTTGCGTCATCTACGCGCGGCAAGCAATCGCGGAAAGTCGATCCGCGGTCGCCGCGGCCTTCTGCTGAGCGCGGAAAAAATTCATACCACGCGCCGAACAAGGCCGCCTGGCGATCAACCACGACGCGAAGGGCTGGTTGGTATTGCGCAGCGTCGGCGCGATCCGGATAGGTCGCCATCAGCACTTCCAGTTCGCCCGAATGCGCCACGGCGAAAATTTCTGAATTTGTGCCGTGGGCGATTTGCCCGGCGAATTCCCGGAGTCGGGCGGACTCCGCTCCATCACGCGTGCGACTGGCGGCCGCTTCCACAATAGCCGCGCCTTCCAACGCTTCGCTTCGCAAGTCGGAAACGCCGGCCTCAAATTTCTTTGCGAACTCCTGCTGCCAACTGCGAAACGTATCCGTCCATGCTTGGACGGTGTATTCGTGGATCGCTTGGTCGTAGAGGGTGCAGACGCCGCGCCAGCGATCGTTATCAACGAAGAACATCGGCGTTTCCCGCCATGCGCGCTTCCCAACAACGCGCCACTTTAAAACGGCCGCTACCACATCGTGTCCATCCTTAAAAATATCCGATTCAACGACGAGATCTTCTCCCATGACGCGTTTGATCGGATAACGGCCGCAATCGATCAGCGGCTGCACGTTCTCGATCACCACGGATGGAAAGGCTCGGGCCATGAACGATGAATCAACCCGAGATTCACATCGAGCGAAAGAAGAAATCCGACTGGCAGTGAGATCGCGCCGCGATGTCCGGACGGCGCAGTGTGCCGTGCCTGCCAAAAAGACCCGAAAGAGAATCTGAAACCGATGCTACACCGCAACCTGAAACGCGCACTCGTACAGACCCGAGTTGCGAATTACTTGCCGGCGAACACGCGAGCCCAATACGGTTTCGAACATGTCCTGCTCGAATCGACCGATGATCGGGTACTGCTCCACCAGGTTCAGGATCGGCGAATGACACTCCAGAATGTGAGGGCCGCCGTCTTTGCCATTGTTAATGAACTGCGCCATGTAGCCTTCGCCATCGCGGACGTGCGCAAGCCATTTTGCGCGGTCAGCAACGGTCTCTCCCTTGGCCTTTGATTTCAGAGCGGCGGTCTTTTTTTTGAAAATGTTGTAGAGCAATTTCTCCGGCCCGTTCGGTCCGTAGGTCTCCTCGGCTGCTTTCAAAAGGTCCAGTGTGAACTGGTTGCTGTCGGCCTGAAAAAGATCGTGGGTGCGCCGCGTCAGGCGATAGACCATCTCGGGCCTTCCCATTCTTTGCGGGCGGCGCCAGGTGTCCAGATACCCGTCCCGATGCAGAGTGATGCAATGCTGTTTGATGCCCATGTAGCTCATCCCCATTTTTTCCACGAGCTCGTTAACAGACATACCTTTGGTGCGCTTGAGGGAGTTGATAATGTCGAGGCGTTGGGTGCGGCCAATTTCCGCGATTAACCGTTGATTCATAAGTCTGGAAGAAGTTGGAGAACAACGAAAGTGCGGGACTTTACACGCCGCGATCTTTAATACGCAAGCCTAAAATTTACACAACAATCGTGCGCCGTACACGTTGCGTTGCTTTCACCGATCAGGCCACCACCACCTGGTCGGATGACGTCCGCTATTTTAAGCGTGCAACAGATTTCTCGACTGCCGCCCGGCTTTGGTCGAGACGACAATCTGCTTCACGAGTACAAATATTCGTCGTGGTATTCGCGTTGTGGCGCGAACTGCACATTCTCGTTTCCCAATTCCGGATACTCGAAGATTTTGCCTTCGTAATTCCGGATCACGATCTTTTCGTTGTCGTGATAGAGGATATAGCCGGGATTGATCGGCACTTTGCCGCCGCCGCCGGGGGCGTCGATCACGAATTGCGGCACGGCGTAACCGGTGGTGTGCCCGCGCAACGCCTCTATTATTTCAATGCCCTTGGCAACCGACGTGCGCAGGTGCGACGAGCCATTGATCAGGTCGCATTGATAAACGTAATACGGGCGCACGCGGCACATCAGCAGCTTGTGCACGAGAGTCTTCATCGTCTCAATGTCGTCGTTCACTCCGGCTAGCAACACACTCTGGTTGCCCAATGGAATGCCCGCGTTGGCGAGGCGCTCCAGCGCTTGCTTTACCTCGACTGTCAGCTCGCGCGGATGATTGACGTGCACGCTCATCCAGAGCGGATGATACTTCGCCAGCATCGCGCATAACTCAGGCGTGATCCGTTGCGGGAGGAAAATGGGAACCCGCGTGCCGATCCGCAGGAACTCGATGTGCCTGATCGCGCGCAATCGTGAAAGGAGCTTGTCAAGCCTGTCATCGCTGAAAATCAGAGCGTCACCGCCACTTAAAAGCACGTCGCGCACTTCCGTGTGCATCTCAAGATAGCGGAACGCCTCCTCAAAATTCGTGTGCAGTTCCTGTTCGCCAACTCCGCTAACGACTCGACTCCGTGTGCAGTAGCGGCAGTAACTTGCGCACCTGTCTGTCACTAAAAACAGGACACGATCCGGATACCGGTGCACCAATCCCGGCACGGGCATGTGCGAATCTTCGCCACAAGGATCGGGCATGTCGTACGGGGAGGTCCAAGTTTCTTCGATTCGCGGAATCACCTGACGCCGGATGGGATCGTCCGAATGGTTTGCCGGCAGGAGGTTAAAAAAATGCGGCGTGACGGCGAGCGCAAGCTTGTCGCCCGACAACAAAACACCGCTGCGTTCCTCGTCGCTCAGTTTCAGATGTCTCTCAAGCTGGCCGAGCGTAGTTACGCGGTTCTTGAGCTGCCATTTCCAATTATTCCAGAGTTCCGGCGTCGCGTCCGACCAGTAACCTGGCGCATGCGAGACAAACTCTTTTCCGTCCCCATTTACAGAGGCAAAAGCATTCATTTTTTGTCGTGGACGAAAAAGTTAAGACCCTTAAATATCGTGTCAATGCAGGCACCTGGCCGTGCGCTACGCACATGAGTGATCCGGCTAAATGTGACTCGAAATGGTTGTTTCTTGGGCAAGGCTCTTTGCCACTTGCAGCAGGAAGCGATCCTGGCCGTGCCTTGCAAGCAGCGATAAGCCGATTGGCACACCGCCGACGTAGGCTACCGGGAGCGACACCTGTGGCAGCCGGCCAATGCCTGCAAGGCTCGTCAGTGCCGATGTCCGAGGATAATAGCCGGTGCCAATCGAACTGCGCGCCGGTGGACTCCCTTTTCGAGGAGCGAGCGCGGGCGTCGTGGGGATGCATAACAGATCGTTGGGTCCCAAAAACCTGAGCAAACTTTCAAAATACTGTTCGCGTCTGCGGGATGCCTCCGCGATGCGTCGCCGATCGAGTTGGTTTGTCAGTGCAAAACTCGCAGCTATGTCGGGACCAAATTCTGGCCTGGCGTCCGCGATCCATGCACCCAGACAACTCTTGATCTCCGCCCATTGAATTACGCAAAACGTGTCAGCCCAGGTCGCGAAGTTGCTCCCAGCTTCATCGAGAGTGAGGTCACGCAGCGATACTTCCTGCACTCGCTCGCCGAAGAAATCACGCAGGTAGCGGACCGGTTCCGATAGCACTGTCTGAACCTCCGCATCGGCGAGAGCGAAAGCATCATTGATCAAATGAATTTTGTCGGGATTACTCTCGGACAACGGCGCGCAAGCCAATAAAACGACTGCAACTCTCACGAGCACATCTGCGTCGCGCGCATGGATTCCGACAGTGTCGAATGACGGCGCCAATGGATTGATGCCAGCGACGGATATGAACCCGTGGGATGGCCGGAAACCCAAAATTCCGCAGTTGCTCGCAGGGACGCGTATAGAGCCGCCGGTATCCGTTCCGAGCGCAAAATCCACCAAACCGCAAGCCACCGCAGAAGCCGACCCACTCGACGACCCACCCGGTACGCGATCAGCCGCCTGTGGGTTGAGAGGTGTGCCGTAAAAGTGGTTCTCACCAAGAAGACTGAAAGCCAGTTCGTCGCAGATGGTTTTGCCGACACAGCGGGCTCCGGCTTGTAAGAGTTGCTCCACGCAAACAGCGTTCGCGACTGCTGTGGGATGCGAATCGCGCCACGTGGGATTACCGCAACCGGTCTTCCAACCTGCAACGTCGATTACGTCTTTAACAGCGAAACGCAATCCGTCGAGTTGACCTGTTCCAGTGGGCGACAAATCGAACGTCGTCACGAAGGCATTGCTCTGAGCGACAGTGATCGCGGAGTCTTTCATTCCAGCTGGCGTCCACGCAAGCTGGGCTATTCGCGGTCAGTCTTCAAGGAACGATGGCTTCCGAGACGTCGAGGAAAAGAAAAGGGACGGTTGAACGCCGTCACTCCGTGCGGAGTTATTTTCCGCCGAGCACGCTTAGCTCCCACCGGTAACCATCGGCATCGCGAAACCACAGGCCCATGTTTTTCGAGCCCGGTGCTTCGGGACCGATTTCGCTGCCTGGATCTTCAATCTCAACGCCGAGCCCCTTCAAATGCGCGAGCGCTTTGCGCAAAGTCGCCATGTCCGGCAGATGAAACGACATGTGATCAATTGTTTCGGGCGACGGCTTGCCTTTAAACAGCGCGATCGTGACGTCGTCATTCCCGACGGCGACGCCATTGTCGAATTCGAATTCTTTGCGCAACCCCAACGCGCGCTCAAACCATTTAGCGCTCTTTTTTGGATCGCGCACAGCCAGACCGAAGTGGCCGACTTCTCCAACAGTGAATGGAGCTTTCATCTGAATCGCTAATTTCGTGGCCTAATCGGCTTCGGAACCGTTTCGAGAAACAAGCGGTTCCATGAACCGCAGGTCCCACCATATTGTCAAACGATCAGCCGCGGCCCCACAGCATCGCCACTGAAGTCGTTAGGCTACCGCCCATGTTGAACGTGAGAAATCTTTTTGCATTCTCAATCTGGCGCGCGCCGGCTTGTTCGGTCAGTTGTTGATAGGCTTCGAACACCTGGCGAACGCCAGTTGCCCCAACGGGATGACCGTCACCGATCAGGCCGCCGCCTGCGTTCACTGGAATTTGGATTGGCGCTTTGGATTTTTCCGGACGCACCTGCGGCAACGTGGTCGCACCGCTTTTTACGAGCTCGACGCCTTTGCCCGGCTCGGCGAGTCCGAGAATTTCGTACGCGACAATTTCTGTGATGGAAAAACAATCGTGGACCTCTGCACCATGGAGGTCGCGCGGCGTGAGGTTCGCCATTCTGAAAGCTTTCTCCGCGGCTTTCCGCGCGGTAGAAAACGTCGGCGCGTCCTTTTTGTCGAGCGGCAGATAATCGGTGGTATGGCCATAGCCAAACAGCCGGACGGCTTTGTTTTTGTCGCGGCCGATCTTATCGAGATACTTTTCGGAAACGAGCACAACCGATGCCGCGCCATCGGTGATCTGCGAGCAATCGGAAACTTTCAGCGGCGGCGCCACGTGCGGGTTCTTCTCAGAAACCTGTGACGCCGAATCGAGCGTCAGATCGGCATCGCGCATTTGTGCCAGCGGATTCAGCTTCGCGTGCGCGTAATTTTTCCATGCCACAAGCGCCAGGTCCGCTTCGGTCGCACCGTATTTTTCGACGTAAATCTGGGCGATGCGGCCAAACAATTTCGGGAACATGAAATCGCCATACTCCGGCTTTTCATTGTGATAATCGGCAGCTGCCCCGAGCACATCGGAACCGTCGAGTGCCGACATCGTCTTCTGTTGTTCTGCGCCTACTACCAGCACGACGTCATGGAACCCACCCATGATCCATTGTGCCCCGAGCAACACCGACAGCGCTCCGGAGGCGCATGCCGCTTCGGTGTGCATTGTAGGGATGCCACGCAATTTCGGATCGACCTCCGGAATGAATGCGCCCAGCTGTAACTGTTTCGTGAACTGGCCCGCGTTAAAATTGCCAACGGCACCCGCCTGAATTTCGCCCGGATCAATCTTCGCGTCATCGATCGCCTTCTTCCCCGCTTCGATGATGATATGCCGGATGGTTTTCCCTTCCTTCTTCAGGTTGCGCTTAAAATCCGTGCGCCCGCCGCCGAGAATGTAAACTGACTCGCTCATCTGTTATCTTAACCTATTTCTACCGGTCGTCATCCTGAGCGAAGTCGAAGGATCCCGCAGAATCAGCTTTCCGTAACGCAACGGTGGGTTCCTCGACTTCGCTCGGAACGACGATAGCGATTCATCCGGCAAAGGCATTCAAGCCTGTGATGTCGCGACCGACAGTCAACGTGTGGATGTCGTGCGTGCCTTCGTAAGTGGAGACACTCTCAAGATTCATGGCGTGCCGGATCACGGAATACTGGTCCGTGATGCCGGCGGCGCCGAGGATGTCTCGCGCCTTGCGCGCACATTGCAGTGCCATCCAAACGTTGTTGCGTTTCGCCAGCGAAATCTGGGCAGGACGCGCAGCCCCCGCTTCCATGAGGCGCGTGAGCCGCAGTGCCAACAACTGCGCCTTCGTGATTTCCTGCGCCATCCACACAAGTTTCTGTTGCACGAGCTGGAAGCTGGCAATAGGGCGGCCGAATTGTTCACGTCCTTTGGCGTAGGCCAGCGCTGTTTCGTAGCAATCAATCGCTGCACCGATGACTCCCCATGCGATGCCCACCCGCGCGTACGACAGACACGACAACGGCGCGCGGAGGCCGGCCGCTCTCGGCAGGCGGTTTTCCGCTGGTATCCGGCAATTGTCGAACCAGCACTCCGATGTGCGCGACATGCGCAGACTGAATTTACCTTCAATGTCGCGTGCGCGAAAACCGGGAGCGTCCTTTTCGACTACGAATCCGCCGACGTGTCCGTCATCATCCTTCGCCCAAACAACTTTGACATCCGCGATCGACGCGTTGCCGATCCAGCATTTGCTGCCGGTTAAAATATAATTTTCGCCGTCGCGCCTGGCGCGCGTTTCCATCCCTCCCGGATCCGAACCGTGCCCATGTTCTGTAAGTGCAAAACAACCCACGCGTTCACCCGAGACCAGGCCCGGCAACCAGCGCGCGTGCTGCTCTGGAGAGCCAAATGAATGGATTGCTTGTATCGCCAGCGCGCCTTGCACCGACGCAAGCGAGCGCAGCCCGGAATCCGCTCGTTCCAATTCCTGCATAATAAGCCCGTATGCCGTGTAGCTCAGGCCCGCGCATCCGTGCTCCTTCAGGTACGGCGCGTAAAACCGCAATGCGCCCATGCGCCCAATCAGACGCTCCGGGAACTTGGCGGCTCGATGACATGGAACGATCTCAGACGCGACTTCCTCCTGCACAAACCGCCGCGCACGAACGCACGCTGAGCGCTCCTCATCGGTGAGAAGTTCTTCAATGTTGTAGTAATCGAGTGAATCCATGCGTGTGAGCCGGCTAATGCTCGCCAGTCTAGCGGTTGCGCGACCGAACTCAACGCCAGCGCCTGCGGTTGAAGATCCGTCAACAATCTTTACGAAGCCAAACCGTAGCGGCATTGTTGCGGGTGTGGACTTGAGATTTCACCCATCACGTCTGAGCAATTTTGTCTGTGTTTTTCTGATGGCGCCGATCATCGGGGTTGCGGCTGAGAACGCTGCTCCCCAGAAAAGCGCCGGGGCGACTCCGTCCAGCGAAGGATTTGATGCTACTGCTGCAGAACGGTTCGCAAAACTCGCCCTGGCGTGTGTGCACAAGGAATATCCGAACAAAATTAGTCATGTTCTGAACAGCGACGCTGATGTCGCACCGCCACGAAAACTGACGCCCGCGTTTTGCGGTTGCTACGACTGGCATTCGTCAGTGCACGGACACTGGCTACTCGTCCGACTATTGCGCACGTTTCCCGATGCATCGTTCGCAAAACCGGCGCGCGATGCTCTCAAGCAAAGTTTGACAGTCGAAAACCTCAAACGTGAGGCTACGTACCTACGGGGCGAAGGCCGCGCGAGTTTCGAACGTCCGTACGGATTGGCGTGGCTGTTGCAACTCTGCGCCGAATTGCGTGAATGGGACGATCCGCAGGCGCGAGAAATGTTGGCAAACCTAAAGCCGCTCGAGGATGCTGCGGTTGAGCGATTGACGGCGTGGCTGCCGAAACTCTCGCATCCGGTGCGCATCGGTGAACACGATCAAACTGCGTTCGCACTTGGGCTGATTCTCGACTATGCGCGAGGCAAAAATGATGAACGGTTCACCAAACTCGCCGCTGATTCAGCGCGAAAATTTTTCCTCGGCGATACGAATTGTCCGCTCGCATACGAACCGTCCGGCGAAGATTTTCTTTCGCCGTGCCTCGGCGAGGCTGACGTGATGCGCCGCATCTTGCCGCAAGGTGAGTTCGCGAAATGGCTCAGCGAATTTCTGCCTCAAATTCCGAGCACAACTGCGGATTGGTTGCCGGTGGCGATTTCACCTGATCCGAGCGATCCGAAGCTGGCGCACCTCGACGGATTAAACATCAGTCGAGCGTGGATGCTCGAGGGAATTCTCTCGGCCTTGCCAGCCAGCGATGCACGCCGTCCGGCTTTAGCGAGCGCAGCAGAAGCGCATCGGCGCGCTGGGCTCGCAGCGGTCACCGGCGAACATTACGAAGGCGGACATTGGCTCGGGAGCTTTGCAATTTATCTCACCACAAAGCGCGGTATCAAAAAGTGACAGGCCGCGATTCCAACTCTTTTTCAGCTCGAGCTTGCTAAGAAAGTTCGGATTGGCGTGGGCGAAGAGGTCAGATATCGAAACGCAACCTCTGGAAACCGACGCGCGTCTTACAACTCGGCCGTGACCGTTCGTTCCGATTCGCGGCGAGGCTTTCCTCCCGAAGGTTGCCACGCGCGCTGCTGCCAGAAATCCCGCAGGTCCGACTGGGTGCCGCGGAAAATATTTCGTTCCGCCTTTTTAACGTTGGCCACACTTATGGGATAAGCCGAGCGCGGGAGGCCGCATTTACCGTCGCCACAGTATTGCCAGAGAGCCCAGTAGTTCCAAGGCGCGGTTGCGCGCGGCTCCTTATGATAATTTGCAACCCAGAGCCAGCAGTTGGTCAGCGTCTTCTTTTGCGCAGCACTTACTTTCGGACTATTCAAAGCCTGGCGCAGATAATACTCGCTTCCATAAATGCCGGGGTACACACCGGTGCGTTCTCTAATTCGCTCGACGAAGGCAACTGCCTGATCAGCCCGCATCGTGCCACCGGGATAATGACCATTCTTTTCGAAATCCAGCACCAGCAGAACGCCCGGACCTCGCACTGCCGAGCCAGCTTGTGACCAGGAACTGGATACAACGCTGAGAAAGTGGTCGGCCTGGCGGACTGGATCAGTTCCGTCGGCATAATGATACGCGCCCCAGAGTAGTCCGGCTTGCAATGCCCCGATTTGTCGATCCACATATTTCGCGTCGCGCTCGAGCCGCGGATAGGTCGCTTCATGAATCACGCCGAGAATGCCTTCACGTTTCATCCCGGCAAAATCCGGCCGCATCATGTCGTAATGTGAAAGATTTACCACGTTGCTGGCGGCGAAGGCACCCGCTGGAAGGAGAAAAAGTAAAGCGACGTTACGCAAGAGGGACGATCTCATAGAGAAGTACAGAATCGCAGTCGCCAAATTGCGCAGTTGTAGCGAATTTGCAAGAGCAATGGTTCGTGGACGCCAGATTTCAGTTGTAGCCGCGGGCGCTGACCGCGGCATGTCTTCGTCAAAAGGCGGCCGAGGTCAACGCCCTCGGCTACAGCATTGGCAGCTCCGAGGACTCGTTCACGTTTCGGAACAGCTTTCTCTCCTGCTCTACAATGGACACCTCCCGCAACCTTCCAGCCGCGAACAGATGGCGGACGAGCGTTTGCAGTGAAAAATCCGTACCGGTCAGCGCACGATGAAAATCAATAGCGGCTTCTCGCGGATAAATCGCTGCCAGCGGTTCAGCGCGGTCACCGATCTTTGGCACAACACCGCGGCCGGGCTCGATCTGAGCGCAAAGAAATTCAAGATATTTGTTGTTCATCCACGGCATATCAATCGCGAGCGCCAGCAGATGACTCGTGCTCATTCTGTCCAGCGATGCGGCGAGGCCGCTGAGCGGCCCGCGTGATGGAGGATCGTCCGCGACAAACTGTATATCCGCAGGTCGCCAGTCCGGATCACTTCGCGCGGAGACGAAGATTTCTTGCGGCGTTAATTGTCGCAAGAGTTCAAGTTGAATCTCCCAGAGCGGTTTTCCTCGATACGACAGCGTCGCTTTATCCTTGCCCATCCGGCGTGATTCGCCGCCAGCCAACAACACCGCGCTAAAGCTCGTTTCCGCGATCCGCCGAATCCGCCTCTCCTCTTTTTGAAAGGTAGAGGATTGAGGTGAGGGGTTCTTCGACGCATGTGAGGCGGGGAACAAAACCCTCATCCTCCCCTCTCCTTTGCAATGGGAGAGGCGACTAAGTGCTTGTCTGCTCTTGTTAGAGGTAATTGTGCAGTCGAGCGCACCGGACCATTTGTTAAAATCTTCGCACGCAGACCACCGCAGCCTTTCAAGAATTCGTGCGCGCCCAACGCGAATGCTCTGTCCATCCAATAACACGGCCTGCACTCCTCCGTTCCATACAAAGCAACCCCTTGAACCTCGAATTCCTTGCCGATGAGGTCATTCAGGTCAACGCCGCGTGTGACCACATTGCGCCGCGCCGCAACTGGCGAGCAATCGTGCAGCTTCAATGCCGCGCAGAGCTTATCGAAAACATCGAGCGAAAAGAAAGTGATCTGGCCTTTGTAGTCGTCCTTGAAATCGAAGTAACGATCTCCGCGAATCCCACGTCCCGCGACACATTCGATCACCGCCACTTCGATCATGGGATGCGTGTCCGGCTCGCGACCGTGGCGACCGACAAAATTGTGTCCCACCGAAATGTAAAGGTGGCAGATTTCCACTGCGCTCATGATAACATCGAGGCAGGTCACTTCACATGAAAGAAAGCAGCATTGATGCGCAAAAGATCATCCGCCGGAGACGCGACGGCGAGTTCGAATACTCGCCGGACGATCTGACAATCGAAGAACCACTCGAAATTCGAATCGGTCGTAAAACTCTGGCGATCACAATGCGCACGCCTGGTCACGATGATGAAATCGCAGCCGGTTTTTTACTCTCGGAGGCAATCGTGCGCGGTCGCGATCAGATCGTAACCCTCTCACCAGCCAGCGACAACCGAGTCATCGTCGAGCTTGCAAGCGAAGTGAAAGTGAATTCGACGAAGCGATTCGGGACAATTTCCAGCAGTTGCGGTCTTTGCGGTAAGACAAGCATTGAGGCGATCCGGCAGAATTTCGCTCCGATAAGAGCGACAGATCTCCGGATCGATATCGAAACGCTGCTTTCGCTTCCGGAAAAATTACGCGATGCGCAAAGCGATTTCGCGCGCACAGGCGGGATTCATGCTGCTGGAATTTTCGACGCCAAAGGCGAATTGAAAATTGCCCGCGAGGATATCGGACGCCACAACGCAGTGGATAAAGTCATTGGGCGCGCGTTTCTCGATGGGCTCGTGCCGTTGCACAGTCATCTTCTTCTCGTCAGTGGCCGCGCCTCATTCGAGATCATCCAAAAAGCGCTCGCCGCCGGCATTCCAATCGTCGCCGCAGTTTCAGCCCCTTCGAGTCTTGCGGTCGAGTTTGCACGCGACAGCAATCAGACATTGATCGGTTTCTTGCGTCCGCCTTCGTTCAACATTTACTCGCATATCGAGCGCGTGATTATGAAAGCGCTGTAGCCGAGGGCGTCGACCTCGGCACTCTGAGACACGGCTACGCGCGGCCGCGGTCAGCGCCCGCGGCTACAGCATCAGCGGCTCGATCTCGCCTGCATAATTCCATTCGTCTGCATTGGAGACCAAGCCAGCGCGGACAGGATTGTCCCTGACGTAGTTCCACTTTTCTGCGTAGCTTTCATTCGAACGCAGGACGTGATCAAAGAATTCGCGTTGCCACAGCGTTGTAGCCGCGGGCGTTGACCGCGGCTGTTCGAACGCATGGATCTTCCGGCTCGTGTAGCTCTTCCAAAACCCTACAAAATCGGATAACGGCTTCGCATCCAATTCAGGCCTGCAGAAAAAATGCACGTGATCGGGCATAATGACGTACCGGCCAACAGCCCAACCATGTCGATCATGAGCCACACGCCACTCGTCGATGAGAACTTTGGCGACATCGTAGCGAGCAAGAACCGGCTTTCGATCGTGAGTGCACGTTGTCACAAAATAAATCGGAGCGTCGATCCAAATGCGCTCCAGCCGTCGCAGATGTTTGTGCACATCGCTGTTGTAGCCGAGGGCGCAGACCTCGGCAATCTGAGATGGTAGCGATGCACATGCCGGCCGCGGTCAGCGCCCGCGGCTACAGCGTCACCGCTGTGAGGCAAAAACGGATTCCGGGTCGCGACCTGAAATTTTTCCCACCGCAATCCAGCCGAAGCGGCTAACGAGCGCGCCCAGTAAAAATGAAATCGCGGCCAAGGGGATCAAACCGAACAACCGCAAAACAAGTGCGAGCGGCCCGGTTAAGATTTCGCCAATGCGAATCAACCAGCCCGAACGATGTTCGTGGATCGCACGGTCGGCCGTTCCGTGTTTATTCACCAACAACCAAATCAACAGCACGGTTTCGATGGCGGCAGCAAAGAATCCAATGGCGTTGAGCGGCGCGATTCCATGGCCGAGTAATTCCAGCAACGCAGCAGCCGAACCTAATCCCGCCGTTCCGAAATGAATCGGTAGCAATGTGCGATGCAAAAACCACGCCGGAATCGCGGTCGCGCCGATCAGCACACCGGTATAAGTGCCAAGCAGCATTCCAAACATTGCCGAGCCAAAGATCAAAATCTCTGCGGCAATGCGGAGAACTTGATCAATTGCGCCGGTGAACACATGGAATGTATGAAGTTCGAACGCGATTAAGCCCGGAACGACGCACATTCCGAATCCGGCCAGGATCCAGACCCCCATCGACATGGCCGATTGCGGTTTGAACACGCGCAGCATGTTGATGAAGAGATGCGGCCGACCGAGGTCCAGAATAAGCAAAACTGGCGAGAGCACAGATGCGATTGCAGCAACCCACATCGCAGTGCGCGCGACATCAAGGTGATGAAACAGAACCGCGCCGAGCGCGATTACCGCTGACATTCCGCCGAGACCGCCAACGAAAAAGTAAACCGGAATTTCCCAGGTCCAAACAGGCGGCCTAACAACTGGCTGACCGTAGTAACCGGGTTTTCGCGGGATTGGCCCGCCAGCAACATCGACACCGCCGCCGGTGACAACTCCCTTTGTCCCACGCTTGTTCGCGTAGTTGGTCGAGTCGCGATTCGCTCAGGCATACGCTATTCGTGGGAGCCGCGCGGCTCGCGTGCTGGTTTCGGCGTCGCGCCGAGCAATCTTCTGAGATGCGGCAGAATCTCTTCGTGAAGTCGCGGTCGCAAGGACGCCCTCGCCGGCTACCGGACGTGTCCTCCCATCCTGTTCTGCCTCATAGAAATGCGAACGCACAAAGTGTTGCCGCTAGCGCACCGATCGCAGTGGCAAACGCTGCCATCCACGCAGACTTGAGATAAATCGTCGGAACCTGCGGCCGCGGCGGAAGGCCGTATGCTTCGGGCTCGCCGAGAATGAGAAAAAACGCGTGAGTGCCGCGCACAGAAGTGTCAATGGGATCGTAAAGTTGTGTATCGGTGTAACCGTGTTCTCGCAATTGCTCCACTCGTTGCGACGCGCGCGCGCGCAAATCATCCAGTCGCCCGAAGACGATTGATTCGGTCGGGCACACCTTCGCGCAGGCGGGCACTAGTCCGCTCTTTTGTCGATCGTAGCAAAACGTGCACTTGAAGGCGCCGCCAGCGTCGGGCAACGGTTGCGGCCGACGATCGATCACGCCGAACGGGCACGAGACGACGCAATATCCGCAGCCGTTGCAAACATCGTTCTGCACCAGCACCGAGCCGACTTCGGTGCGCACAATCGCGCCGGTGGGACACGCTTCGAGACAGCCGGCCTCCTCGCAATGTTTGCAAACATCCGAGAGGAAAATCCAACGGAATGGATCCTCTCCGTCTTCGTTGCCTAACGAGTTAGAACCGACGACTTGATTTCCTTTTTGTCGGTCTTGTTCGAGAAACAAGACATGGCGCCATGTGGATGCGCCGAGATGCCCGGTGTTGTCGTAGGAGTTTCCCGACCACGAAAAGCCGTCATCAGGCACTTCGTTCCATTCTTTGCACGCGACCTCGCAAGCTTTGCAGCCGATGCAAACGGTCGGATCAGTGAAGAAACCAACTTCGACGTTTTCCCGCACATAATTGTGCCGGCGCTGATTCGTGCTCTTTGTGCCTTCGCCAATCATTTTCGCACCGTTGGAGCGTTAAAGCGTTGAATCATTACGCCGACTCGGCTCATTCTTTTCCTTCCATCGCAAGACCTCCGCCACTTGTAGTCCCGCCGGGCGGCGGTTCCTCGGGATGCAGAATGACCGAGGTTGTTTGGGGCGCGTACTTGTTTAGGAACTCCGCGAACGCTGGTCCGCGCGGCAGTCGCCCCGGCACGATGTTGCAGGTGAGCGCCTTGGCTTCCATGATGGTGACATTCGGTTCGCCGGAGATCGTGAGGAGATCATTGGCAGCGCCGCCGCGCACGAGGCCGGCTGTTCCGTAATGATACGGCACCGCGACCTGGTGCACCGTTTTTCCATTGATGCGCAACGGCCGAATCCGACGACTAACAAGGGCGCGCGCTTCAATCGCGGCACGCAGGCTCACGATGCAAACGAAATCGCCATTATTGATCTTGAGCTCGCGCGCGAGCTCGGGCGAAATCTCGGCAAACATTTCAGGCTGCAATTCCGCGAGATGACTGAGAAATCGCGACATGCCGCCTGCGGTATGGTGTTCGGTCAGCCGATAAGTCGTCAAAACAAACGGAAACTTTGAATCCCCTGGCGGCGCGAACCGGTTCTCAGCACGCGGAAACCAGTGCACCGGCGGATTAGTCTCACGCGAATAAAGTTCATTTGAGACTGGCGACTCAAGGGGTTCGTAATGAGTCGGCAAAGGCCCATCCTTCAAACCCTTCGGCACATAAAGCCAGCCGAGTCCATCCTCGTGCAGAATAAACGGCGCATCACCGGGAATTGCATCGAGTCCCTCCGCTCCGACCTCCGGTTCGTAATCCGGCGCTTTTCCTTTTACGAATCCTGGAACATCTATGCCCGTCCATTTTTCGGAGTCCCACCACACCAATTTTTTTCGTTCGCTCCACGGTCTGCCGTCCGGTCGCGCACTGGCGCGATTGTAAATGATTCGGCGATCGCTGGGCCAACTGAATCCCCAGCCGTGACCGAGGTAATCTGTGGATTTGCGCGAATTCGCTTTGTTCACACCGTCGCGGCCAAAAACGCCGGAGTAAATCCAGCAGCCGCACGCGGTGGAGCCGTCGGCTTTCAATTCTGCGAAACCGTTCACCTGCGGCCCATGATGAGGATTGCCGTTTCGATCTAAACCGAAAACAATCCCTTCACTCCCGCCGCGGTCGACGCCTGCGGCTACAGGGTTCGTGTGCCAGCCGTTGATTTCTGCGAGCACGGCTTCCATTCTCGTGTCGCCGAATTCATCTTCCGGATACCACCAGTCCAGCGCGCGCATGGGCTGGTCGATTGGGTCGTTCGATGCTTTCGCTTTCGCGATCAAACGCAACGCGAGCTGATGAACGAACCACGCGTCGGAGCGACAATCCCCGGGCGGATCGACGGCTTTTTCGCGCCATTGCAAGAGTCGTTGCGTATTAGTGAAGGCGCCTTCCTTCTCGGCGTGACCGGCGGCCGGGAAAAAGAAAACTTCAGTCTCGATATCCTCGGGGTTCAATTCGCCGCGCTCGATCTCAGGAGACTCGCGCCAGAAATTTGCTGATTCGATTTCGACCATGTCCCGCACGACTAACCATTTGAGTTTCGCGAGCGCCTTTCGCTGCAATCGCGAGTTGGGCGCGCCAACGGCTGGGTTTTGTCCCATCAAAAACATGCCCTCCATCTTTCCGTCGAGCATGTCGTAAAGAAATTCGAAGAAGGAATGGTTGCCCGTAAGTTTGGGAAGCAACCCGTAGCAGAAATCGTTCTCCGCAGTCGCATGCTTGCCGTAGTAAGCCTTGAGGGTGCTTACCATATATTCCGGGTAATGTGCCCAGAGACCGGTCTTCTTTGTATATTTGTCGAGGTACTGCTGAAGCGTCTCGTCCCCCTTGCGCGGCATTGTGAGGTAACCGGGAAGAATGTCGTAAAGCGTCGGAATATCGGTCGATCCCTGGATCGAAGCGTGACCGCGCAACGCAAGAATTCCGCCGCCGGGCCGGCCGATGTTACCAAGAAGCAATTGCAAAATCGCCGCGGCACGAATGATCTGCACGCCTTTCGAATGCTGGGTCCATCCCACCGCATAGCAAATCGCCGCGGTCCGCTCCGGACCGGACGCGGCGGCGAGCGCATGCGCGACCTTGTGAAAAACAACGGGCGAAATACCGCAGACTTTCTCCACCATCTCCGGCGTGTAACGGGAGAAATGGCGCTTTAGTTTCTGAAAAACACATTGCGGATCTTGCAATGTAAGATCGCGCTGGGGCCGGCTCAGGTCGCCGCCTTTGTAAAGCCAACTGTTCCCTTCGTAAGCGCGCTTCTCTTCGTTCCAGCCTGAGAAGTAGCCGTCGCCGTTGTCCTCAGGGTCGCGATACTCATCGCTCAAAATGCAGGAGGCATTGGTGTAATGGACGACGTACTCGCGAAAGAACAGCTCGTGTTCGATCAAGTGATTGATCAGTCCACCGAGAAAAACGATGTCAGACCCAGCGCGAATCGGCACCCAGATGTCGGCCAGTGCGCTCGTGCGCGAGAATCGCGGATCGACATGGATAATCGTGGCCCCCTGCTCTTTCGCTTTCATTACCCAGCGAAAACCGACCGGATGCGCCTCGGCCATGGAGGAGCCTTCGATCAAAATGCAATCCGCGTTGGCCAGATCCTGTTGCGCAGTCGTAGCTCCGCCACGGCCGAAGGAGGTGCCCAGACCGGGCACCGTGCTGCTATGTCATATCCGGGCCTGGTTGGACACACAAACCATCCCCAGGCCTCCGGTGAAAAGTTTTTTAATCAGATAATTTTCTTCGTTATCGAGCGTGGCGCCGCCCAGATGACAGATCGCTGTGGTGTGATTGACGGCGGAACCCTCGACCTCCCTGACAAATGTCCGTTTCCGCGATTCCCAGACGCGCTCCGCCACCATGTCCATCGCGCGATCAAGCGACATTTCACTCCATTCCTTCGCGCGCGCCGCGCGATACTTCACTTTCGTTTCGCGTCGCGAATGCGTAAGCAATTGATACGACGCAGCGCCCTTTGGGCAAAGGTTCCCCTGACTGATCGGCGACTCCGGGTCACCCTCGATCGAAATCAGTTTGCCGTTCTTGTGATAAATCAGTTGGCCACACCCCACGCCGCAGTAAGGACAAATCGAGCGCGCGATCTGGGCATCATCGATCCGTGCATGCATTGCGCGCGTCTTGTCAGACATCGCTTCGAGGCCCGTGCCATCCTTGCCGTTCGTAGATTTGCCTAACCAGCGGCCATTTTGAGAGCAAATGCAGCATCGAGATCATCTCACCAGATTTCGGTCGAGCTGACAATTCCAGCTTCAAAAAAAATCGCGGGAGCACGTTTAGCTAATGACGGGGCACTGATTCAACGCTTTAACGATTCAACCCTTCAACGTCCGCGAAGCGATGACGCGACCCCATTTCCCCCCTCGGGTATTCCTCGCTATTAGGTCAATGTCTGCGATTGGTATCGTATGCCACTGGAGCCTTGCCCCACCTGCGGCTACGCGCTTTCAACCGTCGATCATCATTGCCGTCATTGTGCTACCGCATCGGGGGCAATTCCGTCGCCGCGCTTTAATGCGAAACACCTGCAGCAAATGATCATCATGACCGTGGTGGTGTTAAGCGTTCTCGTTTACTTGATCTTCTTTCGCTGACGAGTCCGAGCCGGACTGGCATTTATAGGCAGCGAGGGAATTTCAATCGGCCTTCTGACCTTTTTATCTCTGTCCAAGCCCACGTTGACTTTGCGGATTGCCAGACGAGCCTTTCTCATCATGGGTGACAAATCTCCGAAAGCGAATCAGAAGCACAAGGCACAGCAACGGACTAAAGCCAACAGCGCGGCTCAGAAGAAAGAGCAACAGGCCTCAGCCGCCAAGGCTGCGCCGAGAAAGAAGTAGACGATGCTGCCAAGCAGCAACCTTGGTTCGTTAGGAGATTCCGCCCGGCTCAGCTAGGGCGAGAGCGACTTGCAGGGCTTCGACAACGGAGTTCGCGGGGGCGGACGACCCACCTTTGCCGAGGCTACATCGTGATATGCATGGATGGGCAAACCGACAAGTCAAAACGGGCGGGAGCACATGAGTCAACGTGGGCAACTAGGGAGTTTCAAACAGAGCGATACGGCCTAAGCAGTTGAAATGTTAAATGCTCTGCTCAGCTTGCCCAAAGTCTGCTCGTCAATGCCGTGTTGCGGAATTGGTTTTCTGGGCGATAGTCGGAGGTCTTCGAAACCCGAAGGACGAAGGAGGAAAGTCAGCCTCCGGTGCGCACCAAAGTCGGTGCGACGTGGGTGCCGCGTAGAAGTGAGAATCAATTATGAAAGCCGAACTCGTTCAAGCCGCCTCCGAAGTAATCACTAATCAACAAATTCTGGTGAACGTGGTTTCACGCCGCGTGCGACAGCTTTCGCTCGGTTCTCGTCCCCTCGTGGAATGTGCTCCGGGGCTTCGTGCAGCCGATATCGCGTTAACCGAGATCGCTAATGGGAAACTGACGTTCGAGTCGACCTTCGGTCAGAATGGGACCGCCGAGGTTCCGGCCCGCGTAGTGCTGTTCCCAGAAGTCATCGTCGCCAAGAAGAAAGCGGTGGCGAAGAAAAAAGCGGCGTGATCCGCCGTGACGCGTGCGCTGCGGCTCATCGCGGACTCTCGCCTTGCCCATCCATGTCGCGCATCCCCGCCACAGTGAATCCGTGCTGCTTGCAGCGGTGATCGGTGATGATTGATTCGCCACGGCGAATCCGTGTCGCCGTCGCGACCGGATCGCTCATCCCGATCGTTCCATCGCGAATTGCGAAAAGGCGCCGCCTCATCCCGCAACCCTGGCACTACGGGACGGCTTGCGTTTGTGGCTGTTTTGACTGGCGCCGCAGGCCCCAGAACAAGTCACCGGTCATCACGTAGGTGATGATGGCCAGCATCATCAGGAACACGGCGACCCAAAAAATCCAACTGTGGTGCACTCGCTTCCAACGAGGGTGATGGAAATGACCTTCCCGATTCTGGTGATCATGTTTTGCCTCGTTCATCGGTCTCCTGCTTTAGTATTATGGCATCGATCGTGAGGGTTTGTTAGCGTTTAACGCCAGCGGATTCTGGCACAAGTCGCGGCCTGTTACTGCACCGAATCGGTGACTCTTAGCGCAGAGCGTAGCTCACGCGCGAATTTGAAGCCAGCGAGCCGCGTCGCGCCAAGACCGGCATTTTTTTCCAGCGCGAGCACCTGAAAAGTGCGGCCGAGCATTTCCGGATGCAGCAGGGTTTGCAATTCGCGCGTTTGCCTTGGCCGAATCGGGCAGCAGCGATGGACCCCAATCGCCCGGGGGCGGTTCGTGTGAACCGCCCCTACCAAGTTCCGAGATGATTCCGGTGAGAAAGTGATGTTGATCGGTGAATCCGGCGACGCGCAATCCGTTTGTTTCCGCACGATGGACGATACTGGTCCAATCGACCGGCATTGTGATATCAGCCTCTCCTATTTGTTCGAATGGCGAACTCAAACTTCGATGGTGTCCGCGGACCTGAACGTTTCTCTGAACTCCCTCGCCGAACCGGCCGTAATCGATCGCAATGACATACCCCCGCTGCAAGTTTGACGCGATCTCGTCGATCCAGGCGAGCGCAGCCTCGTCAGGCTTCCCGTCAGCATCGATCGAGCGCTCGACGAAGATAAAGTCGTCGCCGTCGAGACCTACAAATTTTTCCCTTCCACCGCTCATCAGACGCGCGGGCATCGAGTCCAGCAGTTCGTTGGAAAAATGGACACCGGTGAATGGCTCGAGCGATGTGCGCCATTCAACTTTGCCGCGAAACGACTCCAAAGTCCGCTCTTGCCGCTCTTGTAAAATCGGAAATGGCTCGACTATTCGATAGCGCAATGCATCGAAGAATTCCGGCGTACGTTTTTGCACAGATTGAAGAACATCGCGCGCGAACTGCCCATCGTGGGCACCCTGCTCAACTATGGTGAACTTGTCGATGTCACCACGGCGACCAGGTGTGCGGAGGCAGTCCCAGATTTCGGCGAACTGCGCGCTCAACAATTGGCCGAAAAGGGGGCCAACGCTCACGCTGGTAAAGTAGTCCCCTTTGCGTCCAATAATACAGCGGCCGGAGGAATAGTAACCATGCTCGGGATGGTAAAGCGCCTGTTGCACAAACCAGGCGAACGATTGCGGCCCGTGGTTTTCAATTTCCGCGCGAATGAATCGAATGAGATCGGGATTACCGGTATTCATTCGTAAATCAATCCGCCACACTGCAATGGCGACACGACCCTGGTCTGTCATGTTGAGCGAAACGAAACATCTCAGATTGTCCTCCCTGGCCGTGCCCGAAACAACTAATAGAGATTCTTTTGCTTCGCTCAGAATGACAAGGCCATGCCCAGTGCAAAATCCAGGTTAAATCGTTGAATCGTCAACTGAACCACCTAAGTTGCGCGACCGAGTGGTTCCTTTCGCTGTGAGACCGCCGACTACTCCATACCTTAGACCACCGCCGGGCTACCGCTTTCGGCGGCCATGGTATCTCAGGCCGTGGTTTTATGTTCCGGTCGCGATTCTGGCGGTGCTGGCGCTCTTTATGACGGTTTTCGTTTCCAGCATCCTCTTCGATCTCCAAGCACAGGCCAACGCCTTCGACTTGAGCCAGCTCGAGCAAATGGAATCGGCCAGTGTAATTCTGGATCGGAACGGGAAGATCTTCGGCCAGATCTATGTCGAGAACCGCGAGACAGTACCGTACGAAAAGTTGCCTCCCGACCTCATTAACGCGGTGATCGCGGTGGAGGACGCAAAATTCTATGAGCATCACGGTTACGATTTGCTCGGTATTATGCGAGCCGCGCTGAAGAATTTGATCGCGGGCCATGTGCGCCAGGGCGCGAGCACCATCACGCAACAGCTGGCGCGCAACAGTTTTTCGCTCAAAGAAAGAACATACCGTCGGAAGCTGCTGGAGATATTTCTGGCCAAACGCATCGAAGATCAGTTCGGCAAACAAAAGATCATGGAGCTTTACCTGAACCGGATTTATTTCGGCGGCGGGTTATACGGGGCCGAAGCAGCGGCGCGCGGGTACTTCGGCAAGCCTGCGCGTGAAATGACGCTGGCTGAATGCGCCACACTGGCGGGTCTGATCAAGAGTCCAAACCGATTGTCGCCATGGAACGATCGCGACAATTCTCGCGAGGTGCGCGATTACGCGCTCGACCGGATGCGCGATCTCGGCTTTATCAGCCACGATCAATGCGCCGCTGCCAGGGCACAACAGATCGTGGTCGGAAGCCGGCAAAACGCTCAAGGGCAGACCTACGCAGTCGATTACATCCGTCAGCAAGTGATTGCAGCGGTGGGATGGGACCGCGCAATCAACGAAGGCTATCGCATACACACCACCATCGATGTGAATCTGCAGAGGGTCGCGGAGGATTCTCTAAAAGCGCATTTGGATCAGGTCGAGCAGCATCCCGACTACAATCATCAGACTTACGCCGAGTACGCAGCTTCATTTCGCAAAGCAAAGGCAAACGGTAAAATGGCTGAACAACCCGCGCCCGAGTATCTACAAGGCGCAGTGATCGGCCTCGACAACGCTACCGCTGACATTCTTGTGCTGGTGGGCGGACGCGATTTCGAGCACAACCAATACGATCGCGCACTGCAAGCGCGTCGCCCTGCTGGCACGGCGATGCTGCCATTCGTTTACGCGGCTGCGTTCGAGAAAGGAATGTACCCCGGCTCGGTCGTGGAAGACTCGCCGCTGGATAATCGCGCAGTGATGATCGGAGGCACCACCGGAATTCTTGGCGAATGGGGACCTGAAAGCGCCGAGAACCGTTACGAAGGCCGAATGACCGCCAGACAGGCGTTAGCGAAGTCAAAGAACGGCGCAACCGTCCGTATCGGCATGGACGCCGGCGTCGAAGCAATGTTGCAGCTTTGTTCCGCTGCGGGCATTCGTTCCCCGCTTCGGCCGTATCCGGCGACATTTCTCGGTAGCAGCGAAGTAACTCTCGCCGAGCTTGCCCTCAGCTACACCATTTTCCCGAATGGCGGCTGGCGAGCACGCACGCCGCACATCCTTGAGCGCATCGAGGAAAAAGACGGAACACTGGTGTGGGATGGAAAACAGCAGAGTATCCGGAAAATTGTGATCAAACCCGAAAGCGCGTACGAAGTGCATTCCTGTCTGGTGGATGCGCTTAAATCGGGAACGGGGAAAGCTGCGTACACACAATTTGGACTGAAGAAATTTCCCGCTGCAGGAAAAACCGGCACGGCCTACGATTTTACCGATGCGCTCTTTGCCGGATACAATTCCAATCTCACCTGCGCAGTCTGGACCGGTTTCGATAAGCCACAGAAAATTTATCGCGGCGCGTTCGGGCACGATCTGGCGCTGCCGATCTGGGTGGACATTATGAATGCAGCCGCCGGGAGTTATCCGCCGCGAGAAATCAAACAGCCGTCTAATCTGAAGCAGATCGAGATTTGTTCGAGATCCGGACTCCTGGCCACAGACAAATGTTACGACGCGGTGAAAACAGAGAATGGCGATACAGTCCAACGCCGCACGACTTACATGGAGATTGCCACGCCATCGCAAGCTCCCACCCAACCATGCAACATCCACGGTGAACCGCGCGCGCGTTTCGCTCGCGAATTTCCGTCCAGCGATCTTGCCCCGGGCTGAGCTCGCTGTGAACCTGAGTGACGTCACCCCAGTCGCCATAAAAAGTCCCACGCTGATAGCTGCCAACGATCCGTACAATTCCATGAAACCAGTCGTGCAACCTGAGCCAGCGCCGCAGTCGGCAGCTGAGAACCAGAAGACCGGCGGCGCAGCCGGCGTGAATGAGGTGAAGTCGGCAAGCAACACCACAAACGTAAATCCACCAATTTCGGAAACGCCCCTATCCGTTCCAGAAATTCGAAAGGCAATTCCGGTTGAATCGGTTCCGAAAGCGATTCCGGTGCAACCGCAGGACCGCCAACCGGCGGAGATCCGGCGTGCCATCCCGGTAAAACCTCTCGATCAAGAGGACGGAGAACGCACACTCTTGCGATCCGCAGCGCAGCCCCCGGGCGATATCCACGAATGACTGCGCTTCGCCAGTTGAAATGGTTGAAGCGTTGAAACGTTAAAGCGGGGCAAACTATCAATGCCCTCGAAAACCGCTGAAAATTTCCGGCTGACAGTTCTCAATCCGGGCGGACGCGATCCGGAACAGCAATTTCAAAGCCTGCCTGGTCCCGGCGAAGGCGCTCATCCGCCGATCAACTTCCACGCTTTCGCCGCGTGCACGTTCGGCGCATTTCATCGCGATGCGCGCCAGGCTATAGCCGAGAACACACCTGTGCTTCTTCTTTTGCGCAGCGATTTTCGCGCCTCAGAGCGGGCATTGGCTGATCTGAAAAAGCAAGGTCGCACCGTCGTCGTTTCGTTGAAGGAGACTGGGCTGTCACCAGATCGCGCAGCAATTGTGCGAGCCGGGGAAATTATCGCGCTTCATGAAAATTGTAGGCGAGGCCAGCGGATGCATCGCCACGACCCCAGAGGCCGCAGAAATCTACCAGCGTGTCCGCTCGAAGCGAGATCTGGCAACTGTAGCGTTTGTCCCAACCCCCTACCCGATCGACGATGAACGATGGAACTTTTCTGTGCCCGCAGCGGAGCAATCGGGAATTTTCGTCGGTACGCGCGAATGGGACGTGCCGTCGCGCAATCATTTCGTTGCGCTCTTGGTCGCGCGGCGACTCTGCGAAGCGACAGGCGAACCAGTCACGGTTGTTAATCTGGATGGCTACAAAGGGCGAAGATTGTTCAGGGAATTAGACTTTCCCGATGGAAAACTGCGGCTAATTGAGAAAAGGAAGTCTTACCCGGATTACCTGCGGGATATGGCAGGGCATAAAATCGTGTTACAACTCGACCGTAGTCACGTCCCGGGCCAGGTCGCAGGCGATGGACTTCTCTGCCGGATTCCGTGTGTGGGCGGCGACGGCGCAATCGAAAGAATCGCGTTTCCGAAAACCTGCGGCGAAGGCCGGACGATCAGCGAAATCGGTTCAATTGCGCTCGACCTGTTGAAAAATCCCGACCGGTGCGAGACGATTGTGCGTGAATCGAAGGAGCAGGCTCGAGCGCGTCTCTCCTTTGAGGTAGTACGCTCACAGTTGGCGAAATTCTTTGCTCACCTCCAGGGAACGAGGACTTCCTAGCCCGGCAATCCGCCGTCTCACGCCAAGGAAAGTGCGTCGCAAATCTCCCAGGCGTTCAACCACAAGTTCGCGATCTGCGTTGTGATCACACCAGCAACTGCCGCCCAAGAGCGACCAGATTTGCCTTCAAACGACCCTGCGACGGAGCGGCACGTTTCCAATGCTACGACTGCGGCGGACGTGCGATTTTCCACATTGAGTTTGCTGAAAATGTGTTCGGCGTGTTTGCAGATGGTCCCCGTCTTTGCGCCGAGAATGATACCGATCTCGTAATTGCTTTTACCGCGCGAAATCCAGAAGAGCACTTCCGCTTCGCGCGGCGTCAACTTTAGCGAAGCGAATGCCTGAATGCTGCATTGATCGTAACCGGGCGCGAAATGCATTGTGCGATTTATCCTACCAGAAACTTTCTGACCGGTGCAACAGAATTCGTACGCAATTCTGCGTATTCCCAAAAACTACATGCGCGAGAAAATCTGAAGATTATGAAAAAGATGATCCTCAAAACCCTCACATCGTTTAATACAGACCACAAAGACCCGACGAACCACGCACCTTTGCTACGCCGTTGTTTTCTTATCCCCCTTCTGCTGGTGTGCTTTGCGGTTTTGCCAAGAATGCAAGCGACTCCAGAAGGGCCAGCGGCTCCACGGGCTCCGCAAAAGGCGCCAACGGCTCCAGAGATTTCCGAAGGAGCGCCAGCGGCTCCATTGATTGCCTTACCCGGGTTCAACACGGCGGACGGAGACCATGCCCTTTTTAACGTCACCACCGGCACCGGAAACGCGGCATTTGGCTGGTTTTCGCTATTTAGCGACACGGATGCCAGCTTCAACACCGGTGTCGGGGCGGGAACGCTGGTTTTGAGTACCTGCAAACAATAATACGGCCGTTGGCGCGGCGGCTCTTTTATTAAACAGAACCGGCAACCAAAACACAGCGGTTGGAGTGTCTGCACTTTTAAACAACGCTGATGGTATCCAGAACATTGCGATGGGTGAACTAGCGCTCAATGCAAACACTAGCAGCTTCGACAACACTGCCGTCGGTTTCATTGCTCTGCAGACCAATACGACAGGCAGTAGCAACACCGCGGTCGGTGCCGCCGCACTCCTGAACAACGTATCCGGTAACGATAACCAAGCTTTTGGCCGGGGAGCACTCAGGTTCGCCACGGGTAGCAACAACATCGCCATCGGCCGCGAAGCCGGCGCCAACATGACTACGGCCGATAACGTTATTTCCATCGGCTCCCCAGGCGATGGTACTGCCTTCGCAACAAGTGACAGATGCTTTATTGGCAACATTCGCGGGGTTACAGTAGGGAACGGCGATGGCATAAATGTCATCGTAGACTCCGACGGCCAGTTAGGCACGAGTAACTCCTCGCGCCGCTTTAAGAAGGACATTAAACCGATGGATCAAACCAGTGAAGCCATCCTGGCACTCAAACCGGTCACGTTTCATTACAAAAACCAAGACACCAAAAAAGCCGAAAACACGCCCCAATTTGGTTTGATTGCGGAAGACGTGGCTCAGATAAATTCCGACCTGGTGGTGCGCGACGCTGACGGCGAACCCTTCACTGTGCGCTATGATGCGGTCAACGCGATGTTGCTCAACGAGTTCCTTAAAGAGCACAAGAAAGTCGAGGAACAACAGATCAACGTCACGCAACTAAACTCCAAACTGGCGAGCCAGGCGGCGATCATCGCTCAGCAGCAAAAAGGAATGGAGGTTATCATTGCGCAGCTAAAAGAGCAGGCCACGCAGATCCAAAAAGTCAGCGCGCAGATCGAACTGAATAAGTCTGCGGCACGAACAGTAGCAAGCGATCAATAGAGCAGAAAAGCGCCACCGATTTGTGTTCATGAGGCATTCGCTGTGCGAACCCTTCTCCCTCCGCAAAAGCTGGCGAATCGCGACGGCGCGATCGCCAGCACGCGGAGAGTATCTCCCCGAAGAAGCTTTAGAACACGATCTCGAAAAGCTTAATGCCGTTCCATTTTCCAGGATAATTTGGATCGAATGTAGTGTTCTCGAACCAAGTCCCGTAGCGGGCCGGCGCCCACGGATTGAGCATCTGAAGCGGGTTGCGGCCGGGGCCAAATGCTTTGGGAAGCACGCCCTCAACTTTTGGCGAAACCGGCGGCGGTGTCTCCATCGCGCGCACCGGTTTTTGCCGACCGATCGGTGCTCTGAATTCTTGCGCGAAAGCCGTCGTCACCAGCGCGGCCAGGATTGCGATCATCAATGTCTTCATATTTCCCTTTCGTTCGAGCTGTGCAAGATCTTGCCCTTAAGCACGCCTGCCGACAATATATCTTTCGATGGATTCTCTTGAAAAGGCCGCACGCGTCCTGAACATAGAAATTTTTGAACTCCAGCGGCTCCGCGAGCGACTGGACGAAAATTTCTCTCGCGCGGTCGAGTTGATCAGAGAAACGGTGGACGCGCGGGGAAAAGTAGTCGTCGTAGGTGTCGGCAAATCCGGGCACATCGGTGCAAAGATCGCGGCTACTCTTACCAGCACCGGTTCGCCGGCTGTGGTGCTGGATTCCTCGAACGCACTCCATGGCGATCTTGGGATGCTGGCAGACGGAGACGTCGTGCTCGCTCTAAGCGCGAGCGGTGAGACCGAGGAATTGCTGCGGATTCTGCCGGCGATCGCGCGCTTCCAAGTCAGGATCATCGCCATGTGCGGAGATCCCAAATCAACGCTCGCACAGAACGCACATCTCTGTCTGGATGTGAACGTCGAACAGGAAGCGTGTCCGCTGAACCTCGCGCCGACCTCTAGCACGACAGTGATGCTGGCACTGGGGGATGCGCTGGCCATGGTGCTTTTGGAAGCACGCGGGTTTAACAAGGAAGATTTCGCCAAATTTCATCCCGGCGGGATGATCGGCCGCAGCATGTTGATTCGCGTTCATCAAATCATGCGGCCGCGTGCAGCGATGGCTATTGTCGCCACTGACACACCGATCCGCGACGTGCTCGGCGTCATGACCAACGTGCGCGCCGGCGCCGCCGTTGTGACCGGCGAAGACAACCAACTCCTGGGCATCTTCACGCACGGCGATTTCGTCCGGCATTTTCAGTCTGATTCCAGAATTGGCGAACGACTGGTGGCAGACCTTATGACCCTGAATCCAGTGACAGTGCACAAGAACAAGCTGGCGGTGGAAGTTCTAAACTTGCTAGAGCGCCATCGCATCGACGATCTCGTTGTGATCGATGACGACAATGTGCCCGTCGGCATCGTCGATTCCCAGGATTTAACGCGACTGAAACTGTTGTAGGGCGACTGCCTCGGTTGCCGAGGCGCGACAGGCGAAGCGGGCCTGCCCTACAATTGCAAAACGATCAACCGCACGTAAACTCCGCGTCCCGCTTTAACGCTTCGACTCCCATGCCCGCCGCCAACGATCTCCGCAGAGGAATGGCCATCAAATACAATGGCAATCCGGCCATTGTGCTTGAGGTGCATCATCGCACGCCCGGGAACTTGCGCGCCTTCGTCCAGGCGATTATCCGCTACATCAATACTGGCAAAAGCGCCGATGTCCGCTTCGGTTCCACCGACAAGGTCGAACTGGTCGACATCGAGCGAAAACAGCTCGAGTTCTGGTACAAGGACCGCAACGGGTATCATTTCATGGATCCTCAGACCTACGACACCATCACGTTGGCGGATAATCTGATCGGCGACGCAAAAGACTACCTCGTAGAAAATCTTTCCGTGCAGGTTCTGTACGCCGAAGGCAAGGCCGTGGAAGTTGAACTGCCAGCGTCTGTAGGTTTAAAAGTGATTGAATCAGCCGAAGGCTTGCGTGGCGATACTGCCAGCAACGTTACGAAACCGGCAAAACTTGAGACCGGCAAGACAATCAACGTCCCGCTTTTCATCAAGGAAGGCGAAACGATCAAAATCGACACCCGCACCGGCGCCTACATGGGACGCGCGTGATAAAGCCCCCGTCGTTGTAGGGCAACCGCTCCGGTTGCCCCGGCCGGCGACTCGCCTGCCCTGCAAATTCATCCGCGCCGCCCGCGCAAGCCGCGCTTAAGTCTTGCTTTGGTCTCCGTGACTCGGCTTAATCTGCGGACGATTTGGCGAACAAACGAACATCGAGAAAGACACGCCACACGCGCAGTCCAAAGCGCGGCCGGAAAGTTGTCCGAAGCGTTGCGCGTGCAAGATCGAGCAGTTTTATTGCACCATCCGAGGCCCTCACCGTGCCTACGCGGTGGGTGAAATTTGTCTTCGCCATTTTTCTCCTGCCAATCTGCAGCGTGCTCACTCAGACATTTTTCACCGCGTTCTCGCGTGCCACAGTGACGCAACGGCTCTGGGCAGGGGAAGAATTCTGGTTCTTCTCGTTAGGCGCGGTGCTTTGGCTAATCGCATTTTTTGGGCTGCCGCGCCCGATTCTCATTTACGTGTTCGGCCACGAGCTTACGCATGCGCTTTGGATTTGGTTAATGGGTGGACGCGTTAGCCGGTTTCACGTTACTCGCGATGGTGGACACGTCGTCACGAGCAAGGCCAATTTTTGGATCGCACTGGCGCCGTATTTTTTCCCGATCTACAGCATTCTGGCGATTTCCATTTACGGGCTGCTCAGCCTTTTCTTAAACATGCAGCCCTACGGACGAGTGCTGTACGGGGTGATCGGCGCGACATGGGCGTTCCATTTCACGTTCACCTGCTGGATGATTCCGAAAAATCAGACTGATCTCAGCGACCAGGGCACATTCTTTTCGCTCGTGATGATCTATCTCATGAATTTGCTGCTGCTCAGTGTCATGCTCATTCTGGCGTCGCCACAAATTACATTTGCCAGCTTCGCAGCAGATTTACTCGTAAACCTGGGCAATTTCTTAACCTGGCTGGTCGATCTTTTCCAACAATTCGCGCGCCATCATTAGTTGCGTTGGCGTTTCACAGAAACGCCCTACAATTATCGCCGCAAACTCTGTAGAGCCTCTGTCTCAGACGCCCTTGCCAAGCTAGAGATTCGTAATCACCGCGAACGGAAGCACGGACAACGCGTCTTCCAGTTTCACCTCACGCTTATTTAAACAAATGGGTCGGCATATGAACAAATCATGGACATTTTCCCGCGGAAAGGTTTCTGGTAATTCGATAGCTGTGTCCTTCCAGGCCTGCCCGATCGGCGGAAAACCGATGCGTGAGGAGAGCCGCGGCGCGATGACTGCAATCCATTTGTCCGCCAGGTGCCGCACAAAACTGACGCACGATTCCGCAAACGTTCCGCTCGCCGACAGGGGCAGGTATTCGCCGCGCTGGAAAAGATCAGCGTGTTCACCGCGAAAGCGCAGGACGCGTTGCGTTAGAAACATTTTAATTCGGCCATCCGGCCACGTCTGCATGAGTTCTCCGGGAGTGGCGCTCGCCAACGATTCCAGCATCTGGCCCCTTAGGTTGTAATCTACTGCACGCCGGTTGTCGGGATCGACGAGGCTGAAGTCCCAGATCTCGTTCCCCTGGTAAATGTCCGGCACGCCCGACGATGTGAGCTTGAGCAGGGTTTGCGCGAGCGAATTAATTGCTCCAAGCCGCGCAGTTTCCTTCGCAAGTGGAAAGAAAATTGACCGGAATCTGTTTCGCGGAGAATCGTCCAGGATTTTCGCCACAAAATTGTGCATTGCGGCGTCCCATTCTTCATTCGGTTGAATCCAACTGGTGTTGATCTTCGCTTCATGCAAAGCCTTCGCCATGTAAGCTTGAATCCGCTCGACATATTCGGGCGATGCTGCTCCTTGCGGTTCGCCGTTCGCTTGGATCGGCCAGGTCCCGAGGAGCGTTTGGTAAAGCAAATACTCCTCGTTCGCGTCTGGCGCTTCCAAATCATTCACGCTGCGTTTCCAGCGGCGATTCGCCGTGTGCCAGTGTTGCAACGAACGTCTCCAAAGCTCCGGCACTTCCGAAATCGCGATGATCCGGGCGCGCACATCTTCGCTGCGTTTTGTATCGTGCGTGGAGGTCGCGAGTAAGCCCGCCGGCCAATTGCGCTGTCGGTCAAGATTCTGCTCGTGAAAAGCATCAACGCTCAATCCGAACTGCTGCGGGTCGCCGCCCACTTCGTTTAACGCCGCCAGCCGGTTGTAAATATAAAACACGGTGTCCTCGAGACCCTTGGCCATGACGGGCCCTGTAGTCTGTTGAAATTTCAAGACGAAGTGCGTGTGCGCGGTGCGCCCTGCAGTATCGAGGTTTGGTGGAAAACGGAAGAGCAATACGTCCCGCAGAAAATTGAAGATCGACTCTTGCATCGCCGGGTTACGGCGTTTGGCTGCGGCAATTGCGCGCTCGACGATCTGCCGATCTTCCTCGCTCATTGGCTGACCGGGCTCGAGATAAGTTCGATAAACTGGGAAACAGGCGATGGTCTCGCGCACAGCGCGCGAGAGCGCTTCGAGCGTGAAATCACGATACCATCGGTTTTGTTCGGATAAGCGATCGAGCATGTTGCCCAGGACATCGACGTCGTTGGCCAGCGCCACCTTCATCACGAGAAGCTTTTTTGCATACAGCAGATGCCCGAAAGGCACCGAATGACCGATGAAACGGTGGAACGTTTTTGTAATTGCCGTCTCAGCCGCGGGATCGACCAGCAGTTGCATGACGTGATTGGCGAAATCATAGCCAGTAGTTCCGTGGACGCGCCAGTCTGCGCGCAACTTTTCAGACCCCGTGAGGATTTTCTCCACCAGCATGTAAACGGCGCGGCCATCTTTCGGCAACGCAATCCCGAGCGCTTTAGCGCAACGCCGTTGAAGTTTTTCGAAATATTCGCGCGGTAAATGGAGGCCGTCCGGATGATCGATGCGGAGTCCTGTCACGGCGCCTGCGCTTATTAACTCAAGAATGAACCGGTGAATGGCGTCAAAAACTTCAGGCAACTCGACCCGAATCGCCGCCAGCTCATTCACGTCAAAAAAGCGGCGGTAATTGATTTCCTCGGCGGCCACACGCCAAAATGCCAGCCGATATGACTGCTGGTTCAGTAATTGATCGAGCACATCGAAACTCCGGGGATCCTCCGGTTTGCCGTTGATCTGGACCAGCGCCTTTTCGATTGCCTGTTGTACTTGCGGCGCCTCGGTGCAACGCCGCTCCAGACGTCGCTTGATGATTTCCTTCTCTCGAGCGCGTTCCGCGATTCGTTTCGGATCGGTTTCGGTGCGCTTGGGTAAATACTCAAGCGCAGTTAGAATGCTTTGTAGTTCGGCGTAAAGATCTTCGTCTTTGTATTCGACAAGATTTTGCAACGCAATTTCCAGAATGTAACGATAAGTGCCCGGAGCGATCGGCAGCCTCCGCTCGGCGTAGAGCAGGTAAAATGTTCCTTCTTCAAACCGCACCTGCAGTTCACCGCGCTCCAAGGTGCGCCCATATTGATCGGCAAGGATTGGGAGCAAAACCTTGTGGTGCAGATCAGATTTCAGAGGCTCCCAATCGATATCAAAAAAGGGCGCATACTTTGAGCTGAGCCCATTTTCCAGCACGTCCATCCACCACGCGTTGCGGGAATCGGCGATTCCGACGTGGTTTGGAACAAAATCCAGCACCTGGCCCATGCCGTGCCCGTGCAGTTGCGCGATCCAAGTGTCATAATCCGCGTACGAACCAATCGCCGGATTCAGTTTGTTGTGGTCGGTAATGTCGTACCCGTGAAGACTTTCCGGGCTGGCTTGAAAATACGGCGACGCGTAAACATCGCTCACGCCGAGCGCATGCAGATACGGCACGATTTCGCGCGCCTGCGCAAACGTGAACCACCGATTAAATTGCAATCGGTACGTGCAGGTTGGAATGCGCGGGTGCTTGCTCACCACAGCGCAATTTCCAGTCATTCCGAGCGAAGTCGAGAAATCCCGGTGCGAAACCTAACGGTAACTCCACCGGGATCGCGCAACTCCGGCTCGCTGCGCTCGGGATGATAGAGTCTGATTAGCGTGTCACATCCGCTCCGGCACTTTAATCCCCAAGAGATCCAGACCTCGCTGCAAAACTCGCGCTGTTAGCTCGCACAACGCCAGTCGCGAACCGCGCGCCGGTTCCTCTGATTTCAAGACAGGGCAAGCTTCGTAAAAAGCGTGGAAGCTGTTCGACAACTCGAATAGATAATTTGCCAGAATATTTGGCCGAAACCCGTTTAGAACTTGGGGAACAATCTCGGCAAACTGGCACAGTCGTTTGGCAAGATTGAGTTCCGCGGGATCGTTCAGTGTGACGGTTGTAGCCAAGGGCCCGCTTGCCTCGTCGTAGTTCGGCGAAGGCGGGTGCCCCGTCTCAGTAACGCCCCGCAGGGGCGTGGCTACAGCTGCTTTGCGAAAGATTGAGCGAATCCGGACGTACGCGTTTTGTAAATACGGCGCAGTGTTCCCGTGCAGCGAAAGCATCTTGTCCCACGAAAAAACGTAATCCGTCGTCCGGTACTGCGACAGATCGGCATATTTCACGGCACCAATGCCGATCTTCTCCGCAATTTCGCTCTTCTCCTCGTCGCTCAGGTCCGGATTCTTTTCGTCGACGATTTTCCGCGCGCGCCTGCACGCTTCCTCGAGCATCTCGCGAAGAGGAACATTTTCGCCCGACCGCGTCTTCATAAGCTTGCGATCTTCGCCAAGAACGCTGCCAAATATGATATGGCGCAGATCGGCAGTGTAACCTTCGCGCCACGCAATCGCGAAAATCTGTTTAAAATGCAATGTCTGCGGCGCGCCGACGACGTACCAGATAGAGTCGGCTTTCAAATCGTTGACCCGATAATCTACGGTCGCGAGATCGGTGGTGGCGTAATTGAATCCCCCATCCCGTTTGCGAATGATCAAAGGTTTATCAACCAGTTCGGGATCATCGCTGAAGAACACGACTACGGCGCCTTCACTGATCTCAGCTATCTTGGCCTCGAGCAGCCGATCTACCACCCCAGGCAATCGATCGTGATAAAAACTTTCGCCGCATTGAAGGTCGTAATGAACGTCGAGCAGTTTGTAAATACGCTCGAAGTCTTGCATTGAAAACGCGACGCATTCCTTCCAGATCTCCGTGTTTTCCTTGTCACCAGCCTGCAGTTTGACCAACTCCTGGCGGCAGGCTTCGCGAATTTGCGGGTCAGTGCTCGCTCCTTCGTTTGTTTCCTTGTAAACACGCACGATTTCTGCGAGCGGATCGCGTCGCAACGCCTGTCGATCCAGCAGATTTTTCCAACCGTAAATGACCATCCCGAACTGAGTCCCCCAGTCGCCGACGTGATTATCACGGATCACTTCGTGCCCAAGGAATTGCGCGATGCGCGCCAGTGCATCGCCGAGCACGGTACTGCGGATGTGACCGACATGCATCGGTTTGGCCACATTGGGTGAGCCGAAATCTATCACGATGCGTCTCGGTAATTCTGTTTCGGCGACGCCGAGCCGTTCATCTTGCAACAAGTCGAGCGTCTTCTTTTCGATCGCGGCGGGACGCAATCTGAAGTTGATAAAGCCGGCGCCCGCGACGGCAGGGCGTTCGCAGAGATCGTCGACATCCAATTGCGCCGCAATTTTTTCCGCGAGAGCACGTGGATTTTCGCCACGCTGCTTTCCAAGCACGAGAGCGACGTTCGCCTGGTAGTCGCCAAAACGCGGATCGGTCGCCTGCGTCAATTCACCGGCTTCGGGCAAACCCGCGCACGCCAACGCGTGTGACAGCTTCTTCGCAAGCAGCGATTGAAAAGTATCCATGGTAGGAACGCCGCGCTGCGGCGTCCGGACAGCGCAGCTACGAACGCTCCCGAAAGATGGTCAAAATTTCGTCGGCGGATTTCGCGCTGGCAAGGCTCTCCCGCACCGAACGATCATTCAGGAATTTTGCGATCGAGGCCAGTGTGCGCAGGTGCGTTTGAAACTGATTTTTCGGGACGATAAAGAGAACAACGAATTTTACCGGCGCATTATCCAGTGCGTCGAACTCGATCCCCCGCGTGGACCTTCCGAATGCTGCGACAACTTCCTCCAGCCGATCGGAGGAACAATGCGGAATAGCAATCCCAAATCCGATCCCGGTGCTCATCGTTTCCTCGCGCTGCCTTAGCGCCGCAAGAATGGGGTCGCGATCCGCGGGCTTGATTTTGCCGAGACTAACGAGCAGATCGATCAGCTCAACAATGGCCGACCAACGTTCCGTCGCCTTCATCTCGGGGATGATTTGCTCGGCAGAAAGTAAATTAGCCAGGGACATGCGGATACTCCTCCGTACGGGAGGCCAAGCTTAGCGGCAGCGCATGGCTTGACAAGCGCGTTTTGCCATACGTCGCGTTCGGGGATTTACTCCCGAATTTTGTAATTCAATCGCCGTGAGAGCAGCCACCGCACGCCGAACATATCCATGGTTGCGCGTACGGCGCGATTGCCCAAGCTGTATTTGCGTCTGTCCGAAGCGACGCGAACGATGGTTCACCGGAATCTCCACCAGCCGGTACCCCGCGCCTTTGACCAGTGCTGGGATAAAACGATGCATCCCCTTGAACGGCAATCAGCGCACTGACGCATTCGCGCCGCATCGCCTTGAGTGTGCAGCCGGTATCGCGCACGCCATCTTTTGTGTAACGGCTGCGAACCGCGTTTGCAATCCGGCTCGTGAGCCGTTTCACGACTGTGTCTCTGCGCTGCGCGCGATAGCCGCACACCAAATCGGCGCCGCGTGAGATTTCATCGAGCAGTCTTGGAATATCGGCGGGATCATTTTGCAAATCGCCGTCAATCAGCACCAGGACTCCCGCACGCGCGGCCTGGAGCCCCGCGTAGATAGCTGCGCTTTGCCCGGCATTCTTTTCAAAACGAATCACCCGGACATTCGGCGCGGCTTCGATTCGCTCGATCGTGCGATCGGCGGAGCCGTCATCGACAAAAATAATTTCGTGATCGAATCCCTTGAGCGCTGCGCTCAATTCTGATTGCAGAATGGGGACATTGTCTTCTTCGTTAAAAAGAGGAATCACGACTGAAACTGCCGGAGAGCTTTCGGTCCGTATCATGCCCATCGCGTTTATCGTAGACTGTAGCCGCGTCTCTGTGAGACGCGTCGCGCGCGCTTCGCAGATATTTTCCATTGCTCGCTTCGCACAGCGACGCGGCTACAGGATTTGCCAAAACGGCTTCTCATAACGGCAGTGTGCGGTAATTTCGACAGAGAAACACCTGCCATACGCGCATTGGCTTTCCGAAGCGCAACACTTCAATCGTCCCAACCGGCTCGGTCGATTGAAATCCAGCCTCGATGCTATGAGGTACCTGGCGTTTTTCTCCAGCTCTGATGAAAAGCGCATCGCGCCCTACAAACAAATTGATGCCGTTCTCTTCAGTGTAAACTTCGCCGTCCGGACGCTGCATGCCGGGTTTTACCTCAACGAATTGATCGTAGCGCGGCCAAAAGGAGAACTGATTCACCAGGTCCTGCGATTCGGGAATATAAACCGGTGGATGTCCCGGGCCTTCAACTCGTTTGTCGCGCAGATAAAACGAAATCTCCGATGCGCGATCGCGAGCATCGGCAATCAGAAATAGTTTCTCGCCCAGTTGCGATTCGAGATTGTTGCGCATCTTTTCCAGCGCTTGGGTGGCGTTTTTCCATCCCCGCATTCGATCACTCGGATCGCTCCGCGGCAGTTGATAACCGGCGACGCGCAACAGATCCGTGTCCAATGTCACCAGACTCATGATCAAGCCCACAAGCACCGCTACGCTCGCGGATAATCGCAAAAGAAAGCTCGCCTCGAGCCGTTCCCACCAGAAGTAAATCGCAACCAAACCGAACCCAAAGAAGGCTAGTCCATCCCAGTTCGGTGCGGCGCTCTTGTTAATGGATAGAAGCAGATAAAAAACGAACACCGGCAAACCAAACCACATCAGGAACAGCACTTTCAATTGCTGATTTATTCGGCGCCAGCTCGCGATAACACCCCACGCTAATGCGAGAAACAGCAGCGGCGAATAGACGATGAAGTGCTGACCCAAAAATGAAAGAACCTCTGTCGGATGAAAGCCGAAGCCGCGTTCGAGATTCCCGCGCGAACGCAAATGTGCCAGGGTTATCCAGGCGTGCTGCGCATTCCAGACAATCGGCGGAATGGTGCAAAGAAGGAACGTCCCGATCAGCACGTACACGCCGGGCCGCTTGAATTCGCGTCGAAGCCGCGGAACCAACGCCAGCACGATCAAAACCGAAAGCACCTCAAACGCATTCGTGTACTTGCAAAGAAAGCCGAGCCCAATCAGCAAACCCGTAAGCGGCCAGTACCACGAGAATCGCGGGCTTTTTTCCACGGCGAGCCAGAAGGTAAACATCGCCGCTATCCAGAAAAAAACCGATAATGCGTCAATGGTCATTAGAACGGCGCCGATGTTGAAAATCGGCGTGGCGTTCAAACCAAGAACCGCCCATAAACCAGCGGTTGCTCCGAATAGACGGCGCGCAAAGTAAAACAGCAGTAAACTTGTCCCTGCCGCGAGAAGCGGACTGAAGAAGCGGACACCGAATTCGGTCGCGCCAAAGAGAGCCGTGCTGGCACGTATCGCGAAAGCGATGCCGGGCCCTTTGCTAAAGTAGGCCGGAGCCAACCTCTCCGACCACATCCAATAGTGCGCTTCGTCAAAAGAAAGATCTGTCATTCCCAAGAGGGATAATCGAATCGCTGTAAGCACACCGACGAAAAGCCAGACTGCGCGCGTGGTACTCATGCAACTCCCAGCGGCCCGCCCGGCGGTCGCGCCGCGCCAGCGAAATCACCAAGCAAAGTCGGATGGCGTTCGTGGATCGCAGGCATCCATTTGCCCGCGGCCGTTCTCCAGATCAACTCGAAAAGACCGAGCAGAAGCAATGCTTCACCGATTCCGAGAAACAGCGTAGCCACGACGTCGCTGGGCCAATGTGCGCCGAGATAAATTCGGGAATAAGCGACCGCCAGGGTGACGAACCAGTAAAGCCAGCCGCGGCGCCGATAAAACAAAGTAAGAAATGTGGCCGCGATGGTGTTGTTTACCACGTGACCAGACGGAAACGATGGTCCTGAGCGGGTGCGATCCGAGGAACCAGAAAAGCGAATGACCGGTTTCTTGAAGAGCGTAAGAATCTTAGGACGCGCCTTTTGCAACTGCACCATGCGCACACTCTCCACTTGTTTTGGCCGGTGACGAGCCACGGCCGATTTCAATTCGCCAGTGACCATCCCGGCAATCACCAAAGAGACGACCAGACAGATCACGAACGCGCGCGCTTTGAATCCGCCCAAAACGAGGGCGCCGATTCCAATGGCGACAAAGAAGGGTTGCCAAATCTGCGAATCGCTCAGCCCCGCCATGAACAAGTCGAGCGCCGGACTCGTCCATTGTTGGTTGATGAGGTGAAAAAGAGACTGGTCCATCCGAGTTGAATAAATCAACGCGCGCAGGCTTTAATTGCTACATTCTAAAGACAAATGCGAGCAAATGACGAAGCACGAAAATGAATGACGAATTTGCAATGGTCATTCCGCACGAAGTCGAGGGATCACGCGGTAAGTCTTTTTTGCGACGCATCCGGATCACTCGACTCCGCTTCGCTTCGCTCAGGACGACTGGGCTACAGTCATTTGGACTTCGTCATTCCTTCTTCATTCGTATTCCAACATTCGTCATTTGTGTGGCATTCGCAGCGTTGTCTCTGTTCGCCGAACCGCCACCGACGGCCAAAGAGATTCTAGATTCAGTGCGCATGGTCGAGTCGCGGCAGCAGATCGATCTGCAGGGTCAGCTTCGACAGGATGACATGGTGATTCCGTTTCGCCTGGTCCAGACGGGTCCATTGATCCGGTACTCATTCGCAGATCCGGATGAGATCCTGCAATTGCGCCTCGGCGAGAACAGTTCTCGCCTTGATCTCGTAACCGACGCGGGAGCAGAAAAAGTGGGTGCTTCAAAGCTCCAAGAACAAATTCGCGGCACG
This sequence comes from uncultured Verrucomicrobiae bacterium, assembly GCA_963776065.1. Classification (GTDB taxonomy): domain Bacteria; phylum Verrucomicrobiota; class Verrucomicrobiia; order Chthoniobacterales; family UBA10450; genus Udaeobacter. The sequence goes on along the minus strand of CAVZLJ010000008.1, from coordinate 50,270 downwards.
ATTGTGACCTACGGCGATCTCGCATTCAAATTTCTATACTGGCCTGAGGCGCGCGTGTTAGACGAGGAAAGTGTCCGAACCCGGAAATGCTGGAAGTTGCAGTTACGCGCGCCGGCGCGCGAGTCGCAGTATTCCAACGTGCTGTTGTGGGTGGATAAAACGAGCGGCGCTCTGATGCGGATGGAGGGTTACAACTGGACCGCGCAGTTGGTCAAACGGTTTGAAGTTGTGTCTGCGCAAAAAATCGAAGGACGCTGGTTCCTGAAACAAATGCGCATCGAACAGTTCCAGCCCGGGACGAATCACGTCCAGGCACGCGCTTACCTGGAAATAAAGAGGTAGGGATTCACAAAGCGCGGCCCCCCGATAAGATGTTCGTGAACAGGGTTAATTGACCCGATATTTTTGTTTTGTCTTAGGGATTAACCAGCACAATAGAAGTTGTTTACAACGATTTTTCGTAAAGAGTGGCTGCTTCGCTTGTCACCGGATTTAGGGGCCATTACATTACTCTGGCGGGTTTACTTTTTGAAGCATGCCAATGGCTAGGAAGAAGAAAACAACCAAGCGTAAACTCGCACACCCGAAGCTGCCGATGCAGCGGCAGTTGAATTTGTGCCACGAGGGGATGCATTTCGATCTGCGCGAGATCTTCAATGATTTAAACCAGCGGCACTTTCGCGGGCGTATTCGCGGCTACAAGGTGGTCTGGGGTCGACGGCAAAAACACCGTCCAAGAGAGCAGTTCGTTTTCGGAACGATCCAGGAAGAAGACCGCGTGATTCGGATTAATCGTGCGCTGGACCAGCCCTTCGTGCCGCTGTGGTTTTTGCGGTACGTGCTGTATCACGAGATGCTGCATTCAGTGGTGCCGGACGAAATGCTTTCTCGAAATCGCCGACGCGTTCACACTGAAGAATTTGATCGTCGTGAGCGTGAATTTCCCGCTTATCGACGTGCACGCCGATGGGAAGACGAAAACCTGTCCCGATTCCTGCGCTGAACGATTGCACCTAGGGGGTTTGCGTCACTGGCGCCCGATCAGATGTCTCATACGGCGACGGCGTCGTCGCTACGTTCTTTTTGATTAGATACCAAAGCGTCGTTGCGAGTAGAAGCGAGATCAACTTCGCCCGCCAGTTTTTCAGAATCAGTTTCTTCATATTTGCTGTGCAATAAAATTTCGGCAATACGCTGACGGAACGTCTCTGGAGTGAAATTGCGCTCGATTCGTCGCCGATGACAAATGGAAATATTGCCTGTCTCCTCGGACACTACGACGGCCACGGCGTCCGATTCCTCCGTGATACCGAGCCCGGCCCGGTGACGCAATCCCAGACTGCGGTCCAGTGTTTCCCGCTGACTTACAGGAAAAATGCAGGCTGCGGCTGCGATTCGGCCGTTGCGAATGATGACGCCGCCATCGTGCAGTGCGGCCTTTGGATGAAAGATCGTCAGGATGAGTTCCACTGAAAACTCGCCATCAATGATCACGCCTGTTTCTTCGTAAACGCGGATCGACGTATCGCGCTCGATGGCGATCAGCGCGCCGAACTGTTTATTCGCCAGTTGCGTCACGGCCTCTGCGAGATCATGGACTGTTTCCCGTCGTTCACTGGTAAGCGAGAAAATGGGATGGCCGCCAAGCGCAGCCAAACCACGCCGGAGCTCCGGTTGGAAAATCACCACTAACGCAATCGCGAGGAAGACCGAGAAACTCCGTACGATCCAGCCGATCACGACGAGGTTCAGCAGCGTCGAGATCAACGTCAGCGTCAGAAACACAATGGCCAGCCCTGTCAGCACTTTCGCGCCGCGTGTTCCGCGGAAATAGAGGTAGCCGTAGTAAATGGCCACCCATAGCAGAAGGATCTCAATCAGGCTGCGCCAGCCTCTTACCCAGAGATCGATGAATTGATGAATCATTTTGCCCTCTGAAGAATCGCTTCAGTTACCCGCAATGCGTAAACATTCTCCTTCACGTCATGAACACGGAACACGTCGGCGCCGCGCGCTCGCAACAGTGAAGTCAGCGCGAGGCCGGGAACGAGCCGGTCCCTGATCTCGGACGATCCAATAAGCTTTCCCAGGAACGATTTGCGGGAAACGCCGACCACCAGAGGTCGATCATGCACGCGAAGCCGCTCCAGCTGGGCGAGCAACTCGAGATTGTGTTCGAGCGTTTTCCCGAAACCAATGCCCGGATCAAACGCAATCGCCATGGGATCAATGTTTGAACCTATGGCGCGCGCATATTGTTGTCGAAAAAAATCCGAAATTTCTTCAACCACGTCAGTATACTGCGGCTCAATCTGCATCGTCGTTGGAATTCCTTGCATATGCATGATGATTAAGGCCGACTTGGTTTGAGCGATAAGCGGCAGCATGCGCTCGTCTCCTCGGCCGCCGGTGACATCGTTCACAATGGAAGCTCCCGCTTCGATCGCCGCGCGCGCAACTTCGGCTTTCGATGTGTCGATTGAAAGGGGCACATCGACCTTTGCTCGCAACTTTTCGATCACTGGAATCACTCGGTGCAACTCCTCCTCAACAACGACTGCTTTCGAGCCGGGTCGCGTCGATTCTCCACCGACATCGATGATGTGAGCGCCTTCCCGTGCCAGTACCAGGCCGCGCTCTATTGCTTTATCCTGTGTGAAAAACTCACCGCCATCGGAGAACGAGTCCGGAGTGACATTTAACACGCCCATGATCAGGCCATGCCGAGAGACGTCGAAGTCGCGCTCACCGATTCTCCAGATCCTCTCGCGCATTTACACGTGAGACTAACGCACACGCGCAATTATTCGAACGGCTTCCAAACAATGCTCAATGGATGCCACAGCACAGGGAATTCGTTCTCCGATCGCCCGCCTTCGTTTACACTCCCGCGCGCCGAGCAGACCACCGCTGCGGTTATTGTTTTCGTGCGTAACGCCCCATTAACTCACCCTGTGCGATGACGTGACCTTTCATCGCCGCCTCCAGTTGGCTCCGCTTCGCGCCAGAGGGCAAAGACAGCTCGCGGTCCAGCGCGAAAACTCTGAAATAGTAACGATGCGCGCCTGTTGGCGGACAGGGTGCGCCATATCCGGATTTCCCGAAGTCGTTTTTGCCGTGCACGCCTTTTGGCGGGCTCCCTTCCGCGACGGAATTAGTCTGCGGCGGGATATTCCAAACCAGCCAATGCGTGAACATCCCACTCGGCGCATCCGGATCATCGGCTATGAGAACCAGCGATTTCGCCTCGGACGGAATCCCAGTTATTTGCAAAGGCGGGCTCGTGTCCCCGCCGTCGCACGTGAATTTCGCTGGAATATCTCCACCTTGATGGAAAGCAGAACTTCCGATTGTCATTCCCGCTCCGCCTGCAGCAAATGAAGCGGTTACAGCGAATAGCATCGCGACTGCGCAAGTAATGATCCGCTTTCCCATTGCTTGAACCTCCGATTTAGATCGAATGAATCGACAAACCTCAGCATATTGTTTGGCCGAAATGAATGTCAATGGTCGCAGCGATTCGAACAAGTCGATTGATGTAACGTCCCCGTTGGCACCTTTACCTGCGCATTGCACGCTCACGCGCTACATTTTCGCCGAATGAACCAAGACGGATCGAAGATGAGGGAGCAAATTCTCGCGCTTCTATGCAGGAAAGATTACCGGCCGTTAAATAAGATTGAGATTGCAAGTAAAATTGGTGTAAGCGGTAGAGCACGGGTCGCGTTGCGCGGAACGTTGCGCGAGCTCGAGCGTGCAGGCGAGATCGCACGAATCCGGAAGGATCGATACGTCTTGCCGGCTGAGGCTGACTTGCTCACGGGCAAATTATCGGTTCATCCGGCGGGCTATGGTTTTCTCACCTCTGAAAAACAGGGCGAGCCGGACGTTTTCATTGCAGCGGAAAACATCGGCACGGCAATGCACGGAGATCGTGTGGTTGCGCGTGTTTCGCCCGACGTCCCATCCGGGCGCATAAAGGGGCGGCGCGAAGGGCGCGTCATTAGAATCCTGGAACGCGCCCACGATACCATCGTTGGCACGCTGCAGCGATCACGGAATTTTTACTACGTCGTACCGGACGACCCGCGATTTGTGCACGATGTTTATGTTCGGCCTGTAGCGCCGGTCTCTGACCGCAAGGTTTCACAGGATCTTCAAGATCGGCGGTCAAACACCGCCGCTACAGTTGGGGACAAGGTTGTAGTCCGTCTGGATGTGTGGGAATCGCGTCACGTCAATCCCGAAGGCGAAATCATCGAGGTACTCGGGCCGGCATCCGCCCCCGGAATTGACATCCTTTCGATCATCCGCAAGTACCATTTGCCAACCGAATTTCCGCGGGAAGTTTTGGAGCAGGCGGAGCGGATTCCCGAACACGTCAGCGAACAGCAAATCGCGGGACGGGAAGATTTGCGCAACGAGTTCATCGTTACCATCGACCCCGATGACGCGCGCGATTTCGATGACGCAATTCACGTCCACAAGCTTCCAAACGGCGGGTGGCGTCTCGGCGTGCACATCGCCGATGTTGCCGCCTACGTAGAGCCCGGCAGCGTGCTGGAGCACGAGGCACGCCGGCGCGGTAACAGCGTTTATCTGCCAGATCGCGTCATCCCGATGTTGCCCGAGCGATTGAGCAACGGTGTTTGCAGCCTCAATCCAGGAGTCGATCGACTCACGCATTCAGTTTTCATCCATTTCGACAAACGCGGTATCTCCAAGAGCGCACGTTTTGCCCGTAGCGTCATTCGCAGTGCCCACCGGCTGACGTACAAGCAAGCGTACGCGATTTTGATGTCGCCGCCCCGCGACGCCTTAGGTGAACGGCTTCGTGTCGCGTGGGAACTCGCGGCGTTGTTGCGTCGGAAACGATTCGAATACGGATCGCTGGACCTTGATTTTCCAGAAGTAAAACTCTGGCTCGATCAAAAGGGTGAGCCCATTCGATTCGAGCGTGTCGAGAACGATGAGTCGCATCAGCTGATCGAAGAATTCATGCTGGCAGCGAACGAAGCGGTCGCGCGCGAACTAAAGAAGCGTGCGATTCCAACAATCTATCGCGTTCACGAGAATCCAGAGCCGGAAAAGCTCGCAGAGTACCGTGAGTTCGCGCTGAGTTTTGGTTACAAAGTTGGCGATCTGACGCATCGCGCTGAATTACAACGATTGCTGGCCGAAATCCGCGGAAAACCTGAAGAGCAGGCGCTGAAGGTCGGTCTGCTGAAAAGTCTTAAACGCGCGCGTTACGATCCCCAGCCGCTTGGTCATTACGGGTTGGCAAAGACGAATTATTTGCATTTTACCAGTCCGATCCGGCGCTATGCCGATCTGGTAGTGCACCGCGCGCTTGGCAGCGATAGCGGCGCGCGTCGTCCTTACCTCATGGGCATGTCCGAAATCGCGTCTGTGGCTGAACACATTTCAACAACCGAGCGGAACGCGGCCGATGCCGAGATCGACGCAACGCAAATGAAAAAGCTCGAGTTTTTCCAACGGCAACTGGCTGGCCGTAAGCCGCAGATTTTCCCAGCGACAGTTGTAGACGTGCGGAATTACGGATTGATGGTCGAATTACCTGACGCTCTTATCACCGGCCTAATCCATGTCTCATCGCTGACCGACGACTTCTATGTGTTTGACCCCGCGCGGCGCCAGCTCGTTGGCAGGCGATCGCGCAAAAGATTTAGGGTTGGCGACAACCTGTCGGTGTTTGTTGCGCGTGTTGACATCTTTAAACGGCAGGTGGACTTCGCGATCGCGCCGACCACGGAGAGATCGAAGGCAAGCCGCCGATCGAAGCGTTCCTCAAAGAACGCTTGAGATTTGCCCGACGCTGGCCGTTGGAAATGATGGTGAAGATTTGCGGCAATCACAATTCGCCGCTAAATGCTGCTGCTATGACTGAAGCCAGCGCGACTGTTGCCGCCCCGCCGTACTCGCGGATGAACCCTTTCCCGGCCACAATGCTGGTCAATCGCCGGCTGAGTGGGCCGGAATCGGAGAAGGACACGCGTCATTTCGAGGTCGATCTAACCGGGTGGGGATTGAGCTTTGACGTGGGCGATTCTGTCGGCGTGTATCCAACGAATGATCCTGATCTCGTGGATGAAATTATTCGGGCGCTAGGCGCCACGGGCGATGAAAAGGTTCCGCGGCTAAAAGGCGAGCCAACAACGTTGCGAGAAGCCTTGCTGCGCGATTACGGCATCACCCAGCCAACGCCAAAATTTTTGAAGGTCATCGCCCAGCGGGCCGACGCTGCGCCTACGCTGAGTTATCTGCTCGCTCCGGACCGCAAACAGGATCTCCAGACGTATCTCTGGGGCATGGAAGTGGTTGATTTTCTCATCGAGCATCCGTCCGTGCGCTTCACGCCGGAGGAATTTGTCGGGCTGCTCTCGAAACTGCAGCCGCGACTGTATTCGGTCGCTTCGAGTCTGAAGGCGTTTCCCGATCAAGTGCACCTGATTGTGGACGTCGTTCGTTACGAGAGTAATGGTCGCCTGCGCAAAGGCGTGGCCTCGTCATTCCTCGCCGAGCGCGCAGACCACGTGCCCGTGCCGGTTTTCCCAAGCAACGCAAAGCATTTTCATCTCCCGGAAAATCCTGACACGCCAATCATCATGGTTGGACCCGGCACAGGTATTGCCCCGTTTCGAGCGTACTTGCAGGAACGCCAGGTCACCGGCGCAAAGGGAAAAAACTGGCTCTTCTTCGGAGCGCAGCACGAGATATGCGATTTCGTCTATCAGGAGGATTTTGATGCATTCATGAAAAAGGGGATTCTCACTCGGCATGATTGCGCGTGGTCACGTGATCAGGCCCACAAAATCTATGTGCAGAACAAGATGGCGGAACACGCGGCCGAGATCTGGAAATGGATCGACGCCGAGGGCGCGCAGTTTTTCGTTTGCGGTGACGCGCGCCGCATGGCCAAGGACGTGGATGCAACCCTGCGCAAGATTGTCCAGGAGCAAGGCGGCAAGAGCGTCGATCAAGCCAACGAATACGTCGAGAAGCTGAAAAGCGAGAAGCGTTACAAGCGGGATGTGTATTAGGCTCGTGATTCGTTGAATCGTTACAGCGTTACATCGAACTCCCGATTCAACGGGGTGAAGCCGTTCGTCATTTTCTCGGTTTGTGGCATAATAGCTTATAACGGTTCTCAGCGACGAGGGAGAACTCACTGATTCAATAGATCGAGAGATTCCTCGACTCCGCTCAGAATAACAAACACAGGACATCATGTACGAGAACACTGAATTTACATTGAGCCGCGATTGCGAAGCGATCCAGATTCCCAGCGGCCAGAAAACGACGATTCCAGCCGGAACGCCGGGCGTGATCACACAAAGCCTTGGTGGAAGTTACACCATCGCAACGTACCAAGGCCTTGGGCGCGTGGCGGAGAAAGACCTCGACGCGCTCGGGTTGGAAAAGCCGCAGCCGCAGCAAAAACAAAACGCTTCACGCACGGATGGTGTAGTTTCAGAGGAAGACGTCTGGAACCAGCTCCGGCAATGTTACGATCCTGAGATCCCGGTGAACATCGTCGATCTCGGTCTCGTTTACGATTGTCGCTTGCTCAAAAAAGAAGACGGCGGAACGCGAGTAGAAGTGAAAATGACTCTGACCGCACCGGGTTGCGGAATGGGACCGGCAATCGCGCACGACGCACAGAGCAAAATTCTGAGCATCGATGGCATCGATCAAGCGGATGTCCAACTCGTTTGGGATCCGCCTTGGAACCAGAACATGATCAGCGAAGCCGGCCGGATGAAGCTCGGCATGATTTAGAGTAGCGGACCGCTTCGTGCCGTTATCGCTTAAGCGAGCAGGATTCTCGGGCTCGTAAGCAATAAAGCGGCTGCTGGTTCATTGGATCGAGGACACCGGTTAGTAAGCCGGTGCTTATAAAATGCATTGTCAAAAAGTCATCGAATAACGTTTAATTTTCGTTTCGCACATTGACAGTACGCGGTGCGCTTCTATACTCGTCGCCCTCGAAAGGATTCGCGGTTGCAAGTTTTCGAGTGCATCTTAGAAAAATATCAGCATGGCACTAACTGAACTCATTTTGACGGAAAATGTTGCGGCCCTCGGTGCGGAAGCGGACGTGGTCAAGGTGCGCCGTGGGTACGCGCGCAATTATCTCCTGCCGCGTGGAATGGCGTACGAAGTTACTCCGGCGGCCCTGCGTCAGCTTAATGCGCTCAAGCAGAAGCGCGCTGAGCGCGAAGCGCGCGAGTTGAACGACGCTCAGGAACTCGCCCGTCGTATCGGCAAAGCGCGGTTTATTTTTACATTGGAAACAGGCGAAACTGGCAAAGCATTTGGATCCGTTACCGCGCAGGACATCGTGAATCGACTCAAAAATGAAGTCGGCGCAGAGATCGATCGGCACAAAATTGTTCTGGAACGCCCGATCAAAGATACCGGCGAGCACGACGTCGCGATCAAACTGCATCATGACGTGACCGCGCACCTTGTTTTTCAGGTGAAATCCGCAGCGGAGACCAAGGTCGAGCCCGCTCCCTCTGCGCCGGAGAAACCTGAGAAGGGTCGAATTTTCCGCAGGAAAAAAGAACAGCCAAAATCAGACGAGAAATAAATGGCGACTCCACCGTCCGCTTGGACAGGAGAAAAGCCTCGTAAAGCGGGAAATGGCGCTGGCCGAGGTTCGGCGGCGCGAAGCGGCGAAAAAGTTGTTCCCATTTCGCTCACAGGTTCTGCGCAGGATGTTCACCGAACGCCGCCGCATAGCACCGAGGCGGAGCAGGGCGTTCTCGGCTCGATGCTGATCTCCCCGCGTGAAACAATCGCGGAATGCGTCGAGAAAATTAACGAAGAATACTTTTACGTCCCGGCGCACCGGACGATCTACGACGTTCTTGTCGATCTTTGGAATGCAGGGCAGGCGATTGACCTGATCACATTCACACAGGTGCTGCGCGATCGGAATTTGCTCGACAGCGTCGGCGGTGCGGCGTTGGTCACCAACCTGTTCACGTTCGTTCCGACTGCGGCCAATGTTCAATACTATCTGGAGATCGTTCGCGATAAATACATTCTGCGCCAAATCATTTCGGCGGCTACCGAAAGCGTGCGCCGCGCTTACGAAGAGCAGGACGAAGTGAATAATCTGCTCGATGAAGTGGAACAAAAGATCTTCGCAGTCGGCGAAGACCGGTTCAAGGGTCACATGCTTTCCATGAAGGATCAGGTCATGGAAGCGATCGAGTCGATTGAGAAACTTTACGAGCGCAAAGGCGGAATCACGGGAATCTCAACCGGGTTTGTCGAATTCGACCGGATGACCAGCGGCTTGCATCCCTCGGAGATGATTGTGATTGCAGCGCGCCCGAGCATGGGCAAGACCGCGCTCGCCATGAATATTGCCGAACACGTGGCGATAAACGAAAACTTCCCGGTCGGTGTATTCAGCCTGGAGATGAGCAGCCAGCAACTGGTGCAACGTCTGCTTTGTTCGCGAGCGAAAGTGAACTTGCAAAAGGTGCGAGACGGTTTCCTGGCTGAGCGCGATTTTCCCAGTCTGACCGCCGCGGCGTCGAAACTCGCCGAAGCAAAAATCTTCATCGATGACAGCGCAAGCCTCACGATTCTCGAATTGCGGGCCAAAGCGCGCCGGCTCAAAGCGCAGCAGGACGTGCGGCTCATCATCGTCGATTATCTGCAATTGCTCAGATCAACTTCGCGCCGGGCGCAGGACAACCGGCAACTCGAAATCTCGGAGATTTCTGCAGGACTCAAAGCCCTGGCCAAGGAATTGAAAATTCCGGTCATTGTCGTTGCGCAATTGAACCGGCAACCGGAACAACGCACCGGCGGCAAACCGCGGTTGAGCGATCTGCGCGAGTCTGGCTCGATCGAACAGGATGCGGACCTTGTCGGGTTACTTGTTAGGCCCGAGCTGTACGAGGAAGACGAAGAAGCGAGCGTGGAAAAGGCCGGTGAAGCCGAACTGATCATCGCGAAGCAGCGCAATGGCCCTGTCGGCGAAATTCCGCTCACATTCCTGAAGGAGTTCACCCGGTTCGAAACTCGCGCCCGCAACGTGAGCGAACCGGACGAGGCGTTTTAGGGTAGCGGCGGTTCACCTGAGCCGCCGGGCGCGTGTCATCGCACCCAGAGCAGGCGATTGAGCTCAATCGCCTCTACCTCAATGTTTTCGCGGCCTCAATCACGTGCTGTGCGTCGATGCCGCGTTCTTTCATCACTTCAGGGCCAGGGGCGCTCAGGCCGAACTCGCGTAGTCCGATCACTTTCCCATCCAGACCAACGTATTCGTACCAGATTTCAGGCACGCCTGCTTCGATCGCCACGCGCCTGCGGCATTCGTTAGGTAAGACCTCGTCGCGATATTCTCGCGGTTGTCGGTCAAATCTCTCAAAGCAAGGCATGGAAACGACTCGCACGCCGTCTCCCAGTTCCTTTGCCGCCGCAAATGCGTGCTGCAATTCGCTTCCGCACGAAAGAATGATGAGATCGAGCTTACCGGCTTCTCTTTTTGCGATATAACCGCCGCGCAGGACGCCTTCGCGACGGGTTTTCACGTCGATATCGTTCAACATCGGAACAGCCTGACGCGTGAGAGCGAGGAACGTGGGACCGTCTGTTCGCTGCATCGCCGCGACAAATGCGCCGGCGGTTTCTTCCGGATCGGCGGGCCGAATCACGTCGATGTTGGGCATCAAACGAACCGAACTGACCGTCTCCACAGGTTGATGCGTCGGACCGTCTTCGCCTACACCGATCGAGTCGTGCGTAAAAATGTACACGTTCGGCAGCCTGGATAACGCACTGAGCCGAATGGCACCGCGGCAATAGTCTGTGAACACCGTGAACGTCGCGCCCGACGCGCGAAACAGCCCGTGATATGAGATGCCGTTGAGGATCGCGCACATGCCGTGCTCACGAATGCCGAAACGGACGTTGCGGCCGGCAAAATTGTCGCGTGAGAAATCGCCGCCGTCCTTGATGTAGTTCATTGTCGATCCGTACAGATCGGCGCTGCCGCTCATGAGCAACGGCATCGCCTGCGCGATCGGCTGCAGCACTTCGCCGCCGGCTTTGCGCGTCGCCAGTTTCGCGTCCTTCGAAAACTCCGGGATGTTGGACAACAGATCCGCTGGGACTTTTCGCGCCAGCCCATCATCGAGCAGCTTCGCCTTGTCGGAGTTTTTCGCGCGCCACGCATCGTAAGTTTTTTCCCAGCGATCGTACTCAGCGAGCAGTGTCTTTTTGTGCTCGGCGAAATAGTCGTACACATCCTGCGACACGAAATAATGCTCGTCCGGCAAACCGAGCGCCTTGCGCGCCGCGTCCACAAATTTCGCGCCCGCTTCGCCATGTGCCTGGTACGTGCCTGCGACTTCCGGAATGCCCTTGCCGATTAGCGTGTGCGCGATGATGAACTGCGGTTTCCCGTTGTCGCGGCGTTTCGCGACGTCGAACGCGTCCAGAAACTGTCGCATGTCCTGGCCGTCGATTTCCTGGACATCAAAGCCGTACGCTTTCATCCGCTGACCCGTGTCCTCGCACTGCGTAAGCTTTGCCGGGGCATCCAGCGTAACGGCATTGGAATCGTAAATGAAAATCAGATTGTCGAGGCCCCAAACACCGGCGAGCGCGCACGCCTCGGATGCGACGCCCTCCTGCAGGTCGCCGTCACCGCACAAACAGACCACGTGCTGGTCGAAAATTTTGTGCTCATCGGTGTTGAACCGAGCCGCGGCCATATTCGTCGCCACAGACATGCCAACCGCGTTGCCCACACCCTGACCGAGCGGTCCAGTGGTGCATTCCACTCCGGGCGTGTCGCCAAATTCGGGGTGTCCCGGCGTTTTGGAATGCGCTTGCCGGAACCGTTTGATTTCGGACATCGGCAAATCGTACCCGCCGATGTGCAGCCATGCGTAAAGAAACATGCTGCCGTGCCCGGCGGAGAGAACGAAAATGTCGCGATTGATCCAACGCGGCTGGTCTGGATTGTATCTGAGCGCGTGCCCAAAAAGCACGGCGCCGATTTCCGCGCAACCGAGTGGAAGCCCAAGATGACCTGACTGCGACGCTTGCACGGCATCCATGCACAATCCACGCGCCTGGTCTGCCGCTTTCGAAAGTATTTCGATGTTCAAACTCATGCTAGGCTTATAATCGCAGCGAAGCCGTTCGTCATTCGGATTTCATTTTCAAGGATGAAGCAGACAACTCTCGTTCAAATTGCCGAGCGACTCGAAAGTTTGGCTGGCAAACTTCCTGAAAAAATTCGGCACCCGGTGCTGCGTGAGTTGACACCGCTAAAGCAGCTATTCCTGCAGCAACGGCGCCCGCGATTTCTATTCATTGGGTCGAGCAAAACGCCCATGCAAAAAATCATCGATCTGCTTTTTGCGTCCGCCGACGAGCGCGTGAATGTGACCGTGACGGCGGTGCATCGCTGGACTGACTGGACAATTCAAGGTCAGGGAACCATCTCGATTTTGGATGCACGCGATGCCGGCGATTCCGTCGAAGCACAAATTGAAGAGGAGCTCGGGCGTGAGCCCGCCGACCTCATTTTCTTTTTCGACGACGGCGAATTGGATTTGCACAAAGCCATCGGTGTTCCCGTGGGCCAGGCGAAAGTCGTTGGTCTTTCGCTTGGGTCTGAAAGACAGGTGATACAAATGGAGGAGGCCATGGATGCTCAACCGGATCTCCGCGAGCGTTTGCTCGCCGTAGTGCGGATCACGGAAACAAGCTCCGCAGAATCGCGGCGCTTGATGTCGCTACTTGCGGCGGAATTGCCGAATGAAGCGAAGATCGAGATGATCCGCATCTCGCGCGACCGCCAGGCGCAGCTTCACGTCGCGCAGATGCTGATAAAGTCGACGACCGCCATTTGCGCCGCGGTCGGGACGCAACCAATTCCGCTGGCAGACATGCCAATCCTCACGTCGCTGCAAGTGCTAATGGTCTCCGGAATCATGTATATCAGTGGCCGCGAACGAAGCCTCCGCGCTGCGACCGAGTTCATCGCCGCGCTGGGAGCAAACCTCGGCGCTGGCATGCTTCTCCGGGAAGGGGCTCGTGCAATGCTGAAGTTTTTTCCCGGTTGGGGCAACATCGTTTGTGGAATGGTCGCCGGCGCAGGAACGTACGCGATTGGTCGCGCGGCGACAGCGTACTTCCTCGAAGGCGCTTCCTTGAAAGAGGCGCGACAGACATACTTGAAGAGCCGCAAAAAGCGGTCGCGCCGAGCGCTGCCAACGCATGAATAAGCGAACGGCCTCGGCGAACAGAGGCCTTACATGATCAAGTTCATGCCGGAAGAGACGTGCGTGAATAACTTGTGAACAAGTTCCGGGTTAACGGCGCATTTTGTTCACACGATTTTGTGAACAGGTAGACGAATTTCCTACCCTCTCCGTGAAGTTCCTATGAAGCTTTCCGAGATCCGCGCGACGCTTAAAGAAATCGGTGTATCGCCGAGCAAGACCCTCGGACAAAACTTTCTGCACGATCAAAACCTGGCCCGGTGGATTGTCGATCAGGCGCAAATCACTCCGGACGATTACGTGGTCGAGATTGGCCCTGGCTTGGGCGCGCTGACCAGATTTGTTCTTGAGAAAGGCGCGCGTGTTCTCGCAATCGAAAAGGACGCACGTCTGGCGAATTTTTTACGTGCCCGCTTCGGTAATGAGCACATCGAAATTCTCAACATTGACGCGCTAAGGTTTGATCCGCGAATTCTTTTCGCACATCGCCGGGTAAAACTCATTGGGAATCTGCCGTACAATATTTCGAGTCCATTGCTCTCGAGATTTCTGGAATTTCCAAACCCCATATGCCTATCGCTGTTCACGTTACAAAAGGAGATGACGATGCGACTTTCTGCATCACCGTGCACGCACGATTACGGCGCGCTGACATTGCGTGTGCAGTTGCATGATCGCGTGAAATATCTCCGAAGCGTTCCTGCAACTGTTTTTTTTCCCCGACCTGATGTCGACTCCGCAGTCGTGCTACTTGTGCCGCGCGATCCGCTTGAGCTTCCCGAGTACGATGATGAATTGCTCTTGAAATTGATCCGCATCGGGTTTTCTCAAAGACGAAAGCAGCTCAAAAAATTGCTGCGAGAATGCGCTCACGACTGGGATACAATCGCAGGCAGTCTGAACATTAACGTCAACGCACGAGCGGAGGAGTTATCGTTGCTGCAATGGATCGGCCTCGCCAATTGTATCGCGCCGCCTCCGCGAGGCGAGACGTGCTCCGTGGATAACGAGGAGTTCCCGGTGGTCGACAAAAATGATCGGATTCGGGGCTCCGCCAGCCGCTCCAAAGTGCATGGGAATAACTTGCGCCATCGCGCCGTTCACATCCTCATTTTCAATCAGGACGGTGACGTTTACTTGCAGCAGCGCTCGCGTTGGAAAGATCGGCATCCGTTGAAATGGGACTCGAGCGCTGCCGGCCATGTAAGCGCCGGAGAAGCTTATGATGAAACAGCGCGACGCGAACTGAATGAGGAGTTGCGCCTTGATATTCCTCTTGAAAAAATTTCGAAGATCGCTGCCTCGCCGGGCACAGACCATGAATTTATCTGGGTTTATCGCGGCATGACCACCGGAGCTCCTCTTCCTAACAAGTCTGAAATCGAAGCAGGCGTTTTTTTTCCGCCGGCTGTGGTTGACGGCTGGACGTCGGCGCGACCCGAGGATTTCGCCCCGGGTTTTTTAGAGTGTTGGAAAATGTACCGGCGAAGAATGCATTCCGATGGCGAACAGTCTATCCGCCCAGAAATTTTCTCCGCGGCAAACGACGCACCATCGACTGTTTGAATTTTCGGGCGGCTCGTCGTGCGGCTTGTTTTCCGCCATGTACATTATCGCTGAACATCTTCGTCACCACGCGATCGCCGCGAAGGAAGTGGACCTGAAAACCATGCGTCTGCTTCTTCGCGCGCGTTTTCGTGTCGATGCGACGGATGTTCTCTTCTGATTGAGGATTAGGACGTTTTCGTCGTGGCATAATTAGCTAACGACAACCTAACCAAACCATCGCGAGATTCAACGACTCAATGAGATGGCGGCACGCAACGTGTCCGGCGAGGGCAAATTCCAGCCGCGCCATTTTTTTTCGTACTCCTCGTCGGGCAACAATGCATAGCAAGGATGACGCTTCGCTCGCAACCAGGTGATCACTTTCACAAGATTGTCCTGCGCCATTGTTGTGCAGCCGGTCGTCGGTCTGTTCACGCCTCGCCGAATGTGGAAAAAGATAGCGCTTCCCGCTCCCGGCACAGGCGGATCGGAGTTGTGCCGAATCTCGATCAGCCAGTGGTAAGCAAAATCGCCAGAGCGCATTTTTTCGTGTGTGTAATTGTCCGGCAGATTCTTCGGATCAATAACGACGTGCCGGTTGTAATTCGGCGAACGCGGATCGTCGCTCCAAATGTCTGCCTCAGTGACTTGATGATACGGATAATCTGCGCCGGGCGGCAGGTGTGCGTCGTAGCCAAACACCTGGCCGATTTCAAAAACTCCCGCCGGCGCGCGGCCATCCCGCTCTTTTTTGCGAAGGCCCGGCTCGTTTTGCCCCGCCAGTCCAGTTCCCCATGCCAGTCCGTTTTTGCCTAACAGTACGGGAAACGGCCCGGCTACAACCCTCCATTCGCCGTCGCGCGGACGCTCAAATAAACGCAAGTCGCCGCGCATCGAATTCCACGTCGGCGCGATTCCCAGGATGAGCTGTGTGCAATCATCCGGAACGCCATCTGCGCGAGCGCTGCTTGTCAGCCAAAGTAGCAAGAGGATCAGTAAACAGCGCAAGATTGACATAAAGCTTCCAAGACGGGACGAACGTTCAGGCGGTTCCGGCTGTTTCTACCGCAGCCGTGTCCGCCGGAAGATATTTTACACCGATGAGCCAGGCCACACCGGAGAGGAAAATTACTCCTGACACAAACAAAAATGCCATGCGCATATTCGTGTGACCACCAATATAGCCGAGGAGCCAGAACGCCTGCACGTCACCGAACGCGTGGATGATGAAGATATTTGCGGCAAATGCCGTTGCACGCACCGCAGGCAGCGAAACGTTCGCAAGAGCCGTGTTTGAAGGACCGGTGTTTAGAAACAGGAAGAAAATCGCCAGGAACATTGCGATCCATGCCGCAGGAAACGGAACGTAAAGGGCCACAATGAAAATCGGACACGCGATGAGCATCCCGATTCCGGACACCCAGAAATACGAACCAGGAAGACGCGAACGCAACTTGTCGGCGAGGACGCCACCCAGGAGCGTTGAGACCAGGCCCGCGACTACAGTGATCAAGCCAAAGATCGTCATGCCGACCTCCGGACTTTGATGGCGATAGCGCAGATACGCCGGTACCCAGAATCCCAAACCGCCGACTACAAAAGTCATCAGTGTTTGGGCGATGCAGTTGATAAGATAGGAGCGAGTGCGGAATAAATTCAGGTAGTCACGGATGCTCCGGCGCGGTGACTTTTGTACCAGATTGTCCGCAGCGACGCGAGGGTCCCGTTGCCAGAAACACAGAAGACCTAGCAGCAAGCCTGGTGGAGCAACGAGATAAAACGCCCAACGCCAGCCGAGGTGAGCACCGATCAGTCCACCGATCACATAGCCAAGTGCGCTGCCAACTGGAATCGCTGCGCAAAAAATCGCCATGATCCGCCCCCGCTTTTCGATCGGGAAAAGATCGGATAAGATCGTCGGCGCTGCGGGTCCGTAACCGCCCTCGCCAATTCCAACGAATATGCGAGTCGCAAAGAGAATCGCGAAGGTCGCGGCCAGACCGGAGCCGCCGCTGGCCAGGCTCCACAAAATCACAGCGGAACCGATGATGATCCAGCGCGAGAATCGATCAGCGAGCAGGCCAAGAATCGGGGCGCTAACCATGTAAGTGACGAAGAATGCGTCGCCGAGCAGACCAGTCTTGGTCATGGCGTTTACGTCGCCGGTCGTGAAAAAAGTCGCGCGAATATCGGGCTCGAGCGCCGCCAGAACTTGGCGGTCGATATAATTGAAAAGATTGATCGCCAGGAGCAGAAAGAGTGCGGCATGCGCGCCGCTCATCGTTTCTTTCCCAATAGGTCTCATCGCAATTGCCGATTGCAGTTTGCCCGGCGCAGATTGTAAATCATAAAGGATGCCTTCCATGTCCGCCGCTGAACGCGCGCTCCATTTTTTCGGCCGGCTGATTGTGCGTTGCTTTTATCGAGTCACCGCGCTGGGCTTGGAAAACATACCCGCGGGCGGGTTTCTGCTTTTGCCTAACCACATCACCTGGGTTGACGCCATTGTCCTGCAATTTGCCTGTCCCCGCCCGATCCGCTACGTCATCGACCAGGAGTACTACCGTAGACCTATTCTCCGCCCGTTCTTGCGGCTGGTAGGTTGCATCCCGATCAATATCCGCCATTCGCATTCCGCCATTCGCGCTGCGGCGGAAAAAATTGCTGAGGGCGAGATCGTCTGCCTTTTTCCCGAGGGCCAGTTGGAGCGCACCGGAGTTCTTTTGCGATTGCAACGCGGTTACGAATTGATTGCCCGCCACGCCAATGCGCAGGTCGTTCCGGTTTGGCTCGATCAGCTTTGGGGCTCGATCTTCTCATTCCAGGGCGGACGATTTTTCAGGAAATTTCCAAAGCGCATCCCGTACCCTGTAACGATCGCCTTTGGCAAACCGCTCAAAGCCGAGGCCGCCGACAATGCAACGGTCCGCGAGGAATTGCTTAAGCTCGGTGAATTTTGTTTCAGTCGCCGTCCCTCATTGGATCGACATCTTGCCGAAGAAGCTGTGCGCGGATTGAAGCGCAGACGGTTCGCGACCGCAGTGATCGACGGAAACGATCATAGCGAACTGAGCCGGGCAAAATTGCTCGGCGCGGCGGCGGCATTGAGTCGCTATCTTCGGAAAGAATTTTCCGACGAACGAATCGCGATCGTTTTGCCTGCCAGCAAAGCATCGATGCTGGTGAATTTGGCGGTAACGTTGGCGGACAAAGTTCCTGTCGACCTTAATTTCACAGCAGGACGTGCGGCGAATGAGTCTTGTTACAGACGGGCCAACGTCCGCGTCGCGATCTCAGCGACGCAATTCATGGAGCGTCTCAAAGATTTTCCGTGGCCGGAACGGGTTTTGAAATTGGACGAACTAATCCCGTCGATGAAACGCCGGATCGTTTTTTGGTGGATCCTGTCGATCCTGGTTCCGGCACGCTTACTCTTGCGGCTTTTACAAATTCCAAAGGAAGGGGGTCACAGGGAAGCAGTCTTGCTGTTTACAAGTGGAACCACCGGAGAACCAAAAGGCGTTGTGATCAGCCATCGCAATGTCGTCGGAAACGTCTCACAGTTTCGGCAACTGCTGGACGCACGAGAGAGCGACGCAATCCTCGCGTCGCTGCCGTTCTTTCACACTTTCGGATCGACCGTCACGCTTTGGTATCCACTCATCGAAGGCGTGCGAATTGTCACGTATCCTAACCCGCTCGACGCCGCAAAGTGCGCCGCTCTGATAGAACGATACAAACTGACGTTCCTCCTGGCGACGCCCACTTTTCTGCGCATGTACTTGCGCAAAGCGGATCCGCAGCAACTCGGCAGCTTGCGCCTCATCATCACCGGGGCTGAAAAGTTGCCACTCGATCTTGCCAGCCATTTTGAAAAGCGCTTCGACAAGAAAGTCTTCGAAGGCTACGGGCTCACCGAGACCGCACCGGTGGTCAGCGTTAACTTGCCGGATCCGAAGCCGAAAAAGCCCGGTGAACACGCGCAATCATCCAGCTGTTTGGGATCGGTTGGCAGACTTGCTCCAGGAATGGCTGCGGAAATTCGCGAACCGGAAACGGAGCAGGAACTTTCGTTGTACGATACCGGAATGCTTTGGCTGCGCGGTCCAAATATCTTCGAAGGTTATTTGCACGATCCTCAGCAGACCGCGGAAGTTCTTCGTGATGGCTGGCTGAAGACAGGCGACATCGGCCGATTCGACGAGGACGGATTCCTTTACATCGAGGGACGGCTCTCGCGCTTTTCAAAGATCGGCGGTGAGATGGTGCCACACGAAACAATCGAAAACAAAATTGTCGATCTACTGGGGTTGTCCGGAAGAGACGAACGTCCGCTGGCCGTCATGGGTGTACAGGACGAGGCAAAAGGCGAAACACTCGTCCTGCTTAGCGCCGTAGATATCGATCTGGCGGAGTTGCGCAGCAAGCTTCACGAGGCCGGCGTGCCAAACTTGTGGATTCCCAAACACGTCCGGCGCGCCGAAACGATCCCGGTCCTCGCGTCAGGCAAGCTAGATTTAAAAAAATGCCAGGACCTCGCAGCTGAAGATAACCTTCGCGGCCGATCGTAGGAGACGCGCGCTGGGCGCCCCAATTCTAAAACCCAGCGGACACTAATTGTGTCAGAAACCGCCTGCTTGTCTCTAAATCGTGATCGCTTCAACAAATCACGGACGAGCGGCCAGATCTTCTTTAACTCGCCAGGGTGAAATTCTGCCAAAAAGATCCCGTGTCGCGCCCGCAATATCTTCGGCCTTCGATACGCCGCTGTCGATGAGCGCCCGCCCAGTGCTTGCCCAAATCTTCCTTACTACGAGCGCGCCATTTTCGCGTACGATTCGACCAAGATGCTGAACGGCTTCAGCTGTGGCCGATTTCCGGATAAGCTCGGGCGAACATTGTGAAGTGAGTTCGCAGTACCGCCGCGCGACTTCTCCCACGCGCAGTGTGAGAAAGGCGTTCGCAGCGCCGTTGGAAACACATTTCACCAAGAGAGCTGAGATGCCGCTTAGACCCGGAATTCCGCCTTTGAGCGCCGGCACCACAGAAACAGCGAGCGGCGCAACCATTTCTCCGAGATCGAGCGACTCGAGTCCGCTCGCGACGAAAGCTGTGCCGGCTACATTCGCATACAGCCGTATCAATTCCCGAGGAGAAGGACGCTGCACGTAAATGCAGGCGATACGTCCGACCATTTGAATCTGAGTAAAGAGGACAATGAGCCCGTCCAGTCTGCCGTTTTGCATCAGGGCCGTACTCAGAAACACTGTGCTTGCTGTCCTGCGGACGACTGAATCCGCTTGGACTGACAGATGCCCAATCGCCTTTTCGATTTCCTCCTTCGTGACGACCGGCAGGTCACGTGTCCGTGGATTTGCGGCGAGTCGGACACGAAGAGCTTCCAAATAGGCGTCGTGCTTCGGACCGGAATGTTCCTCCGGTGGGACAAGCGCAGCAGGAAGCCTTGCATATGCAATCGCAAGGTAGAGCGCGAAAAAGCCAGCAGCCAGGCAAACAGCCCAGAATACGATCGTGCCAGCAATCGGATGAATTCTGTCAGCCAATGAGATCAAACTGGTAAAGCCAGCAATGATCACCGAGACCAGGCAGACTGTTACCGTCACCGCAAGGATGAAGATTATTTTGCTCGCAGTAGAATTCTGAGCAGTGGCAGCGTTCATCTATTTGTGGTTACTGTGCACTCAGCACGACGGCGTTCAATCGAAAGCTGAACAACTGCTCCGCTCGTGGAAACGCGCAACGGAGTTTCGGATTCGCGCCATAGGCAAATGCACGCGAAACTGCGCTATGCGAAACTCCAGGCGCATACTTATTATCTTAACCGTCGCGGCCGTTCCACTAGTGCTCGTTGAGTCGCTGCGCGCCGACGAAAAACCAACGATGAAGGCCGTGGTCGCGCATGAGTACGGCGCTCCTGAAGTCCTGAAATTTGAGCGAGTTCCGCGGCCAGAACCGAACGAAGATGAAGCGCTTGTGCGCGTGATCGCGAGCGGCGTCAATCCAGCCGATCCGCTCACGCTCAGCGGGAAATATGCGCGCGAATTTGGCACGCATTTGCCACTAATTCCGGGTTACGAAATCGCCGGTGTTGTCGAAAAGACGGGTGCAAACGTCACGAAACTCAAAGTTGGCGACGCAGTTTACGGTTATCCAACTTTTGGCGGAGGCTGGGCGGATTACGTCAGCGTCAAAGAATCGGAAGTAGCTAGCGAAACCCAAGTCCCTCAACTTTGTGGAAGCAGCGGCAGTCCCGATGGGTGCCCTGACCGCGTGGCAAGCACTTAGTGGACGTTGCGAAACTGCAACCGGGACAAACAATTCTCATCCACGGCGGATCAGGTGGTGTCGGCAGTTTTGCGATCCAGATCGCGAAAGCGCGGGGCGCACGCGTCATCGCGACTGCGTCGACTGCAAACCAGGATCTGCTCAAGCAACTCGGCGCAGATGTGGCCGTAGATTATACGAAGACGAAATTTGAAGATGTCGCGAAGGATGTGGACGCTGTTCTTGATCCCGTGGGCAAAGAAACGCTGGCCCGTTCTTATGGCGTGGTGAAGAAAGGCGGTATCGTCATGTCGCTGGTTGCGCTCCCTGATAAGGACGAACTCCAGAAGCGTAGTATTCGCGGAGCGGCGATCTCGGTTCATCCGGATGCCGAAGACCTCGCCGAGATTGCGCAGCTGATCGACACCGGGAAGATCAAGCCAATTGTGACGCAAGTTCTCCCGCTAAGCGAAGCAGTCGCTGCACAGCAACAGGCCGCGACGCATCACACGCGCGGAAAAGTTGTGCTGCGGATCGCTGACGAACCAAAAGGTTGACGTCGCGGGCGAACATTTGAGGTTCGCCTTCAATGAAAAATGTATTCCTGGCGATTTCTTCGGCCGGTCCCAATCGTGATTTTTCCAAGGGCACACGTGAACAGCCATTTTGGGACGAGCACGCGACGTTCATCGATCAACTCGTCGATGAGGGCTTCATTTTGATGGGTGGCCCCTTGGAGGATGAAGGCGGCGCCCTCTTAATCCTCAATGCCCAGGATGAAAATGAAGTACGAGAGAAATTGAAGAATGATCCCTGGACCACACACGGCATTCTGAAACTGGAGAGCATTAAGCGCTGGCAGATCTTTATTGATCAGAAGAAGTAGATCTCGCGCCAGGTTCAGCGAAGCGGTTTGGAGCCGGCTTCGTCAGCCGCGAATTGCTCCAATTGTTCCCATCTCTCCTTTACAGCGCGCCGTGGAGAATTTTTTCGTCGACGGACAGGTAATCCGCTCGCGGCGGACTGAAAGTATCGAGCACGCGCGTGGCTGAAAGCGTTTCTACGCCGTGTGAAACATTGCTCGCAAGATAGAACGAATCGCCCGTTGAAAGCTCGTGCGGCACGCCTTCGACAATCAGCCGCATTTTGCCTTCGAGAATGTGAACGATCTGCTCCTGCGGATGCGAATGCGCTGGCATGACGCTACCGGCGGCCAGCTTAGCCATCATTTGATACATCGTTTTTCCATGAGCGACCGTCCGGCGCGTAATCCCGGGACAAATTTCAATTGTCGGATTCTCTGGTTTCATCCTGCGAACGCTACGCGGAAAGCGTTCGTCGCGCGAATGTTCGCTGCTCTGTTTCTAATTCGTCGCTTGCCTGTCATTGATGGTAACTACAGAATCCCGTCATGAAGATGTTTAGTTCATTAATCACAATTCTGTTCGCGGCATTGATCGCGACTCACTCATTTGCGCAAAGCCCTGCCGAATCGCCTGCTGCTGCCACAGGCTCAGCGGCGGCTCCAGCCGGTCAGCCAAATCCTCAGGAAATGATGAAGCAGATGATGGAGATGTCCAAGCTCAACGAAAATCACAAGCTGCTCGCCGATATGAACGGCAATTGGAATTACACCATCAAGTTCTGGATGAATCCCGATCCGAACGCCAAACCGCAAGAATCCAAAGGCACCGCTACCCGCAAAAGCATCATGGGCGGACGTTACGTGGTGATGGATGTGGCCGGCAAAATGCAGATGCCGGGTCAGGACGGCAAAATGAAAGATATGCAGTTTAAAGGCATGGGCGTCGAAGGCTACGACAACGCGAAGCAAAAATTCGTCGCTTCATGGATCGACAACATGGGCACGGGTATTCAGTTTTCCGACGGCACCTACGATCCCGCGACCAAGACGCTCACTTACACCAGCGAAATCGAAATGATGCCCGGAATGAAAACGCCAGTGCGCGAGGTGCTGAAGATCACCGACAAAGATCACATGATGCTCGAGTGGTACGAAACCCATGGCGGCCAGGAAAAGAAAACCATGGAGATCAACTACACGCGCGCCGGCAAGAAATAGCGGGTAGCCGGGTTTTCAGGTAGGGCGACCACTCCTGTGGGCGCCGTATTCTCGGCGTGCAGGGGACTGCCCGCCCTACCGATGGCTTGCTCAGCGATAGGATGCCAAAACTCGTCACTGATGGTCAATCTGACGAAAGAACAAACTGGTTACCTTCGCTATCCTTAAACATCGCGTAGGTGCCCCACGGTTGTTTTTGCGGCGGCCCTTCAAATTCCACTCCCCGCTTCTTCAGCCTGGTAGACGTCTTTTCGATGTCGTCGCATGTGTACGACATGTTCATGAACGAACCGATTCGTTTTTCGTCGCCGTGGGGCGTGAACAACACCACTCGTGTCTCTGCTTTCGGGATTCGCAACTCGATCCAGCGCTGCTTCTGGTCGAAAGGCTGATCGGTGATAATGGTGAACCCAAGTTTCTCGGTGTAGAAATCCAGGGCGCGATTTTGATCCGCGACCGGAATGCTAACGAATTTGATTTGTTTAATCATAATGGGTCGAACCTAAATTGACCGATATGTTGCAGTCCAGAGGCGGGTAACTTGCAGCATCAGAAAGTGCTGTCCTTTTATCGGTATAGCGATCAGGGGAATTCACTGCATCCTTCTTCATTCCTCTTTCATCCTTTTACTGTGCCTCGCTTTAAACAAATCATTCCCGTTGACGATTATGTTCTGGATGTGCTGATGCGCGATCTGATCGGACACGATCAACAACCAGCCGCGTATCTGGTTTATTTGTATCTTTACGGTCAGGCCACGCGGACGAAATGGAAACCAGTGACCGCGAGTTTACGAACGCTGGCAGAGGCGACCGGACTTTCCAAAAGCGCCATACAGGTCGCTCTCGCTACTCTTCACCGCCGCCAATTGATCGTCACCACCCGTCGCCATGCAACCGCCAGGTCGCGTCATCGCGTGCTTCGTCACTGGCGGGCGCGATAACGTGCGGCAGTTGCCGTTCTAACTGTCGCGCTCCATCGTGCACTGCTTACAACTTCGTAACATCGTTACAGTTGCTTCTGTGCTTTTGAATCCGACCGGTAATCACAAAATGCGCCAGAAATCCCAGTGGGAATACGATGAGTGCTGCCAGCGGCCGAAGCGTGATCGCGACCAGCAATTCGGCCAGCCCAAATATCCAGACAAAACTTTCGCCGCCGAATGCCTGCGGCCAGTGCGGCCGACGATTTCCGGCAGGAACGCGGGGCGTGAGCGCGGGCCAAAAACGCGGCACCGCCTGGCAATACGCCCGATACGATTCCCCTTGAGTTTTCAGCAGGGATTCTTCCTCGCGCGAAATTAGCCGGTAAACAAAAATCCAGTTCGCCAGCACCAGGAAAATAAATCCTGATCGGCTTGCCAGAACGCCGATTCCCGCCGCCATTGGGAGGTTTGCGAGATAAAGCGGATTCCGCGTGTAACGAAAAGGCCCGTCGGCTACCAGCGCTTCGGAATGCTGACTTGTATCGTGTACGATTTCCGTCCGCAAATAGGCCGCGCCCCAAGTTCGCAGCGCTGCCGCAAGAAAAACAAACAGGGAACCAAGTAGAATTACGATTCGCGCAAACCTTTCAGCTTCCGCGCTTCCCGGCATAACGCCTGGCGCGATCAAATACCGCAGTCCGGCGATGAACGACGTGTGATCAAATACGGACAAGCAAAATCCTGCGAAGTAAATCGCGCAGATGATCCAGAACCGTTTTTCGAACTCGAACCTGCTCGCGCTCATGGCTGCATTTGTAGCGGCCGCCGGCCTTGATCGCAATCCCGTGAGCGGCGTCGCCGCCGCGAACCTGTCGCCGGTGCGACTGACCTTTTCACTCTCCGATGGCAGCGATCCTGACACTCTCCTTAACCTTTGTCCCGTGCAACCGCCTCGATGCAGCGCAAAACTCGCTGGAAATTGAGGTGAACTCGCGGAGTCGCTTCATTCCTCCGGCCAGGTGGCGCCGGTCGCTATTTCCCGGATCGGTGCGATATTCCCGGATGTCTAAACGATCTGCTATCTCTTTCACCCGTCGCGCGCCAGACAACATCACCGAAGAGCTGATCGCCGTGCTTTCGTCGAAGGCCTCTTTCGAATTCAAACCATTATTCGAAATTATCCTGCTCAATCTGCGGGAGCGAAACGCTGCCAGTGGCGGCGAAGAGATGCTGCGCTTGCGTGCATATGAAAAGCTTCAGGGCCTTGTCAATCAGGGCGCGGTCAACCGGACAATCACAGGGACCAAGAAAAGATACAAAGGCGTCGCTACGCGAATGGTGGTGCTGCGCGCTGAGATGAAAGCTTTGCGCGTCGCCTGCAGTGAGCGCGCTCTCGCCAAGGCTGCCGCAGCGAACTGATCGCTCACTTCTGACATCGGATTCCGGGACCTAATGCCAGTCCAATCCGCCAGCCGGACGGATTCGTCTCGTGGCGAGTTGGGACTCCGCGACCTCGCCGAAGATTCTCAAGCCACCCGGCTGGTTTGTTTGCATCGCATGTTCCCAATCTTTACAATTGGCAAATGCGCGCTCTCCTGGCGTTTCTGATTTTTTCCGCGGCGATTTGTAATGCAGCGGAACTCACGCCTGGGCGCTGGGAAGGCGTAGTCCACGTTCCAGACCGCGAACTCACTGTGGTCGTCGATCTCGACCGGGGGGCTGACGGCGCATGGGTGGGGTCAATCACGGTGGTCGGACTTGATATCAAGGGGGCGCCCCTTAGCGATATCGTAATGAAAGCGCCGGAGATTGTGTTCTCGACGCAAACCGCGCCACCACCGCGCGGATTACAGGGGACCTTTAAAGGCAAGCTCGACTCCAGCGGCATGTTGTCGGGCAATTTCATCCAGGCCGGCAACACTGCTCCATTTTCTCTTAAGAAAACCGGTGCCCCGAATGTCGAGGCGCCGCCACGCAATACTCCCGTCGCCAAAGAGCTCGAGGGTGAGTGGAAAGGTGAATATGAATTAAACGGGTACAAGCGGGAGGTGACGTTGCAGTTAGCGAACCAGACCCAGGGCGCGGCAGCGGAAATGGTCGTTGTCGGCAAACGTACCACAAAAATCCCGATGGATACCGTCACT
Organism: uncultured Verrucomicrobiae bacterium; assembly: GCA_963776065.1. Taxonomy (GTDB): domain Bacteria; phylum Verrucomicrobiota; class Verrucomicrobiia; order Chthoniobacterales; family UBA10450; genus Udaeobacter. The sequence goes on along the minus strand of CAVZLJ010000008.1, from coordinate 24,002 downwards.
CAGGAAGGTGACTTCCTCAGCCTTCAATCGCACGGAATGGGAATGAATTACGAGGGTCAGTTCCGCAAAGAAAACCAGGAGATTAAAGGCATATTTGGGCAGGGACCGATTGAGATCCCGCTTGTCCTCCATCGAGGGGTAACGCCGAAGACCCAGACACCATGAGATCCGCGCTCATCGGAATAATATTTTTTTGCGCCACTCATTTCGTCCCTGCGCAATCCGTGTTCCGCGGCAACCCGGCACACACCGGTGTTTATGCGGGAACCGCGCCGCGACAGTTCCATCGCATCAAATGGAAATTCACTACCGGCGATCGGGTCTTTTCTTCCCCTGTCGCCAGCGGCAAGTTGCTCTACTTCGCCGGCGACGACGGCAACATTTACGCGGTCGATGCCGAAAACGGCCGGCAGGTTTGGAAACGCGCGACCGGTGGCCCGGCGCCGTCCACGCCAGCAGTGGAGGGCGGCACCGTTTATGTCTGCAGCTATGATGGGCGACTCTATGCGCTCAATGCCCAGAGCGGTGCGTTGAAATGGAAATTTGTCACTGGCGGTGAACGGCGCTTTGAAGCGAAAGGAATCCACGGGCTCCAGCCGAAAAACCAGACCATTGCGGACCAATTCGATGTCTTCCTTTCCAGTCCGGTGGTTATCAAGGGAACGGTTTACTTCGGCAGCGGCGACGGCAATCTTTACGCAGTCGACGCCAACTCAGGCGAACTGCGCTGGAAATTCCAGACCGGCGACGTCGTGCATTCTTCGCCGGCTTATGCCGACGGCGCTGTTTACTTCGGTAGCTGGGACAGCCTCTTTTACGCGGTAGATGCCGTCACAGGCAAAGAAAAATGGCGGTTTCAGGCAGGCGAAGATCCGCTGATCCACAATCAGGTTGGCTTCCAATCTTCTGCCGCCGTCGTCAACGGTGTGGTGTACGTCGGCTGCCGCGATTCGAACCTCTACGCTTTCGACGCCGCTACCGGCAAAGAAAAATGGCGATTCAATAACGAAGGCAGCTGGGTCATCACCTCGCCTGCGGTCAAGGACGGCAAAGTATTTTTCGCGACTTCGGACTCAAGTTTGTATCGAGTAGTCGACGCCGCCACCGGGAAGTCGCTCCTACGTGAGGACACCAAAGCTTACGTGTTCTCTTCGCCTGCCATCGCCGGCGACGTGGTCGTCTACGGAGTACTCAACGGCACTTTGCAGGCACGGGACGTGAACACGGGCACGCTCCTCTGGGAGTACCAGACCGAGGCGTCGAAAGCAAACAAAGGCTGGGTCTTGACCTCGGAACGAAAGTTCAATGGGCCGCTGGTCTTTCACTCACCCTGGCGCGAAGCAGCCACCGTCGCGGTCGATCGCCAGTTCAACGTTGGAGCGATTTTCTCGTCTCCGCTGATCATCAACGGCATCGTCTATTTCACCAGCACCGACGGCTGCCTGTACGCCCTCGAGTAGATTCCACGGATTTCTGCCATCCGAGTGTCTGACCATCCTAAACCGCTCTCGGCACGCCGTTGTCTCCCGACCGCGGGACGAAGGAGGTTACGATGGATGGAAACTTGTTGTCTTGGGGAGCGCAGGCTGGCAGCCTGCTGGTTTCGGCTGCTAGCCGAAATGAACTTTAGATCTTCCGCGCCCAGCTTAATTCTAGCGTCAGGAACCCGGGAGCTAGTCGTCGCGGCGAGTTAGTGAATAGTGCGTTTGGAAAAGTTGTCTGCGAGATCGGCGGACTTGAAACAATTCACGACAAGTTCTGGTTAATTTTCGGCTTAGCCAGTTGCTGGCTTCGATTTCGTGGCGGCTCTTTTTCGCTTACGTGGCCGTTTCGGAGACTTTGCAGCAGCTCCGTTACGAACAGCACGGACTTTGTGCTCTTGTTCGGCAGCGGACGCAGCGCGCCGGCGACGTTCCTTCTTTAGCTGTTTCTCCTGCAAATAGGTCTTGAACTTTTTATAGGCAAGACCACCGCCGAGACCAGCAGCGGCAACTGCCAGTGCCCCTGCAATTTTTACTGGCCCACTACCAGGCACCATATGCCATGGGCATTTATCCAGCGGATAATTGTCGGGAAGAGAAAACTCACAACCACGCGAAGAACACTTATGTGCCATAGCTTGTCGTACGGCGGCCGGCTAGAATCGTCAAATGCGGAGGTTGCAACGCGCGCGACTATTATTTCAACCTCCAGGCGGCCGAACTTGCGTTGCGCCGTCGATCAGGCGATGGGCGGCCCGGCGTGGATAATCTTTCGGTTTTCTTTCTCGCTCAAGGCGAACAATCCGCCGATGCGGTTATGGCGCGGCTGACCACATTCATACGCGCCGCAAGGCAAACTCTCGATCTGGCCGTTTACGACATGCGGTTCAGCGATCCGCTCCGCACCCAGTTAGCGTCGGCTTTGCGCGAACGCGCCGACGCCGGCGTCCAAATTCGTTTTTGCTATGACGGAGACAAACCACCACAGCCAAATGTTGCCGCCGGTCAGGACCCTGCTCCCGCCGGCACCGGCGCATTTGTCCAGTCGTTAGGTTATCCCTGGCGCCGTATCGCCGGCATGAAACTGATGCACAGCAAGTTCATTCTACGGGATGGAGAGACCGTCTGGACCGGCTCGGCCAACATGACCGACGACGCCTTTACCTTAATGGAAAACAATATTCTGGAGATCGATTCGTCCGCCCTGGCCAATTACTACGCTCAGGATTTCGAACAAATCTGGGAAAAAGAAAACTTCGATAACACCGGCGAGATACGAACGGTCCCCGTGCCGCTGACCTTTTCTGGTCAATCGGCCGAGGCGCGCGTCATGTTTTCTCCCGGTTGCGGTTTGGAGATCGATTCCGAAATTGCGAAGCGTGTTCGCGCGGCGCAGCGTCGCGTCCGCATCTGCAGCTTGTTAATCAACTCGGGCACTCTCATCGCCGAGCTTGGCAATTTGTTGCGCGAAGGCCGCGTCGCTGTGGACGGAATTTACGATCGCACACAGATGGCGCAGGTTTACGTGCAATGGCAGGAAGTGCCGCAAAATCGTTGGAAGATCGGCGCGCTCAAAGACATCATCGCGCGCGCCGGCTTGGTCGGAAAGAACTCGACGCCCTACACGCCGACCGGGCGCCACGATTTCATGCACAACAAAGTTCTTCTGATCGACGATACTGTGATCACCGGCTCTTATAATTTTTCGCGGAGCGCGCAATTTAACGCCGAGAACATTCTCTTCATTGAAAGCGCGCCGCTCGCGGATACCTACAGCGCGTACATCGATCACCTGAAATCCAAATACGCGACGTAACCCCTTTTGTGCATCTTTCTCAGCCCCTCGACTGCACGCGAGTCTCTGCTATTTTCGCGCATTCATCAGTCCGCAACTGAGACTGCAACGCCAGTCGGATCGAAGACTCACCATCATGAGCTAGCAATCGATCCGCGCTTTCAAAATCGCGAACGCCAGCCCGGCCTCGATCTTCTTCGCGCACTCGCCATCATCGTGGTGGTGGTGTATCACGCCGCGCTTTTCGGATTCAAATTGCCCGGGCGAGTGGACCGCTTCGGCTGGATCGGCGTCGATCTTTTCTTTGTCCTTAGTGGTTACTTGATCGGCGGGCAATTGCTCGCGCCGCTTGCGCGCGATCAGCGCATCAAGCTCGGCCGGTTCTTCACCCGGCGCGCGTTGCGAATCATGCCGGCTTACTTCGTCGTCCTCGCGATTTATTTTTTGCTGCCGTCGTGGCGCGAATATTCCGAAATGTCACAGCCGCTCTGGAAATTTCTGTTATCGGTGCAAAACATCGCGCTCCATGGCGGAACCGCTTTCTCACATGCCTGGTCGCTCGCGGTCGAGGACCAATTCTATCTGGCGCTTCCTTTTCTTTTGCTCTTCCTCTATCGCCGTCCGCGCGCGGCCATCATCATTCCATGCCTAATCGTTTTTGGCGGCATCGGCTTACGCGCTTTTCTGGCTGCACAGAATCCATCAATTGATGGCGGCGGCGTATCGTTCCGCGGCTTTCAAGCGTGGATCTATTATCCAACCTGGACCCGGCTCGATCCGCTCGTGTTCGGCGTCGCGCTGGCCGCGATCGAGAAATTTCGACCGAACTGGTGGCAACGCCTCATGAACTGCGCACCCTGGCTTTGGCTGCCCGCGCTCGGGCTAATCGCTTACGCATTGTATCTGGGCGAAACCGATAACCTCACCGTCGCCGCCTGCGTCTGGCAATTTCCACTCATCGCCGTGGGCATGGCCGCGCTTCTTGTTTGCGCGGTCAGTCCGCGGCTCCCACTCTGTCGAGTTGCAATTCCCGGCGCCGCATTCATCGCCAGCATCGCCTATAGCGCTTACCTGATTCAGAAACTCGTTATTAACGGGGCCGAACAGTTTTGCACAAATCACAACATTGATCTCACTTCCGTGCCCGCGCTTCTCGGCGTGGAACTTTGCGTTTACGCCGCAGCTACTCTCCTTTTTTTCTCAGTCGAACGACCATTTCTCCAATTGCGTCACCGAATCGCTCCACGGAGTTCACCCGCCGCGGCGGGCAAGCGCCTGGCGCCACGAAAGTAGCCTTCTTACTTCGACGAAAGTCACTTCGTCGCGCTAGTGGTGAACGGCGGCGCGGCCATTCTTTCGACGCAACTCGTGTCGAGATCCCTGGCATTTCCTTTGTCCATGAACTCCAGGATGATCCGATCCGGACATCCGGGATCAGTTAACCCATCAGGGATATGGCCGGCCTGCGGGATGACTACGCGTCTGCTGTTCGGTAAAGACCTTGCAACTTCTTCGCCGTACTTCGGCGGCGTCACCGGGTCGAAGTTGCCAGACAAAATGAGCACAGGGACTTTGGAAGACACAGGCTCGAGAAAATTGGCCGATATTCTACCTTGCGGCCACATGCTACAGGCCCGGGTTTGTTGAAATACCCGGTAATTGCCGAATGGATTTCCCGCGTTGAGCTTCTTCGCTTCTTCCTGGTCAATGAACGGCGTGTCTTCAGCACACGTAACCGAGAGGTACATCCCGTCCGCGATGAAATCTGTGGGAGACGGCAAAATCGCTTCACGGAGAAAGGGCGCGAAATCGCCTTGGGCCGCCTGATGAACGATCAGGGGGATTCGGCTTGCCTTATCGCGGCCGTACATCCAGTTGCGAATTTTTTCCGCGAAAATGTCGCGTCCAATTTCCACCGTCACCGGCCCGCTTTTATCCGGCGGGGAATACTGCACTCGCGCGGGCTGGCGACCTAATTGGGCCAGCACCGTCGTCCACTCGTCCTGGATTTGCGGGAACGCTTGATGACATTGCGTGTCCTGCTCACACGCCTGAAGCAAGAGGTCCATGGCGCGCGCTGCGCCCTCCGAGTGATGCAACGGCATCTTCAGATACGTCGGCGCCACTCCCGCGATCGTTGCGGCATGGACTCGGTCCGGATGTTGACGCATGTAAACAAGCACAGCACGCGATCCGTAAGACAATCCGAACAGATCGATGCGATCGTATCCGAGCCAGCTTCGCACATCATCGAGGTCATCCATCGCAATTGACGTCGTGTATTGGGTGAGATCGGCGTGCTGTTCCAGCGTTCGCCGCAAATTCTTCACGTAGTCCACTGGATACATCTCGCTCAGATAATCCTGGGGCGTTTTCTTTATCGGCTCCGCCATCAACGGATTCGATTTTCCTGTTCCACGTTGATCGACCAGCACGATGTCGTGTTTGCGACGGTATTCTTTGCCGTCGGTCGCATAGAACCCTGCCGCGCTGGTTGAAGCGACGCCTGGCCCTCCGGCAAGATCAAATATCGGTTCCGTTTTGGTTTTCTGATCAAACGCCGGGAGAACCACAACGTTGAGGTCGATCGTTCGACCGGTGCGCGTTTGCCGATTTTCAAAAACCGTGAGTTTGCCACAGAGCAATTCCTCACCGATTCCCAGCAGTCGGCATGGCTTCAACTTGGAAGAACCTTGACGGTGTGCGCAACCGTCCAAGGCAAAAAAGCAGAGCAGACCTGCAAGAACCATTAGACCGACGGAACAAAAATAACGCACCGCGCGCATTCTCAAGCAATTCAACAACAGCATGCACAAGATAACGAGCTGCGTTGTTGACAAGATGGACATAGTGGAAAGTCTTGGCCCTTCCCAATTCCGCCGCTTAATTCTTACTTCCTAATTCTTCCTTTGTTCCTGCTGCCTTCCTCACGCTCCGCCACGTAGTGCCCGATGACTTTTGCAGAGGAATCAAAATGCACGCATCGTAAGCCGCTTATGATGCATGCCTGACAATTGCTAATGCTGAGCTTTCCGTTTTCCAACTCATCGATTGTAAGCCAGTCGAGGATTCGTTAAACAAGGACTTATATGAAGACGGCCGTTTTGTTTGGTGCTGCAGCGCTGTGGTGCGTCCCGTGTTTCGCCAAGGCGCAAAGCGCAGATGAGCGGCTGCGATCTATCTACACAGAAGAATGGAAATGGCGGCTGGAGCAGTTTCCCGGGCTGGAAGGCGTCGAAAAACCGGTTCCCGATCGTCTGCCGAGCGTAGATCCGGCGACACAGGAAATGCGGCTACGTTACTGGCAGGATGTGCTGCACAAGCTCGATGACGTTCCGCGCGCGCAGCTCTCACCGGAGGAGCAGATCAACTACGATGTTTATCGGCCTGAAATCGAGAATTTCGTCGCCGATCAGAAATTCCGTGACCACGAAATGCCGGCAAACTCGGATTCTGCTTTCTGGACCGATTTTGGCTACACGGCGCGGCGACCTTTCAAGACGCTGACGGATTACAAAAACTGGATCGCGCAGATGCGCGATATCCCGCGCTATTTCCACGAACAAATCGCGAACATGCGGGCGGGGCTTGCACGCGGCTTCACGCCGCCACGCCTCACTTTGCAGGGACGCGAGAAATCCATCGCCACCATTGCGGAGGGTAAACCCGAAGATAATCTGCTCTACACGCCATTCCGGGAACCGATGGTCGACGTTCAGCGGTCCGACCAGGACAAGCTCAAATCGGAGGCCGCACAGGTGATTCGTGAGATAGTGCAGCCGGCTTATGCGGACCTGCTCAAATTCTTCCGCGACGAATATGTGCCGCACACTCGCACGACGCTTGCGGCCGAAGCGCTGCCGGACGGGAAAACATACTATCGCCAGAAAATTCGCGAGTTTACCACCCTCGATCTCTCGCCCGAAGAAATTCACCAGGTCGGCCTCGCGGAGGTTGCGAAATTACATCAGCAGATGGTCGATGCGATGCGCGAATCCGGGTTCAAGGGCGAGTTTCCCGCATTCCTGAAGTTCCTCCGTGACGATCCGCAGTTCTACGCCAAAACACCGCAGGAGCTGCTCAACCGTGCCGCCTGGATTGCGAAAGTGTTCGACGGCAAATCGTCGCAATACTTTGGCTATCTGCCGCGCATGCGTTTCACTATCAAACCGGTCCCGCCCGATCTCGCGCCGTTTTATACTTCAGGCCGTGGCGGTCCGGGCATTTATCTCCTGAACACGTACGATCTGCCGCATCGCCCGCTCTACAATCTGCCCGCGCTGACCTTGCACGAGTCCGCGCCCGGACATGCATTTCAGATTCCGATCGCGCTGGAGCACAAGAACCAGCCGGACTTTCGGAGATTCGACTACATTTCCGCGTACGGTGAAGGTTGGGCGCTTTATTGTGAAAAGCTGGGCCAGGAAATGGGGATGTACGAGACGCCATACGAGCGCTTTGGGATGCTGGGTTATCAAATCTGGCGCGCTACGCGACTGGTGGTGGACACCGGCGTTCATTCCAAAGGTTGGACACGCGAACAGGCGCTCAAGTACATGCACGATTACACCGCGCTACCCGAGCATGAGATCGAAACCGAGGTGGACCGTTACATCGCCTGGCCCGGACAAGCTCTCTCCTATTATATGGGCGAGCTTGCGATCGTGCGTGCACGCGAAAAGGCGGAGAAGACGCTCGGAGCGAAATTCAACATCCGCGCTTTCCACGATGCCGTGCTCGAGCTCGGCTCGGTACCGCTGCCCGTTGTCACGGCGCGGATCGACCGTTTCATCGCCGAAGACGGCAAAGGCCCTTACCCGGATATGGAGTAGCTGTAGCCGGCGGCGCTGACGCCGGAAAACGGGCAAGTGTAAGATCAGTCACGCGAATCCTCGCTTTGTTGCTCTATCGTAACCCGCTTACGATGGATTAAAGAAGCTCTTCGATTGGACGTCCGGCGTTGGGCGTTCGACGTTCGACTTTCCTATGGCAGAAACGTCGACCGCAGTGATCGCGAGCGCGAACAACCTTTCCGTCAAGTACGGCACCCAGGTCGTCCTCGACGGCGCGACCATTGCCTTCACCGAAGGCGAACACATTGGGCTTGTCGGCCGCAACGGCTCGGGCAAATCGACCTTCCTCCAGATCGCCGCGGGCGTGGCGCAAGCCGATTCAGGTGAATTCACCCGCCGGCGTGATCTCGTCACCGGCTACATGCCACAACTTTCCGGCCTCGACGATGCGGCCACGGTCCATGCGAACATTCTCAGCGGCGCGCAGCGGATTCTCGACCTCATCGCCGAATACGAACGTCGTCCCGGGCGACAGCCCGCTCAGCGCCACGCTCCTGGACCAAATTGTTCAGGCCGACGGTTGGAATTTGGAACATCGAATCAAGTCGCTCATCACGAATCTGCACGCGCCGGAATCCGATCGCGTCGTAGGCACGCTTTCCGGCGGAGAAAAACGCCGCGTCGCGCTTTGCCGGGCGCTTCTCGCGCGTCCTGATTTTCTGATTCTCGACGAACCGACCAACCATCTCGACACCGGCTCGATCGAATGGCTGGAGGATTTTCTCGCGCGTTATGCCGGCACCTGTTTGTTCGTCACGCACGATCGCTATTTTCTCGATCGCGTGGCGACGCGGATCGTCGAGCTGTCGCGCGGCCAGTTCATCAGCTACGACGGCAACTACACCGATTACCTGCTCGCGCGCGCGCAACGACAAGCGGTCGAAGAGGCGCAGGAACATCAACGGCAGAAGTTTTTGAAACGGGAACTGCAATGGGTGAGAAAAGCGCCACGCGCGCGCCGGACGAAATCGGTGGACCGCGTGGAACGTTATTTCGAGATGGCTGCGCAGGAAGCACCGGAGGCGGAGCTCGACGTCGAGTTGATTATCCCCACGCCGCCGAAGCTCGCGAATCGCATCATCGAATTGCGCGACGTGAGCGTGGAATTGGGCGGCCGCACACTCTTTCAGCACGTGAATCTCAATCTCGCAGCCGGAGAACGCCTCGGTGTGGTCGGCCGCAACGGACTCGGCAAATCTTCGCTGCTCAAAGTCATTCTGCAGGAACTGCCCGCCGCGAGCGGTGCAGTGGAGATCGGCGCGCGGACCCAGATCAATTACGTCGATCAAAATCGGCTCCTCCTCGACGATGCGAAAACGGTTTGGGAAGAAGTCGGGAGCGGCGGAGAACACGTCACGCTCGGCGAGCAGAGCATCACCTTGCGCGCTTATCTGCGGCGATTTCTTTTCAGCGAAGACCGCATCAACACGAAGATCTCGCAGCTCAGCGGCGGCGAACGGAGCCGGGTGCTGCTCGCTAAAATCCTGAAGCGCGGCGGCAACGTTCTGATGCTCGACGAACCGACGAACGATCTCGATCTCGGAACGTTGCGCTTGCTCGAGGAAGCGCTCGTCGCCTTCGGCGGCTGCGTCATCGTGGTCAGTCACGATCGCTATTTCCTGAATCGCGTTTGTACCTCGATTCTCGCTTTCGAAGGCGAAGGTCGCGTGGCCTACAGCGTCGGGAACTACGATTACTACCTGGAAAAACGAGGCGCACCCGGCCCGGTTCGCGATTCATACCCCGCGCCGGCCGAAGCCGGCGCCGAGCAAAGGAAAAGCAAAGACAAACCGCGGAAACTTAAGTGGAAAGAAGAGCGCGAATGGGAATCGATGGAAGCGAATATTCTCGTCTGCGGAAAACGAAGTGTCGGATTTGGAGGCCACGTTTGCCGCGCCGGATTTTTATGCGAAACCGCGCTCGGAGATTTTCGAGTTGGAGACGCAATTGAAAACGGCACGCGACAAAGTCGCGCACCTCTACGCGCGGTGGCACGAACTCGAGCTCCTGCAGAGCGTCCCGGCTTCCTAAACGATCGCCTCTCGAAGATCTGGGACGCCTGCGGAAATAGGCGCAGATTTTCGACGAGTCCGATGTTAGAATTCGGACGCGAGATGACAGCGAGCAAGATCATCGAAGAAATCAAGCGGCTCGAGCCGAAGGAACAATTGGACGTCATTCGTTTTGCTTATCAGCTCGACGCCGAGCGGAGATTGACGGGGAAAGAACTGTCGAGCCTTGCAGAATGCATGGTCAACGCCACTGATCCGGCAGAAGAAGCGAGGATCCGCGAATCGATCGGCCGCGGCTTCTACGGCCAGCGCGAAAATGCCTAAGATTCGGCGGCGAATGGTAGCCTTCCGCCGGCGTTGCTCAATCATTTATTGGATCGAATCAAGAGGCGCGAGATTTCTTCGGATCACCTTGGCGCGCTCGCCGACTGGCTCGACACCGAACCGGAGGTTCCGGATGGCAAGTGGTTCAAACGTTTTTCTGGAATGACTGTTTGTGGTGAAGGCGAATTGGTGAAGACCTTCCTTACTTCCGGACAGGCTCCAATGGGAACAGAAATCCCTTAACACTAGCTCAGTCGCGTTCGAGAGTCTTTTATCGTAAGGCGCTTACGATACATAAACGGGAGACGTTAGAACTCGACGGCTTTAAGCCGTCAAGATGACAGACGCGATTCATTTTCAATTCCGGACGCCGTAGTCCCGCGACTGCGGGATGAAGACGCGTCACTTCCTCCAGCCCGCTGCTGCAACGGAACCAATGTCGCAAGATCGACAGCAGATGTGGGCGAAGCCGTTTTATCGATAAGCTCTTCGGCCGCTGCTTTCAGTTCCGTCCATCGCGACAACGGATAGGCGGGCGCAAGGACGATGTGGCGAAGTATGCTGCGCCACTCCACCAGCGCGCGTTCGATATCGCCGTGACGCAACAGTTCGTTGGTGAGCTTGTGCTTGGAGCGCGGATCAGCCACCAGCGCGCGCACCACTTCCGATGCACCGGCGCCGTATTGCACCGGCACGCCCATGGTGAGGTAACCCGGATAATCGGCCCGGCGGTAGACTCGCTGACACAAAATGCCGAGCCGACCGCCCATCGGCGCGTCCTCGCCGGCGAAGCGCGGACCGGCGCGAATATTGGCCAGATCGAAAACCAATTCGTCGATCGGATACGTTTCGTCTTCGAGCGCGACCGCCACCGCCAGACCTTCGCCGCCGTGGAAAAATGAGAAGATCATTCCCCGCCTCGTCGGTGTGCCGTCGGGTTCAACCAGTCCAAGATGTCGCCACGCGTACGTTGGCGAGTTCACGATCGCGACGGTTTTATCGTGCTCCAATTGATCGCACGTTCGACAAACGTCCGGCAGATTCTCGCGCTCCGGCGGATCGATCAACGCGTTGCCAGCCGAATCGATGTGAGCGTTGACCGGCACATTGGCGTAATCGATCCGGACCGAGAGCAGATTTCCGCGCATGATCCAATCCACGATCGTGCCCGGCTTCACCAGTTCAACGAGCTGCGGCCGGATCTCAGTCTCAAATTGTTCATGGGTAAAAGTTCCGCGCCGCGCAGCCAAATCTTTCATTGGGCGTTCGGCGCGCCGCCGCGAGAGTTTTTCGGGGTTGGACGTCAGCTGCCCGTGCGGCTCGCACCGTTCGGCGTTTTCTACGGCTTTCTTCAGCCATTTCACCAATGCCACCTCTCCCGAAGCGAGCACCGTCGCGACCGGCAACTCGCGGCCGTAATGGTTCTGCTCGCGCAGCCGGCAGAGATTTCCCGTGCCGACTCCATCGAGCATACGCGGCACGGTCAGCGCCCGTCGCCACCGATCGTTTTCGCGCACAAAAGCGCGACCGAGCGTCACACTTTCTGCCGCCGGTTTCGCTTCCCATTCTTCGAGAAAGTTCAGCATCTCGATCATTCCGCGCCGGACGAACCGCGCGCGCTCATCGGTCACCCAAAGTCCACACGGCCGCGGCCCGCTTTCGAGTGAGTGTTCGACGCCGAGCGGCACGCGTTGCACGCTGAACAATGACTGGGTCAGTTGCACCGCCGCCGCGAACGGTTGTTCGCCGCGCTGTTTGGCCGCATGCATCACGCTTATCAGACTGGGCCAATCTACCTGGGCTGCGCGTCTCAGCTGGCGCGCTTTTGTGTCGCTCAACCGCGGCAGATCGTTCGTGTAAAGCGCGTGACCGACTTCATCGAGACCACGGCGGCCGGCGCGACCAAACATCTGGAGAAGCTCGTCCGCTTCGACCTGGCGCTCGAAATTGCCGGCGAAATAACGTCGATCGGTCACGATCACCGAGCGCATCGAAAAATTGATCCCGGCGGCAAGTCCCATCGTCGCGACGACGACGTTGAGTTGTCCCGCTTTGGCGAGCGATTCCACCACACCCGCCCGAGCTGCGTAGCTCAGTCCGCTGTGATGATACGCCACACGATTCCGCAAGAGTTTCGTCAGGCTCTTCCCCGCGGTTGCTTCCTGGGCCGGGGTCAATCGCAGCGGATCGCGCACCGGCAGGGCCGACGCGATGGCTTGCGCGATCTGTTCGGCAGCGGCGCGACGCGGCGCGAACACCAACACCGGAGCGAGGTCCGCGCGCATGGCGCGGCCAATCATGCGCGGCCAGAAAGATCCGCCAGTCCGGTCGAAGACTGGCCGTGGCGAGCTCGGACTGCGCGACTGAACAAATTGGGAATCCGGCAAATTTCCGAGATCAGTTTCCTCCAGCGGCACCGGTCGCGTCTTATGTTCGATGAGGACGGCGTCACGTCCGATGCGTTGCAGCCAGGCGACCACGTCGCGCGGGTTGGCCACGCTCCCGCTCAAAAAGAGCAACTGTGTTGCTTTCGGTGCGAGGGCGACGGCGAGCTCGTAATGCACGCCCCGCATCGGATCGCCCAGCATTTGAAATTCATCCATGACCAGGAGACCCGGGCCTTCGCCGCGGAGAAACCGCCCGCGCTGTGTCTCGAGCGTCGCGACCACAACCTTCGCGTCGAGATTTAGCGCGACGTCACCCGTGGATATGCCGACATCCCAGCCGCGCACGCGCCATTCCGATAATTTATCGTTAGCGAGTGCGCGGGTCGGGACGGTGAACACCGCCTGCGTTTTCAGGTTCGGATAAAGCAGCTCGAAGATGTAAGTCTTGCCCGATCCTGTCGGCGCCTGCACCACCACGTCTTTTCCCTGTTGCAACGCGCGCACTGCCTCCTGTTGCCACAGATCGGGAATAACCAACCCAACCGAAAATCCCTCAATCACCCGCCAAGATGTTGCAACGTCGTCGCCTTGCAATGGAGCTGATGGGATCAGCGACATAGAAGGTAAAGTGACGAGGGTAGGAGCGAGCGAATGGAGCCGCCGGGCAGCGCGCGACATAGATGGGAAAACCGACAGGTCGAATGGGCGGGAGCACATGAGTCAATGCAGGCAGCGAGCGAGTTTCAATGGCCGGCCCGCGAGGCCGCCTCGTCCGTGGCGGGACGGATTGACTTACTCGCTCCCGCTCATGTCGGCCATTCGGCTTGATCCCATCTATGTCGCTCGCATCCCTGCGGCTCCATTCGCCGGAGGCGAACGTTTTCCATCTGCCGCTTTAACGACCCGCTCGCGAAAGCTTTCGGAGTTTAATTCGCCGCTGGACGAATCCGCCGCGGCGGACGTTTCAACGGATCCTTGGCCCGCCTTAGCCTTGGCGACGGCGGCACGCGGCGATAGCCCCTGCTTGCAATCGAGATGGTGAGCTAGCGGACGAAACCGCGCTGGTGTTAATCGCTGTTTGGTTGTCACAACGCGTGCGGTCTTGCTGATGAGATCGTCGCTTACGATGGATGATCCGTGATGATATGGATAGCGTGCGGGATCCCACTAGATACGGCTGCCTCCTCACGAAGAGCTTTCGAAAGTGCCAGCCGCAAGAAGTACACGTGCGCCAAATAATTGACGATCAGATGCCGACGCGTACGCTAACGTCGTGAAGCGAAAATTCCACGTAACTCTGCTAGAGCACGACGAAGGCGTGTCAGTGAGTTGTCCTGAATTACCCGGATGCCACTCGCAAGGTGCAAATGTAGACGACGCGCTTGCAAACATCGAAGACGCGATTCGCGGCTACATCGATCTCTACGGAGAACCGGATACGCGTTGTGAAATCCGCGAAATGGAAGTAGTCACAGCGTAATTGATGCCGAAACTGCCCGGCATAAATCATCTGCGTGCGATTAGAGCGCTCGAGAAAGTGGGCTTCCATATCGATCGACAAGGTAAACACGTGTTCATGTCCAAAGGCCCACTGCGAGTCGTCATTCCACGCAACAATCCAGTCGATGCCTATACGATGGCGGCAATCGTCCGCGATGCTGGCCTGACTGCCGAGCAATTCAAAGATCTGCTCTAAAGCAAACTCAACCGGCAAATGATCGCGATCCATGAAAAAATCGCAGGCTGACGCTACGACGGCAAGAAACCTCGAGGAGAAGTTCGATCGAGGCGAGAATGTGCTCGATTATTTTGATGTAGGGAAAGCGCGCATCATCGATCTGCAATCCAAAAGGTCCAGCGCCAAAACAAGTTTCCCTATCCGGTAAAGCGAAATGCCAAACGCGCCGCGGTCGTTCGCGAGAATCGAGGAAAGGGATCTCCAAGATAGAAGGTAAAGTCGCGAGGGTAGCGACGAGCGAGTCGGGCAACGAACGAGTTTCAAATCCGCGCGTTATCGCAAAAAGACTGGCTAGGCACGCGTCTCGCCTGTGGCTATCGGCGTCTAGCCGAAACGACTTTGGATTTCCGCAACGAATCAACTTCATCATAAGCGGCTTATGATGCATTATTGGATCGACCAATAAATTGTAGGGCAGGCGATCCGCCTGCTGTCCCTGACAGAAATGAAAGAAGCTCAGAACCACATTCGCAAATATTTGGCTGAGATCGGGAAACGCGGCGGCTTGGCCAGCCGGCGCGAACTGACCAAATCGCACGCCCGGAAAATGGTCGCGATTCGACAGATGAAACGCGCGGCCGTGAAGGCCGGTAAACCCTGGCCGCCAAAGAATCGCAAACCGCTCAAGCTTTCCTAATCAACCCCGCGTCGAATCGTGTATCATAAGCCGCTTATGATAGATGCACGGCGGCAGTAGGATTTGGAATTTCACGCGCGTGCGTGCGCGTATCGAAGCGACGCCTGGCGTTGCGATGATCGTTCGCGATTTAGTAGGATCGACAGCGCGAATAGAAACCACGTCTTTTCCCTGTTGCAACGTCGTCGCCTTGCAATGGAGCTGATGGGATCAGCGACATAGAAGGTAAAGTGACGAGGGTAGGAGCGAGCGAATGGAGCCGCCGGGCAGCGCGCGACATAGATGGGAAAACCGACAGGTCGAATGGGCGGGAGCACATGAGTCAATGCAGGCAGCGAGCGAGTTTCAATGGCCGGCCCGCGAGGCCGCCTCGTCCGCGGCGGGACGGATTGACTTACTCGCTCCCGCTCATGTCGGCCATCCGGCTTGATCCCATCTATGTCGCTCGCATCCCTGCGGCTCCATTCGCCCGGGGCGAACGTTTTCCATCTGCCGCTTTAACGATTTAATTCGCCGCTGGACGAATCCGCCGTGGCGGACGTTTCAACGGGTCACGCGGCGATAGCCCCTGCTTGCAATCGGGACAGCTGGCAGCGAACCCTTGCGAGAGGCGGCATAATTAACCAGATTTCCTGAATCCAAACGCCAGATCAGCCGCGTCCAAGCATTAAATAGAAATCACCATGGAAACTTCACTTCCCACACCGCCGCCGGTGGGCGGAGTCGCCCCTGCCGTTTTCTCAAACGTGCGTAACTGGAATATTCTGTGTCACGCAAGCGCGTTGCTCGGCGTTTTCTTTCATTTCCCCGGGCACTTGGTCGGACCGCTCATTGTCTGGCTGGCCAAACGGGACGACTCGCCCGAGATCGACGCGCACGGCAAAGAATCGCTCAACTTCCAAATCTCGATGCTCATCTACAACGTCATCGCCGCAGTCTTTTGCCTGGTCCTGATCGGGTTCGCTTTTCTGGCGGTCCTTTGGGTGTTGAACGCGGTTTTTGTCATCGTCGCGTCCATCCAGGCGAGCGATGGAAAATTCTATCGCTACCCTATAACAATGAGATTCATCCAATAGGACACCGCGTCGTCGAAGCAGGAAGCGACCGCTTCATCGCCGAAGACGGCAAAGGCCCGTACCCAGCTATGGAGTGAGTAAGTCTCGGGTGTTTAGGAGAGCGATCGGACAATTGCTGGTTTAGCGGCGCATGGATTTGCGCTTTGATTTTCTGTCCGTGTTCGCCCTTAATCGTCGCTATGCAACCGAGCGAAGCTCTCGGCATCGCCGCGCAGGTCGCGGTCACGCTCGCGGGATTTGCCGGTATCGTCGTCGTCTTTCGCCCCGACTCCGTCCATCGATGGTCTCCGCTCGACAAGCTCCGGCTGCAACTCCTGCTCACCAACTCGGTCTTGCCCCTGGCCGAGTCGCTCTTTGGCATGCTCCTTCTAACGTTCGATCCGCCACCGGCCAGCATCTGGCGCTGGTGCAGCGGCGTTAGCTTCTCGGCGCAAGTGCTCGCATTCGCTTACATGCGCAATCCTCGGCGGCGATTATTTACCCGCGCTGACATGCAGGCGGTGAACAAGTTCCTCTTATACGGAATAGCATTCATCATGACAGTGGCGGTGGCGCTCCAGGCGATCAACTTTGCGGTCTGGAATCGCTTCTGGCCTTTCTTCGCCCTCATCTTCGTTCAGCTCGTCGCGGCCCTCGCGCAATTTGTCCGCATGGTGCTCCTGGCGCCGCACGAGTCCAGCGGCCCTTAACGAACTCTTCAACCTCTCATGCTGGTCGATCCGGCACGGGAATCCTGCGCTGATTGCTGAACTCATTGATTTCAGCGGCGGCTGGCCGAAATGGACTTCGAATTTCCATTTGATTTCGCTCGCATCATAAGCCGCTTATGATGCGTGAGTGACGCAGCTGTTGGTTTTTTTATGCGAGACACTCCGACGCGGGGAACGCGCGCGAGCGGCTTGTTAGTCTTCGACGTCACGGCAGCGTTCGTCCAGTTGTCGACTGATAAGATCGAATTTGTTAGAGGATCGATTTTCATCCGCGTGATCCGCGGTAGAATCCAAGGTGGCGGTGGTAGCTTCTCGCTACGATTTCTGATGTTCACACCTGAAAAAGAGTTCCGACCGATTGACCCACAAGTGCGAATCGGTCACGTCCATCTAAAAGTCTCTAATCTGGAACGCTCGCTCGGATTTTATTGCGGCGTGCTCGGGTTTGAGCTGATGCAACGCTGGGGGACAGAAGCCGCGTTTATTTCTGCTGGGGGATATCATCATCACATCGGACTGAACACGTGGGAAAGTCTCGGCGGTTCTCCACCGCCGCCCGGCAGCACCGGTTTGTTTCACGTTGCTATTCTTTATCCCGATCGAGCAACGCTCGGCGACGCGCTCCGCCGGCTGCTCGCAGCCAAGATTCCACTCGAAGGCGCGAGTGATCACGGAGTGAGTGAAGCGCTTTACCTCCGCGATCCCGATCAAATCGGGTTGGAGCTTTACCGGGATCGTCCGAAAGAGGAATGGCCGCACAATCCCGATGGTTCGATCGCGATGGATACTCGCCCCCTCGATTTGGATGCTCTCCTCCGTGACTCAAGGCCTGAATAGAAGCGCTGTGTGACCGCCGATTTTAAAGCTGTTTGCCACAGATCAGGAATGGAGCTGATGGGATCAGCGACATAGAACACGTCGCGATCGGGAATCGCGCGGGTAGACGGCAACGCAGCTAGGTAGCTGGCGCAAGCACGGGGCCGTGCGAGTGATCAAGGTAAAGTGACGAGGGTAGGAACGAGTGAATGGAGCCGCGGGGACGCGAGTGACATAGATGGGCAAACCGAAAGGTCGAAATGGGCGGGAGCACATGAGTCAATGCGGGCAGCGAGCAAGTTTCAATCGGAACGGGGATCTGGCGGACGAACCGCACTGGTGTTCATCGGTGTCTGTTTGTCGCAACTCGTGCGGTCTCGCTGCTAGGATCGACATCGTACGAGATGGAAAGTCTTGCCCTGAGCCGAGTCGAATGGGTCGACGACATTTTGCTTGCTCCCGTTTTGATCTATTATGTGCTCATGAAGTTGCGACTGGTTGTCGAACACGATTCAGAAACGAAGCGTTGGGCGGCATTTTTCCCGGAATTACCCGGTTGCGCCTCCGCAGGCGACACAGAGGACGAAGCGATCCAAAACGCAAAGGAAGCTCTTGAACTTTGGTTTGAGCCGGCGCCGGTCGATTTGCCTGCCGGCGCAAAAGTCTTGGAAGTTGCGCTCACGTGAGCGAGCGCTTCCCTGTTTGCACAGCCCAACACGTCATTCGCGTCCTGCGTAAACATGGTTTTGCGCTGGTAAGCCAAAAAGGAAGCCACCAAAAGTGGCGTCATTTAAATGGCCGCCAGGTAATCGTCGCTATGCACGGGAACAAGCAGATTCCGATCGGCACCTTGAAAAGCATCATCGAAGGAGCGGGCTTAACTGCCGAAGATTTCCGCTGAAACAAATTCGCGGCCTCGCCGACGAACGCCGGGATCTGTGTTTAAAAGACTCAGGTGCGACAAGTGGCTAAATTCGCCCGACAGATTCGATCTATCATAAGCCGCTTACGATAGATGGTTCGTGCCATTGAATTGTAGGGCAGGCGCTACGCTGCCCGAATTTTTCATGCGCTTTAACGATTTAACGTTTCAACGGATCACGCGGCGATAGCCCGTGCTCGAGCTCGGCTCAGTGCCGCTGCCGCCTGCTCGCGAATGCTTTCGGAGTTGTGACGGCGCGAACGGAGCTGATGGGGGGCAGCGACGTGGAAGGTAAAGTCGCGAGGGTAGCGACGAGCAAGTTGGGGAACGAGCGAGTTTCAATCGATCGTTTCATCGCCGAAGATGGCAAAGGCCCTTACCCGGATATGGAGTAAGCGGGTCTCGGGTGTTTAGGAGAGCGATCGAACAATTGCTGGTTTAGCGGCGCATGGATTTGCGCTTTGATTTCCTGTCCGTGTTCGCCCTTAATCGTCGCTATGCAACCGAGCGAAGCTCTCGGCATCGCCGCGCAGGTCGCGGTCACGCTCGCGGGATTTGCCGGTATCGTCGTCGTCTTTCGGCCCGACTCCGTCCATCGATGGTCTCCGCTCGACAAGCTGCGGCTGCAACTCCTGCTCACCAACTCGGCCTTGCCCCTGGCCGAGTCGCTCTTTGGCATGCTCCTTCTAACGTTCGATCCGCCACCGGCCAGCATCTGGCGCTGGTGCAGCGGCGTTAGCTTCTCGGCGCAAGTGCTCGCATTCGCTTACATGCGCAATCCTCGCCGGCGATTATTTACCCGCGCTGACATGCAGGCGGTGAACAAGTTCCTCTTCTACGGAATAGCATTCATTATGACAGTGGCGGTGGCGCTCCAGGCGATCAACTTTGCGGTCTGGAATCGCTTCTGGCCTTTCTTCGCCCTCATCTTCGTTCAGCTCGTCGCGGCCCTCGCGCAATTTGTCCGCATGGTGCTCCTGCCGCCACACGAGTCCAGCGGCCCTTAACGAACTCTTCAACCTCTCATGCTGGTCGATCCGGCACGGGAATCCTGCGCTGATTGATGAACTCATTGATTTTCTGACGACTGGTAAGAGCGGAGCACTTCTGATAAGCGAACTGCGGCGCCATGGAAGTCGACGACATCATCAGTTATCACGACGCGGCGACGGCGGAGAACTGAGAAGCGGACTTGCCTCGCTTTGGTGATTGTCGATCTTGGCCCCTTGGTCTTTAATCGCGCGCTATGGCGTTCCGCGGCACAATCGCGATAACTGATTTCGATTGGTACAGTTATTTAAGCCAGCAGCCTTCGTGGGATGAGGTCAACTTTTGGAAGCCAACCACAACACAACCATTTCGAGCACCCGAGTTCTCGCCATTTTTCTTTAAGCTGAAAGCTCCACATCGTGCGATCGCCGGATTTGGGTATTTCGCACGATACTCCGAACTACCAGAATGGCTGGCATGGGAGTGCTTCGGCACAGCGAATGGCTCGGCTTCATTTGAAGAGATGCATGCGCGACTTGAGAAGATTCGGGCGAAGATCAAGGCGGCGCCTCAGAAGGGAATTTCGCAAATTGGCTGTATTGTCGTCGTTAACGCGACGTTCTTTTCGCGTGATGAATGGATTCCGCAGCCGCGTGACTGGGCTGAATCGAATCTTCGTCACACTGTATACGACTTGGATGTTGGAGAAGGAGCGCGAGTGTGGGCTGAATGCCTTGCGCGCGTTTCTAATCGTGAATTGCGCGTAGCAGAAGCCGAAGCGGCTGGCGAATCGCACCGTTACGGTTCTCCGGTTTTGATTCGGCCTCGACTTGGCCAAGGAGCATTCCGCGTTTCAGTGACGGAAGCGTACAACCGCGCGTGCGCCGTAACCCAAGAACATTCATTGCCCGCATCGAGGCAGCGCATATTCGCCCGTTCGCGAAGGAAGGTCCTCATGAGGTACGAAACGGATTACTTCTACGAGCTGATCTTCATCGCTTGTTCGAACAAGGCTATCTGACCGTAACGCCGAACTACACGTTGGAAGTTAGCGATCGCCTACGAGACGACTACCAGAATGGCCGAAGTTACTACCCTCTGCGTGGCACTCGAATTTCTGTGCCTGTGCTGGAGACAGAACGACCGACTGACGATCTCCACGTTGATCGCGCCGGACGCCGTCCCAGCGAAGAAGAAGCGCCGGTTCGGGTACGTCTGGCACAGCGTCGAGCAGAAGAAGCGCTGGCCGATCGGGAAGTGCTTGACGAGCGGAACGGGTCAACGGGAGGTCGGCCTGATCCCAGAAGCGCATCGCGATCGGACCGCTGGCCCGGACGAACCCGTCGTTGCGCCCGTTGTCATAGGACTGGTGGCTGGCGTCCCAGGCCTCGCTGGGAACCGCGTGCAGCTGGCACGGCGTGGAGGCGTGCTCAGCAAGACCTTCGTCCCATTGGTGTCGCGGTTGAAGTTCTTGAAGGCGCCGCGGTGCCGGGTCAGCCCGTCCACGCCGGCGCGGCCGGGGATCTGGTACGGAACCATCCCGAGCAGGTTGTCGAAGGAGTGGTTCTCCATGATCAGCACGACGATGTGCTTGATCTCGGGCATGCTCGCCGTGCCGGCCGGCAGGTGGGGGAAGGGCCGGCTGCCGGGGTGGCGCAGGTGCGTCGCACGGACGATCGGTCGCGCCCAGGCCGGTAGGCCGTTCGCCGCCAGCGCGGCGGCGCCGCCGGCCGCCGCGGTCTGCATCAGGGTCCGGCGGGTAACGGTTGGCTCGTGCGACACGCGGTCTCCTCGCCGGTGGCCATGCGGCCGCTGAAACTAGCGCAGGCGCCGCCCGGTTGCCCCCGAGCTGGCGAAGTCAGCCAGGTAACGTGCCGGACCGAGCATGACCGAGGACGGTGGCAGATCTGGCCGGGTCGCGCTGTCCATCGCGCGCGTATGGCTCCCGCTGGCGATCGCGGTCGCCGGGGTTGTGCTGGTGATCGCGGGCCACGCCAAGGGTGGCCTCGCGGCGACCGGCGTCGTCCTGCTCGGGATCGCGCTGATCGTCTGGATGCTCAACTGGCTGTTCCGGCTGAGCATCGAGAGCAACCGCGACCGAGAGCAGGAGGAGGAGGCGCGACGCTTCTTCAAGACCAGCATGGCCGGTGGCCCGATGAGTGAGCGAAGCGAACGGTCAAGCGAGCCCGGAGGGCGAGCCGGCCGGTCAGAACGCGGGGCTGGAGGCCCCGCGAAGTCCCCGGTTCACGATCATGGGCGTGGTCAACGTCACGCCGGACTCGTTCTCCGACGGCGGGTTGTATCTCGACGCGGACGTCGCGATCGCCCACGGCCTCGAGCTCGAGGCTCAGGGCGCCGGGATCCTGGACATCGGGGGCGAGTCGACGCGGCCCGGCGCGGAGCCCGTGGACGCCGAGACCGAGCGCGACCGCGTGATCCCGGTGATCGCCGGCCTCGTGCAGAACGGGGAGCCGGGCCGTGATCTCGATCGACACCTCGAAGGCGTCGGTGGCGGCGTCGGCGATCGAAGCGGGCGCGACGTTCGTAAACGATGTGACCGCGCTCCGCGGCGATCCGAGGATGGCCGAGGTGGTGGCGCGGAGTCGCGTCCAGTGCTGCCTGATGCACATGCTCGGCGAGCCGCGCACGATGCAGCAACACCCGCGCTACGCCGACGTCGTCGGCGATGTGAGGGCGTTCCTGGAGGAGCGGATGGCGTTTGCGCGCCGGTCGGGGATCGCCGAGGACAGGATCCTGCTCGACCCCGGGATCGGATTCGGGAAGACCGTCGAGCACAACCTCGAGCTGCTGCGACGGCTCGACGAGCTGCTCACGCTCGGACGCCCGCTGGTGATCGGCACGTCGCGGAAGTCGTTCCTGGGCCGCATCACGGCGGCGAGCGAGACGGGCTCGCGGCTCCCGGGAACGATCGCCACCAACGTCCTCGCCTACGCGCGTGGCGCCCGCGTGTTCCGCGTCCATGACGTGGCGCCCGTCCGTGACGCGCTCCAAGTGGCTGCTGCTACGGTCAAAACGCCATGGATCTCGACGACGCCGACGAGTACGACGACGTAGACGAGGACGACGAGGAGGACGAGGGGCACTCCGAGCCCGAGGTCACGATCGAGGTCAGCGGGCTGTCGCTATTCACGCATGTCGGCGTAACCGCGGCCGAGCGCGAGGTGGGCCAGCGGCTTCTGGTCGACCTGCGGATCGACGCCGGCGAATGCGATGCGACCGTGACCGACCGGATCGAGGACACGATCGACTACGCGCAGGTCTGCGACATGGCCAACCTCGTGGCCCAGCAGCGCTCGTACAAGACGCTCGAGCGTCTCTGCGCCGCGATCGCGGACCGCCTGCTCGAGCAGTACGACGCGCAAGCCGTGTGGGTCAAGGCCGCCAAGCCGGAGCCGCCCGCTCGCCCTCCCGGTGAGCGAGGTTTCGGTCGAGGTGTGGCGCGAGGCCGACTGACTTGCTCGGTTATCTGGGCCTCGGCTCGAATATCGGCGATCGCCGAGCCCACCTCGCCGAAGCGGTGACCGAGCTGCCCAACCACGGCGTCGACGTGCTCGCCTCGTCCTCGGTCTACGAGACCGAGCCGGTCGGCGAGGTGCTCGATCAGCGCGAGTTTTTCAACGCCTGCGTGAGCGTGGAGACCACGCAGGGACCCGAGGACCTGCTCGATGCGTGCAAGGCCGTCGAGCACGTGCTCGGGCGCGACGACGGCGGTGTGCGCCACGGCCCCCGCGTGATCGACGTCGACCTGCTGCTGCTCGGGTCGCTCCAGTACGAGTCGACGCGGCTGCGGCTCCCGCACGCCGATCTGACCACCCGCAGATTCGTGATCGTCCCACTGCTCGAGCTCGATCGCGGGCTGTCCCGTTCCCGGCCGTGGGCGGCTCAGCGGTGCGCTCGACGAGCTCGGGCAGGACCAGGGCGTCCGGCTCGTCGGCCCGCCCTTGATCTAGCTCTCGAGCGTTCCGGCCGGGATCTCGCCGTCGGCCTGCGGGAACAGGCGCCTCGCGAGCTCCGCGCAGGGACGAAGCCCTGGATGCGGGCCCGCGCGTCCGCGACCGTGAGCATCAACCGCACGGTCGAGCACAGCTGAAGGTCGGCGGCGTTGGGGCGCTCGGCGTCGCCGATCGTGCCGTCCGCGACCCATCCATCGATCCGGGCGAGCTGGCCGGGCAGCGCCCCGAGGTCGGCGCGGGCGACCTCGGCGTCCGTGCGGTTGAGCCGCGCCGCCATGTGGGCGACC
>CAVZLJ010000007.1:0-101470 GCA_963776065.1 uncultured Verrucomicrobiae bacterium | reverse complement strand
ACAACACCGGCAACTCCAATACGGCTATCGGCTTTGGTGCGCTTCAAAGTAACATCGACAGCAGCGCCAACACAGCAATCGGCGAAGGTGCGCTCCAGAACGACACTAGCGGCGTCAACACGGCGGTCGGCCAAAATGCGCTTCTGTTCAACACCACCGGCGGCGCCAACACGAGCGTCGGCGACGGTGCGCTTTTTAACAACACGACCGGCAACTTTAACACGGCCATCGGCTTTGAGGCTGGATTTAATGCTACGACGGGCGACGGCAACGTCTATATCGGTGGTGTTAACGGTGCGGCTGGGGAAAGCAATCACACTTATATTGCCAACATCAATACGACTTCTGTAAGCGGCGGTGGCGCAGACACGGTTACGGTGGACTTAAGCTCTGGGTTACTTGGTCACTTAAGTTCTTCGCGCCGCTACAAGGAAGACATCAAGCCGATGGATAAAGCGAGTGAGGTCCTGTTCGAACTCAAACCGGTGACCTACCGCTTCAAGAAGGAGATCGATCCCAGCCAGAGCCTCGACTACGGCTTGGTAGCTGAGGATGCAGCCCGGGTGGAGCCGAACCTTGCAATCCGAGACGGGAAAGGACAGGTCGAGAGCGTACGTTACTTGGCGATTAACGCGATGTTGCTTAACGAGTTCCTCAAAGAGCACAAAAAAGTTGAGGAACAGCAGGCGAGCATCAGCCAACTGAAAAGCGAAATGCAGACCATGTTTGCCCAGCTAAAAGAGCAGGCCGCTCAAATCCAAAAGGTGAGCGCCCAGCTCGAAGTGAGCAAACCTGCGCCCCAAGTGGTCGTGAACAAACCGTAAAACTGCGATCTAAAGCAGTCGGCGCATCCAGTAGCGACGCGACTTTAGCATTTTCGACCACAGGCGTTTTGGCGCAAACCACTCTACAACTCCGTTCAAGCCGCCTTCATCGTTTTTTGCACGACAGCAAACTAGGCGAGTCACGGAAGCGGTAAAAGACTTTGCGAGCGCCGCCTCTTTGCGCATTAAAGGCCACGGCATTGTGCTTGATCTTCCAAAAAACCCGTAGGCGTTCGCTTTTTATTGACATGTTACCCGCAATTTTGGCAAAACGAGTTTGCGAGGAAATGAACAAATGGCCGGACATGAATTTCTGAGGCCCGCCGACTCCGCGGGTGCGGATTTACCGGCGCATCAGAGAGAGTTCACGGACAGCTAAAACAAAAGACAACGAAAGGAAATTAATCTATGAAAAATCGAATATTGATGGTCATCCTGCCGGTGTTGGCCTGTTTTGCGTTTTTACCAGGAGCGCGAGCGCTCAGTCCGGCTCCGGATGGGTGTTATCCCAATTTCACGACGGCGGAAGGGTGCAACGCACTTAACTCCCTAAGCACGGGTTCTGGAAACACAGGTCTCGGTTGGTTTGCGCTCTCTAGCGATTCCACCGGCAGTTTCAATACCGGTGTAGGCGCTGGTGCGCTGACGCTCAACACCGGGGATTCCAATACCGCAGTGGGTGCTGTGGCGTTGTTGCTCAACAGCACTGGCTCCAACAACACGGCCGTTGGGACGGATGCGCTTGTGAACAACACTGTCGACGACAACACAGCCACTGGGTTTTCTGCACTCTTCGCCAACACTACCGGCGGTACTCTGGAGACAAGCGTTTTGGGTTTTGACCTTGGTCCTAACACGGCCATTGGTTCCGGCACGCTGGAAAACAACGTCGACGCCAGCGCCAATACGGCCGTGGGCTACAACGCGTTGCACAGCCAGGTGACGGGGTATGTCCTGGCGATGATCCCCACCTCGCTGCCAATACGGCCGTCGGGTTTGAGGCCCTTGCTAACGTCACTGGCTCAGCGGCCGGGGATAACGCCGTCAACACCGCACTCGGCTATCAAGCGCTCTTTGATCTTACCGACGGCGACGGCAAATGTCGCCGTCGGCGCTCTGGCCGGCACTGGTCTCACCAACGGGGACGAAAATATCGCGTGGGGTTGACGCCGGCCTTGGTCTCATATCCGGGTTCGGCAACATTTTTATCGGCACAGCCAAGGACCAGCTACTGCCACCGAGAACGCCCACACTTACATCGGCAATATTAACTTCACCGAATTAAGTGGCGGAGGCACCGATACTGTTACGATAGATTTAACCACCGGCTTGCTTGGCCATCTCACCTCCTCGCGCCGTTACAAGGAAGACATAAAGCCGATGGACAAAGCGAGTGAAGCGCTGTACCGGCTTAAGCCAGTCACCTACCGTTACAAGAAGGAGATTGACAGAACTCAAAGCCTCGCCTTTGGACTGATTGCTGAGGAAGTGGCCGAAGTGAATCCGGATCTGGTAGCACACAATGCCCAAGGACAGCCCGAGAGCGTGCACTACGAAATGGTGAACGCGATGTTGCTCAACGAGTTCCTCAAAGAGCACAAAAAAGTCGAGGAGCAGCAGGCAATTGACAACCGCAAGCAAGCATTGCGGAGTTGAAGTCAACGGTCGCTCAGCAACAAAAAGGAATGGAAGTTTTGACAGCCCAGCTCAAAGAGCAGGCTGCGCAAATCCAAAAGGTGAGCGCCCAGCTCCAAATGAACAAACCGACGTCAAAAGTGGTCGTGAACAAACCGTAAGCTGAAATCCAGAGCAGCCTCGGGACGCGGATCAGCACATCGTCGCCGCCGACTTCTGGAACGGGAACTTCTTCGAGCCATAGACCGGGCTCGGCTCTGGCTTTGACAACTGCCTTCATCGTTTTCACGACAGGAAAGTAGGCGAATCGGGAAGCGAGAAAAGATTTTTGCGAGCGCCGAGGCAGCCTCTTTGTGCATAAAGGCCACAGCATTGTGCTTGATCTTCCAAAAAACCCCGCAGGCGTTCGTTTTTCATTGACACGTTACCCGCAATTTTGGCAAAACGAGTTTTGCGAGGAGAACAGCAATGGCCGGACATGAATTTCTAATGGGGGCCGACTCCGCATGTGCGGATTTATCGGCGCATCAGGGAGAATTCACGGACGAGCTAAAACAAACAAAGGACAACGAAAGGAAATTAATCTATGAAAAATCGAATATTGATGGTCATCCTGCCGGTGTTGGCCTGCTTTGCGCTTTTACCAGGAGCGCAAGCGGTCAGTCCAGCGCCGGACGGATGCTATCCCAATTTCACGACGGCGGAAGGGTGCAATGCACTTAACTCCCTCACCACCGGTTCTGGAAACACAGGCCTCGGTTGGTATGCGCTCTTTAGCGATACCGACCGGCAGCTTCAATACCGGTGTAGGCGCTGGAGCGCTGATCGCTCAACACCGGGGATTCCAATACCGCAGTTGGCACCGTAGCGCTTGTTGCTCAACACCACTGGCTCCAACAACACGGCCGTTGGAGCTAACGCGCTCGTCAATAACACCGTCGGTGGAGAAAACACAGCCGATGGGACCTCTGCGCTCCAGAGCAATACGCAGGGCAGCGATAACACAGCCATTGGTCGTCAGGCACTGTTCAGCAACACTACTGGCGGCAGCAACACGGCCATCGGTGAGTCCGCGCTCTTCAACAATACCCAGGGCGGCGTCAACACGGCTGTTGGTGTTAATGCGCTCGAAAACAATACCACCGGCGGCAGCAACACGGCAACTGGCCTAGGCGCACTCGGTAGCAACACGAGCGCGAACGACAACACAGCCACTGGCCATGAGGCGCTCCAATTCAACAGCACCGGCACCGGCAACACGGCCATGGGCAGTGGTGCGCTTTCTGAAAATGGGACTGGCAGCAATAACACGGCCTTGGGTTATCAGGCTGGTTTGAATGCCGGCGGTAGTAACAATGTGTACATTGGCGCAGGAATAGAAGGTTTTGCGGGCGATGATAGTGTGTGCCGGATAGGCAGCATTTATGGCGCAACGATTACTAACGGCACAGAAGTCTTCGTTAACTCAGATAACAGGCTGGGTACGATTACCTCCTCAAAGCGTTTCAAGCAGAACATTACACCAACGAGCCAAGCTAGCGAGGTGCTTTATGAACTCAAGCCCGTTACGTTCCAATACAAGAAGGAGATCGATCCAGAGAGTAGGCGGCAGTTTGGACTGGTGGCTGAAGATGTGGAAAGGGTGAATCCCGATCTCGTTGTGCGTGATAGGGAAGGTAAACCCTACAGCGTGCGCTACGACCAGGTGAACGCCATGCTGCTCAACGAGTTTCTCAAAGAGCACAAGAGAGTAGAGGCACAACAAGCAACCGTCGCGGCGTTGAAGTCAACCATCGCCCAGCAGCAGAAGGGGATGGAGGTTCTGACGGCGCAACTCAAAGAGCAGGCGGCGAAAATTGAGAAAGTGAGCGCCGAGCTTCAAGCGAACAAACCTGCGCTGCAAGTCGTCGTCAATAAACCGTAAAGTCGGATTTAAAGCAGCCTTGTGTGTCTGGCACCGAGGCTAAGTGAATTGGAAAGGCATTCGCCGCGGGGTGAACGCCTTCATCGTCGTTTGCAGGAAGCAAACTAGGCGAATGAGGGAGACGAGAAAAGACTTTTGCGAGCGCCGAGACAGCTACCTTGTGCATTAAGGGCCACGGCCATTGTGCTTGATCTTCCAAAAAACCCGCAAGCGTTCGTTTTTTATTGACATGTTACCGGCGATTTTGGCAAAACGAGTTCGCGAGGAAATGAACAAATGGCCGGACATGAATTTCTGAGACCCGCCGACTCCGCGGGTGCGGGTTTACCGGCGTGTCGAGAAGAGTTCACGGACAGCTAAAATAACGAAAGGAAATTAATCTATGAAAAATCGAATATTGATGGCCATCCTGCCGGTGGTGGCGTGTTTTGCGCTTTTATCCGGAGCACAAGGGCAACTCAGTCCACCGCCGGACGGGTGCTATCCCAATTTTACGACCGCGGAGGGATGCAATGCCCTGCTCGGACTCACCACCGGCGCTGGAAATACAGGCCTGGGTTGGTATGCGCTCCTTGGCGATTCCACCGGCAGCTTCAATACCAGCGTTGGCGCTGGAGCGCTGGACCTCAACAACGCGGATTCGAATACGGCGGTGGGTGCGGCGGCGTTGTTGCTCAACAGCACCGGCTCAGAGAATACTGCCGTTGGAACTGATGCGCTTGTCTTGAACACGGTCGCCAGCGACAACAATGCCGTCGGCGCATTTGCGCTTTTTAACAATGACTCGAGCGGAAGCGGCATCGCGAACTTCAACAACGCCCATGGCCGTAACGCGCTCCAGGCGAATGTAGATGGCAGCGAAAATAACGCGTTCGGTGATGACGCCATGTTTTTCGTTACGACGGGCTCTTTTAACACTGCCGTCGGTGATGACGCGCTCGATGGTTGCACCACCGGTTTTTCCAACGTCGCTATCGGTGACGAGGCCGGTACTGACGTTGTACTCGGCGATCACATTATTTGCATTGGCGCTGATGTGAATGGTGGAGGGCCTTTTGTTGACTTACCTGACACCTGCTATATCGGCAGCATCCACGATGAGCCAGTTGGCGACCCCGGGAGCCAACAAGCAGTATTTGTCGATGCAGATAACGTGGTCGGCATCATGTCCTCGTCCCGGCGATACAAACATGACGTTCAACCGATGGACAAGGCGAGTGAAACGCTGTACAGGCTCAAGCCTGTAACCTTCAAATACAACAGCGACAGGAAAGGCACGTCGCAATATGGTTTAATCGCTGAGGAGGTCGCTGAGGTGGATCCCCAGCTCGTGTCGCACAACAAGAATGGTGAACTCTCGAGCGTCCACTACGAGCAGATCAACAGCATGTTGCTCAACGAGTTCCTCAAAGAGCACAAGAAAGTCGAGGAACAGCAGGCAAGCATCAGCCAGCTAAAGAGCGAAATGCAGACCATGGTTGCGCAGGTGAAAGAGCAGGCCGCGCAAATCCAGAAAGTGAGCGCGCAGCTTCAAGTGAACAAACCCGCGGCCAAAGTGGTTGTGAACCAACCATAACCTACGATCTAGGATAGCCTCGTGTCTCAAGCATCGGGGCTAATGGAATTGGAAAGGCGTTCGCCCTAGGTGGCGAGCGCCTTTACCATTTCGAGCACAGGCGTTTGACACAAACGCCTCTACAACTTCGCTCAAATACGCTGTTCAGATTGCCGGCGTGACTACAGCACTCGCTTTCAGGTTTCGTTTGACTAGCGGTTGAGCTTCCGTTTTCTTCGTCACGCTTAGGTAAGATCAGCGTTTGCTTCTGATATGAAAAAAATGTTGTTGTTTTCAACACTTATTGCTTTCGTGATGATTTGCTCCTGCCAAAAACAAGATTCATCCGCTGAGGCGCAACTTGCGCAACGCAAAACGGAACTAGATGTACGCGAGGAAGGATTGGTTCAAAGAGAGAAAGCAGTGGATGAAAGGGAGAAAGCAGTGGCCGAACGGGAAAAGGCCGTAGCCAACCCCCGCATTATTCAGTCGCAGCGCCAAGTGCCAAACGCCGCGGACGCCGAAGCTGAAAGACAGAGGAGAATACAACAGCTTCCTCCCGAGCTTCGGGCCCTCATTCCCGACCGCTCCCGGATCGATGCTGCCAAAGCTGAAAAGGACAGGACAGCACAACAGCGAGCCGTCCAAACACAGCCTGGCTTGGAAGATGCACGAAGGAAGAAAATGTCTGCGATAGCGGCTCCCCAAACAGAGGTTCCTGAGGCAGAAGCCACTTCGCCGTCTCCGTCGCCCACGCCGCAATAAATCTGAGCCGCCTGTCGTCACATCGGGCTGCGTTGGTTCTTGAGAAATGCAGCACCGTCCACTGGCGTGACGCGTGCGATTGAGCTTTCGCGCCGGTCCCCAGAGGATTGAAATCCATAGCAGCCTCAGAATAATAGCGGGATGACCACTCGCGAACGCGTGGCGCAGCTTCTGAAAGCCTGGCCAAAAATTTATCCAAATGCGCATTGTGAACTGAATTTTCGCAACCCAGTGCAGCTCCTCGTAGCCACAATTCTTTCGGCGCAATCCACAGACAAACGGGTCAACATGGTTACGCCTGCGCTGTTCAAGAGATACCGCACGGCCAAAGATTATGCGGACGCGCCGCTGCCCGAATTGGAAACCGCGATCAAGTCCACGGGGTTCTATCGCAACAAAGCGAAAAGCATTCGCGGCGCGATGCGTGAAATCGTCGAGAAACATGGCGGCAAAGTGCCCGACACAATGGAGGAGTTATGCGCGCTGCCGGGTGTCGGGCGCAAGACGGCAAACGTCGTTCTTGGTAACGCCTTTCACAAAGACGAGGGGATCGTTGTGGACACGCACGTCATCCGGTTGTCGCAGCGACTCGGCCTAACGAAGCAGAAGGATCCAGTGAAAATCGAGCTGGATTTGATGAAGCTCGTTCCGCCCGAGCATTGGACAGACTGGAGCCACTGGCTGATCTGGCACGGCCGACGCCGATGCTATGCGCGCAAACCGGACTGCAGTCGATGCGAAGTTTTCAAGCTCTGTCCGAGCGGGAAAGTTTTCTTGCGAACGGGTCAGGCGCAAAAACCGCAGGGAACGACGGCTTCCTAGCGTTCAAATTTGCTTGAACGCTCGCGCAGCGACGGCGAAGATCGCGCACCAATTGAGAACGCTAGGAATCGCCGTTCTTACTCTGCTGGCTGGCATCGTTTTCGCCGCGGCAGAAAAGCCGGAGCTTCAGCAGCTACGGCTTCAGCTCAAGACAGCTCAAGACGCGATCGACAATCCCGCAATCGTCGAATTAAGCCGGCGCATTGTCGCCATCGCGCCTAACGATTCCGGCACATGGGACACACTCGCGCAGACGCAGTTGGAAATCGGAGACCTCAACGACTTGGAGCGAACGCTCGATGGGTGGCAAAAAGCATTTCGGCGACCGCCGGCGTCAATTGAAGATTTCAAGGCTGGTCTGTGCTTCAAGCGCGAGGATTACCAGTGCGCGGAGCAGCATTGGCTTGCCTTCATCGCCACGAAACCGCCGTCAACTGACGTCTCCACCGCTTACGATAGTCTCGCGGAGTTGTGCGCGGTGCAGAGCCGTTGGGTGGATCATGCCGCGTACCGCAGTAAGGCGATTGCGGCGAAGGACACAGCCGCGCGTCGTGTCGCTCGCGCATGCGCTTTTCTTCGTCTGCACAAATGGGACGCCGCGTATGCCGACATGGCGAAGGCGAACAAAATGGATGCCACCGATCCGCAAGTGAAGGAGTGGCTCCCGCAATTTGAGCGGTTGCAACAATTTCTGCCGCGCATCAAGGCGCTCGACACGCAGATTGCGAAATCGCCGAATGATCCCGCAATCGCGGGACTGTTGCTCGATCGAGCGCGGCTTTTCACTCTTGCGAGCCGTCCGCTTCTGGCCCTGGACGACGCCGAGCGAGCATTCAAGCTTCAACCCGCGTCGATGCGTGCGCGTATACAAACGGCGGAAGCGTTGCTGGATGTGGATCGAGAGGATGACGCAGCAAAATTGGAGGTCAGCAAATATCTTCGCCGTGGGGAAGACAAACACGTCAGCGAGCAGGCGCTGCGCGAGTTGGGCGCGCTCGATTCGCGTCTCGTGCAGACTCCCAAGGACATCGACACGCTTATCGCGCGCGCGAAGATTTTGAGAGAACTGCGTCAATCCACGCTGGCGCTGGCTGACGCGGATGCCGCGTTGGCGATCAATGATAAATCAGCAGCCTCGCAATTCGAAGCCGCGCAAGACCTCGATTCCCTGGGGCACCAAAAGGAAGCCCTCTTGCACGCTCGCATCGCAACGGAGTTGGATCCTCACGATTCGGCAAAATGGTTTTTCCGGGGCGTCCTCGAAAGACAGCGCGCGGATTTCGTGGAAGCCATCGCATCGCAAACGCGCTCGATTCAAATTAGCGAGTCCCGTGTTGCCTTGAGCGAACGCGAACAATGCGAACGTCGCGTCGGGAAGACGAACGAAGCCGATGCCGATCTTCGCCGGATTCAGGAACTGGCGCCAGAACACGAATGAACCGGCGATTCCTAGCAGCAATCCTGCTTCTCGTAACCTGCGGTCTGGCATTTAATCCGCCGGCCGCTCTGCCGCGATCGAATGCCGATGAAGATGAGGAAGAGGAACAATCGAACGCCAAACCTGATGCTGGAGGCGTCGGGATCGAGCCCTCGCGCGGAAAAATTGCTGAGGGCGATACGATTACAATAACGTTCCCGGTGGCGATGGTTGCGCCCGAGCTCATCGATGTCGGTGATCAGCCGCTCCCGTTCGTCAGCGAACCGAAGCTGGACGGCACGTTTCTTTGGAAAAGTCAGACTGAAGGTGTTTTCACGGTCAGCGGCGTCGTGGCTGAGGCACGTCATCGCTTAACGCTTACTCCAAGGCTAAAGGACGCGTCCGGCAAACCATTCGTGGTGAAGGATTGGAGCGCTGAATTTAGAACGCCGAAGTTTGCGATCACATCAGATTTCGGAGAGCGCAAGCAGTTGCCGGCGCGACCGCAAATCTATCTCGATTCGACTTACGCAATACGCCTCGATGAAGCCGCTCAGCATATTTACTTTCAAGACCGCGAATCACGCGAGCGTTTTCCTGTCGAAGTAATTCAAACCGCTGAAGAGAAAACTACGGGTTCTTTGGAAGCGACCGGGTTTCGAGTCGCGCCACGAGAGTCCCTGCCAGTAGGGCGCACATTCGATCTGATTGTGAATGGATTAGTCGACGCGAAAAGCCGCCGACCGCTCCCGTACTTGCAAGTAATGCCAGTCGGGAGAACCGAACCGCTTCAGGTGCAATGGCTCGGCGCATTCAATCATGCGCTCGAGGACCCGACGATTCGGATCAAGTTCAACGACTACATCGACCCGGTAGATGTGACGCCGGAGCGAATCCGTGTCGAGCCTGCCGTTGAGAAAATGAAACTCCTTGCGAGCAACGACGAGATTGAAATCACAGGCGACTTCGATCTTCAGCAGCGTTACAAAGTCACGATTTCGCCGGAGCTCAAGGGCGATCGCGGCTACGGCCTTGTCGCTGAATCACGCTGGGGCGCGACGTTTCGACCGAAAGAATCGTGCCTCATCTTTCCGGCCACGCAGGTGTTTGCCCGCGCGCGGCAGGACTTGCGCTTTGCTTTTTTCCAGGTCAACACCCCGCGGGTAACTTGGAATCTGGCGCGCATTCCCGCAGAGAAACTTTCAGCCGTCAGCGCGCGAGTGAAAGAATTTGAGAAGGACGCCACTGATCCCGTCACTGGCAAAGCGATTACGGATCCGCGCACAGGGTTTGCGAAACAGTTTCAGACTGAACTGCTCGTTGACGCGTTTCAACTGCCAGTGTCGGCCAGTGGTTCGTTCGACGCGACAACGGACAACACTGAAACGCGACGCGATGTTCGTTGCAGCCCACGGGCAAACGAAGCATTCGCTGGCCCGTACCTTTTCGAAGCAAGCGCGACGCTCCCAGACGGCCGGATCGTTGGGAATCACTCCATCATTTGCATAAACGACTATTTGCTCACACAGAAGCGTTCGCCGGACAAGGTCATCGTGCGTCTCGCTAAAATGTCTGATGGAAGTTCCGTGGCCGGCG
This sequence comes from uncultured Verrucomicrobiae bacterium, assembly GCA_963776065.1. Classification (GTDB taxonomy): domain Bacteria; phylum Verrucomicrobiota; class Verrucomicrobiia; order Chthoniobacterales; family UBA10450; genus Udaeobacter. The sequence goes on along the minus strand of CAVZLJ010000007.1, from coordinate 90,932 downwards.
TGACAGTCCGCGCTTTGACCGAGGAGAATATCGAGCTGGCTCGCGCCATCAGTGATAAGAACGGTTTGGCGGAGTTCGCAAGGGACACAGTTTTCCCAAAAGCCCGTAATTCCAAGGACACGCACCTCTTTATTGCCGACACGCCGACGGGTCCGGCGCTGCAATTTGCGGAAGCCACAGCCTATCCTTCCGGCAATGATTACGCACGCGTGGCGAGAAGATCGCATGCCGAGATCATCACCGACCGTAATCTCTATCGCCCCGGCCAGACGGTGAAGATGAAAGGCTTGGTGCGCGATGTCACTCAGTTCAGCGGACTGATGATTCCCTTCGGAGCCGCCGTTCACTGGAGCATAACCGAAGCCGACGGCAGCCGTGTTCTTGGCGAAGGAGACACCACGGTTTCATCTTACGGCGGATGGGAAGGAGAATGGAGCGTGCCGGAAAAGGCGAAGCTCGGGAGTTACGAAATCCGTTGCCGCGGCCCCGGCGGCGACTACGAAGGGGTGACTTTGATCAGTGTTCAGGAGTACCGTGTACCGCTTTTCTCGGTCACTGTTGAAGCGACGAGTCCAGAGGTCGGCACAGTCGCGCATGCTCGCATCTCCTCCGCATATTTTCATGGCGCGCCAAATGCGGGCGCGCGCGTGCACTGGAAAGCGACTTGGGAGACATCGCCGGAGTACGGCAGTGAGGTCGAAGGTACCTATCGGAAACGTTTCAACACCTATACCGAGGTCGGTCCGACCATTGATCCTAACAGTGAGGAGATCAAAACAGTCGAAGGCGACACGCAACTCGATGTGCACGGTTTCGTCACGCTCGCGTGCGAATCGCCATTTAAAGACAATCCCGCCGTCGGGCGCGCGAGCGTTGTCTGGCGCGCGGACGTGACGTCAATCGATGGACAGACGCTCAGCGGCGGTGACACGGCGACGCTTTTCGCAGCAGAAACACGCCTCGGAGTTCGGATAGAAGAGCAGATTACGGAACCGGCAGGGGTGAAGGTCGAGATCGACGCGCTTGATCCCGACGACAAGAAAGTGGATGGCCTCCTTGTCCGAGCCGACCTGTTTCATGTCACGACCAAAACGGTTAAGGAACAGATCGCACCGTTTGTCTTTCGTTATCGCAACACCGACCAGTTTGACAAGGTCGGATCACAGGAATCGCAAACGCCTGCTGAACTGATTTTCCCAACGACCGAGACCGGCCGTTACGTCGTTGCGGTCAACGCCACAAAAATCAAAACGCCCGTCGTGAGCGATGAAACGACCGTCACGGGCGAAAAACCGGCCGAGTTGCCGGTGATTAACGAGACCACGTTCAAGATCGAGCATCGCGCCGAGCCATTTCTGCCGGGCGATAAAGCGTCGCTGACCGATACAAGCGCCGTTCGGTGGCGTCGCATGGGTTTCGGTCGAGACGGATGAAGTGCTCGACACACTGCTTGTTCCAGTAAAAGGCAACGCCGGCCGGATCGAATTGCCTATCAAGGAAAATTATGCGCCGAACGCGACAGTCTCGATCTATTTGGTTAAACCGGGTGGGGACAAAGATCTTCCCCTGGAACGCTTCGCATATACCGATGTCGAAGTGCGCAGGCCGGACCGGGAACTAAAAATCGATCCGCGCCTCGCCAGCGCGACTGTAAAACCGGGTGATGTGGTGCGCGGTGAAGTGCTCGCGACTTCTGAAAACAAGCCGCTTCCTGATGTCGATCTGCTGGTGTTCGCAGTGGACGATGCGGTCCTGACGCTGGGCGATTGGAAACTGCCGAATATTGGCGAGAGATTTTATCCGAAGAATCCGTTTTCGGTGCGCACTTACGAGGCCCTCCACGGTTACATCGAGAATGTTGCCAAGCTTAGCCTCACACAAAAAGGATTCACTATCGGCGACGGTGGCGAGGAAGCTGTCTCAAATGTCAAAAATGTCCGCAAAGAATTTCGTACTCTCGCCTATTGGCAGGGGAGTTTGAAAACCGGGGCTGATGGCAAGGTGAAGTTTGAATTCACCGCGCCCGACAATCTCACCACATATCGCATAGTGGCGATCGGCCAGACCAAGGCGAACCAATTCGGCGGCGACGCGACGCAGACGGTAAAAATATCAAAGCCGCTCCTAACCGACCTGGCTTTGCCGCGTTTCTTGCGCGACGGTGATGAAGTTGAATTGCGCGCCGTTGTTCGCCAAAATTTTGCCGACAACGACGAAGTCACGGCGCGGTGTGTCACAGACTCCAACGTAAAGTTGCTGGGTGGCGATGTGACCACACAGTCTGCTCACCGCGACGCGCCGACGGTGTTCCGCTTCAAAGCAAAGGTCACCGACCCCGATCTCGCGCCAACAAAGGTGCGCTTCGAAGCGATCTCGAGTTCAAACAAACAGATGTCGGACGCGGTGGAAATCACGATTCCCGTGCAAGCGCCAACAATTGTGCGCAGGGAAAGCGTAGCAGGTTCGTTCGGCGGTCCGCAGTTCGATTCTCATCGTGCCATGCCGGAAGCATGGAAGCGTGGCCGTGGTCAGTTAAACACAACGATTTCAACGTCGCCGTGGCTGCCGGAGATCGCAGGGCTTCCGGTGATTCTGGAATATCCGCACGGCTGTTTCGAACAAATTTCGACGAAACTCCTCGGCTACAGTTTGCTAGCGAATCTTCTGGCGTACCTGCCGGATTTGCAGCAACGCGATGCGGAATATCGCGCTACGCTGGAACGTGGAATGAAACAGTTTGCCGATTCGCTTCTAAGCGACGGCACGCTTCCCTACTGGCCCGGCGGAAATACAGGCAACGGTTTCGTTACGTGCCAGGCGCTCTGGTCAGTCAACGAATCGGTCGATGCTGGTTTCGAGCCGCCGGCGGAGTTACAGGAGAAACTTGCCAGCGCGGTCAGTAAAATTGCGCAGGGCCAACTGCCGACGTCTCGATTCGAAAAATGCTTCGCGCTTTTTGTGCTCACGCAAACGGGCAAGTCCGACGATTTCCGGAACGAATCACAGGAATTATATCTGCATCGAAATGAAGGCACCGATGAAGACCGCGCGTTGCTGGCAATCGCACTGCATCAGCAAAACATCATGGCGCGCGAGCAGCAGCAACTCCTTCGCGAGATCGATAAGCCCATCAAAGAACGCGCGTTCAATCCGGCTACATTTACATCGATCACTCGCGCTGAAGCAATGCGTGCGTTCGCGTTCAATCTGATCTCGCCACCGACGTGGACGAAGCAACGGAGACAACAAGCGCGCGATCGCATGTCGAAGTTGATGGGCGACGCCGGATCGCTTTCGACGCAGGAAAATCTCTGGCTCCTGCTGGCATTCAAATCAATGCTCGGTGCGGAAACGGCGTCGGAATTGCGCGCGTCGCAACCGCCGGCTGATGTGCTTTCAAAAAATGGCCGGTCTGCGGCGTGGGTCGACCGCAAGATTGAAGACGATCTTGTTATCAAAGGCCTGAATCAGAGCACGCTCACCTTTCTGATGCAGGCGGAGTATTCCACGAGCGAAGTTGATACCGACCGGGTGGACCGCGGATTTCGGATCGAGCGTGTCGTAAAGAATCTAACCGACGCAATGCGTGTTGGCACTCCAGGTGCGCCGTTAAAATTGGGCGATCAATTGCTCATTACGTATCGGCTCGACACGCGGAAGCTTCAAAATTTTGTGGCTCTGGAGGATTCCTTGCCAGCGGGCATCGAGGTAGTGAATCCGAATCTTGCCCTCGTGGGAAAATTTTACCAACTGCCGCCGCCCGATCCGAAGGATCGTTTGCTCGGATTGTCGTACTCGGAAATGCGCGATCGCGCGGCGCTTCTCTATTTCGACACCGTCGATCCCGGCTCGGGCACGTACTCGATTCTGGCGCGCGCAACGGCGGCGGGCACGTTCCGCTGGCCTGCCACGCAAGTCGCGCCCATGTACGACAGCCGTTTCTCCGGGCTGTCGCCTTCAAGCGTATGCGTCATCTCTGCCGATTAATTCCGGCGCACTCACGCTTCTCGCGTGTTTTGGTCGCTGGCGTCCTTGTTGTCGTTGTTGTCGCCATCGTCTTTGCGTGGTTGCTACCCGTCCCCCGCGAACTACAAAAATCACCTCCCGGAACCTTGACGCTGCTCGATTGTCGTGGCCGCGAAATCGCCGAGCTGGCATCGCCAGAAGCGCGCACGCAACTTCCGCTCGCGCTCGAGCAAATGGGACGATGGCTGCCGCGGATTACTATCGCCCTGGAAGACCGGCGGTTTTACGAGCATCGCGGCATTGACTGGCGCGCGACCCTTGCCGCGTGTGTCCACAATTTACGATCGGGACACATCGTTTCGGGCGCATCGACCATCACGCAGCAGCTTGTAAAATTGACCAGCAATCGTGAGCGACGCACCTGGAGCGGCAAATTCTGCGAGGCAATCGTCGCCTGGAAACTGGAACGGCGGTGGAAGAAGGAGCGCATCCTGACCGAATATTTGAATCGCAGCAGTTATGGCAATCGCCGAATCGGTCCGGAGGCTGCCGCCCGTGCATACTTTGGAAAACCGGCGCGTGATCTCACGTTGAGTGAAGCAATTTTCCTGGCCGGTCTGCCGCAGGCGCCAACCCGCTTCAACCCGTGGCGGCATACGGAGGAAGCGAATCGCAAATACGCGCGATCACTCTCGCGGCTTGTTGAGTTGGGAATGATCACGCGCGATCAGCAGTCGCTTTTAGTCCGACCGCCAGCCACCGTGCGCGTCGATCCGCCGCGCTTGGCGCCGCACTTCGTCGATGCAGTCGTGGCACGAAACCCGGAACTACGCGGCACGGTCAGGACAACGCTCGACTTCGATTTGCAAACGACGATCGAACGACTGGTTCGCTCGCATTTGTCGGCGCTAAACCGGCATGACATCACACAGGCGGCGGTGGTCGTGATCGAAAACAGCTCGGGCGCAATTCGCGCCATGGTTGGCTCTGACAATTATGCGGAATCGCAAATCAATGGCGCCACGCAGCCGCGCAGTTGTGGATCCACGTTGAAACCCTTCGTTTACCTCGACGCGATCGACAAACGGCTGTTTACCGCTTCGAGCTTGTTGCCTGACACGCCCGATGCCATTCGCAATGAGTACGCCGATTACGATCCGCAAAATTACAATCATCATTATTTCGGGCCGGTGCGGTTGCGCGAAGCGCTCGGTTGTTCATTGAACGTTCCGGCTGTGTTTGTGCTGAGCCAGCTCGGCGCGCGCCCGACGTTTTATCAATTGCAAAAGTGGGGCTTCAATTTTCCACAAGGTCTCGATGATTACGGCGCCGGTTTTGTTCTGGGAAACGCCGAGACGCGTCTCGTGGATCTTGCTGCTGCCTATGCCGGACTGGCCCGGGGCGGCACAGCAATGCGCGCCAAATTTTTGGCGGCGGAACATCAACCGATTACACGCATTGCTTCGCCTGAGGCGACGGCAATCATTACTGATATTTTGTCCGACAACGAGGCGAGGCAGAAAAGTTTCGGCCTCAATTCGCCACTCGCGTTAGAGCAACGCATTGCGGCAAAGACCGGAACCAGCAGCGGCTTCCGCGATACGTGGACTGTCGGATTCAACAAGGAACATACAGTCGCAGTGTGGGCGGGAAATTTTGATGGGCGCCCAATGCGCGACACCTTTGCCGTGCGCGCGGCCACGCCGCTCTGGGCGACAGTCATGCAGAAATTGCTGGGGCGCGATCATCCGCTCGATCCACCTGCGGAAAACGAGAAGTTGATCCGACAGGACATTTGTAAAACCACCGGCCTGCGGCCGTCTCGTTTTAGCAACCCGACGATGAGCGAGCTCTTCCTCGCAGGAACGGAGCCGCGCGAAAATTCGGCAGATTACTTTTCGAATGACGGAAAGTTGCTTCTGCCCGATGCGTACGCCCGCTGGTGCGCAAGCCGCGACAACGCCATCGGTGCGCAGATCCGGTCGGATTTTCGTATCACCAGTCCGACGCCCAATGCGCGCTATCAGATTGATCCGGTGCTGCCATCGTCCCAGCAGATGGTCGAACTCACAGCGGCCAGCGCCAGCGACGTGGAATGGTTTGTCAACGGCGAGCGAGTCCCGCCCGCTCGTGACGGCCGATTTTTCTGGCAGCTCGCCGCCGGCGAGTGGAACGTGCGCGCATTCAGCCACGGGCAACTGGCCGAGGAGAAAATTGCTGTCGAAGACATCGACGATCAGGGTATCAAAACGGCGAACTGAACGGCGCGTTGGCGCGATTCAATTTCAATTGCTTTTTGGCTTTTTGTTCGACTCAGCGCAGAGAACCTCTTGCTCCCATCGCGTATTCCGTCGTCACGTTGATGTCAGCCCGGCTGAGGCACAACCGGAGCCACGCTGTCCAACTCCGGCACCACGGCCAACTCCGCATTAACGCCAGCGAACGGACGCCAACTGTTTAACGTGCACCTCAGCACTGTCGGTTTCGCGCGGGGCTTCCGTCGTTTTCGGCTAGCTTGCGCATGCGCTGGAATTGTTTTTCGAGTTTTTTCAGTTCCTCGTCGGACAGATTTTCGAGGTCGACGAGTTGATTGCGTGCCCCTTTTACTGCACGGATTAGCTCGTCCAGTTTCAGGTGCATTGCTTTGGCGTCGCGATTCTGAGTGTTTTGAATCAAAAACACCATGAGAAACGTGATGACTGTGGTGGCCGTGTTAATGATCAGCTGCCAGGTATCGGAGAAATGAAACGTCGGCCCAGTAACGAGCCAGACAACGATCACAAGCACAGCTCCAGTAAATGCCCACGCGCTGCCGAGCATGACCGAGGAACGATGCGCGAAAACGCGGAATGCGTCGCTGATCAGGCAAAAGACATCCCGTTCTTGCTTGTGTTCCTTCAGTTCTTGCGTCTGGGTTTTGTTCATTCTGCCATTTATCTTTCGCGCGTGAGTCTGAGCTCGCGCGCACGGAAACTACATGCACAAAGGCGTGCCAGGGCAAAAGCGCATTGATTTTCCCACTGTTTTACGGAAAACTTAGCTCGCGAATTCATGCAGCAGGTTCCCGCGCTTTCACGTCTGCAAACTGTCCCGTCTGGGCCGGCGCCTGCCGCCCGGCCGAAGCTATGGATACTGAACTCGTGGCGGGACCTGATCCTATACGTCGGGACACCGCTGTTGTTGATCCCAGCATTTGCGCTGGCCCAGGCCAAGTGGAGTCCGCAAGATATTTATCTTTTCGTCGCTGCGTTCGGCGCGATGGGTCATCACCTGCCTGGAATGATTCGCGCCTACGGCGATCGCGCATTGTTCGACCGTTTCAAATGGCGCTTCATCTTCGCCCCGCTGTTTCTGCTGGTAACGTGTGTCGCATTCTTTTGGTGGGACCTGAAAGGAATCCTGCTGGTTGTTTTCTTCTGGGGCGTCTGGCACGGATTGATGCAGACCTACGGTTTTTGCCGCATCTACGACGCAAAAACGGGAAGCTTCGATACGCTCACGCGCCGGCTCGATTTCGCGGTGTGCCTGATCTGGTTCGCCACTGCGGTGGCACTTTCTCCATATCGGCTGAGCGACACGCTGGACACCTACTACCTGTGTGGCGGGCCATTCATCCCGCCCTCAGTTATACAGCTCGGGCAGAATGTAATCCTGGGCACGGCCATTTTCGTGTCGGTTTTGTTCGCCGCACATTTTGTTCGCACGTGGATCGCGGGAAGCCGTCCGAATCCGGTGAAACTGGGATTGCTGGTCACCAGCATCGCGTTTTGGTGGTATTGCAACAATCTCGTTTCAAACATCCTCGTAGGCATCGCCCTGTTCGAAGTCTTCCATGACGTGCAATACCTGTCGCTTGTTTGGATCTACAATCGGAACCGTGTCGACAAGGACAGCAACATTGGTGGGTTTATGCGATTCGTGTTTCGACGAAGCGGTTCGCTGGTTGGTCTCTATGTGGGCCTCGTTTTCGCCTACGGCTCGGTCTCGTACATCAATGCGCATCTCGGAATGGAAACCGTCAAACGCATTCTTACCGGAGTGGTAACCGCTTCCACGCTGCTCCATTTTTATTATGACGGGTTTATCTGGAAAGTTCGAGAGCGTTCGACCCGTCAATCGTTAGGCCTCGCCGGCGGAACCGCCGATGTATCGCTCGGCGGTATGCTTCCAGGCTGGGCATGGCACGGCTTGAAGTGGGTAGGCGTATTCGTGGTGCCACTCGTCGCGCTGTGGTTTTGGCAGACCCATCTCGCTGTTCCCGACGTGCAACGCATGGCGTGGGTGGTCGCAGATGTGCCTAGCGGCGCAAAACCGCATTTTGATTATGGTTCGGCATTGCAAAAGGAAGGGAAGCTGGAACCAGCAATCGAGCAGTATAAGATCGCGCTCCAGTTCGATCCCGATTATGCGGACGCCCACATGAATCTCGGGGCTGTCTTAAGCGGACAAGCGAGGTTCGATGCGGCCGTGCCGCACATGGAAACAGCGTTGCGACTCGAACCCAACAAGGGCGACTTTCATCTGATGTACGCGAATTTACTGCATCGGATCGGGCGCAACGACGAGGCCACGCTTCACTTCGAAACCGGCACACGCCTGAAGCCAAGCTCAGCAGACGCGCATTACAGCTACGCAGCTTTCCTTGCTGAAGTCGGCAAGAATGACGAATACATCAGCGAGCTTCGAACAGTTCTTCAGCTCAAGCCGAATTATCCTTATGCTCAGCTCCATCTGGCCGACGCCCTTTTTGCGAAAGGCAATCTGAAGGAGGCGGAGGGATGTTACCTGGCCGCGCTACGCGCGGACCCGGACCTCACAGTTGCCTATAATAATCTGGGCAGAGTGTACCTGACGCAGGGTCAAATCTCCCAGGCCGTGGTCCAGTTTAGCGAAGCGCTTCGGCGCAATCCAGACTACAAGGAAGCCGAAGAAAACCTGCGTGTTGCCAGGGCAAGCGACCAATTTCTTCGGCCAACGCACAATTAATTTGGTTGAAAGCGCCAGAGCCCCGGCGCACTCTCTCGCAGTCGCGGGATGGCCCTCATTCTTAGCGCATATCGTGTCCTTGCGTTTTAGAGTGCGGCCTTACTCCGCCGCTTTTCAGAAAGCAACGCTTTATGCGCACGGCGCCTGACTCGCTTCATCTCAATCTGGATGACGCGTGGCCTAACGAATCGCTCGGTCTTTCTGTAATTAAGGCGCGAAACTGGGGATCGCAGCTGCGTTTCTGCGCGCCGCCGCGCCTGATTGAACAATTCTATGGAGAACACCAGACAAATATTGCGGCGAAATTCCTGCTCTATGGGTCTGGTGATTTTCACCATCTGACTGCGTTGCGGTTGCGGCATGTTGCCGAACCGATTGTCCTGGTCTCCTTCGATAATCATCCGGACTGGGATGTGCGCCCGCCGAAATGGGCTTGTGGTGGGTGGATCAATCGCGCATTGGAAGTTCCAAATGTGCGGCATGCGAGTGTTTGGGGTTGCGGCAACTTCGAATGCTGGTGGCCGCACCAGATTTTCGGGAACCGTCGCGCGGAACGCGCTGGAATTCTTGAAGTGCATCCGTGGGCAGACGATCGAGCGGGGAGGGATCGACAACGAAAAGGCGCAATTCTGCATGACAACTGGCGCGAGCGTTTTGAAGAATTTTCGAAATGCGCCGCCGGCGAAAATGTCTACGTCACCATCGATCTCGATTGCCTGCGCCTCGAAGAGGCAGTGACGAACTGGGAGAGCGGCTGCTTCACGGTTGCCGATCTTGAATGGGCGCTTCAAAGCCTTCGCCAGTCTTCCCGGATTGTGGGTGGTGACATTTGCGGCGCATACTCGCCGCCAGATTACGCTCGTTGGAAGCAGCGTTTCGCTGCCGAGTTCGATCGGCCGAAGCTCGGAGCGCTAAATCTGGAACAGGCTCGCACCATAAATCTGGCGACTTTGGAAAAACTCTGGCCATCTCTGGCACAATCATTGTAGAGCAAGCGCATCGCTTGCCGGCGATCGGAGCGGTCGCCCTACAAATTTGCCTTTAACTCAACGAGACCAGCACGATTCCTGCGGTAATCAGGAGCGCGCCAATGGTGAGGCGCACGCTCAATTTTTCCTTTAAAACGACTGCCGCAAGAATGGTGATAAAGATGACACTGAGACCTTGAAACGGATAAAGATAGCTCAGGTCAAAACGCTGGAGCAGTCCGAGCGTCAGGAAAAACGAAACTGTCATTAAAGCGACGCCCAGCGCGACGCGAGAAAGAAAACGCGAGTTGCGCATACCGTTCCTCGCGGAGAACTCCATTGCTCGTTTGAGAATGAGCTGGGCGGCCACAAAGGTGACCAGAGAAATAACGATCAACGCGAAGGCGAGAAAACTCACAAGCGTTCCTCCATCTTTGCGATCGGTTTGGCGACCAGGGCCAAGCCGATAACCACCAATGCGATTCCGCACCAGCGCAACGCGGAGATCAGTTCGCCGAGAAAGATCCAGCAGCCCAACGGAACAAGGATGTCGACTACGCGGGACAACGGATAGGCGACACTGAGCGGGATACACCGAAGGACGTAAAGCCAGCTGATGAAACTGGCGACGATGAGAAGAATCGCCCACCATACCAGCGGCGACGCCAGGCCGTTGATGCCCGTCCACGAGAACGCGCTGTCCGGGGCGGCTACCTCAGTTGCGCCGCGTTTCAAAAGGAGTTCCGATATAAAAACACACGCGACGCTCAGGCCAAGTTGCAGCCAGGGATTACCAAAGCCTGAGGGGCGATTTTGCATCCGCTTTTTTAGCGCGGAGCCATGTTATGGCAACTCGAATTCCGTTTTTAGTACGGCGTGTCACAGCCTGCGCCGAACGGAGTCGAATCGGTGCGCGGCGCGCTTTGGTATGCAGAGGACTGCCCGCGTTGCGCCGTTGTAATCCAGGCACGCTGCGGGGCAGCCTTGTCAGAGTTGATCGGCATTGGAAAACTTGTGCAAAACTGGATCGTGCCGCGTCGGTCCAAGATATTTGAGCAGCCGACGAAAGATTGGATTCAGGAGCGGGTTCGTATGCATGACGTACAGGTCGAGCGGCACCAATTCACAATCCAGATGCAGCTTCGGTTCATAATTGAGCGGATTGCTGTAGTAATATTTTAGCCTTTGTTGCACGGCCCAAGAGATGATGTCGCGCAGTGTGTAAAAGTACAGGTGCAGATCCAGCGCGACGCTGTAATCCAGCCCGATGCACTCGTCATAAATCGCGTCGCCGCACACCAGGCAAAAACTGAATGCAACGATTTTGTCGCCTTGCCGCCAGATAAAGAAGCGTGCGCGTTCCGGCATCCGCTGGGCAATCGCGCGGAAATAATCTTTGGTCAGCGTCTCAAATTTCAGTGGTGAGCGTTCGTGGACAGCCAGATACAGCGGATGGATCTCATCAAGAAAAGGGGTGACGTTGTTCACCACCTCCAGCTCGATTTTCGGGGCACTCTCCGCTTTACGAAACTTCCGGCGCAAGTCTTTTCGGGTCGCCTTACTCAGCGTTCGAAGGTATTCGTCCCAGTTTTTATGTTGGAGTGACAGCCGTGTCATCGGCATGCTTGGAATCCGCGCGTAACCATTCGACCGAAGCGTGTCGAGCGCTGAGCGATAGTTCTTTGGAAAATCCTTAAAAACGATGAGGGAAGTTCTGTTTTGCTTCGCGAAAGTTCGAAGAGTGGCTTGTAGCAGATTTGCCACTGATGATTGGTCGTTGTCGTCGCATACCCCCAGGTCTCCGGTGCCAGCTCCGCAGCCAACCATCAAGACACGCATGGTGAGAAAGCGCGGAAAAATTTTGCGGATTAAATCGACGACCGAACGAACCGTGCCCGGAACGCCTTCCACGAGATTTTGCCTGACAAAGAACACCGGCTGAATGGCGCGCGCCTTGCCGGCCTCGTCCTCGATCAGGAGATAATAATGTTCGAATCCGCACTCCAGCGCTTCTTCCACGATCTCGTAATAACGATGATCTTTCGATTTGCCCTGAAGCGCGCGTCGCCATGCGTCGCAATTTTGGAGCTCAGCAAGCGTTAGCACTTTCGCCACTCCCTGCGGAATTGGAATGAGTTTGTTGCGCAGCATGGTAAAACGAGAATTTATCCAATGGCGTGTCATCCTGAGCGAAGTCGAAGGATCCCGTGCAATTGCTGTTGGGTTATCGCCACAGATTCCTCGACTCCGCTCGGAATGACGCTTAAGCGCCTACGACTTTGATTGCTCCGCCGGTTGTTTGGCCACGACGTTTTCCACCTTGAGCATGCCGTCGCGAATATGCACGTCGTGCTGGGGAAACGGAAACTCGATCCCGACTTCATGAAATTTGTCAGCGATCGCAAAGTTGAGGTCGCTGCGGTACCGGCTTGGACGGTCGCTCATTTCACTGCTCCATACCATCAGCTTGAAATCGATCGAGCTGTCGCCGAATTCGTCGAGAAAAACAGTCGGCGCCGGTTCTTTTAAAGTGTCAGGATTCTCATGCGCTACCGCAAGCAGCGCATCACGAACTTTATTTACATCGCTCCCGTATGCTACCCCAACCGGGATGCGAAAGCGCACCCGCCGGTCGCCGTACGTCCAGTTGGTTACTGGTGAATCGATGAATTTCGTGTTCGGCACAATCATCATGATGTTGTCATTGTTGCGAATGACTGTGCTGCGTGCGCGAATGTGTTCTACCTGACCCGCGATGCCCGCCACCTCGACGCGATCCCCGATGGTGATCGGTCGCTCGGCAAGAATCACCAGGCCGCTGATGAAATTGCTCGCGATGTTTTGCAGACCAAACCCGACGCCCACCCCCACAGCACCGGCGAAAACCGTGAGTGCAGCAAGGTGAATTCCGGTGTTCTCCAGGACGACGAAGATTCCAACCACCAGCACGATGTAGCTGACGACCTGGGCGATGGCGTACTGCAAGGAGCGATCTAGTCCGCTTTGCGCAAGCAGCCGGTTAAAAAGAAAACGCTTCGTGCCGGAGGAGAGCCAAAACACCGCGATCAGGAGCGCGACCAGCAGAAAAATTTGAACCAGGCTCAGCTTGATCGCCGGAAGAGGCGGGTTCCAGGCCAGCGGAATCCCTGCGGCATTTACGGCGGTAACCGTGAAAAAGACAATTGCCGCCAGGCTCAGGATGGTCGTGACGATCGCGATGAAACTTGTATCGATCTTGAAGCGGCTGAAGAACCGCCGGACGATCTGGCTTTGCAAAAATCGGGCAATGATCAATCCGGTGGCGAAAAACCCGGCAAAGGCAATGAGCCCAAGAACCGTTACGTAGTGATGGCTAACGTAAAACAGCGGCCGCTCCAGAAGCGTCTTTTCCACGCCCGTTAGTGTGAACGTGTCGGGGGTCTTGGCAACCAGCGTGTTCCGGAGGGTTCGCTGCGGCTAGCGCCTCGGTTCGCCGCGCGACGGTCGGATGTTTTCCGTAACGCCGCTACTGCTTGGACGATTTCTCTTCGATGTATTTGATGACGTCGCCGACAGTCTGGAGTTTTTCTGCGTCTTCGTCCGGCACTTCGACCCCAAATTCTTCTTCGAAGGCCATCACCAGTTCCACAATATCCAGAGAGTCTGCCCCTAAATCCTCGATGAAAGACGCCTGCGGCGTGACCTGCTCCGGGTTCACGCCGAGTTGCTCGACGATGATATCCTTGACTTTCTCTTCGATCGATTTTTCCGCCATAAAATTTGTTCGGTTGGTGTTAACGCGCGGGAGCTACATCCGGCGGCTGCCAGACAGTCCGGGCACAGCATCGCAAGTAAATGAATTAAATAGGATGTCAATCATTTTCAGGAGCAATGACACCTTCACGTTTGATTCCGTTTGGGCTTCGAGTAGATGAACGTGATGAGCGCTCCGCTGATCGAGGCTGCCGATCTCCTCGACCTAAAGCTTTTACCCGCGTGGCTGAAGGAATCGGACGCGAAGAATCATTATGAACATTACACGGCAGAGGAAGACGTCTCGGAGCTACGTCGCCGCGATGGCGATGGCAGATACAGGGATCGAAAATTCGGGTCTCGCGAACGGCAACGACATAGCCAACACGCAAGATCGAAGCCCGACAGGCGCCACCGGAGCGGGGTGCCAAAGCCATCCGACAACAGGCGTCACCATTCCGATCGAAGCAAAAATCGCCGGACACCGGATCGCGATGCTCAGGCTGCGCAGCAGTTGTCTGCGATAAACATTCGTTTTCTGCCGCGCCAGACTGTATTGGAAAATGTCGCTGCACAGATCAAGTCCGGGTCAGTTGTGTATTCGCTTTTTGCCCTCGCGCGTTTGCTTCTGGAGAAACCGGGGCGCTACGAAGTCCGTCTCACAGCAAAAGCAGAAGCTCCGCTTTATCAATTGGGTGAAGCTGGCGCTGTCTCTGTAGATCGGGAATTCCTCGAGCGAAATGCATTTCAATTCGCTCAACGCGATTTTTACCAGATCGACGCTGTAGAAGGCGACCCGATAAAGGGAAATTTCTCGAATGTGGCCCGTTGTCGATTGAGTGGAACGCTTCTGGGCCCCACGAATTACCACGCTTACCAGCCGCAACTACGGAGCTTGTATGAGCAACGTTTCAGCCGGCGAATGAACTTTGCCGATTATCAGCGGCAGATCGAAATCGTAAGCGACTCCACCTTGGTCGAGCGCTGGAAAGACGAAGCCCGAAAGGTGACGAGCTACACAACTTTGCGCGAAGAAAGTCCTGTAGCGTTTTCGTCGGTCGCAGAAACGGAACGGCATTTTCGTTCGAATTATTTCTCGGGATTGATCCGTAGCTGCGAGGACGTGACGATCGGCGGTTCGCTAAGCCGGCGATTGGCAGATCGGATACTGAGCCGTGCCATCGAACAGGCGTGGGTCCGCGAAACCCATTCGCCTTCGAACATGATGCAGGAGTTGGTCGGACGATTTCGACAAAATAGGCTGCACATTTTTCGTCACCGACGTGGCATGTTGTTTGTGTCACCCATCCGCATTCGGGCATTTATTCACGAACACGCCAGCGTCTCTTCGTCTGTGAACGCGATCCTCGAGACCGTGTTGTCGGCGGCGAGAATCAATCGAAAGCAGCTTTTTGAAAAATTGACTGGCGTTGGCGCCACCGAAGAAGCAGAGACGCGCAGATTGGCGTTCGCGGCTGACCTTCGTTGGCTGATTAATGAGGGTTATGTGATCGAGTTTAACGACGGCTCACTTGATCTGCCACGGACGAAATCCAAGCAGCAGGAACACAGAGCAGACGACGAAGCAATGGAAGGTTCGTCGACTGGATCATTTGTGGGAGGTATGGAGCTGGCGCTTGCCGCGCCGAGAGCGCTTGCGATTTATTCGCCGACAATCTTGAAAGATTCCCTGCAGCCCCCGTCATCGTAGCGGATGACTTCATTCTTCTCGTTGAGGAGAACAATGCGCGGGCGATGTGTCGCCACTTCTTGCGGCGTGTAGCGCGCGAAGCTCATGATAATCAGGCGGTCGCCAATTTTTCCGAGGTGCGCGGTAGCGCCATTTAATTCAATTATTCCCTGTCGCGCCGCGCCGTAAATTGCATACGTCTCGAAACGCTCACCGTTGCGCAAGTTGGACACGAGAATTTTTTCGTACGGAATCAGGCCAACTAGCTCGGCGAGATCCGCGGAGACCGTAAGGCTTCCCTCGTAATCGAGACTCGCCCCCGTGACGGTCGCGTGGTGAATCTTCGATTTGAGAAGAGTCAGCAGCATCGATTGAATTTTGTGGGGCACCTGCAATCAGTCGCGAACACGTTCGGGGCTGACAAAGATCCCTTGCGATTTAGATGGCTCCCGCTTTTTTCAAGGCCTTGTAAGCACCCTGTTTATTGATCGTCTTCAGGCCGCGTGCAGTGACACGAACCCGCACAAACTTTTTTAGCTCCGGCACCCAGATGCGTTGGTGCCGCAAATTTGGCGCGAAAATGCGCGGCACCATCTTGGTGATATGCCGGCCCACGCCGCCTTTCTTCTTGGCCAAACCGCGCCGATGAATCACGCTGCCGCGCATGGCTCTTGATCCTGTGATGTGACAAACTTTCATGCTGCGAAAAAAGCCGCATAACCTGCGGTGTCTCTGTGGGTGCGTCAAGCAGATCATTCGTCCCCTTAGGGTAGGGCAGGTGGTCCTGTGCTCGACGCTTCGTATGGTCTCGGCGCACACCGAATGACGCGCCCTGCCAAATGCGTTGAACGCGCCATCGCTTGACGCGGTCAAAGTTAGCTCGCACCACAGCAAATCGACTTGAGCATACCGATTATCGCACAGAGCTAATGCACAAAAACAATCATAAACTGCGGATTGGGATTGTCGGCGCGGGCAACATTGTGCAGACCCGCCATTTGCCCGCCTTGAAGAGACATCCTGATGTTGAAATCGTCGCAGTTTCAAATTCCAGATACGAAAGCTCGGAGAAATTTTGCCGTGAAAATGCACTATCTGCGGTGCCGACGCGCGACTGGGCGGAGTTGGTTGCGTCGCCAGACATTGACATCGTCTGGATTGGTACGACGCCTTACATGCATTCAGCGGTGACGATCTCCGCGCTTGAGGCCGGCAAACATGTTTTTTGCCAGGCGCGCATGTCGATGGACCAGGCCGAGGCGGAGGAAATGCTCGCCGCATCGAAGCGGTATCCGGAGTTGGTGACCATGCTATGCCCGCCGCCCTTCGGATTACACGGCGATCTGATGTTCAAGAAAATCCTCGCGGAAAACTACATCGGCCAGCCGCATCACGTTCGACTGCAAAGTTTCCACGGAAATTATTTGGATCCCGATGCGCCGGCGCATTGGAGGCAAAAGATTGAGATCAGCGGGCTCAACACGCTCACGCTGGGAATTTACGTCGAAGTTTTACAACGCTGGCTCGGCGACATCACCGGCGTATTCGCGCACGGGAAGATCATTCAACCTGTTCGTGAAGCATACAACGTGATCGTCCCCGATTTGCTCACCATCCTGTGCAGTTTCGACAGTGGCGCGGAAGGCGTGTTGGAGTTCAGCGGAATCAATGCTCTGGCGGAAGGTGATCGCCTCGAGATTTACGGCAGCGCCGGCACTTTGACGTATGATTTTACATCTGACGTGATGCAGGCGGGAAAGGTCGGCGATCGCGCATTGCACGTGGTGGATATTCCCCCGGAATTGGAAGGCGAATGGCGGGTGGAAGAAGATTTTCTCGCCGCGGTGAAATCAAAAGGACGTGTGCGACCCCATCCAAATTTTGAAGAGGGACTTCGCTACATGCGCGTCGTGCAAGCTGTCGCTGATTCTCGTGCCCGCAACGAATGGGTGGCAATCAAGGACTGAACTTACCAAACGTTCTACGGCGTCATTGCGTCTCCCACGAGATATCTTCTTACCACCAGCGCCCAGATCAGCAACGTGATCAGTTGATACCAGGCGAAGAAGCGATCGTATCCGCGTCGGTGGGCGAAAAGACCGATGGCCGCCAGCATCGCATATTGACCGACAAAGGGAACGTACCAAATAGGATGAAAAAGATCGCCGTGGATTGCGGTTTGCGCGATGTCGAGCATGCACATCGCGATGAACGCCGAATAATAGCCGACTCGATTCCGTTGAAACCGGCGTTGGTGTTCTTCCGCTTCAGATAAATCGGGCGGGTAAAGGAAAACGGTGAGCATGTACAGTGTGATTGTCCACACGATCAGCACGAGAAACCTGTCGAAACTCCAAATGACCTCGGTGTTCCATTTAAACGTGACCCACCATTGCAAAACCAGCAGCAGCAACGTTGCGAGGGTGAGGACAATGTGGACTTCGTCGAGCGGATTCTCTTTGCGGCGGTAAAAGGCGCGCCCGGCTCCCGCGAGCAGATTGGTCACACCCAGACCGATAATGATTGACATGAGCGCGGCGATGAACTCAAAACTGCTCATCAGATTTTGCGCGTTCTGCATCGCGCTAAGCTTAACGCACGCCGACTCGTTGAATCGAGCTAGAAATGGCCGGTGCCATCCAGAAATCAGCAACACGCGTGCGCGTTCACTACTTTCCTTGTAGCGAAGTCTTCTCTACCAACCAGCCGAGCGCGTCATTCAGATCTGCCAGCGCTGTCCCTTCGATCGGATCATTGTGATAAGCGCCGCGCAACGCTATCACGCGTTTTTCTCCAGCGTAGGCGTCCACTACCAAGCGGTGAAAGCGAGGTGCCACCACTTCATCTCTTTCGGCGAGCAGGAAAATCGCCGGTGCGCGACTCGTCCTCGCGTTTGTGATGCTGTCGAGATCTCGCGGCATCTGCAATGCGACTGGACCTGCCAGCAGCCAGAGGTTCCACCAGCCAAATTGACGCAGAATCATTTCGCGTAGCGGCGGTGGATTCTGCAGAATTACTCCGTCGATCCTGCCAGGCCGCGATGCTGCCAGATGAAGCGCGGCCGTAGCGCCGATGCTCGTTCCAAAAGGCACGATTGGTTGATGGTTTGCGTGACGTCTTAATTCATCAAATGCGCTGAGCGCTGCCGGCCCGATCCTTGACAGCCTGCGCTGGTCCTGTGCTGCCGCCGAATCCGGGATAATTCATTCCCCAGATTTCAACTGCGCGATCATCCCACATCTCCGCTTCGATTGCAGCCCAGCGATCGGCGCGATCGGCGTTGCCGTAGAAACGCAGAATGAACACATCTGCGCTGCCCTGTAGCCATGCTCGGTGCGATTGCGCTGTCCAGATTTCCAACTCGCCATTTTCGAACGGAACCGCTTTCCGAACGGCGCGGCCGGCATCAATCGGCGCCTTCGTCGGAAAGAGAATCAAGTGGTCCGGCAAGTGACCGAAAAACATTATCGTGAAGTATACGATTCCAATTACGAGCAAGCGCCAAGGCGGTGGAAAAATTTCTGCTCTCACCTCTCTTTGGCGGTCTTCGGTTGAAAATTACGCGTCCTTTCCCTGTTTTGTGGGTCGTACCCCTAATGAGCGGCTGAAACCGCAGATTTGGATTCATTGTCTTTCGTAGCTGCGGCCAGGAACCGCCGTTGGTTTTACTGGTGCACCGCAAATCCAAGCTCACGCGCGCAGAGGAATTGTGGAAACGCGATAAAATCGAGGAGACCCTGGTGAGCTTCCCGCGAACTGATCCCGTTCACGCATATTTTCAGCGCGGCCTTGAGCGGCTTGGGGTTGAATGGTTTTGCGGGATCGAGGTCACATCAGGACGATTGATCGAGCATTATGTTGCGAGCGGTTACGGAATAGGCCTGGCGATCGCTGTGCCTGGCTTCAAACCTCACTCGCAACTACGCGCTCTTCCGCTCGCGCAGTTTTTTCCCGCCTGTGGTCGTCGGGGTTGCATGGTCCGGTAAACTTTCCAACATCGCGCGCCAGTTAATGGCGGAGCTGGACGCAGAGGCGAACAGGCAACGGGCGCAACTTGCAAAAAGCGGGTAGCGCTGCGCGGTAGAATACTTGAGTCAGACTCGTCCTTGAGGATCGATTTGATCTGGCCAGCCAATCCGGTGTTCTCGCGCTCGTGGGCGGAAACGGCATGCTGCACGGCAGCGGTGACACAAAAGTGAATGGTCATTGGCGACGGACTCATGGAGGAAAGCCAGGCAGAAGATGGTCCAGTCAAGCGGCGTTGGTAACAGTTCTGTTACCTTTCGTCACATATTCGACTTGCCTTTGTCAGAAGCGTCCGTGCAGTATCCTGGTGCTGAACCGCAGAGCGTCAGATGTGCTTCAGTGGAACAAATTCGATTGCTGGCGTGTAGAGAACCAAGGCACGTATGAAAATATCAAATGCAGCACGGTTAATTTTCTGGGTCACAGCTATCATGGCGATAGGATTTTTGGTGCGGGCTGAATCTGGCGAAAAACGCACAAACATGCCCGGACGAAAGAGCGCACCACCTTTGCGCATTATCGATCAAAACGGCCAGCCAGCCGTAAGCGGCGCGCCATCGGCAACCAGCACGACTTTCGATGTGCAGGTCGGACCCGGTACCGCGTTTTCACCTAACGAAGTCAACATCTCAGTCGGCGACACCGTGCGCTGGACGTGGGCCAGCAGTGGACACAGCGTCACCAGTGGCCAGCCTTGCCAGGCCGATTCGCAATTTTGTTCCCCTGATGACATGAACTGCTTCCCGGGAGTCCTCTCCAATTCAGGCACGGTTTATGAGCATACCTTCGCCACCGCTGGCACTTATTCATATTTCTGTCTCGCACACTGCGAGCTTGGCATGATTGGCGTGGTCAATGTCTCGGGTGGCTGCGCACCTTCGGGATGGTCGGCAGGTCCAGACTTGCCGAGCGTCGGCACTCGCCTTGTCGGCGTTTACTTTCCAGCGAATGGCAAGTTTTATGCGATGGGCGGTCGCAGTTCGGATGCCGCCGGCAGCGATTTCACGCATCCATTTGAGTATGATCCAGACAACAATAGTTGGATGACAAAATCGGCTACTTACCCAGACAACCAAGTCAACAATATGGCTTGCTCTGTGATGGCCGAATCAGGGACGCCCTACATTTACTGCGTAGGCGGCTCGGCAGCCGGAGCTACGACAGCTACTGCGCGCGTCTTTCGCTACAATCCGGTTAGTGACACGATTGAAACGCTGGGTGCTTCAGACAACTGGCCGGGCGATGCGTCGGGCACCATCCTGCCGGGTGGATTCGCAACGGTTGACAATAGGCTATACATCTTTGGTGGCTTCGATATCAACGTAGCTTCCACCAACCAGATCTGGCAATTTGATCCAACCTTGGCCGTAGGCTCCAAGTGGTTCCAGAGAGTGAACACGCCGGAAGGAATCATGTATTCGCCCACATGCGCGATAGATGACATCATCTACGTAGGAGGCGGATCGGATTTCCAAGGTGGGACGGTGGTGGATACGACCAATTCCTTCAGCTACAACCCTAACACAAACGCGACCGGCACGATTGCAGCAATACCAAGGGCTACAGGCGAAACTCGTGCACTGAGCTTTAATGGACTGATGTTGGTAATGGGCGGTGGTCGAGTCGCGCCAAATCCATCGACCGAAGTAGACATCTACGACCCGGGCACTAACGCCTGGAGAACAGGTTCTCCGGTACCGGCGTTCATGACTGCGCGGCGCAATTTCCCAACCGATACCGACGGCACAACGAGGATTTGGTTGGCAGGCGGCTATGCCAGTGACGGTGTCACCCTTTTGAGCTCGATGGAAACCTTCTGCAACGCAGGCACAACGCCAACACCAACACCAACGGCAACGGCCACAGCCACCGCCACTGCAACACCGACAGCAACTCCAACGGGGACGGCTACGCCAACTGCCACTCCAACGGCTACGGCTACGTCGACGCCAAGCGGGACGCCATCAGCAACTGCAACCGCCACTGCGACTGCAACGCCGACTGGTACACCGAGCGGAACTCGACCTACTCCAACGCCCCGGGCTCGCCCCACGCCTGCACCTCGCCCATAGGGTCCTGAACGAGGTCGCAGTGAGGCTTGGTGAGTGATCAGTCATCCGGCTACCGTAAAGTAGCGGTACACACGGGTGACGCAGGGCATTCCTCTGCCTGCTGCTGATTGCGATCGTTACCAAGATCACGCCAACAAACGGACTGATCACAAAAGAGAGTCGATGGTGTTGGTGCGTCCATTCTTTTTGCAAGCAAAACCGCAGCAAGCCTCCCGCGAGTCGCGAGAGAATGATTACGACTTTAGCGCCCGCCCTGGAAAAGCGCGAACCGGGTGTGGTAACGATGTTTACCGGTCAAACTGTGTTGCGCCCGCTTGCGTCGTTCTCTGGGGATATCCTGTAACGATTCAAAATGGGAACCGACAACTGCCTTGGGTTGGTTCACGAAAAGTGACAAAACTGTTACTATCCCTGGTTGGCAGTTCGCAAGGAAATCTAAAAAAGTAGTTGACTAAATCAGCAGAAGCGGAGAGAAACAAAAAGCTAAAACTTCAGTTCAAACTCCATCCATGCTCCACATCTATGAAAAAAAACTCCACTTCACAATCCGCCTTCTTCAATCTGCGTGTCTTAATCGGACTCTCTGTAGTCCTGGCCGGCGCCTTTCTGGCACTGATAGGCCTCGGGACGTTCTCAGGCCTTACTGCGAGCTCCGCACAAGCGCAGCAAAACCACAAGATTATTTACCTCCAGGACCTTTCTCCTGGATTTGATTGTGCCACGATTCGCGAGAACGGCATCGATAAACAGGAAAACTTTCGGGCCGGCGCCATCATGATTGCCTGCGGCGAGGCACAGGGAGGTTCCGCTTTGTCTTACGGTGCCTTCTCTCGTCAGCTTCTCGATGGGCTGACAGCCCCCCTGACGTTTGGCGGCACGGACGTCGATGAGGTCACCGGCGCGGACAGCATTTCGCACCCCACACAGTCTGAGACATACACTACGGCCAACCCAGACAACCCCAACCAGATCGTCGTCACCTACAACGATTCCCGAACCGCCTCGGCTAACTACTCGGGCGCATCGTTCTCCAGCGACGGCGGCACCACCTTCACCCGCCTGAACCCAAGCCCCTTCGCAAGTGGACACGGGACGAACTTTGGCGACCCGGTTACTCTCTACAACAAACCTACCGGCACTTTCTTCGCAATTTTTCTGGCTACGGGCTGCGGCGGACAGGGCATTGGCGCCTGGAAGTCTACTGACGGTGGGGTCACATGGGCCGTTGGCGCTTGTGTTCATACCGGCAGTTCTGACGATCGCGAGTCCGGCTGGGCCGACAACAACCCGAGCAGCCCATTCTACGGGCGGATGTACGTTTCCTGGAACGACTTCGCTGCTGGAGGGAACCTCAAGGTCCGCTTCTCTACTGACAACGGTACCACCTGGACCGAGAAACAGCTGGCTCCTGCCAGCCCGTTCATCCGCGATGTCCAGATTACCGGTGATCTGTCGGGCAACGGGACCATCTACGTTGCCGGTATGGATGAAAGCGGCGGCGGGTTTCCTCACAACAATATCAACCACATTTACAGGTCCACCGACGGCGGCAATAACTGGACCCAAACGTACGTCGGCCCCAGCTTCGCCGGACCGGGCGTTACAGCATCGGGTTACTTCGCCTGCATGTTTCCCGACAACGCCGGCTACTGGCGGCACGAGGGCTGGGGTGAGCCTGCCGCATTCAACAACGTGGTTCACCTGGTCTATGCCCAGCATGGCGCTGGCGCTGATGCTGGCGACGTCTATTACATCCGTTCCACCGATAGCGGTGCGACGTTTGGCGCGCCGTTCAAGTTGAACAGTGATGCCACAACCCGTCCTCAGTGGCAGCCTAACATCTCGGTGAGTCCGAGCGGCACCCTCTTGGCGACGTGGTATGACGGTCGCGAGTTCGCCAGCTGCACATATGGTAACCCGGCCGTTCCGTGCTACCGGATGTGGTCACGCAAGTCCACCGACAACGGCGCGACTTGGTTGGCCGACGCTTCTTTGTCGGACGTAGCCAGCCCGCTTCCTGCGCAACCTGATGCTACCGTTCAATCGACGTATGCGGGTGACTACGACTACGGCACCGCGATAGCTACCGAGCACCTCACGTCATGGGATGACGGACGCGTGATCATAAGCGGCCAATCCCAGCAGGATACTTTCTTCGACAAGGAGCCAGCCGGGACCGTTGGTATCCCATGCGGAGACCTGGTTTCTTTCCAGGTGCGCTGCATGACTGGTACCCACGGCGACAAATTGCAGGCCAAGCTTACCCTTACCAATACGAGCCACTCGGGCCAGCAGGTCACCATCACGTTCGATGGCACTCCCCATTCCGTGACAATCAATGGCAACAAGGCCACACTCGCAACTAACAGCACGGCCGGAACACACACGGTTCAACTTACTAATCCGGCCGGTTGTTTCCCGCCGTCTATGCCTAGTTGTCCCTAATGCAAAGTGTTAGTGCAATAGATTCACCATCTTGATGCTCGAAACTCATATTGCAGGATCGAGTTAGATTCCAGCAGTAGGAAAAGAAACCAAATCCTCTGTGAAGGCGGCGTCCGGCACCTGCCGGACGCCGCTGCACATACAGCCGAAACAAAAACAGTTCTATGACTTCAAATCGAGCGTTCACGTTGCCGCGCTTGCGGCGTTTTTTTTGCTCATTGTTCATCGTGGCAGCTGCCATCGCTGCGTTAGGAGCGTACGGCTCCTCGCGTGCTACCAGTCAGGGGAGCCCACCTGAACAGGCGCCGATCGCGACGAAGATCGCGCCTTGGGTCACGGAACATACGGCGAACGGCCAGCAGGCGGAATTTTTCGTCGTGCTCGCTGACCAGGCCGACCTGAGTGGAGCGACGGCTTTGCCGACAAAGAGCGAAAAGGGTCGCTATGTGTACGACGCGTTGTGGAATAAGAGTCAGGCAACCCAGGGACCGATTCTGCAATGGCTGAGTGAACGTGGGCTAGCCCATCAATCTTTCTACATCATTAACGCTATTTTAGTGAAGGGTGGCCGCGAGATCGCCGAGGCACTGGCTGCGCGGCAGGACGTGGCGCGTGTCGAGGGTAATCCGCACATTCAAAATTCGCTTCCTCAACCGGGCGCTGCGGCTGATGCGTCTTCGCAACCTGGGGCGCCGGCGACGATCGAGCCGGGGATCGTTTACACGCATGCGCCTGACGTGTGGGCGCTCGGATTCAACGGGCAGAATATTGTGGTGGCAAGCGCCGACACCGGTCAGCGCTGGACGCATAATGCGCTTAAACCTCACTACCGCGGCTGGAATGGAGTTGTTGCCGACCACAACTACAACTGGCATGACTCCATTCATGACAGCGTCGGAAATCCCTGCGGTAATGATTCGCCGTTTCCGTGCGATGATTATTTCCACGGAACTCACACCACTGGTACCGCGATCGGCTCCGACGGTGGGAGCAACCAGATAGGAATGGCGCCCGGCGCGAAGTGGATTGGTTGCCGTAACATGGACGAGGGTAACGGCACGCCGGCGAGATACATCGAGTGTATGGAATGGTTCCTTGCACCTTACCCGATAGGAGGTGGGCAAGGCGACCCGACCAAGGCCCCTGATATTACCATTAACTCCTGGGGTTGTCCGACCTCGGAAGGCTGTTCGCCTAACACATTGCAAGCTGCCGTTGACGCTCAAGCCGCTGCTGGCATTATGATGGTAGTCGCGGCGGGTAACTCCGGATCGAGTTGTTCTACCGTGACAGATCCACCATCATTGTATGCGACATCTTACTCGGTCGGGGCGCTCAACACCGGCACCGATACGATTGCTTCCTTTAGCAGCCGCGGGCCGGTTACAGCTGACGGAAGCAACCGGGTTAAACCTGACATCTCTGCTCCTGGCACTAACACACGGTCGGCCTCTAACACCTCCGACAATGCATATGTATTGGCCAGCGGCACTTCCATGGCTACTCCACATATTGCTGGCGCCATGGCGCTACTCTGGTCGGCCATTCCGAGCTTGCAGAACCAGATCGACGCGAGCCGGACAGCCTTGAATAACGCGGCTGTTCATATCGCTTCCACCCAGTGTGGCAGCGCCGGACCGCCAAACAACGTTTTTGGCTGGGGACGGGTGAATGTCCTGGCCGCTGTGACCACCGGCACACCAACTCCGACTCCGACGGCGACGCCTGGACCGATTCAGCTCAGAGGGCAGGGAAAAAAAGTGGGGGGAATAAATACATCGCGTCTCAAATGGAGGGGGGCGACCTCGTCCAACATCGACGTTTACCGCGATGGGGTTGTGATCGTGACAACGCCGAACGATGGTTTGTATGACGACTCCACCGGCACTACCGGCCAGGCAAGCTTCATGTACAAGGTGTGTGAAGCTGCAACCCAGAACTGCTCTACCACTGTCACTGTGAATTTCCCGCAGTAGGGGAAAATTAAGGAACTTCGCTCTCAACGCGATGTCCGGCAGTTGATGGACGCCGCGTTTGCTTTTGCCAACACACATGGCGCTCCTCGCGCAGCGTCCCATGTTTTTCGATCGCGAGCACCAGCGTCGCTGTCTTTAGCGGATCAAATGCTAGATGTCTAAGAGCACCCTGCTTTTCCAGCCGCCCTTCTCTCGCACCACTGAGAAATCATGAAGTGTGACCGCTTTCACGTCAGCTCGCTGATGATGCCGCTCCGCATCGAGCGGTTCGCCCTCGGCGATTGCGCGCAAGAAATACTTCTCATCCTTCTCGTTGATGTGCAGTTTGCGGATGCGCAGCAACAGCCGCTCGGCGTCTTTGAGAAAGATCAGCTCCTGCAAGAGATCGAACAGCAACATGTCGAGCTTGTCGTTTGAGAGTTCGATCTGGCGCGTTTCGCGCGGCTGAATCGCGTCGATGTTATCGATCATCACGTTCATCGTTGCGTCAGCAGCGTCCCTGAATAATTCCTGCAAATCGTCCCCGGTCGCTTCGAAGGCGATGTCGGCGGTTCCGATTTCCTCGAGATATCTGTAGGGCATGGGCTCCGCCACGTTGACTCGTTACATCGCTGCTTTGGCGAAGCATCGCTCCAGTTCATTGAGAATCGCGGATCGTTCCGCAGCAATGTTCCTCCCGATAAACACCAATTCCGTGCGATCGGATTCAAATGGCTCCAGTTCCCAGCGGCCCGCCACGAAATTGAAAAGCTGCCCGCCGTCGAGGAAGCGTATGAAACCTTTGGCGCGAACCACGTTCGCCGACAGGTTATTGGCGAAGCTCTCGAAACAATCGCGCGAAAAAATTGTGCCGGAAGTGAATGCGAAAGATTCGAATTCAGGCTGATGCCGGTGTTCCGGCCGTGCGATTTTTCTCTCGCGTCCACGTCCAAACATCACTTCTGAATCAATCCTGCAACGCTCGGTGCGAACAATCGCCGCGGTTGCGTTGATTTCGCGTAGCTTGGTTTCGAGCGGCTCGATCTGTGCCGGCTCGATAAGATCGGTCTTGTTCAATAGCAAGATGTCGGCGCCTTCGATTTGCAGACGGGTCGTGTGGCCCAGATCCGGGAAGCGAATAAGCATGTCCGCGTCGATCACTGAAACCACGCCGTCGAGCCGGCATTGCGGCAGCGCTTCCTGAATGTTGAACACGAGCGCCTCCGGTTCGGCGAGCCCCGTCATCTCGACCACAATTCTCTCGGGCGCAATTTTCTCGATGATCTCGTTGACTGCCGCTTCGAATTCCCCAAGCAACGAGCAACAAACGCAGCCGCCGCCGAGTTCAGCGATCCGCACATTTTTGCCTTCAATTACCTTCGTGTCGATGGCGATCTCGCCGAATTCGTTCATCACAATCGCGATTTTCGCAGGATGGGTAGCGAGAATGTGCCGGAGCAGCGTGGTCTTCCCACTGCCCAGCGGACCGGTGATGAGAGTTATCGGAGTACGGGCCATCTCAAAAATGACGAATTGGCTGAGACGGGGTGCAGAGGACCGCCCGCCCTACCGCTATTGCTTCGCGTGCGTTCGCTTTCGTTGGTACGGCGCGTCACTCCGTGCGCGCCGCCATGCGTCATTTGTGATTCGTGCTTGTTCATTCACTTCATCCTTTGACATTTCCAATCGGCGTGAATCTCGCGACCGGCTTACTGATCCCTGCCTGCTCTGTCGCGGCGATGACTTCATCGATGTCTTTGTAAGCCGCGCCGGCTTCCTCGGCGAGGCCAGCCCATGAAGTGCTGCGGACGTAAATACCGCGCGCTTCGAGGTCGCGTTGAAGTTGTTTACCATCCCATTGTTTGCGAGCCTTGGTGCGACTCATGGTGCGGCCGCTTCCATGCGCAGTGCTAAAAAATGTTTCTGCGCCTGTTGATGTGCCGACGAGCAGATACGAGCCGGTCTCCATCGAGCCACCGATGATCACCGGCTGGCCAGTCTCGTGATAGCGCTCGGGCAGTTCCTCATGGCCCGGGCCGAACGCGCGCGTCGCGCCTTTGCGGTGAACGAGCAGCGTCTTTTCTTTTCCACCGACGATATGGCGTTCCAGCTTTGCGGTATTGTGCGCAACGTCGTAAACCATTCGCATATCCAAATCTTCTGCGCTGCGGCCGAAAACTTGGGAAAAAACCTCGCGGATCCGGTGAAGGATCACCTGCCGATTGGCGAATGACATGTTCAGCCCGCATTTCATTGCGGCGAAGTAATCGCTGCCCTCGGGCGAATCGAACGGCGCGCATGCCAACTCGCGGTCCAGGATTTTGATGCCGTATTTCGGTTCCATCACTTTCAGGAATTTCTGCAGATAATCGGTGGCAACCTGGTGTCCGAATCCGCGACTGCCGCAGTGAAACATCACCACGATCTGGTTCGGAATAGTGATCCCGAATTTTGCTGCAAGCCTTTTGTCGCGCACGTCCTCCGGTCGCGCGACCTGCACCTCGAGGTAATGATTACCGCTGCCGAGGGTGCCGGCCTGGTTGTAACCGCGCTCAACCGCACGGTCGCTGATTTTCGATGCTTCCGCGCCGGCGATGCAACCGTTCTCCTCGGTGAATTCAAGGTCTTCCTGCCAGCCGAAATCGTGTTCAACACACCAGCGCGCGCCTTGCTCCACCAGATTCCGGAACTCGCTGTGCGAAAGTTTGAGAAATCCATGAGTGCCAACGCCCGCCGGCACGCGTTGAAAAAGCCGATCGACAATTTCTTTCAAATGCGGTTGCACGTCATTGAGCGTCAGGTTCGTGGTGACCAGGCGCATGCCGCAGTTGATGTCGAACCCAATGCCACCGGGCGAGATGACGCCGCCTTCGTGCACGTCCATCGCCGCGACGCCGCCGATGGGGAACCCGTAACCGCTGTGGCCGTCCGGCATGCAGAGCGCGTAGCGCGTGACGCCCGGCAACATGGCGACGTTGCTGATCTGCTGGTAAACCGCTTCATCCATTTCGCGCACCAGTTTCTTTGTCGCGATGATCCGAGCCGGCACGCGCATGCCTTGCTTGTAGGTCGCAGGCAACTCCCAAACCGTGTCCGAAATTTTGTGAAGGGTATCAATGATCGCCATGGGAATCATGCCTCAGCAAAGGATCGTTTTTGAGACCGGATTTTTGCGCACCCGCACCGTATTGCGTGTCTTAGCTGTCATGTTGAGCGAAGCGAAACATCTCTGGTTTTATTGGCCTGGTGTGCCGTCGAGCAAGTAACCAGAGATTCTTCGCTTCGCTCAGAATGACAACTCGAGAGCTCGACGAGTGTAAACCAGATATGATATGAGAGGCGTCTGAACTGTTTTTAGGCTCTTGCTCAGCGTGAGAATCTGACTTGTCGCCGCCTGGGCCGTGCTTGCGACCCTCTCCCGGTCAGTTTCGCTCCCGCTTTCAAAAACGAATCGACCCACCAAAAGACGTTCTCATTGCGCACGACGCGTCGCATGCGCTTCATGCGCGCTCTGCGCTGGGTCTGGTTCATCCGGAACGCTTCCAAAATCGTGTCTGCCATTTGCTCGATGTCGTACGAATTGACGAGCAACGCACCCGGCCTGAGTTGCTCGGCAGCGCCTGCGAACTGGCTCAGGATGAGCGCGCCATCGTCGTCGATTCGGCACGCGCAGTATTCCTTTGCGACGAGATTCATTCCATCTTTGAGCGGCGTAATGAAGGCGATGTCGCACGCGCGATAATGCGCCACAAGATCGTCACGCTCGAGGCACCGAAAATGATATTGCACCGGCAGCCAGGTGCTGGTGGAGAAGCGGCCGTTGATGTCGCCAACCAGTCGATCGATGCGTTGCTTGAACTCATGATATCTGGGAATCTCGACCCGGCTCGGCACGACCACCTGAATTAGCATTACGCGGCCGCGAAGTTCCGGATAGCGTTCCAGAGCGTTGCGAAATGCGCGCAGCCGTTCCGGAATTCCCTTGCTGTAATCGAGTCGGTCCGAACCGAGGATTAACTGACAACCAGGAAAAGCGACGCGTAGCAACTTCCCCCTTTGCATGACCGTGGTGGACCTTGCGGCCTTTTCAAATGAGTCGAAGTCGATCCCAATCGGGAAATGCCCAACTCGGATCTTGCGTTTTTCGAACCGGATCTCTTGGAGGTCGTGGCCAGGAAGAATTTTTGCGTCTGGCAGCACGCGCCGCACGCACTGAAGGAAGTTGCGCAGATCACGGCGCGTCTGGAAGCCGAGCAGATCGAACTGGAGCAGCGCTCGCAGGAGTCGCTGTTGTTGTGGAAGCTTTGCAAAAATGTCGTACGGCGGAAACGGGATGTGCAGGAAAAACGACAGCGCAGCATGCACGTTGCGTTCGCGTAGCGCCTGCGCGACGTACATCAGGTGATAATCGTGCACCCAAATAAAATCGTCGGGTTGCGCGCACCTGGCGATGGCTTCAGCATAACGTTCGTTAACTGCCTTGTAAGTCTCCCAGTATGCCGGCTCGAAGTTGCAAAAGTTTTGCAGATCGTGAAAAAGCGGCCAGATCACTTCGTTGGAATAGCCATAGTAAAATTCGTCGCGCTCGGTTTCACTCAGCGCCACCGGCACAACTTTGTAACCGACGTTGCGCGTGGCTTCGGTCAGCGGCTTATTCGGTATTTTTCCCGCAATTCCAGGCCAACCAATCCAGACGCCGCCGCGCTCTCGCAGCACCGGCTCCACCGCGGAGACAAGTCCGCCTGTTGCCGGCGTGACCGTCCACAGATCTTCAGCAGTCGAATCGAGCGCGAATGGCAATCGATTGGAAACAATTATCAGGCGATTCATTTCTACTAGAGTTTTTAACTTCTTTCGTTGAAGCGTTAAAGCGTTGAATCGGTAAATCGACGAACAAATATGATTCCATCGGCACTCGATCACGTTCAGGAGATTGGATTGCGCAGCGGTCAGGCAGCGGTCTTTCTCGACTACGACGGGACACTGACGCCGATCGCCAGTCACCCTGAGGACGCGTGGCTTTCGGATTCAATGCGACAGGCGCTGCGGGAATTGGCCGCGCGCGTGCCGGTCGCGATTTTGAGCGGGCGCGATCTCGATGACGTTCGACGGCGCGTGGGTATCGCCGGCATCGTTTACGCCGGCAGTCACGGATTTGATATCGCTGGTCCGCACGGATTGCGCAGGCAAATGGGCAGTGAATTTCTGCCGAAGCTCGACACAGTAAGAAAGGAACTGCAAGAACCGCTGGATGGAATTTCTGGAGCGCGTGTAGAGCGAAAACGCTTTTCCATCGCCGTGCACTATCGAAACGTGAAGGAAGAAAATGTCCCAAGAGTAAAACAAGCGGTGGGGGAGGTGGCTTCGCGACATCGCGAACTGCGCAAAATGATCGGTAAAAAAGTTCACGAGCTTCAGCCAGACATTGATTGGGACAAGGGCCGGGCGTTGATGTGGCTGCTGGAAACACCGGGCTTGGAAGGCGGGAACATTTCCCCGATTTACATCGGAGACGACCGCACTGACGAAGACGCCTTCCGGGCAATCGAGTCACGCGGCATCGGCATCCTCGTAAGCGAAGAACCGCGGCATACGGCAGCGAGCTATTCGCTTAAAGACTCGGCTGAAGTCGAACGTTTCTTACGCGCTCTCATTGTAACGGGTGGCCATTCGCACCGGAAAAGATAAGGCGCGTCACGAGCCAGCAGTCGATCATCACATTTGCACTGCGATACGAAACCAGCAGCGACGTATGCATTCGATGTCGTCGCGTGCGCGCCCCAATTTCGCCGCGCGTGCCGAGAAACATCAGTTTCATTGCGAGACGCTAGTCTTTTTGTGAATCGGCGTGCAATTCTTTGGTAAGGCGCGTTAGGTTGCGCGCCAAATCCCGAATCCTCGGCGCCCAGAGGACTGGTCGCCCTACCAATCCGGGCGTGTGCTCGTTAGGCGAGTCGTTAGTAGGGCGGGTCACTCCGTGCGCGCCGCAATTGACGTGCGATTTACTTTCATGGACAACGCCCGAATCTACAATTATGCAGACCAGCGATCGTTCGCCGCGGATCGATCACGTTTCCTGGGGCCGGCTCGAAGTCGAGGGCAAAGCTGAACCCTACAAAGACGCCAAGCTTTTCCCCGGTGGCTCGCGTGAATGGAACCGGCGCGACACAGGAACCGCTCACCGGCCAGGCATTCAAATCGCCGATGTGCAGGAATTACTCGATCACGGCGCGAAAGTGGTCGTGCTCTCGCGCGGAATGGCCGAGTGCCTTCATGTTCCGCGCGAGACGCTGGATTTTTTGAAAGAACGGCAAGTCGCTGTGCACGTATTACCGACGCAGCACGCTGTGGCGGTTTACAACAAGCTCGCGCAAACCGAGCTGGCAGGTGGGCTATTCCATACCACGTGCTGAGGGTAGGGCGCGCCACTCCTGTGCGCCCGTTGGTTTAGAATGACTCGGCGGGCCAGAGGACTGCCCCCTACCTTTTTGCGTTTGCCGTCGTACGACCGTCTTCGCTACGTTGCGCTCATGGACTTGCCTGTCCGCAAAAAGCTGCCTCACACAATCCCACAATGGGTGGCCGACGGCAGTTGGTTTTTCATCACCATCAACTGCGTGCCTCAAGGCAAAAACCAATTATGCCGCGCAGACACCGGCAACGCCGTGCTCGCGGCCGTGAAATTCAACCACGAGAGATGCGTCTGGCATTGCCGGCTGTGCGTGCTTATGCCGGATCATCTGCATGCGATCATCGCGTTTCCGCGTGACCTCGGAGTGGCAACGACCGTGAAGAACTGGAAGAAGTTCGTCGCGGGAAAGCACGGTGTGGAGTGGCAACGCGATTTCTTCGATCACCGCCTCCGTGACCATCACGAACTGGAGGAAAAAACCAGCTATATCCTTATGAATCCGGTTCGCAAAGGATCGTGCGAGCGAGCGGAGGATTGGTTGTGGGTTTACCGGCCAAATGATCGCCCGCCGCCGAGTTGGTAGGGCGAGGCAGTCCTCTGCACGCCGCTCGGGGGCACGCACGACTCGCACGGGAGTGGCGCGCCCTACCTAACACGGCGCGCACGGAGTGATGCGCCCTACCTTGCAGCGCGCTTGATTTCGTCCAGCGACGCCGAGTTTTCCGAAGCAGAGATGTCGCCAAGTTTTCCGCCGAGATACGCGACGCGGAAGATTCGTCGCATGACTTTTGCGTTTCGCGTTTTTGGAATGTCCCCGACGAACACGATTTCTTTTGGTGCGAGCGCTTTGCCAGGTTGGACGGCGAACGTGTTTTCTAAATTGTGAGCGTTTCGAACGGCGTTATGATGCGCGCGACGATGACTTCTTTGCAAGCAGACGCCGGCGAAAGTGCGCGCAGTCGAATCGCGTGGCGGCTTCTGCCGTTTCTGTTTCTGCTTTACGTCGCGAATTACCTCGATCGCACAAACATCGCGTATGCGACGCTTGGAATGAAAGGCGACCTGGGTTTAACCGATTCAGTGTTTGGCACGGCCAGCGGAATTTTTTTTATTGGATATTTTGCGCTGCAAATTCCCGGGGCGCTGCTGGTGGAACGCTGGAGCGCCAGACTTCTCCTGGCGACAACGCTGATAATCTGGGGCGCGCTCACAACACTCACTGGTTTTGTCCGCACGCCGCTGGAGCTTTACGGCGCGCGTTTCCTGCTCGGCGCAGCCGAGGCAGGCTTTTTCCCCGGTGTGATTGTTTATCTTTCGCACTGGTTCGTTTATCAGGATCGGGCCAAGGCGGTGGCGCGGTTTATGTCGGCTATTCCCATTGCTTACATTCTCGGCGGGCCTCTTGCCGGCATGATCCTGCGTGTTCATTGGCTCGACACTGCCGGATGGCGATGGCTCTTCCTGCTGGAAGGCGTGCCCGCGATCTTGCTTGGAATCGCGACACTGTTCGTGCTGCCGGATCGGCCTAACGAAGTGCGATGGTTGCAGCCTAACGAGCGCGATTGGTTAAGTGCTCGTCTTGCTGAAGAGCGACGCGCCAAAGCACATGTAGAAGATGTTACGATTTGGCAAGCGCTTCGGCATCCGGCGGTGTTGATGCTCACTGCCGGGTTGTTCTTCTGTTATACCGGCGGCTACGCCTTTTGGTTTTGGATGCCGACCATGCTTCAGCGGCTCACTGGTTGGACTGATGTTCAGCGCATTGGCTGGATCGGCGCGATTCCGTTTGTTGCGGGTCTCATCGGAATGCTGCTGCTTGGCTGGAACTCCGATCGCACGGGCGAGCGCCGCTGGCACTTTGCCGTCCCACAATTAACCGCTGCGCTGGCGTTGGGCGCGTGGTTCCTTGCTCCGCATTCGATCGTACTGCTAATCGTGGTGTTCACGCTGATCGGCTTCGGAACGGTGGCCTATCTGCCATCGTTCTGGGCGCTCCCGTCTGCATTTCTCACCAGCTCGGCGGCTGCAGCAGCGGTCGGCTTCATCAATTGCACGGCCAGCATTGGCGGATTCGTTGGTCCTAAGATCATTGGCGATCTGAGCCAGCGCACCGGCTCATTCCGCGGCGGATTTATTTTTATGGTCGCGT
Source organism: uncultured Verrucomicrobiae bacterium (assembly GCA_963776065.1). Taxonomy (GTDB): domain Bacteria; phylum Verrucomicrobiota; class Verrucomicrobiia; order Chthoniobacterales; family UBA10450; genus Udaeobacter. The sequence goes on along the minus strand of CAVZLJ010000007.1, from coordinate 56,531 downwards.
GCTGGATAATCGCATCACTGCTGGTGCTGCTTTGCCCGCGCGAGAATCAACCCAATGTGGGAGGGGCCTTAGTGCCCCGATCAGATGGGATGATCAGCGGAGAATCGCTGCACTAAGGCAGCTCCCACATTCTTCAGCGCTTGAGTGCCACGTCGAACGGCGCGCCAGTCTTTGCGCGGACGTCGTCCACCGTAACGCCAGGATGCAATTCAATGAGAATGAGGCCGCCGCCTTGTTTCACCTCGAACACGCATAGATCGGTGATGATGAGGTTGACGGCGCTCATAAGTAAAGCTAGGTAGAATCCCAATGGATTCTACCTATTCGGTAACGCAGGCGCAGACGAATCTGCCGCGATTGATCAAGGAAGCAGCGGATGCGGGGTCGATCGCGATCACGCGGCACGACGAGACGGTTGCGTACCTGATCTCCCGTGAGCGTATGGATACTATCGTGGAGACGCTGGAAGTGCTGGGGAATCCTGCGGCGATGAAGGCGCTGCGCCGGTACGAAGAAGGCAAGACAAAGTTCCTGCCGCTCTCTGCGTTGAATGGAGATAAAAGTTGAGCTTTCCAAGCAGGTCGTTGCGTTTGTTGCGCGGCGACCTCCAGAACCACGTCGCGCGTTGCGGGCGGCGCTTCGCGGTCTCGCACGCGAGCGCGGCAACATTCGAGCGCTGGAAGGTCCGCTAAAGGATTATCACCGTCTGCGCGTTGGCGGTTATCGAATCATCTTCGCTTACAAGCTCTCGGGAAAAAGGCGGACGATTCACTGCATCTTCGCGGAAAGGCGCAGTGCGGTTTATGAAGTCTTTCAAGAGCTACTCCGCAAGCATTTGCTCGAACGCGGAGGGGAATAAGCGCGAGCGGAATTCGGTCGCTGATCATCTAATTGCTTAGTGCCACGTCGAACGGCGCGCCAGTCTTTGCGCGAACGTCGTCCACCGTGACGCCAGGATGCAATTCAATGAGAACGAGGCCGCCGCGTTGTTTCACCTCGAACACGCATAGATCGGTGATGATGAGGTTGACGACTCCCAAGCCAGTGATGGGCAGCGTGCATTGTTTCAAAATTTTTGGGCTGCCGTCCTTCGAGGTGTGCTCCATCACCGCGACGACACGCTTTACTCCGGCGACGAGGTCCATCGCGCCACCTGGTCCTTTGACCATCTTGCCGGGAATCATCCAGTTTGCGATGTCGCCTTTGTCCGTCACTTCGAACGCGCCGAGAATAGCAAGATCGATGTGGCCGCCACGAATCATCGTGAATGAGTCGGCGCTGGAGAAAAAGGCCGAGCCAGGCATCGTGGTGATGGTTTGTTTGCCGGCGTTGATCAAGTCGGCGTCCACTTCATCCTCAGTTGGGAACGGGCCGATGCCAAGCAGGCCATTCTCGGACTGCAACGTAACATTCATGCCTTCGGGGATGTAGTTCGCCACCAGCGTCGGGATGCCGATGCCGAGATTGACGTAGTAACCGTCGCGCAACTCCTGCGCAGCGCGCTTCGCCATCAAATCCCGGATCGGATTTTCTTTTTTTGCGGTCGTGCTGCCTTGTACGGTGCGGAACTCAATCCGTTTTTCGTACTTTTCTCCCTGGATGATACGGTCGACGAAAATGCCCGGCGTGTGGATCTGGTCGGGATCAAGCTCGCCAATCTCGACGAGTTGCTCCACCTCGGCGACGCAGACTTTCCCGCAGCTGGCGATCATCGGATTAAAGTTCCGTGAGGTTTTCCGGAAAATGAGGTTGCCGGACTTGTCGCCCTTCCACGCCTTCACCAGCGAAAGCTCGGCCGTGATGCCGGGTTCGAGTACGTATTCCTTGGCGTCGAAAACTTTGGTTTCCTTGCCCTCAGTCAGTTTAGTGCCGAAGCCGGTGCGTGTGTAGAATCCCGGGATCCCCGCGCCACCCGCGCGCAACCGCTCCGCGAGCGTGCCCTGGGGAATGAGCTCGAGTTCAAGCTCACCCGACAACACCTGACGCTCGAACTCCTTGTTCTCGCCAACGTACGAGGCCAGGACTTTTTTCACCTGCCGTGTGGTGAGCAGAACTCCCATTCCGAAACCATCGACGCCAGCGTTGTTGCCGACAATGGTCAGGCCCTTCGCGCCGCTGTCGCGCAACGCCGCGATCAGATTTTCCGGAATGCCGCACAGCCCGAACCCGCCCGCAGCGATCATCATGTTGTCGTGAAGCAGGCCGTTAAGCGCGGCGGTGGCGTTAGGATAAACTTTGCTCATTTCGAGGAAATTTGAATCACGATACGAATAACATGGACGAATCGCCTGCCTTCGCCAAGGCTACGGCGGGCAGGCCGCCAAATTGAAATTCGCTCACGCAGTTAATTTTGCTGTCATTCCGAGCGAAGTCGAGGCTGCAACGCAGCCCCGAAAGCTTTCGGGGCGAGGCCAGGCTTTGCATTCCGACACAAAACCAACCGGTCTCTCCGCGGGATTCTTCGTCTCCGCTGCGCTCCGCTCAGAATGACTGTCACGAACGAAACGGCAGGCGGAGCGCCTGCCCTACAATCTTTGGGGACCCTGAGCTCCAGCGAAGGATGTCGGATAAAAATTCGCGGCCGAATTGAGCGGCGTGCAGAGGACTGCCCGCCCTACCAAATCGCGTGCGTTGGCGTTTCGTTGGTAGGGCGCGTCACTCCTGTGCGCGCCGCCGCATGACGCATCAGCTGCGCCAATATGATTTGCCCGTTCATTATGAATCGGCGTCTTTTATTCAGTTATGCGAATCTGGACCATCGGGCACTCGACGCGAACGATCGATGAGTTCATTTCGTTGCTGAAGGAAAACGAGATCAAGTTGCTAGTCGACGTGCGAGCGTGGCCGGGCTCGAAACGTTATCCGCAATTCAACAAGGAAGCGCTGGCGGAATTCTTAAACGCGCATGGGATTCGTTACGAACACTTCCCTGAGCTCGGTGGGAGGCGGAAGTCGAAGGCCGACTCTCGCAACACCGCATGGCGTAACGCTTCGTTCCGCGGCTACGCCGATTACATGGAGACGGCGCAATTCCACCAAGGTGTCGAGCGTCTGCTCGATGTTGCTGCGAAAACCGGTGCGACTGCGATCATGTGTGCGGAAGCGGTTTGGTGGAGGTGTCATCGCTCACTAATCGCGGATTACCTGAAATCGCGGGGGGTGGAAGTGATGCACATTCTCGCCGCAAACAAAGTCGAGCCGCATCCGTACACATCGGCGGCGCGGATTGTGGACGGGGATTTAAGTTACGAGGTCAATTCGCTGTTGTAGGGCGCTCTCTGTGAGACGCCGGCGATTTGAACATTGGCGTCTGGCGCAGACGCCCTGCAATCTATCCATCAGCGCGGATCTGTGACCCGGCCGAGAAACAGGCAGACGCCGCTGGGCACGTGCTGGATCGCGTAAACAAATGGGCGATCGACTTTGACTTCAATCGGCGGCGGGGGAGGTGACCTTAAAGCAGTCGCCGCCATCATTGCCACGGCGGTTGCTGCGGCCGCCTCCGTTCCTTTTTCGTCCACGGCGATGAACGTCTTGTGAAAGATCTGCGAGATGTAGAGGTAATCCTTTGGTGTTCGTGGTGCGATCTTGTCGAAATTCGCGCTGCCCTTCGGTTGATCGAATGCTGTCTTCATCCCGAGCGCTTCGAATGGTTTGGCTAAAGTAATGGTTGGCGGCTCGAGTTTGAACCTTGGCAGATGAAGATCGACATCTCGCTTTTCGAGTTTCGCACAGCTGGCGAGCACGTCGGCGCTCAGTTTCGATTCAAGTTCGCGCAGCCCATTAATGTCGTCAGGAAGGAGAACGACGAACTGTAGCTCGTTGCCCGTGTAGGGAACACTTACGATAGTGAATCCTTCGCGCCTTGCATAACCGAAACTCTTATCAGTTTTTCGCATCATCGGAACATCGACAGGTGCGCCGCGAACAAAGAACGGCTCGGGTTGAGTCGAGTTCTGGGAAAACTCATTTGCCCACGGCGCCTTCAGGTAAAGCGCGTTCGCCAGGACAAGTCGGGTTGTCTTGTCCAGCGCGCCTCCGGGAATCAGATCGCGAATTCGATCACGCGTTTGGTCTGCGACCCATTTGTTGATGCGCTGCGTGGCCGCCGCGGCATCGGCAACGAAATCGAGCGGCTCGAATGCTCCGCTAAAATTCTGTTTCACTAATGACAGAAACGCTTCGCGAAAACGATAGCCCTTTTGCGCAAACAGGCGGTTGGCGATGTTCAACGTAATCGGTTCGCTCGGTCCACCGAACTTTTTTGATTCCTTTACCAGTTCAGCTGTTTTCGCGCTCATTTGTTCGAGCGAACGCTGAAGCGCAGAGAACGCGGCGGGTACGTCGCCGCCATTTGGAAAATGCAGAACGCGCACCATCTCGCTGCGCGTTTCGCCGTCGGCCCCGGCGAACGTCATCGCCAGCGCGCTGTCGATTGAGTAGGGGGAGATGCAAAGATTCGCGTCGCCCGTAGCGAGCTGCCGGTGAAGATCGACTCCAAGCTCGTTCGTGGCTTTTGCGGCCAGGTCGAAATTTGGTGCGCTGCGCGCCATCACAGCCACTAACATGGCGAACATCTGCAAGATCAAAAAGCATTTCATGCGAATGAGGAAACACCAAAAACGCGATTCCTGCGACGAGTTTTGGAGTGCGGCAATGCACTGAAAGTCGGACATGTTCAAAGCGCTGCGCGGTGAAACTTCAGGAAGCCAGCATGTTCCTGTAGCCACGTCCCTGTGGGAAACGTGCGTATCGCCCACAGGGAGACCGCTACAGACAAACCGTTGCAGTCACTCGCCAGCACTGATTTAGTCGGTGAGCAAAAACTGATGACAGCCCAGCGAAAGCCAAACCTCATTCTCTTTCTGCCCGATCAGCAACGGGCGGATACACTCGCTTGCTATGGCGGCGTCAAAGTGCACGCGCCTAGTCTGAACAAGCTTGCGTCTGAATCTGTGATTTTCGAGCGCGCCTATGTGACTCATCCAGTGTGCACGCCTTCTCGCTCTTCGCTAATGACAGGGACGTGGCCACACACAAATGGGTGCACGCATAATAGCGTCCCGCTCGACCGGCGGTTTCAAATTTTTCCCGAGCTCATGGAGGACAACAACTACCGCACCGCGTACATGGGAAAGTGGCACCTTGGCGAGGACGGCCCCGCCTACGCCGAGGCTTCGGCGGGCAGGCCCGCTGGGCGCGGGTTCCAGGAATGGATTTCCACCGAGGGCCACGGCGACTACACAAAATTTCTCATCTCAAACGGCGTCGCGCCGGACAAATCGAACGGACGCTTTTCGGAAGTGGCGATCAGCAATCTGCCGATTGAGTTGTCGCGACCGAAGTTTCTGGAGAAACACGCGTGCGACTTCATCGAAAGGCATCAGCGCGATCCTTTCATTTTGGTGGTTGCATTCGTGGAACCGCACTCGCCGTACAACGGTCCGCTCAATGAGGAGCATCCGCTGGACGACGTGGAGCTCGATCCAACGGCTACGCTCCCCGAGAGCGAAGACATTCCGCTGCGATACCGCTTGATGCGCGAATGGCAGCAGGCTGAAGCGATATTGGATCGGCAGCGATTGCCGGTTCAGTTGTTCTTTGGGATTACACCTGACGAATACCGCAGCATCAAACAACGCTACCTGGGTCTGGTCACGTTGGTCGATCAAAGCATCGGCGCGATCCTTGGTTGTGTGGAGCGATGCGGCTTAAGGGACGACACGATCGTGATTCACACCAGCGACCACGGCGACATCCTCGGTGCCCATCATCTATTCGGGAAAGAAACGATGTTCGAAGAAGCCGCGCGTGTTCCGTGGTTGATTCGATTGCCTGGCCAAACGCGAAGCAAAATGATTTCGCGACCGGTAAGCCATATCGATTTCGTGCCGACGCTGCTGGATCTTCTCAGTCAGCCAAATCATCCCCAATGTGCCGGCAAAAGTTTGCTGCCGCTGATCAATGACGACACCGCGCCGCCACAGAATGTCTTTCTCGAGTGGGCTCCGAACCGGACGAAAATCAAAAAGGGAAGCAGACTCGCTCGTCGACGGATAATCAAACGCGCCGTCGAAGAATCCACTCGTACGCTGGTTTCTCCCGATGGCTGGAAGCTTTGCCTGCGCGATAAGGATATGAATGAGTTGTATAACTTGAAGAGCGATCCGTTCGAGACGCGCAATGTTTACTCGGATCCGGGATGCGCATCGGTGATATCGCGTCTGGTCGGCGAGATTGATCGCTGGCAGGAGTTCACAAATGACAAACTCAAATTGTGAGTAAGATCGTCCGCTCGTCCGCGTCAGCGCAGATAAAGCGAAGAACCCCTGGGTGATTTCCTCGGCGTCTTCTGCGCTGGCGCCGGGGCGTCGCACAAATCCATAAATGGGTCGCCAGTATGTGCGGCAAAAGCTCTTCGAGCGCCTCTTGTGCTGCCGGTGATTCGCCTTGCGCCTCCAGCACCATGCTCCAGTGCGTAGTAGCAAACATCCCAGGGCCTTGGACGCTTTCGCTGGTCCCGCTCACTCACGCCGCCTGATGTTCGGCAAGGGATACGAAGCCATTGAACTAAAAATCTGCGTGAAAAGCAAGCCTGGATTGCGGCAGCGCAAACCGATTACCCAAGTTCATAACAAGCTTTTCCGATGAGAAATTTTTGTCGCCCGCACAGACACGGATGTTAGGTGGGCCTGCGACTGCTGGTGAATGCATCCTCAGCCACACTGGATCACCGGATTACTGCACCAAAAACCCAGGCGTCCCGGCGGTGAATTGTAGCCAGCCGAAACCAGCATTGACACCGAAGTAGGCATCATTGGAAGCCCACCACGTTGCGTCAAGCCCGGCTTGTTGGTCGTCGGTGGTTGCAGTTACCCAGTACTTGACTCCCTGAACCAAAGCGGGCGCGTTGCGCAGCCTCGCAACAGCCAGATCGCATGGCGCTCCCGGAACGGTGGCTATGCCAGAAGCCAACAGAGTGTCAGGCCCCACATCGCAATTGTCCGCGTAAAGGCTCAACGTCACCTTGTTGTACGGGCACTCAGCGGGGTTGTACAGGATGATGGGTGCCGAAATCCGCGTCGGCACCCCTGATTTGGCAGCCACGAAAGGAACGGCAGTCCAGCTCAGGCTCTCTGAGTTGCAGTTCTGAGGCCCTCGCACGTCGAACCCGCTACTAATGTTACCATTGGAATCATAGTTGCACCCGGTGCAGGGGTCCACAAACAAATTGCCCCCGAAAGCTCGATCGGACTGATCAGTCGGTGTCTGGGAGAGACCGATGCCAGAACCTTCCACCATGAGCGCCGGTGTAATACCGTTCACAGGTTGCCAGCCGGTCCTGTATTCAACGCGTACTGGGCGTTGTTAGAGCCATACCAACTGGAGTCCAAACCGTCTTGTTGCGCGCTCGTGGTTGCCACCACCCAGTACTTCGTTCCCTTGATTAGCAGGGTAGGCGTATTCGCCAGCTTGGCGACTGCCAAGCCACATGCCGCTGCCGGGGCAGTCGCAACCGCCGAAACCAGCGGCGTTCCCGGGCCTATGGGCCAGCAGGTATCGGTGTATATGCTCAGGGTAACCGTGTTCGTCGGGCAATCACTCGGATTGCGGAGGATGATCGCAGCCGAAATCTGCTCGGGCACACCGGTGGCTGCAGCGATGAACGCACCTGCCACCCATTGCGTGGTTCCTGGAAGGAAGCAGTTGTCCGGGCCGACCACCGCGTAACCTTCTCTATCGGAATAGTTGCAGGTGGCACACGGGTCCGAAATCAGATCGCTGCCAAAAATGATCGTGGATGCGACGGGTGAATCCGGCGCGTCGCTCAGAATTAGACCCGCCGCTATCGCTGGTTCTTGTGCCATCAGTGCTCCACAAGCGACAATGCCGAGGAGCGCCACGCCAATTCTACCGCCAACGCTTACGCTCATAGCTTCCATCTACCGAACACCAGCGCTTCTCTTCAAGCTCAATCGCCGATCCGAAAATCTCCATTGACTAGCGTTCAAACCGATAACCGTGCAGGTCGATCTCCTTGGCGAATGCGTTCTCTACGATTCGCCGTTGTTGGTCGTTGAAGACTTCCTGATACGGTCGCCGGTCGGCACGGTAATCCGATTTCGCTGCGACACCCAGCGTTCCGTCAAAGGGAATGTTTAGGTGCGAGAATATCTCACTGAGTTCCGCGAGCAGGTTTTCATAACGCACAATGCGATCGACGATGACCTTTCTGCCGGAACGATCCGTGTAGCGAAAATAGTTAACGGGGAACCTACGGCGAGCGAGATACTCGTCGAGTGAAAGCGAGCCGCCTTCACGCGCCGCGTGCATGTGGTAATGAGACAGGACTTTGTCCCACGGATTTCGTTCCACACAAAATTTGAAGTAGCCGTTCCAAACGCCGGCAGGAACGCGTTGCTTCACCTCGCGTGCCGGCATGTGGTTGTAAAATTTCGTGCGACTCGTCATTGCGTGGCGTATCGCGGAGAAAAGTTTGTCCGGTCGTTCGAGGATTTCTGGAATCGGATTAATGAATCCCTCGTAATTGCGCGGCTGATGTCCTTCGATCGGCGGCACAATCGGCGTCACGACGTCCTGAGGACCACAATGTTTCGACAGGAAAGCTTCAATGCTGGTGCCGGCGGTCTTCGCCGTCTTAATGAAGATGAATTTGTATTTGTGGGACAGGATCATGTCGGAGTCACCGCCAAACCTGAACGATCACACCTCACTACCCTCAGTCTCGAGAAATTGCCAGTGTGCGTCGGCGTTGCTAGAGGGCGTCTTGGCGAGGGCAAGTGATTGCTTTATGAAGAAAACAAGGGCGACATTAAGCGTTTCCAACTGCGCAATCCAAAGCATCCGATCAAGAAACACACTCTGCCGTGAGCGAGTATCGCGAAGCGTTGTTCCTGGAGCGTCGTGATTACGGGGTTTTGTTCGTGAACGCGCTGTTGAGGGCGTGTTATAAAGGCCACGGATGAATAAACCCGTTATAAGCTACCGCGGACGGGTTGCTAGCACTGTGGACACGCGTATTCGTCAAAGCCAGGGAGGACGGCCAACGTGTGGGAAAGTGGGCCAGCCTAATTGTGACTACGGGTTACACTCGCTGGAATATTACTAAACAACTACATGCGCCAGGATCGCGAGCGAGAGCCAGGCAAGCAGAAGCACGGTCATGCTAAGCATCGTGTCTTGATCTGTGACGGAAGGACTTGTTTCCTCGTTCGGTTCGGCGACGCGGCGCAAAACGCTTCAGCGAAAGATGGTACCCTGAAAGCTCAAGAGCAGGCAGCCGCCACTACAGGTTTTATTTCAGTCTATGTCGCAGCTTCCCAGCACCCGTTATTCATTGTAGATGTAACGATGCGAAAGAAAGATTTGGATATTCACGCTCGCTCCCGAGTGTTGGTGCTGGTGGATGAATCGAACGTCGGCAGTTCTGTGCGCACTGTGGGGCGCGGACTCGATTGGTTAAAGCTCCGGGATTTTCTGGCCGGGCCAAACACCGAGCGTGATTTGATAGAGATGGTGGTCTATGCCGGATTGCCGCCTGCCATTCCAACGTGGCAGGAGGAGCGGGACAGGAAAAACAAGTTCGTCCATTGGCTGCGCTCCAACGGATTTATGGTTGTGACCAAAGATGGGGCACCCGCCGAAGAAGGTCATTACAAGGCGAACGTGGACGTGATGATGGCGATCGACGCGCTCGAACTGTCCATTGAGATACGTCCCGATGTTGTGATTCTCGTGACCGGTGATGCCGATTTTGCTTATCTCGCCATCAAGCTGCGCCGACACGGCATCCGGGTGGAAGTCGCATCGGTCTCCGCAAATCTCGGGCACATATTGAGATCAGCCGCGAATCATGTGATCGATCTGGCCCCGCTCTTTCGGACGTTCGAGATGATCAACATGCGCGAGGCGGGACAGCCGCAGGTAGCTGGCCAGCAAGCCAGGTCGCTGCCGCAAGCGCGCGATGCGCGAGTGACTAAAGTGCAGGATGCGCCGGCACAGGTACCGCAGGGAAGGCCGCAACAGCGGAGACCCCGGCCTCGATTTCGTCCCACGTCACGTCAGTAGTCTTTGAGATACTTCCGGCCTTCGTTGAAATTACGCACCCGAGGAGATGCCGCGAGTGAGTCTCCGAAGAATTTTGATGTTTGAGGTTTCAGCTAAGCACGAGAGTGTTGGGAATTATGGGACACAACAAAGGCAGAGACAATTCCAGGAAACGCGCAAAACGGCGAAAAAAGAATGACCGCCTCGCACTCGCCAAGAAGAAGCAACCGACGAAATAATTTTCCTGTGAATTCGGCTAAACCAGCCGCGCACTAGCGCTTGAAATACTTGGCGGCCAGTGATCGCGCGCCAGCGCCTAATACTTTGGCCGCTGCTTTACTACTCAGCAGTTTTCGCAACAAAGATTTCGCTTCACTTTTCTCCCGCTCCGAAAGCTCGGCTTGATTGATCGCGGTGATCACTTTCTCCAGCGCCTCCGTAATTGCCTGCTGTTGCGGAGTGCTTGCTGCGCCCCCCGCTTCTTGCTCTGGGCGAACGCTGGATTGTCCGCTCTTATCGATTGCGATCGGGATCGGAGGCGCGACGCGAGCTTCGAGGACTTCGACTCCGAAGTCGCTTATCTTGGCGAAGCCGGACAGCAGACCCATCCCACTCTTGTCTTCCAGAGGGGTCCAGTCGATGAGGCGATACTCTGAGAGTTGAGCCACGGCACGCAGCCAATCGCGGCGATTTATCCCTGCTGGCGGCGGCACCGCTTGCTCAGACTGGCCGAACGGAAGGAAACCTTCGCTTCGACGTTCATAGAGAAACTGCAGCACGCATCCTCTGACGACAGAATCTTTCATTAAACGTCGGCAATATGCTCCGCTTCCGGCGCGCCAACAACTCAGGTCGACCACGCAAGTCTGTGGCTGGAGATGTGGTAAGTGAGCGAGATCACGTAAGTTCAGGATTCGCCGGCGCAGGCATCGCCTCGAACGCAGCGACAACAACGGTGGAGACGCAAACCCAATCCAGCTTAGACCCACTTTTTTCTCCGAAGCGACAGGAATGGTTTGTACCCTCCGGCTTTCATTTCTTCGTCGGTCCCATCGGCCACAGATTTCTTCTTCGGCTCACACCAAGACAATGATTGCATGCCGTCTGCGGGGTCGATCTAACTAGCGGCGTGCAACTGCGCACAGGACGCGATTTTCGTTCTCTCGCCGGCAAAGGCCTCGGGCTGGCTGCGCTTTCCTCGGCAACGGTCGCGTCGTTGGTAAGAAATGTCGAAGCAGCGACAAAGAGCGTCGCGCATCTCTCGCCTGAAGAAGCGGCGACTTGACGAAGATTACTGGGCCACCATTTAAAACTCGTTCAGCGTTACGCGTGGCATCATCAACCTGAACAATGGCGGGGTTTCGCCCAGCCCGCGGATCGTGACCGAGGCGCTGGTCCGTTACATCTGGGAACAAGAAGACGCCACCGCCTACACGATGTGGCAAATCTTGGAGCAACAATCCGAAACCATTCGCACCGGCCTGTCCGAATTGTTTGGATGCGATCGCAAAGAGATCGCGATCACGCGCAACGCTTCGGAACCCAACATTTACACCACGCTCGGGGAACTCGATCGTTTCTGCGACCAGATGGAACTGATCGCGCGGAAAGGCCTTCCCCTCGTAATGTAAGGCAGCAGTTTGCGACAGCGACTACAGTTGCCAGACATTTTGTCGCCCTGTGTACCAGACAAAGAGGCCGCTTGCGCTCCGGTCTAATTTATGGCGTGGCCTTATGGCTGGCATGGTGCGTTTTGCCGTTCGGTCCGTCGATCTCCTTGCAGTACGCGATGCAGTTCCCTGTCGGCCGGCTGATGTCTGATTTAACGTCGAGCCTCCAGCTTGTTTCAATTGTTTCTCCGAACTTATCGGAGTCGATCTCCACCGGTCGTATGGTTAAGACTCGTGTTGCCGGGTTACATTCTTCCAGCAATCTCTCCCTTTCATAGACGGGGAAATGGTCGTGGAGCAGGCAGATCCCGAACCGAGAAAGTTTTCCATGTTTTTGCAGCACGCTCTTAAGCTCCAGAAAGCACGCTTCGTCTTCGCTCGAGCGTGGTGCGACTTTATCGATATTTTTCAAGCCGGCATACGCAATTGCAGTTTTCATGAGCGGAGCCTAACCAGGCTCGAACTGAATTACAAGATCGAAGAACGCTTGCGATCAATGGCCCAATAAACGTACCACTCGCCCCAGTATTGTCGGCCGGATTCAAACTTTATCTCACCAGCATCTGTGACTTCGTTCTCGCGAGCTCGCGGAGTCACTTCACGATAAACTCCGCCTTAGTGCGTCCGCGGTATACCTCGCGATAATTTGCTTCAACTGACGTGCCAGATCGTAGGATTTGTTTACCCAGGACTTGAGCTTCTGGTGTTGCCGGCAATCCGGAAAACATCCGGAGAATGTGCAACCCGAATTCTTTTGTGCGCTCTTAAGATCGTTCTTGTCCGGCTGCATTTCATTTCTGCTGTGCTCTGTTCGGCTTCCTACTGCTTAATTACAATTTGAAACTCGCTGGTTGCCTATACTCGTTCCTAACATGGCTGCTTTGACGAGGCCGCAGTCATCGTCAGCGGCTACAACTTCCCGATGCCCGGCATCGTAAACCCGATCGCTTTTAGGTCCGCGGCGAGCGTCTTCGCCTGCTCGGATGTGAGTTCGACCAGGGGTGGGCGCACCCTGGTCCACTCAGGGTCGTTCCCGTAGATCGCAATTGCCTGCTTCAATACCGCGATCATGGATGGAAATTTCCCGTTACTGAATATCTCCCGCACTACATCCAAACGCAGCTGGCGGTGCTCCAATTCCGATTGCCAATTTTCGATTCTTGATTGCCTGGTACAAGCAACGTACAGCGCATGAATCGCGGCCGGGTTCACGTTGGCGGTCGCCGAGATCGTGCCAGCGCCTCCATTGCGCATGTTTGCGAGCAAGAACGAATCGCTGCCCACAAACACGTCGAACCCATCGCTGGCAAACGCGTCGAGAAAAGTTTTGGTGTTGTTCCAATCGCCGGAGCTGTCTTTCATCCCAGCGATGGCGTTTGGATAAGCTTTCAGGAGGCGTTCGACCAATTTGGGCGTGACACCGACGATCGCCACCGGTGGAATATGGTAGAGGTAAATTTTCAGACGCGTATCGCCGACGCGTTGCACCACTTCGCTGAAATAACGGTAGAGGCCTTCTTCGCTGACGTTCTTATAATAAAAAGGCGGCAACGTCAGCACACCGGCGCAACCGTGTTTTACCGCATGCGCGGTTAGCTCGGCTGTCTCGGTGATCGAGCAGCAACCGGTGCCGGGCATCATGCGGGACGTATCGATGCGGGCCGTGACCAAGGTATCGAGAAGCTTTATCCGCTCTTCGGCTGACATCGAGTTTGCCTCGCTGTTGGTGCCGAATACTGCCAGCCCGCAGTTCTGCGAAAGTAACCATTGGCAATGCCTGATGAACCGGTCGCGATCAGGTGAAAGATCGGCCTTGAAGGGCGTTACGACAGGCGCGAGTACGCCGCGGGTGCGTTTACTCTGCGGCAAAATCTCAGTTGTCGGCATCCTGAAAAGAAAGCCGCAAACTTACGATGTGCATAGTTGAGAGTTTGAACTGAGAGGGTAGGGAGCCGAAGTTGTGGTGGCGGTTGTGTCAGCCGCAATCGATTGCCGCAAAATTGCTGACCGCTCACAGAGCGGTGACTACAAAGCAAGATCGGCGGTCGATGCAGCGCTACAGTGTTACGACGCTGTAAATGGATCGAACGGGGCCGTGCGATGTTACAAACTTTGTAGCAGCTGGGTGAGATCGCGGCGGAAGCTAGTCTCAGAGCTGTTGTAGCCAGTGTGCGTTAATCGCACATGGCCGGTGCGATCGATCACCACCAGATTTGGAAACCCGTTCAAGCCAAATGCGCGCATCGTTGCCTGTTCAGGATCGAATGCCACCGGCACTGAAATGTGGCGACGCTGCGCAAACGCTCGGATCCGTTCGGGCGTATCGCCGCCCTTGTCGGTCCCAACCAGCACGAATTCAATGTCGTGATTAGTCTGTAGATCGGCACGAACACGCTCGAGTTCCGGCAACTCGGCCATACATGGAGAACACCACGTCGCAAAAAAATCGAGCACGAGAATTTTGCCAGGCGTCGAGCCAGTCGGCACCGGACCGTGGCTAATTGGTTGCAGCATGAATGGCGGCGCTGCGCCGTTGCTCACCCGCGTTAAGGCTCGCTGCATCTGTACCGGAATGTAGAAGACACAATACCAGGCTGAGACCACGACTAAAATTACAGCGCAACCGATTCTGATTATTTTACGGAATCGCTTACCAAAGAGCAGCAACGTGACGGTCGCCGCCCACAACAGAATGGTCGGCCAAAGAAAGGGTGTTTGTGGCAGGACGAAGTAGCCGAACAAGAGTGTCGAGGCTAAAAGAACCAGAACAACTGCGATCCAATCTCCTCCCGCTCGTGCGCGCAGTAAAAATCCGGCCACGGAAAGCAGCAATGCGCCGCTGACATAAAGAAGGCGAAGGTCATCGGACACACCGAGCGCGATTCCAAACACGGCGGCGGCAACCAAGATGCCGATCCCGAAAGCGACGAGTCGCACCTTCCAACTCGCGCGAATTGCAGTCATTGAATCCATACGGTTCGCTTTCCGATTTGATGCGGCTCCGCTTGGATCTGGATTCAGATATTACGCTGAGAGTTGTTGCGGGTTTTCTCATCGCAGAAGAAAATGGCGACCTATGCGATCGGTTCGAAACGCAATCGTAGTCGGTTTCGCGATTATTTTGGGACTTGGACAGGCGCGCGCGGGAGAGTTCGATTCCATTTTGCGGTGGCGAAACATTGGCCCTTATCGCGGCGGACGGACCCGTGCGGTCTGCGGTGTACCGTCGCAGCCGAATGTCTTTTACATGGCGCCGGTGAACGGCGGTGTGTTTAAATCGATCGATTACGGTCGTACGTGGCAGCCGATCTTTGACGATCAGCCGACGGCGTCGATCGGTGCCGTTGCAGTCTCAATTTCAAATCCGAACATTGTTTACGCTGGCAGCGGCGAAGGACTGCATCGCCCGGATCTTTCAGTCGGCGACGGCATCTACAAATCAACTGACGCCGGCAAAACGTGGGCGCATCTTGGATTGGGCGATGGTCAGCAGATTGCGCAGCTGGCGGTCGATCCAAAGAATCCGGACCGCATCTTTGTTGCCGTCGCGGGTCATCCGTACGGGCCTAACGAAGAACGCGGCATTTATCGATCGGTCGACGGCGGCAAAACATTCGAAAAGGTGTTGTACCGCGATGAGAACGTCGGCGCCAGCGATGTGCAGATCGATCCGAGCAACCCGGCAATTGTTTACGCCGCGCTGTGGGAATCTCGCGAAGCCCCGTGGGAAAACGGCGTGTTCAATGGCGACAACGGCGGCATTTTCAAATCCGTCGATGGCGGCAAGAACTGGCGGCAGTTAACGAAAGGTCTGCCGGGCACAATTGTGCAGGCGAACATCGCGATCGCGCCGAGCGCACCCAAAACACTCTTCACCGCAGTCCGAACAAAAACGATCGCGAAACTTTATCGGTCAGACGATGGCGGCGAGACGTGGCACGGCACGACTGACGACCCGCGGCCGGGGTTAGGAATTGGCGGTGGCGATCTGCCGGTGGTGCGGTTCGATCCGAAAAATCCGCAGATTGTTTATTCGGCCAGCGTGGTCTGTTGGAAATCGACGAACGGCGGCAAAACGTGGGACGGCTGGCGTGGCGCGCCCGGGGGCGACGATTATCAAAACGTGTGGATCAATCCGGTCAATCCCGACATTATTCTACTGGGCTCGGACCAGGGCGCGATCATCACTGTTAACGGCGGAAAGAGCTGGAGTTCGTGGTATAACCAGTCGACCGCGCAGCTCTATCACGTCAGCGCGGACAACACCTTTCCGTATCGGCTTTACAGCGGGCAACAGGAAAGCGGTTCCGTCGGAATCAAAAGCCGCGGCGATGAAGGCGCGATCACATTCCGCGACTGGCGACCGGTTGCGGCGGAGGAATACGGTTACGTTGTCGCCGATCCGCTCGATCCAGACATCATCATCGGTGGCAAGCTAACACGATTCGATCGCCGCACCGGTCAGGCGCAAAACATTCTTCCGGTGCCGGTGGAAACGGAGGACTTCCGGATGCTGCGGACCGAGCCAGTTGTCTTTTCACCGCTTGATCCGCATTTGCTCTTCTTCGCCGGGAACACGCTGTGGCAAACACGCGACCGTGGCGATCACTGGCAAAGGATCAGCCCGGATTTGTCGCGACCAAATTACGAGCTGCCGGCGGCCGTTGGAAAATACAAGGAGGAAGCAACAAAGCAGGCTCATCGGCGCGGCGTGATTTACACCGTTGCGCCATCACCGCTCGAGGCAAACCGAATCTGGTGCGGGACTGATGACGGTTTGATTCATCTCACCACCGACGGCGGGAAAACGTGGAGCAATGTGACACCACCGAACATTTCCGCGTGGCAGAAGATTTCGCTCATCGAAGCCGGACACTTCGATTCGAACACTGCTTACGCAGCGGTGAACATGTTGCGGACCGACGATCTGCGCCCGAATATTTTTGCAACACACGACAGCGGCAAAACGTGGACAGCGATTGCGAACGGAATACCGGCCGGCCAGGTCATCAATGCAGTTCGCGAAGATCCTGAACGGAAAGGACTACTGTTCGCCGGAGGAGAAAAAGGCGTTTACGTGTCGTTCGATGACGGCGCGAACTGGGAGTCGCTGCGGTTGAATCTGCCGGCGAGTTCCGTGCGCGATCTTGTCGTCAAGAATGACGATCTCGTCGTGGCGACGCATGGTCGCGGGTTCTGGATCCTCGACAACATCACGCCGCTGCGACAATTCAACAGGAATCAAGGTGAGGATTTGCTGTTCAAACCGCAGATTGCGCTGCGTGTTCGCGCAAACCTGAATACTGACACGCCGTTGCCGCCGGATGAACCGGCCGGTGAAAATCCGCCCGATGGTGCAATGATCGATTATTTTCTGTCGAAAGATGCGACCGGTGCGGTAACGATCGAGATCAAAGACAGCAAAGACCAGGTAGTTAGAAAATATTCGAGCTCTGATGTGCCGGTCACGCCGAATCCAAGTCGGCTCAGAATTCCGAACTACTGGATTCGACCGCCGCAATCGGTTTCCACGAAGCCCGGCATGCATCGTTTTCTGTGGGACATGCATTACACACCTGTGCCGAATGTGGAACCGGAGTTTCCAATTTCTGCGACGTATCGCAACACAGCGCCTGCAGCGACATCTCCATGGGCTGCCCCGGGTGATTACACGGTTACGTTGACAGTTGACGGCAAAACTTTCAGCCGCCCGTTGACCGTAGCAATGGATCCGCGCGTTAAAACGTCGGCCGCTGAACTTCAGGAACAGTTCGATCTCTCGTGGCGCTTGTATCAGCTGCGGCTCAAGCTGGCGCCGATCGGCGAGAAGTTCGACGATATCGCCGAGCAACTAACGAAACTCAAAGCGCGGGCGGCGGAACGACCTGACATCACGCAAAAACTTGAGGCCTTTACTCGAACCTTGATGAAATTTGGGCCGGCGCATTCGCGGCAAGACGCACCACCTTCGCTTTTCGTTTTAGAATCGACGGTCCATCTGTTCGACGACATCCAAGGGGCAGACGCTGCGCCGACAGCTGCGACGAAGGCCGCCGTGGCGGATCTCGAGGCAAAAGTTGGACCCGCGATCGACGCCTGGCACAAATTGCTCGCATCCGATCTTCCCGCGTTGAATGAGCAGTTGAAGGAAGCGGGGTTCGGGGAAATCAAAGCGCAATCGCAGCCATTGAATCGTTGACGGCAGGTCCGCGGCCGGAGAGTGCCGCTACACCATTAGAGGGGGATTGCCGACGGCTTCAGATCTTAGAGTCCCCTGTTTTCAAGTTGAACTTTTCTGGCGTACTCTCGCCGTCAGTCGCTTCGTGTAATCGTTGGATACTCAACTGGTCGTACGTTTCCAACAGCGCACGTTTCCGAAGATAAGTCTCAGTTTCCCTGCCGTATCATGGCGGGATAGGCGCGCTGATCCAGTTTACTACTTCGGTTTTCACCTGATCCCAGTAGTCAAATGAGTGTGAATGAACTCTCACGTCCACTATTGTTGCCTTAAATGAGTCAGCCTCCGGCACTCTTTCAGTCGATTCTCTTAATCCGATTGGCAGGGCTGTTGGCACAATGCCGTTTTCGCCATTCTCAAGTACGCCTTCGGCACCATCTGGATAGTACGAGTGAATGTTGAACCCAGTTGATGTTGGAATGCCCAGGGAGTCTTCGCTTGAACACATGGCCCAAAACGGACACATGCCGATGTGCATCCACTGATGTGGCGAAGCGTCCTGTGCAAGCACCCTGTCGGTTCCGGTTGGCGGAAGTGGGGCTGGATCAGGAATGTTTAGATAATTTGCTACGGCCGCGTGAGGACAGGTCTCGCCGTCTATGCAATCGAGCGCATACTCATTGGGATCTGCTAGATTCGAGACACCGCATGAGAGAAGCACGGCAAGGTCCGGCATGTCATATCCTGGTGTACCTGTAGCGGCCAAATAAAGAGCGTGAGACCCGCCGGCGCTGCCGCCGATTACGACCACTTGGCCGTTGCTGCGTGGATCGTTCCGGTAATGAACAATGGCGTCCCTCACGTCATCGGTCTGCTCGGGGTAATGACCGTCGTCGTGGATGTCGTTTTGCCCTGGAAAGGGATGCGTTGGACTGTTCATGTCAGTGTGAGGCGGCGCCAGGCGATATTCAATCGCTACACCCATGAATCCATACTGCGAAAGATCCTGGGCAACGCTTGTTTGCATCTCACCACCGCTGTAGCCACCTCCGTGAATCACGATCACTACGCGATGTCTTTGCCGGTCCTCGACGTTGTACACGGTGGCTCGAATGTTCATGCCATTAACCACCTTGTAGGTCTCAACCACGCCGGCTGGCGGCGTTGGCGTTACGAGTTCGGTTGGAGCCGGGCGCTGCGCTGGCGTCGGAAGCGGTCTAGGCGTTGGTATCTCCCGCGGTGGTGGGCTTTGCGCTTTCGCGAAATAAGCACCGCATATCATGGCTGCAAGAAGAATGGCTTGTTTCATGGCGTTAGTTCAGGTTGGTAATTTCGATAATCAACATCTGAGCATGGTTAAGATCGTCTGCGTCGCGGGCTTAAATCTTAATCGTGCGTCAATGATCGCGTTGCAACCATTCGACCATTTCTGGATAGCTCGACGTCGCTCTTTGTGTCGTCCGAATTCTTGATAGAGGAGTCGATCCTGTCACCCAAGCCACCCGTTGCGACATACCACGCGACAGGCAACGTGTTAACACCAAGGCCGGGCGAAACCGACAATCACAGATTGAAAGGTGCTGTTCCACGGCAGCACAATCGCAAACTGTTTGCCGCCCTCGGTGTCTGGCAGCGTCCAGAGTTTTGAATTTAGCCGTGTCGACCATCACACAAAATCCGAAGAGAGATCTTTGGCTAATGCCAGTGGTGATGACGAAAACGCCAGTAACCATATGGGCCGTAGAACCGGCGAGCACCGTACCAGCCGAAGCGCGGTCCGTAGTAGCGGTAGCGCGGACCAATCGCAAAGCCAAACCCAACCGGCAGAGGAGGAGCGTAGAAGATCGGGCGCGGCGGTGGCGGCGCGTAATTATAAGTCGGCGCGGGCGCGCGGTAAGGCTCAATCACGTCGGTGCCGGCATTCGAGCACAGAGCGAATCCGAACCCGAACGCAAGTATCGCCAGCACCATCGCAATACGTTTTGCTCCCATGATCGATATCCCCCTTGTTTGTTTCGGCGATTGAACCCACGGATTACTGCGAAGTTGCCAACAATCTCAGGAACCGATGAAGTAGGAAAAGACGCGCATCTTCCTTCGCCGCGCTTCAGCGTGCCAAACAACGCCGTGACTACGCTACTTTTTGTCGAAAAGCGGCAGGTATGCGCCGTACCCTCTGTCCTTCATTTGTTCGACCGGAACGAAATGGAAGGCGGCAGAATAAACCACGTAACGCTGGCCTGTGGGCGATTGCGGGTCGGGAAAGACATGGCCAAGGCGGGCGTTACTTCGCTTGGCGCGCACCTGGGTGCGCTGCATCTCGTTTGAGGTGTCGGGAACCTCGACAAGGGCATCTTTCGAGATGGGTTTCGTGAACGTGGGAAGGCCGATACGGCCGTCGAACTTGTCGACTGAAGCGAAAAGGGGTTCGAGGGTAATGACATCGACGTAGATGCCGGTCTTCTGGTTGTTCCAGAATTCATTTTGAAAAGGTGTTTGCGAGCCGTTTCCCCGCACGACTTCATATTCCTCGGCCTTTAACCGCCCTTTCAAAACAGCGTCGCTGGGAACGGGCCGGTTCGGATCGAAAGTGGTGGTTTCCTTTTTCTCTTTCTGAGTCAGAAAGAAGAAGTAGGTCCCCACGAAAACAAGTACGATGGCGATACCAGCACCGACGTACGTGCTGATCGCCGACTTTTCTTCGCTTGTGATTCTTCCCCCAGGCATCGGATCGCCGCGAAGGGTATTGAATCCGCGATCAGTGGCATCCGTCAAGACGGAATGCGGGTTGAATGTTCATTTTTTGCACGTGAGAGTCGAAATCGGCAGTCAGAGATCGCCGCAATGCATCGTAAAACGTTGCCCGCAAGAGTTGCTTGTGATTGGCTAGGCTCAACTCATGCCGAGAGGATTCAAACCAGTTCGATTTTTTGTGATGATGGCGGTCGTTGCGTTTTTCGTGTGCGGTGTGACGGCGTTCTACACGCATCGTGCGGCTCACGGCCGAACTCCGGAGGAGCGACAGGCATATTGGATCGGAGAAAAAGCCGGAGAGGAAGCGCCGCGCGACGCAAAGTTGCTGACGTCAGCTGAGTTAAACATGATGGCCCAGAAGTATTTCGAGCAGCAGGGATCGGGCGACAAGCAAAATTGGGACCTGGCGTTCGAGCATGGCTACGAGGACGGATTCAAGAAGACGCGTTCCTCGCAATAAAATCATCTGCTGCCCGCCAAATAGCAGAAACATCGAACATGAAGCTTTCTGACAAGTTTAAGGAAGCGCTGATCTACGCGACGCAGGCCCATGGCGATCAGATGCGGAAGAAAACGGGAATCCCGTACACCGCGCATATTCTCGGCGTGACCGCCATCGCGTTGGAGTACGGCGCGAATGAAACCGAAGCGATCAGCGCGCTCCTTCACGACACGGTGGAAGATTGTGGCGGCACGGAACGATTACGCGATATCAGGGAAAGATTTGGCGATGGTGTGGCCGGGATCGTCGATGGTTGCACCGATACATACGAGACGCCAAAGCCGCCGTGGCGGGAACGCAAACGCGCTTACATCGAGCATCTCAAAGACTCCGACTCTTCGACACGGCTGGTGTCGGCATCAGATAAATTGCATAACACGCGCGCGATTTTGGCCGAGCTACGAAGGCACGGTTTGGAAGTGTTCGATCGGTTCAGCGGAAAGAAGGACGGCACGCTTTGGTATTACCGAACGCTTGTGACTGCGTTTCGCCGGCACGGCGATCATGCCGATCTCATCGACGAACTCGATCGGGTAGTGAGTGAGATTGAGAAACTGAGTGCCAGGTGACGAGTGACAGGTGATTGGAGATCAACCAGACACTGGCCCAGCACGCTGTTTGTCGTTCTCTTAATGCTACCGTTCCCACTCATTATCTATCTCCCGACGCACCTTCTTTTCTCCAGGATCTTTCGCGCAGGGTCGTAGGCGGATAACAACGGACGTTGCATCGGAAGAGACCTAATTTTCTTGTTTGTTCGCCTCCTGCGAATCCTGTTTAATTTGACGCGATCGAAGCGAGATCACCATCTTCCGAAGCGCTCTGTGAAAGCACGAACCGCACTTAAATGGGTCATTGGAGTGATCGCGCTTTTGGCTCTCGTAGCTGTAGCTGGCGTGGTGTGGTTGTTCGCTGCTTTTTACCTGGACATGGAAAAAGGCGAACAGCATCGCCGCCAGTTCCAGGCAGAACTGGACTCGGGAAGATGGGACTTTGGCGATCAACCGGCACTGTTCGCTGTCGCCCAGGGTATCGTAAAAAACGACCCAGAGGCAATTCGTGCGGCGGCGAAAGGCGCTCCCGACTTGCAGGCACCAGGGCGGGACGGCGCGACGCTGCTCGACTTTGCTGTCAGACGATCGTGGCAACATCCAGAAACGGTCGAGGCCGTTAAAACCTTGCTCTCCCTCGGCGCCGACCCGAACCACACGAACGAAAATCGGAACTCGTTTGCGATGGCCAACGCCGTGCATTCGTCGGCACCAGTTCTCCGCGCGATGCTCGAGGCGGGCGGAAACGCGAACACTCGCGATGAGTTTGGCCGGCCCATGGTTCTCATGAATTGGTATTTAGGCTATTACAAAGATCAGGCGAGACAGCGACTAGGGCTGCTCCTTGATCACAGCGCTGACGTCAATTCCGCGATGCCTGAGGATGCGTCGGATTCGGCCGGTTATCCGTTGCTGCTTTATCGCACTGCAATGGGATTTGAAGACAAACTCGCGTATGCGGATGCGCTGCTTTTACTCAAGCGCGGAGCCGACCCGAATCGAGCCGGCGGTGACGGAATGACGTTTAGCAATATGCTGATGGCTCATCAGGTGCATTTTCAGCGAACGCTCAAACCGCCGCCGACCGAATTCGCGGCTTTATGGGACTGGGCTGAGAAACGCGGGATCGTCCAGCAAACTCATTAGTTAGAGCGCTGCCACGGAGCGACCTGTCAACCATGGTGGAGAATGTCAAAAGTGAATGCGAAGCCGAATAGGAGATTTCCGTGGATTTTATATTTGCTGGTGCTTGTCGTGATTTTTGCTTTTGCCTTTGCACCGATAGGATCGGTGATGTTGTGCGGTGTGATGGCCAATGCATACGGGTGCAAAGTGGACGAAGGATCGGTGCATCCGTGCATCATTAACGGGCAGGATTATGGTCACCTTCTTTATACGCTCGGCGTCTTAGGCTGGCTGATGCTTGTTACGATTCCCGGTGGCTTATTGGCGTTCGTCATCTGGTTGATCGTTCTCATCCTGCATCGTGCAAGCTGGCAGAAGCGGTTCGCTGCCGGAGTTCCTCCTCCAATTCCCCCGCCGCCCGCGACGATATAAACTGCGTCGCCGTCGACAGCAGTCAGTTCGACCCGGTCCCTGATACGCTGAAAGGCACTGGCGGATCGTGCTGCAGGCTAATTACACGCCTTACATGGCGGATTAGGCGGGAGACGGTTGTGCCAGAGACGGCGAACAGCCGTTCGGGCGAACGTCGGACCTCCGAAGAATTGTGGCCGAGGGCCTCTAGCTAACAATCGCAGCCTTTGCCGCAGTTGCACGCCTTGCCGCTATTCATCGGGCAATTCTTGCCGGTCTTTTTGCAAGCGGGCTGATCGGCCGCGAACGCACTGGCACAAATGATTGCGGCAACAACCGAAAGGATAATTTTAGCGTAGTTTTTCATACCGACCTTAATCTTGCCGCGGAGTTGGATTTGCGCGAGTAAAAAAACGGCGAACGCTCCGACACAAAGCCAGCCGAACCAATCGCCGGTTCGCGCATAGAATGTTTCTTCGCGCGCGACATTCAGCTTTCCACTGATCGACACGAAGCGACCTGGCACCGTGACCGTTTCCGAAACGATGCGACCGCGGTTGTCGCTCAGAGTTAGAAGCCCGTTTCGCGCCGAGCGAGCCAGCGCGAAACCGCTCTCGACTGTGCGTAGTACGGCCATGCGCGAGTGCAACCAGCCGTCAAGATTGAAGTCCCATGCGGGAACCAGCATCAGGTGCGCGCCGTCTGCGGCGTATTCGCGGCTTAGTTGCGGGAAATCCATGTCCTTGCAAATTTGCAATCCCCAACGCCCGGACGGCTGGTCGAGAATCACTCGTTTGTCACCGGGTTTTTCCGGTTCGACTCCAGGCAGGAGATGATGCTTGTCGTAATTCGCGTCCAATTTTCCATCGAGCGAATAAAAGCGCGAAGAATTGAAGGCACCGAATGACGTTAGCCGAACCAGCCCGACGACAATTGCAGCATGCGTGGCCGCCGCAGCCGAAGAAAAGAGCGCGTCAACTTTCGGCAGAGCGTGCTCGCTGACCCGACCGATTTTCTCCGGCAGTACGACGGCCTGCGTTCCAGCGAGCGTAACGCGGCGAACCTCGTCAGCGTACTCTTGCAACAATTCCACCGCTTGATTTTCCGTGCCGAGATACACGCTCATCGGCACATCCTTCGCGATCAGAGTCACGGCGACAGATTCAGCCGCCTGATTGGACTGCAATCGCCATTCGCCAAGCGCAAGCACCGCGCAGATCAGGAACCCGACAGCGCCGGCAAGCGCGCTACGCCGGGACGGGTTTCCAGCGCCGCTAAAGAGGGCCGCTACGGTCGCTGCAAACAGAAACACAACAAAGCTAATTCCCCAAAGACCGGTGACGGAAGCGATCTGGATCAGCGGCAGAAAATCCATTTGCGTGTAAGCGAGATTGCCCCAGGTGCTGTGCGGCGACGCAATGGCGGAGAGATATTCGTATGACACCCAGTAAATGGGAAAAGCCAGCGCGGCCAGAAAAAGCGATCCGCGTCGCAAAAAACCACGCGCGAACAGAACGCCGAAGCCGAAAACCACGGCAGGAACTACGAAGTAAAGCACCGCAATTTGCAGTGGCAGTTCGATCTCATGCCTGACGTAGTTCCATTGATTCGTTTCGCCGATAAGCCATGCGACCGAACCGAGGAAGAAAGCAGCGCCGCCGCGAAGTCGCGGCGCAATGGCGAGCAGCGGGACGGGGGCTAACCAAAGTGTCCACCACGTTGGATGAAGCCCGGTGCCAAAGTAAAATAGTCCCGCGGAAGCGAGACCGGCGCCTGCCACGAGAAAAACGCTGTAACGGGTTAGATGAAAATCTGACGTCTTTGACCCAGCTAGCGCATCACGCATTCACCGCTCTCCATAGACGACCTTGCCACCCGTAATCGTGGTTTGCACCTTCACGTTGCGAATGGCTTCCGGTTTCACGTCAAAGATGTTGTCGCTCATTATCACCATGTCGGCGAGTTTGCCGGGGGTAATGGATCCTTTGTCGTGCTCCTGAAATTCTGCGAATGCCGAGCCCATGGTGTACGCTTCAATCGCTTCCGGTAGCGTGATCTTTTCCTCAGGAATCCAGCCACCGGGATTCTTCCCGTCCAGCGTGGCGCGTGTTACTGCGGCGTAAAGTCCCTGTATTGGATCGAGCGGAGCGACAGGCCAATCGGTTCCGAACGCGAGCGTGACACCATGATCGAGAAAGCTGTGCCAGGCGTAGCTGTAGCGCGCGCGATCGTGACCGAGGCGCGCCTCCGCCCAGCGGCCGTCGTCGATGGCGTGATAAGGCTGCATTGACGCGATGACATGGAGTTTCGCGAAACGGTCGAAATCTTTTTGCGCCATGTGCTGTGCGTGCTCGATCGCGAAACGCTGGTCATGATAGCCGTGTTCCTTTTCGATATCGCCGAAAATGTCGAGCATCATCGAGATTGCGCGGTCGCCGATGGCGTGAATACGAATTTGTAATCCCGCGGCATCGGCTTGCATTAATCGCTCGCGCATGGCGCTGGGCGGATGCATTTCGTCGCTCAACAGTCCACGATTTCCCGGATCATCGGCAAACGGTTCAAACATGTAAGCGGTCCGCGAGCCTAACGAGCCGTCGGCATAGCCTTTGACTGCTCCGAGCCGCAGGGAACTCGAGCCCCAGGCGTGACGAATGCCAACCTCGGCCTGATCGCGCCACTCCGTTTCCATCGGCACGGCGTAGATACGCGTAGTGAGTTCACCTTTTTCCGCGAGCTCGGAATACACTGCGACGTCGGCAAACTCGGGGTTCATATGCTGCACGCTTGTCACGCCCAGTGAGGCTGCATGTTTCAGCGCGCCGCGGGCAGCGCGGAGCCGTTGGTCGCGCGTCATCGGTGGAATCGCTTTATAGATCAGTGACATTGCTGCGTCCTTGAAAACGCCGGTGGGATTTCCGCTTGCATCGCGCACGATTACGCCACCGGGTACGTCTGCGGTTTTGGCGGTAACGCCGGCCAGCTTCATTGCCGCCGAATTGGCGAGCGCCTCGTGTCCGTCGTAGCGCTCGACGAAAACTGGAGTGTCACCGGTGATCGTGTCCATGAGATCTTTCGTCGGAAGCTCCGGCTTAGCCCATTTGGTTTCGTCCCAGCGGCCGCCCAGAATCCACTCGCCCTTTGGCGTATTGGCCACTTGCGCCGCGACGCGCTTGGCGAATTCCTCCGGGGTTGCGGCATCGGTAAGCTGAACCTGGCCCAGCTGCGCTCCGCCCTGAATGAAATGCACATGCGCGTCATTAAATCCGGGCAGCAACAGCTTGCCACCGGCGTCGATTACTCTTGTTTGCGGTCCGCGCCATAAAGCAATCTCCGCGCGCGAACCCACGGCAACGATGCGATCACCGATGACAGCGACTGCTTCGGCCTTCGGATGCTGTTTATCTACGGTGTAAACAGCAGCGTTGGTCACGATCAATGTTGCCGAAGGTTTCGACTGCGCGTTCGCGTCCAGAGCCGCCATAATTATTAAGAACCAAAATGCGAATTTACATTTCATAATCGTGTTCACTGTTGGGCAGACACTTGTTCGATTAAAATCTCGCTGGTCAAGATGAAAGCCTTCCTTGCAAGTTTGCAGTCAAAGGTAGGGCGGGCAGTCCTCTGCGCGCCGGTCATTCACAGCCCCAAAACTCGGCGCGCACGGAGTGACGCGCCCTACCATGACGTGGGCTAGCAACTAAACGCAGGTGTCTTTTTTCAACGCTGATTGGTATTACAGTGCTGGAGTCATTGGCCCAAGATGAATGGCAAGATCATTACCCGGGAATTTTCGATTGAAAATTACGATGCCGCGTTTCAGCTCTGGCAGCGAGTTGAGGGTTTGGAGATTGCCGAGGGGGACGACAGAGAAAGCGTTGCTCAATTTCTAGAACAAAACCCGGGGTTAAGCAGAGTGGCACTTGACGGATCGACGGTTGTTGGCGTCGTGCTGTGCGGACACGACGGACGTCGCGGACACATTTATCATCTTGCCGTTGATCCGGCGTATCGCGGGTGCGGTCTTGGCAAGCGCCTCGTGGAAGAATGCCTGAAACGCTTACGAGCGGCCGGCGTGGTGCGTGCCATAATCCTGGTGGCCGACAATAACTTTGGCGGTGCTGAATTCTGGAAGCGCGCCGGCTGGGAGGACATCCCGGGCGCCGTGCCCATGGGCATTGATGTGTAGCCAGTTGAGCGGCTGGTGAGTCACAGGTTGTGAAAGTCGGAAGTAAACATTTACGGACGATCTGGCTTAAACCGGATGACCAATCTGTGGTCCAGCTGATCGATCAGCGGTTTTTACCGCACGACTTCGTGATCGAAGAAGTTCGCACCGTCGAGCAAATGGCGACGGCGATTCGTGACATGCATGTACGTGGAGCGGGGTTGATCGGCGCGAGCGCCGGATACGGAATGTATCTGGCGGCGATCGAAGCTGCGTCCCATCCCATAGTCGCGGCGTTCGACGAGCAGATGGCTCGCGCAGCAGTCCAACTCATGACGACGAGGCCGACGGCGGTCAACCTTTCACGGGCGATTGAGCGCCAGTTGAAAAGCATCGCCGTGGGACAAACTGCGGAGGAAAAGATCGCGTTTGCTCTGCGCACAGCCGAGTCGATTGCCGATGAGGATGCCGAGCATTGCCGGGTGATCGGGCAGCACGGCTCGAAGCTCATTCACGAGATCGCGCAAAGGAAAACCGGCCCGGTCAATGTGCTTACTCACTGCAACGCGGGATGGCTGGCATTTGTCGATTACGGTTCAGCGACTGCGCCCCTCTACGCCGCGCACGATAACGGATTGCCGCTGCACGTGTGGGTCACTGAGACGAGACCCAGAAACCAGGGTTCGAAACTCACTGCGTGGGAACTGGGCCAGCATGGTGTGCCGCACACGGTGATCGCGGACAGCGCAGCAGGGCATTTGATGCAACGCGGCGAAGTCGATCTGGTAATTGTCGGGAGCGATCGCACCACGTACACGGGAGATGTTGCGAATAAGATTGGCACCTATCTGGAGGCCGTGGCAGCCAAGGCCAACAATATTCCTTTCTACGTTGCGCTGCCTTCGTCCTCGATCGACTGGAAGATGCGGGACGGATTGAAGGAAATTCCGATCGAGCAGCGCGGCGCGGAAGAAATAAAACAGGCTGACGGCTGGTTTGATGGACAACATATCGGGGTGCGAATCGCGCCGGATGAAAGTCCCGCTGCAAACTACGGATTTGACGTTACGCCGAGACATCTTGTAACCGGGTTAATCACTGAGCGCGGCGTGTGCGAAGCCAACGAGAAAAGCATTTGCTCGCTTTTTCCCGATCACGCGCCGTGAGTAAGAATGTAAAGTTCACACACGAGCGCACAGGCACGGAGATCGCGCCATTCGATCAGCTTACGGAATTGAACGAATGCAGGCGGAAACTTCGTGAACTGCATTTGATTGGCGTGGACTCAAACGGAATCGGCTTTGGCAACCTGAGCGTCCGCGATGGCGCGACCTGCAATTTTTACATTACCGGTTCAGCGACCAGCGGTCTCGCCGAGTTGACGCTCGCGGATTGCGTACGGGTCGTGGCGCACGATTTCGAACAGAACTGGCTTCGCTACGAAGGCAATGCGATTCCTTCGTCTGAATCGTTGACGCATGCCGCAATTTACGAATCCGATCCAGTGGCGTCCGCGGTGATTCATTGTCACGACTCCGTTTTGTGGACGAGACTTCTTGGTCGCGTTCCGACGACCACGCCGGTCGCTGCTTACGGCACGCCACAGATGGCGTACGAAATTATCCGTCTGTTCGATGTTGGCGACGTGCGAACTCGACAGATTTTTGTCATGGCCGGTCACGAAGGCGGCATTGTCACTTTCGGGAAGGACTTCGAAGATGCATTCGATATTCTGACGCGCGAGCGAAGGGCATCATCTCCTTGAATTAAAAACGGTTTTCGCGAACGTATCCCTGGGGCGTTATGAGGGATCGACTCGCTGCAGCGGATAGAGGGCACAGCGTGACTCGCCGCGTATTTCTTGGATTAAGTCTGGCGAGTGGAGCGGCGCTTTTGGCAGGGAAATCCAATATTATTTTTGGAGCGGACAGATCGATATCAGTAAACATGGCTACAAATCCGACATTTACTTTGGGCGGCGATTTCACTGTGAATCGGCTTGGTTTTGGTGCAATGCGGGTCACAGGAAAAGGCATTTGGGGTTGGCCGTCCGACCGGCAGAACGCGCTAAAAGTTCTCAGACGCGCGGTCGAGCTTGGTGTGAACTTGATCGACACTGCTGACTCCTACGGGCCGGACGTTAGCGAATCGCTGATCGCCGAAGCGCTTTACCCGTATCCCAAGGGACTTCGTATCGCTACCAAAGGCGGGCTCACCCGTCCGGGACCGGGACGATGGGTGCCAAACTGCCGACCCGAACATCTCAAGCAAGCCGCCGAAGGAAGTCTCAAACGGCTACGTCTGGAGCGAATCGATTTATACCAATTGCACACGGTCGATCCTAAGGTGCCCATTGAAGAATCCGTCGGCGCGCTCAAACAAATGCAGGAGGCAGGAAAAATTCGGCACATCGGACTATCGAATGTGGACAAAAAAGAAATCGATCGTGCACGCAAGATTGTTCCGATCGTGAGCGTGCAAAACCGCTACAACATTGAGGACCGCGAATCCGAAGACGTTCTCGTGTATTGCGAAAAGGAAAAGCTTGGATTTCTGCCATGGTTTCCCATCGGCGGAGGCACCGGTTTTAAACCGGAGAACCCACTGAATGTGGCCGCAAACGCGCATGGCGCGAGCGTTGTGCAGGTCGCGCTGGCCTGGCTTCTGGAGCGATCGCCCGTGATGCTGCCAATCCCGGGCACATCGTCGTTGGCGCACCTCGAACAGAACATCGCGGCCGCGAAGCTCAAACTAAGTCCGGAGGAATGGAAAGCGATTGACGCGATGGCGAGCTAGCCGTTTTTCAAGGTGTTGCGGTAGGGGTAGCTGTAGCAGTCGGTGTCGGGGTTACACCGGGAGTAGGACTGAAGATTGGAATGGGCGTCACGCCGCCGCCACCACCACCTTCGCCGTTGTTCAACTCTTTTCTGTAGCTGATGAAGAGCGTGGCCCCTGTTATAGGCCTCACCTTCACGGTAGCCGGGCCTGTTATGACCACACGGTTAGTAATTTCTGGAAAGTTTTGTGAATTGACTCCGGTACTAAGATCAATTCGCGCCGCCGTAAGGACGTTGGTGGTTCCGCCATTTTCGGTGTCACCTCCCAATGTCACCTCAACAACTCCACGATCAGTGCCCCCTTCCTGCGTGAAATTTGTGATTTTCATAAAATGATCATCAGGCACAGTGATTACGAGTGTAGAATCGGTCCCGGTGATAATCTTGCTTTTGAAAGGATTGGCGAACGCAACTGCTGCGGCAGCCAAAAACCCGAGAGCGACCAAAGATCGGACGGTAAGCGTCTTCATAGTTCAACACACATACACGATTTATATTTCGCAACTGGAATCGTTGCCGGTTGCTGTTGGAAATCGCCTGATTTAGCACACTGGCCCAGTATGGAAGATAGCAATTCGTCACAGATGTTTGATGCGTGAACCGAATGCAGGTAAGGGGAAATTCATGAAAGCGATTCGAGTGCATGAGTTTGGTGGGCCGGAAGTTCTTCGGGTGGAAGAGGTGCCGACGGCGCGGTCGGGTTCGGGTCAGGTGCTTGTTCGCATGCACGCGATCGGCGTCAACCCGGTGGAGACTTACATTCGCGCGGGAACTTATCCGCGTAAGCCGGAGTTGCCTTACACGCCTGGTAACGACGGCGCCGGCGTTATTGAGCGAGTGGGCCCTGACATCAATGAGTTCAAATCGGGCGATCGTGTTTACACCGCGGGATCAGTGAGCGGGACGTATGCCGAGTTTGCATTGTGTAAAACGGACCAAGTTCATCGCCTGTCGGCAAATGTTTCTTTCGCGCAAGGAGCGGCCATGGGCACGCCGTACGCGACGGCGTATCGCGGGTTGTTCCAGCGCGCCGACGCCAAGCCGGGCGAGACAGTGCTGGTACATGGGGCGAGCGGCGGTGTTGGGATGGCAGCGGTGCAACTTGCGCGCTCTCACGGTCTGCGCGTGTTCGGCACGGCGGGCAGTGACGAAGGACTCAGGCTCGCGCGCGAACAAGGCGCGCACGAAGTGTTTGATCACCGTGAGCCCGATCACTTCGAGCACGTTATGAACGCGACCAACGGGCGCGGTGTTGACGTGATCGTGGAATTGCTCGCAAACGTAAATCTGGGGAAAGATCTCACAATTCTCGCAAAAACCGGTCGTGTCGTGGTTATCGGGAGCCGCGGCCGCGTGGAGATCGACCCGCGCGACACCATGCAGCGCGACGCCGATATTCGCGGGATGGTGTTGCCGAACACGCCTCCGGCAGAACTGGCGAGCGTTCACGCCGCGCTCGTGGCCGGTTTGGAAAACGGGACGTTGCGTCCGGTGATCGACAAGGAACTTCCCCTGGCCGAAGCGGCCCAGGCGCATCGCGCGGTGATGGAATCAGGAGCGATGGGGAAGATCGTGCTCGTGCCCAACAAGTAAGAAGTAAGAATTAAGAAAGAGCGAATAATGCAGAATGACGAAAGAGATTTGCAAGATCGCACGAAACGTTTCGCGCTTTAATTCCTCCTTCCTCCTTCTTCCTTTCCTATTTTTAGCCAGATAACGTCCTCGTTGTTACGGCGGTCGATCAACGCGTCCACTTTGCCGTTGCCAGAATACCGAAATAGAATTCTACCTTCGATGCCTTTGCGGAAGAAAATCTCTGACGCTTCCGGGAGCAGTTGCTCTTTCTTGCCGTTGCGTTCGACGAATAGCTTGTCGCCTTCACCACTGACGGATCTTGTTTGGCCCGGCGCCAGTTCGTACGTGCCGATGTAGTCGGCAAACTCTTTCGGATCGGCTTTTCCTACTGCCGGATCTTCATAGTAACGATGTGCCTGACTGGCAATGATCTGCCAATTGCCGTTGCGCTGCAGCCACGTGTCAGTGACGTGATAACGCGCTTTCAGTTTTTGGCTGAAGATCGTCTCCGTCTCGTCCGCGTCGTAACTGAGTATCGCTGCGTTCCCAATGATCCGGCTCTGGGCGTTTTCAATCTTGATCGTTCCGGAATATCCGGCTGGCAGCGGTGTGATGTCGGCGATCAGTTTTCCTTTGTCGAAAACGCGCCCTTTCTCGTCGGCGAAGATGCAGTCGTCGGCGAAATATTTCTTCCAGGGCTCTTGGTTCCCAGGCACGACTGCATCGTATAGCTCCTGAGTGCGCCGGACCAGTTCGTCCTGCGCAATCGGAGCATCTGCAGCGCAAACGCTGGCTGCGGCGAACATAAATGTAATGAGGGCGAGCTGTTTCATAACGATGAATTAAGGAATAAGGGTTAGAATACATGAAATGACGGAAGAGGAATGTTCGCGGCTTAATCGTGACGCCCGGTCGATGGACGGATTCACTGGATTTTACTTTAGCTTCTTCCCCGTGAGCACCCTCGGCACGGTGACATCACTCCGGTCTCGAGGATTACGCGCTGGCTCGCAGCGTTGGTTTCACTTTATTCAAGTACCAAACAGGATAATTCGCCTCGATATGTGTGCGCGAATTTGAATCGAAGGGTTCAAACAGAAATGAACGCTGACACGGCCCTAAAGTCTTATAGGGAAAACTCGTGAAGCACATTGCTTCTTCGCTAGCATCGACGAACGCTGTGAACATCTCGGACGCTTATGAAACTTGAAAAAACGAAAGCATCCATTCGCCTGATCGCCGCTGTAACGTGGCTCGCGTTTTTAGCCGGCTGTGCGACGGCGCCGCAAATAGCACGCGGTCCCGAATATGCGCCGACCGCAAACCTCATGCGGGAGGCGCGATCTCCCAGTATTCCAGTTGAAAAACGAGCTGCCGACTATTTGCAAGCGGCGGCCGTTACTGCCCCACTGCTCGGGACCGGAATTGGGACACCAGCCTGTGAAACTTATAACGCAGCCTGCGGAGAACTGACTGTTCTGCTCCGCTCCAGTGAAGGCGGCCGTCTCTGGAATCAACCACTGACATTCGCCGGCAATAACACAAGCTATCGTCTCCGGCTTGAACCCGCCAGTGACGCAGTCTGGTCCCCGGATTACTTCACCTCGTTTGTGCCGTCCGCGGAAATCAATGAAAAATTGATTCGAAAGGAAAACTATCAGCAAGGCGTCGGAGGCTCGCTTGTCGGGGTACGAATGCTTAATCCACCTGAGAAATTTGCGCCGCCGAGGGGAATCACTTCACCAGCGACTGCGACGCTGGACTTTCATGCAACCAATGCCGCACTTGCGCTTCGTCGCCCGAGGAAGTATCCGACGGCGCGTGTTGAAGGGAAAGTCCGCCCGCTGAATGCCGATTTCTCCGCGCCACTGAGCTACTACGAGCCACCCGCCAACCTATTCTTCATAGGGATAATGGGGGCATTGCGAGCCGCTCACTATGAGAAGAGGACGGGACTCTATTTTCTTCAGCCTTATGATCCCGACCGGATTCCTGTGGTCTTTGTTCACGGGCTTATTTCAACGCCGTTCGACTGGGTCCAGACCATTAACGGTCTCCAGGCTGATCCTGAGATTCGCAAACATTACCAGTTTTGGGTCTTCGCCTATCCCACCGGTAATCCCGTCCTCTATTCGGCGTTACGTCTGCGCGAAGAATTGGCCAGAGTAGATACACTTTATCCGAACCATAAAGGCTATGTCCTGGTTGGCCACAGTATGGGGGGATTGCTTTCGCAAGCGCAGGTCACGAATATGGGCCGCGCCGATTGGGAGAAAACACTGGGAGGACCAGCCATGCAGCTCTTCGCAGCGTTGCAACCGGCGGACCTTGTTACGAGATCCACAACGTTCAAGAGCAACCCCCGTATTAAGCGGGTAGTCTTCATTTGTACTCCCCATCGCGGCAGCAAAATGGCGTCAGGCGGGATCGGCGAACTTGCTATCAAGTTGATATCGCTTCCGGTCGACCTTGCTACCACGGTGAAAAGCGAAGTTCCTGAAGCAACCTTGAGAAAACTTAACAATGGCCGGCTCCCGAACAGTGTCAGCAATCTTGCGCCAAACGCACCGTATCTCGCGGTTCTGAACAAGCAGTCAATCCAAGTGCCCTACCACTCGATCATTGGCAACCGCGGTAAGCCTGGACCACTCGCCGAGAGCACCGACGGCGTCGTGCCGTATTGGAGCTCGCACCTCGATGGCGCGAAATCCGAATGCATCGTTCCCGGCCCGCACGGATCGTGTGAACTCCCGCAAACGATCGCTGAGCTTGACCGGATTCTGCGCTTGAATCTAGGACTACAGAGCGCCTCAAAAACCAGCGTCGCTCAAGCGGCACCTCGATAGGCAGTTTAACAAAATCCGGTGCAGCTTCTCGCTGCGTGCGCAGCCACTACAATGTCACCGGTTGCAGAAGCTGAAACTGCAGGCTGGTTCCAGGGTTAACGACCGTCGTGCCGGCGGTATGCCCATATTGCGCCTGGCGCGCTGTTTGCGGTGAGCCATGCGGTTCCATGGTGTTCGTCTTTACCGGGATCCTGCGTCCATTCACTTCAATCGAAGCGAGTTCCAGACTGAGTGGCCCTGATTTGCTCGGATGAGCACGTGAGGACGCGATCTTCCCGAATACTTTTGTTCCAGCTTTCAACAAGATGTTCCCTTTAACGGAAACATCCTGAGCGAGCTTCCCCTCGAAGCTTCTTCCAACTACGCTTTGTGATGTGACAAGGCTAACGGTCCTGATTGTCAGGGTTGCTCCGGCTGGGATCGTCGCCGCGTTCACAGATGAACTGGCGACCGCAGCGCAAATGACAGAGATAACTGCAATGATTTTGGTTTGATTCATATTTTCTCCAGGGTTGTTGGTTGGGTTTCAATTGGGTGTTTCGTAAGGCGGCTCGTCCGTTGCGATCGGCGTGGTTTGCAGTGGCGGGTTGATCAACTGGAAAATCACCGCTGCGGCGATGGCGGCACCAAAGTTCGCGACCAGGTAAATCCAGATGTTGCTCCAACTCGAGAGGCCGAGAATTGAAATTCCGACTGCGATCGCGGGATTGAACACTGCGCCGGAGATATCGCCGACCGCGAACGCACCGACCATCACGGTCATGCCGATAGCCAGGCCATAAAATGAATTTCCGGAAGTGCCTTCCGCGGTAGCCGTGTTCAACACTACATAGACGAGAGCGAACGTGAACAGAAACTCTGCCAGCAAGACCGGCCCGACGTTTGGAGTCATCGGCGTCACAGCGACTCCGGCGCGGAGAAACTTGCTCACAAGAAAAGCCGCGAGCGTTGCGCCGGCGAGTTGGGCAACCCAGTAAGGGACTACGTCGGCGGGTTGCAGTTTACCGCGGATCAAGATACCGAGCGTCACCGCCGGATTATAGTGCCCGCCTGAGATGTGGCCGCCGGCATAGACCATGACCATCAGCACCGCGCCGATCGCGAGCGGTGGAATGACGCCCGGGCTGGCACCGATCAGGGTGCAGCCGATCGTTAATATAAAAAAGAAAGTGCCGATGAATTCGGCGATATACTTGTTCATAAGTTACAGTCTTACCTGATAGAGCGTGAAAAAAGCAAGGCACATTAACAATGAGACTTTGGTCTTATCGCCGTAAGAGAACTCGAACCCGTTCGAGGCCGCCATTCAACGCGGGACAGAGACGTACAACGCGACCAGGCCGATGACCTTCCTCAGGCCACGAATTTTATCCAAATAAAGAGCAGGATGATCGCACCGATGATCGACATGATGAACCCGGCCGGATGAAAGGCCGAACCTGGCTCCGGTTTGGAAAACAACCGGCCGATGAATCCGCCGACGATGGAGCCAGCGATACCGAGAACCGTGGTCATTACGAAACCGAGATGCTGCGCGCCCGGCATGATGGCGCGTGCGATCAAACCGATGATGAAACCGACAATGATGTACGAAATGATTTGTAGCATAGATTTATTTTGGTTTGGTTGGAGAGGCTACCATGTCGGTCAAGGCGATGTCGATTCTTTTTACCGAACGAATTAACGAGTTGATTTTCGTCTTCCTCTCCACTTGACCGGTGTCGAACCGATAAAATTGTCTGTTCATGCCGGGGCCGCTCTGATATTCTGTTTCAGAAAGTCAAACCAACAAGAAAAGGAGCAAAATTATGGGATTACTTGACTCAATACTCGGCGCAGTTAGTGGAAAAAGCGGGGCACCTGGTGAAGCGAATCCGCTAATAGGAATTGTCGGTGGTCTCCTCGCGCAGAGCGGTGGGCTGCAGGGCTTGGCCAGTAAATTTTCACAGAGTGGCCATGGAAACGCATTCCAATCGTGGGTTGGGATGGGTGAAAACCAGACGATTTCCAGCAATCAAATTCAAAATGTGATTGGCTCCGAGCAGGTCAGCGCGATCGCAACCAGAATGGGAGTAGATCCTGCCGTTGCGTCAACCTTCCTGGCTGAGTATCTGCCAAAGATCGTCGACAAACTGACGCCGGCGGGAAAAATCGATCCTACCGCGGACCATCAGCAGGGATTGGCGGCTTTGCTTCCGTCACTGTTGCAGAGTCTTGGTGGCCAATCTTCGACCGACGGCCCAGCGCACGCATAACGTCATCGCGGCGTAGCGCTGGCTCCTGCCGCAGCACCACTTCCAATTGCAGGCGCGGAATTCCCGCCGGACGGACTGGCGGATGGCGACCTCTTGGGTTTAAACAAACGTGGGAACCTGAATTTGCGGGGCGTCGGTGATGCGACTGGAGTTGGAGTGGGACTGGCAGGCACCTCAGCTGCTGTCTTTCTGCGAATGCGTTTCGGTTTCGGCAAAGCGGCTGGCGATTCGACCCCTGAAGGTGATGCTGCGCTCTCGACCGGCGGGGTTGTCTCGGTTCTTTTTTGCGTGCGGTGTTTTGGTGGTGAAAGAGATTCGGGGGGTGTTCCAGTCAGCAGCTGCGATTGAACTTGCGCAACCCAAATGATGAGGGCGATTACCAATACTGCTGGAAACAGTTTGGCGACCATAACTGCAAGCTAGAAAAATCGGACGATTTTGGTCAAGCTGTTTCCAACGCTAAAATTAAAGCTGGCGCGCCCGGATCGCCACGCAGCGAGCGCGCTAGGAGCGACTACGCATTTACCAGCCAACGTTAGCTGGTGAGTTTCGGTGATCTATTCCCGCTTAGCCGCTTTGTCGCCTTCCTTGATCGCTTCCGGTTCGGTGACGTACTTGCCCTTCTTGGTCTTGCCATAGAAACGCGTGCCTTCTTTATGATAGACGTGCGTTTCGGTGTTGACCCACACAAGACCGTGTCCTCCGCCTGCTGCCGGTGTCGCTTGAGCAGCCCCTCGCCGCAGCGCTTGTGGTGCTCATAGCAGGCGGAGCGGCAGCGGCCGGGCTAGCTGAAGTTTTCGGCTTAAAGAAGTCGGCAAGTGTTTTCGCGGGCGAGGGTGATGGACTCACCGCCGGTGCGGTTGCTGTCGTTTTTGTTTTTCGCCCGGCTTTGGCAGCTGGCGAAGCGGAAACTGCAGCTCCCGCCGGTGACGGTGAGGTCTCAGCCGTTGTTTTAGCTTTCCGGCCATGTTTAGCTGCTAGGCGAAGGCGAAGCTTCACTAACCGCAGCCGGCGACGCCGTCGCCTCAGCTTTTTTATGTGTGCGATGTTTTGCAGGCGACGCAGCGGGTGATTCGGCCGGTGTGGGCGATTGTGCTTGCAGAAGCGAAATCGCAGCAAAGCTGATGACCGAAACTACCAGAGAAAATTTGGTGCTCATGAGAAGGAGCCTAGGGAATAGAGCGGATGGGTGTCAAGACATCTGCAATGAGCATAGTGCCAGTTCTGGCTGGCTTTGGTTTACCGGATTCGGCTGCAGCCGTTACCCGAAGAACCGCTAAAACCGCCTCAGTGTTCAACAAACGTTCGGCATTCAAGTTCGCGCCACTAATCGTTCGATCGGCACATTGAGCCAGTCGGCCGATTCCTGTCGATTGTTGAAGATGCGCACGTTGATCGGGGAACCTTGAGTCAACACGCCATGGAGCTTCGCGTAATGAATCATCGTCGAATCGGTGGCGAGAATGGCTGACTTCACCGGTGGACGACCCGCATAAGAGAGGCGTCGATGCAAAGAAAACTGAATGACGTATTTGAAGTTGAGTTCGATTTCGTCAGCTGCCGTCGTGTCGGTGAACCGGTTAAAAGGCTCCTGTAGCGTGGCTTCGAGATCTTCCAAGGCGGTTAAGATTTTGTTAATCGCCGCCTCGTTCACTAAACCACGGGGTCGGTACATGAGCAGACGAATGTCTTCTTGGAATGCGACGTCAGGAGGAAGCTTCATTGCGCCTTCTTTCCCTTCGTTTTCTTCATCTCGTCCATATCCCGGATCATGCAACTGCGTCTCATGCTTCACTTTCATATTTGATCTCCTTTCAAAGTAGACTTGTTTTCCCGGCGGCGCCCTTCGCTGCCAGTAAGTCGGCCGAGACACCCAGCCATTGCGCGGCTTCTTTTCGTAATTGAAAGATTCGGACCCTGATCGGCGAGTCCTCAGTGATTATGGCATGCAACTGGCAATAGTGGGCAATGGTGGAGTCCCTCGCCAGAATTGCCGATTTCACCGGTGGTCGGTCGCCGTACGAGAGAACTCGATGGAGAGAAATCTGAATTACGTATCGGAAATTCAGCTCGATCTCATCGTGACCCAAGGTATCGAAGAATCGATTGAAAGGCTCCTTCAATCTGGCTTCTAGGTCTTCGATAACATTGACGATCTTGTTTACTGACGCCTCATTCAGCGAACCGATCGGTCTGTAGATGAGCAGACGAGTGTCTTCGTGAAATTCGATGTCAGGCGGAAGCGTCATCACGCGTTACTTTCGTTCCGGCGATTTTAAGGTCATCTCTTTGGGGTCGGCTGCCAAGCGCGAACATAGACTTTAAGTCAATGAGTCGTGTAGCCGCCGTCGATCACAAACGTCTGGCCAATCGTGAACGAGGCCAAATCGGAACAAAGAAATAAAACCATGCCCGCAATTTCTTCCGGCTGCGAGACACGGCCAATCGGCGTGTTCGCAATGAAATGGGCGCTCATATTTGGATCCTCGAACCAAGCCTTGGTCATGGCGGTATTCACTAATCCGGGCGCCACTGCGTTGATGCGAATACCTTGATTCGCGTATTCGACGGCAGCCGCTTTGGACAATCCAACGACGCCGTGTTTGGCGGCGATGTAGGCGCTGATTCCCGGCTCCGCGATCAGGCCGGCGATTGAAGCGTTATTCACGATTGCGCCGCCGCCGCTTTGGAGCATGTGCGCGACCTCGTGCTTCATGCACAGAAACACGCCCTTTAGATCGACAGCCAAGGTCTTGTCGAAAGTCGACTCGTCCATCTCAACGAGGGTCACCGTCGGAGGCAGAACACCAGCATTGTTAAACGCACAATGCAATCCGCCGTAAGTCTTGACTGCTGTCGCAATGAGATTTTTCACATCGCCCTCATTGCTCACATCGGTGGTTACAAAAACAGCTTCGCCTCCGTCGCGTCTGATCGTCTCGACTGTTTTCGACCCGGCAGGATCGACATCGCCGATCACAACCTTCGCGCCGCTTTGCGCAAAGAGCAGTGCCGTGGCGCGACCAATGCCTCGACTACCGCCCGTGACAAGCGCGACCTTCCCTGAAAAATCAAACCTATTCATGCGCAGTGATCAGAATTTCGGGCTCGCGACAAAGCTGAACCCGTCGTCCTCCATTGGTATTCTTTTTTCTTATTGGATTAAGTTACCGAGAATCTTCGTTCTTCGCCGCCAATCGTTCGACCGGTACACGTAGCCATTTCGCGGCTTCTTTGTTGTCTTGGAATATCTGCACTTTGATCGAAGAACCTTCAGTCAGTAAGGCGAGTAACCGCGCGTAATGAATAAGCGTAGAATCGGTAGCGAGAATCGCTGACTTCACTGGCGCACGACCCTTGTGGAAAAGACGCCGGTGGAGAGA
The DNA here is from genome assembly GCA_963776065.1 of uncultured Verrucomicrobiae bacterium. GTDB lineage: Bacteria > Verrucomicrobiota > Verrucomicrobiia > Chthoniobacterales > UBA10450 > Udaeobacter. Next base: position 16,208 of record CAVZLJ010000007.1, on the reverse strand, counting down.
AGCCTGAATCACATATTGGAAGTTGAGCTCAACTTCGTGGGTTTCCGACGTATCGGAAAATCGATTGAACGGCTCCTGCGATGCAGCTTCGATCTCTTCAATAGCACTGATGACCTTGTTGATCTCCGCTTCGTCGATCAAACCGCGCGGCCGATAAACCAGCAGGCGAATGTCTTGGTGGAACTCAATCTCAGCCGGAAGTTTCATTGCTCAAAATTCTTATCAATTGACTCACTTGTTCCGGCGGAAAAACGACTTTCCTATCGTCTTTCGTACTGATGACGATCCAAACCCTCCTTCTTTGCTTCGTTCATAAGCGTGTCATTTGAAGGTGCCGATCTTTGCGACCACTGGTCAACGGCGGGATGACCAGTAAGCATCGGCATCGGCTTCGAGTCGGTCCAATCGCGTGTAGTAGTCCGGGAACTCCTTGAGATGTGCCCAGGCAATCTTGCCCGTCAAATCCATGTCGTTATTAGTGACGTTGGTTTGTGGGTCCCGGGCTCCGTGCTCGAGCTCCACTTCCAGACCACGGCGGAACTGGTCGAGATCGATCTTCGCCCAATCGACGCCGAGTTTGCCGCCAACGCGCTTGGCCACGGCGGCACTTATCCGTTGTTTTTTGGTTTTCATTGTTGTGTCCTTTCGAATGCTGATTGGTTTTTCAAATTAAACCTGAGCTAACAGAGCAAACAGAGGACTTGTTGCTTTCCATTTCTGCTCTCCCATTTGCTCGTGTTGAAATCCCGTTCATTTGATTTCGGGTGTGAAGATGGTTTTCCAATCGTCCTTCATGCTGATCATTTCAATTCAACCTGAACCTTCTCGATCTTCCCGTTGAACTCGAAGGGGCGGCGATCGTAATAATCGAGTGAGACGGTAGAGCCAAGGTCCGCGCCGACGTCAAAGGTTTCGCTGGCGGTGAAGGCGGCGGGCACCGTCATCTTCACGGCGGTGCGGGCGGCTTCCTTGCCGTCCACGCTAAGCACGATGTCGGCAGGCGCGCCGGGTTTTGGAGCCTTAAGCGTCGTGTCCACGACGATAGTGTGTTTGCCGGGCGTGATCTTCTCCTTCGATTTCGCGATCGAGCGATCTATGATCATAAGGTTGTATTCAAAAACGAGCTGGGCTTTATCCATGTAGCAAGTGAGGCCGCCGCCCGCACCACCTAGAGCGTAAAGCACGCCGCTGGCATCCACGCCGCACTCGAGGTCGATAGTGATCGTGTTGCTTGTGTTACCCACAGAGGGCGCAGTGAACTCCGGCATGCGTGTAGTGGTGTCATCGAAGATCCAGCTGGTGTAAGGCGTCTTGATCCGATCTTCGGGATGAATCCGCAGCCAGATGCCGGCTCCGATGGGGAAGACTATGTTTTCCTTGGCTTGGGCGAGGAAGAGTTTCTTCATGTCCGCCAGCTTTTCCGGATTCCCTTTGGCGAGGTCATGCATCTGAGAAAAGTCCTTAGTCAGATCGTAGAGTTCCCAGACATCCTTGGATGAATCCCAGTCCGCCAGACCCGGTTGCGCGTTCACCCACGGGATGAGCGGGCCAAAGGTGCAGGCATACCAGCCATCATGATACATGCCGCGGCTCCCGTTGTTATCGAAATACTGGACATGTTTGTTCTCCGGCGCCTTTGCGTTGTTGAAGGATGCCAACATGCTCACGCCATCAATCGGGTCCTGCCTGAAGCCGTTGACTTCCTTCGGTGGCTTGATGCTGAGGATGTCGTATAGCGTTGGGACGACGTCGTTGACGTGATAAAACTGCGAGCGTGGCGTCTTGTCCGGCTTGATCTTCTTCGGCCACGAAACGACGAGCGGATTGCGAGTGCCGCCGAAGTGGGATGCAATCAGCTTGGTATATCGGAGCGGCGTGTCACCGGCCCAGGCCCAGCCAGCGTGATACATGTTGTCGGTCAGCGAAGTGCCGAGGGCTTTGAGGCCGCCGAGTTCGTCGAGCGCTTTGATCTGCTGGGCGACGGTGTTGGGAATCTGGTTCTGTGCAAGCAATTCGCTGATCGAACCGTTCTGACCTTCAGCCGAGGAACCATTATCGCCCCATATGTAGAAGATGAGTGTGTTCTCACGCTGTCCGGTTTGCTCCAGGTAATCGACCAGCTTGCCGACTTGCGCGTCCGTGTGCTCACAGAAGCCGGCGTAGATTTCCATCAGGCGCAATTGAAAGGCGCGTTCGGATTCTGGAATACTGTCCCACGAGGGCATGGTGGGCGCGCGCGGAGTGAGTTCGGCACTAGCGGGAATCCAGCCAAGCTCTTTCTGGCGGGCAAAGATTTCTTCGCGCAGCTTGTCCCAGCCCTCGTCGAACTTGCCTTTGTACTTATCGCTCCACTCCTTGAAAACCTGATGCGGGCCATGAACTGCGCCGGGCGCCCAATACATAAAAAACGGTTTGTCGGGCGAGAAGGCGCGATGCTCTTTGAGCCAGAGGATGGCTTTGTCCGCCATGTCCTCGGTAAGATGATACCTTTCGTTGTGAGGAGGTTCGATCGGCGTGGTGTTCTCAAATAGACGCGGTTCATATTGGGAGGTTTCGCCGGAGAGAAAACCGTAGAAGTGTTCGAAGCCATAGCTCGTCGGCCAATAGGTGAACGGCCCCATGGCGGTTGTTTGGTCGGCGGGCGTGTTATGCCATTTGCCGAAGGCAGAAGTCTTGTAGCCGTAATCCTTCAACACCTCAGCGATCGTCGCGGAAGTCTTTGGCATGATTCCCGTGTAACCGTCCCAATCCACCGCTCGCTCGGCGATCGTGCCGCTACCTACACGCTGGTGATTGCGCCCGGTAAGCAGCGCTGCGCGCGTTGGTGAGCAGATTGAGGTTGTATGAAAACGGTTATAGCAGATGCCTTCGTCGCGCAGCTTGGACAGCGTCGGCGTGTGTGCGAAGCCGCCAAAGGTGTCTGGCGTACCGAACCCGGCGTCATCAATCAGAATAATGAGGATACTCGGCGCATCCTTCGGCAGGTGCTCCGGCTCGACGCGGCGTTTGTGCACGGATTCCTGCAGCGTCTGGCCCGCCTTGCTAGCCGACGGCGGAGTCGGAAAAGGCAGCACTGAGCCGTCGTTAGGAATGGCCGCGTTGGCGGTCGCGACGAATAGGCCGGATAAAGTCGCCAAGAGTGTAGGTTTGATTTTCATGGCTCCTGTCTCGTGTTTTGGTTTACTTCTTTGGCAGCGCCGTCTTCGCGTGCGGCAGGCCACCATCGTCGATGTCGAAATCAGGATCGAAGACCGTCTTACCCTGCGCACCGAGGTAGTCCGGCTGAGCCTTCAGCCACTCGCTCATCTTCTGTTCCTTGGCATAAGCGATCAATCGGCTCTCCAAATCTTTGACCACGTCCGGATTCTGGTCCGCGACGTTATTCTTCTCGCCAGGATCAGCGGTGAGATCGAACAACTCGGTCTTGCCCGGCAACAGCGCGATTTTCACAAGCTTCCATTTACCCTTGATAATGGCGCCGCGGAATACTTCGACATTTACCAGGATGTCTTCGTGTGGCGAAGCCTGGCCGTCGGCAACCGTCGCCCAAATATCTTTTCCATCGAGCGGCTTGTCGGCATTCGCCTTCCCACCGGCCAGCGCCAGCACCGTGGGCATGATGTCCACCATGTGCAGTGGTTCGTTGACGACGCGCGCCTTCAGCTTGCCCGGCCAGTTAAAGATGGTTGGCGTGCGGACGCCACCTTCGTAGAGGCTGCCCTTGCCGCCACGCAAATCACCGTTACTCGCCGGCAGCGACTCCTGCTTCACTCCGCTCGCTTCGCGCTCCTCCCTGGAATGCGCGCCGCTCGCCACTACCGCGCTGCGGGGTCCGCCGTTGTCGCTGGAAAAGATGATCAACGTGTTCTCACGCAAGCCGCGCTTTTCCAGCGCGGCGACGATTCGACCTACCTGGTCATCGAGGGAAGTAATCATCGCCGCGTAGGTACGGCGCGTCGGATCTTTGATGGTTTCGGCATAGCGCGCTTCATCGGACTTTTTCGCCTGATAAGGCGCGTGGGGCGCGAGGGAGGCGAAATAGAGAAAGAATGGTTTGTTTGGATCCTGCTGTTCAATCAGCTTGACAGCCTCGTCGCCGATCAGATCGAGGTAATAGCCCTTCTCTTGAAGAAACTTTCCGTCGCGCTGCCAGTCAACGATGCCGCCGCGCACCTTTGTGAAGTAGTCCACTTCGCCGACAAGATTACCGTAGAAGTGATCGAACCCGCGATTTTGAGGCCAGTACTTCTGATTCGCATGACCGAGGTGCCATTTGCCGACCATGTAGGTCGAATAGCCCGCCTCCTTTAGCGCCTGCGGCAAGGTCCGCTCGTCAGTCGGCAGGCCGTAGGTGTGATTTGGGAAGATCACCAGTGTCTGCAGGCCGTAACGCATGGGATACCGCCCCGTCATCAGGGCTGCGCGTGACGGGGTGCAAACCGGCATGCCGTGGAAGTTTTCGAGCCGCACACCTTCATTTGCGAGCTTGTCGATGTTCGGTGTCTTGATGTCACTCCCGTGATAACCGACGTCGGCATTCCCCAGATCGTCGGCCATGATGAAGACGATGTTTGGTTGGTTCGCTGCAGATGCCGTGCAGCACGCCAGGCAGCAAAGAGCGGCCACGAGCGTGAGCGTAGGTTTCATGGTGTCGATTTGCTTGATAAGGTGACGACGAGCGCAAAAGGCGGACTGCGAATTACAAGTAACGTGACCGTGAGCACGCGTTTCATGAGCTACTCCTTTGGCTTGGGCGTTTCTTCTCGGAGCATTGGGAATGCCGCCTCGAGCTTTTGCTTGGCTTTGATCGTACGCAAGGTTTCTTCCATGATGTTGGCCGGGTTAAAGCTTGGCGGACTGGAGCGCGGCGGGTAGTCCTTGTACGTCGCGGCGAACTTAAAGATGTCGTCCATCACGCCGTACATGCTTCCTACGTGGTTGATCTGCCAATCCCAGAAGGTGTTGGATTTGGTGTCTGCCCGCTCGTACGGATCCTGCATGAGGTTGAATATCTCAACTTCATCGGTTCCCAACGTATCAGGGAATCGATTGAAAGGCTCCTGCGTTGCAGCTTCAAGATCTTCGATAACCCTGATGACGCTGTTAAGTGCCTTCTCGCCGATCAAACCGAGCGATCGATAGATCAGCAGACGGATGTCCTGGTGAAACTGAATTTCACTTGGAAGCCTCATGACCAAGGGCGTCACGCACCGCGGCGATGAATTTTTCGTCGTCGAACGGTTTCATGAAAAATGCGACCGGGCCGATCGCCATGGCAGTAGCGCGTGCAGCTAAATCCTCGCGCGCAGTGATTACGATTACTCGTGTGTGGGTGAGATGGCACAGAGTCGCGCCAGCACTTCCAAACCGGTCACCTGATCCATCCAGATATCAGTCACGACCACTGGCACGTGATGAGCGCCGGCGTGCGCCAGAAAATCTTCCGCTTTACTGAATGGGCGGACCTTAAATCCTTCGGACGCCAGCAAGTAATGCATCGATTTGAGGACGGAAGGATCGTCATCCACGATGCAAACCTCATTCGCTTGCGCGTCAGCCGATTCGCTCATGCCGCCGCCTTGCTTTTTTGCACTTGCCCACGCGCGGCAGGAAGGCGAACCACCATGCGTGCGCCGCGATCAGGGTCGTTCTCGCCGCTAATCGTGCCGCCGTGCGCCTCAATAATTGATCGAACAATGGCGAGCCCCATGCCCATTCCTTTTTGTTTCGTGGAAAAGAAGTGATCGAAAACTTTGTCCGGACGATCCTTCGGTAGTCCCATTCCGAAATCGCGCACGGTAAATTCAGCGACGTCGCCTTTATCGGAGCGCGTACTCACAATGACACGTCGTTCTGCCGGCGGAAGTGCTTCCATGGCGTCGAGTGCGTTGATGATGAGGTTCAGCAATACCTGTTGAATTTGAACGAGAGTTCCCTGCACTCCGGGCACGTTGGGATCGAGCTCCGTCGTGACAACACTTTCGCGATTCAACACATCGGAGCTGACGAGCCGCACGGTATCGGAAATAATTGCATTGAGATTCAACAACGTCTGCTCGCTGGTTTCTTTGCGCACCAAACTTCGAATCCCGCGCATCACTTCTCCGGCACGCTGGCTGTCCGCCGCCATCTCCTCCAATAACTCCCGCAGCAATACAGGATCGATATTTCCACGGTCGAGAAAACGACGCGCCGCGGAGGCTTTGTTCGAGATTGCGGTAAGAGGTTGATTGATTTCGTGGGCAAAGGACGCAGTCATTTCGCCCATTAACGCCACACGATTGCGATGCGCCATTTCCTCGCGTTGAACCTGAAGCTGAAGCGCGGCCTGCTTTTGCGCACTTACGTCAAGCGTTACTCCAATGGTTTCCAGAATGTTGCCGTGTTCGTCTCGCAAACAGCGTCCACGCATAATCACCCAACGCGTTTTGCCGTATGGCAGAAGAAGGCGATGCTCGGTCTCAAATGCTCCACGCAAGGCACAGGCACGATCGTACTCGGCTTTCACCGCTGCGCGTTCATCGGGGTGAACCCGTGAAAGAATCAACTCACAGGTCAAAGGGAGGTTGGAGTCGAAGCCATAAATCCTGCGTCCCTTATCGCTCATCCAAGCGTCGCCTTCCGGATACAAAACCCAGAAAGCAAGATCAGCCGACTCAGCAGCCACGCTGATACGGGCATCCCGCTCCCGCAGAACCTCCTGCTGCCGCTGACGATCAATCGCGATCCCGGCGATATGTGTGGCGATTTCTGTGAGCCGCGTTTCTTCAGGCTGCGGTCCGCGTGTTTCCTGGCGATACATCGCAAACGAACCCAACACCTCGCCCTGAGGAGAAAGGATCGGAGTCGACCAACAGGCCCGTAGCCCACAAATCTTCGCGAGATCGCGATAATCGCTCCAGAGCGGATCGGTCATGACGTTAGTCACAATGACTGGCTTGCGTGTGAACATCGCGGTGCCGCAGGAACCGTTGCATGGTCCGATCGGTGCGCCGTCGACCGCTTTCACATAAGCTTCGGGCAAATTCGGTGCTGCACCATGGCGCACATGTTTTCCATCGCGGTTCAATAGAAGAATTGAACAGCGTAGTCCTTCTGCCTGACCTTCCATGAGAAGAACAAGACTGGTAAGGACCTCGGAGAGCGGTGCGTCGGCCGCGATCATTTCCAAAACTCGACTTTGGCCCGCCCGAAAAAATTCTTCCTCTTTGATTTGAGTGATGTCCCGGCAAACGATGACGCCGCCTAACAAATTACCGTCAGCGCCACGCAGCGGGCGACCAGTGACTCCGCGTCCAGATGCCGTGGGGCGCCTTTTCATGTCGTACGAACATCTCAATGTTGTCGACTTCCTCACCACGAATCGAGCATGTCATGGGCAATTGTTCGTGCGGAAACGGGGTCACCTTGTCCGGCAGATATAGTCCGTAATGCTCTGGCCATTCGGCTGGCGGCGTTTCCATTGCACCTTTACCAAACATGCGCTCCGCCGCCGGATTGAAGACGAGAAAGTTATTGTCTTTGTCGGCGACGATGACGGCATCGCCCATGTTCGACAAGATGGAGCGCAGGATTTCGTTGGTGCGGGAGAGCTCTGCCGTGCGGCGCGTTATTTTTTGCTCCAACTGGTCCCGGCTCTGACGTAACGCCTGCTCCAATTCCCGTTGCTCAGTAACGTCGGTGTTAGTTCCAAACCAGCGCGCAACTTTCCCCTCTGCATCGAATATTGGAAGCGCACGAGAAAGAAACCATCGGTATTCACCGGTTTTACTTCGTAACGGGAAGGTGTCCTCCCAGGGCTGGCCGGTCGCAAATGCGATCTTAATGCTTTCAACTACTCGGCCGATCTCATCGGGGTGATGGACCTTCTGCCAACCCCATCCCTTCATCTCCTCGAGCGTGGTGCCGGTGTATTCGTACCACCGGTCGTTGTACCAAAAAATGTAACCTTCACTGTCGGCCATCCAGGCGAGCTGGGATATGGAATTTGCCAGAGTCCGGAACTGCCGCTCTCTCGCCGCCGCCTCCGCTTGCGTAGCGCGATGAAGCAAATCTAATTGGCCGGCGACTGATGCGATCACGTTTAGCAAGCGCTCATTTTGGGCGCGCGACTCGCGCATAAAAAATTCGAGGACAGCGATGACCTGGTTGCCTGAAAGAATCGGAATTCCAACGCCCGTCTTCAAACCAACGATCCGGGCGGCCGCCGATCGCGGAAAATTAGGGTCGTCAGTGACAGTCTCAACCCAGGCCGGCCGTTTCGATTTCCACACGCGTCCGGGAAGCCCAACGCCCGGTTTAAAATGAGATTCCTCAGAAACGGTCCGGAAAGGTTTTAGCTCATCATCACTGCAATACCAGGCCGAAACGAAATCAAGAACAGTTCCTTCTGGGTTTGGGACCCATGCGTGTCCCAGAACCCACCCCGTTTTCTCGCAAACGTCGCGAAGGACAACTTCCAGCGCCGACGATAGATCCTCGGCTGTCGTCAATTCCGTTGTGATCGTTTGCAGCAAAGTGAGCTGCTCTTCGCTTTCCTGGCGTTTTTGTTCCGCGCTTTGGGATGTCTGAGCTCTTTTACGATCTGTGCTCATACGGTGGGCGAGCGTTATCTTGCGATACGCGACAGCATAATTCTATTAGACCAAAGGCCTACTAGGGAAGCAAGAACTGCTCCGGCAGAAAACCAACCGTTGCAAGTTAGCTGCGCTCCAAATGGATGGACGAAAAACCTTTATGCTGACCAATCGGAAAGTTTACTTTGTCGCTGCTTGCGAAGCTGATTTCACGCAGCGAAATCCAAGATGATTCGTCCCAGTGTTCACTTCGCCTTTGCCGCGTGTGCCGACAATGTAACGCGAACAATATTGCTCGTTGCAAAGAAAGGAGCCGCCTCGATGCACGCGCTTTTTCTCGTCAGGTTCGGAAGGATCAAACGGTGAGTCCGGCCCCTGCGGATTGCGCGCGACTCCGCCGTTGCTCGCGAGCGTTTCGTAGTAATCGGGGCGATACCAGTCGCTGCACCATTCCCAAACGTTGCCAGCCATATCGTAAAGCCCGTAGCCATTCGACGGAAACGATTTCACGGGGGCGATTCCGGCGTGACCGTCTTCACCCGCATCTTTCACTGGGAACTTTCCCTGCCACGTGTTGGCCATCCATTTGCCGCCAGGTCGAAACTCATCGCCCCACACGTATGTTTTTCCGGCCGATCCGCCGCGCGCCGCAAATTCAAACTCCGCTTCGGTCGGCAAACGTTTACCCGCCCATTTCGCGTATGCTTCTGCGTCAGGGTACGCAATCTCCACTACGGGATAGTTCTCCTTGCCCTTAATATCGCTTTGCGGACCGAATGGGTGACGCCAGTTCGCGCCTTTGACGTAACTCCACCATTGATAATGATCGTTGAGCGGAACTTCGTGATCGGTCGGCTCGAACACCACCGCACCCGCCACGAGATTCTCCTCCGGCGCAGTTGGAAACTCCTCTTTCGTTGGCGTGCGTTCAGCGATTGTCACGTAGCCGGTCGCCTTAACAAACTTCTCGAACTGCGCGTTCGTGACCGGGGTCGCATCCATCCAGAAACTGTCAACGTAAACACGGTGCACTGGCTGCGAGTCGTTCGAGGCCATCGGCATTTCATGACTTCCTTCGCCCCTGACGACCGCGCCCATCGAGAACTCACCGCCCGGAACCCAGACCATTCCCTCCTGCGTCTTGCCTGGCGGCGAATTCTTGTTTGGAACAGTCGGCTGAAATTGCCCCGCATCGGAAAACGCCAAGGCTGTTGGTTAAAATCATGATAGCGCAAACCGCCAGCAGTTTTCGGATACAATCTGTCATAGCTGTTTGTTATCGTTCACGGCTCTTCGACACCGGCGAAATCCTCGTCCGTCGGCAGAATGGGTTCGCCGTGCAGGCCTTTGATTACAATCTTGAATTGGTCCACGAGGAACAATGGCTTTTCGCTTTGCTTCGCTAATTCGTCGAGTCGCTGCTGTAATCCAGCAACCTTTTCCGGGTGTTGCGCAGCGAGATTGTTCTTTTCCGATGGATCTTGCGCGAGATTGAATAGCTCTATGTTGAAAGGCAGCAAAGTGCGCCAGACAAGTTTCCAATCGCCCTGTCGAACCGCCCCCCGAAATGGCTCAATGTTGTAGATAATCTCGGTCCGCGGTGATGATTTCCCTTCTGACATGGTGTCCCAGACATTAACTCCGTCGAGCGGTTTGCATTTCGCGGTGGAGGCGCCCGCCAGGGCCGCAAACGTCGGATAGATGTCGACCGCATGGATAAGGCCATCCACTGTGCCGGGTTTGATGTGGCCGGGCCAATTCGCGAAAGCGCATACCCGCGTCGCGCCTTCGTAGAGAGTGCCTTTCCCATCGCGATAAGGGCCGTTATCGCACGGGATTTTCACCTTTGACATATCGGCCATGACCCCGGCGAACATCGCGCTGCGCGTGCCGCCGTTGTCGCTGTGGAACAGAATGAGCGTGTTATCACGCAAAGCTTTCTTGTCGAGCGCGGCGACCACGCGGCCGATTTCGTCATCAAGGCACGTAACCATTCCGGCATAAGTCCGGCGGGTCGGGTCGGCGATGTTCGGGTAGCGATCAATGTATTCTTTCGGCGCCTGATACGGTGTGTGCGGAGCGTTGAACGTGAGATAGAGGTAGAACGGTTTGTTGGGGTCTTGCGCATTGATATATTTTACCGCGTCGTTACCGAGGAGCTGAGTGGTGTAGCCTTTTTCGCGGACAGGCTTGTTGTCGCGATACCAGTCGAGGACGCCATGTTCTTCATGCGTGAAGTAGTCCAGCTCGCCGATCATCGCGCCGTATTGATAGTCAAACCCACGCTGCCTCGGCCAATACTTCTTGTCAGCATGACCGAGATGCCACTTGCCAATAATTGCCGTGTTGTAACCCGCCTCGTTCAGACACTGCGGCAAGAGCCATTCCGTGGTGTCGAGGCCATATCTGGACACCGAAGGAATAACTGCCGTCTGCAGTCCGTAACGGAAAGGATAACGGCCCGTCATCAGCGCTGCGCGCGTAGGTGTGCACATCGGTTGGACGTAGAACTCCGTAAACTTCGCTCCCTCGGCAGCGAGCTTATCCAAGTTAGGAGTCTTGATGTCCGTAGCGCCGTTGAATCCGACGTCTTTCCAGCCGAGATCGTCTGCCACGATATGGACAATGTTCGGCTGGCTAGTCGCTGCGATAGACCATTCAGGCGCGAGCCAAGCCAAGCTGGCGATGACGGACCAGACGAAGTCTTTTTTAACCATAATCAAACCGAGTCTTAATCAGTTCTCACTAAGGGCTTGTCCTTTTGCGCCACGAGAATCTGGAAGTCAGGACCGTTCCGGGCATGCACGTGACGAGTTCGCTGCACGCTTTAGATCGGCCTCGGCTGTCAATTCCTTTGGTGCACGTCAAGACTACTTGCGTGCTAGGCAGCCGACTCGGAGTGCACTTCCCGATGTTCTTGCGGTAGATCAGCAGTCGGGATGTGAGAATCCAGAAACCCGAGCGCGTGCGGCACCTTGATGACGCGCACTCCAGCCTTTTGTTGTTGGTCAACGATCTGATTCCGCAACGCCTGCATCCGCGTCCAATGCACTTTTGGGCGGAAATGATGTTCTGCGTGGTAACCGTTGCAAAACCAGGTCCAGTTATAGAGCTTTCCGTACGTGCTCACGCCCCAGGCGATGGGCTCGTCTGGATTGCCGCCGTAGTGGCGATAGTAGCCATTCAGATACGAGAGGCAGTGGCCGAAATACCAAAACGGCAAAAGGAAACAGATGTAATGCCAGTTAAGGATGCCGAGAATAACAAACGTGATAACGAAGCATGCCAGCTCGAACACTCCCCAAAACGCCTCGCGCGGACTTTTGCGCTTCAATTCCTTCAAAACAGTTTTCGGGTCCTCACGAAAGAAACTGACAAAGGTGTATTTCAAAGGGTGCTCCGCTTCACCGTCATGGCCGTGCTTGTAGATTGAAATCCAATCGATGGTATCGCCGTGCTCGTCAGGTCGATCGGCGTTTCCCTTGTGATGCTGCATGTGAATGCACTCGTAAAAAACCTGGCCGAAACCGACGGTGACTGATTCCATGATGCTGAACAAGCGGTTCAGCAGCGGCGAACGGAAATAAGGATTGTGAATGAAGTTGTGGGAGATGCCGTTGATGTTCCAGGAAATGCTAACCGAATAAACAAAACCGAGAATCAGCATCACCCAGAGCGGCACGCGCGAAAACAGATAAAACATGCCGAAGAAATAGGCGCAGTGCAGGATGCCTGCGGCGACGGGAATGGCATCCCAGCGTGTGTGCGCAAAAATCCTGGAATTCGTCTTTGGACGATTGATTGGAACGAAATCACTCGAACAGTTTGGCATTCGTTCAGGTCCCCGTTTGTTGAAATACACAATATTGATTGCTAAATCCAGTCGGAAATCTTCCTAAGCTTCGATTTAAAGCCGCTTCAGGCCGAAATCACATCGAAGAAAGGGCAAATCGTACAGCGGTGAGAAATTCCTCGTCGTCGAATGGTTTTGTGAAAAAAGCTGACGCGCCAGCCTTTAGCGAGGTGGAGCGGACGAGTGGATCGTCTTTGCCGGTGAACATTATGACCCGCGTGGAAGGCGAAAGCTCGCGGACTCGGGATTGAACCTCAAGCCCATTCATGAGGGGCATCCAAACGTCAATTATTGCGACGGTAGGTCGATGAACCTTCACGTAGCTTAAAAACGCGTCTGGATCACTAAATTGTTCGGGGTGCCAACCTGCCGATATGAGAAGCCGCTTGAGGCCTTTCAATACAGAGGGATCATCGTCCAAGAGACAGATTTGATTTGTGGGCGGAGCATGCAACACAAGTGAACACTACGCCGGGCTTCGACCAGTCCATATGAGACTTTGGTCTCACACCACGCAGCGGGGAGCGATCCCTGCTTTTTCAACCAAACGCACCAGCTCAGCCACCGACGGGACACCGAGCTTTTTCATTACGCGACCACGATGAACCTTGATGGTCTTTTCCTGAGTGCCGAGTTCGCCCGCAATCTGTTTGTTCAACATGCCTGTGATCACGAGTTGCATCACTTCGAATTCCCGCGGCGTTAACGAGTCCAGAAGACGGCGCGCCGCAGCTCTCTCCGCGCCCGTCGCCGTTGCTCGGCGGAGCGCACCAGCGCCCGCTCTACACATTGCAGCAATTCGTTGTCCCGAAACGGCTTTGGAAGAAAATCCACTGCGCCAGATTTCATCGCCTGCGCGCACATTGAGATGTCACCGTAGCCGGTAATGAAGACAAGTTGTTCCTCTCGGCGCCGCTGAATCAAAGTGGTTTGCAGATCCATTCCGTTGAGCCCAGGCATCTGCACATCGACGATCACGCAGGCAGGTCCAGGGTGTTGTTCGCGCGCGAGAAAATCAGATGCCGAGACAAACGCTTCATTTTTGTAGCCGGCAGACCGCAATAACCGCGACACACCTTTCCGGACCGATGCGTCGTCATCGATCAAAAATACGCGGCTGTTCGCAGGAATCATGTCGGAAGCCCGCTATTTAGTGGAAGGACAAACTCAAACCGAGCTCCACCGCCATCAGCATTTTCAGCTTTGATCGTGCCGCCGTGCGATTCAATAATGGAACGCACAATAGCCAGCCCCATTCCCAGCCCTTCTGTCTTCGTGCTGAAGAAAGGATCGAAGAGACGGTCCCGCATTTCCTCCGAAATGCCTGGACCGTTATCGCGCACGTTTATGCGAACTGTGCCATCCTGATTTAGTTGTGTCGCGATCGCGACCGTGCGGTTGGAGATCGGTGTATCTCGCATCGCATCGAATGCATTGATCACAAGATTCAGTAAAACCTGTTGGAGCTGGATCGGATCGCTGTTGACTGCGGGCAGGTTTGCATCCAGTGAGGTTTCCAACTGGCACGAGTGCAGGAGTGCATCCGGAGATGCCATGCGCACTGCATCCATTACGACCTCGTTAAGATCCACCAATCGACGCGCGATCTGCTCTTTCTTCACCATACCGCGAATCCCGCGAACGACATCGCTGGCACGGCGACCATCCGAAATAATATCACCGAGCAGTTCGCGAACTTCGCCAAGGTCAACATCGCCCCGATCGATAAAACGCTGTCCGGCTGCGGCGTTACTGAGAATTCCAGCAAGCGGTTGATTCAATTCATGGGCAATGGACGCAGACATTTCACCCATCAACGCTACGCGACTGAGATGAGATAGCTCGGCGCGATCGCGTTGCGCATCGAGTTCCGCCTGTTTGCGTGCCGTGACGTCGATGCTGATTCCCAGAATTCGTGCGGGTTTTCCCTGGCCATCAAAATGAACGCTGCCACGTGTTGACATCCAACGCACGATTCCGTCGGGCAAAACGAGGCGATACTCCGAATCATAATCCTTAGCATCACGAATCGCGTCGCCGATGGTCTGCCGGATCCGGCCGCGGTCCTCTGGGTGCACGCGAGAGATAAAATCCTCGAAAGTAACTTTTCCTGAAGCCGGCCATCCCAGAAGGGTTCGGCGTGCGTTAGTAGCCCAGATCTCATTCGTTGCGAGGTCCCATTCCCAAATTCCCAGATTAACCGCATCTGCCGCAAGGCGCATGCGCTCTTCGCTTTCCTGCAACGCCTCGTCCTTGTTTAGTAGCTCAGTAACATCGACGCAGGATCCAATGTAGCCGGCGAACTTTCCTTGCGCATCGTAACGCGGCACGCCCTGATCCGAAAGCCAGCGATACTCGCCATCGTTTCGTCGCAAGCGGTATTGCATAACGAATGGCTGCCGGGCTTCGAATGCGCTGGTGTAAACTTGCAGGCACTGCTGCAGGTCGTCTGGGTGCACGCCTTCAGCCCAGCCGTTTCCAAGCTCCTGTTCCATGCTGCGTCCCGTAAACTCCAGCCACGGTTTGTTGAAAAAAGTGCAGAGCCTGTCCACACCGGACATCCAGATGAGCACGGGCGCAGCATCGGCCACGATCTGGAAACGTGACTCGCTTTCGCCCAGCTCGGTCTCTCCAGTTGCGCGCTCCTCGACTACCGCCGCCAGAAACAACAGGGGAATCGCCAGGCCGATTAGAAAGATTTGAGTCGAAAGCGCGTTTTGTTCAGCTGTTCCACTCGAGAATGGCCCATGTCCGTGCGATGCGTTCCAAATCGCCAGGAAGCCGACAATCGAAACGCCGGTGCTTGCTCCCAAAGCACCGAATCGTACCGCCGCCCAAAGCAGAAATGGCAGAGGGAGAAAAAGCAGAGCTACATCGGCTACCGTTCTTAACTCATAAAGGACAGCATAGCTGGCTGCCAACAAACCGAAAAAGAGTGTGCATGCCTCCAAGTAACGCGAACGTGATGCTGTTCTCAGAGGCCGAACTCCATTCGTGACCCATGTTACGATCAACGGCACGATGATTAACGCTGAGATGGCGTTTGAAGATAACCGTATTCGGATCAACTCCCAGTAGCCGTTGTGACCCCAATGATTCCACACCACGAACGCGGCGTCTAAAAACGAGGACAGAAAAGGACCTATAAATACCACGGAAAGACAAAAAAAGCCGACGTTGCGAAGGGCTGTGAAGCGAATAGGCCCGCCAACCAAGTAGCGCATCAAGCCCGCGCCAATTACTGCTTCGCACGAGTTGCTGACGAACCAGCTTAAGATCATCAACGGTGGCACGTGGCTCTGCAACTGCGCCGCCCAATGCGCCGGAAATGCGGCCAGCAGTACGAACCACCAGACACGCGGCGGCGTCAGCAAAAGCGCCGCAACCAGAATAGAATTCGGAGGCCAAAGAACGGAGATAGGATGCGGTTTAAACGTGAGTGCAAAGCCGATCTTGCAACCAAGATAATATCCAGCGAACACCCACAGCCCGATTACCAATAGAGGCGGGTTAAAAGCCGTACGGGCACCATTCCCGTTGAGCGTGGCTGACTGAACGTCCGCGGATCTAAAGGATACGGATGCGCCCTTCACTTCGGCGGCCCTCACTCCGCATTATTACATAGCCGTGTTGCTGGACGAAACCTTTTTTGTCCCGAAATTAAGTCGCCACCGCTGGTGATTTCTAACGAAAGTGCCAGAGAGGGGACTCGAACCCCTACGGATTTCTCCACCAGATCCTAAGTCTGGCGCGTCTGCCAATTCCGCCACTCCGGCAAA
>CAVZLJ010000006.1:0-119512 GCA_963776065.1 uncultured Verrucomicrobiae bacterium | reverse complement strand
CCGTCGCTGCGCGAGCGTTCAAGCAAATTTGAACGCTAGGAAGCCGTCGTTCCCTGCGGTTTTTGCGCCTGACCCGTTCGCAAGAAAACTTTCCCGCTCGGACAGAGCTTGAAAACTTCGCATCGACTGCAGTCCGGTTCGCGCGCATAGCATCGGCGTCGGCCGTGCCAGATCAGCCAGTGGCTCCAGTCTGTCCAATGCTCGGGCGGAACGAGCTTCATCAAATCCAGCTCGATTTTCACTGGATCCTTCTGCTTCGTTAGGCCGAGTCGCTGCGACAACCGGATGACGTGCGTGTCCACAACGATCCCCTCGTCTTTGTGAAAGGCGTTACCAAGAACGACGTTTGCCGTCTTGCGCCCGACACCCGGCAGCGCGCATAACTCCTCCATTGTGTCGGGCACTTTGCCGCCATGTTTCTCGACGATTTCACGCATCGCGCCGCGAATGCTTTTCGCTTTGTTGCGATAGAACCCCGTGGACTTGATCGCGGTTTCCAATTCGGGCAGCGGCGCGTCCGCATAATCTTTGGCCGTGCGGTATCTCTTGAACAGCGCAGGCGTAACCATGTTGACCCGTTTGTCTGTGGATTGCGCCGAAAGAATTGTGGCTACGAGGAGCTGCACTGGGTTGCGAAAATTCAGTTCACAATGCGCATTTGGATAAAATTTTGGCCAGGCTTTCAGAAGCTGCGCCACGCGTTCGCGAGTGGTCATCCCGCTATTATTCTGAGGCTGCTATGGATTTCAATCCTCTGGGGACCGGCGCGAAAGCTCAATCGCACGCGTCACGCCAGTGGACGGTGCTGCATTTCCAAGAACCAACGCAGCCCGATGTGACGACAGGCGGCTCAGATTTATTGCGGCGTGGGCGACGGAGACGGCGAAGTGGCTTCTGCCTCAGGAACCTCTGTTTGGGGAGCCGCTATCGCAGACATTTTCTTCCTTCGTGCATCTTCCAAGCCAGGCTGTGTTTGGACGGCTCGCTGTTGTGCTGTCCTGTCCTTTTCAGCTTTGGCAGCATCGATCCGGGAGCGGTCGGGAATGAGGGCCCGAAGCTCGGGAGGAAGCTGTTGTATTCTCCTCTGTCTTTCAGCTTCGGCGTCCGCGGCGTTTGGCACTTGGCGCTGCGACTGAATAATGCGGGGGTTGGCTACGGCCTTTTCCCGTTCGGCCACTGCTTTCTCCCTTTCATCCACTGCTTTCTCTCTTTGAACCAATCCTTCCTCGCGTACATCTAGTTCCGTTTTGCGTTGCGCAAGTTGCGCCTCAGCGGATGAATCTTGTTTTTGGCAGGAGCAAATCATCACGAAAGCAATAAGTGTTGAAAACAACAACATTTTTTTCATATCAGAAGCAAACGCTGATCTTACCTAAGCGTGACGAAGAAAACGGAAGCTCAACCGCTAGTCAAACGAAACCTGAAAGCGAGTGCTGTAGTCACGCCGGCAATCTGAACAGCGTATTTGAGCGAAGTTGTAGAGGCGTTTGTGTCAAACGCCTGTGCTCGAAATGGTAAAGGCGCTCGCCACCTAGGGCGAACGCCTTTCCAATTCCATTAGCCCCGATGCTTGAGACACGAGGCTATCCTAGATCGTAGGTTATGGTTGGTTCACAACCACTTTGGCCGCGGGTTTGTTCACTTGAAGCTGCGCGCTCACTTTCTGGATTTGCGCGGCCTGCTCTTTCACCTGCGCAACCATGGTCTGCATTTCGCTCTTTAGCTGGCTGATGCTTGCCTGCTGTTCCTCGACTTTCTTGTGCTCTTTGAGGAACTCGTTGAGCAACATGCTGTTGATCTGCTCGTAGTGGACGGTCGAGAGTTCACCATTCTTGTCGTGCGACACGAGCTGGGGATCCACCTCAGCGACCTCCTCAGCGATTAAACCATATTGCGACGTGCCTTTCCTGTCGCTGTTGTATTTGAAGGTTACAGGCTTGAGCCTGTACAGCGTTTCACTCGCCTTGTCCATCGGTTGAACGTCATGTTTGTATCGCCGGGACGAGGACATGATGCCGACCACGTTATCTGCATCGACAAATACTGCTTGTTGGCTCCCGGGGTCGCCAACTGGCTCATCGTGGATGCTGCCGATATAGCAGGTGTCAGGTAAGTCAACAAAAGGCCCTCCACCATTCACATCAGCGCCAATGCAAATAATGTGATCGCCGAGTACAACGTCATACCGGCCTCGTCACCGATAGCGACGTTGGAAAAACCGGTGGTGCAACCATCGAGCGCGTCATCACCGACGGCAGTGTTAAAAGAGCCCGTCGTAACGAAAAACATGGCGTCATCACCGAACGCGTTATTTTCGCTGCCATCTACATTCGCCTGGAGCGCGTTACGGCCATGGGCGTTGTTGAAGTTCGCGATGCCGCTTCCGCTCGAGTCATTGTTAAAAAGCGCAAATGCGCCGACGGCATTGTTGTCGCTGGCGACCGTGTTCAAGACAAGCGCATCAGTTCCAACGGCAGTATTCTCTGAGCCGGTGCTGTTGAGCAACAACGCCGCCGCACCCACCGCCGTATTCGAATCCGCGTTGTTGAGGTCCAGCGCTCCAGCGCCAACGCTGGTATTGAAGCTGCCGGTGGAATCGCCAAGGAGCGCATACCAACCCAGGCCTGTATTTCCAGCGCCGGTGGTGAGTCCGAGCAGGGCATTGCATCCCTCCGCGGTCGTAAAATTGGGATAGCACCCGTCCGGCGGTGGACTGAGTTGCCCTTGTGCTCCGGATAAAAGCGCAAAACACGCCACCACCGGCAGGATGGCCATCAATATTCGATTTTTCATAGATTAATTTCCTTTCGTTATTTTAGCTGTCCGTGAACTCTTCTCGACACGCCGGTAAACCCGCACCCGCGGAGTCGGCGGGTCTCAGAAATTCATGTCCGGCCATTTGTTCATTTCCTCGCGAACTCGTTTTGCCAAAATCGCCGGTAACATGTCAATAAAAAACGAACGCTTGCGGGTTTTTTGGAAGATCAAGCACAATGGCCGTGGCCCTTAATGCACAAGGTAGCTGTCTCGGCGCTCGCAAAAGTCTTTTCTCGTCTCCCTCATTCGCCTAGTTTGCTTCCTGCAAACGACGATGAAGGCGTTCACCCCGCGGCGAATGCCTTTCCAATTCACTTAGCCTCGGTGCCAGACACACAAGGCTGCTTTAAATCCGACTTTACGGTTTATTGACGACGACTTGCAGCGCAGGTTTGTTCGCTTGAAGCTCGGCGCTCACTTTCTCAATTTTCGCCGCCTGCTCTTTGAGTTGCGCCGTCAGAACCTCCATCCCCTTCTGCTGCTGGGCGATGGTTGACTTCAACGCCGCGACGGTTGCTTGTTGTGCCTCTACTCTCTTGTGCTCTTTGAGAAACTCGTTGAGCAGCATGGCGTTCACCTGGTCGTAGCGCACGCTGTAGGGTTTACCTTCCCTATCACGCACAACGAGATCGGGATTCACCCTTTCCACATCTTCAGCCACCAGTCCAAACTGCCGCCTACTCTCTGGATCGATCTCCTTCTTGTATTGGAACGTAACGGGCTTGAGTTCATAAAGCACCTCGCTAGCTTGGCTCGTTGGTGTAATGTTCTGCTTGAAACGCTTTGAGGAGGTAATCGTACCCAGCCTGTTATCTGAGTTAACGAAGACTTCTGTGCCGTTAGTAATCGTTGCGCCATAAATGCTGCCTATCCGGCACACACTATCATCGCCCGCAAAACCTTCTATTCCTGCGCCAATGTACACATTGTTACTACCGCCGGCATTCAAACCAGCCTGATAACCCAAGGCCGTGTTATTGCTGCCAGTCCCATTTTCAGAAAGCGCACCACTGCCCATGGCCGTGTTGCCGGTGCCGGTGCTGTTGAATTGGAGCGCCTCATGGCCAGTGGCTGTGTTGTCGTTCGCGCTCGTGTTGCTACCGAGTGCGCCTAGGCCAGTTGCCGTGTTGCTGCCGCCGGTGGTATTGTTTTCGAGCGCATTAACACCAACAGCCGTGTTGACGCCGCCCTGGGTATTGTTGAAGAGCGCGGACTCACCGATGGCCGTGTTGCTGCCGCCAGTAGTGTTGCTGAACAGTGCCTGACGACCAATGGCTGTGTTATCGCTGCCCTGCGTATTGCTCTGGAGCGCAGAGGTCCCATCGGCTGTGTTTTCTCCACCGACGGTGTTATTGACGAGCGCGTTAGCTCCAACGGCCGTGTTGTTGGAGCCAGTGCTGTTGAGCAACAACGCTACGGTGCCAACTGCGGTATTGGAATCCCCGGTGTTGAGCGTCAACGCTCCAGCGCCTACACCAGTATTGAAACTGCCGGTGGAATCGCCAGCGAGCGCAAACCAACCGAGACCTGTGTTTCCAGAACCCGTGCTCAGGGAGTTAAGTGCGTTGCACCCTTCCGCCGTCGTAAAGTTGGGATAGCATCCATCTGGCGCTGGACTGATCGCTTGCGCTCCGGGTAAAAGCGCGAAACAAGTCAACACCGGCAGGATGCCCATCAATATCTGATTTTTCATAGACTTAATTTCCTTTCGTTGTCCTTTGTTTGTTTTAGCTGTCGTGAATTCTCCCTGTTACGCCGATAAATCTGCACATGCGGAGTCGGCCCCCATTAGAAATTCATGTCCGGGCATTGCAGCTCTCCAGCAAAACTGGTTTTGCCAAAATCGTGGGCAACGTGTCAATGAAAACCGGACGTTTGCGGGGCTTTTTGGAAGATCAAGCACCGTGCTGTGGCCTTTCATGCCCAAAGAGCCTGCCTCGGCGCTCGCAAAAGTCTTTTCTCGCTTCCCGAGTTCGCCTAGTTTGCTGTCGTGCAAACGACGATGAAGGCAGTTGTCAAAGCCAAAGCCGAGCCCGGTCTATGGCTCGAAGAAGTTCCCGTTCCAGAAGTCGGCGGCGACGATGTGCTGATCCGCGTGTTGAAAGCATCCATCTGCGGCACGGACGTGCACATCTACAACTGGGACGCGTGGGCGCAGAAAGCGATTCCGGTGCCGATGATCATCGGCCATGAGTTTGTCGGCGTTGTCGATGGCGTGGGCGATCACGTAAAAGGGTTCGCCCGCGGCGATCTCGTCGTCGGCGAGGGTCACATCACCTGCGGGCATTGTCGGAATTGCCTCGCCGGACGGCGGCATCTTTGTCCGAACACGCAGGGCGTCGGTGTTGATCGTCCCGGCGCATGGGCGGAATTCGTGGCGATTCCGCAGGAGAACTGCTGGCACGCCGATCCGTCGATTCCGCTGGATGTGCTTTCCTGTTTCGATCCGTTAGGCAACGCCGTTCACACAGCGCTCTCGTTCGATCTCGTCGGAGAAGACGTGCTCATCACCGGCGCGGGTCCGATCGGTTGCATGGCCATTCCGATTTGCAAACGCGCCGGCGCGCGTCACGTCGTCATTACCGACGTGAATGCGTATCGGCTTGAACTTGGCGCGCAAGATGGGCGCGGATCTCGCACTGGATGTTCGTACCGAAAAAGTCGCCGACGCGATGCAGAAGCTCGGGATGAAGGAAGGGTTCGATGTCGCGCTGGAAATGTCCGGCAACCCGAAAGCGTTCGACGACATTTTGCCGAACATGTTTCACGGCGGCAAAATCGCCCTGCTAGGCATCATGCCCGGCAACGCCGCGATCGATTGGAACACGGTCGTATTCAGCGCGCTCACAATCAAAGGAGTTTACGGCCGCGAAATGTACGAAACCTGGTACAAAATGACCGCGATGATCCAGAGCGGCCTCGACATCACGCCGGTCATCACGCACCACTTTCCCTACACGGAATTCAAGGAAGCCATCGAGTTAATGAAATCCGGTAACTCCGGCAAAATCGTGCTCAACTGGAGCGAACGTTAACAGAGCAACCGACGGATTTCGCGGATGTTTCTGGGGAGCGCACGCGTCTGGCGTGTTGGGGATGGTGTCTCGCCATCGCGAACTTCGCTGGCGCTCCGCGATGACCGCCAATCTCGTTTTTAGAAAAGCCTGTGTCGGCGCGATGCCGAAATCAACACGCCAGACGCCTGCGCCACCCAGATTTGTTACCGCAGCGCTGCGGCTTCTTTTTCGCGGCCTTCGATCTCGAGCACCATGCGTTTGATGTGTCTGTAATCCTGATGCCTTTGCAGGAATTGCAGACTTTCCCGAGGATCGCCCCATTTTAGGATTTCGATTGTCTCCTGACGCGCGCCCCAGGAATTCATCTCGCGCTGGTTCGGCATGTAAAGATCGATCGTGTTCCGTCCTGAAAGCGCCCAGCCGTAATCTTCTACGCGGTAACTTTGCCCGGTCGAAAGCAGCCGAAACGTTGTGCCGGCCGGCCATCGCGACCAATCCGCCGCAGCGCTGCCGATCTGCGGCGGTTTGCCGCCTCGCCAAGGCTACGCGCCAGGTGAAACGGCGACTGCACGCTTCACGTTGCCGGGTGTTTTTGCCGGGTGTTTTGCCGTGCGCGTGCTCCTTCGCGTGTCGTCCATCGAGAACGGTTGAAGCTGAGGGTTGTAAGCCGCGCGGCGCACGTCGTTTTCCGGAGGATCGTCCACCGCAACTGCGCGGGGGACCTCATACGCCAGCGTTGCACGGGGTACAACTTCAGCTCGATGGATCGGCGCACCTGCCGCGTGCAATTCTCCCCCAAGAGCGTTGTGATTGCTATACTGCCGATGGTCCGATTCGGTGTGCGTGTACGCGGTCGTGCGCACATGTTGGAAGTCCGTTTTCGCCAGGGGCGGCTCGTACGCCGGCAATGGATGATGGGTCGTACCGCACGCGGTAAGGAAAAGGAGGGCGACGAACGCCGCCAGCAGGATCAGCGCAAGGTTACGTCGCTCAGCGTAGGTCAAGGCGAACCACCTGCCGGAGTTATTAACAGTTATTCACAACCTGGCAAGATATTTTTTACGAGGATCTCGTCCAAAAGACGCAACGGACACAAGGGTCACGAGCTTTCGGCAATCTATCCCGTTGGTCTTTGTGTCCGTCGTGGACTTTGTGTGAGATGATTTGTAATTTCTGCTCCGCATATGGTTGCCGAATTCGAAAAACAGCTTTCTCAAACACTCGAAGAAATTAAATCGCAAGGTCTCTTCAAGACCGAGCGGGTGATTACCACACCGCAGGATGCCCACATCGCCATTACCGGTGGCAAACGCGTGCTGAACATGTGTGCCAACAATTATCTCGGGCTGGCCGATCATCCTGCGCTCATTGCTGCTGCAAAAGAAGCGCTCGATACGCATGGCTTTGGCATGGCGAGCGTGCGCTTCATCTGCGGCACACAAGACATTCACAAGGAACTGGAGGCAGCGCTCACAAAATTTCTCGGGACAGAAGAAACGATCCTTTATCCCTCCTGCTTCGACGCCAACGGCGGCTTATTCGAAACGCTGCTCACCGAAAAGGACGCAGTGATCAGCGATGAGTTGAATCACGCCAGCATCATCGACGGCATCCGGCTCTGCAAAGCGCAACGGTTTCGTTACAAGCACAACGACATGGCAGATCTGGAGGCGCAACTCCGCGCGGCGCAAGATGCGCGCTTCAGATTGGTTGCCACTGACGGTTGTTTCTCGATGGACGGCACCATCGCAAATCTGGACGCGATTTGTGATCTCGCAGGAAAATACAACGCGCTGACGATGATCGACGACGCGCACGCCACCGGTTTTCTCGGCAAAACCGGGCGCGGCACGCACGAATATCGCGGCGTGATGGGCCGCATCGACATCATTACCGGCACGCTTGGCAAAGCGCTCGGCGGGCGCCAGCGGCGGTTTCACCAGCGGGCGCAAGGAGATTGTCGATCTTCTTCGGCAACGTTCACGGCCTTATCTATTTTCCAACACAATCGCGCCACCAGTTGTCGCCGCATCGCTAAAAGCACTCGAACTTCTCAGTGCATCGACTGAACTGCGCGACAAACTTGAAGAGAACACAAAGTTTTTCCGCGCTGCGCTGACCGAGCGTGGTTTGTCGATTAAGCCCGGCGTGCATCCGATCGTGCCGATCATGATCGGCGACGCGGCGAAGTCACAAAAGTTCGCCGCGCGCATGCTGGAGAAAGGCGTTTACGTCATCGGATTCTTCTATCCGGTCGTGCCGCACGGCACCGCGCGTGTTCGCACACAAGTATCCGCAGCGCATTCCCGCGAAGACTTGGAATTCGCGGTAAACGCCTTCGCCGAGGTGAACGAAGAGCTGACAAAATAGCATGCTGTTTTGTCATCCTGAGCGGAGGGAAGCGGAGTCGAAGGATCCGTAGCCTGCTCATCCGTTTCATCACGGGATTCCTCGACTTCGCTCGGAATGACGATTCTGATATGCGAATAGAGGTGGCGTGCGGGCGTGTAGAGCAGATTATGGGGTGCATAAACCTGTGGCGAGCCAGGTGGACTGGGGTGCGATTCGCGAAGATTTCCCGATTCTGCGTGAGAAGGCCCACGGTCATCCACTGATTTATTTCGATAGCGCTGCGACCTCGCAAAAGCCGCGGGCCGTTATCGAGGCACTTCGGGATTTTTACGAACACGACAACGCAAATGTGCACCGTGGTCTCCATACGCTGAGTTCGCGCGCGACCGACGCTTATGAACACGCGCGGCAGCGCGTCGCGCAGTACATCGGGGCGGCAAGCCCTGACGAAATCATCTTCACGCGCGGCACGACCGAGAGCATCAATCTCGTGGCGCAGGCGTGGGGCGGAAAGTTCATTCGCGAAGGAGACGTGATTCTCCTGACCGTGATGGAGCATCACAGTAATTTGGTGCCATGGCAGTTGCTGGCGGAACGTAACAGGTGCGCGCTTCGATTTCTACCGGTGCGTGACGACGGGACTCTCGATCTTGAGCAGCTTTCTTCGCTGCTAACACCAGAGGTGAAACTTTTCGGCGTTACACACATCTCAAATTCCCTGGGCACGATTAATCCCGTAGCTGAACTCTGTGGGAAAGCGCGCGCCGTGGGCGCGCTCACGCTTGTGGACGCCGCGCAGAGCATCGGACACATGCCGCTTGATGTTCAGGAACTGGGTTGCGATTTCCTGGCGTTTTCCGGACACAAAATGTGTGGGCCGACAGGCATCGGCGTGCTTTACGGACGATCCGAGATCCTCGATTCGATCCCGCCGTGGCAGGGCGGGGGCGAAATGATCGTAAGCGTCACACTCGAGAAGAGCACGTTTAAGAAACCGCCGCACCGATTCGAGGCTGGCACACCGAACATTGCCGGCGCAATCGGGCTGGCGGCAGCAATTGATTACATCGAGGGCATAGGGCGCTCAGCGATTTTCGAACACGACTCGCAACTGGCCCACTACGCGGCCGAACGTCTCAACGAATTGCCAGGCATCACGCATTTTGGGGCCGTCCGGAGAGCGTGGCGCGCTCGTCGGCTTTGTAATGGACGCTGCGCATCCCCACGATCTGACCACGTTCGCGGATCAGTACGGTCTGGCCATGCGCGGTGGGCATCATTGCAATCAGCCGTTGATGCGCCGGTTCGGCGTGTCCGGCACAACACGCGCCAGCTTTTATTTCTACAACACGATCGAGGAGATCGACCGAATGATTGAGATCCTTCAACGCGCTGTGCGTTTCTTCTCATGATGGTATGAGTTCGTGTCATTCTGAACATAGCGAAGCTGCAACGCAGCGGACGATGTCCGCGAGGCCAGGCTTTCAATCTCTGATTATCTGCTGGGCGGTGAGTTAATGGTCAGCCAGAGATGTTTCGCTTCGCTCAACATGACAATAGGGCATGCGGTGTGCTTCGTTTCATGACACCGGAAATCGAAGAGCTCTATCAGGAAGTAATCCTCGATCATTCGCGGCGGCCGCGAAATTTCGGTGAACTGGCTGACGCTACGGTGCTGGTGCACGGCGATAATCCCGCATGCGGCGATGAAATTCATCTCGCGGTAAAGTTCAATGCGGACGGAGGCTTGGAGGACATCAAGTTCACAGGACACGGGTGCGCCATCAGCCAGGCGTCGGCGTCATTGATGACGATGAAATTGAAGGGCAGGAGCCGCGCCGAAGTAACGGAGATGCTCAGCGCGTTTCACGATCTTGTGACAAAAGAAACAAGTGACGCGCCGAAAACGCTCGGCGATCTGCGCGTAATGCAAGGGGTTCGAAAATTCCCGCAGCGGGTCAAGTGCGCCATGCTGGCCTGGCGCGCAGTGCAACAGGCGTTCGAGCAAGGCTCCGGTGAAGCAACAGTCTCAACCGAACCGGCGTAATCGCGCGCTCGAACCGCAAAAGACGCACGCAATACAGATTCGCGTTGCTACCGTAGCTGACGCTGCTGCCATCGCCGAGATTTACAATCAAGGCATCGAGGATCGCGTCGCGACGTATGAAACCGAGCTGCGGTCTGCGGAAGATCAGCAAGCGTGGCTTCGATCCATTGCTGGTCGTTATCCCGCCGTAGTTGCGCATATCGATGACGAAATTGTCGGCTGGGCTGGCGCTGGACCGTACAGGACGCGCGAATGTTATCGCGGCATCGGCGAATTTTCGATGTACGTCCGTCGCGGACTGGAGAGGCCGCGGCGTGGGTGATTTGCTCATTGGCGCCCTCATCAGTGAAGCGGAACGCCTGGGATTGTGGAAACTGCTGTCGCGCATTTTTCCATTCAATGAGGCCAGCCGCGCACTCTGCCGAAAACATGGCTTCCGGGAGGTCGGCGTGTACGAGAAACATGCCCGCCTCGATGGGCGCTGGCTTGATGTCGTGATCGTCGAACGGTTGATCGCTACTAATGTCAACGGCGTCTCTTCGTAACCTTAGGATTTCGCCGTTTCGTGCAGCGCGATGCTGGCGCCCACCCAGGTCTTGTCGATGTTGAAATCGACACCCATCATTTTGCCCTGACTCATCCGGACGAGATTGTTCACGAGCGTGGGATCGCGATCATCGTCGGGCCAAACAAACATCATCCGGATCTCGGCCTTCGATTTGCGACCATCCACTGTCGGCACGAACGGCGCGTAATCGATTTTCCTCTGCAAAATCCATTCGTGTGGATTTTGTAGCGCCACAATTTTTTCGCTTGTCGGCTCCATGTCCACACCATGGCCAGCGAATGAATAAAGCGGTTTCAACACGTAATCACTGACGTTTTCGCTCAGGGGGAAATTCATCAACAAAAAACGTCGGCGACGTGTGCTCGGTCTTGAGAAAGGGCAGCGAATGCTTGCTGATCCGGTAATACCAGTTCGGATGATCAACCCATCTGACATCGAGATCATCCTGAAACCGAAACTGCAGATTCACGTCAGACCGATGACTCAGTTCATCAAAAATGACGCGATTGTAAATCCGCTCGATCCGCACTTCGCGGCCGTCACGATCGTAGAATAATTGCCGGCCGCGCTTCTTGATTTTGGTCACGCAAACCGGTCGGATGCCGAGGAACGTTTCGGTAGCGGCGAAATCCACG
Organism: uncultured Verrucomicrobiae bacterium; assembly: GCA_963776065.1. GTDB lineage: Bacteria > Verrucomicrobiota > Verrucomicrobiia > Chthoniobacterales > UBA10450 > Udaeobacter. The sequence goes on along the minus strand of CAVZLJ010000006.1, from coordinate 108,076 downwards.
CGCGTTTTTTGTTTTTCCGGGTCGATGTCGAGCAGCACCACGCTCTCTATCGGTGAATCTGCGATGATGGTGCGCCGCAGTAGTTCGAGATACGCGTCATCTTTAATTCCACCGAATGAAGAGGTCCAATTGCGCGGAATGACTGCGTACGCTTTGCGGATGCAATCCAAAAGCAGCAACTGAAAACCGAACAAGCTGGGGAACGCCTGTAATTCGATCAAGCGTGGGACTAACCGGTCTCCTTCGACGCAAATCGCGAAATCGATCAGCAGGAAATTCGGATGCGCTGATTCGTTCGGCACTTCCATCCCCTTCGGAATCGCCAATGCTGCATGCTTCGCGAATCCAGGCGTGCGCGTGGCTGCTACAATCTCATCGGCGGCGCGCGTCGCCTCGTCCGTGAACTCGCGCGTCATGAAAATCGGTGTCTCGGAAATCCGGAAATCAGCCGGCCACTCCTCAGTTTCATTCACGCAGCGCACCAGCGCCGTGTATTTTTCCGGCGTAAAGTAGGCGTTGAAAGCGGCGCGAAGTTTCGGATCCACGTGACCGTCCGCCGGTTGCTATTCGCCGTTAGGCCGCGAATCAATGATGCTGTTGATGTGAAGCGGGCTCAATATCGCGGTTGCATCCTCGTCCGTAAGCACAACTAAGCGGTGTCCGCGCGGAGAGATCTTGGCATAATCAACGGTCGCCACTGAATACTCGTGAGCGTCTGAAGTGCGGATCACGAACGGTACGAATGGAACCCGCTCAAGGCGCCTGCGAACGTCAGCAATCATTGCCGCACTATATCAGAAACTTCCCGTCTCGCATTACCTGCTGGCTGTCGAACCAGATGTCGAAATCACGGCCTACGCAGTCGATGTGCGTTTTGGAAGTCCAGTTTGCGCCGGTGTGCTCGGCGTAGGGATGACCAAACGCGATGTGAACTCCGGGAATTTTTTCGTCCTGTAAGATGTGACCGATGACGTGTGTGCACGCGATATTGGTCCCGATGGCAAATTCACCAACGCGGTTGCTGTTTTCGTCGGTGTTCGTGTAAGCACGAAATTCGTCGCGTAAATCCTTGTTCTCCGAACGCAGCGCTCGGATCCGGTTGTCTTCCACCTCGATGGTAAGCGGATTCGATTGCAGATCGCCAAAGCGTTCGCACAAGTAATCGCCGACCACGCCATCCACCACAAACACGCCGTTGGTATTCATCGGCGCGGTGAAAATTTCGCCGCCGGGAAGGTTGCCCCATTTGTCGCGAGTGATGATTCCGCTGGTTTTGAGCCACTTGAGTTTCGGTGACAACTCCGCCTGGAACTCAGTGCCGTGCGGCGTTTTGCAGGTGATGCGATCCGCTTGGCGCGCGTGTTCGACCAAACGCTGGCTAAGCGAATCGACTGCACAAAAATCGGCGCGCATGCCTTCGAGCATGATCTGGCGATTGATGTTCACCATGTGAGCGTGCCGGATGCGGTGATGGTTCACCACGGTGGTCATTTCGGTGCGCGAGTCGAGTTCGCCCGGCTGACTTTGTGCGGCGAAAGATGGAGACCTGCGAGAGTGCCAGGTCATCCAGAATAAGCTCAGGCATGTACGAGAGCGGCCGTCGGGCATGATGCTCCAGCACAAACAAACTGTACTTCGACCCGACACGCTCCACTTCCGATTGCAAGCGCCGCGGCGATGCCGCGGGTGACGGTGTCGGTGATGATCGTGATTCGCTCCTGCGGTTTCAGTCGCAGGCAGGTATGGATCGCATTGTGCGCGCCGGGGAGCAGTTCCGGATCAATCGGATGGAGATAAACGCGATCGGGCATAGCTGAAAGCTGAGAGAATTACTCGGAAACCAATCGTAGGCAAACGTTGGTCTGCGCGCGCGAAGTTCTATTTTGCGACCAATATTAACTGAAACCATAGTGCCTCCGCGGACCTGCGTTTATCACCGCCACACATCGAATACGAGGGATCACGACATGATGCGCCCATTTACGGTTGTTCCTTGACGAGTCGATGCAAGTTACTTTCCTGTGTGAGTCCACGAAAGTAATCCATGGATCTGACGACGAAGTATCTCGGGCTCTCCCTGCGTTCGCCACTGGTGCCGTCCGCTTCGCCGCTTTCGGAGAAGATTGATAACGTCCGGGCGATGGAACAAGCGGGCGCTGCCGCAGTGGTTTTCCATTCGTTGTTCGAAGAACAAATCGAAGCCACTGCGCCGGAATTCCGCGTCGATCCAAACACTTATCTTGAAAACATCGCGCAAGCGAAACGCGCGGTCGGCATTCCAATCATTGGCAGCCTCAATTGCACCACGCTCGGCGGCTGGATCAGCTACGCGCGACGAATCACCGAGGCCGGCGCCGACGCGTTGGAATTAAACATCTACAAAATACCGACGCGCACCGAGATCACCGGCAGCACCATCGAAGATGTCTACATCGACACTGTTCGCAGTGTTCGCGCTGCCACCAAAATCCCGCTCGCGGTAAAGTTGAGTCCTTACTTCAGTAGTTTGGCAAACATGGCGACCAGTCTGGACGCGCTCAACGTCGATGGCCTCGTGTTGTTCAACCGATTTTATCAACCCGACATCGATCTGGAGAAAATGGAGGTCACACCAAATTTCACGTTAAGCACGCCGGCCGATATGCGCTTACCGCTGCATTGGATTGGAATTCTTTACGGAAAAGTTCGGGCCAGCCTCGCTGCGACCAGCGGTATTTATCAGGCGCAGGACGTAATCAAGCTGGTGATGGCAGGGGCCGACGTGACCATGTTATGCAGCGCTCTGATGCGTCACGGGATCACGCATATCCAGCGCATCGAAATGGAACTGGCCGCATGGCTGGAGGAGCATGGACACAAATCATTGCACGAGCTCAGAGGCGTCATGAGCCAGCAAAATTGCCCCGACCCCAGCGCATTCGAGCGCGCGCAATACGTGCGTGGCCTTTCCAGTTACACTTCGCTGTTCCCGATGCGGCGGTGAAAGCCACAGCGACGCGAGTGCCACGCTGGCGCATTCCAAAGCTGTGGCTGTGAAACGAAACGAAACCTCTGGTAAATTTCGCACGTAGTGCTTTTGGAGTAGCGATGCGTACTTCGCTTCGCTCAGATGACGAGCACGACTTGGCTGTGTCTCAGAATCTGACCGCGCCAGGCCTTCGTTTGTCTCGGCCACGATCTGATCGACCACAGCCTTCATGTCCTGGGTGCGTTCCCACACCATCAGTTGCCGATCTGCGCCGGTGCCTTCACGCATGATCCGCTCGATCTGCTCCAGCTCTCGCTGATTGCCGAGTTCCTCAACTTCAGCGGAAACAAATTCGAGCATCTCTTCGAGCAGATCGCGCTCGTCCACTTCGCATTTGCGACCGAAATCGATCAGCTTGCCGTCGAGTCCGTACCGGCCTGCGCGCCATCGGTTTTCGTCGAGCAAACGTTTTTGATAACTCCGAAACGTCACGTTATTGCGGCGCAGCTTTTGCAATTTGAAAACAATCGCCTGCATGAGCGCCGCCAGCGCGATGGTGTCGTCCACGCGCGATTGCGCATCGCAAATCCGAAATTCAATGGTGTCGAAAAACGGGTGCAGCCGGACGTCCCACCAAATCTTCTTCGGATTATCGATGCAATTCGTGGCGACCAGCAATTTCCAATAGTCTTCGTATTCGCTAAGACTTTGGAATGCGTCGGGAATGCCGGTGCGCGGAAGGCGTTCGAAAATCATCTGGCGATACGCTTTCAGCCCGGTGTTTTGTCCCAGCCAAAAAGGTGAGTTCGCTGAGAGCGCATACAAATGCGGCAGGAAGTAACGCGCCTGATTCATGATGTCGATCGCCTCTTCGCGGTCCGGAATTCCGACATGAACGTGCAGGCCAAATGTCAAACAGACTCGCGCAACCTGCTGCATGTCATTTACGACCGTGGTGTAGCGCTCGTTGACGGTGATCAATTGATCCATCCAATGAGAAAACGGATGCGTGCCGGCTGAAGCGATTACCAACCCGTGTTGCGCCGCAAGTCTTGCCAACTCAGTGCGAAGTGCAGTGATTTGCCGTCGCGCGTCTCGAGCATCGCTGCAAATCTGGGTGCCGATTTCCACAATCGACTGGTGCAGCTCCGGTTTGATCTGCTCCTTCAAAATCATTTTACCGTCGGCGAGGATTTGCTGGATGTACGAACGTAGCTCGCGCGTCTCGGGATCAATGATCTGCAATTCTTCCTCGATCCCGAGCGTGAAGACATGATCGGGACTGAGAAGCCTCTTCGGTGTTTTCTTCAAATTGCTTGAAGCATTTTCAGGAAAAGAGGGAATGTCCATAGTATCGACTATTGAAAGTATAGTTGATTCTGGGCTTTGCCTTCGACACAGGCTCTGCGGGAATTGCGATTCATCGGGCTTCTTTTGCGATTCCAAACACCACCCGGGAAACGGTCGACTCGGCGTGTTTATTGCAAAACGAAAAACCCGGTCTCCCCGCCGCCGGAAGTGACGTTAACGATTGGCGTGGCTGATAGACGAACCATCGCGCCGCAGACTTTGCCGCGAAACAGAAATGGATTTGTATCGACGAACATCGGTTGCAACTTCCAGTCAGTCTCGCTGAAGATCGGAAACATTTCCGGGTGCAAATCGAGCGCATCCTGCACAATGTAGTCGGCTGAAAGCGCAGCTTCGATCGCATTGTCCCACTCGCGCTCATCCAATTGTGCGCCGAAATGAACGCCGTGTCCGCCGTAATCGTCGTTTGGTTTGAGAACAAGCCGTGACCGATTTCTGCGGATGAAGTCGAGCAGACTGATCTTTCGCGCTTTGCGCGTGGTCTTTCGGTCGGCAACGCGCCGGGTCCACGGCACTGATCGATGGATTGCTTCCTGTTCGCTCGTGGTGAACCAATCTTGGCACCGCTCGTCCGTGAGCATCTCGAACACCGCTTTCTTGTGCATGATTTTGCACCGGAACGGATTCACGAGACACACGTCATGGTTCACGTATGCGCGGATGAGCGGATGCGTATCGTCATAGCGGGCGAGGAATTCGTGAATGATTACCCGTTTATAAACCAGATCGATGCGAAACGCGCCGCTTCGGAGTTGCCCTTGCTGATACTCGAGATCGTCCGGTGAACAGATGATGGTGGGAACCCCACGCGCGCTGAAATGCTCCTGCAGAAGAACGAACTCACTCGATGTAGGCAGGTCCTTCCAATCCAGGATCGCGATGTTCGGCACGCCGGTGCCGCCCCACTCGCGATAAGTACTCAGCAACGTTTCGAGAAGTCTGTCGACCGGCGAGAACTGCCGTAAACGATACCGTTTGGCAAAGCTCGCCATTACGGGCAGCTCGAAGAGCAATCGATTCAGTTCCTCTTGGTCCGGCAGACTTGAAGGGTTCTCGGCGTTGGATTCTACAAATTTGATTTCATCGCCGTGAACGAACGCGTCGAGCCGGGTCGTCACGCCGGCTGTTGAAAATCCCGGATCAACCAGCGCCATATTGCGCTCTGCCTCTGTCATGCCGAGTTCAACCATCAGGTCCGGATCTTGCACCACTGCGGCTGCAACCTTTTCCAAAGCACTCGTGACGAGCTGCGCAGCGTGGCTCAGTTTCTGGAATTGCTCGTGATGAAGAAGGTGCGGCCTCAGCGCGACTCCAATAGGCCGTTCGCCGTAGAGCAGCCGCTTTTTGCGCATGGCGGTGCGCAATTTCTCAAAAACAACAGGCGATAACGTCTCGTCCGCCGCGAGCAGGTCGTGGAAGTGGCTGATCGCCTCCTCGCGCAGCCCGTGCATCGATGTTGTGCGTCTCTTTCGCAAGTTCGCCCCAGGTGCAAATCTCAATCACCGGGTGAATAGCAGCTATATTGAAAGAACAGTCGAGAGCCAAGCCGAATGTCCTTCCGGCCGCAGCCGGCGCGCAACATCCGCAATGCGCGCCGGCCAGGCACTCGCGTATTATTGCACTTTTACTTCGATCGCTTGTGGTTTCGGCATGGGGCGTTTCGGCAGGTGAACCTGCAGAACGCCGTCATGGAAGTCAGCCACGATCTTGGTTGTGTCCGCATCTTCCGGCACGGTGAATGTGCGCTCGAACGTGCCAAAGAAGCGTTCGAGCCGATGGAATTTTTTCTTCTTTTCTTCCTTCTCGGTTTTGCGTTCGCCGGAAATGTAAAGGACGCCGTTTTCGATTGTGACTTTTACGTCCTCCTTTCTCATTTCGGGCAGGTCGGCTTTAAAGAGATACTCGTGGTCATCTTCGATGATATCCACCAGGGGCGACCAATCGGGCATCTTGAACCTCTCGCCGTTTTTCGGGAAACGGAACGGGAACGTCGGCAAACCGCCAAAGAATGTGCTGAAGCGGTTCTGAAATTCCTCCATCTCCCGGAGCGGGTTCCATGTAGTGAGTGTCTTCATAATTTCTTCCTTTCTGTATAAGACTGGTGGTCTGATCTGCGGATCGCGCTCACCATAATTTGCGAGAGTTTGTTCGGATTTTGCGCTGCACTGTTGCGCCACAGTCACTGGCCGACTTCGTTTCCGCCGGACTGCCCAGGTTAGACAAGGTGTCACTTCTGGCGATCAGAGCCACCCCACAAGAAGTGCACAGCAAAACGCAACGGACGTACATCGGCTGCCAGCGATAGCAGATACGTTCGGCACTGTGAAGACGAGCTATAAAATGTTGGATGCGAATGAAGCGGTGGCCCGCGTTGCGTATGCGTTGAACGAGGTGATCGCGATTTATCCGATCACGCCGGCGTCGCCGATGGGCGAATGGGCGGATGCGTGGTCGGCTGCTGGTGTGAAAAATCTATGGGCCACGGTGCCGTCTGTAATTGAGATGCAAAGCGAAGGCGGCGCCGCGGGAGTAATTCACGGCGCACTTCAAACCGGCGCGCTCAGCACCACGTTTACGTCCTCGCAGGGATTGCTGCTGATGATTCCGAACATGTACAAGATCGCCGGCGAACTGACGCCGACCGTTTTTCACATCGCCGCCCGCGCACTCGCAGCGCAGGCGCTGTCGATCTTTGGCGATCACAGCGATGTGATGGCCGCGCGCGCGACGGGCTGGGCAATGCTCTGTTCGGCGTCGGTGCAGGAAGCGCAGGACCTCGCACTCATTGCCCATGCGGCCACACTGGAATCGCGTATTCCGTTCCTGCATTTCTTCGATGGGTTCCGCACTTCGCACGAGATCTCAAAAATCGTGACTCTGCCGGAAGAGGTGCTCCGCGACATGATCGATGAACAACGCGTGATTGAGCATCGCGCGCGAGCTCTTTCTCCCGATCATCCCGTAATCCGCGGCACCGCGCAAAATCCGGACGTTTATTTCCAGGCGCGCGAGACGGTGAACCCATTTTACGCTGCGTGTCCACAGATCGTGCAGCGGACGATGGACCGGTTCGCAGAGTTGACCGGCAGGCGGTACGGTCTGTTTGAATATCACGGCGCGACCGACGCGGAACGGGTCATCGTTCTGATGGGCTCAGGTTGTGAGGCCGTGCACGAAACTGTCGATTTTCTCGACGCGCAGAACGAAAAAGTTGGCGCTCTGAAAGTGCGGCTGTATCGGCCGTTCGACGCCGCGGCGTTCGTCAAAATGTTGCCGCAGAATGTGCGCCGCATCGCTATCCTGGACCGCACGAAAGAACCGGGATCGGGAGGCGAACCGCTGTATCTCGATTGCGTGAACGCGCTCTACGAGCAGGGCCGTGGCGACGTGCAAGTTGTCGGCGGCCGTTACGGTTTGTCATCCAAGGAATTCACGCCGGCGATGATCAAGGCGGTGTTCGACAATCTCGCGCGTCCGTCGCCGAATAATCATTTTACCGTCGGTATTGACGACGATCTGTCGCACACGAGCCTGAATTTTGATTCCAACTTTTCGATCGAGCCGGATGATGTTGTTCGCGCGCAGTTCTTCGGGCTGGGATCGGATGGCACCGTCGGTGCGAACAAGGAATCCATCAAAATTATCGGCGAGAACACCGATTATTTCGCGCAGGGCTATTTCGTTTACGATTCGAAAAAGTCCGGTGCGATGACGATCTCGCATTTGCGCTTTGGTCAGCGCCCAATTCGCTCAACTTATCTCATCAGCAAGGCCAATTTCGTTGCCTGTCATCAGCCGTTTCTTCTCGAAACATATGACGTCCTGCGAGACCTTGCGAAGGGTGGAACGTTTTTGCTCAATTCCCCGCTGGGACCTGAACGTGTGTGTGGCCGTCTGCCGGAAAATGTGCAGCGTCGCCTGATCGAGCAGCGCGCGAAGTTCTTTGTCATCGACGGCAACAAAGTGGCCCGCGACGCAGGCATGGGCGGACGCATCAACACGGTCATGCAGACCTGTTTCTTCGCCATCTCTGGCGTGCTGCCGGCACAGCAAGCCATCGAGGCGATTAAGAATTCAATTCGCAAAACGTATGGCAAGAAAGGCGATGAGATCGTGGAGATGAACCTGCGGGCGGTCGATCAAACGCTTGCGCATTTGTACGAAGTGAAAGTTCCGGACGCATTCACACTGGAACACCCTCACCCTTCCCAAGGGAGAGGCGGCCCAGACGCGGTTGTTCCGGTTCCCTCCAACGGCAATGGTGAGCTCAACCGTGCGCCGGAGTTTGTGCGGGATGTGCTGGGCGAAATCATTGCGGGTCGCGGCGATCGCGTCCCCGTGAGCGCGTTGCCTAACGACGGCACGTATCCGACGGGGACAACGCAATTCGAGAAGCGAAATCTCGCGACCGAAGTGCCGGTCTGGGACCCGGCAGTCTGTATCCAGTGCGGCAGATGCGTGCTGGTCTGTCCGCACGCAGTGATTCGCAGCAAGGCGTACGAGGCGGCTGTTCTCCACGATGCGCCTTCGTCGTTCAAGTCGGCGGAGGCGCGATTACCGGAGTGGAAAGAACTCAAATACACGCTGCAAGTGGCAGTCGAAGATTGTACCGGCTGCGGGATCTGCGTCGATGTTTGCCCGGCGCGCAACAAATCCGAAGCGCGATTAAAAGCCATCAATATGCAGCCGCAGTTGCCGCTGCGCGAAGCTGAGCGCGCGAATTGGAACTTCTTCCTTTCAATTCCGGAGATGGATCGCCGCCAGGTGTCAACTGATCACGTGCGCAAAATGCAGGTGCAACAGCCGCTGTTTGAGTTCTCGGGAGCGTGCGCCGGTTGCGGCGAGACGCCCTATATCAAACTGCTCACCCAGCTCTTTGGCGATCGATTGATCATCGCGAACGCGACCGGTTGCTCCTCCATCTATGGCGGAAATTTGCCGACCACGCCTTACACGAAAGATGGAAATGGACGCGGACCGGCATGGGCAAATTCTCTATTTGAGGACAACGCGGAGTTCGGCCTTGGGTTCCGTGTTTCGCTCGACAAACAACAAGAGTTCGCAGGCGAACTGCTCCAGCAGGTATCGCCACAAATTGGGCGCGGACTCGTCACCGAAATCTTGAACGCCCGCCAGCGCGACGAAGCGGACATCTTCGATCAGCGCGAACGCGTCGCCGAACTGAAACACAGACTCAGCTCGTTAGGCGATCCAGTTGCAAAGCGTTTGCTGGCGCTGGCGGACACGCTTGTGCGCAAGAGCGTCTGGATCGTGGGTGGCGACGGCTGGGGTTACGATATCGGTTACGGCGGTCTCGACCACGTCCTCGCAAGCGGCCGCAACGTGAAGGTTCTGCTGCTCGACACGGAAGTTTATTCCAACACCGGCGGGCAATGTTCAAAATCAACGCCGCGCGCCGCGGTCGCAAAGTTCGCCTCCGGAGGAAAACGCGCGCCGAAAAAAGATCTCGGACTAATGGCGATGACTTACGGCACGATCTACGTCGCCTCGGTCGCGATGGGGGCGCGCGACGAACACACATTAAAAGCGTTCCTGGAAGCGGAGGCATACGACGGCCCGGCGATCATCATCGCTTACAGCCATTGCATTGCGCACGGGATCAACATGACCACCGCCATGCAAAACCAGAAAGCGGCAGTCAACACGGGCCAATGGCTGCTGTATCGTTACAATCCCGAGCGGCTGCCGCTGGGAGAAAATCCACTTCAGCTCGATTCCGCCGCGCCGCGTGTGAAAATCGCGGATTACTTCAAGCTCGAGCAGCGGTTCAAGATTCTCGAAAAAAGCGAACCGCACGCCGCGAAAGAATTGCTCGCTCAGGCGCAGGCAGACGTGAACGACCGCCGCGCACTCTATGAATTTCTCGCCACAAGAAAATTCAACACCACACCAAACTCATGAACCTGACGACCAGATATCTCGGATTTAAGTTGCGCACGCCGCTCGTGCCATCGGCATCGCCACTTTCGGAAAAGATCGACAACATCAAACGGATGGAAGACGCGGGCGCTGCGGCGGTGGTGTTCCATTCACTGTTCGAAGAGCAGATTCGGCGCGATCACCACGACCTCGAGTTTTACCTCGAGCAGGGCACGGAATCCTACGCGGAATCCCTGAGCTATTTTCCTGTTCGGCCAGAGTTCAAGGTAGGGCCGGAAGCGTACCTCGAACACATTGCCCAGGCGAAAGCGGCAGTCGACATCCCAATCATCGGAAGCCTCAACGGCAGCACGTTTGGCGGCTGGCTGGCCTATGCCCGGCAGATCGAGCAAGCGGGCGCTGACGCGCTCGAGCTGAACATCTACTCCATCCCGAGTGATCCGGACATTAGCGGCGAAGATATCGAAGCACATTACCTTAGCATTCTTGCCGCGATTAAAGCGCAGTTAAAAATACCGGTGGCCGTGAAGCTCAGCCCGTTCTTCACGAACTTCGCGCGATTTGCGCGGCGCGCCGATCGTGAGGGCGCCAATGCGCTTGTGCTGTTCAATCGTTTTTATCAGCCGGATATCGAGCTGGAGACACTGGAAATTTCACCAAACATTCTGCTCAGCACGCCGATGGCGATGCGTTTGCCGATGCGCTGGATCGCAATGCTCTACGGGCGCATCGGTGCAAATCTGGCGGCGACTAGTGGAATCCATCGCGCGACCGACGCGCTTAAGATGCTGATGGCCGGCGCCGACGTGACGATGCTTTGCTCAATTCTCTTGCGCCGCGGCGTCGATCACATTCGCGTGATCGAACGCGAGATGCGCGAATGGATGGAAGAACACGAATACGAATCAGTCGAGCAACTCAAAGGCAGTATGAGCCAGAGAAACTGCCCCGATCCCAGCGCGTTCGAACGCGCCCAATACATGCGCGCGCTGGAGACTTATCCCGCGGCGGATGTTTAAGGCGGCAGCGCAATAACTGCACAGCAAAACGCAATGGCGGTACATCGCTGTCGCCCGCAGCAACTATGATTTTTCAACACAACAACAACCTTGGAGACATTCCCATGAAACTCGCGACTACTTATCTTGGATTGAAACTACGGACGCCGCTTGTTCCGTCGGCCTCCCCGCTATCGGAAAAACTCGACAACATTAAACGGATGGAAGACGCCGGCGCGTCGGCCGTGGTTTTCCATTCGCTCTTCGAAGAACAACTTCGCCCAGGAAATTATCGGATGCGCCACGGTTCGAGAAACGGCGGCGAGTTTTCGTTCGACGCGCTCGATGACTATTCCGAGGAGCCGGATTTCAAGGTGGATCCAGAGGCGTACGTCAATCACATCGCGAAGGCGAAAGAGGCGGTGCGCATTCCGATCATCGGCAGCTTGAATGGCTCGACCTTTGGCGGCTGGCAACGCTATGCACGGCTCATTGAACAAGCCGGCGCCGATGCTTTGGAATTGAACATTTACAATGTGCCAACTGACCCGGAGCGTACGGCTGACGACATTGAGACCGAGTACCTGACCATCGTCACGTCAATCAAAGGGCTACTGAAAATCCCCGTGGCGGTGAAGCTCAGTCCGTACTTCACAAATCTTTCCCGCTTTGCGCGACGCCTCGACAAGCAAGGCGCAGATGCACTTGTGTTGTTCAATCGCTTTTACCAGCCGGACATTGAACTTGAGACGCTTGACGTCAGTCCGAACGTGCTGCTCAGTACGCCAATGGCGATGCGTTTGCCGATGCGCTGGATTGCACTTTTGTATGGACGGATTGGTGCAAATCTCGCCGCCACTGGTGGGATTCACCACGGAGTGGATGCGCTTAAAATGATAATGGCCGGCGCTGACGTGACGATGCTTTGCTCAGTGCTACTGCGCTGTGGGATCGACCACATTCGCGTCCTCGAGTACGAAATGCGGGAATGGCTCGAGGACCACGAATACGACTCGATCGAGCAAATCAAAGGCATCGTGAGTCAAAAAAATTGCCCGGACTCGACCGCGTTCGAGCGCGCGCATTACACCCGCGCCCTTTCGAGTTATCCGAGGAGTCCGTCCTCGACCGCGGCGTAGTAATGCGCTACATCGCGGCGTGATCAGAAGTTTTTACTACCGCGCACTTTCCGCACTTCGGCTGCGATCCGTGCGAGCTGCTGGCTCACGTTATCGCGCGGGATCTTTACTTCAATTACATGGAGACAATCCGACTCTTGCGCACGCGAGAGAGCAGCTTCGAATTCGCCTTTTGTCGATGCGATCGTGCTTTCGCCGCCGCGCACGACTTCGCACATCTTGCTGTAGTCCCACTGCGTGATGACGTTGAAACAGCCTTCACGGATTTTTCGCATCGTGCCATAGCCATCGTTGTTGAGAACGATGATGATCGGATTTAAACCGAGGCGGACCGCGGTGGAGATTTCAGCTCCGGTCATCTGGAACGCGCCGTCGCCGACCAGAACATAGGGTCGAAGCCTTTTTGCAGCCATCGCGACACCGACACTCGCCGGCACTGCGAAGCCCATCGACATGTAATAAGCGGGCGCGATGAATTGCGCTTGTCGCGCACTGCGAATTCCGACTGCGCCAAAGATTGCATCGCCAATATCGGCGATGACGCAGCAGCGCTCGTTAAGATGCAATGAAAGAATCCGAAAAACATCCACCATGCTCAGCGCCTGCGACCGCTCGTGGTTTTCCAGCGGTTCCGGCAAAGTATGAGGGTTTGGATGTTTGAACCGTTTTGCCTTGATCTTCGCAACGGCAATCCCTTCGAGAAAATCGCGAAACTGAATGGAATCGTAACGATGATATTGAACGTTCACACGTTCGGTCGTCGCCAGGACTGTGCGGCGACGTTCCAGCTTGGCTGTGTAAAAGCCCATGCTCATATCCGTAATAAAAGTGCCGAGCATCAGGACCAAGTCGGCAGATTCCACGTACTTCCGAACGTGTTCATCGCTGCTCATGGCGCCACCATATACGCCAATGTAGAGGGGATGGTTTTCCGGAACAGCGCTTTTGCTCAAAAGATCAGCCGCGATGGGAATGTTCATCCGCTCCGCCATTCGCACCACCAAGTGAGCAGTGCGATAGCGTGCGAGTTCGACTCCGGCGAGAATAACCGGCTTCTTCGCTACGCGAATGAGTGAGAGCGTTTCACTGAGTGCCGCGTCCAGCGTGTGCGGATCCGATTTTTTAGGCCCAACGGTAAAGATTTCAGATATCGGAATCTCGCGGTCAACAATGTCATGCGGCACTTCGATGTAAACCGGACGTTTGTACCGCAGGCATGCTTCGACACACCGAACAATCTCAGAAGCCGCGCGTTGCTCATCGAGGAGGACAGTGCTTGCAACGGTGACTTCATCGTAAATGCGCCGCTGCGTTTCGAATGTTTTAACCTTGTGATGAAGCAACGGGTCTTTTTCTCGATCTTTGCGTCCCGGCGCGCCGCTCACAACCACAACCGGCGATTTCTCTGCATAGGCACCGGCGACGGCGTTGAGAACATTGAGCCCACCCACACAGTAAGTCACACAAACCAGACCGATTCCGTTGATGCGAGAATAAGCGTCGGCGGCGAAACCCGCCGCTGGCTCGTGTGTCATCGTGATGCTCCGGATTTTCGATTTCTCGAGCCAGGTGAATGTTGGCAATGCAAAATCCCCAGGAATTCCAAAACTGTGGCGAACACCGCGCCGGTAAAGGTATTCGAAAAGAAATTCTCCCAGCGGCATTGTCGCTGGAAATTGGAGCCGGGTGTGCGGCGTCCCTTTTGCAAAAGCTGGAAAAGCAACCGTACTCACTCGATTGCCATTGCCGCTGGAGAAGCAGATCGCTTCTCCTACAGGCACGGTCGGGCTCCTTGAGGAATTAATCCTGGGGCTCATCGTCATCCGCCCAAGTGGCGGTCAAGTGATGATGGCCTCGGTCTTTTTCATTGTAGGCGTCACACGCCAGTGCCCCCCAACAGACGATTGGAAAGAGCAGGCCGATACCAGCGGTTGCCAGGCTGAATATGATGCCGATCCAGATCGCGAATGGCATTCCGAGAAACATCCAAAGAAGGCCAGCCTCAAAATGTCCTTTGTAGATGTGTCCCAGCCCAGGCACGATGCTGAGCAGTGCTGCGACTTCGTCATTCGCGTGTTTCGCTTCTTTGCTGAGTGGCATTGATAATGTCTTCATGTTGATATCCTCCTCATCGCGATTGGTTGTCACCATTCGGGCTGCCTTAAGCAGCCCACTATGATCAGCGCGTAGAGCGCCATCATTCCTATGACCGCAACTAAAATCAGGTGTTCCATACTTATCTCCTCTGTGGGCTTAAGTAAGGCGAAGATGCGTTTCCTGCTCCGCGTTCCTTGTCTTTTCCTTTGCAAAAATTGTTCTCCACTTGGGCAAGCGACGCAGTCAAAGCACGTTTACAATCGTCGGATCACGCAAAGCTCGTCGCGGCGTTGATCTGATTTTCGATGCGCTGCCATTGATTTGATCCTTTACGGCATCGCGAGCCGAATCGAATTAGCAACCACAATCGATCACGAGACGCCAATCAAATGATGCTGTGAGTCCGCGTTTACGATGAAGTGGATAACGACAGGATGAGAATTTTACCGGAACGTGATACCAGGGGCACGGTCCCGGAGTGGGGTTGAGACCTTGGCGTTGGTATAGGTCCTCGGAATCGGCATCGCGGTCGGTATGGGTGTTGGAGCAGCGCTACAAGAAGATTTCCATGCGCATTTGGAGCATTACCTGATTGTTGACCACTGCGGCGCGGGTTTGTTCGTTTCAAGCTGTTCTTTCACCTTCTGCAAACCCGCAGTGAGCACTTCAATTTGTTTTTGCTGGCGTGCGATGGTCGCTTGCAACTCCTTCTTTAGCTGCTCAATGGTCACATCTTGCTCCTGCACTTTGCGATGCTCTTTGAGAAACTCTTTGAGCCACATCGCGTTGTCCGCCTCGTAGCGTACGCTGTAGACCTCACGTTTTTCGTCGCGCACCGGTAGATCCGGACTCGCCTCCACCACTTCCTCGGCAACCACTCCAAATTGCGTGTTGCCCACCGGCTTCCACTGTTGAATCAAATCCTTCTCGATTGCGAGACGAGATCTCTCATCAGTGATTATGCTAACATGTATATGAGTCGCGCCATTTCGATCGACGCATTCTTGTTGCTCGTGATTCGCAAGACGGACGTTTACGTTTTCGGTTTGCCCAATGTAAATGGGAATCCATTGATGAGGAGATGTTTCCCTGGCGTAAATGTAAATCCCCGGACATGGCTCGTTAAACTTGGTGCCGCGAGGATAAATCCAAAATCTGTGGCTGGTGCCGGATTTGTCCTTCCAATAAATTTGAAGCGACTTGTTCATCTGTCTCGCATCCTAAGGCGCCTGCCACGTACCTCCGCCGACACTTGATGTCTCTCTCCGCATCGGCTGCCGCAAGCGTCTCTCGCGAACTTTGTGGAGTTCCGAGAGACGCTGTTCACTGTTTCATACTGGTGACGACATCTAGTCATGGCTAACTATCTCACTAAGGTAGGCGACATTGGTGTTAACAATACCGCGTGTATACCACCGTTCTGGAGATCATACGCGCTGGCCACTATCTGCCCATTGTCGTTGATTCCTGTCGCAGAGGTAAGCAGGTAGTTTGCTCCGTTTGCGACCAATTTATTGAGGTTAACCATTTTTCCCGCGGTGGCACTGCCGCTTCGGGTCCAGAGAAAAGCCACTTGCTGGATTGGCATTTCGCCGACCACCGGGAGATAGGTGTACCCAACAACTTGGTCGAAGTTGTTGACACCGAGAGCTACGCTGACATCGCTACCCCATCGTTTTCCGCTTGCGCCGAGGGATCCAAGATCGATCATCTTATTGCCATCGTGCAAGAAACCATGAACGCTCTCGTCGTTCGGTTCAATGGTCGAATAGCCGACGACATGGTTGTGGTTGTTGATAGCCATCCCGTAACTGGAAAAGCCACCCAGCACACCCAGATCGACCATTCGGCCATAGCGTGGATACGGCGGAGACGGCAGCTGATAGATAAACGCGTGGGTCATCGCCACAGGACTCATACTTTTGGTTTGAGACGTGCCCGTTGCGGACCCGGTGTCGTTTATCGCGTATGCCTGTGCATATCCGCCGCCCAGCGTGCCAATATCGATCATGCCGGTTTGAACCGTCCACATGAAGGCTCGGCTCTCACTGCTGTCGCGCTGTAGACCCGAGTATCCAACTACCTGGCCCATGGCATTAATGCCATTGGCTCGGCTGTACACCTGGCCTGGCAAAACCCCGAGATCCGTCACGGTTCCGCCATTGAATATGGCCGCGTGGCTTCGAGGTTCCATTGGAACGACAGTGAAGGTGTCCCCCGCTACGACGCTCAAGGAGTTAATACCGAAACCGCGGCTGTTGAGGCCGCCGGAATCTTCCATGAATTTCTTGAGGTAATCGTAATGGAAGGCGCATGTCTCCTCCCCTTTGTACGCCGTGCCGGTCACGTATCCCTGACTATTAATCGCAGCAGGCACGCTATATTCCATGTCTTTGACGACTCCGAGGTCCTGCAGAGTATATTGCTGTGCTCGTGCCGTTGTTATCCCGATGGCGAGGCACGCCATCAGGCCAATTAAAATTGCTGGTAATGTTTTCATTTCTTTTTCTCTCTTTCTTTGGTTTAGGTTTGTCTGTCCCTCTTTTTCCATGGCTTAAACCAACTCTGTTAATGCCCTACTTGCTCCCCGCTTATTGCCTTTTGCTGTGCAGAATTTGCTTGGCTGAAATCCAGCGATTGTTCCCTAACGACAAGACCAGGTTAGAAATTGCCAGTCGAAGAACAGCGATACTGTTCCCGCGCGAGTGAAACTGATTCCGGAGAATTTAGATGTCGCCGGAAAGGAATTGAAACTCCAAACCATCGCAACGAGCCGAGCCAGTTGCGATCTGGAACACCCAACCGAACAGCGGACTTTTCATCCACCGTCCCCCGGAAAAATGTTTTCGAGCCCTAATAGGACGAGACGGGCGCGCTGATCCAAGATATCACTTCGCCTTTCACCTGATCCGGGCACTGAAATACTTGTGAGTGAACGCTCACGTCTACAGCGATGGCGTCCCTCACGTCATCTGTCTGGCCTCTGGATAAATGACCGTCGTCGTGGATATTGTGGGTGCCTTGGAAAGGGACTGATCTCCTTTCTAATTCCTCGCCGAATCCTGGCGCGGTTGAAAAACCCACTGCTTTTCGCCGAAGCAAGTTCTGCACGGCAAAAGGCAATAAGCGGAGAGCAAGTAAGACAGAGTGGGCGAGGCTTTCACGGAAAGTTAGGAGGCGGTTATTTGAGCAGCCCTAAAGTTTTAAACATAGAAGCGAGGCTCCAAATGAAAGTGCTAGTTCATAAGATCGTAGGGGACGCCTGCATGACATATAAGAACGGTGAGCGTCTGCAACGTGAGTTCCGAGAAGCGTTTGATCGACGTGACACCGTGGAGTTGGATTTTGATAAGACGCGGATCTTTGCGACCGCATTCTTCAAAGCTGCCCTTGCATCATTGTTAGAGAACTACTCTCGCGATGAATTGCAGCGGAGGTTGAAAATCGTAAACTTGCCACAGGCCGCAAAAGAGCTCTTGGATCAATCGCTGGGCGATGCGGACCGCTCCAATCACGATCCAAATTTCCGGAAAGTGCGCATTGACAATCCAGATTGTTCGCCCTTCACAATCCAGCGATGAACCCCAGCCCCACCTCCAATCGGCCTGCTGAGATTCTCAGCAATGGGGACAATTTCGGACACTTGGACTGCGTAATTCTGGGCGATTCGTGCAAACTGCCTGATTTGCATTTTCTCCTCTAACGCGCACACTAGCGCATGTTTGTGATGGAATCGCGCAACATCGCGAAATTTCGAAAAGTGGGTTCAAATCCTAGAGTCGCAGCCGGTTCGCGCCGAATTGAAAGCGCGATTGAGGATGCGGCTGCGATGCAATAATTTGAAGGGCGATGGAGGCGGCGTTTTACCAATCGGAAGCTGAGCAGCCGCATCCGGGGCGGGCGCGGGCGATTATCAAAGCGCATCCGGAGGTTCGCCAGTTAATGGTGCGCAATCCGTGGACGGCGCTCATCGCAGTCTCGATCGTGCTCATCCAGACGGGGATCGCATTCGGAATGGGCGAGTTGGGCTTCGGTTACTGCTGGCTAAGTCTGCTCATCGCCTTCTTTGTCGGCGCGTTTGCCAATCACGCTAATTACGTCATCATCCATGACGCGACGCACAACCTGATTTTCAGGAGCCCGAGTTGGAACAAGATGCTCGCAATCACCGCCGATCTTCCGAATCTAACTTCGGGTGCGATGGGCTTTCGCGTTTATCATCTGAAACATCATTCGCATCAGGGGGATTACGAATGGGATGCGGACCTGGCGAACCATTGGGAAGCCCGCCTGATTGGCAACAAATGGTATCGGAAAGCGATCTGGCTGGTGCTTTTTCCATTTTTTCAGGTGACACGTCCGCCTCGACTGAAGGCGATCAAGATGTGGGACCGGTGGTTCTCGATCAATCTGGCCTGTGCCATCGCGTATGATGTAGCGATCGTCTATTTCTGTGGTTGGGCCGGACTTGTCTATCTGGTATTCGCGTTTTTATTTTCGATTGGGCTGCATCCGGTGGGCGCCCGCTGGATTCAGGAGCATTACACTTACGATTTCGACCAGGAGACGTTCAGTTATTACGGGCCGATTAATCGGGTTGCGCTGAACATGGGGTATCACAACGAGCATCACGATCTGCCGTCCATCCCGTGGAACAATCTGCCGAAACTTCGTGCGATGGCTCCGGAGTTTTATGAGAATCTAAAGTATCACTCATCATGGAGCCGTTTGCTCTTGCAGTTCCTTTTTGACCGGCGCTACTGCCTTTATTCCCGAGTGGAACGGATGAAACAAAAAATGGACACGCAACCGGCCCGCGACGAGGCAGTCCATCAGACCAGCGATCTTGATCTGAGTTTGCGTCCCATCAGGTTTTAGCATGGCGGAGCGGCTCTACCTCTCGACTAAGAACGAAACGGTCCGAATGTTCGAGAGCGATTTCATGGAATTTTTTTCGCGGGTGCACCCAGCAACGCCATTGGTGCTTTACCTGCCAGTTATCGGCTACATGCTCTATGTTTCGTTGTGGCAGCGCCAATTATCGATAGCGGCGGTGGTGGCGCTGTTCTTGTTAGGCGTTTTACTGTGGACACTCCTCGAGTACCTCATCCACCGGTACATCTTTCATTACGAACCGAAGACTCGCGTCGGAAAACGTTTGCACTACATTATTCACGGCGTTCATCACGATTATCCAAGTGACGCGCGCAGACTTGTGATGCCGCCGAGCATCAGCGTGCCGCTCGCCTTCTTTTTTTACGGGCTCTTCCTTCTAATTTTTGCGCGTCTGACGCCAGCCGTCTTTGCCGGGCTTGTCTTCGGCTACGTGTGCTACGATATGCTCCACTACGCGACGCATCACTTTCCAATGAAACGCGGCATATGGTTGTGGCTGAAGCAGTATCATCTTCGCCATCACTACAAGGATGATCACGTCGGGTACGGCATCAGCTCACCGCTTTGGGACTACGTCTTTCGCACGACGCGCCGGTAATCGTCGCGTTCGTATCGCCGCACATGTTGCTCGAACTGGAGGGGCCAGGGCTGTACTAAAACCCTTGTCCTGAAATCCGAAAGCCCCTACATTGCTGCCCCGACACGAAACTCAGCTGCATGCAGATGCAGCGGACCACTTCGTAAGGAATCTGTGAAACACGAAGGCTCTCAACTTTGCCGGGACGCGCCGTCCGTTGGGACGGGAGCGTGTGAAAGGCAGTGTACCATTTGATGAATCAGGACCCGGCAAAACTCAGTCTGAGTGATTTTCTGGCACATGAAACGAGTGATCCGCTCGAGCCGCCACCCGCATTCACGCATTGGATGCGACAGGCCACGTTCGCGGTGGAACTTTACGAACCGGAGCTGCTCGCCAGTGCCGATGCGCGCACAACCATCGATTACAACGGCCGGCCGCGCTCGGTAATCAACCTTTGTTCCTACAATTATCTCGGGTTGGCAAATCATCCCGAAGTCCTCGCCGCAGCCCACGAAGCATTGAGGACGCACGGTCTCGGCGCATGTGGTTCGCCGATGCTTTCCGGCATGACGGACCTGCATCGCGAGCTTGAGCGGCAGGTGGCAAAATTCCTTGGGCGCGAAGACGCCATGCTTTTTAACAGCGGATTTGGAGGCGCGCTCGGAACCATCTCCGGTTTGCTGCGCAAAAACGACGTAGCGATCTTGGATAATCGCTCGCATTTAAGTTTGCGCGACGGTGCGGCGCTGTCGCGATGTCGCGCGGACAAATTCGAGCACAACGATCCCTTATCCCTCGATAAGGCGCTGGCACGCAAACAGGCTCACCGCCAACTAGTGGTGATGGAAGGAATTTATTCCATGGATGGCGATTTCGGGAACCTGCCGGCACTGCTCGATATCGCGGAGTCGCATGGGGCGAGTGTTTTTGTCGATGAAGCGCACTCGATGCTCGCTTGCGGCGAGAACGGTCGCGGCGCCGCGGAGAAATTCGGTGTGGAAGGTCGCATACCGCTTGTTTACGGCACCTTTTCAAAAGCTTTTGGCGCACTGGGCGGATTTGTGGCCGGGCCGAAGGAGACCCTTCGCTACCTGCGTTTTTACGCGCACCCGTATGTTTATTCGTGCGCTTTGCCGCCCGTCGTGGTAGCGGCGATTTTAAAAGCGCTGGAAATCGGAGTGCGCGAACCGGAGTTGCGAAAGAAACTTTGGGAGAACGCCGAGTACTTTCACGCGCAACTGCGCAACATTGGAATCGACACCGGAATGTCGACAACGTACATTATGCCGCTGGTGATCGGTGACCGGGAACGCATGTACCGGTTAGGCCACGAATTGCGACGGCGGGGTTTGTGGGTCGCGCCGGTGGATTACCCGGCGGTGCCGCAAAACAAGATTTGTTTTCGCGCCTGCGTGACGGCCAAACATACCCGCGCAGATCTCGACGAAGCGCTCAACATTCTCGATGACACGGTTAAAGCAGATTCGAAAATTAAGGAAACCACGTTCCGGTTGCGCTGCAAAATGTCTGAGTTGGCGGTGAGGATGAGTTCTTAATGCCGGTCCAGGTTGTTCACACGGCAGCCCCCAAGATCGAATCGACTTTCAAAGCGCGCGAAGTCGAGGGATTCCTGGATCTTTATTTCTACCGGCCACTGGGGTTTCGACTAGCCGAATTTTTCGCGCAGCTCAAGGTGACGCCGGCGGGCGTCAGTCTGCTGGGGGGTCTCTGCGGTATCATTGCGGGGCATCTTTATTTTTACGGTAATCTCGGCATCAACATCGCAGGCATGGTACTGCATGTCTGCGCGAATGCGCTTGATAATGCGGACGGTCAGCTTGCGCGGCTAACTCGCCAGGAAAGCCGTAAAGGTCGCATCATTGACAGCGTTGCCGATCATTTGGTATTCGCGAGCATTTACATTCATTTGACGCTTCGCTGTGCGTTTGCAGGTGCGTCGCCGGCGATCTGGCTTTTAGCGCTCAGCGCGGCGATGAGTCACGCGTTGCAGGGGGCAGCAGCTGATTATTATCGCACCGCATTCCTCTACTTTGCGGGCGGAGGACGCAACGGAATAGATTCCTCCTCCGCGCTGCGTTCTGACTATCGAAAGTTGAGTTGGGGACCGCGAACATGGGACAAGCTTCTTCTCGCGCTCTATTTGAATTTCACTCTGCAACAGGAAATGCTCGCGCCCCGTCTCAAAAAGCTGCGCGAGACCGCAAGCACGGTGTTCCACGGCCAAATCCCCGGCTGGCTGGAACAGCGCTATCGAGATGCTGCCGGCCACATGCTCAAATGGTGGCGCCTGTTAATGACCAACGCGCGCATGCTGGTTTTGTTTCTTCTGCTATTTCTTGGGCAGCCGGTTTATTACTTTTGGTTCGAGCTGATCCCGCTGAATCTGTTGTTCGTTTATCTGATTGTTCGTCAGGAAAGAATGGCTGAATCGCTGCTAGAGGCGGTAAAAGACTCGAAGCATCCGGCATAGAACGAATTCCATCCCAGCATTGTCATGTTGAGCGAAGTGAAGCATCTCCGTCTATTGTGGGCGCTCAGTAAAGAAAGCGATCAGAGATTGTTCGCTCCGCTCAGAATGACAGTGCGGAATTATTTTAGTCTTTAGCGCGTTGAATATCGAAGTTTCAGAGGTGACCTCGCGCCGGGAGCGCGATGCGTTCATCAAGTTCCAATGGGAAATTTATGCCGATGATCCGGCATGGGTGCCACCGCTGATCATCGAACGGAAAGCGTTCCTCGATCGTAAACATCATCCGTTTTACAGGCACGGGAACGCCGCATTATTTCTGGCTCGAAAAAACGGTAAAATCGTTGGCCGGATCATGGCCAGTGATGATCCGAATTACAATTCGCTGCATCAATCAAACGTTGGCTGTTTCGGCCTGTTTGAGTGCATCGACGATCGCGACGTAGCCGCCGCTCTGTTTGAAACTGCCGCCAATTGGCTTCGGGCGAAAGGCCGCACGGAGATCATGGGCCCGATCGATTATTCAACCAATTACGTCTGTGCCCTGTTGATCGATGGATTCCAGTTTCCGCCCACAGTATTGACCGCGCACAATCCACCGTACTACCGGCAACTGATCGAGAGCTGTGGTTTTACAAAAGCGAAGGATTGGTACGCGTGGTGGTTTGCTGATCCTTCAAAAGCCGTGGCGCAGTTGCGACGGCTTGCAGCTCGCGTTGACAGGCATTGCTCTGTCACTTTTCGTCCAGCCAATCTCACCAATCTTCGGGATGAAAGCAGACGGCTCCGTGAAATTTACAACCAGGCGTGGGAAAAGAATTGGGGCTTTGTGCCTTTCACAGAAGCGGAGATCGAGTTTATGACCAAAGAATTGAAGCCGCTGCTCCTGCCGAAGTTCGCCTGGGTCGCCGAGAGCGGCGATGAGCCGGTCGGGTTCGCGCTGGGTGTGCCGGACATCAATGTGGTCCTGCGCGGTCTCAACGGCCGGCTGACACGATTTGGGTTTCCAATCGGTCTGATCAAATTGCTGTTTTGCAGGAAGCGCATCCGAAAGGGTCGCCTGGTCGCTCTCGGCGTAATTGAAAAATATCGCCGCTCCGGCGTTGCCGAGACGCTCGTCCTGCGCGTGATAGAGGAAACGATGGTCAAGCGCGGGATTACCGGCGAGTTGAGCATGACGCTTGAAGACAATTTCATGATCAATCGTTTTCTCGAAGCGATCGGAGCCTATCGGTATAAGACATATCGAATTTTCACAAGGACGCTGACCGAATGAGCAAGCCCCAGGACGGTTTCGTTTCACGGTTTTTGAATCGGCCGATTTCCCGCCGCGTAACGCGTCTTCTGCTCAAGTTTCCGATGCATCCCAACGCGTGGACGATATCGATCTTTTTTTTGCCGCTAATCGCCTGCGCATTTTTAGTGCGCGGCAATTACGTCAGCATCGTCATAGGGGCCGCAATTTTTCAAGCGTTCAGTATTCTTGATGGTTGCGACGGCGAAATTGCGCGTGCCAGGAACCTGGAATCAAAGTTCGGGGAACGATTGGATTACCTTAGCGATTTCGTAGCAAGCCTCCTCTACGTTCTCGCTCTCGGGTTGGGACTTCATCGTTCCAGTGAAGGAATTATTTGTGCAGTTCTGATTACTGCCAACGAGGTGCTCCTACGAGCTGGTAAGAGCCAAGCGACGGTGGCTGTGCCCGCGTTGGATGAGTCGTTTTACGAGAGACACCGCGGAATGATCGGGCATTCCGGTTTACTCAATCTCGGAGAACGATTTGTGTGGTGGCTCTTTCAGTTAACAAAACGCGACATGGCTCTCGTCCTTTTTCTAGTGCTTGCATTACTGGGTCTGGCCCAGTGGATTCTTCACCTTTGGGTGACCGTTGCCGGCGTGAGCCTGGTTCTCAGCACGTTGGCTGTGATGAAGGCCAGCAGCGCTCGGGGCGAAATCGTCACACGGGAGCGAAGATCGTAATTGCATGCTGTCGGGCGGACTATTGATGCACCCCGTTTAAGAGACCGCGCCCTGCAAGCGTTTCGAAATCTGTCTCTCTGCATATTTCAGCATCTGTGGTGTATCCACATCCTGCCACCAAGCATCGCCAATATCGATGGCTCGGACATTCTTATCGCCGGCCATCAATTGTACTGCGTCAGCCAGGCTGCAATCGCTCCGGCGACTGCCGGACTTGGCCCGCTCGAGGTAGTCGAAGGTTTTCACGGGACAAACGAACAAGCCGGTATCAATCGCATCGTAGTGCCGCAGGTTTTTCCCGATGCCGGTGATCCTATCTCCGCAGGTTTGGACTTTCATCGCGTCTTCCAAATCGAAAATGGAATCGAGTTTTCGATCTATAGCGATGTTGAGGAAACCCGGCTCAGAAGAATCAAGCAAATGATCGACCACGGCGCCGTCGAAAAGATGGTCGCTCATCGCGAGAAGAAAGGGTGCGCTGACGTGACGTGCGGCCGCAAGAAGCGAAATGCCATTCTGTTTTTGCCAGTCACGGTTTTCGATGAAGAACACGCTTAGGCCAGCAGGAATCAATTGCTTGACCTGCTCGATCATGCGCCCGCTTTCGTAGCCCACCACGAAGTTGACGGTTTTGATCCCTGCGGGGACCAATGCATCCAGGGTGTACGAGATCAAGGGGCGGCCAAGCACTGGGACCAACGGCTTTAGAAAGGTGTTGTCCGATCCGCGTAGACGCGAGCCCTCGCCGGCCATCAAGATAACCGCTTCAGAGATAGCAGTCATATCTGGTAATACCTCTTCAATCCCCACAACCGGAGGCGTTGCGGAAGAAATCTGAAAATCAGAGGCGCAATTTTTGATTGGAATGCATCGCCAACTGTTATACGTGGCGGCGGCTGAATAGAGTTGACTAATCTGAGAACATTCCTGGCGACCAGGTCCGGGGTCGGCGCGTGCTTCATATTGCGCTCAGTAATTTCCCAAGTCCTCGCGATCTTTGTGTCGTAGCGGGGATTAGCCATGGCGCTCTTGATCACCCCCTGGTTAAATTCGGTGCGAATGTCAGCGGGCTGAAGATCCACAACGTGCACCCGGGAATTACCGAGCTCTAGCTGGATTGACATGGTAAAGGATGCCATGGCCGCTTTCGCGGAGTTGTAAGCCGCCATGAACGGCACTGGAAGCCGGGATGCTAACGAAGTGACGTTAATGATCAAACCTTCACCGCGCGTCTGCATGTGTCGCAGTGCGAGTTGCATCAATTGGATTTGGCCGAACACGAGAATTTGAAACTGGCCCGCAATCGTTTCCATCGGAACGAGCTCGGCAGGGTCAAAGTGACCGGCCCCTGCGTTGTTAATCAAAACATCGAAGCAACCAGCTTCGGTGAGCGCGGCGTTGAATGCCGACTCAACAGAAAGCGGATCGGCCAGATCAAGACGAACCGCATGCCACCGAGGCATTTTCGGGATTCGCTCCAAATTGCGGGATGTCCCCCAGACTTCGTGACCCTCAGCGACAAGTAGCTTTGCGATGGCCAGACCAATACCCGAACTCGCGCCGGTAAGAAAAACTCTTTTCACGATTTCGAAAATTTGTTTCGCGTCCCTGCGACGCAGTACATCTGTTGCAACGGGATTGATTCCTATTTTAACTATCGCTTAGATGCAAGAGATCCTGCGTATCTCACCGGCATTGCGACCTTACTAAAGAACTCCTGTAACTTCGAGATGTCGACTTTGTCCAAATGTGGCCGCTAATTTCGTTGGTTCTTGTGATCCTGGGCGCACTGGGTCTCAAGCGTCTGTTTCCTGTCATTAGAAAGGTTAGAACGCGTCGAAGACAAGTCCGCTTCATCCGCGAAACTTTGGCAAAAGGCAGGAAATCAAACGATCGGCGTGTCATTGCTTCACTTTCGACAGTGCCCGACCGGATCGGCAATCTAGCGCCGACGATCCGCTCCCTTCTAAGGCAAACACGCCCGCCGGATGAGATCGTCCTCGCCATTCCGGAATTTTCGGTGCGCGAGCAGCGGCCTTATGTCGTGCCGAAATATCTCTCCCGATTGCCGCGAGTGCGTGTTTTGCATTGCGCCGAGGATTGGGGGCCAGCAACGAAGTTTATCGGCGCGATTCGGGATGAGCTAGCAGCGGGGCGGGCGGATACGTTGATCATGGTGGTGGACGACGATCGGCTTTATCCGCGCGATGCGCTTGAAACTTATCTTTACTACAACGAGCAATTACCGAACGCGGCCCTTTGCTTTCGCGGTGCCGCCATGCCGTCCACTTTAGACTGGGATGATGCGAAAATGATTTACGCGAACGACCTTCGCGACCCGCGCCCAGTCGCCGTTATCACCGGATGCGGGAGTTACCTTGTGCAGCCACGGTTTTTTGACCAATCGCTCTGGGATTATTCAGGAGCTCCATCCGTGGCGTTTTATATTGATGACATTTGGATTAGCGCGTGGCTTAGCCGCCGCGGCGTGAAACGATATGTTATTCCGGCGTCGGCCAGGATGTGCAGTGTTTCTCGACAGCGACGGACTGTGTCGCTAAACAAAATCCCCGGCCGTCAGAAACTCAACAATGAAACGATCGCCTTTTTTCGCGACGCTTGGGATATTATTCGGCCATGCTGATAACAGCTGCGGGCACGACGTTGGGCTTCGACGCAGCGTCGAGTTGCTCTAGCACCGCAGTTGCCACCTCTTCCAAAGTGATTGCGCTAGTGGCACGCTCAGCAAATCCGCGTTTGTAAAAGAATTCTTTGATCAATGGCGAAACAATCTTTCTCTGAAGACCATAATCATGGATTTCCCATGGACTCGTACAATTAAAAAGACTGACACATCGCACCTCGCTGCCCAGTGCCAGATGCATTGGAAGAGTGTCACCGCTAACCAGGCACCGATGATTCGAGACATCTCCCAGGTGCTCAAGAACCGATGATCTTTTGGGCAAGACGTTCACAATCAAGCCGTTTCTTTTTAGTGTGCGCTCAAGGTCATCATAGTATGCCCAGTTTTTCATGGGCCAGATTGGTCCTGCCTGTGGTGCGATAGCGACATCTCCCTTCAGACCAGTTTTCGTCGGCTTAGGCAAACAGTAGCGTTCGCCTTCGAACCGCCATCCTAAGCCTTCGAAGATCAATTCCTGATAGGTACGCCGATTCTCGTACTTGAGTTGGTCGGCTTGCTGCCTGCCGTATCTACTTAAAATGCCGAGGTCAAACCACGGCCGCGAGTCATCGGTGTAGCGCAAGGAATTCCCTGAATCGAGATACGCCCCAAACAACTGTTTATATTCAAGCAGCTTGAGAAAAGATCCGATTTCCTGCGTGTCCTCAAGATTGATGACAAGGTCATATCGAGTGCCTTTGATTTGCTCCCGCTGCTCCCAACAAACACATTTCAGACCTTCCCTCACTCCTTCGAGCAAGACCGTATTCTTTGCTTCGCTTAGCCATGTGACCTGGCCATCAAGCTGTCTTAAAAGAGTCGTGGTTCGGACCACGTCTCCGGCCGCACCGAGTTTGATAATCAACACGTTCATGTTGGAGGCGACTAAAGAGTTCGGCTTAGGGGCGCCGGAGGTGGAGGTACCAATGGTGCCGCCACCACTGAACGCCGAAGACTGCGAGGAAAACCGCAGCACTGGTGACTTGTCCGACAACTCCACTTAGAAATCCTCGGCAGATAAGCGCGGGAACAATCGCGATTCCTGCGGCGATCAGCGGTGAACTGATATCGCTCCATGAGTCTTTCCAGTGAAATACCCACCGCAGAGTCGCGTATCGCAAGAGCCCTTGGACGACGTACGGGAGGAGAATACCGACTGCCGCGCCCAACGGTCCAAAGCGCGGAATCAACCATAGCAGCGCGGCAAACGCGACCGCGCAGGTAATCGACGAATGCAGAAGATTCAAATGCGGGCGTTGCACCATGATGACCGTTTCGCCCAGGGAAACAAAGGCATTAGTAGCACTGGCCAGCGCAACGATGCCCAGCCACTGGCCGCCTTGCCAAAATGCCGGACCGTAAATGAGCAGAATCGTGCTACCCGCGAGAGACAGGACCGCAACGAGCGGCAACAAAATCCAGAGCATCCACTGAGCGAGCCGCGCGTAAGTCGCCGCTGCTATTTGGTGGTCCCCCGTTGCAGTCATGCCGGCCACGACCGGTGCAAAAATAGGGTTGAAAGCCTGATTGACTTTTCGGAGCCCGTTCGCGGTGCCGATGACTGCACTGTAAACACCAACCGTTGCGAGCGTCACACCGGGCGCGCGTCCAACAAAGTAGCCGAGCATAAGGAGGTCCAACCGGGAAATAAATGCGTTAATCAGCTGATAAATGCTGATTGGAGCAGCATATCCGACCAAAGTGCGTGCTTCGCGGAAGGGGGATACAACGTCGGCCTGCGCGGGAGCATGGCGAAACAACGTTGAGGCGAGCGCGAGTGCGATGAGTCCCGAGGCTATCGTCCCAACGATCGCAGCTACCTCAGGTGAGGACTCCTTGAACCCAACAGCGAATGCGAGCAGGAACGCGAGTGTGGTCACAATCGGCTCGGTCATCCCGCGCGAGTAGATGTCGTGCTGCATCACCTTCATCCCGCGCGAAACGGCGGTACTGATCCGGTACAGAGCCAGACCGGGCATTGCGCAGAGAACGAGGGCAAGCGCGGAAACCACCTGTGGTTGTACGTGAAGACGGTTGTTAAAAAAACGGAGCGCTACTATGACGATCGTAGCGGTGATAATGGACTGGACAACCCCTAGCACTACAGCGATTCGAAACAGTGAGCGGCTTCGCGCGCGATTGCCGACAGCTTCCGAGCGCGCGATGAATGTGGTGATCGCATTGTCGAGGCCGAGAACACCGATCTTGCTGATGATGTCAGTAGTTGACCAAGCAACCGAGAATATGCCGAGCGACGCCGGACCGAGCAGCCGCGCGACAAGAAATGAGAAGATGCCGCGGAAATTCGACGCCAGCATGGCGATCGTGTTCAGGAAAGCGCCGCGTTTCAGCTCCACTCCCGTCTCGTCCACACGCGCCGGTGCATCTAGCACCGGTGGCGCCACGTCGAGGGCAGCTTTCGCTGCGCTAGATGACTCTTCGCGAAGCCGGTCAGGAACCTGAGCGATTTCGAGGTTATTCATCATGAGGAAGAAGGGCTTGCCCCCTTTTTCCTGGAAATACGCTCGATGGTGCGGCCGCCTAAACTAGCATTCGCGCTCATATCGGCTCGACGCTACAATCGACTGCTCGAACCGCCAAAAATTTTCGCAGAGATTGACTATCTTCATAAAGAAGCGGGGAATGGATGCCCCTTGTAGATATTTCAACTTTACAATCCACCAATCGCGGGATTGATGCGCCGCTTTGCATTCTCCTATGCGAGTCTTGATTACGGGAGGTGCCGGCTTCATCGGCCGGCACATCGTCGAACATTTCCATGGTCGAGCAGAGGTCCGTGTCCTTGATAATCTGCGGTGTGGTTTTAAGAGCAATCTGTCTGGCTTGGAATGCGAACTCATCGTGGGCTCAATTCTCGATCGCGATCTGGTCAGAAAAGCCATGAAAGACGTGGACTTCGTCTTTCATCTCGCCGCTATGGTGAGCGTACCGGAATCCGTTCAGCAGCCGGGTGAATACGACGAGGTCAATGCTGGGGGTACAGCGATTGTCCTGGAAGAGGCAACGCGAGCTCGGGCGAAAAGGCTGATCTTTAGCAGCTCGGCTGCAATTTACGGCGACAATTCAACGACACCCAGAATTGAAAACATGCCTGCCGAGCCGAAAAGTCCGTATGCAACAAGCAAGTATGAAGGCGAACAGCACTGCCGCTCCTTCACAGATGGAGGACAGCTCGCCACTGTTTCCCTTCGTTATTTTAATGTCTTTGGTCCCTACCAACATCCGAGAAGTGAATATTGCGCGGTCGTTCCAGCTTTTATTGAGAAAGCGATCAGGAACGAGCCGATTACGATTTTCGGAGACGGCCGGCAAACGCGAGACCTCATTTATGTGAACGACGTAGTCGCGGCCAATGCGTTCTTCGCCTTAAAATCGCAGGCCACCGGGATCTTCAACGTCGCTTGCGGCAGGCGGATGACAATAACCGATCTGGCTGTAACCATTCGCGACCTTACCAAATCCAGCTCCAGGATTAACTACGGTCCGGAGCGATCAGGTGACGTGAAACATTCAGTCGCAAGTATGGATAAGACCCAAAGGGCTGGCTTTAGGCCGGTTTGCGATTTGGTCGGAGGAATGCGCGCAACAATTGAATTTTTCAAGAAAGACCTAGCGGCCATTGAGCAGGCCCGTCATGTATGACTCGATCTCAAAGCCGCTGGGTGAACGTGATCATTATCGGGCTTGTTGTCATCCTGCGTTTACCCACGCTCTGGCCGTCGCTGTACAATGGCGACGAGGGCTATTATGGTACGATTGCAAACGACATCCTGGACGGTGGCGTGGTCTACCATACGGCGGTGGATACGAAGCCTCCGGGCATGTATTACATTTACGCTGGCGTTTTCGGGATAGCTGGGAGAAACAACCTCTTTGCGGTTCACCTGCTCGCAATATTTGTCGTCGTGGCCACGGCCCTCGTTGTGCGCCGAATCGGTGCACGCGTGGCGGGCGACTGGGCAGGGGCGTGGAGTGGAATTGGCTACGCCATGTTCGTCCATGCCTACTGGCCAAGTGACACGCTCGGTGCGAACAGCGAGATTTTCGCCTCTCTTCCGCTCGCGTTGAGCGTTCTCGTCGTCCTTCAAAGGCAAAAACAGTCGGTCTGGGGTCTGATGCTTCTCAGCGGCGCCCTGATCGGAGTGGCAACATTAATTCGGCAGACTTCGGCCGTAAACTTGGGCGTCATGCTGGTATATCTGGCTTACTGCTGGCTCATTGCCCGTACCCAGTCGTTTGCACGTGTTTTGGCAGCAGCCTGCAGTGTCATGGTTGGATTCATTGCGGCGATTGCGGCACTGGCTTGGTATTTCCAGTTGGAGGGAAATTTGCATGACGCGTACCTATGGGCCCTGGCGTTTGCGATTCGCTATGCTCAGTCCGAAACAACCTTTGGTTATGTTCTGAAACGTCTCGTCACCGTCCATCTCGCGGTGATTCTGCTCTCCGGATTGTTGTGGTATTTTGGCATCCTGCAGGTGCTTGAAACGCTGAGGTCTTTGTGGCGGCGGAAGCCTGTCTCCTCCGAGACGATCCTGCTTATTTTTTGGTTCGGCCTCAGCTATGTGGTCATCTTTGTCGGGTGGCGATTTCCGGGTCATTATCATTTGCCTGTGCTTCCGCCGTTGTCGATTCTTGCGGGCCAGGCGTTCGCACGCTTCGTCGCAGAACAACGACGCTGTTCTCAGCAACGCTGGCGATTGATCCGAACAGGCATCATCGCTGCGGCCGCGCTGCCAACGATAGGTTTTCTCCTTGTGGCCTTTATAGTGCGAACGCAGACGCTTTATTTTCTCCCAACCGTTCGGCACATCGTTCAGGAAACGAGACCGAACGATCGCATCTTTGTCTGGGGAAGTTCACCGCAACTTTACAGTTTTTCCGGCCGACGGATGGCAACGCGTTTCGTGAGCTGCTCACACTTGGTTGGCGCCTACGCCAGCCGGCCTCGTGAGGTAAGAGATAGAGGGAAAAGCGTAATTCCGGGAACTTGGGCGATGTTTCAGGCAGACTGGGAAGCGCATCCCCCGGCGCTTATCATCGACACGTCAGCGGTCGACAAGTTCTGGTCGAACCATCCCATGACGCGATATCCCGTGCTGCGCGCCTATCTTCCTGGATATCGCGTGGAGAGTGTGATCAATGGCGAAACAATCTATCGCCGGCTTTAACACAGATCCAAAACAATGCGCATGAAGGCATGGAAGCCAAGCA
Source organism: uncultured Verrucomicrobiae bacterium (assembly GCA_963776065.1). Classification (GTDB taxonomy): domain Bacteria; phylum Verrucomicrobiota; class Verrucomicrobiia; order Chthoniobacterales; family UBA10450; genus Udaeobacter. Next base: position 75,740 of record CAVZLJ010000006.1, on the reverse strand, counting down.
TCTCGGTTGTGTATCCAATGTTCAATGAAGAAGAGAACATCGAGCGCGCGGTCCGTTTCGCGGAGGCCGCCTTGGCCGATATGACGTCCGATTACGAGATCCTCATCGTCAATGATGCCAGCACGGACCGGTCAGCGGAGATCGCGGAAGCGTTGTCCCGGGCAAACCCTTGTGTGAAGGTGTTCCATCACGGACGAAACTTGAAACTGGGAGGCGCGCTTCGCACCGGCTTTAGCAACGCGACGAAAGAACTGGTCTTTTACTGTGACTCGGATTTGCCGGTCGATCTGATGGAGTTGAACCGGGCCGTGCGCATCATGGAGTTTACAAGGTCAGATATCATTTCGGCTTTTCGCTTTGATCGCACTGCAGAAGGGCCTGTCCGCACGGTGTATTCGGTGGTTTACAATTTACTTATCCGTTCCCTTTTTCCGTTGCGGGTGAAGGACATCAATTTCTCCTTCAAATTGTTCAAGCGAGAGGTGTTGGATAAGGTTGCGTTGGAGGCGGAGGGTTCGTTCATTGACGCGGAACTGCTAATCAAGGGCAAGTTGCACGGATTCAAGATCGTGCAATTCGGCGTGGATTATTTTCCCAGAAATCGCGGCACGTCCACTCTGGCGAGCCCAGATGTGATTTTGAAAATCATTCAGGAACTGGTTAGGTTCCGGATAAAGATGCGACAGGAAATTCGGGCCGCCCGGGTCTCCTCGCCTTGAAAAAGCTGATTGTTAACGCTGATGACTTGGGCCTGACGCCGGGAGTCAACCGAGGGGTACTGCGGGCCTTTCAAGATGGAATCGTAACGAGTGCGTCGTTGCTTGTGACTGGGAGTGCTTTCGAGGATGCTGTCGCGTTGGCTCGGCAGAACCCGGACCTGGATGTTGGCCTGCATCTGACGCTGGTGGAAGAGCAAGCCATCCTTGGCCGGGAGGCATTGCCAAGCTTGGTTGATGAAAGTGGACGCTTGCCCCGCACGAGTGGTGAATTTCTCAGGCGGGCCTTGCTGGCACGCATTAGCTGGGACGAAGTTGAAGCTTGAGATCGCGGCGCAGATCGCCCGTTTTCAGAATACAGGCCTGCGACTTTCCCATCTTGATAGCCACCAACATCTCCACATGTTCCCGCCTGTATTCCAAATCGTTAGGCGGCTTACCCGCGGCATGGATGATGTTTGGATTCGCAATCCAGCTGGCCCCTGGCGAAAATCTCCGGATGTCCGAATGGGACGATGGGTGCAGCGGCTTGGTTTGAATCTGACCTGTGTGTCAACGCAAGCTTTGCTCGGCTTGCGCGTCCCGCAAATGCCGGATGGTATGTACGGATTCGAAGTCGGCGGGTGTCTAACTCGTTCTGCGCTCGAACAGATACTCCGGAAAATTCCCGACGGCCTGTATGAATTGATTTGCCATCCCGGCGAAGATGATGCTGATACGCGGAGGCGATACGGTCATTGGGGCTATCGGTGGGCTGAGGAACTGGAGGCTCTGACCGCGCCCGAAACGCGGGCGGTTCTAAAGGAACAGGGAATTGCACTGACCTCGTTCGTGCAGGCGTTCGGACGTGAGAACACGTTAGGCTCCTGATAAATTGACGTTGCTCTTTACTCTTAAGAATTTGTTAACTTCATCTTTCCACGCAGACCAGGCTCGAGTTCCATGATCGAGGAGCACCACGATTTCGATCGCGTCGTGATTTTAAGTGATGAATCGGCCAATTGGCAGATCGCCGGCTTGCGCCAGCTTGATCGGCTCATACTGGGGCTCGATGAATTCGCCAAAGCGATGGGAAGGGCAAACCAGATTGAGATCGTCGTTTTCTGGAAACCCGAGATTCCGCTTTCGGAGCGATGGTTGCCAAAGCACCAGCGAATCACGCGTGTTCGGTTAACCGAAGCTTCCGCTTCGGTTGAACCGGAAGCACGCGTTCTCGCTACGCGCTTGTTCATCGCGCGAAATGCTTTGTCGAAATTTTTTTTAACGACGCCCCAGGTGAAGATCGAGCAACCGATTGTCGACCTGACGGGAGCGTGGCCACGACTCTTCGAGCAGTTCGAGAGAACTTGTCGAAGCGCGAACCGCGCTGAGGAAGACCAGTGGCGTTTTCTAGCGCAGCCGAGCGAGATTGTCGCCGCCGAAAAACACCTCCTTCGCCACAGCGGCAAATCGCAGGACGGAATAATTGCGAAGTTTTTGAACCGCCCGATCTCACGCGTAATCACGCGGCTTCTCCTTAAGCTGCCGATTACTCCCAACGCTTGGACGATATCGATCTTCGCGCTCGCTCCTGTGGCTTTTGTGTTTTTAGTGCGGGGTGATTACACTGGGTTCCTGGCCGGGACTGCACTTTTCCAATTGATCAATATTTTGGACGGATGCGACGGCGAGATTGCACGCGCCAAATATCTCGATTCGGAACGCGGCCGGCGCCTCGACGCCTTCTGCGATTTCGTCGCCAATCTGATTTTCGTTCTCTGCCTCGGCATCGGTCTCTTCCGGCAACCGTCGGTGAGCACAAACATTGGCTTCGTTTATCTGCTCGAGAGCTTGATCACGTTCTTCATAATGGCGGGTGGGGTTGGCCGTTTCCTCATGCCGCTTCTCGCTCGCGAGACCACGCGCGTGGTCTCGCGCCGGCAGGAAGACTTCGACGTAGCAGGACGTTTTTTCGGTCGCGCGCTGACCGCTTTCATTTTTCAAATCACACAGCGCGACGTGATTTATTTTGTGTTTCTGCTTTTGGCGATCGCCGGTCGCGCGTCATGGATTCTGCACATTGTTTTCGTTTTTTCCGTGATCACGCTGCTCTTCAGGCTGTTCAGGTCGCGCATACCCAACCCTTCGAGCAAGGTGCGTCCGGCTTGATACGAACTGACGGAAGACATCTGCAACCCTAAATATGACGGAACCTTTTCGCCCGAAATTATTGATCGTCGCAGATTCGCCGGAGGCGCTGACGGACCTGTGCGGCATCTCGCTGCTGGAACGAATGCGTCGCATCGCACTGCGCCTCGGTTTTCGCGAGGCGATAATTTTGTCCAACTCCGTGAATGCGGTGGCTACGCACGTCGCCAACGAGTCGTGGCATCGTGCAGATGTGTCGCTCACGTTTCGGGAGCGCACCGGTGCGAAGGTCACGGTTGGCGATATTCTAGATTGCCTCGCTGCGCTGAAGGTCGCCTCTGACGGGCGGATCTTCATCGTATTCTCCGGTTTTTATTGCGATGAACGTCTTCTGCGCTCGCTCGCCGACGCACAGACCAACTCCGCTCTCATCGATTCGGATCCCCCATCGATTATTGCGCCGCTTTTGGAAAACTCAGATACCCATTCTTCCGGCCGGCTTCTGTGTGCAGCTCTGCTCTCGAGCGAATGGCTTTCGCGGAAAAATCGCGCGGCCGCACTCGTGGAAGAGATTACTTCGGATATGATGGCGGGTCGCATAGCGCGCGTCGACGCTGCCCGACAGCAAGCATACGTTGGAAGCATGCGCAGGAGTGTGCGGCCGGTCTTCTTTCCAATTCCTTCGCTCGAGCGCCGTCCGCTGGCCGAACGTTTACTGTATGACGCGACACAAAAGGGTGTTCTTGATTTTCCGGCGCTTGCGCACGCTCCGATTGAGAAGTGGCTGGTTTTGCATCTCTGTCGAACGACGATCACTCCGAATCAGATCACGCTTGGAACCGGAGTTCTCGGTCTAGGCGTGACGCTGCTTTATGCCTGCGGTTATCTTTGGGCTGGAGTGTTGCTCGCCCTCGTTATTGGAGTTCTCGATGGAATTGATGGCAAGCTCGCACGTTTGAAAGCGCAGACGACCAAGCTTGGAAAGAGAGAGCACGACCTCGATTATCTTGTTGAAACGTCGTGGTGGACGGCGCTGGCTTATCATTTTCATGCCACCGGTCAAATTCGTTACGCTTACGTGATTTTCTTCGCCTTCTTTGCCTTCCACAGGCTGGAACGCGTGGCCACAAAAGCCGTTCAGCGACGAATTGGTCGAAGCCTGGATGATTTCGCCCCATTTGATCGTCGCGTGCGCATCGTCGCTGGCCGCCGCAACATTTATACCTGGCTGTTTACCTTTTTTCTTATCATTGGGGCCCCGGCGACTGGCTTCATTTGGCTCTGTTTCTGGGGGGTGGCGAGCGCGGTCATCCACATCTTCCGTGCGTTGCAAATCGGCTTCACCGTCCAGGATAACGTTGCCGCAACGTCAACTCCGTCGTGAAATGGGCTCGGCTTGCGGTTGTCGATCCAACGCTACTTAAGAAATCGAATGTCGCGTGCCGTGATGATGCGGCCATCTTTCGTCTGGTGGATCCCAATCACAGGCTTTGGCAATGGTAAGATTATGGGTGGCCAGGAGCAAAGCTTTCTCGCGTTCGTTCACCAGGTTGGCAGTAAGTCGAACGCGCGCTCCGAGTTCACGATATCGAGGTTGCCTGTGGGTCCATCGGCTAGAATTACTTTTGGATCGTTGGCGAGCGCACGCTCGACGGGAACCTGTATGGCTGGCTACAAATTATTCTTCGTCTCCGAGGAAGGAAAATTTTGAATTTGCGCTAACCGAAAGTTTTCTCGGCGCGGCTTACATAGGAACGATCACGGCGAACTGGCCGGCGACGGGGCCTGGAGAAGATCGATACGTTGATGCGTTAGTCCGATCTCCACGACGAGCCCGGAATAATTCCACTGGCCAAGCGACTTTTTTGCCGAGACGTAAATTGTCCCTTTTCCCTTTGGACCGGAGATGGGGATTGCCAGGTTGGATTCACCGGACGCGCCGTTGACGTTGGTGTTTCCCGATACAAGGAGTCCGTCTTTCATAGGTGAACCGAGGGCTTCGATCACCGCGGGATCTGCTTTGGCTCGCGCGAGGGCATCCTTGTAAACGTCAGTCGATTTCATTGCGCTGAAGACAACCAATAGTATCGAGCCAACGAACACGACCAACAGCAGCGCCATAATCAAGCAGCCGGCGGGCACGAACCATTTCCAGTTTCGTGTCCACCAGTTGGCGGTTGCCGTTGCAGGCGGCCTTAGCGGTTGATTCATGGTTCTCTTCTACTTCCGTCATGATGCTATTTGCAACGCCTCTCTGTGGCGATGCGCCGCGATCCAAGCTTGACGGCTTCAGCTACTCAGAGGCAGCATACGGACCATGAAATTACAAAATTCTATCCGGCTTATTCTCGCAGCTATTCTGGCCGTGTTGGTAAGTTCTTGCGCGACTACTCAATCTGGCCCAGCCGCGGTCGCCGGCACATGGACGAACTCACTGGGCACCGTCTGGGCTCTCAATGCCGACGGCACATTCCATGTCACGGCTACGAAGCCGAAGGCAGAGATCTGGGGCAACTATACGGTCGCAGGCGATAAAATTACGATTCAAGAAACGCGCCGCGTCGGGCCGATTCCCAAATCCTGCAATGGCCCGGGCGTTTATAAGTTTAGTCGGCAGAACCACACCCTGTCGTTCGTTTTGGTCAGCGACAAGTGCCAACCGCGCACCCAAAACGTGACGCAGCCCTGGCACGCTAAGTAATTCAGTGGAAGCCCGAAACGTGGGCCAGAGACATAAATAGGGGCGGTGCAGCCGAGCCCTCTTGGCGATTGTGAGGTCAATCGCGCAAACCTGCCGCTTGCAGATAGATTTCTTCCAGCCGCTCCGCTTGGGTGGAGAGGTCAAAATTCTTTCGCACTGCCTCTGCGCCCGCGCGCGCAACTGCGCGAAAAAAAACTGGGATCTTGCGCCGCGCTAAGGAGCACTCGTGCTAACGCTTCGTCGTCGCGCTCCGGCACGAGCACGCCGCTCACGCTGTTTTCAAGTGCTTCGGGAATGCCGCCGTGCACCGTAGCAAACACCGGCAGGCCGGTGGCCATCGCCTCCAGCATCGAATTTGGGATGCCCTCCTGGTTTCCGTCACGACCCGTCTGGCTCGGGTGCACGAAAATGTGCGAGCGGTAATAGATCTCTCGCAATTGCTCCTGCGAAATGAAACCGGTGAATGACACCCGCTCCGCGATGCCTAATTCGCGCGCCAAGCCTTGAAGTTCATCGAGCAACGGTCCTTCGCCGGCAATCGTCAGCGTCGCGTTTGGATATTGCTGAAGAAAAACTGCAAAAGCGCGAAGAGTGATTGGCAGACCCTTCTTCTCGATCAGCCGCCCGGCTTGCACCAAAAGCCACCGACCGTCTTGCGGGAATACCCGTTCGCGAAACGGAAATTCTCCCAGCGGAATTCCCGTGCGCTGGACTTCAATCTTTTCCGGGTCGCAACCGAGATCAGCAAGTGCGCGTCGTAGCGACTCCGAGCGAACCAGGACCAGCTTAACTGCCTCGAGCATTTGCAGCGTGGCCTCTCTATACGCTGGCTTGTTCATATCCACCATGACATCGGCGCCGTGGAACGAAACGATCGATGGATTTTCCCACTTCCGAATCAGGGGCAGGAGATGGACAGCGATTTGGCCAAAATAAATGTGCAGAAGGCATGACCGCGTTCTGCTTAGAACGTGCAGCAACGCGCTCAGTTCTCCATCCGAAATCTGCCACGGCTTACCGCGTATTTGTCTGAACCAAAACCGCCTCAGGAAATGCGTTGGCGGCTTCGGAACAATCCGGACCGGTTCGAATTGGTAGCGCTCGGCATTTTCGCGTTTCTGCGCAATCACTACGGGCGCCCATCTTTTCAGAGCGGTGATTTGCCGGTAGATATGCAACATCTCCGGCTTGAGAAACGTCGCGCAGTAACAAGCGACAACCGGGAGTGTATCAGGCGTTGTGCTCAAAGCCGAAGATTAGGCGTTCAATGTTTTGCGTCCAACATGACAGCGTCATTATGAAAGGTTCAATAAATTCAAACCGAGAACCGCTCGCGCACTTCCGAGGACACACGGACCGGGCGGCCGGTTTGCGCATTAACTGGACACCACAAAGTTCGAGCGTTCGAAAGCAACTGCCGATCGCTGCTGCGCAGAATTTCCGTGAACCGTTCGAACGTAAGCCGACTGGCTTTGCCAACCCACGTGCGCAAAATAACCTGATCACCCAAGCATGCAGGCGTTTTGTAATCGATCTCATGCCGCAACACGACCCAGCCGATGTTCTCCTGTGCTTCGACATCGGCGGTCGCTCGCCAATGCGCCGTGGCAACCTCCTGCACCCAGCGGAGGTAAACCGTGTTGTTCACATGATTCTGCTCGTCGATGTCTCCCGGCATAACTGACACGGTCATTTCAAACGGCGCGGAGGACATGGAGAAAATCAGAGATTTCTTCGCTTCGCTCAGAATGACAAGGATTGAATGCCATTAAGGCATCAGACGCGCCAAGCCCTTTTGTAGGGCAACCGCACCGGTCACAAAGCTTGGCAGTCGGAGCGCCCACCCTGCAATTGCTAAATCCATCAAGCGTTTTGGCGACGGCCATCGGTGTTTCGCGGCGACCACGCAGCTCAGAAAATATTAAATCGGCGCATCAACTCCTGGCGCGCTTCCATTGCCTGCTGCGGATTCATTCGGCTGAGCATTTTTTCCCGGCGTTCCCGATCCATTGCTGCGAGTTCGCGCACGAGCTGGTTGCGCGCTTTCCATTTCGCGTATTTGGCCGAGCCAATGCCGAGCGCGAGCAGAGCGGACATGATCCAAATCGTAATGTCTGTCGCAGTGACCAGAAGCATGTCTACAACCTACAAATCACGATCCTCCTTTGCAAAGACATGGCAGACTACCCGTCTTCGCCAAGGCTTCTTGTGACGCAGGCCGCGAGGAGTGATTACTAAGTTGACGTTCCCCAGACGGGGCGGAGATTTTTCCGATGCGTGTACGCCGAGAGGTTCTCGTTGTTCTATGCGTTGGCGTCGCGTTACGCGGTGCGCACATGGCGCGCGCTCAAGAGGCGACTTCCGCCAGTCTTCCCGATCAATTCCAGACCGGCGAAATGGCTTCAACTTCCAAGCCGAAAAAGAAGAAGGCCGAACCGAGTTCGCAAACTTTGGCACCGGCGAAGCAAAGCACTGCACCTGTGCCGAAGCAGAGCGCTCCGGCGGAGGAGCTGCCAACACAGATAGTAACCGAAGAGAAAACAACCGAGCCCCGCACGCAAAGCGCCTCGAGGGCGCTAAATCAGAAGCCAACAGGTGTGACCGAAGAACAACCTCCTGCGGAGGCTTCGTATATGACGGTCGCACCCGTAGAAAAGAAACCGCGCACAAAAAAGCGGCCGCGTCCTGCAATTCAACCCGAGCCGGCCAATATCCTAGCCCCCGTCCCAGTGTCGCTTTCGGTTGCGCAATCCATGGCAATCAGGGCTCCGCTACCAGCGTATCCGTACGAAGCGAAACGCCGCGACGTTAGCGGAAGCGGTGTTTGCATCATAACGGTTGATCCCGGCACTGGGAAAGTCACCGACGCGACTATGGAGCGAAGCACTGGCGACCGTGTCCTCGACAAAGTGACCACCGAAACATTTAAAAGCTGGCGGTTCAAGCCCGGAACAGTCTCGGAAGTCCGATTACCTATTAGCTACGAATGATGCGTATTCGTTAGGCACATCGTGTTTCGGTCGAAATCTTCTCGTTAAAAAAATCGACGGAGGAACGCCGTTGCTTCATCCGAGATGCCGGCGATTTTGTTGGTTGCCTGACGATAGAATTTGAAATTGAGCTCGGTCTCGGGCCGACCGTCGTTCCAGTCGGAGAAAAGTTTGAGCTCACTCCGTCCCAGACGTCGCTTCGCGAGCGCAGTGCGTCTGATGGCGATGCTTATGCGGGGTGTTTGCCGGGCGATCCCCCGTTTCTTTGCGATCGCTTTAGCCAAGGTGACCATACCGATGGCGATGAGACCTGGCCCGCCTTCGTTCTCGCTCGCGAAGACGAAGATCACGTCGCCTTTCGCGATGTGCTTGCCACCGTACATTGTCTTCTGCGCAGCGAACGCGAACGTCTCCGCCTGCGGATCGCTAACCTCCGTTTTGATCGCGAAACTCATCCTTTTCATCTCACACCATTAATTGCATGACCATCCATCGGAACTGACTTAAAGCTGCTCTTCCACCACGAAGACTTTTTATCCGGCGAGACTAGGCGAAGCGAATCAACAACACGAGCGAGGCCACGGCCAGCACGATTCCAATCGCCTCAAAATAGTTCAAAGACTCCCGGAACAGCACCACGCCGATCGCGGTCAGAAGCAGCACCATGGAGATGGAGTAAAGGACGCTGATAGTGGCCAGCTTTACGTGCTTCATGACGAACACCCAGCCGAACGCCGTCGAGGCATAGAGGGCGAAGCCGAGGTAGAACCACCCTGTTCGTAGCGGCTGGTCGCGCGCGCTGGCGAGCTTAAGGAAATAGTCACCCACCACGCCGATAACGCTAAATGCAACCGTGACGAGGACCGCGATCATTTTTGTTCCCATTGCCTTGCTACTCCGACAATCGCTGATTAATCGATAGATTGACCCCTTGGGTATAATGCAATTTCGGCTGGTGGCAAAGGATGTGGAAAAGGTGCATCCCGACCTGGTCGTACGCGATAATAAGGATTGCCTTACAGCACGCGCTACGACGCAGTGAACGCGATGCTGTTGAACGAGTTTCTGAAGAAATATCGCAGAGTGGAGCAGTTGGAGGTTGAAAACTGACTACCGGATTACAGAAGGTGAGCGCCCAGCTTGAAGGAAGCAAGCTTGCGCCGCAAGGTGGTCAACAATCCTTAAGGCCGGTTGGAATTGGGGCTGTGTCTCAGCCGCGGATTCTTATGGGCGAATGATCTGGATCGCTGACGCACATCGCGACGACGGAAAGCGTATGTTGCGATGGCATCGGTGAATCGCTCGACCGCTTGCTGCAATGCTCGGACGGCCGCGTGGCGCGCGGGCAGACATCCAGGCCCGCGCCGTCACAAAGCGCCGACGGCGCGGGCCCCCCGAAGCTGCTCAACTCAGCGCGCCGGCATTGCATCCCCCCACGCCGAGGGCGACAGGTTAAGTGGCGTGACCGGCGACGATGGGTTAAGTGGAGCGACCGGCATGCCAGTCGCACTTTCCGACGGATTGCCTGTGGCGCGAGCTATAAATCCGTGGGCAATGCCAGAAGCATCCACGTAACGACCACAGATATTTCCCTGCTCGCTGATTCCGTTTAGCGATGTAAAAGTTGATCCGGGATAATCGAAGGTGATAAATGTGCTTGGCGGGACAAAGAAGAGCCCATGAGTCACGCCTGCGCTGTCCGCATATCTGCCTACCACCGCGTTTTTGTTGTTAACTCCAAATAGGACCGTCCCAACGGAGCCCGTAGGATCGATCGGGAAGTGCAGCGCCCCATTGGCGTCCCGGTACTGACCGTGAAGGATTGCTGAGGCGTCTATGTAGTATCCCACCGTCAACTTTTTGTTATTATTCATCTCGTAAGCAAGGGTCCCGGCAGCACCAGGGACGCTATACGACGTTATTGTTCCGCCACGGTCGATGAACGCCTGAAAGATCCCGCTGCCGTCGGGATCAAACGCGCCGGTAAGGATGCCGGAATTGTTTATCGAAAGCAGATTGGTTTGGACCGTGCCGGGAACATCGTATTCGGTAAAGGTACCGCCCGACAATAAAAACGAGTGTACGAAACCATCGCTGCCGACGTAGTCACCGTCTACCGTGCCTGGGTTATTGATGCCGCGTCCTTCGGTAAAACCGACGGTATCGTTAGGGTCGACGAGTGGCGCGCTAAAGCTACCATTCCTGAACCGGACAAAACCGCGCGTCACTGCGCTCGAATCGATGTACTCGCCGACGATGTCACCTCTTTCGCTGATCTTTTGCGGAAGGGTCAAATTTCCCGTCCCCGGAAAATCAAAAGTCGTGATCACTTGAATAGAGAATGCGTTCGATGCTTGCTGAGCGAACGTCCCCACCAATGGGAACACGAACAGAACTGCCAGAATGCTGATGATTATTTGCTTTGGTTTCATGATGTTTATTGACTCCTTAGTTGAATTTCCATTCCTAAAACGCGGATGTGGCAAAGGCACAATGCCCAGTTGGCGAATTTCGATGTGTCCAGTTTGCGTGTTACCTGGGTCGCTCGCTTTTGCGTTGACGCCACATCGAAATGAGTAACCCAGTGTCTCACTGGCCTAACGAGAGTGAGGGAAGTAAGCCACGGGCGGGGTCGATAGCAAACTCTTTGACGTTATCTCGCCAAGGTGGCGGTTGGCTTCACCCCTTGGTTAGGCACCGTTCGCCACAATAGCATCAATCGCAGCAAAGGCCGCTCTGCAGACACCTTGATCGTGGTCGTCTTCGGGCGAATAGGAGGTGAGCGCGGCGGCGGCGAGCGGAACCCGAGCGCGGACTACGGCAATGGCGGCGGTCAGGTGGAGAAGGGAGAGGCCGTTGGGGGCCGGCAGGTAGTTCGCGTGGCCGACGGCCGGATCCAGCACATCGACGTCCAAGTGGAGATAGCCAAGGGTATCCGCCAACGGCGCGCTCGCCAGGAGACCCGGGAGCCCTTCCGGGATCTGGCCGACTGGGATGGCAGTAATGCCCGCCTCCTGTAAAAGCGCCCTCTCTGGCGGATCGAGGTCCCGAGCGCCCAGTAGAAAAGTGGCCTCGGGCGCGACAGGCCGAAATCCTGGCACGGTGGCTCCCAGGTGATGCCAACACAGACCCATTGTCATGGCGAGACCCATCCCATCCAGAAAGCCCGACGTGGTAGTCTCTGGCGTATTACAGTCGCCGTGGGCATCGAACCAGAAGGTGGCACGGCGAGCGGGCGTTAGGCCGCTCAAGGTGCCCACTGCCGTGTTGCAATTGCCGCCGAGCACCAGCGGAAAGTGACCGGCGGTTCGAGCGGACCGAACGGCAGTGGCTAGTCGCCGGGCGAGTTCGAACGCAGTTCGGATCTCGGCGGGTCGATGCGCCTGGTCATCCTCGATGACGTGGATTGCAGTAACTACGTGTCCCTGACGTTGGAGGTGAGCAGGGAGCCCGGCACGGACGAGGTGCTCGGGCCCGGCCCCGCAGCGCCAACCGCGCTGGCCGGAATCGTAAGGGACTAGCAGGAGTTGGATATCCATGCGGGAGATCAGGACAATCGAAGGCGTCTAACAAGAATTCGACCCAATTTTTGGGCATTTCAAGAGAAATGCCTACTCACACTCCTACAACGGCGGGATCCACCCAAATATACGAAGAACGGCGGTAGCATTATCAGCTATCGCTCGAGCCAGCCCTCAATCAATAGCCGGTTGGCGAGGCTTTGGTGTTAGCTACCCGTTGCAGTTCTTCCGCACTGACCTGTACGACATTGTCAATGCGGACATGCGCCCCGGCCCAAGCGGTACTGTCATCAACTTCGATCCAGCGACCAGGTAGACGACTTCCGGTGAACGGCGGCACCCATATCCGGTGTGTACCTTTCGTTACGGTTACGAACGCGCGCGTTTGTTTGAGCTCAAAATTCAGGTGTGTCGATTCACCTGGTTCGAGCGTCGTATTATTAATGGAACCCTTCACAATACCGTTCACAACCAGTGTCACCCGGTAATTGCCGGCCGCGAGACCCTCTAAACTGTAACGGCCGTCTACATTCGTTTTAACCGTGGTGAGCAATCTGCCAGTGCTTGTCGCTTCAATCCGAATATCCGCGCCTTGAATCGGATGCCCCTTAGCATCCTTGACGATTCCCTGGAGTATGGAACTCGCGGCCGATGCACTTGCGACAAAAAGCATGATCCCAATAAAACCAGTCCAAATAGATTTGATAAACATAATAAGAAATGGGGTGGCAACATGGCAAACGCACAATATCCAGTTGGCCAATTTCGATGTGGCCAGTTTGCGTGTTATCTGGTTTTGTTCGGGCGCGCTTTTGGGTTGCCTATTAGGGCAGCATCTCATGTTGAGAAAGCATTCTCGGGGTGCGAAAGTCGTGTGGGGAAAATGAATGGCGCAATCTACGGACGCACAGGCTCAGCGGTCCCAAAGCAGCGCCGGCGTCGTTCAGTCATGTCGTTCGAAATGGTGCGGCTGGATCGCGCGGCGTCCGAGCCGCTTTACCAACAACTGTATCGTCAAATACGAGAAGAACTTGAGAGCGGCAGTTTTGATTCAAGTGCTTCCCGTGTGCCTTCTTCACGAGTTCTCGCTGCAACTCTCGGGATTTCGAGACCGACCGTAAACCAGGCGTTCTCAAAGCTGCTTTCAGAAGGATATCTTCAAGTCCGGAAACGGTCTGGTATCTTTGTCGCCGATCATTTACCGGCAACTTTTCTGAAGGCCGTCAGGCCGGCGACGATCGCGCGCACCGAGCACTCTCCGCGTGTCGCCCGACGAGTGACTAGAATGACCGATTTTCGCAGTGGCCGACAACTCGATGTCGGCATTGGCGGCCCGCCGAGCGTCACATTCGTCGCGGGGTTGCCGGCCGTGGATGAATTCCCGATTGCTGTTTGGGAACGTTTGCGCGAGCAGGTTTTGGCAAAGAAGGGAGCGCACCTATTGCGTTATGCATCGAGCCGTGGCGAGATCGAACTACGGAAGGCGATCGCCGCTTACTTGTGCGACTTCCGCGGGGCAAACTGTAATCCCGAACAAATCGTAGTCGTGGGCGGCATGCAGCAAGCGATGCTGGCGTGCGCGCTGGCGTTAATCAATGAGGGTGAAGTGGCATGGATCGAAGATCCCGTCTTTCTTCAGGCACGGAATGTCCTGGCTTTTGTCGGGGCCAAAATAATCCCCCGCCCGATCGATCGTGAGGGGCTGGTAATCGGGAAGTGCTCACGTCAAAATTCTCCCAGACTCATTCTTGTCACTCCATCGCACCAGTTTCCCTTAGGTGTGACGATGAGCCTGAGGCGGCGGAAAGCTCTGATCGAGTTCGCGGAGTCGCGCGACGGCTACATCCTGGAGGATGATTACGATTCCGAGTTCCGTTTCGATGGGCCGCCGCTGCCGTGTCTTCAAGGTTTGGACAACACCGGCCGGGTTATTTATACCGGCACTATGAGCAAGATCCTTTATCCATCGCTGCGCCTCGGTTTTCTGGTCGCACCGCCACAACTTGTCGATACCCTTGTCAAGGTGCGCGCGGTCATGGACCAGCACTCCCCAGCGATTGATCAAGCTACCCTGGCGCGTTTCATGACCGAAGGATTCTTCCTCAGCCATGTGAAACGGATCCGCGAACTCTATGCCCAGCGACGCGTATTCTTTATCGAACAATTCCAAAAATGGCTGGGCGATTATTTCGATCTGGAAGTGACGCCAGCCGGTTTGCACTTCATCGCCTGGCTGCGGCGCGGGGAAGATTTCCCGCTATTCATGCGTGCTCGCGAGCAAACCGGCATTTGGCCCCGCCCTCTTTCTTTCTTCTGCATCAAGGCTCAGTTGGATCCGGCATTCGTCTTTGGATTCGCGGCCTGGTCGCAAGCGCAAATTGAACAAGGTTTGGCAAAGCTAGCGTCGGCGGTTAAACAACTAAAGCAGCGCAGCGCGGGAAACGGTTCATCGTTTCAAATCCACCACTCCTCACCTGTTACCAGTCCATACTGGCCATCCACGCCGGTCCGATCAAACTAACTGGCTAACGAAAATTGGATTGAGCAAAACAGCCGAGCCCTTTCGAGCGCACGCGACAATCAGAAAGGCTTGTGAACACAACCGCTCGCTTGCGGCTCATTCGCGAAGCGCGCGATTGTCCACCTGATGAGCAGCTCCTCGAGCGGCGTACCGGGCTGGACAATCGTGAGGTGGTCGCGCCCCGCAAATGTCCAATACTCGAGTTGTTGACCAGCAGAGCAGCGCTCTTCGACATATGCGTCAGTGGCGCGTGGCGGCACGACGATGTCCGAGAGGCCTTGCGCGATTACGACAGGAGCCTCTATCGGACCGTCCGGCGTGTTCTGTTCAAGCCGAGCTTGAAGGGCTTTGTTTGAACTCGTCGCCAATGCCGGACCGTCGAATGTCGCCGCCAGTGCCTCGATGCGTTCCGTATCCTCGGGCGGGACGAAGTCGCATAAGTTTACTATCTGACGCGCAGCATCGAGCGCTGCGGGCCGAAGCGCTTGCTCGAATGTGATGTCGGGGTAGAACCGGCTGTACGATAGCGCGAGATACGGTCCAAACCGCTTGTCCGCGTCGACGTTCATAAGCCTCTTCTCCTGGCAAGCTGTAACGCGAGCCACGCGGACAGAACTATTTTTTTCGGTGGCCGACCATTTCAGCCTGAAGAGTGCGGCGATCGAGGCGGGTAAGGTTTTTCTTCATTGCCGGTGTGAGCAAGGAGACGTGCGGGATTTCACAAAGGTATTCGGCGACGAACCAGATCGGTTTGTGAGTGGTCATCCAGTGGAGATGATCGAACCGCGCCAGGTTCACCGGACGCGAATAACGCCGCAGCGTGCGTTCGCCACGCAGGTTGAAGTAGATGTTGAAATAACTCATGGCAAGCTCGCGCAGGCTGCGATAGACCGGTTCCCGATAACGGCAGCCGGTGAAATTCGATTTCGCCACTGCGCCCCAGTGGCCGCGCACTTTGAAAATCGCGACGACATGATCGGTGTCCTGTTCCGCCTCCAAATCGAAGATTAATGGTGGAAAACCGAGAACACGAAACGCCGCCGCGGCAAAAATTCCACCCTCGAGACATGACGCGGTGCGATCGTGAAGGACTTTTTTCGGCGAGCCCGCGGTGTAGCTCAGATTGTAAGGCAGGTCATCGAGAAATTTCTGAACGCCTACCGGCGTTTTCAACGCGCGCAGCTTGCGCAATTCCGATGGCGTAAAATCGGAACTCGGGGAATTACGAAATCTCAACTACGAACCTCCCGAGAAATTCCAAGGGGCGCACGTTCCTGGACCTTACGTCCAAATAGTCAACGTGTTTGTCATCCTGAGCGCAGCGAAGGATCTCAATGAGTGCTTTCGAAAGGGCTACGGAAACAAACCAGAGATGTTTCGCTTCGCTCAACATGAGACATGCGACGCGACGTAGGGTAGTTCGATCATTCGAAATTCTGTGGAGCGCGAACGCCGCTTCCATCATTTCTTTTCCTTCACCCGTGTGAAAACGCCCATGGATTCGTTTTCGAACCTGTCGGCATCGCCGTCCTCGCCGATCATGAACGTTGTGACCGAAGGCATCTGGGTCGCGCCGGGGAACTGCATCATGAACGCGCCGTTGTTCCAGTGTTTCAACGTCGCTGGATATTTTGCCGGACCGAATTGGATTTTGACACCCTTGCCATCCGGTAAGATTTCACAGCGACCGTAATAATCGTTCTCGTAGACGCCGACGAGCGACTGCAACGCACCGTTGAACCTTCCGGGATTCTTCGGTGTTGGTGGGGGCGCCATCAGTTTTTTCAAGTCCTCGTTCCGCGCGAAAATCTTTTTCTGATCGGCTTCAGGATCGATGCCTAACAGTTGATTCAAAAAATAGGCGCGCACCGCTTCGGGAAACGCGGTGAGATTGAGGTTCGCGAGAACAACGATGCCGGCGTTTTTGTCCGGCACCATAACGATAATCGTTCGGACACCTGCGAGAGCGCCGCCTTTTTCGATGACCTGATGGCCGGTGTAATCGTAGCTGCCGACGCCGAGTCCATAATAGAAACCTGTTGCATCGCTGATCGGCGGCAGGTCGGTGAAATCGATCGCAGACACCATGCTGCGTTTGAACATTTCCCCGATGGTCTCGGATTTCAGAATGCGTTTGTCCTTGAATGTTCCCTTGTTCAAAAACATCAGCATCAATTTCGACATGTCGGCGGCGGTGGAAGTGCCGGAGCTGGCCGCGCCGGTAACGTCGAGTTCTGTTGGTTCGACGACGGCAATTCTCCCATCCACAAGCGCATGCGCGGCCGTGGCATTGGGATCTTTTAACGCTTTGATGACCGTGCCGGAGCGCGACATCTCCAAAGGCTTGAACAAGCGCTGTTCAACGAGATCGTTCCACGAATGCTTTGCGCAACGCGCCGCAACTTCGCCCGCCACAAAAAAACCGGGGTTCGAATACTGCGCGACCTCGCGCACGCTGTAGCGCGGCTGGAAGAAGCGGAGCCGTCGCAATATTTCCGCGCGATCGTAGCCGAAACTGTCGAGCTGGTCTCCGGTATACGCCGGCCAGCCCGTGCGTTGCGCGAGTAAATCCCGTTCGGTCAACCACCGCGTCATGTACGGGTCGTACCCGACAAATTCCGGCAGGTAATTAAAGATCGGCTTGTCCCAATCGAGCTTGCCTTCGTCAACAACGGTTGCGGCAGTTGCAGCGGTCAATGTTTTTGTAACGGACGCGAGTTGAAAAATGGTGTTCTCGTCTACGGCGCCAGGCCTGGTTGCATCGCGCACGCCGTATCCTTTGAGCAAGATCGCTTTGCCATCTTTGATGACGACGACCGCCGCGCCGGGCACCTGGTATTCTTTCAATGCCCGCGTAATGAACGCATCCAGATCCGCGGTGGGATCGTTTGCAGCCGCAGCGGTGCGCGAATATCCGCACACAAGCAAGACCGCGGTGAGTAGACCAATGAACGAATTTTGGCAAAGGAGTTTCATCTTGCTGTCATCTTTCTTCCACGGGCGAAGTGTCAACCTTCAACATCCAAGCTCCAGAGAAAACCTTCGTCCTCAAAATTCAATCGATTGCTGCTAGCCATTCCGTAATTGGAGTTTCTTCGGAGTTTGAAGCTTGGGACTTGGACCTTCCCAGTCACAATCCAACCGGATGCCTCGCGTCAAAACCGCTCGGCGGACGGTAAACCGTTTGCCAGCGGGGCGCCCATTTGCCGCGATAGCGATCGAATGGCGTCGTGTCGAGTCGCAGCCCGGCAATGACGGCGAACGTGTGACCTTCGCGCGCATAGATCGTGATCCATTTTCCAGGGCCCCGTTCGCCGTAGCTGCGAAACTCCGTCGAACTGATCGGCGAGGCGATCAAACCAGCCGCGCCCAACACGTAGGAGATTGTGCCGGAACAATCGTAAGCATGATCGTCAAAAGATTTGTGACCGCCGCCGTAGCGATACCGCTTGTGGCGAAGTTGGTTCCCGGCCCAAATCGCGCGCTTTACCGGAAGCGGCGCATTCTTCGGGGCGGCAGCTTTTCCGAATCGAAGACGCGCCGTTTTACCCGAAACGACAGGTCCGGACGCCGGAAAAAGATCGGCAACTGCCGATGGAACGACTACTGCCAAAACCGCGACAATCGTTAGGGCCTGACGACAAACCGGATTGATATTTTCCTCCGGTGCCGTGTTCTACATAAGGAAAGCGGTAGATGAAAAGAAAAATTTTCAGCAATCGGTCAAGGAATAACGGGTTCCGGGGCGTCAGGTGTTCTCTACGTTATCCAAGCCGTTGTTCCTTGCGTGTGAATGTTGTGATAAACTTGCGGCATGATCCGCGCGATCGCGTTGCCGGTGACCTTTCTCGCCAGCGCAATCATCGCACTAGCGGCGGATCAACAGAGCGACTCTAACGAACCCGGCGAGTTCGATATTGAGCCGCCGATATTGAAGCAAAATCTTTCGGACGAACTCGCCGAGGCGGGAACACCCGACGGCGACGTTGCTCGGTGCGAAAAAAAACTCGAACACGCAAAACGAAATGCAGCCGGCGCGGAACGTCTTTGGAAGATTGGCGTGCTCGCGAAAGTCGAGGTCGAGCAGCGCGCGTTGAAGGTAACCAAATGCGAAGCTGACTTGGCAAGCGCGCGAGTCATCCAGGCCAAAGCAGCAGTCGCCGAACAGGAATCGCGCGTTGCGTCCGGTGAATCCACGAAACAAGAGTTGGAGGTAGCGAAAGCAGCGCTCACGCAGTTAACCGAAGCCGAGCAAAGAGCGCTAGCGAGACGCGAGAGCGCCGAGCTTGAATTTGCAGAAACGAATCTGCGGCGTCAGCAAAGATTGCTTAAACTCGGCAGCGCGCACAAATCCGACGTGACCAACGCCGAAGAAAGACTGGCCGAGCTTAAGGCGCCGAAGAATTAGCTCGCACAAATTCGGCGGTCACGGAGAGAATTCCTGATAATGACTTGTGTCCTCTGGGTTCCAGGAATTGTCGCGAGCGCTCAGTAGCCTGCGGCTTGGCCGTCTTTGCGAGATTCGCTGGCACCGACGTAAACACGCCGGCCATCGTGCATTTCGACTTTGATGGCTTGGTAACCACCGTAGCCCCCCACATCGAAACGCATGTCATGCCCTTTTTTGCGCAACTCCCGCACGCTCTCGTACGGGATGCCGCTCTCAACTTCAACGTACCCGCCGTTCTCCATTTTTTCGCCAGTCGGTTCGTTGTCGCCTTCGTGGTGCCAGCGGGAGGCGTCGCCAGCTTCCTGCACGTTCAAACCGAAGTCGATCTGGTTAGTGAGCACTTGCACATGTCCCTGCGGCTGCATGTCGCCCCCCATCACGCCGAATGCTTCCCACGGTTTGCCATCTTTCATGACAAACCCGGGAATGATGGTGTGGAACGGGCGTTTTCCTGGCGCGTAAACATTCGCGTGCTGCGGATCCATGGAGAAAAGTTCGCCGCGATCCTGAAACATGAAACCAAGACCCGGCACCACAATCCCGCTGCCCATCCCGCGATAATTACTTTGAATAAGCGAGACCATGTTGCCTTCGTCGTCGGCAGTGCACAGGTAAATTGTGTCACCTTGATCGAGCGCTGGATTCCCGGCCTCGACCTCTTTGGCCGCGTGATTCGGGTCAATCAATTTGCGACGCTCCGCCGCGTACGTTTTTGAAAGCAATCCAGCGAGCGGAATTTTCGCAAACGCAGGATCGGCATAAAACTTCGCGCGATCAGCCCACACAATTTTCTTAGCTTCGATCATCGTGTGCAGTGTCTCGGGTGAATTGCGCCCCATCGCGCGCAGATCGAATCCTTCGAGAATATTCAATATCTGCAGCGCGGCGATGCCCTGGCCGTTGGGTGGAAGCTCGAAGACATCGTAACCGCGATAATTCACAGACACCGGCTCGACCCAGGTCGAGATATGCTTTTCGAAATCGATGTTCCGCAGGAAACCGCCGTTGGCACGCATGAACGCGTCGATCTTGTCGGCGATCTCGCCTTTGTAGAAGGCGTCCCGTCCTTTCTCGCCAATCAATCGCAAGGTTCTCGCCAAAGCTGGGTTCTTGAAGATGTCGCCTTTTGCGGGGGTGCGTCCTTTGCCATCAAGTGTGTACGTTTCCAGAAACGCGCCTGGCAATCCCTTGTAAAGTCGCGGACCAAACGCCCAGTAATACGCGATCAAGTCCGTGACCGGGAAACCTTCTTCGGCGTAATGAATCGCCGGGGCGAGATCGTCGCTCAATTTCAGTTTACCGAATTTTTTGTGCAGTTCCGCCCATGCATCGACGCAACCCGGCACGCTGATCGGCAGCATGCCGAGCGGCGGAATCGTCTCGCGATGCAGCTTCGTCAGTTCCGTTTTCATCTGGTCGTAGCTCAGACCAAGCGGGGCACGGCCGCTCCCGTTGATTCCGTAAAGTTTGTTTTCTTTTGCGCTGTAAACGATTGCGAACAAATCTCCGCCAACCCCATTCGAGACTGGCTCCATCAAACCGAGCGTCGCATTCGCGGCGATTGCCGCGTCCACGGCGCTGCCACCGCGCTTTAACATTTCGAGTCCAACCTGAGTAGCCGCCGGAACGCTGGTGCAAACCATTCCGTGCGTCGCCAAAACTTCCGATCGCGTGGCGAAATTTTTGCCGGTCACGCGATCGATCTGCGCATGTAGAGCCAGAGCCGTAGCCAGCGAAGCGAGCAGTGCAAATAATAACGGTTGAATCCCGCGCATCGCTCAATTAATGCCCTCTACGCAAGAGCGCACTTGAATTTTGCGGTCGCAGCTATATTTGATTGCTGCAGCCATGAAAATCTCTAACGACGATCAGAGAGCGATCGGACTGATTATGTTCTGCGTTGGCGTTCTTTGTTTCCTGATCGGACTCGCTGGGCACCTTAAAGAGGACTACCATTCCCGGGCCGAAATCGCATCCACGGGCTTCACCGCAGCAGTGATTCTGGCCGCCATCGGCGTCATCCTGTTTCTATTTTCGTTGAGAAAGAAACGGGGCTGAATACTGGATCTCAATCAGGTAGCGGCTGTTGACCTCAACTAGCCCGGGCGATTGCGGTCAATCGCCCCTACCAATCCTGCATGAGAAAGACCCGGCGGCGAGCGCCTTTCAGGTCGCTGTCTTTTCCTTGTCGCTCTAACGAGCGAAGTTAGTCTTCCATTGTGTCGCGAGGCTCGCTGCGCCCCTTCATCCTGCCTTGATGAGCCTTCAGATTATCATCGAGCTTCTGCTGTTGCTCAGGCGTGAGCAGCGGACGGATTTGCGACGTTGTGTTGTCCACCACCGCTTTCACTTTCTGCATGGCCTCCCGATGGATCGCAGCAATTTGTGGCTGGGCTTGTTCGATGATCGGTTGAACTTTGGCCGTTTGATCCGGCGTCAGGTTCAGCCCCTCCATTAGTTGTTCAAGGCCGTGACCTCGGGCGCCGCCACCATGGCGGCCTTGTGCTTGCACCACGGCAAAGCCTCCAAGGACAATTAACCCTGCAGCGATGAGCGTAAGTGAGTTTCGTTTCATAATTCACTAAGACAGCTTGAGCGGGTCGGTCAAGGTCGGCGAAAAGCTGATTAAGAAAGCCGTATTAGACGGATCAAGTCTTAAGATTCTCGCCAGGCGGAAATCGTTACATTACCGGGCGCGAAGGGATCAACCGTCGCGGATTTGCTGCCAGAGAAATGAGGCGGCGACGCTTCCAGGCGCCGCCGGTCCCACCGCTCCGAACAACCGAAGTTATTCCTGGGTTGCCTGGTGAAGCTCTTTCGCGGCGTTCATCATGTCTTGATGCGCCTTCTGGATGGCGTCGAATTTCGTCTGCTGCTCAGGGGTAAGCAGCGGGCGAATCTGTGACAGCGCGCCGTCCATCACGGTTTTCATTTTCTGCATCGCCTCCTGATGAATGGCGGCGATCTGCGGTTTGGTCGCGTCGAGGATCGGCTGAACCTTCGTTTGCTGGTCAGCCGTCAGGTTCAACTGGCCAGTGAGATCTCGAAGGCCAAACTCGTGACCGTGCCCGCACCCGGGTCCAGCCTGAGCCTGGGTAATGATAAAACCGCCCAGCCCGATCGCGCCGGCGGCCACAACTGCTAATAGGTTTCTTTTCATAGTTTCTTTCGTTTATGTTTGGAAGCGCTTCTTCGCGCCTTTGAAAGACATGACCGCGCGCGCGCTCCAGCGGTTACAAAATTTCTTGCTGTGGTTGTAGCGGCGAGCGCCGAACCCACAGGTGCTTGGCATAAGCGCCTCTACACGAGAAGTTGTAACCAAAGCGCAGTGCCGCCGGTCATGTTTAATGGTGTGGATGCGCTCTTGATCACATGGATGATTTTGATGCAGGCGCTCTGGTTAAAGCTGCGCTTCAAAACGACGACAAAGCAGCTCGCGAGCTGGTGCGACGGCTTTATCCGCTGGTGGCCAAAATCGTCCGCGCGCATCGGTCGCGTCGAACACCGGAGGAGGACATTTGCCAGATGATTTTCATCAAAGTATTCCAAAACCTATCGCAATTTTCCGGCAACGTGCCGCTCGAGCACTGGGTGTCACGCGTGGCAGTCAACACTTGCCTGAACCAAATCGCGTCTGAGAAAGTGCGGCCGGAAGTGCGTCATGCTGATCTGAGTGTCGAAGAGCAGGCGGTGATCGAAAATCTGGCAAGCTCCAGCGAAGAACTGGCTCCTGACCAGCGGTTCGCGTCCCGTCAACTGGTAGAGCATCTATTGGCAGCGCTGAAGCCGGTCGAGCGGCTGGCGATTGATTTGCTATACTTGCAGGGACGCAGCGTCGATGAAATCCGCAAGATCACTGGCTGGAGTGCCGCGCTCGTTAAGGTGCGAGCCTTTCGAGCACGGCAGAAAATGAAACAACGACTGGCGAAAATCTCAGCAAAGGAGAAGCAATGAACAACGACAAGATTGATCGGTTGCTGCGATCGGCCGCGAAGATAGGCGAAGAGCATCCCGCGGCGATGCCGTTCGGGTTTGACACTCGCGTGGTCGCGCTCTGGCGCGCCGCTTTGCCAACAGGCGATGGGGTGATGCAACTGCTTCGGCGCGTGGCAGTGTTGTCGGCGGCAGTGATCGTTGTCTCAACAATCGCCGCCGTTCGTGAAGCAAATCAGAGCCGCGAAATCCGCGGATCGCTCACGAATGAATTCGCCATCACGGATTCGGCGATCCAGGATGAATTCTTGAAATGAACCGGGCGTTGCAATGGAAACTCATCGCCGGATTTCTCCTCGTGTTCGTGGCGGGTGGAATTACTGGGGCGTTCGTGGGGGGATCATACGCCCGGCATCATTTCCTTGAATTGCATCGTCCCGAGCGGATCGGAGCGCAAATGAAGGAGAGACTCCGTGCCGAACTGAATCTCACACCGGAACAAGTCGCCAAGATCTCGCCGATCATCGACAAGACAGCCGCGCAACTAAGGGTTATCCGGCGCGAGACCGGCCAGCGCGTCCATCAGATCATGGCCGATGCGCACCAGCAGATGGCTGCCAATCTCACAGATGAGCAGCGCCAAAAACTTCAGCAAATCGAGGAGCGGCATCGACAGTGGCGTCATCATCACTTTCACGAATCTCCCTCCGAAATGCCGTCCGCGACACCCTAGCTGGTATCGTTGAACGCTGCGCCGACCGCACACTGCAGCGCGACTTCTCTGCCAAAGAGCGCATCAGAAACGCAGACCCTTCTCAAATAAAATGCGCTCGCGTTCGACGTTCGCACCGCGGCTGACGAACAGATCGCGGATTTCGGGCGTATAATAGTCGCCATTATAGCTGGGGTTGAGTCCGAAAAAGATTTTGCCGCCCGGCGCCAGGTGATTTTGCAGATCGCGCAGGAGAAAATCCCATTCCGCCGTTCCCCAGCGTTCCTTCGACGGATGGTAAAGATAAAAGTTGGCCGAGAACGCCGTGATCCAATCGAACTTCTGACCGAGATCGGGCAACGGTTCGAATGCATTGATCCTATAAACCACTCGCGAAACTCCGAACAACTCCAACAATTCGCCAAACAACGGAACGCGCGCGACATCGACGCCCAGCACGGAGTGGCCGAGATTCTTGAGAATGAACAAGAAAAATCCGCCGCCGCATCCCAGATCGAGCACATGTTTTGGCATTGAGCGATGAAGGTTCAAATCCTGCACCCGTTCACGATTCAATTGCAGCCACGGCTCGATGTTTGCGTATTTGGCGTAACCGGCAGTTGAATTCACATAGCGCTGGTGGATTTCGCGCACGCGTTCCGGATCGATCTGCGCCAGCATCGGCTCGAGCGGTACACGGAAAATCGAGCGTTGCGCTCTGCGCCACCCGCGTCGATACGTCAGCGGCTCGGTAAACTTGAGGATCTTGCGCGAAATTTTCATTCCAAAAATCGATGAACTGTAGGGCAACCGCTCCGGTTGCCAAGCGTGGCGGCAGCGGCGATGCAGTCGCTCTACAATTTATCTGCGATCTCCTGTAAAAGTCGCGGTCCGCGGTAAACGAGGCCCGTGTAAAGCTGAATGAGTTGTGCGCCAGCCTCAAATTTCTCCCGCGCCGATTCTGCATCGCAGATTCCGCCAGAAGCAATTACTGGAATTGTAGATTGTGCAGCGATCTCACGGACGAATGCGGTGGCCCGTTCGCGCAGTGGCGCTCCACTTAAGCCGCCTTCCTGATCGAGTCGCGTCGGAATGAAAGAATGATCGAGCGTCGTGTTTGTTGCAATAATTCCCGCCACTTGGCGTTCTTCACAAATTGCAACGATTGCTTTCAGATCAGTGGGCAAGATGTCCGGCGAAATTTTTACCACGACTGGTTTTGGAGTCGCTCCCGCTTCTTTGCCGATCGTCTGCAGTAAGTCCGAAAGCTTTTGCGGCTCCTGCAACTCGCGCAAACCGGGCGTGTTTGGAGAACTGACATTCAGCGTGATGTAATCGGCAAACTCCCGAAGCAAGCGAAACGAATAGAGGTAATCGTCTTTTGCTTGTTCGAGCGGCGTTGCGCGCGATTTCCCAATGTTGATGCCAACGGGAACAGCCGGCCATCGCCCGCAGTTGCGGAGTTCGTGCAGCCGATCTGCGATCACATCCGCGCCATCGTTGTTAAACCCGAGTCGATTTATCAGCGCTTGTTGCGCCGGTAATCGGAAGATGCGCGGCCTCGGATTTCCCGGCTGCGCTCTTGCAGTCACGGTCCCAATCTCGATGAAACCGAATCCCAGCGCCGCCCAGGCGGGAAGGGCAACACCGTTCTTGTCCAGGCCGGCCGCAAGTCCAATCGGGTTTGGAAAGTTGAGACCAAAAACTGTTTTTGGTTTGGACGACAGCTGAAAAGATTTGAGCGCGCGCAGCGCCAGATTGAAATGTGAAGCCGTGCGAAGCAATCCGACGGTAAGGTGATGCGCAGTCTCGGCATCCATTAAAAAAAGGAGCGGCCTAACGAATCGCTCGTAGGCGTTTTTCGGAAGACGGCCGTCCTCGGTTGTCATGGCAGACATGCTTCCCAGAATGTCGGGTTCGCCGAGTTTGTAAACAGGCAAGATGCCAATCAAACGGCGGGCACTCGCCACGGCGAGCAAGCTGCATGACGCGCCCTACCAACCAAATGCATGAGCATCGGGTAGGGCGGGCAGTCCTCTGCACGCCGTATGCGCCTACGGACGAGGCACGGGCGTGGGACGAGGCCTCGGTGTAGGCGTTGATCTCGGCGTTGGCGTCGGCCTCGCTGTCGCCGTAGGTGTAGGTGTCGCTGTTACCGTAGCCGTAGGAGTTGGCGTAAATGTCGCAGTTGCTGTTGGCGTAGGCGTGAAGGTCGCAGTAGCCGTAGGCGTAAATGTAGCTGTTGCCGTAGCTGTCGGAGTAAACGTTGCTGTTGGTGTTGGACTTGCTGTCGGCGTAGGCGTTGGGGATGGCGTGAATGTTGGGGCGAGTACAAATTGTGATTGGCTGGGGATGCCGTTGGTAAAGACAGTCGCAAGCGCGTAGCCAATCGGGAAACCGGTCGAACTGGTAGTCATCAGAGTGATCGGCGCGGAAGTGAAAGAGGTGTCAGACCAGCCTGTCATCGCATCCACAGGGAGGAAAAGCGTCTGCTCGTTGGCCAGGCTAAGCAGTTGGACCAGCGGATAATTGGAGGCAGAATTCTGGACGCCGTTGCCTCCGGAAGCTTCGGAGATCCCTTGGAAGCGTGAGCCGGAAGCCGTCAACTCGCTATCCGGCAGGATCAAGGGTGAGACTGAAGTGAGCAAAGGTTGCCAGTTGGGATCAAACCCGAGACCCGGATCATACAGCTCTGCACTGCTACTGTTTCCGCCCGCCACCAGCACCTTGCCATCGGGCAGCAATGTTGCCGTGTGACTGCTACGGGCGGTGTTGAGGCGGCCGGTGCGACTCCAGTCTCCAGTCGCCGGATCATACAGCTTCGTGTTCCTTCGGCCACCGTCAATCACTCCTCCTGCTACTAGCGCCTGGCCGGAAGGTAGCAGCGTCGCCGTGTGCCAGTAGCGTCCGGCGCCTATGTCAGCAGTCGGAGTCCACATTCCAGTCGCCGGATCATACAGCTCAGCACTGCTCAAGCCTTTGTATCCCCCTGCTACCAGCACGTTGCCTGAGGGCAGCAGCGTCGCCGTGTGTCGAAAGCGTGCGCTTCCCAGGCTGCCGGTTCCTATCCACAATCCACTCGCCGGATCATACAGCTCCGCGCTGTTCAAGTAACCAACGAGAGCGTATCCGCCCACCACCAGCACGTTGCCTGAGGGAAGCAGCGTCGCCGTGTGAACTGTACGCGCGCTGCCCATGCTGCCGGTCGCAGTCCATGCCCCAGTCGCCGGATCATACAGCTCCGCGCTGCTCAAGTAAGTAATAACGCCAGCGTCTCCCCCTGCCACTAGCACCTGACCTGAGGGCAACAGCGTCGCCGTGTGACTTGCGCGTGCGCTGCCCATGCTGCCGGTCGCAGTCCATGCCCCTGTCGCTGGATCATACAGCTCCGCGCTGCTCAAGGGATTACTATCGAATCCCCCCGCCACCAGCACCTTGCCGGTGGGTAGCAAAGTCGCCGTGTGACTACTACGGGCGGTGGCGAGCCTGCCGGTCGTAGTCCACGTTCCACTCGCCGCATCATACAGCTCCGCGCTGCTCAAGGGATTACCATCGAATCCTCCTGCAACCAGCACCTTGCCTGAAGGCAAGAGCGTCGCCGTGTGAAAGGAGCGTGCATCGCTCATGCTGTCTGCCGCCGACCACGTCCCAGTTGCCGGATTGAACAGCTCCGCGCTGCTCAAAACGCCACTCCTGCTATCTCCTCCCGACACAAGTATTTGCCTGAGGGCAGCAGCGTTGCAGTATGACTACTGCGTGCCGTGGTGAGCCTGTCGGTCGGCATCCATGTTCCGGTCGCCGGATCATACAACTCTCCGCGGATCAAGCTACCACCGTTGCCGGTTCCTCCCGCAACAAGGACCTTCCCTGAGGGCAGCAACGTCGCAGTGTGATAGTAGCGTGCGGTGCCCAGGCTGCCGGTTTCTGTCCACGTGCCCGTCGCCGGATCATACAGCTCTGTGCTCGTCAACGGGCGAATATGATGGCCGTAACCGCCCGCCACCAGTACCTTCCCCGATGGCAACAACGTTGCCGTGTGAAGCTGACGCCCGAAATTCATGCTGCCGGTTGCCGTCCATGTCCCAGTTTCGGGGTCATACAGCGTTGCGACGCCAAGGTGGCTTCCCGGCCGCGCTGGTCCGCCTGCCACTAACACTTTCCCTGACGGCAAGAGCGTCGCCGTATGATTTTGAAATGCGGTGCCGATGCTGCCGGTGCCCGTCCACGTTCCACTCGCCGGATCATATAGGTCTGCGCTATTCAAAACACCATTATTGTTTCCCCCCGCCACCAGCACCTTTCCTGACTGCAGCAGCGTCGCAGTGTGTAAGTAGCGTGCCGTACCCAGACTGCCGGTCGCCGTCCACGTTCCAGTGGCGGGATCATACAGTTCCGCGCTGCTCAAGGAACCACCATTGTATCCTCCCGCCACCAGCACCTTCCCTGACTCCAGCAGCGTCGCCGTATGATAGAATCGTGCGGTCCCCATGCTGCCAGTCGCTGTCCATGTCCCTGTTTTGGGATCATACAGCTCCGCGCTGCTCAACACGGTGCCTTGATTGTCTTGTCCGCCCGTCACCAGCACCTTGCCTGACTGCAGTAGCGTCGCCGCGTGAGAAACGCGTGCGGTGCCCATGCTGCCGGTGTTTACCCAGCTTGGATTGCCCATCCCATCGCTCCCGTCCTGCCGACACGCCATCGCCAGCCACGCTTCCTGCTCCACCGGCTTGAGCCCAGTAGGTGGTGTCAGCTTTTGCTTCTGCCGCGTCTCCGCCTGTTTTGCCACAGCAGAGGGCGCCGAGACAGTTGCGCGCTCCCGCGCATTCTGAGGAGTCACACTCGTGCCGGCCGGCTTTCCCTCGAATTGATTTCTCGCAGGCGCCGCCCCAAGCGTCAGCAATATCGCCAAGAGCGAAATGAATGTGACTGTTGCGAATCCGCGCTCAGGCGCGGGGCGCCTCACACTGGGATGGGAAGGTGCAATCATTTATGGATGCCATCCCCGGAACGTCCAGCCGAGGGACGGCCAGTATTTCAGACTACCATCGCAGCTGCAATACACTTCTTTGTGACAAATAGATTTCGCGCTGCCTCGTGCTTGCGCTCGTAATCGTGCTCCTGGTCGAAATCGTCGGCGCGGTAGGCAAGCTTTATGACGCATCACGCGACGATCGGCGCGCACAGAGTGGCGCGCCCTACCTGCTTCGCTTATTTGCCGATGCAAAACTGGCTGAAAACTGAATCGAGAATCTGCTCCACATCTACGACGCCAATGACTTCGCCGACCGACCGCAGCGCTTCATCAAGATCAACGGCAACGTATTCCGCCGACAATCCGTCGCCCAGGGCGCTCCGCGCGCGATCGCATGATTCCAGAGCGCGACGGAGGCAATCGCGATGACGCGTATTGATCGCGATCGGGTTTTCCGGCCTCAGATTCTGCTGCCGAATTCGCGCCAGAATTTCCCTTTGCAAATCGAGCACTCCGTCTCCGGTTACGCAGGAAATGCGTAACGCCGGGAAATCTTTCCAGTCATTATTCTCGGGCAAATCGCTTTTGTTCAACACCAGAATCCCATTCGACTCCCCTGCGCGGCCGCTGAAATGCGCCGGCTTCGGCGCGCTACGATCAGCTACGTGCAGGCGCAAGTCAGCGAGTTGTAATGATTTTTCGGTGCGCGCAATTCCTTCCCGTTCCAGGTCGCTTTCGGAAGGACGCAAGCCCGCGGTGTCGAGCAACCGGATCGGCACGCCCTCGAGATTGACCATCTCCTCGATCGTATCGCGCGTTGTGCCATGGGTTTCGCTGACGATCACGCGATCGTAACCAAGCAGACGATTGAGCAAGCTTGATTTGCCGGCATTCGTCGCCCCATAAATCACGACGCGCACGCCTTCGCGCAGCACGCGACCTTGATCGGCGGTAGCCAGTAAAGCTGCGATCTGTTCGCGAATGGAGTCGAGTCGGGCGGACAGCATTTCGCCTTCGTCTGGATCAATGCCTTCCTCTGGAAAATCGATGGACGCATTGATATGCGCGAGCAGCGCGATCAACTCATCGCGGATCTTGCGAATCTGATCGCCGAGCCTGCCTTCGAGTTGTTCGGTGGCCGAACGCAGCGCCAGATCGGTCCGGGCGCGAATCAAATCGATCACGGCCTCGGCCTGGGTGAGATCCATTTTGCCGTTGAGAAACGCGCGCTCTGTGAATTCGCCGGCGCGCGCCGCTCTTGCCCCCGCGCGCAGGCAAGCTTCCAGAACTTTCGCTGAAACCAGCGTGCCGCCGTGACAACTGACCTCGACCAAATCTTCGCCCGTGTAACTTGCGGGCGCGCGATGCACCGAAAGCATCGACTTGATCGATCAACTGACTTTCTGTGCTGAACATCTCGCCCAGATGCTGGACATGCGACGCAAATCGCGATGGCCGTTCTTTTCCGCGAAAAATCTTATCGGCGATTTCGATCGCGTTCGCGCCAGAAATACGGACCAGCGCAATCGCACCTTCACCCGGAGGCGTGGAAATAGCGGCGATGGTGTCGGAAGAAAAAGCGTTCAAGCTACCTTAAGGCCAAGGTTTTTGAACCGTCTGAAATCAGCGATATCTAATGTCGCGACGCGAGCACCTCTGCGGATTGCAACCGCTGCAATCATGCAGTCCGGCAAACTCCGCACTCGGCGTCCAGTGGCATTAAACAGCTCCCCAGCCAGGACGGCATCCGGGTCAGTTAGGGGTTCGATACGGCCAAGTAATCCGCGAGCATCAATCGCGTTGCGCGATTCGACAGGTCCGCACAAGAATTCCGCCCAGGCAACAGAACTAATGTTTAGTGATTCACCGCGATTGACCCAACGCGCTAACAAACGGGCTGAGGACGAGCCGCGACGAAAAACGTCCACCAGAAAATTTGCATCGAGGTCAATCACTTTGTAAGGAACTTATCTGCGTCCGCGTTTCGTATCGCGCTTCCATCGATCGAAATCGACTTCGGCTGTGGCGAATTGCTTCTGTAGCTTGTGCAACAGTGCAATCTTTTCAGCAGTTGAGAGCGTGGCTTCACGCGCGGCAGCCTGATGCAGCGCCCGGCGCAAGGCTTCAGTCTTGGAAACTTGCCAGCTATGCGAAAGCCGGTTCAGCTTTTCAAGCGTCTCAGAGTCTAACGAATAGGTTGCCTTGGTTGCAGATGGCATACCATACCCAATACCATACCCGTTAACTCAGTCAATGCGTGGAATACGGACTTCTCTCAGTGCGGCGATTAATTTCCTGTTCTCTTCCATTGTGCCCACCGAAATGCGCACCCAGTCGGGCAAACCGTATCCTTTGAGCGGGCGCACAATGATTTTGCGTTTTAGCAATTTCTCGAACACCCCGCCGCCGTTGCCGACGTTTACCATCACGAAATTTGCGGCGGCGGGTACGAAACGTATTCGCATCTCGGCAAATTGTTGCTGCAAATAAGCGCGGCCCTCGTCTACAACCCGTTTGGTTTCGCGCAAATGCTCTTCATCATCGAGCGCGGCCAGCGCGCCGGCCAGCGCGATGCTGTTCACGTTGAATGGCTGTCTCGTCTTGTGAAGCACCTCGATTATCTCCGAAGGCGCAACAGCGTAACCGATGCGCACGCCGGCAAGACCATGGATTTTCGAGAAGGTGCGCAAGACCACGACGTTTCGACGTTCGCCAATGTAACGAAGCGTTTCGGGGGGTTCGTCGAGAAATTCGAAATATGCTTCGTCGAAAATGACAAGGATGCTGTCCGGTACTTGCGACATGAAATCGTCAATCGCGCTTTGGAAAACCAATTTGCCGGTGGGGTTATTTGGGTTCGGAATAAAAATGAGCCGGGTTTTTGGTGTGATTGCTTCCAATGTGGCATCCAAATTCTGCTGATAATCAGGGCTCGGCGTTTCAATCGTGTGTACGCCGAACGCGGTAGCGAGCAGCTTGTAGACAATAAAGGCGTACTGACACGTAATTACGTCATCGCCAGGATTCAAAAATGCGTGGCCCAGAAATTCGATTATTTCATTCGATCCATTGCCAAGGATCACGTTCTCCGGTTGTAAACCAAGTTTCGCTGCGATTGCGTTGCACAGGTGAAATCCGCTACCATCGGGATAGAGATGCGCATTCTCCAGCGCGGCGTGCATGGCCTGGATTGCCTTTGGAGACGGGCCGAGCGGATTTTCGTTCGAAGCCAGCTTGACGATTTCAGCCGGATCGATGCCGAGCTCGCGCGCGGTTTCTTCGATTGGCTTTCCCGGTTCGTAAACGGCGAGATCTCGCAATTGCGCATTCGCGAGATCCCAGATTGACGTCATGCGCCAGAGATTAAATGGAACTAGTCGAGTTTCCAATCGCATCTCCTCTCGTTCTCCAAAGCCGATCCAAAAGAACGGGATGAGCACAAGGAAACCGTCACTCGCTTGTCGTCTCATAATTTTCGACTGCGGCGATGCTGGTGCCGATGACGTTAACTGCTCAAAAAGCAGGATGGACTAGTGGAGCGACTCTAGCGGAAACGCACGATTGGAAACGGGCCTTTCCATAATTCCCTTGCAGCGCGATGCGGGGGCGAGTTTTTTATCACCATGGATGTTCCACGCGATCCCGCTGCTTCACGTTACGATCATGTCGGGAAAGGTCTGCGCCGTAGCGATCTCGATCCCGATCCGATCAGGCAATTTGCCAACTGGTTTACCGCCGCGATCGAGGTCGGCATCCGCGACGTGAACGCGATGAGTCTCGCCACCGCGGGTCCCGACGCGAGGCCATCAGTGCGAATCGTTCTGTTGAAAAGTTTCGATCAAGACGGGTTCGTTTTTTTTACCAATTACGAGAGCACGAAAGGGAAACAGCTTGAAGCCAATCCGCACGCTGCGCTTGGATTCTATTGGATCGAACTCGACCGCCAAATTCGCATCAGCGGAAAAGTGGAGAAGACTTCACGCGAAGAATCGCACGTTTATTTTCATTCCCGTCCCATCGGTAGCCAATTGAGTGCGTGGTCGTCGCGCCAAAGCGCAGTGATTGACGCGCGGCGCGTGCTCGATGCGCGCATGGCGGAGATGACCGAGCGCTTTCGCAACAAACGGATTCCATTGCCGCCGCACTGGGGAGGTTACCGCCTCAAACCCGATATGATCGAATTTTGGCAGGGACGACCGAATCGGCTACACGATCGCTTTCGATACACGCGACAGCCGGACGGTAGTTGGCTCATCGAGCGCCTCGCGCCGTGAGCGGGTGAGAAATAGCGTCTTAGAGTGATGGAGTATTGATTTTCGTTTTCGCTTACACTCTCCACTCCGATCTTACGTTGCCTTTGCAAGATGAACTTACTATGAGAGGCAAAATTGAAATTGTCCGCGGCGACATCACAAAGCTGGAGGTCGACGCAATCGTAAACGCCGCAAACACTACGCTCCTCGGCGGAGGCGGCGTGGATGGCGCGATTCACCGCGCCGCCGGCCCAGAACTGCTGGCCGAATGTCGGACGCTCGGCGGTTGTGAACCCGGCGAAGCGAAGATTACTCGCGGGTACCGTTTGCCGGCGCGCTTCGTCATTCACACTGTCGGACCGATCTGGCGTGGCGGAAAATGTGGCGAACCTGAGACGCTGGCAAATTGCCATCGCAATTCGTTGCGACTGGCTGCGGAAAAGCGGACCAAGATGATAGGATTGCCAGCGGTCGGTTGCGGCGCTTACGGCTATCCGATCGACCAAGCCGCTCAGATCGCCCTGAATACGACACGCGAATTTCTCGCGAGCGAGGAGAACATCGACAAAGTCATTTTCGTCCTCTGGGACGAAGACGTTTACGAGGCGTTTGCCTCGACGTTACACTGTTGAGGCGTTGAATCGTTAAATCGGATCTGTTGTGACAATGTAATGTTTTAACGATCACGATTCTCTCGGTCGAGAGACGCAATCACCCCTCGACATACGATAAGCTTTTGTATGAATCCGAACGAAAACGACCTTACGAGGGACGAACCGCTTCCAGTGCATCCTCAGCCGCGTGAAGAAGACATTGGCTCAACAGGGCGTGAGCAGTTTCGTCGAGCAAAAGAACAGGTTTCCACGGAAATGAGCCAGGCGTGGGACCAAACAAAGGAGAAAGCGAGCCGGGCGTTACAGCGCTCAGAACATTTTGTGCGTGAAAATCCCGTGCCGACCATTCTCGGCGCACTTGGCCTCGGAATTGCCATTGGCCTGGCAATCCGCTACACCGCCCCAAGTGAGCGCAAGCGAGAAATCGAAATCGAGTCGCCGTGGGGGAGATTTAACTGGAGCGCTCTTTCGCTGCCGTTTCTCTGGCCACTGTTCAAATCGGCCAGGAAACGATATGAGAAATCGGCCGATATTGTAGCGGATGCGGCGAAAGACGGCGTCAAACGGCTGAAAAAAATGGACGTAGAACGCTACGCAAGGCCGATCCGTAAACGCTGGAGAGCTTGGACGCGCTGAAGCGTGTCCGTGCTACTAAACTCTGGCGTAGCGATTGTCCTGCAGATCGCTGTACTTGAGGATCGCTATTGCAAATGAAACGGCCACAGGCGGCGCCTGCACCCCTTGTGAGCCGGCCTCAACGTGCATCTTCAAATGCAAGGAAGCTGTTGATCAGTTTGGCGACGGTCTGTGGGTATTGCGCGATGAACGCGTGACCAGAGCGAGTGGAATTGCGCGAGCCACGCGCCAGGAATTGCATTCATCAACTTTAACGCGTTGGAAGGAGGAATAACAATGTCCTCACTGCCGGTAGCGATTAGCACTGGTCCGCGTATCTGTCGCAATCGGTTGGCGACGCTGCTGCGATGCCACGTATCCATCGCGACAGCCTGGCGCTTCAAGAGCTCAGGAGATAGCTGCGCTCGCGCCGCTGCTATGATATCGCCGAACTTACGATAGAAAGATTTGGCGACGTCGTTTGGAAAAAGCAGGAATAACAACCGACGCGCTTGCTCATGTGGCGTACCGGATGTGTCAATGAGCTTGGACCAGACTGCCGGTGAGGCCAGGTCTGCTTCGATTCCCCCCGTGTCTGTCGATAACAGGATGAGCTTGTCAACACGTTCAGGGTGCTGCAATGCCAGTGCCTGCGCGATAAATCCGCCCATCGACCATCCCATTACACTCGTGCGCTCGAAACCGAGCGTCCCGATCACCTGCGCGGCATCGTCGGCGAGCTTGGCGATGTCGAATGGCTGTCCGTTATCCGTGGAGCCGCCGATCCCGCGGTTGTTGAGCAGAATGAGCTCGTTGAAAGACGCCAATCCATCAATGAACGATGGATCCCAGTCCGCACTCGTGGCAGCGAAGCCATTCAAGACCAGAAGCGGCGGACCTGTCCCGATTCTGCGGCAGACGATTTGGGCGCCATCAACCGCGACCGTCCCTAATGACTCAGGTTCCATCAGACATCGACCTCAGAGTTGAATCTTGGATGTTGCGCGATAAACGTTGCCCTCATGGGAAGCACCAAGGGAATTCAATTGTTCGCGTTCATTGTTCTATTCGCAACCGCATTGGCTGGATGCGCCTCAAGCAACAGCACCGGTGACTCGTCTGGTGTCGACCAAACGATTCCAGGGGCAACCAAATGGGGTCATTACAATGGCGAACCGGTGACAAAGTGGAACCCCGACGGGCGGACAATGACACTCTTAACTGAACTGCGCTACACCGATCCGCACGGACAAGTCTGGGTCGCACCCATTGGTTCGGTTGTCGATGGGGCATCCCTTCCGCGCTATCTCTGGTCGTTCATGGGCGGACCCTTCGAAGGCAAATATCGGAACGCTTCAGTGTTGCACGATGTGGCGTATGGCGAGCACAACCGGCCGTGGGAGGATTGCGACCGGATGTTTTACTACGCCATGCGTTGCAGCGGCGTGAGTGCGGTCGAGTCCAAGACGATGTATTACGCCCTCTACAAATTCGGGCGTCACTGGAAGTTTCCAATCAAACGCGCGAAACCGGTGCAATATGAAGGCGCGCTCGTTGCGAGAGGCGAAGAAATTCCACGCGCTGTTCCAGTGAATCCAACGCAAATCACCCAGGCGCGGAATTGGATCAGCAACACCGATCCCAGTTTGGAGCAAATCGAGCAGCGCGCGCAAGCCGAGGGGTGGTAATGTCCCGCAGTGGTTGTTTTCGAATGAGGCCTAACGAAGCATCCGCTAGCTAGCATCTGTGGCGGCAGTTGCGTTTGGAGAGATTTGAATTAACGAAGCCAGCCAATCCGGCGGCTTCATGTCCAGGTGCGTCGTGAAGATCTCGCCAGTAAAGCGCCGGAAGTCACTGCCACAATCCTTGCAAAGTATCTCCATAGTGTGCGCCCCAAGCATCCGATAGCTTTCGAACTGCGATTCGGAGAAGAACTGGTCGGCCGTGCTCTCGTGCGGAAATGTTTCGCTCCTCTTAAAGTATTCGTAAATGTCGCGTGGCTCGTCCCCGTAACACGCCGGTTTGATGTAAACGATGATGCCATCAGGAGCATCGGAACCATCGACTGCTGAATAGCAGACGCGTCCAATGGCACAGTTGTGACCCCGCTTTTTCAGCGAGTCGATTTGGCTGCGGGGATAAATACTCATCTGACCGAAGTCGATCGGGATTCCAAAATCGATCCGAATCTTTCGGACGGCCTCACCAAGATCGGCGAAGGAACATTCAGGGTCCTGGCCTGCGTCGCTCACTAAAATGAAATGGCAACGGCGAAGCACCATCTCGTAAAGACCGAGATTTTCGAAATGGCCGCCATCCGAGAGATAGACGTACGGACTGGTGTCGTTCGTTAGGCCGAGTGCTTCGTCAATAATCGGCCGAACACTGCTTTCGGGATAGCCAAGTTGAAACGTTTGGTCGCCTGCTTTTCCCGGGTTTCCGAGCCACGCACCAAGCCGCACATTGAGCAGCGTCAGGATGAACGTGACCAAAGACGATGAGTGATAGCCCATGTTAGGACTGGCCGCGGCGCCGGAAATGGTGATGGCCGATCCGAGCGAGATCCCCTGCGGGCCACCATACACTGTCCCATCCGCGCCGGTCATGGAGCGATAGCCCGGCTCCATGGCGGAAGAGCCGCAGTGTAACGGAGTCACCGTAAAGCTTTGCGCCTTGCGCTCCTGCCAGCCGAGCTTTTCGCCGGATACAAGGTTCAGCGCGATGTTGACAACCGGCATGAGCTTCCCCTGAAATTTTTCGCGCAGCCACAGATCGCGCATTTTGATGTTGTCGTTCTCGTCGAAGCCGGTAAATGGATTTTCGTTCCGGTTGGAATTCGAAGCGCCGAGGTAGGCGCGAATCAACCGCTCGCGATACAATCCGTGCAACGAAAACTTGTTGGCGTTGATCAGGCGCGCCATAACGACGCCCGCAAGCAAAAATAACGCCGCGAACGGAATCACCAGCCTCCATGGCGTATAAAAAATCACGTTCAGATATTCCTCAGGACGACCCAGCAGCCCGGACTTCGAGTCCAAAGTTGCCTGATAACTCAGTTTGACGTGGTAAGCATGGATCAACATCTTCATCACCGATGTGGTTGCCTCGGTGATGAGAATCAACAGCACCGCCGCAAATACCACTGCTGCGATAGTGGATGCCTTCGATAGGATTAGCCCCATTGGACTGGCCGTGGCCCGCTCCTTTTGACTAGCCGCAACCATTGCGCTGCGGCCTCCCAGCACAGTAAGAATTGCCGCCACCCCGCCTGTCGTGACAAACGACCAGGTCCACTTCAGAGAAAGCGGTCCGAAAACAACGAGCCCACTGATGAGCAGCCACCCGAGAGCCACTGCGAGCAGCCAGCCAGTGGCACGGCCCCACCATTCACGATCCGAGTCGTCGGTCCAGCGGCTGGAGATTCCGGCGAAGACCATGATCGCCAGGAAAAAGAGTGCCATGAAACCCGGCACAGCCAGGCAAATGTATAACTCCATTTGCGTCACCGGATGTGGAAACAATTTTTGCGCACCTAACCAAAGAACGACCCCGCCAATGGCTCCCGAGACGACGACTGCAACGAACTCCAGAAGCCGAAATCCATGAGCTGGCAGCAATGACGTCAGCCATGACGCGATGTGCAGCGCTATTCCAAGATAAAGAAACGGCACCCACGTCTGCGGCGGACCGAAACCGAACAATGGCCACGCAATTAGAGAACGCCCGTAATAGTTGAACCACGCCCAGTAAATCGTCATGAGCACCGACGCCAGGAAAAGCGGCAGAAGACAGAAGAGGAGGAACCGCTTCTGATTCCATCGGAGGTCACGCCCACATGGCAAATTGAATCCCATGTAAGCGACTCCAATCACAACCATTACCGCTCCAATCCAGCATACCGCGTCGGTTCGCAGGGGTGGATCCATCATCACGATCGAGCTGAAAATCCATGGCAGCGCGAGAAACGCGGCGAGCAATGGAATCATCACGCACCAATTCAACAGCAGGTTGCGCAAGTATGTGCCAACGAGCGTCCAACTATCCGCCGAGAAAAACCCGAGCCGTGGGCTGAGATAATTGCTGTAGCTGCGCAGATTCTGAATCTCAGTCGGTTCCGGATTTGGTCTCGTATGCTCACTTTGACGCGAGAGTTGAGTGGTAACACCTGCGAGGCCCGCACGATGAATCCAAGCGCTTAGCCAGCTGCCGATGTATCCACCACCAGAGACGGTGGAAAGATAGTGAAATTTGTCGAGCAAACCGCAGCGGGCGAGGCCCTGCAAAATTCCCAGTCCGAAAGTTGCGCTGCGAATGCCGCCACCCGAAATGCAGAGCGCAGCGCGTTTGTCTGGCAGCGCATGAACGGCCGCCCAGATTGCCCGTAGCCGGATGTTCGGGTCGGTCGAACTCGGATAATCGGCCGGCAATTCTTTGTGCAGAACTGCGAACTCGGCCTCCAGCACTTCATGCAATGCCACAGATGGATTGGCCGATGGAGCTTCCTTTGCCATGACGCGCAAATCCCGAAAGCATTCGGGACGCACAAGCGTTTATCAAACGCGTCGGGCTGCGTCAACCTCGCTCTCAGAGTAATCCTCTTTGACCAACGCTGCCAACGCCCCACTCCGGCTTTTATTCGTTCGCGAACCGCGGTATATGTCTGTGCTAATTCTGCGCCCGTAGCAGCGCCGCCCAAGCGAATGACACCCGAGTTAGGCTTCACGCTTGATGCCGACCACCGTTTCTGATTGCGCTCTCGTCTATTCTCTCCATACAATCTGCGGACAGCACGCGACCTGATCATGAACAATCTTTTGAACCCGGAAGTTATCAAAGCCGCTGCGACGAGCACGCTCGGAATCTTGTCGCTGATGTGTCTTATCGTCGGCATTGTTTCTTTGGGTTTGTTTCGCAATTCGCCAGTTTGGGCGAAGCTTGTAGTTTTCCTGATTATGCTAGGCGGCGTATTTGGATTTGGATCGGCCGTTTTGCGTCAACAAAATCCACAACCGGCTACACCGGAGGCCTCGCGCAGTTTCGTTATCGGCCGATGGCAGGTCGAACAAGCAGTCGCAGGGTTGGAAGGCGCCACTTTCGTCGATTACGGTGAGGATGGCCGATTCACCGGTAAGCAAGAATCTTTTATGAACGGCAATGGCGTTCGCGAACCGGTCAACGGAATGTGGCAGTTCGAGAAATTAGGAAAGGA
Source organism: uncultured Verrucomicrobiae bacterium (assembly GCA_963776065.1). GTDB lineage: Bacteria > Verrucomicrobiota > Verrucomicrobiia > Chthoniobacterales > UBA10450 > Udaeobacter. The sequence continues at coordinate 36,406 of CAVZLJ010000006.1, read as the reverse complement.
TCAATTTCGATTAGACGTAACATTCGATGACGGCCGACCGTGGAAGAGCACATTTCGAATTCTGGACCACGACCACATCCATAATCTCGACCAAAATTACGTCGCCGTCCGCGTATCTAGATAAGCGTGAGTACCTAATATTTGCGCCCGTAGCTCAGCCGGATAGAGCAACGGATTTCTAATCCGTAGGTCGAAGGTTCGAGTCCTTCCGGGCGCGTGGCTCCTTTTGCCCTCGAAAATGCCATTTTACAAGGAGAACGGACCTTGATTTGACCAATTGTCTGTTGCGAACGGTAGCGCACGAAAACGCAGGAAAAGCCCGTTTATCTGTCAAGTATTAGTCAAGTAGCGGCTCGCTTAAATCTCGCCTTCTTGCCGTTAGCACTCTTTTGCGCGGTCTTGTCTTCTCTCGCAGACCAGTCTGAAGTGCCGTCTGAAGCTGATTAACGCGGTTCCCGTCGCTTTAGGTTCCGGGTGAATCTCGTTGCTCTGTCGTCTCGTCTGATAAGCATTTCCTCAGACATTTGGCGGAAGCGTGGAGCGATGTTCGCTATCACTCGGCTTAGATTTGAGTGGCTTCCTTGGTCGCCCTCGGAGCCAAAAGCGCGATGAAAGATGTTTAGATGTGCGTCAACACCTTAATCCTGAAGCGCGAGGATGTCCGTAGAATCGCTTTGAACGGATGCCTGTTGTTCTGATACTGCCGATTCAGCCTCGTCTATGACGGTGGCTTCCACGGCTTTGGATTTGGCAAGGTGAACGGCGAACGCGACAATATCGTCGTCTGTGAGTCGGTGATTATGCTCGTGGCGAAAGGTCAGTATTGGATCGCCGGAGAGCGCGAGCAGCTTGTCTGTGGCGATACCGGCTGTGATTCCGGCGTCCCGCAGACTTGCTTGTCCTGCCAGTTCTTCCATGCGCTCGGCTGACATTTCTGCGACGTTGGCGAAGACCGACATCAGCCGTTGTTTTCGCTCGGCTATTGCGACAGCCTCTCGCTCTCTGATTGCGCGCACCGTATGCTCTGAAACGCGGTGAAGTTTGGAGATCTGCAAAAACCTTTGCGTCTGGGTCAGCCAATAGCTTTACAATAGCCCGGTAAGTCTTAGGCCGCGTTCTTAGCACGCGCTCGGCAGTGAAACGGTCCTGTGAGCCGGGTGGAGAGAGAAGCTGAGCCTTCTGTTGTACCAGCGTTGGACCGGTTGAGGGTTGGATCATGATCAGATGAACATATACGGTAGTTTTGGACGAAACTCAAAATCACCAATCCGAAATGGCTAGCGGTGCGATCCGACAGAACGCCAGAGGATTGCCGAGCGCCTGAAAGAAAGCTCGACAGATTGCCACGGATCACGTAAAGCCTCCTCGATTACGTCATCCGACGTTTCAACCTATCTTCGGCACGGCTGAATAAGCCGCAGGGGCTGAATTTCGCTGAGACAACGTTTAGCGCGATTTCCAGATTCAATTGGAGCCCCGAGTCAGCCGCAGCGAGGCCGTTATTCAAAGCGTCTCGCAAGGATGGTTCCCGGTTCTGCGCGGAACTGGATTCCAGTCCATGCAGGTTAACAATCCAATATCAACAAAAAATGAAAATGAAAACAATGACAACTCTACGTTTAAGAAAATCAATTGGCGGGTCGCCATTGCGGCTCGGTCTGTTTCTCATCGTGGTCGCCCTCACCTGGTTTGCGCTTTCGCAGGCGGCTCGGGCCGTCGGACCTCCGCCGCCGGACAATGGTTACCCAAACCTGACTACTGCCGCTGGCAATAACGCACTCTTTAGTTTAACCACCGGTACCGGAAACTCTGGGCTCGGAGAGAATGCGCTCTATTTCAATACGGTCGGCAACTTCAACACGGCGACTGGAGATGGGGCGCTCTTCATCAATTCATCCGGTGGCTTCAATACCGCCACCGGAGCCTTCGCGCTTACTTTTAACACGGTCGGCAACAACAATACCGCCAACGGCTTTGAAGCTTTGAACGCCAACACGGCCGACAATAACACCGGCACGGGATTTGAGGCTCTCTTTTTGAACACCAGTGGGCACGAGAACACAGCCGACGGAATAGGCACACTCCAGAACAATACTGCGGCTTCCGAAAACACCGCGGTCGGTGCATATGCGCTTCAACATACTAACACGGCCACGGCCATACAGAACACGGCGGTGGGAGTATACGCGCTTCAAACCAATACTGGCGGCTACGAAAACACCGCGGTGGGAGCATACGCGCTTTACGGTAATGATACGGGCAGCCAGAACACGGCCCTTGGGGAATCTGCGCTTACCTCCAACATGGGCGGAGGTGCCAACATCGCCATTGGAGCCTACGCGCTGACCAGCAACCAGACCGGAGGAAACAATGTGGCTGTGGGTTGGGGGGCCCTCTATTACAATCAAACAGGCAGCGATAACACGGCCTTCGGCAGATTCGCCCTCGGATCGAACAATAACGGCTTCGGGAATACCGCGATTGGAGACGACGCGTTGCCAGACAACGTTTCTGGAAATGGTAACATCGCAGTTGGTGGAGGAGCAATGAATAACAACGCCGCTGGTGATAACAATACGGCGACAGGCGGTTTTGCGCTTGGTAACAATCTCATCGGCAACAACAATACCGCTTACGGGTATCAGGCGCTTTCTTATAATACGGGCAACAACAACGTGGCATTAGGCTCGACTGCGGGCAACGCTGTTACTACTGGAAGCTACAATATCGATATTGGCAACATCGGGGCGGGTGAATCGAATACGATTCGTATCGGCACGGCCGGCGGTACTACCGGGCAAACGGCCACTTACATCGCCGGTATCTTTGGGGCGCCTATTGGCGGTGGCCCAGTTGTGCATATTAATAACCAGGGTAAGCTTGGCACCACCCCTTCTTCGGCCCGCTTTAAGGAAGCGATCAAGCCGATGGATAAAGCGAGTAGCGTGATTCTTGCGCTTCAACCGGTTACTTTTTGTTATAAGAAGGAATATGATCCGGAGAAGACACCGCAGTTCGGCCTCGTGGCCGAGGAAGTCGCCAAAGTCGATCCCGAACTGATTTATCGTGATCAGGGCGGGAAGCCTTACAGTGTCCGCTACGAAGCGATCAATGCGATGTTGCTTAACGAGTTTCTCAAAGAGCACCGCAAAGTTCAGGAACAGGAAGTGACAATCGCCCAGCTGAAGAAAGACTTCGGCACGTCGATTGCCCAGCTGACTGCGCGTCTCGACGAACAGGCGTCCCAAATTAAGAAAGTGAGCGCTCAGGTTGAAACGAGCAAACCTGCGCCGCAAGTCGTTAACAATCCCTAAAGACTGCCAGACCGCATTTCAAACAACCAGCCGTCACGCCTCATGGCATGGCGGCTTTTTGTTTCGCGTCTGGAAATCAGACCATTCCGAAACGGCTGGAAGTGCTTTGAAGCACCCGGTGTCGAACCCGTGTTCCTAAATCAAGAGCACGCAATCGACTATGCAAAGAGCCGCGCTTGCTTCCGCTCAGGCGAGATTCGGATTGATTGTGGATTCAGCCGGAAATGTCGAACACGCTATTGCGTTCAACGAGGCGGATCGGAAGCTGTGAGGGAACTTATTTTTGATTAGCCTTCCGGACAAACGGCGAACAATGGTTTGTCCGTCCGCTCATTTCCTAAGGGTCTGGACGGACGGACGAGAAAGACACGAATCAAGGCTTGACGCTCGTCCGTGAACTTGAAACTATGAGGTTGCGCCAAGTCCGTTAGGCGACTCCAGCGAAGCCACCTCACCCTCTTTCCGCAGGGAAAAGACCGCGAAACGACAGGGCTCGCTCGCACGACTTGAGGTAACGGTTATGAGAATCATACAAGATTTGCGGAGTTCGCTTCTTCGCAGCGAAATCAAGAAAATTATCCCTTCACCCCTGGGCCTGCGTGCGCCGGCTCACATTCTGGCAAACTTCCTATGAAAACAAAACAGAACAGTTCTATACGCGCTTCAGCGCTTCAAACCACATTCTCGGTTACACTCATCTCGCTCTCGGCGGCGTTGCTGGCGCTCGCGTCCGATGCGGCGCATTGGGAGTTGGACCCGGCGAAGTCTGCGGCGGGGCCGCAACGGTTACGACAGGTAGTGGCGGCAGGGTTGCGCTACCCGGTAGTGATTGATGCGAGTTGGACGCCGACCGGCAGCATGGGCACTGGACGCTCCGAGCACACGGCGACGCTGCTGCCCTCAGGCAATGTGCTGGTGGCGGGGGGCAATGGTACCTTGAGCAGCGAGGAGCTGTATGATCCGGCGACTGGGACCTGGACGGCGACCGGCAGCATGAGCACCACACGCTTTCAACATACGGCGACGCTGCTGGCCAATGGCAAGGTGCTGGTGGCGGGGGGATCGGTTGAGGGTGGCAGTAGCACCTTGAGCAGCGCGGAGCTGTATGATCCGGCGACGGGAAGCTGGACGGCGACCGGCAGCCTGAGCACCGCACGTAGGCTGCACACCGCGACGCTGCTGCCCTCAGGCCAGGTGCTGGTGGCGGGAGGATACGGCACCTTTGGTGTTTTCTTGAGCAGCGCGGAGCTGTATGATCCGGCGACTGAGACGTGGACGGCGACCGGCGGCATGGCCACCACACGTGACGATCACACTGCGACGCTGCTGCCCTCAGGCCAGGTGCTGGTGGCCGCTGGAATCGGTGATGGTAGTTACTTGAAGATTGCGGAGCTGTATGATCCGGCGAGTGGGACGTGGAGGGTGACGGGCAGGCTGGGCATCGCACGCGCTATTCACACGGCGACGTTGTTGCCCAATGGCCAGGTGCTGGTGGCAGGGGGAGACAATCATGGTCTTTCCTTGAGCAGCGCGGAGCTGTTTGATCCGGCGAGTGGGACGTGGACGGCGACCGAAAGCATGGGCACGGCACGCTCCCTACACACGGCGACGCGGCTGCCCAATGGCCAGGTGCTGGTGGCAGGGGGATTCCCTGGTTTGAGCAGCGCGGAGCTGTATGATCTGCGTCTCACACTCAGCGCCGCAAAGCGTAGGGTGGATGGCATAAATACGGTGCGTCTTACCTGGAGCGGGGCGACCTCGGCCAATATCGACGTCTACCGCGACGGCGTGCTGATCGCGACGACGCCGGACGATGGACAGTATGATGATTCCACCGGCGACACCGGCCGAGCCAGGTATTACTATCAGGTGTGTGAAGCCGGCACTTCGACCTGCTCCAATGTTACGAAAGTGACCTTCCCGCCATAGGAGAACAACCAAGCGAAGCACAGCATCATTTTGTATTGGACTGGCATCAGCAGACGAAGTTGATGGGTCGTTCTTTGCTCCTAAGCGGACATTGCCGTGAGCGTCCCGACATTCACGGTGATTCGAAGGTGACTGGCGGCGATGGTTTCGGCTGCCGCGCTGCAAAGAAACGCAACTGCGGCAATCGTGAACGTTGTGGGCCGCGTCATTGCGACCGTTCATATCACTTTGTCATTGCCGTGCGGAGCGTAAAAGAGGCAGAATCTCGCGTATATGAAAACGACAACTCGTCCATTACAACATTCGATTAGCCGCTCGGCTCCCCAACTCGCTTTGCTGCTCATCCCGCTCGCCTTGGCCAGCTTTGCGCTTTTGCCGCAAGCGCGAGCGGTTGATCCACCGCCGGACGGAGGCGATTGGACCTGGAAAGAAGCAGGCAGGCTCAACACCGCACGTTATTTGCACACGGCGACGTTGCTACCAAACGGCATGGTCCTTGTTGCAGGGGGAGCTGGCCGCAATGTCAATGCTTTGGCGAGCGCCGAACTGTACGACCCGGCGAGCCGTACCTGGACTACCACAGGTCGCGTCGACACCGCACGCCTTTATCACACGGCGACGTTGCTACAAAACGGCATGGTCCTTGTTGTAGGAGGAACTGACACCAATTTCAATGCTTTCGCGAGCGCGGAACTGTACGACCCGGCAAGCGGGACCTGGGCTGCCACGGGCAGCCTCAACACCGCACGTTATTTGCACACGGCGACGTTGCTACCAAACGGCATGGTCCTTGTTGCAGGAGGAGCGGAAAGCTGCTGTTTCGTCCCTTCCGCGAGCGCCGAACTGTACGACCCGGCAAGCGGGACCTGGACTACCACAGGCAGCCTCAACACCGCAGTTTATTTTCACACGGCGACATTGCTACAAAACGGCATGGTCCTTGTTGTCGGAGGAACTGACACCAATTCCAGTGCTTCCGCGAGCGCTGAACTGTACGACCCGGCGAGCGGGACCTGGACTGCCACGGACAGCCTCAACACCGCACGCGTTCATCACACCGCGACGTTGCTACACAATGGCATGGTCCTTGTTTCAGGGGGATATGATAACTTCGAACTTCAAACCGCAAGCGCCGAACTGTACGACCCGGCAAGCGGGACCTGGAGTACCACACGCAGCCTCAACACCGCACGCGGTTATCACACGGCTACGTTATTACCAAACGACAGGGTCCTTGTTTCGGGAGGAATTGACAGCAATTTCAATCCTTCCGCGAGCGTTGAACTGTACAGCCCAGCGAGCGGGACCTGGACTACCACAAGCTTCCTCCGCATTGCATGTTATTCGCACACGGCGACGTCGCTACAAAACGGCATAGTCCTTGTTTCAGGGGGACTTGACACGAACGGGCGTCCTGTGGCGAGGGCGGAACGGGGACGCCCTCAACCCTAAAATCCACTGGGACGGATCAAGGAAGCGAGCGTCTCGCAGCCTAAATCAACTGTGCCCAAGCAGAAAATAATTGCCGCAGAAAAGCAGAAGGAAATTGAAGTTCTCCCGGCAAACCCGAAAGAGCGGGTATCGCAAATCCGCGCTTTATCTCGAATCGATTCATGACGATTCGTGCCGGGACCAATGACGGTGAATGGCCAACCTAATTTCCGTTTAAGCCCAAATTGGACTCAAACTACGACAGATTTTCAAACTGACCCACACTACCGCAAATCCTCCTGCTGCAGGCGACCGAAGGGCAGCACGTCTGAGATGAGATCGACGCCGCGTTTAGAAGTGCAAGCCGCGCCCAGACATTTTACTCCGCAGCGGAAACGATGATGGGCCGGTGTTGCCGTTTAAACCTAAGCTTGCGCTCATCCGGCGACGACTGCGGCGGAATCGTCGGCTGATGCAGCGGCGGGTCAAGGTTGGCCGGCTTCGAGTTCTCAATATGTTTATCGCGCCGAATCAAGTCGCTCACGTAAGCCGAGACCGATCCGTAATCCCCGTCACGCATTGCCAGAAGCGCGTGCAGAAACAAGCCCCTCGTTAGGCTAATGCTAACGCCGATTACTTCGTGTTGGTCGCGCTTTTCAGTGTCGGCAATTTCGTCGTGAAGCGTCTTACGTTTTCGCTGCTTCACGTTGCGCGGCAAGGCCATAATTGCAGAAATTGTATCTCGGATAGCAATCGGTCACCAACATTTTTTTGAAATCCCGCTGACCACTTGAGTTTACAATTCCACATACGGCGAGGACTGTTTGTAGTCGCCCCTAGCCAATAGCTTTACAATAGCCCGGTAAGTCTTGGGCCGCCTTCTGAGCACGCGCTCGGAAGTGAAACGAGATCAGGTCGTATAGGAACGGTTTGAAGTGCTTTGAAGCGCCCGGTGTCGAGCCTGTAATCAATTACGCCGTCTAGAGCCGCGCAAAGCAATCCTTGCCCCGTACTCGGCAACGATGCGTTCCAATTCGCGCCGGACGAAACTTGAACGACCGCGATCTTGCCTGGCGGCGAGTTTATCAATCGCCTCCAAAAGATCGCTGGGAACGTTGCTGACCGTCAGGATTTGAACGGTCGGCGTCTTCGCCCGTGAAGTAACGGTTCGTACACGGTGACCGGCTCTTGCGCTAAAATTACGCTTAGTCCGCCGTTTCCGGCGAATACCCCTAGGAGCGTGTTTTTTTATCTCCGTTTCCCTCTCATTCTCTTTCTTCGCTCGCTACACGGACGACCTTCGTAGGCTTGCATCTTTATTTTGGGGAAGGGGATAATTTTCGCTTCGAGTTCTCTCTCGGCCTCGCATCGCACGACCAAGGCCACCATGACTTCTTCGACGGTCCAGTCTTGTTGATCCGCGATTTCTCTCACTAATCTCATCATCGATTGATCGAGCCCACCCACGGGCAAGTCTGCAATGCGAAACTGTTCAACGTTATCCGGCCATCGCTTTGGGGGTGTTGTCATTGGCTGTTTCTCTCCATTAAGCTTCTCCGAGATTTGCCCTCCAAAGTTGCCGAAGACTTTGCGGCAATGGGGCAAGCACCGGAGTTCTGGGGGTTTTAGTATTTGAAGCGCGAAGAGTAACTACCGCGCCGAGTAGCCGTCTATAGGGGACGTTCCCTCATTGTTTTAACAATATTCTCTTAGGGATCGCCCAAGTTGCTAGAATCCGTACTGGCGAGCCCAGTTCCCAAAGCTATGTCACTGGCCAAAGACCCACGATCCGTATCAAATGAGGAGCTTTGCGATTGTCACATGGCGAAGCGTTGCCGACAATCTCCAAGAAAGCGGGTTGGAATTAGGGTTACGTCTCAGCGGTTGATTCCAACGGGCGAACAATCTGGATTGCAGGTTCGCGCTTCCCGGAAGTTTGGATTGTGATAGGAGCGATCCGCATTGTCGAGCGAGTGATCCAAGAGCTCTTTTGCAGCCGGTGGCAAATTTACGATTTTCAACCTCTTCTCCAATTCATCGCGAGAGTGGTTCTCTAACAATGATGCAACGGCAGCGTTCAAGAATGCGGTCACAAAGATCCGCATCTTAACAAAATCCAACTCCACGGTGTCGCCTCGATCAAACGCTTCTCGGAACTCACGTTGCAGACGCTCCCCGTCCTTATATGTCAGGCAGACGTCGCCTACGATCTTATGAACTGGCACTTTCATTTGGAGCCTCGTTTTTCTTTGCCTAATCTCTCACCTCATTCTCCGGAAACGGCGTACCGAAGTTCCGAAAAAGGTCGGATTTCTTTACGCTGGGGCAAATCTCCTGGTAAGGAGTTCTTCTCGACGCCGGAAGATGCGCCAGCGTTCTATACGACATAATCGGACGTCAACCTCTGTCCGGTCGCCAAGAAACATTCAAATAGGCCTTCTTAGTGATGACAGCAGTAATTGAGATCAGTCCAACTCATGGGGGCTGGAAAAGCGTTCGAACCTCCGGGCGTCCAGCCAGTTTTCTTAAATCAAAGAGAACGCAATCAACTACGCCGGCCAGCCCGGCACGGCCAGTTCTTCGCGACGCTACAAGACCGACATTCAGCCGCTAGAGAAATCGAGCGAATCGCATCCTGCGCCTCAAACCGGTAAGTTTTCGTTACAAGGTTCACACGGACGAAACGCCGCAGTTTGGCTTGATTGCCGAAGAAGTTGCTGAAATGAATCGCGATCCTGTGATTTACGATTCCGACGGCAAGCCTTTGTGCGCTACGACGCTGTGAACGCGATGTTGCCCAACGAATTTCGCAAAGAGCACAAATCCTTTCTGGAGAAACAGCTCACAGTTGAAGAGCTGAAGAAACAAGATGCAGCGCTTACCGCAGGCCTACAGAAAGTGAGCTCTCAGCTTGAGGCGAGCAAACCTGCCCGGCAAGTCGCTAATAATCCCTAAACACTGCCAGAACGCATTCTACAATCAGCCGTCACGCTTCACCGCGTGGCGGCTTTTGTTTTGCCTCGCTCACCCTCTTTGAAAATCGCCGGCGGGCTGGTGCGTTTCGATCACCGAACGCATCACTGAACCATCAACGCCATCACCGGATGAATTTGCCACGCAGCGTAACCGGGAAGATGACTTCTCCGGTTGGATTGGTCCTTGGCCGCATGGGCAACGTCCCAGTACGCCTTTCCCGTTACAGTAATAATCGACACTTGGATCAATTTTAGCTTTCTGTCAGAGCTAGTGTGAAAAGGAAATTTCGTGCACTGTGAGACGCGGTGGCGCATTAGTAATGCGCATGACGGTGGCGTCTGGATCGGGGGGTTAGCTGAACAATAACCCGGTACGTCGTTGGGCGCGTTCTAAGCACGCGATCGGCTGTGAAACAATCTTGGTCACTCGTTGGCTGGATTATGTTCACGAGAACATGTAACTTCGCTTGGAGAAAAACGCAAAGGCCACGGAGTGATAACTATCGAAATCAGACCATTCCGAAACGGCTGACAAGTGTACGAGGCACCCCCATCCAGACTCGACCTGTGCCTGAAAGGTCGCGATTCGTAAAGTAACAACCGCGTAACTCATCATTGCTTGGATTGGCTGGGGCTGCGGCATACTGATCAAAATGAAACAAGCCATTCTTCTTGCAGCCCTGATATGCACCGCTTATTTCGCGAAAGCGCAAACGCCAACGGCGGGACCCGGCGTAATTGAGACCTACAAAGTCGTCAATGGCATGAACATTCGAGCCACCGTATTCAACGTCAACGACGGGCAAAGACATCGCGTAGCGATCGTGATTCACCCAGGTGGCTACAGAGGCGGCCTAATGCAAACAGACGTTGCTCAGGAGCTTTCGCAGTATGGATTCATGGGCGTAGCGATTGAATATCGCCTGGCGCCGCTTCACGATGAAATGAACAGTCCTGGGCATCCATTTCCAGGGCAAAACGACATCCACGACGACGGTCATTATCCCGAGCAGACAGATGACGTGAGAGACGCCATTGTTCATTACCGGAACGATCCACGCAGCAACGGCCAGGTCGTCGTGATCGGCGGCAGCGCAGGCGGGTCTCACGGTCTTTATTTGGCCGCTACAGGCACACCAGGATATGACATGCCGGACCTTGCGGTACTTCTTTCATGCGGTGTCTCGAATCTCGCAGACCCCAATCTATGGGCGTTACAATGCCTACCCGATGAGACCTGTCCGCACTCGGCGATAGCAAATTATCTGAATATTTCTGATCCCGCTCCACTTCCGCCAACCGGAAGCGACCTGGTGCTTGCGGGGGACGCTTCGCCAACTCAGTGGATGCACGTCGGCATGTGTCCGTTTTGGACCATGTGTTCAAGCAAAGACGCCGTGGGCATTCCAACATCAACTGGGTTCAACATTCACTCGTACACGCCAAATAACAGACGAGGCCCGCTTGAAAACGGCAAAAACGGCATTGTGCCAACAGCCCTTGCAATCGGATTAAGAAAATCTACTGCAGGTCTGCCGGAGGCTGGCTCGTTTAAGGCAACAATTGTGGACGTGAGCGTTCAAACGCATGCATTTAACTACTGGGATCAGGTGAAAAGTGAAGTGATACCCTGGATCAGCGCGCCTATCCCGCCCCAGCCCGTACACGGCGCGGAAACATCTTTTTAAAAGTATTGATTCTTGAAGCCGCGTAGAACTTACGCTGAAAAACTCCGCCAGATCCGCCGGAACACGGGAGACGCGCTCGGCGGTGAAACATTCCCGATCGTTCTTTGGCTGCGTTATGTTCGCGTGAACGTTTGCGGTCGCTTTGAGGAAATACACATCGTAAGCTGCGACGGTCATTGAAATCCATTGCGAAACGGCTCGCAACTGTACGACAGTCCGGGTGTTCAGCCGGCGTTCTTGAATCAAGGAGATCAATCGACTACTAGCCCGCATGCGATAGGCTTCTCCTGTCGATTCGAAGTTCGAGAGGCAGTGTTAAGATTAAGGCGTCGGAGTCGGCGTTGGTGATGGCGTCGTGGTCGCGGTAGCGCTTGGAGTCGGCGTTGGCGACGGCCTTGGGGTCCGGGTAGGCCTTGGAGTCGGACTCGGCGGTGGTGTAGGCGTTGGAAGAGCAAAGACATTTGGTTGCAATTCCCTGCCAATGGTTGTGACGCGGAGGATGATGTCGGAGAGCTTGGTGTGTTGAACGATGCTCAGCGTAGCCGGATCCAAATAGGCTTCGTACCAGAAACGGTCGCCGTCACGCAGGCGTTGGAATTGTTCTTTTAGAATCGTGATGAGTGTAGGTCCCACCAGGGCATTAGACTGATGGGTTTCAATAAGGAGTCCCAAGTACGCGTCAACGTCATCCACCGTGTTGTAGGCAGAGGCGAGTTTCGCTTGCATATTCGTATCGGTGGTGAGCTGGGAAAATGAGGTGTAGGCTGGTAAACCATAATCGAGGCGGACCTGATTAAACCGTGGCAGGCCGTGATCGCGCCCGCGCTGCACGTTAAGCGCGACCAAGTCGAACCCGCCTCCGTGCGGCGGAGCGAAGTTGCGCACTCCGTCAACAACCAGGCCGTCGATTTCCTCCGCTTTCTGACGGGCAAGGCCGCGCAGATAGGGTTCGACTCCGTTGTTGCTGATTTGGGCTGGTGCGAAAAAGGTCGTCTGCAGGCGAGGATTGCCAAGAGACTGATTGTTGGCATCAACGAGTGATATTGTTGCGCTCAGTAAACTGTGACCAAACCGCCAAGCGGCGGCGGCGAACACGTTAGCGATCGTGGGATCCACGTTTTCGTTGTAGCCCGTGTATGGAGTAAGCGCATCCTTTCCGATTAAAGACGGCAGGAAGTCGGTGTAGGTTATCTTCTGGATCTCCGCGGCTACCACTGCCCGGGCTCGGAAATAAAGTCCATCGTCGTCGAGTGTCCGGTCGATACTTTTGAAATGATCCGCCCAGAAGTTATGCTCCCGCATGAAAAGGGTCTGCAGCGCCGTGAGGGCAGGATTTTCATTCGCACGCACGTCGCCCGCTAGGAAGAAAATAGAGTTGGTGGTGGGTTCGTTCGGGAACCCGTCCACATTGAACGGCAGCAAGTTATTGGTACCGACTTTTAAGTGACCGGTTCCGTCTAGGGCCCGCAGTTCCTGGGCGCGGGCATCATCCGATCCATAAACCATTGAAGCATCAATCCAGTGGGTATTGGCGTTGAGCTGTTGGCGCACACCGTTTTCATCGTTGATGAAAGCCGACCGCGAAAAGGAGAGCGTCGCCGTCCCGGTGCAATTGGGATCAAACACCGGATCGCATGCTGGAACTGGAATGTTGAAGGTCTCCGTCGGCACCGCAATGGGAGTAAGAGTCATGTCATGATCGATGAACTGGCCCCACCCCCACCAGAAGCTGCTTTCCGGAAGAGCGATCAAGACCGAACCGGTCTGGGCATCGACAAGGTTGCTGATATCACGTGTACCCCTTTGGTCTGCGCCCGCGGGCGTGTTCAAGCCGTCGCCATAAGCATCGGTTGTTGTGCGCAGAAATGGTGTGTTGGCTGAACCCAGCGTCGGATCATTCAGGTTATTGTTCGTCCCGTCGATAGTGCGGAACTCCAGCGGGAATATGGCGGGCGCGCCAGGTAACAGAGACGGAATCGTCTTCTGGCTATGAGGAGGCAAGCCGTCTTCCGGCATGAAGAAATGAAACATTTTGAAGACTTCTTCATTTTGCGAGTTGGGAACGTCGTTCGGGATCAGCGGAGACGGCCGATCAAATGAACCGGCGAACGCGCTGCTGGTGAGCGCAAAGATAAGAACACTCAAACCAAAGGGAGCTAGGACATTAGAGTGGCAACCGCTGTCCCGACGGCGGAGCTTTTTAGATTTCATAACAATTATATTTATTTATTTTCTTTATCCTTCTCATATCTTTCTCCGGGAACTGGCAGGGGAGGTGTCGGAAAAGTTTTGAAAGAATTCCAGAAAGAGTCACCTACCAGACACCCGAGCCCTGGGCCCTCAGAAGTCTAGCCACGCAAATCTCCCATTTCGCTATTCGGATGCGGCGCCAGAATTGAGCGCAGGCGAAAATAATTTCAGGCTGGCTTTGACGAAATTCCCGTGCTGTGTCGGGCTGCGGGGAAGCGTAAAATGTAGCGACGCCGGTTAAACATGAATCGCCCGGCGTCGCACTTGGGTGGTATCGATTCAGAGTTATCGCATCGGGTTGCCACGATACAATCGGACGCGGGACGGATTAGGGATCAGATAAAATCTTGTCAACGCGCATTCGGGGGAGTGACCGTGCAACCTTGAAGCGAGCAAACCTGCGCCGTAAATGGTCAACAATCCCTAAAGTGGCCAGGCTGTTGGCGTTCAGTTACTGAACGCCAATTTTCATCACCGGATGAACTTCCCATGCAACATAGCTGGGAAGATGGCTTCTGCGGTTTGACTGATTCTTAGGCGCATGGCCAACGTCCCAATACGTCTTTCCCGTCACAGTGATGATCAGCGCGCCGAGCAATTTTAGTTTTCTGTCGGAGCTAGTGTGTAAAGGGAATCTCGTTGGCGTGCAACTGAAACCCGTCTCGCGAATCGAACACCATTGTCTGCCTCGCCGGTATTTCACAGATGTAGGCGGGAACGGGACCTATTCACCGATCACGATTCTTCTGTTCACTTCGTAAAGCGCTGCTCGTGATCGAGGAGCCATTTCTTTCGCCACAAACCGCCGCCGTACCCGCATAACGTACCGTCGGCGCGAATCACGCGGTGGCACGGAATGACGATGGAAATCATGTTTGTGCCGTTCGCGCGGCCAACTGCGCGTCGTGCATTTTCATCGCCCAGGCGTTTTGCCATCCATGAATACGAACGCGTTTCTCCGACCGGGATCGACTGCAGAATTTTCCAGGCGCGCAATTGGAATTGCGAACCGATTGGGGCCAACGGGACATCGAACTGCAGATTCTTACCAGCGAAATAATTCCTCAGTTGCGAACGGACCGTTTCAAGATGCCGATGTTTCCCGGGCACCACATTTGTTCGCAATCGTTTCCGCAGAATTGACAGCTCGCGTTCTGTCGCGCGCCGGTCGATGAACTCTAGCAAGCGCAAGCCTTCATCATCAGCTACCGCAATCATGGCGCCAAGAGGCGTATCGATTCGCTCCGCAAACAGCGGTGCACACGTCTTCGCGTTGCTCGGCGATTCGCCAAAAATCTTTGTGAATGCTTCACGAAAGCCGCTCTCCGACTCAAACCCGCTTCCGTTTCGCGCTTCATCGACGCGACCGCGTTGCCGCACCTGGTTTAAGGCAAGGCCCATCCGACGCGCGCGATGATAAGCTTGAAACGTCATTCCGTAATGGCGTTTGAACTGTCGCCTCGCAGTGGATGGGTCAATGGAAAGCGCCGCCAGTTCCTTGTCCGTTAGACGTCCGTCCGGTGCTCGCTCGACCTCGGCGCGCAGACGCTCGATCAGTTTCGGCGGACGCCCATTGGGATCGAGTGGATGGCAGCGTAAGCAGGGACGATAACCGCTCTCCAAAGCCTCGTTTGCCCTGGCAAAGAAATCGACGTTTTCACGTGCCGGTTTTTTTGCCGAGCATGTCGGCCGGCAGAAAATTCCTGTCGTGCGCACACCGATGTAAAAGATTCCTTCAAAGCTCGGATCGCGCTTCACGAGTGCGCGATACATCGTTTCAGTTGGCGGAAGAAGTTCGAGCGTCTTCATGTGCGCAAGCTAAGCGCCCGCAACCGTTGATGCATCGACGAAATTCGAGCAGCAAATTCTAAAATTATCGCAAGCGTCGCTCGCGCAACCTCGACAAGCCATAACCACCCACTGCCCCCTTCAAACGCGTTGAATCCGGAACGTGAAGCAGCCGTGGGTAATGCTCCGAACGTCGAGAAATGCAGTCTCTGGATTTTCGAATAGCCCTTGAATTACGCGTTCCGGTTCTCTGTCATTCACAACTTCCGCCTGGATGATGTTGTACTTTGCGTCGTAAGCGCGAAATACGCGGCCGCTGCGAAAATCGGCCGGATATTCGTGAGTCGCGTTGTAACGCTCACACTTCTCGGCGTGAACAAAAATCGGGCCTGTCTCAGAATACGGGTGGCCATGCGGAATCGCGGCGTACGGAAACAGAATGACACGCTCGCCAGGCTGTGCCCACCGCAGGCAATGGCGACAAGGACTGCTTCCGGGCGAATCTACTGTGATAAACGCGTGATCCGCTGAACCCGCGTTTTCTACGCGCCGCGCTGCGTCTGCAATTTCAGTAGGAAGAGGAATGATGTGGAACCTCGAGGTTTTCATGAGCGACAGCTAAATCCAACACCGCGAGCCGCGCATCGGCGAAATTCAGGCAACGAATTCCGTCGCAAGGACGGCTCGGGCAGCCGTCGATTTAAGAATGACTTGGGGAGAAGCCATTCCCTCACGGAGACAAAGACTCGATCACCAAACGCGCTGTTTCTGCAACAGCTGCAGCACGATCCTCTGACGCCGCTTTCGACCCAATGGAATAAACAGCAATTACAATCGGCGCACGCCCGGGTGGGTGAAGAATAGCGATATCGTTGGTCGCTCCATTTGCGCCTCGCCCAGTCTTATCGCCCACGCTCCAGTCTCTAGGAACGCCCGACCGAATCATGAGTGCTCCAGTCTCGTTTCGTCGCAGCCAATCCTCGAGCAGATGGCGCGAAGATTCGGACAACACGTCACTGAGCAATAGCCGCTGCATATCCGAGCATATCGCAGCAGGCGCTGTTGTGTCTCGCTCGTCGCCGGGAATCGCGCTGTTCAATTCCGGTTCGATTCGGTCAAGCCTCGTCATATTGTCACCGAAATTACGCGCGGAATTTGTCAGGCCAGCTGGTCCGCCAATTGCAGCCAACAGAAGATTGCCGGCGGTGTTGTCACTCTGCTCGATTGCCGCTGCGCACAAAGCGCCAAGCGTCATGCCGCCCTCTTTGAGGTGCGTTTTCGTGACCGGCGCATACTCGAGAATGTCTTTTGCGTCATAACGCATGAACCGCTCCAAATTTTCTTTTCCCTGATCGACGCGCTTCAAGACAGCTGCGATCGCAAGAAATTTAAAGGTGCTACACATCGGGAAGCGTTCCTCCGATCGGTAGTCGAGACGTTTACCGCTGTCAGTATCCAGTGCAGCGGCACCAATCCGGCTGCCCGTTTTTGCTTCGATCGCTGCAATTGACTTGGCAAAATCGCTTGTCGTCCCCGGCGGGGTCGCGGCGAGCAACAAAAGCAAAGCTGCTACCATCTGTGATACGCGGGATGCCCTTGCTTCACTGCCACGAAAACTCCGCGACACGTGGCGCAAATTTTTCCACCGGAGCTCAATGTACCCTCGACCGTCGCGCGATCACCTGTGATATCGACAACTTTAGCGGCGAGAAAGACAGAATCGTTCGTCGAAGTCGGTCGCAGCAATTTGATCGCGTATTCGGCAGTGACTGTGCATGGCGGGCGATCTTCACCTGCGCGTTTCATCAGATGATACGCAGCCGTCCAGTTGCAATGGCAATCGAGCAGCGTGCCGATGATCCCGCCGTTCAGGACTCCATCGAACGCTTCGTATTTCTTCTCTGGCTTCCACTCAGCGAGGACTTCCCCGTTCTTCGGGAAACTACGAATATGCAAGCCGTCCGGATTTGCCTGGCCGCAGCCGAAGCAACCGTTTTGGGGCGCGTACCTCTCTTGGAGCGATTGTTCCATTGTAGCAGCCGTGTCTGAGCGTCGAAGATACATTCGGCGGTCAGAGACCGGCGCCACAGTTTGCAGTCTCGATCGTCACGCCGGCGGCCCGGGATACGGTCGCAACGGCGGGCCGACGTAAAATGAGCGCGGCCGAATCAGACGATTGTGATCGTGTTGTTCCGTAACATGCGCGCACCAGCCAGCTACGCGGGACGCAGCGAAAAGAGGCGTATTCAGCTCCGGCGGAAAGCCCAGCAGCCAAAAAACCGGCGCGGCATAAAGATCGACATTCGCGCAAAGTTGTTTCTCCCGGTCCATCACTTGTTCGAGCTTCTCGCAAATTGGCACCCAATTTTCCTTGCCCGTGCGTTTCCCGAGGTCGCGCGCGATCTCCCGCATCGCCGGAACGCGCGAATCGCCTTTCTTGTAAACCCGATGACCGAAGCCCATGATCTTGCCCTTGGTGGCCAGCTTTTCCATTAACCATGCCTCCGCGCGATCAGGGGTCCCAATTTCCTCAAGCATCTTCATCGATTCCTCATTCGCGCCGCCGTGCAGCGGGCCTTTCAGAGTCGCAACTGCCGAAGTAACTGCTGCGTAGATGCCCGCGAGCGTAGAAGCGGTCACACGCGCGGCAAATGTTGACGCATTAAATTCGTGGTCGGCGTAGAGATTAAAGATCGTGTCGAGCATTCGGGTTTGCCACTGCTCTGGAACTTTGCCGTTGAATTTGTAGAAGAAATTTGCAGCCTGCGTCAGTTCCAGTTTTTCTGGGAACGGCTGGTCGCCCTGCGAGATGCGCCAGCCGTCGGTGATCAACGTGGAGACGCGCGCAATCAGCCGGATTGATTTGCGGATATTAGCGTCGTGCGAATTGTCAACGAGGTCCTTGTCGAATGCGCTCAACATTGAAACGCCTGTGCGCAGCATGTCCATCGGATGAGTGTCGTTCGGCAGAAGCCGCAGCATTTCCGTGACTGGGCCGGGCAACTCGCGTTGGCCGGCAATTTGCTGTGTGAACTCCTTCAGTTGCTTTGCATTCGGCAATTCGCCATTGAGCACCAGGTAAGCGACCTCCTCGAAGGTGGCCTTATCGGCCATCTGATGAATGTCGTAGCCCCGATACATTAGCCCGGCGGCGGGATCGACCCAGCAGATCGCCGTTTCACCGGCGATGACCCCGGCCAGTCCCGGGCTGTATTCTGGTTTTGTTTCAGTACCCATGTTGTCCGCTGATTCTAGCAACGATACGCGCGTCGACAAATGGTCACTCGTTCAAGCCCAGCCACTTCTCTGCATTTGGATCGTAATCGAGCAGTTCGTAAAGTTCTTTACGCGTCTGCATCTCTTCAATCCATTCCTTTTGCGAGCCGCTCTCTTTGAGAGCACGCATGAATTCATCGCTGGCCTTCATCGACACGCGAAATGCGCTTTGCGGGAAAATCACCATACGATAGCCGAATCCAACCAAATCATGGAACGAAAGCAGTGGACTTTTCCCAAACTCTGTCATGTTCGCCAGCAGCGGCATATCGATTTCGCCGGCAAAATCGCGAAACTCCTGTTCGCTTTGCAAGGCTTCGGGAAATATTGCGTCCGCACCCGCTTCCAAGTAGTGCTGTGCCCGATCGAGCGTTCGATTGAAATCTTCCACCGCACGCGCGTCTGTTCGCGCGATGATCATGAAATTGGGGTCTCGACGCGCAGCTACCGCCGCTTTGATTTTTTCCGTCATCTCCTCAACGTTTACAATCGACTTGCCGGCGAGATGTCCGCAGCGCTTCGGAAATTCCTGGTCTTCGATGTGGCAACCGGCCAGACCTGCAGATTCAAGTTCCCGAATTGTGCGGGCCACATTTTCCGAACCGCCAAACCCCGTATCCGCGTCCACGATCGCGGGAATCTTCACCGCCCTGGCGATGTATCCAGCCAAGTGGGCCACTTCCGTTAACGTGAGAAGACCGATATCGGGAACGCCCGCAGTGGCGTTTGCCATTCCGGCGCCGCTTATGTACACAGCATCGAATCCGGCGCGCTCCACCTGTCGCGCCATCGCCGCGTTCGGCACCCCAGGCAGCATCACTGCGCCTTTGGCAATTAACTCACGCAGTCTCTTGCTTTTACTCATGCTGATGACGAATCCGCCCCAAGTTATTCCCAGCGATATCGAGGACCCTCGTGGCGAAACCTTTCCGGAAACTCAACGGCACCCTTAGACTCCGATCAGGATGACAATGCGGTTCGTGCTTTGTCATTTCGTCATCGTCGTTTGCCATTCGTGATTTCCAACGCCTGCATCAATGCGTCGATGTTCTTCGCTTCATCCAATTTCCAGGCAATATCGATAATCTTCTTTGCTCGTTCATTGCCGATCACCGGCTCAACAAGCATGAGGAATTTTCCCTCTACTGCTGAATCTTTTAGCCGATTCTTGGCGTGTCCCAGCGGATAATCGACACGCTGCGTCAATCGGCGGCCATCGGAAAGATCAACGTGCACGATGTTAGCGACCGCATCTGGATACATCGCGCTCAATTCCGCATTGCGTTCCACCTTCACATTCTCCAGGAACTTCCACACCTCAGGATCTTTGAATCGCTCCGGCTCGAACTGGCGATCGGTGATTTCGCCGTCGATGAGCGCAATGGCCGTGATATACGGCAAACTGTGGTCGGCCGTTTCGCGTGTCTTCGGTTTCCATTTCTCCGGTTCGCTTCCAATAATATCTACCGATGCGTCATGGCTCTCGATTACCACGCGTTTGATTTTCGAGAGGTCGTCAACCTGTCTTCGCAGAAAAAGTGCCGCTTCAATGGCGCTCTGGCTATGATATTCAGCCGGCCAATATTTGATGCTCGTTTTCAAGATCATCGTGGGCGCGTCACGAAATTTCTCGCCGACGTTGCCGAGGGACACGCCGAGTTGTTTCTCGAAACCCATCTCTCCTTCAAAGATTGGTCCCGGCCCGGTCATTCCTTCTCTGGCAAGCAACGCGGAGAATACGCCGTGACGCGCCGCATTGGCGAAAGCCACGCCTTTCCAGTGAGAGAGTTCGCCTGCACGTGCCTGGCGCATGGCCGCGCCGGCGACACCCGCAATATTCACGGCGTGCCGCGTATCCGCCGGATCAAGTTTCATCAAACGCGTGGAGGCGAGTGCAGTCGAGAACGCGCCGTATGTCACGTGGTCCCAGCCACGTGCGCGAATGCTGGCCGCGTCGCATAAGCGGCACTGCACTTCATAGGCAAGCGCGATTGCTGTGATTAGTTCGCGTCCACCGGCGCCGACGCTTTCCGCAACGGCCAGCGCTGCGGAAATGTTGTCGCTTGGGTGGGCAGGCTCTTTCGAGAGATACGTGTCGTTAAAATCGAAATACCGGATGCCACAGCCATTGGCGAATGCCGTCCAGTCCGGCGGCGCCTTGTGATCGGTGCCAATGATTGTCGATCCGTGTTTCGCCGAGAAATCTCCGGCCACTTTTCTCGCAATCACAAACGGTTTTTCGTTCCACGCACCGAGCGCGCAGCCGAGCGAGTCGATTACTCGACGTTTCACTTCGTGCACGACTTCCCTTGAGAGATCCTCAAACCGCAGCGCGCACGCGTAATCAGCAAGTTGATGAGCAAGCGTTGTCTTCATTGGAAATTGGGAATCCAATCTGCCGACGATTTGGACGCGAGCAAGGGAAGCGGGCAGCTTCTGCGGAGTCGCTGCTCCCAGTCACGGCCTGGCCCCGCTCCGCTCGATGCCGAATCAATGTGGCGGTTTGGGCGGAGCTGCCGCTTCGGCCATGGATTTCAGCATTCGCCCGAGATCGCTGCTAGTTGAGAGGACCGCTGTTGTATCTTTTTCAAACGCCGCACGCATAACGTCGAGGCTGCGGAGAAATGAATAGAGTTCCTGCGCGTCCGGCGCGCCGAATGCGGCAGCGTAAATCGCGGCAGCTTCGGCGTCGGCTTTGCCCTCGATTTCAAGCGCGTTTTTCGTGGCATTAGAACTGATTGATGCGACGTCGCTTTCCTTTTGGCCGCTGATGTTCGCCGCCTCGCCACGCCCCTCGGAACGGAATCGGGCCGCTATTTGGTGCCGCTCGCTCGACATGCGCTCGATGATTTTCTCCGCTACCGCCGGGTTGTATTTGCTGCGCTTAAAACGTTCGTCCAGCAGTTCGATCCCGAAGTCGGCGATTTTTTGACGCGTGCGCTCGGTGATCTGTTTTTCGATTTCGCCGCGCCCAAATTCGATATCGGGAATGGTGGTGGCCAGAACCGTGCCGGTTTTCTCCAGCTCCTCGTCGCGTGCAGGCTTCCGCCCTTTTGTTACACGAATGATTTCGACCAGATCGTGCGTGGCGACAGCGGTGCGCGTTTCGCTGCCGAGAATGTCGTCCAGCCGCGAGAGCGCGCTTCGCTCGTCATTGAGCCTATTGTAGTAGAGCATCGGATCGCTGATTCGCCACCGAGCGAAACAATCCACGATGATGTAGAGCTTATCTTTGGTCGGACATTCGGTGGGCGGGCCGTCCCAAGCCAGGATGCGTTTATCGAACCGCTGCACCTTGTCGATGATCGGCAGCTTCACCTTCAAACCGGGCGTAATGATGGTGCGAACGATCTTGCCAAAACGTGTGATGATCACCGTTTCATATTGCGGCACGACAAAGAGCACCGTTCCCCATTTCAGTGCGGTGAAAATGAAAAGAATCCCCAGGATCGACATGAACGGACTTTGCAAAAAACGGACCATAGCCGACACGACCGAAGGTTGCGGAGTCACATCGATTACGTTCATGGCGAGCTCCTCGATTCCCCTGGCACTTGAAGCGGCAAGGTTTGGAGAATGTTCTTCAGGCTGTCATCCACGATGATTTTCCTTTGCAAATTCGGCAGGATGGCTTGCATTGCCTCGAGATAAAGACGGCGGCGCGTCACTTCTGGCGCTTTGCGATATTCGGCGAGCAACAACGAGAATTTTTGCGCTTCGCCCTTGGCCTCGTTCACCCGGCGAAATGCGTACGCTTCGGCTTGTTTCTCGCGCTCTTTTGCCTGACCGCGCGCGTTCGGAACAGCATCGTTATACACCGCCCACGCCTGGTTGATTGCTGTTTGCTTCTCCTGTTGCGCCTGATTGACATCATTGAACGCCGCTTGAACGGCCGGTGGTGGGCGGACGCTCGTAAGCTGCACCTGTTGAATCTGAATTCCCAAATCGTATTGCGAACAAAGATCGGCCAGCCGTTTTAACGTCGATGTCTCGATGTCGTGGCGCCCGATCGTGAGTACTTCATCCACGGTGCGGTCGCCGATCACTTCACGCATCACGCTTTCGGAAAGATCGCGCAACGTTTTCTCCGGCTCGCGCGCCCCGAACAAATACATTTTCGGATCGGTAATTCGATATTGCACCACCCACGGCACAAGAGCGGTGTTCGTATCGCCCGTGATCATCGTCTCAGTTTCCTCCGGCTGCGGATCGCCCTGATAAAGATTTGTCGCACCCTGGGTGGAAAAACCGAACTCGAGCTTCTGTAAACGCTGCGTAGGCACGATGTGAATCTCGTCGACGTATGGAATGGCGTAGGTCAAACCCGGGCTCACATTGTCGTGATAAGCACCAAACCGCGTCCTTACCCCAACAGAGTTTGCGGGGATGGTCATGAACCCGAACAGCAGCGTGAAAAGTGTGGCTGCGATCCCGATGCAGGCGATCACACCAAGAATCAGCTGCACCGGTTTTATTGGAAGATGTTCGGCGATATCTGGCCTCTGCATGGGCGCCTCTTATTCACTCAAACAAGTCGTAAAGCGCAAGCTTCGAATTTCTGGAGTGACGACTTTCCGGTCAAATTGTTAAAACAAATCAGGACGCGCTAGGCAACGGCGGCAAAGACGACTCGCGCTAATCGTCGAAAACTAACGATTTTCCTTCCAAAACAAGAATCGCGCGCGTGGAGGTATCTCAGCAAGTGTGGCTGATCACCCCAACAGCGCGGCGTGTACCCAGACGACCAGCAGGAAAACGATTACTAATCCGCCGCCTACCAACCAGCGAAGGTCGGGTACAATCTTGCCATTCGAAACCGGCACCAAGTCAAGCTCCACGGCTATGAACTTGTAAGCGGCGATGGTCGCATAGGTGGGATGGCAAATCAGTTTTAAAAAGGTGCGTCGGCTAGGATAGCGCACGACAATCATATCGTCCCAGGCTCTCTCTGGCTGCATGTTGATCAAGTTCCTGGCTTGGGGAACTCCTACGAAGGTCGGATAGGAGGCGTGACTCAACCACAGCCATGCTAGGCTCTTTTCATAATGTGCGTTGGCCTCTTCGGGAGTCCCTTTGAACTCCGGCGCGCCGGGAAACGTCTGCACGCGCGGGAAGAAATGCATGAGGTTAAACATGTAGACCGCCTTACCATCGTCGGCCTCGGCCCACGGACGGACACGATCAATGAACGCCTGAATCCCCTTCTCAGGCAGCGGTAGCTTTTCGATGATCGCAAGGTATTGATCGATCTCCGCCTGAGTGAGCTTGCCCGCTCCTTGAGAATGCCAGGCCCAGAAAGCGACATACAAGACCATTAACCCGGCGGCAAGAATGAGCTCAAACCACATTTTCGTTTCCTTCCTGAATTTGTGCCGCTCTGCCGAAGCCAATCATCCTGTAAAACCAAACGGAACTAGGCAAAGAATTGCGACAGCAAAGCACTAACCTGTGCGGGCTCTTCGTGTTGGACCCAATGGGTCGCAGTCTCAAACATTTCAAGGTGTCCGTCATCACAGTATTGAAGACTTTCTCTGGCCATTGCTGCATCCACGAACTGGTCGTTTTTTCCCCAAATCAGGAGCGCCCGCACTTTTACTCGCGAAGCTTCGGGATCCAACGCTAACTTCGACGGACGCAATAGTGCCGCGCGATACCAGTTAAGCATCGCTGTCAGTGCGCCCTGCCTGGCCCACGACTCCTTATACTGCTCGAGATCAGGATCAGAAAAGACCCCAGGAGGTGAAGTATTCCGCAGCACCCGAACCAGCAGTGCCCAGTCTCGCCTACGCAGCATGCATTCGGGTAACCAAGGCAGCTGAAAAAATATTTTATACCAGCTCCTCCCCAGCTGCGCAGGGTTAGTCATCAGGTTCTTTATGAAAACGCGGGGATGGGGGACGCTCAACATCGCGGCGCGGCGAACCCTTTCCGGATATCGGGCAGCCATGTACCAGGTAACAGCAGCTCCCCAGTCGTGTCCGGCGACAATGCTTTTGAAACTGCCACGCTATCCAAAACGCCGACGACATCTCTAGCGAGCAGGTCGATGGAATAGCTACCAATCCCTGCAGGTTTGCCACTTAAGTTGTAACCTCGTTGATCTGGTACTGATTACGCGATATCCGGAAGAGACGAAGTGATCAATTTGACGGCGCCAGGCGAACCAGAACTCGGGAAAACCGTGAAGCAGTATTAAAGGTTTACCGGTTGCAGGCCCGGCCAGAACGACGTGTAGCGCAATGTCATTGATGGGGAAAACACGGAATTCAAGGGGCGAGCGGATGCCTGCTAGTGTCATAAACGCGAATCAGCGAGCAACTTTCCCAAGTCAGACCGTAGAGGCAAGATTCTCTACTTTTCGGCGCGGGGCGAGGGGTGGCTCATGACAATTTGGTCGCACCTTCAGCAGGCGTGGTTTTCTTGACTCGGCGCTTCTGCGCTTCAACACTGATTCATGAATATCAGAAAGACGATCTTGTCAGTGGTCACCGGGCTTGCGACGTTTACCTGCATGGCCGCAGCGGAATCTCAAACACAACCCGAAGTCGGAAAACCCGCGCCGGATTTCAGTCTCACCACTGGCGACGGTTCGCAGGTGAGCCTGAAAGATTATCGCGGCAAATGGGTGGTGCTCTATTTCTATCCCAAAGATTTCACCAGCGGGTGCACCATGGAGGCGCGTAATTTCCAGCGCGACCTCGCGAAATACAGTGAGGCTGGCGTCATCATCCTCGGTGTGAGCGTTGATACCGCGCAATCGCACAAGGATTTTTGTGCAAAGGAAGGCCTCAACTTCAAATTGCTGGCTGATCCCGACGCGAAAGTTTCGACCGAGTATAGCTCGGTGATGGATTACAAGGGTCAAAAGCTCGCGGCGCGAAATACATTCATCATTAATCCTAAGGGCGACATCGCCAAGGTGTACACCGGCGTAAAGCCCGCCGATCACAGCGAGGAAGTCCTCAAAGACTTGGCCGAATTAAAGAAGAGCTGACACAAAGCCATACGAATTTTCGTTGCGGCAAAGCTCGCTTCGGTTCGGGTCTCGGAAGCTAACGCGATTGGTCACTGATCACACGAAAGCTACGGTGTCGGGCGCGGCACCGGAGTCGGACGACTCCTCGGCGCTGGATTCATTCTTGGTGAAGCTGTTGCTGTAGCCGTTCCAGCCGGAGTTGCGGTTGTAGTTGGTGTTGAAGTTGGAGATATACTTGCGGTCGCTGCCGGTGTTGGCGTTGGCGTGAACGTCGACGTTGCTGTCGCTGTAGGCGTGAATGTGGCAGTCGCTGTCGCCGTTGGGGTCGAAGTTGACGTTGGTGTCGGGCTTGCTGTTGCCGTGGCTGTTGGCGTCGTAGTGGGGGTAGGTGATGGACCACCTTGCGCACAGTATCTTCCTCCGGTGTTAGTGATCCAATCAATTCCGCCCCAGACAATCATTTCACTACCGGACCACACTGCCGTGTGACTGTCTCGGGCCGAGGGCGCGTCGATCGTGCTCGTAGCCGTCCAACTATCACTGCTCGGATTGTATCTTCCGCCCGTGTTCAGATCGGTTTCGCTGTCGCCACCAAATCCACCCCAGACAATCATTTCCGCACCTGTCCAGACTGCCGTGTGACCGTCTCGGCCTTCGGGCGCGCCGGTGGTGTCAGTGGCTATCCAACTCTCCGTGCCAGGATTGTATCTGCCACCGGTGTTGAAAAAGTAGTAGGTATAACCGTCATCCTTATAAAAGGACCCGCCCCAGATAATCATTTCAGTGCCGCTCCACACTGCGGTGTGCGCAATGCGAGCATCGGGCGCGTTGTTGGTGGTCGTGTTTATCCAAGTGTCGGTAATGGGATTGTATCTCCCCCCTGTATTCAAAAAGCTGGCGTTAGCACCCTCCCCACCCCAGACAATCATTTCAGTGCCAGCCCAAATTGCCGTGTGCTCGTATCGCGCAACGGGCGCGTTGATGGTGCTTGTAGCCGTCCAACTGTCGCTTTCTGGATTGTATCTCCCGCCGTTGTTTACAAGCCCGTCAAGATCGATTCCACCCCAGACGATCATTTCGCTGCCGGTCCAGACTGCCGTATGGGCGTCTCGGGGCGACGGCGCATTGATAATGCTGGTGGCTACCCAATTGTCCGCGACAGGATTGTATCTCCCGCCTGTATTCAGAAGGGTGCTACCATTATCGCTGTTTCCGCCCCAGACGATCATCTCACTACCGGACCAAACCCCAGTGGGACCAGCCCGACCAGCGGGCGCATTGGCAACGCTCGTAGCTGACCAACTATCAATGGTAGGATTGTACCTCCCGCCCTTGCTCGGATAGCCGAGGTCCTCATCGCGGCCACCCCAGATGATCATCTCGCTGCCCGTCCATACTGCAGTGTGACCCAAACGGCCAATGGGCACGTTGGTAACGGGCAACCAACCATCTGTAACGGGATTGTATCTACCACCCAGGTCCGTATCGCCAGCCCAACCAAGAATGCCGCCCCACACAATCATTTCGCTCCCAGTCCAGACCGCCGTGTGCCCCGTCACGCCCCCGGGCGCGCTGACGGTGGTGGTAGCTGTCCAACTGTCCTCCACGGGATTGTATCTTCCGCCCGTGTTCAACCCGCCTAAGTCGTCATAGACTCCGCCCCAGACGATCATTTCGGTCCCGCTCCAGACTGCAGTGTGATCGTACCGCGCCTCTGGCACGTTGCCGGACCCAGTCCCTGTCCAACTGTCGTCAGTGGGATTATACCTGCCGCCGCTGTCCAATGGGATGTACTTTCTGCCATCATCGTATCTTCCGCCCCAGACGATCATTTCACTGCCAGTCCAAACTGCCGTATGCTCGTCTCGTGGGAAGGGCGCGTTGGTGATGCTGGTAGCCGTCCAACTGTCACTGCTGGGATTATATCTCCAACCACCATACAAATACTCGTCATCGTATCCACCCCAGACGATCATCTCACTGCCAGTCCAAACTGCTGTGTGCCCGTCTCGCGGTAGCGCGTTGGTCGGACTCGTCGCTGTCCAACTGTCGTTAGTGGGATTATATTTTCCGCCAGTGTTCAAATAGCCGCTGCCATACCCACCCCATATTATCATTTCAGTGCCAGTCCACACCGCCGTATGCCCGCTTCGCGCACTAGGCGCGTTGATGGTGCTTGTAGCTGTCCAACTGTCGGTTCCTGGATTATATCTCCCGCCGGTGTTATAACCTCCGCCCCAGACGATCATCTCAGTGCCTGTCCAAACTGCCGTGTGCCCGTCTCGGGCCTCAGGTGCGTTGTTCGTGCTGGTGTCTGTCCAACTGTCGGTGCTGGGACTGTATCTACCGCCGGTGTTCAAGGGGCCCCATCCGCCCCAGACGATCATCTCAGTGCCTGTCCAAACTGCCGTGTGCGAATGTCGCGCAGTTGGCGTGGCGCTGGTAGCCGTCCATGTGTCATCAGTGCAGCCGCCCACACCAGCGGATATTGCCGGAAGCACATAGCTACCGATTGCCCCCGGCGTTTCCTTAGGCGCTTGGCTTTGGATGCGAGCTAGCCAGGACTCTAGCGTCTCTTTTTGCCATGAAACTGTCGCGAGCTTTAAGTGGCCGTCGGTTTTCTCGAGTACTGCGATCGCGTAGTAACCGGCTTCGTCTTCCTGCAAATGACTTAGTTTTTGTGTAGGGATCATGTCATAGCTGATGACATTTCGAGGTGTACGGAACGTTGTCCCTACCTTTCGGACGGTTTCATCCCAATCGTGGCCGTTGAGGGTAATGCCGTGCCCACGGGAGCGATCAGCTTCGTCGTGCTCACCTCCGCTTCTGATCAATTCAATTTCACTATACGTTCCGCTGAGCTGTTTCATTTGTTCGATCCCGCGACCGCGGAACGCCTGTAGCTCAGTCTCAGCGCGTTGCTTCAACTTACCGTGGACTCTCTGGTCTTGCGCGTACCAGTTTGTCAGCAGGCGCTCAGCGAGTGCAGGTCTGGCCAAACACTCCGCGATTACGAAGGGATCGTTTCCTAGTGCGTCAAAGAGCTCGCGCAATACATCTGGTTGTTTGGAGTGCTTTGCCACGCGGTCAATTTCACCTTGCAGTTGATTGGGTGTAATTGGCCTGTGCCAGTAATCCTCCAGTGCCTGAGATTGGCGCAGATAGTCCGCGACCTTTTTCTCCAGCTGGGCCTGCGACATCACCGCATCGAGGGGCGGCTTGGGATTAGGACTTTCCTTCGGCCAGATTCGGTGACGCCAGTAAACTTCCTCAATCGCCCGTTGATAAGCTACGCGCTCGGCAAAGGTTAACGTTCTTTGAGAACCGTTCGTGCGCGCTTCGAAACGGATTACAGCAGGTAAACTTCCGCTCAGGAGCGAACATGCCGCTGCGCAAAGAACCAGACCGGTTATAAAGCGCGGGCTAGTAAAAGCGGATGGGGAACTGGATTTCTTTAGCACGTGATGCGAGCAATGAGGCTAAGTCATTCTATCGAAAGGTGTCAACGTGCTTCTACTGCTCTGCGAGTATCCAAGCGACCGGCGATTGTGGCGTGCCGCCGTCGTTCGTCGTTCGGATCAGCAGTTTCCTTCGCTACGGCGCGGCCGCGCAAAGTTACAGCCCGAGACCGGATGTAACGTTTTAACTAACCACCGGTCTTGCCAGTCATTCCGAGTTGCGCAAAGAGAAACGCATAAATGTCTGCCAACTGCCTAACGCGCTCGCTTAATGCGGTGCCGATGCCGTGCCCGGCGCTCGAACTGGTTCGCAGAAGAATCGGGTTCTGTGATTTGTTCGCGGCAACCAGGCGCGCTGTCATCTTGCGGGAATGATAAGGAGCGACTCGTCCGTCATTTGCGCCGGTCATCATCAACACGGCAGGATATTTCGTGCCATCGACCACATGGTGATAAGGCGAGTAGGCGTAAAGCGCCTTGAATTGCTCCGGGTCTTTTACTGTGCCGAACTCGGTCACGTTGAAGGCGCCATTCGGCGCGAGTTCCACCCGCAGCATATCGTAAATACCGACCGAAGACACCACCGCCCGGAATAAATCGGGATGCTGCGTGATCATCGCGCCCATTAAAAGGCCGCCGTTGCTTCCACCCTGGATGGCCAGTTTTTCCGGGCGCGTATATTTCTCTTTGATCAGGTATTCGGCGGCAGCCGCGAAGTCATCGAAGACGTTTTGCTTCTTTGTTAGGTTGCCGGCCTTGTGCCACTCTTCGCCGAACTCGCCGCCACCTCGAATATTCGCAACCACGTATACGCCGCCGCGATCAAACCAAAGTCGCCGGGTGAAATCAAAATTCGGCGACATGCTGATTCCGTAGCCGCCGTAGCTGTAAAGCAGCGTCGGATTTTGCCCATCGCGCTTCGCGCCTTTCCGGCAAAGAATGTTGAGCGGGATTTTTGTGCCGTCTTTTGATGTGGCGAACTCACGGGTTACTTCGATATCGGCAAATGACACTGGCGACGTGCTGCGCAGCGCAGTCTTCGCCGGCTCGGTTTCGCCTTTGGAACACTGAAACCACGCCGCCGGCTCGGTGTAACTCACGTCGCGGAACAAAAGCGCGCCAGTCGTCCGTGGCGATCATTTCCTGCACAGACGAGATTGCTGGGATGGGAATGATTGTTTCACCCTTGCCATCCAGGTTGAAGCGCCGGATTTGCGAAGGACCACCGAGTAGATCGCCAACAAAGAGCGTCTCGCTGGTGGGGACGATCTGTTCGATTACTGCTTGCCCGGTCGGAACGATCTCAACGGCGCTCTTCAACTCCGGTGTGTGCAACGGCAGGCGAAGAATTTTGCCGCGCGGCGCGTTTGCGCGTGAAAGCAGGTAGAGTGCGTTATCGCGACCAAGACGAGCGAGTTTTATCTGGTCGCTGAACTGCGTGATCTGGTTCCACTTCTCATCCGGCCCGAGCAGATAGTGAGCAAACTCCCCGCCATCGCCGTTCGCCACAGTCGCGAGAATGTATTTGCCGTCGTGGGAAGCCTGGAGCACGATCTCAGCGATGCGTGGGAAGTCTTTGCCGATCGAATAAGTGTCCTCTGTGTCAGGCGTACCGAGTTTATGAAAATAAATCTGCTGGTAAAAATTCAGATCGGCGTCCGGTCGCTCGCCTTTCCGGGGGAAGCGTGTGTAATACACTCCGGTGCCATCGGCATTCCAAGCCGCGCTGCCACCTGCCGTGGGATATTGGACGTGCGCAATTGTGTCCGGCAGCGCTTTGCCCGTTGCGGTCTCGTAAAAATGAAGTGTGCCGTCTTCGCTGCCGCCTTTGGAAAGTGAGATGGCGATATATCTGCCGTCCAATGACGGCACAAACCAATCGATCGTAGTCGTGCCTTTGGCGTCGAGCACGTTCGGATCGAGCACAATTTTCTCCGACTTCAGATCGTCCGCCGAAGCGAGCGTAACTAACAGCGGCTGTTGTTTTGGCGGCTGGAATTTCATTGCGAACAAAATTCCTGGCCGCGAGACGAGCGAAGAATAATTCGGCGACGTTTTCGCGTACCACTCTTTTAACTGTGTCTCAATCGCCGCCCGGTCCGGTAAGCTGTCGAGATATTTGCGTGTTCGCTGGTTCTGCGCATCCGACCACGCTTTGACCTGTGGCTCGTCGTCATTTTCGAGCCACTGATATGGATCTTCCACGGTCACGCCGTGGTATTCCGTGGAAACAGGTTTCGTCGGAGTCTCGGGCGCGCGCTCGGCCAAAGACGCGTTGTTGAGCATAAGCGCACCGGCCGCTGCGACTATGGACAGGAAAAAATTCGCTCTCATAATGACGTAGAAAAGGGGAGCGCGCGTTACTTGCAACAGGATTTTGCTAAGGCTTGGCCGACGTTGCTGATGCCGGAGAAGTCGTCGCATACTTGGGATCTTTTACCTGCTTGCGGATGGCCGCGTACAACTTCTTGATTGCCGTAAGGCTGGCGTGATTCGCAATGAACGCCGGGATAACACCACCGGTGTCAGAGTAAATCGAATACGTGGCATGCGTTTTTGCCGATCCATCCGGCTCAAGCAGCCATGTGCCATTGCAAACCTTTACGCGGACAACGCCTTTTTGTTCCGCTGGTCCAAGTTCGTTTGCCGCTTCCCATTGGCTGAGATATGTAAGTCCTTCGGGCCCGGGCCACGATTTCTTCCACACGCGCAACGTGTAATCGCGATCCTCGCAAATCTTTGGTGAAAGACGTTGATAGCCGATCATGGAATCGCCCTGGCGCTTCAGGAGCCTGCATTCCAATGTGTAGGGCATAAACTTCGGATAGTTTTCAAAATCATCGATGACTGCGTGGACGGAATAAGTGGGAGCGTCGATTGGGCCGATTGCCTTGAATTCTTTGAGTCGCGAATCACCGTGCGGCCGGCTGTAGATGATGACTTCTTTCGTGTCAGCCGCGAGCTTCCAGCCGTCTTTGGGATTCACTGCGCTGGAGAATTCCCCGGCAAACGTGTTCGAGCCGGAACCGAGCAAGATCAATCCCAAGCCCGACAGGACGCGGCAAAGCATCGGGCGATGATACACGGTTTCACCTATTTAGCCATGTTTGTTTGAGCATCGTTCGTCTGCGCGTGCCTTCCAAAAGAGCGAGTTTCGAGTGCCGAAATCCGCAGGTCCGTGTGACTTGTTAAAAGAGTTAAAAAGGTTACAGGAATTACAATCGCGACCCGTTGCAATGATATAACAGTTTAACGATTGAACCAGGCGAAGCCATGACTCTCCAGCCCATTGTCCTGATCGTTGACGACGAGAAGCACACGCGTGACGGATTGCGTCGTTTGCTCGAGAACGATTACGACGTGTACGTCACCGCCGACATCGCTGGCGCGATGGACGTGCTCGAGCGCGAGCAGGTCGATGTGCTCCTCACCGATCTCCGTCTCGGCAGCGAAGACGGAATGGTCCTGATCGATCGTGCGCTGAAAATTCCGCGTCCGCCGATTTGCATCATGATGACCGCTTACGGCTCGGTGGATCTCGCAGTGGAGGCGATGAAACGCGGCGCTTACGATTTCGTCACCAAGCCGCTCAATCTCGACAAGGTTGAAATGTTGATCGCGCGCGCGGTGCAAGGCCGCAAACTCGAGCAGGAAAATCGCGCGCTGCGGGAACAAGTGGACGAACGTTACGGACTCGAAAACATCTGGGGCGACTCCGCGGCGTTGCATGAAGTGCTTGAAACCATTAAGCAGGTCGCGCCTTCCTCGGCGAATGTGTTGATCGAAGGCGAGAGTGGCACGGGCAAGGAATTAGCTGCGCATGCGATTCATAATTTGAGCCGGCGCAACAAGGCAAAGTTTGTTGCGGTCCATTGCGCGGCGCTATCGCCACAACTGCTCGAGAGCGAATTATTCGGTCACGAGAAGGGTGCGTTTACCGGCGCGCACGAACGACGCATTGGACGGTTCGAGCAGGCCAACGGTGGCACGCTTTTTCTCGATGAAATCGCGGAGATCGATCCGAGCACGCAAGTGAAATTGCTGCGCGTGATGAGCGAGGAACGCGCTTTCGAGCGCGTCGGCGGCAATCAAACGTTGCGCGCCGATGTTCGATTGATCGCAGCCACGAACAAAAACCTCGAACAACTCGTGCGCGAAGGAAAATTCCGCGACGATCTTTATTTTCGGCTCAACGTAGTCCGCATTATCATGCCGCCGTTGCGCGAGCGAAAAGAAGATATCCCGATTCTCGTCCGCGGATTCCTTCGCCACTTCTGCAAGGAAAACCAGAAACCGCTTCTCGAACTGGCGCCAGATGCGATGGACGCGCTGCTTGCTTACGATTGGCCCGGCAACATCCGCGAGCTGCGCACCGCAATCGAGCACGGCGTAGTGATGGCCACCGGCAAAACAAATTACATTACGCGATCTGCCGATGGCCGTGCGGGAAGCAGCTAGCGGCAAAGTTCCCCGGCGGCGTTTCACCAACCGAGGCGTTCGGCGAAAAAACCAGCCCGCTTCGATCTACACGAGACGGAACGAAGACTAATCGCCCAGGCGCTCGCAGCCACGAATGGCAACGTAACCGCCGCTGCCAAAAAACTCGGCATCAGCCGCCGCACGCTCCATCGAAAAATCAACGAAATGGACGTGGCCAAGGCTAAGGCGGATGGCGAAAGCGCCAGTGCTCGCCCCGGGGAGGCCTTGAACTGAATAGCTGCGCACCTTTTTGACCTCTTCGAAAAATCTCCTCACGTCGGTATTTTGGTTTATCAAGATTGATTTGTATGGATCGATGCGATTTGGGCACACCAAGCTGTAGCACTGTTGCTATCTCAATTACTCACGCGGACCGGCCGACACTCAACGTTTCGCGGCGGAAGGATTCGTTGACCCGTTTTCATAGGCACCTATATCGCATGCAATGCCATCTCCCGGCCGCAGGTAGCTACGCTGGTCCGCCGGTAGGCATCCGGTAGCCAGCGTTCCACCTGCGTCTATCGCCGGACTGCCAGCCTGCAGGGCCTGGGTCGGGGTTTGACCTCCGTTGTCTCCTAAGGGACCGAGTAGCGGGTCGCGGCCAGGCAGATCCGTCGGTTGGGTGAGTGAACAGGTGTCATCGCTGTCGAGGTTGTACCCCCTCGAGTGGATTCGTCCCGCGCAATCGCCAAAATTGTCGGCTACGATGGTACGGCTTAGGACAACCGGTCCTGAATTGAATTCACTATTGATGCCTCCGCCGACGAGCGCCGCACTATTCTCGGCGATCGTCACGTTAGTCAGCAAGAGACTTGCGTTAAACCACGTGTCGATGCCCCCTCCGCCACCTGTGGCAATATTGCCGACTGATAGTGCTATTGGTGATCGTTACTTCACCGCCATCTCGACTGTAAAGACCAGCCCCGTATGCAGCGGCGTTGGCGCTGATCGTTACTTTTTGCATCGAGGCTGAAGCGCCCCAGCCATTGAAAATGCCTCCTCCGAAGACCGCTGAGTTGCCGGTCACGACAACGTCGACGAGCGTCAAGAATCCATCCTGAGCGCCCGGGATGCTATTGGTGATCCCACCGCCGGTGTTATTCGTCACGTCGTTTGTGACGTTGCCATTCCGAATAGTTAGCCCGCTAATCTTTACATGGGGCGATACAACGCCTGTTCTGCCACATTGCGGCTGGGACGGTAAGACTTGAAACACGCGATCCAAGCCTCCGCCATCCACGATTGTGGCCTGTGCTCCAGCGCCTTCGATCGTAAGGTCATCCGTAATGTCGAGGTCTCCCGATGCAGCGCAATCCTCGTCGGCACCTGGAATCGTGATGGTATACACCGCGCCAGGGACGAAAATGCAATCGGCTCCGCGTAGAGCATTTGTCTCCTGAATTGCGGCCCGCAGCGTGCACTCCCCCGTTGCGGTCGCGCAAACACCGTCGCCTGGGTTTGCATCGACGGCATCCTGGGTGCTGTTAACGTTGAAGCGCTTTGCCTGAGCCGGAAATTGAAAGGCCAGGCCGGCGCTCACCGCGCACAATGCGATGAGAAACTGCTTCATTGTCCTATTTCCTCCTATATTCATTATTGTTTTCATGCGTTTATTTCCTTTCGGCTTTCTTCTCCAGATTTTCCGGACCAGGAATTTCTCGGAGCGATTTGGTTAATTTCCTCTCATTGT
Source organism: uncultured Verrucomicrobiae bacterium (assembly GCA_963776065.1). Classification (GTDB taxonomy): domain Bacteria; phylum Verrucomicrobiota; class Verrucomicrobiia; order Chthoniobacterales; family UBA10450; genus Udaeobacter. The sequence continues at coordinate 1,152 of CAVZLJ010000006.1, read as the reverse complement.
TTGTTTTGGCCTTCCGTGACTTCCCGTCATTGCCGCCTTCGCCGAGGCTACGGCGTGCCAAGGAGGAAGCATTTCTGACCGTTCACCCGTGTACTGTCCCAAATCCGATCCGAGGTTACGCGGAAAGTGCGGACGTCAGAAATCATGGAAGACCTTCAAAACAGAAAATAACAAAGCGCAGTGAATATCCTGCCAGTGGAGCACTGATCGGTACTTTTCACGCAGCGATTCGCCATTAGGACCGCCAAGTGAAGTGCACTCGCTACTTCGTCACGACACGTCAGCGGTCAGACCGCGCTATGATTCGCGACGAGCGGATTCAGCGCGTAGTCGATCGTCCGGTCAAGGAAACCATAAAGCTTTGGCGATCTGCGGACGGAATTTCCGGTGTCACCAGCAGCTTGTTCCGGTGCCATGCAACTAGGTGTGCCTAATACTTCCTTCGTGCCCGTAACCGTGCTCTCTGCTTCCACTAATCGGGCAAGGTCAAAATCCGTGAGGTGCGGTTCGCCTTTTGCATCAAGCAGAATATTCCCCGGCTTGATGTCGCGATGAAGGATTTTGTGTTCGTGCGCATTGTGAACCATGCGTGCTAACCTTTCGATCAATTCCACTGCATGCCGGATCGGCATTGGCTCACGCTTGAGGATCGCATCGAGTGTCCGCCTTCGACCAGTCCGATGCGGAAGTAGCAAGCGCCGTCGCGCTCTCCAGCTTCATAAATTGGAACGATACATGGATGGTTTAGGCTGGCAGCGGCTTCCACCTCCAGACAGAACCGCTTGATGTGTGTTGTTGTAGCCCACCGGACAAGCCCCAATTACTTTAATCCAACCGTGCGGCTAAGACTTATCTGGTGCGCGCGATAAACCGCCTCGTGTCCGCCGCGCCCGATCTCTTCGAGCAGCTCGTAATCGCCAAATGCCATTTCTATTCGGCTCGGCTCCTGAGGATCCTCGTTCTCCTTATCAAGCGAACCGAGGCCACTTCTCTATAGACACACGCTACAAAGTGCGCGCGGCGAATCGGCAAAGACCGTCGCGCCGTATCTTGCGCAAACGCGCAGAACTTTTTTAGCCTCCATAGTCAATCGCGCAGCTCTCTATTTTGTACCGATCGAAATCTTCGCTTGGGTTACGCTTGGAGAACGGA
>CAVZLJ010000005.1:0-706546 GCA_963776065.1 uncultured Verrucomicrobiae bacterium | reverse complement strand
ATAAACGAACTGCGGCGCCGTGGAAGTCGACGACAGCATCAGTTATCACGACGTGGTGACGGCGGAGAAGGCGTCGCTGCAGAAGGGAATGAACTACGGCGTCGCAGGAAATATTCGGTCTTCTTAATGTCGTTAGCGAAGCATGTCCCAACGGGTGATTATTCCCAGCGGTGCCTCGGCGCGCTGACCATTGCCCGTGACGAGAATCGCCTCCAGCATCTCCTGTTCTCGGAACATTCTGCGTGCTAGTTCGACTGTCATGTTGCGGTCGACGAAATGGCAGTTGTTTCGCTGCTCTTCCTCGCGCAGTAACTCCGCGACGTAGACGTCTTCCAGGTCAACCAGCGATAGCTTGTCTATAACATGTTTAGCTAGCCAACGTGTGAGTCCGTTTTCAGTAAGCAGCCCTTTAAAACTAGTCTCTTCGTAAACTGGGAATTGAGAGAAGTCCCGATAGCGGATTTGCTTGAATACGTGGGAAAGCGAGTGTGTTGGCGACACCGTTTCAACGCGTTTCTCAAATAATGGAATCACGAGAATGGGGTGCAGGATCCGTCGAGAGATTTCCGAAAGGCGCTCCACAATCCACTCCGAAGGGGCCGCCAAGATCTCGTCGCCTTCTTTCGGGTCATGGACGACGACATTTCGCAGACCTGCAGCACGCCTCAGGCATTCGGCGTCGTCCTTGGCACCACCGCTGACCTCAAACTCGTCGATCAAATTAACGAAGCCCACTTCTCTATTCTTTTGTTGCGTTCGCCGGAGCTCGGCATCAATGACGTTGTAGTGGCGAAGGAAGTCGTCGATTCGCTCACGGTCGGATCGCGTATGATTAAGTTCGCTCACAGGCGTCGGTTTCAGTCGAGCAAGATAATGCACTGGCGTATGGGCTTCGCACCGTAAAAATACATGATGGCACGATACGGAGAGAATTGGACGCGCGATGAACTGATTCTCGCGTTCGCTTTATACTCGGAAATCCCCTTCGGCCAAATTCACATGCGGAATCCGAAAGTCTTGGAGCTTGCAAAACTGCTTGGCCGCACGCCCGGATCAGTTTCGATGAAGCTCAGCAATTTTGCGCGGCTTGATCCGGCGCTTCAAGCACGAGGAGTACGCGGACTCCAGCGCGGCGGCAAAGGAGAGGAGCAAATCTGGAGCGAGTTCAAGACTCGCCCCGAGACGCTGGTGTTCAGGAGCCAGGAACTGCTCGCCGAAAAACTTCAGAAACCACTGGAAGAGGTCGCCGAGATTCGGACCGATGATTTGCCGCCCGCAGGCCGCGAGCGTGAAGCGGTGATACTGGTTCGTGTCAACCAAAGCTTCTTTCGAAGAAGAGTGCTATCGGCATATGATTTTCGCTGCTGCGTCACGGGACTGAACATGCGCGAGTTGCTTATGGCCAGCCACATTGTTCCCTGGTCGCAAGATCCAGCCAATCGCCTGAACGCGAGAAACGGTTTGTGTTTGAATCCGCTCCACGACCGCGCATTCGATCGCCGGTTGATGTGGATCGATCGTGATTTTTGCGTTCGCTTTTCGAAGCGCATTTCTTCTGCCACAAAGAACGGGCGCGCGCTCGATTGGTTGCTGAGCTTCGACGGCAAACCGCTTCGATTACCGAAGATGTTTGCACCCGATCAGCGATTGTTGTCGCAGCACGCAAGTTTGGTCAGCGAGTGACCGATTACATGCATGTGCCATTCGAGCGTTTGCGTCGTCAGCACAGGTGGTCCATTTTCAGCACAAAGAAAAGCTGGACCTGAACATGCGACAGCACCAAGGTGCAGTCTTATGGCGAAGAAAATAATTTCTCTCTTCTCTGGCGCGCTTGGGCTCGACTTGGGACTTGAGGACGCAGGGCTAAAAATTGCTGTCGCCGTCGAAAAAAATCTAACCGCCGTCGAGACGATCAAATTAAACCGGAAAGCAAAACTGCCCGTCATTGATGATCCGATTGAGGATGTCAGTGCAGCAGACATTCTGAAAAAGGCAGGACTCAAAAGAGAGAAGCATTCGTTCTTACGGGAGGGCCCTGCTGCCAGACATTCGTACGGCAGGTAAACGACAATCACTGGACGATGCGTCTCGAGGATTATTGTTTCGCGACTTTAAAAGAATTGTAGCGGAGACACAGCCTCGGTTCTTTGTGATGGAAAACGTGAAAGGCATGCTGTCGGCAGCAGTGCGTCATCGTCCACTGAATGAACGGGAGCCTGGCTTCCCTCCACTATCGAAAGACGAGGTCTACGGCTCAGCGCTTAAGGTTATCTGCAATGAACTGGCGGAGCTAAATTACTCCATAATTTTTGCGCTAGTGAATTGCGCTGACTATGGCGCTCCGCAGAAACGACATCGCGTGATATTCATCGGAAGTCGCGACGGGGAAGAAATTATCATCCCGCCTCCTACACATTCTGACTCTAATGGGAAGCAGCCGTGGCGAACATTGCGAGATTCGATCGGTACACTCAGGCAAGGGCGGCCGTGCTTCGTGTCTTTTTCGAAGGATCAAATTAGATTTCTCAAGTTACTGGATGCCGGCCAAAACTGGCGGGACTTGCCTGCTCATCTACAAGAGCAAGCACTGGGTGCGGCATATGTTTCCTGGGGTGGCCGCAGTGGTTTTTGTCGCCGGCTCGCGTGGGACAAACCGGCGCCGACGTTGACAACCGACCCATGTGGTCGAGCGACGATGCTTTGTCATCCCACTAAACTGAGGCCCCTTACTGTGCGCGAGTATGCGCGGCTCCAACAATTTCAGGACGATTGGCGATTCGCCGGATCAGCCGGCCAGAAGTATGTCCAAATCGGCAATGCTGTTCCCATTGGTCTCGGACGTGCAATCGGAAAGATGTTAGTCTCCGTAGCTTCGCGCACAGACAGCGGATTGCTATCGAAGCATTGGAGGCGGCGCGGACAAGTGGTTTGTGCCGATCCTATTCTTGCCATGAGGCTCAAGAATCGAGCAAAAACAAAACTCAACCCGCCGCGGATGAGAAAGAATAAGGATCGGAACGCCGCTCGTCGCTGGCTTCAGCAAATTCCGACGTAAGGTGTCTTGTCAATGGAAAGGCGGCTTAGACTCAAACTTCCTCAGGGAAAGTTTCTGAACGTCAGCGCTTCTAGGTCGCGAATGATGTCTGCAATTCGCGGTAAGAATACGCGCAGCACCGAGCGCGCTCTGCGTTCAGCACTTATGCGGGCCGGTATCAAGGGGTGGCAACTGCACGCAGACGAGATATTAGGAAAGCCAGACTTATATTTCCCCAAGCAGAAGCTCGCGATTTTTGTCGACGGCTGCTTCTGGCACGGCTGTGCTCAATGTGGACATATTCCTCGGACACGCAGTTCATTTTGGGCGGCGAAGATCCAACGCAATAGACAACGGGATCGCACCGCCGTGCGCAGGCTGAAAGCTAGTGGTACCAATGTTATTCGCGTCTGGGAACACTCTTTGAAATCCACGAAGGAAATTGATTCGATTATCAAGTTAATAAGAAACTTCAGTGTCAACACTAGCGTTAAGGCTCGCCGGCAACGAAGACGCAACAAAGTAGTGCATCGTATCGCGTCAGCGCGCAGGGTTGAACAAAGCTTGGACTCAAATCGAGTTCGGACGCGAGAGACGCTAAGGAATTCTGCCAAGCAGTAACGTCCGAGGTTCGTTTGCAGCAAAGCGCGAAGACTGCGATCCGCCGTGTCCGCGCAATGTACACTCGCACCCATCGCAAGTATCCGAACAATCTCGCCAGCGTCGCTGCAGTGTTTGGAGATTCAGAGTTCTTAGCGTCCCCAATCACGAGTAGGTGTTTTGACTTGTTTATTCTCAATACGTCTGGACGCCGTGAATCGGGGAACTGACCGCCAATTTCTAAAAAGCATCCGATTAAATCGCTAAGGACTTTTAACACCTCGACTCGATACTCATGCGCGTCGCGTCCGACAAGGGATTTCATGATCCGAACCTTTCGTTGCGGCGGGAAAGCGCCAGTCTGATAAGAGGTCTGAGAGCATCGCTTGACGACTGACTGGCTGATCTCCAGTCGGATCACCTAATAGGTCATGTGCGGCATGCTGCTTATAAAGCAGACGTTGATACTCCTTCTCTTCAAGCGTGTTTTCAGCCAATAAAATTATGTATTGGACTTCTCGCGCTTGGCCTCGTCGATGAATCCGATCAAGGCTTTGAAGATAATGCGCAGCTTGATTAGACATGGACTCGTAGATTGCAAATCGCGATCGATGTAAAGTGAGTCCGGCCCCGGCGGCGGCGGGATTGCCCACGAATAACATTGTTTGATTATCTTCTTGGAATCGTTGGATCGCTTCTCGCCGAGCGCTGACTTCTGTCACACTGCCATCGTAGCGAACCGGATTATAACGGCTAAACCGGCGAACAATCGCCTCAAGCGAAGCAGTGTAGAACGACCAGAGCACAACTTTTTCGCGTCGATTCAGAATTAGCTCCTCAAGCAGGCTATCCAAAGCGAGCAGTTTCGCCGGGGTCTCACTGTAATCAGTGACAACTCGCGACGGGTTCGAACAAATTTGCAGGAGTGCACTTCGTCTAGCTAGAAACGAAGTGTATTGTTTTCGAAAAGACATCTCATCGGTCGCCTCGAGATCCCGTATCAGCTCTGCTGAAAACTCTTGATACAAGTCATGTTGGTTCGGCTGCAGCGGCACCGAAACTAGTTGAAACGATTTGGGTGGTAAGCTAGGCAAGACTTCGCTCTTGAGGTGCCGAACGAAAATACCTTTGTTATTGATCGCTGACTGGACTTTCGACCGTGCTTCCTCTCGATCCTCCGGAATGTCGATTCCGTTGAACGTAAGGCCCATGTCTACGATGTTGAATTGCTGGATCAAATCGTTGGCTGAATTCGGGGCGGGTGTTCCGCAAAGCACAAAGGCGCGCGGGGATAGCTCGCGTAACCGGCGAATCGTCTGTGTCCTCTGTGCATCAAGATTCTTGACGTAAAACGACTCGTCGATGACCAACATCGCGCGATCGGCGTGGCTCCGTAGCAAGGCGGCGAACTCCGCTTCCATCGCTACCGCTGTTTCAAAATTTGTGATGAGCACATCGGCACCCGACGCAATAGCAGAGCGCTTCTGCCGCTTTGATCCGCTGACAACGGCTGTTGTATATAAATCGCTCTTGAATGTAGCGAAGTCACGCGGCCACTCGGGAATCATGCTCTTGGGGGCGATAATTAGCGCGACATCAACTTCGTCTCGATGCACGAGCGCATCAAACGCATATATTAGAGTGACGGTCTTGCCGGTTCCCTGCTCATCAAAGACGCATAGCCCAAATCCTCCAGGAAGGGTCATCGCTGCGACGTTGGTACACTGATGATCATCGAGTAGGTCTAAGTCACCAACATCATGTAGGTATCGCTCTGCTGTTGTGCGGTCCGACGCGAGAAGTTTTCGAACTTCTTGACGAATGGAGCCGTTCACGCAGCGAACGCGCCGTCGATTCTCGGCGAATCGCACGGCTTCTGTCCGCCAGCGCAAGTCAATCGAGGATACTATTCCAAGGAGATTCGCAGCGTCTTCGCTGAACACAGACACGCCGCCGGCTGAGCGTCTAAATGTTGCATCAGGGACTGCTTTTTTCAGAGCCGCTGCGACAAGACTATTCTCCGATCGGTTGCGAGGCGTGATCACCAAGTGATCAAGATGCTGTGAAACGCGAACGTCTGCGATCGGACGAATATCGCTCTTACCTTGCATTGGTTTCAGCACTGAGCGGATCTTCGCTCAAGATGGCACTTGCCTGCTGTTCAGCCAGTTTAAAGGCGCTAACGAGTCGTCGCAGGTTCGATTTGGAGATAAGATCACGAAACGCAGAGATCGGCAATTCCTCGAGCCACTTCACAAAGATTTCGATCCTCGTGTTCGCTCCTACGCTGCGTGTTTCCGCTTTTCGTAGATGTGCGATAGAGCACGCTTGATCAACGATTTCTTCAGCCTCTTCGACATCAGGTTCAGCGAGTGCCTTTTTTAACAGGTCCCGTGCTTCATCGTTGTCATAGATGTACCGGAGCGCCCTAATCTGCTTCCAGTTTTTGAACTTGTCCTCAAATAACAAATCGAAAGCAAGGTGTTTGAACGATTCATCTTGAGTCAACGAGTACGCCACACTGCCAGGCTTCGCGCCTTTGCTGAGTTCATCGAAATACTGAAACTCTTTGTCAGTGCGGTGCTTTACCGTGTACTTATCTTTCCCGCGCGTGTTGATTTCGTGGTCTTCAAAATCGATTGCCCAATCCACCATTCTCAAATAGCGGTTAACGACAGTCGTTTCCGGCCCGAGAGCAAACTTCATGGAAAGCTCTCGCTTCAGCTTCGCCTGTTTTTTCGGACCGGGAGTAGTCGGTTGAACAGCTAAGATCGACTGCCACTCGTCGTAGACTTTCCGCGCTTTGACGTATTCCGGCCAAGCCTGCTTGCAGTCCGATTCGAAATTCAGCGCCACAACGACCGCGTCTCGCTCATCCGCGGTCGTATGTTCAGTCAACTGCCAAACAAATAGATATTCGACGCGCTGCTTTTGCGTGGCATCGAATTCGTCACTATTCAAAATATAGTGGCATGCAGTTATCCGGCGATTTCCATCCAAAGGAGTGCCATCGACGTCCAAAATTGGAGGCTTTTGAACACCGTTAACGGCAATGCTACGTGCGAGGTCGGTGATTTCGAATTGATCCGTTTCGGTAACACCCGGCAATTCGAGGTTGCTCAGCATGATGTCGAGCAGTTCGGCTGATGTTGGTTTACGGCCAAACTTGTGTTGAAACTGATTAAGGTGGATGTCGAGACGCTCGTTCTTGTCCCACAGATTGAGATCCGTGGTTTTTACGAACCCAGACATCATCGGAACATCGCGTCCGTGGAAACATGGGCGCGGTTGAACCGGGCCGACGTCAATCCCATTGTGCGAGCTAAGATCCATTCTGGTGGCGCCATTTGACCCACTTGCAACAGGCGTGCGTTGCCCGGAATCTAAAATACGCTGCACCAGGTCTTCAACGTTGCCTTGCAATGCATTAAGCGTCTGTTCGTCGCCTCGCTTCGAAGCGCTCGATTTCAGTACCTCGATCACTCTGCGCAAAAGACCGGCAGCCTCTTCTGGCGTCAACGGATGCTCTTTTCCTTCGCGTAGTATTTCTTCAACTTCCTTTCCAACGTCGGCGGACGCGCGGAATGCAGCCTCGATTACCGATCCGAACTCAGTTTGGTAGTGGTTATTCTCTTTCATCATTTTTTTCTCCACCTATATGTCGCGAACGTGTCAGGTAATCTTTTAAGCACTGGGGTGACACGCGGACGACCCTTGGACACATATGAATGACGATATTGAACCTCAGACCGGCGCTCCCGGGTCCGAGGAAGAGATTGCCCAATTGTTGCGTGAAGCAAATACCGCCGCACTCGCCGGCGACCCAATGGCCATGTTAATCGCTCTTTATAAAAGCCACGTTCTCGACGGAATCTGTCGACGACTAGCGGCAGCGTGGGGCGCAATCGCTTTCGAAGATATTCAGCTCCTGGTCGCCGAAGCGGTCGACGTTCTCTACGAAAAGGTTCGGAATGGCGGAAACATTCGCCGGATAGTTCCCTACCTGCTTAAGGTTTCAACGCGCAAAGCTTACGACTTTCACGAAAGCCGCTGCGCAGTAGACGCCGTTGACCCGGCTGATCTTGAAACGGCGGTGGGAAAGGAGGCCCGGCGTCGCTTTGAGAGTAAGGAGAGACAAGCGGAGGCGAGCCCGGGTGAGCCCGTTGATGATCTTGATTATGAAGAAAGACGCCGCATCGCCTTGCGTATCGCCCGCGGCCTGCTGCCGCGTTTGGGCCAGCAGAGAATTCAGGACGTCATGGGCTACATCTTTGATGCGATCGAGGCAGGCCACGAAGACATTTCCAATGAAGATATTGAAGACGCCCTGGGCCTAAGCCCGGAAACGGTTCGGACGGCTAAGTCTCGTGGCTTTGCTCGTCTTTCACGAATCGCGAAGGAGGAAAAGCTGTTGCCGCGAGATTTCGATTTGCTCGGGCTGGACAGCGAAGCGGACGAACCCGAGTAGGAAGTGTCGTTGAGGAACGCCGTTCACTTCATTCGATCGAAAGTCTTTTAGGAGAGACGGATGATAGTTGAAGGTTGGTTGTCGATTGTTGAGAATTGGTTCGTAACGTGTGCTCATTCCATGTCGATTTTATACGGCAGGTTTCCCTATTTCTTCACGAATCCAGCTTGGATCGCGACGCAAATCGAGCACGGCGAAAACCTGGGTCTCGTCGCCGTGTTCTCGATAGTAAATCCCGAATGGGAAACGGCTCGCAAGCATGCGATGAAATTCGAAATGCAGAGGATGGATTCCGCTAAACAGTCCAAGGCTTTCGATGTCGGCTAATAGCGAGTCGACGCAATATCCGCCGACGCCTGCTTCCTGCGCTTCGTAAAAGTCTCTCGCTGCCTCAATATCTTTGGCAGCGTCGACGAGAATGACAACTCGCTTCAACGGCGCAGGCGTTCTTTGAGCTGCTGGATGCTGAGAAACTGCCCTTCACCCGAATCCACTTTAGTCTTGCGCGCAGCAAGCACTTCGCCGTGCCACTCCGGCGACTCGACCTCTTCAGGTTTCTTCGACAACGAAGCCCACAGCCATTCCATTGCCTGAAGCTGTTCGGCCTTGCTCAGTCGGGAAACTTCTTCTTTCAATTCAAGAACGCTCATTGAGTGGAAGCATAGCAGCCGCGACACGCGCGCTCAACGTTTCTTGCAGCCTAACAAACCGCGCCGACGAATGATCAGGCTCTCGCCACGTGAATCGTTGAGTTGTTAAAGCGTCCGCCACGGCGGATTCGTCTAGCGGCGAATTGAAGCGTTGAAGCGGGAAGAGATCATTTCATTCAGTCGATCGTTCGATGCCGAGAGCATCGACAACTGCGGTTGATTCTGTTTTACGGTCGGAACAGCTGCGAATACCGTTTGGTAATTGGAGATCGCGTGATTTGCCTCGGATCCAAAATCGAGTTCAGCCGCGGGTGTGCCATTGCGTTTGTTCTCGCTTTGACCAGCGCAGCGTTTGGGCAGGACGCAATTCCGATTTCGCGCACGAACCGCTCGATCCTTCAGCCGGAGGAGGAGGCGCAAATCACGCAGCCGAGCGGATTCACTGCCGCCGATCATATGACGGGTGACTGGGGCGGATGGCGCGAACGGCTGTTCGCGGCGGGGGTGGAGGTGTTCGCGTTCGACAACAGCATCTACAACGGCAACGTGAGCGGTGGAATTCATCCCGGTAACGCGACGATCGTAAATGACGCGTTCGCGGGGTTGAAATTCAATCTCGAGAAGCTTGTCGGTTGGAAGGGCGGGCTGTTCGTGATCAGCGGGATCGATCGCGCCGGCGAGGATCTGACCAAGAAATATGTCGGAAGCATTTACTCAGTGCAGCAGATGGTCGGCGGACAACGGCCATTCCTGTATCAGGTTTTTCTGGAGCAGAAGCTCGCGGATAAAAAAGTGACGCTGAAGGTCGGCCGCTTCAGCGCGTCGGACGACTTCAACGCATCGCCGTTCTACGGGTACTCGCTGAACAACGGCATCAATGGCGATATCCGGAATGTGCTCTTCGATACACGTTTTTCCGCTTATCCTTTTCCGGTCTGGGCAGCGGCGCTCTTCTACAATCCGTCGCCCGAGTTCAATGTGAAGCTCGGGCTGTTTCAGACATCGAAGGACATGTTCGATAACACCGAGCACGGGCTGAACTGGAGCATCAGCGGCGAGGACGGTTACACCGCGATTGCGCAATTCGGCTGGACGCCGCAATTCTTCAAACAACCGGTTACGTCAGGTGCAAGCGACGGGAAAGGCACGGCGGCGCCGGTGTTGAAGGGAATGCCGGGGCATTACCACATTGGGGTTACGTTCTCGCAGTGGGATTTCTACCCGCGTTTCAGTGGCGGCTTTGAGGATCGTTCCTACGGTTTCTATGTTCACAGCGACCAAATGGTTTATCAGGAGAAGCCGGGCAGCGACCAGGGGCTGTACGTGTTTGTCGCTGCCGGATATTATCCGCAGAGGGAGATCTCGATCGTCCCATTCCAGGTGAACGCCGGCCTCCATTACAAAGGTCTGTTCCCCGGGCGCGATGACGACCGGACAGTGCTGCATTTTATCTACGGTCATCTTAGCGATGATTATGCGCGCAGTGTTCACGTGCCCGGGAGCCACTTCGCGGATTCCGAGAAGGTGCTGGAAGTCGGGCATCGGTTTCAGGTGACCAAGTGGAGTTACATCCAACCGGACCTGCAATATGTGATCGATCCCGGCGGCACCGGTGATATTCCTAATGCGATCGTGATCGGTGCACAGATGGGCGTGACACTCTAACCAGAGGAGACTAACGAATGGCTACCGGAACCTCTCCCTCCGCCGCGCCGGCCGCGCGCATGGATCCGCATACTGCCCGGCGTGGGATGTTCGTGCTCAAAGACGGCCGCAATGTGCTCTTCACATTCCTGCTTCTCATCTTCCTCTTTGCGCTGTGGGGATTTTGCAACGGAATGATCGACGTGATGGACAAGCACTTTCAGGAAGTGCTGCACTTAAACCTCTCGCAATCGGCCTGGGTGCAATTCGCACATTATCTCGGCTACTTCCTCATGGCGATGCCTGCGGGTTGGCTGGCGACGAAGCTCGGCTACAAAGGCGGGATCATCACTGGTCTGCTGATGACTGCAGTCGGTGGATTTTGGTTTATTCCAGCGACGCATATCGCGCAGTTCTGGGCGTTTCTGATGGGCGTCTGCATCATCGCGGCTGGGCTTACGTTTCTGGAAACGATCGCAAATCCGTATACGACGGTGTTGGGCCCACCGCAGTACGCCGCGACGCGCATCAACCTTGCGCAGTCAACCAATGGCATCGGCCTGCTCTGCGGACCGATCGCGGGCGGGGCATTCTTCTATTCAAAGAACGCAGCAGGTTTGAGCACCGGCAGCGAACGGCTTTGGATTCCGTACGCGTTCATCGGCGTAATCGTGATCATTCTAGCGATCGTTTTCTACTTCGCGCCCATGCCCGACATCGAGATGGAGGACGATTACCACCTCGATGACTCATCGCCGGACACGCGCCGATCGATCTGGTCGCATCCGCATTTCTGGATGGCGGTGCTCGCGCAATTCCTCTACGTCGCCGCGCAGGCGGGGATCTTCAGCTTTTTTATCAACTACATGACGTCGCAAGTGCCGCCGGTGCCCGCGTCGTGGCAGGCGCACGGTGTTTCGAATACCGGTTTCTTCAGCGGCTGGATTGAGACGCATCCGAGTGGCGCGCTCGGCTTCAGCAACAAAGCGGCATCTAATCTCGCTTCGTTAGGTTTCCTTTGCTTTCTGATAGGCCGCTTCACTGGCAGCGCGATTTTAAAGAAGTTCGCCGCGCACAAGGTGTTGGGCTGGTACTCGGCGGCGACTGTTGCCCTTTGCCTCGTGATTTTCGCGAAGCTGGGCTGGGTTTCCGTGATTTGCGTTTTCCTGACCTACTTCTTCATGTCGATCATGTTTCCGACCATCTTCGCGCTGGGGATCTTCGGTCTTGGTGGACGTGCAAAGAAGGCGTCGTCATTCATCGTGATGGCGATCATGGGCGGGGCCGTGCTGCCGAAAGTGATGGGTGCTGTCGCCGATCGGTACGATCTCTCGCGAGGCTTTATCGTGCCGATGCTCTGCTTCGCGTTCGTGGCGTGTTACGGCTTTATATGGCCGCGGCTGAGCAATGCCGAGGGCGCGGTCCGTGTTTCAACTTCGGGCGGACACTGATGAACGCGAGCTTCGATCTCGATCACGCGAGGCTCGCCGCGGATCCGCGCTTTGCTGCCATCGGGCTCGAGCTGAGCGCGCTCTCGCCGATTAACTCTCGCGAGTCATTCAACCGCTACTGCCGTGAAGCATGTCGCCTTTGGAATTGCGCGTTTCCTCGTGGGATTGGCGAAACGCAACAGTTCGCGAAATTACGGGATCGGATCGAGCGCAGGAACGACGGCGTGATTCGCACCGGTTGGGGCGGCGTCGTGATTACGGTGCACGAAGACCCACGCGTGGAGAAATATCTCGTCGTGCGCAAAGGCGGATACCTCGCGCTCGAGATGCACGAGCAGAAGGAGGAGCGACTTGAAAATCGCGAAGGCGCAGGTCTTATCCTCTGGCGTCCGCCTAACGAGCGATCGCTTACGGTCGAAGTCCTCCTGCCCGGCGCTGAGTTTCACTTCCAACCCGGGATGGAGCATTGCATCATCGGCGCGGAAGACCTGCTCGTGTTTGAGCGTTCGGTCGATCCGAAAGGGATGGATCAGGATCTCATCTTCATTTACGAACCGGACGCGGTTGCGACTCCGCTGCCAAGTCATGCCTGCTGAGTTTTACGCCTTCGGTGAGATCCTGTGGGATTGCCTGCCTTCGGGGAAACATGCGGGCGGTGCGCCGTTCAACGTGGCCGCGCATCTGGCGCAGATCGGTGTCTCTTCGGCACTCATTTCATGCGTTGGGCGCGACCCGCTCGGCGACGAGATCCTCGAAGTGGCCGGTCACAAACGGGTGAACGTCGAGTTCGTTACGCGTGCTCGCATCGGTCTGCCGACAGGCACGGTAATTGTCACGCTCGATGAACAACGCAACGCCACCTATGAGCTCGTGAGACCCGCGGCCTGGGACGAGATCCGCGTCCCGGCCAAAGCTCTCGACGCGGTTTCGAAAGCGCGCGCGTTCATCTACGGCTCGTTGGCGGGTCGCTCACCTTACAATCTGGAACAGCTCGACCGTCTGCTCGATGTCACAGGGCCGATGAAGTTTTTTGATGTAAATCTGCGTCCGCCGTTCGTCGATCCAGAGACGGTGATGGATTTAGCCAGGCGCGCTGATGTTTTAAAGCTGAATGACGGCGAAGTCGGACAGCTCGCCCATTGGGTTCGCACCGGCGAATCGATTCCAGACACGCCGCGCGATGATGCTTCGATCGCCCGCGATTGTGAGACGCTGGCGGAAGCAACCGGCGTCTCCTGCGTTTGCGTGACGCGCGCTGAAGAGGGCGCCGCGCTTTGGGACCGCGGTAGCCTAACGACTGCGTCGGCGCCACACGTAGAAGTGAAAGACACGGTCGGCGCCGGCGATGCGTTCATGGCAGGACTTATGGTTGGACTCACGCGCGGAATCGATCACCAGCGTGTTCTGGAAATCGCCTGTCGACTCGGCGCATATGTCGCGTCGCACTATGGCGCGACGCCGTTGCTGCCGCCGGAATTGACGCAGTCGCTTCGCGACGGCTAAGTGGGATCCAGGTAGTCCATGTCGTACCCGGAAAGCGCGCCACTGTCCGTCTATTTGATGACGGGCGTTGAGGCAAAGAAGTCAGAAGTAAAAAGGAAGAATTAAAAAGTGAATCTGCGAAGGGGTAGCGAACACGGTCACGGTTTGTTCGGGAAGAGGATTTTGCTGATGTCGCGGAGCAAGACGCGGGCTGTCGCCACGTGCCGCCGTCGCCGAGGCTTTGGCGTGCCAAGAATTCGTTGAAGCGTTGAATCGTTGCATCGGAAAGAAATCTTTCACGCGTTCGATCGGCATGCCGCCGCGCAACTGTGCCTCGCGCTTGATCCGCCGTTTGTACTAGAATCGTTGAATCGTTGAAGTGTTAAATCGGAAACGTTCCTTAGGTCGTCATTCCTTGGGCCGTTCCGAGACGTTAAAGAAATTCCATTCCCACGTCTTGCCGTCATCCGGTGAAAAGGCCTGACCCCACACAGGGCGGTCTTTGTTCCTCGCATCCCAGCGGAAGACGACGAGGATCGGTTTGCCATTGAGCGTGTCTTTGCCAAAAAAATGGCCCACGCCGTTTTGGTCGAACGAACCGAGGACGGGAGGATCGACCTTTCCCGTGTTGCTCGCGATCCAGTAGAGACTCCAAAGTCGTGTCTTCGGGTCGAATAATCGCAAGGTGAGACCTTCGAAAAGTTTGCCTCCCATTCCGGGAAACTGTGTGGTCGAGTATGTATCCATGTCGGCCGCGCCGTTTAGAATCTTCGTATTCACGTCCGAGGAATCGAACTCCGTCCAGGTGCGGCAATTGGCCAGCCGCTTATCCAGATGCCGGTTGTGCATTTTCCATTTCCCGATCAGGAAATCGAAGTCGTTAGGGGAGGAATTGGGCGAAGCGGTCATCTTGAGCTCGCCGTGAGCGTCGAATTCCACTTTGGGAATGGGGATACTTTCGTCCGCCGTCAGTTCTTTGTTTTGCGCCGGAGCAAAATGGGAAAACGCCAGGACCAGACTGATGATCAGGCAAGTTCCAGGAACGAAAGTGCGTCGCATCGCTCAACAAAAGCCAAAACCGGGCGGTAGTAAATCACCGCCGCTGCTGCGTTGCCGCCGTCGCCAAGGCTATGGCGGGCCAAGGACGCGTTGAAGCGGGGAAGCGGGAAGATGCAAAAGTTCGCGCTGGCGAGGCCACCATCGCCATCACGCGAGCCGCGTGCGCTCCCCACCAGATGGCCTGTGACCCACAAGATTATATTGCAATTCTATATTGACGTTATCCCATACCGTGCCAGCATGTAGCGGGTAGTGAGATTCGAATGGGATACCAAGAAAGAAAAAGCGAACATTACGAAACACGGCGTCGATTTCACCGAAGCGACAGCCGCCTTCTACGACCCGCAAAAGCTGATTCAGATCGACGCGGCCCACAGCGGCGAGGAACCGCGCCTGCTCTGCATTGGTCGCACCCAGCGCGAGATTTTGACGGTTCGCTTTACGTATCGCGGCGAGACAATTCGGATTATCGGTGCCGGTTATTGGAGGAAAGGCAGGAAAACCTATGAGAAAGAAAACCCGATCGAAAGTTAAGTACACCGACGACAAAGGCGAGATGGACGGCAAATGGCGCATCGTCCGGCGCGGCGAGCTGCCCGATCTCGACGCATTGCTCGACAAGCTGCCGGAGAAAACCAAGGTCACGCTCGAGCTCGACAATTCAGCCTTGGAATTCTTCAAGCGCGAAGCACGGAAACGAAATACGAGCTATCAGCGCATGATCCGGAACCTGGTGCGTTCTTACGCTCAATCTCACACGTAACAAACAATAAAACCGGGTTAGAATCAGGCTGCGTTACAGCATTAACGCTTTCCAAAGGAGCCCCGCCCCGCGTATGCGCCTCTCCGCTCGCTGCAGCGGTGGCTGGACCGTAGGTCGCGGCTCAGCCGGGGGCGCATGAAAACGAGGAACTTGCCCTGCGGGCCACGGGAATGCATCATCGCCGCGTGGTGGCGCTGGTGATCGGCGGCTTTGGGTTAGCGGTCCTCGCGATCGTCGTGAGCTCGTTGCGAGAAGCGGCGGCGATGAAGCGCTGGCCTGTGGCGGAAGGCCGGGTGTTGTCGGCGAAGGTGGAGAAGTACCGGGAGAGTCTCAGCCGTGGAACCGGAGGCCCTCGGGACCGCATGACGCTCTACCGGCCGGTGTTGCTTTATGAGTACGAGGTGGCGGGAAAACGCTTCCGCGGCAGCCGGATTGCGCAAAGTCCGGGGCTGGACCGTGGCGTGCCGGAGTTTGCGGAGAAAGTGGTAGACCGTTATCCGGGCGGGAGCGCGGTGGCGGTGCGCTACAACCCGAGACGGCCGGATGAGTCGGTGCTGGAACCGCGGGTGCCTGGCAGCTGGATCTTCGGAGCCGCGATCGGTGTCGCGCTGCTAGTGCTGGCGGCCTACATTTACCATAGAGGGAGGTAGGGCGCGGGCTGTTGCGAGCTCTGACACGGCTTGATGCCCGGCACTGCGCTCCCGAGAATTACGGCAACCGGTGATCAGTCTTTTGCCCGGGGAGCGTAGGCAGGTAGACGTGACTAGTGATTAGTCGCGCAATCACATGCGAGTCGAATGACAGACTCTCGCCAAGTGAATCGTTACAACGTTGAAGCGGAAAGAGAATTCAAAGTTCGCGATCGCGAGGCCGTCTGCGCTCCGCAGATCTCCATGTTTCGGCTGGCAGCCGAAACAGACAGGCTAGCAGCCTGTGCTCCCCAGATTACTCGATCCGAAGCTGCGCCGCCCCTACACGCACAAGCCCATTTTACATCGTCACCTTTGCCTCGCGCTTGATTTGGCGTTCGTATAAGGCTGGCTGTCGCCACGTTAATCGTGTCGTTGAAGTGTTAAAGCGGAAAAACAGCGCAAGCGCGAATCCCTAATCTCGCAAATTCTTTGAATTTTTAACCTGGCATCACGGTCTCGGACGCGGCGTCGGACGAGGCCTGGGTGTGGGAGTAGCTCTTGGTGTCGACGTAGGAGTTGAAGTTGGCGTTGGACTAGGTGTCGGTGTCACACTGGGCGTTGGACTCGGCGTCGCAGTTGGAGTAGCCGACGGTGTTGGAGTCGGCGTCGGACTCGCCTGGCAGGTAAGCAACCAGTTGCCTGCATTGACTATCACCTTGCCCCAATCACCGCTTTGTATAGCAGCGCTTCCGACGTAGGCGGTAACACCAACTGTAGTCTGCGTACCAACAGGTCGGAACGCTACCAGGGATTCGCCGAGGTTGTTCTGCGCTACCTCTGTCGCCGCGGGATTTGGCGTTACGATGTTCGCGAAGATGCTGTTGAGGGCGGTGACACCAGCCATGAGCGGGTGTCCCGCGTCAAAAGCGCCTAACGAAAAAGGATTGGTTTCCAGGTTTTCCGAGTAGTCGTACGGATTATAGCCGTCTCTTAGCCATCGTCCGTTGATTCCGGCTGGGTCGCCCGGCCCCGCATGGGAAAAACCATATTGCACAACTATCCCGCCGCCGTCCACGTAGTCCGCCAGATTGCTGCCAAGTGTGCGGGAGTCGAAGAACATAGTATCGCCGAAAGGCACAACGATGTCGTATTGCTGCAGCTGACCCAGAGTGGGAATACCCACGCTGGCGTCGAATACGTCAACCGCGACCACATTTGGTTCGGTTTGGATTTCCGATTGCAGCTGAGTAGGTGGCTTCGGATCAGCGTACACGATGAGCACGTGGAATTGGCAAACCCCGCCGGGAATCGCGGCATTCAGAATGTCGGTGGCCGCCGGCTTGGCCACGCTGCGTTTCGAAGCGTTTCGTTGTGCCAACGCGAACGGAATCACGCACATGGACGCAAGCAGGAGCAGGTAAACGGCACTTTTAAGATAAGTTTTTTTTGGCATTTTGCCCTCCAGCAATTTCCTACAGAAAAAAAGGGGAGCGGTTCCGACATACCGACTTTGAACGACGGCGACATAGTAACGATGTGGTTACTTTTGGGAGCCGTTAAAGCGTCGAATCGAAAGAAATCATTTCACGCGTTCCATCCGCGAACGGGCTGACGCTAACTTTGTCTCGCCTTTGACCTGGGGTTTGTTTAAAACGCCATCGCACATTTTGAAACTCATTCGCTGCCCGCACTCACTCGCTCCTACCCTCGTCATTTTGCCTTCTATGTCGCTGATCCCTCAGCTCCAGTTGAAACTCACTCGCTACCCTCTCTCGCTCGTCGCTACCCTCGCGACTTTACCTTCTATGTCGCCGATCCCACTGCTCCATTCGCATGTCGCCTCTGTTAATTAAGATCAGCAAGGATTTTGCGACTCTCTGGACGACCATCGATCCAATCGGCAACGTGGCGCTTTTCGCCGGGCTGACCGCTGGGCTCACCCGGGCACAGCGACATTGGACAGCGCTGCGCGGTGTGATCTACGCCACGATCATCCTCGTGGCCGCCGGGACCGTCGGTCAGGTCATTCTCGACGCGATCGGCATTCACATACACTCGCTCAAAGTGGCCGGCGGCATCATTCTGTTCCTGTTCGGTGTGCAGATGCTTTTCGGGAAAATGGATTCAAAGACGGAAAGATCGCCATCGCCAGAGGAAGGACGCGACCTCGCAGTGTTCCCGCTGGCGGTGCCTTCCATCGCCGGGCCGGGCGCGATGATGGCGGTGATCGTCTTAACCGATAACGATGTTTACACGGTGCCCGAGCGGCTCGAAACCGGCGTTGTCCTCGTGGTGGTGCTCTTCATCACCTATCTCCTGCTGCTTTTTTCGGATGCGATTTTGCGGGTGATCGGTCGACAGGGCGCGTCCGTCCTGGTCCGTGTAATGGGACTCATCCTTTGCTCTCTGGCAGTGGAAATCGTGCTGACTGCGCTCGGTGTCGGCGGCTGGACGCCAGGTGCGCACTAAGGCGGGCTGACGCCGCGTGACGCCGCTACGGAAAATGTTTCGGCTGGCGCCGCAACCAACAGGCTAGCAGCCGGCTCCCCACACATTGCAGCGCGCAACGCCGCTGTTGAAAGCAATAAATGGCGCGCGAGACGGACCGTTCACCAAAGTTCTGGGATCGTTGCCCCGGGCTCAATCCTCTGTCTGAATGGATTCCAGTTGGCGAATGTACTCTGCCGGAAGGTTCCAGTGTTTGGCACCATCGACAATCAGCTTTTTGTAATCGTCGCTGGGCAAAGGCGGATCGAGCTGCGGATAGCCGCGATAGAGTGCAACGAGGAGCGGCTGTTTCGCGTCACCCTCCGGCCATACGTACTGATCTTCGCGAGTGTACTTGTTCCGGTCGTAGGGCTCTCCGGGTCGGTAGCCTTCTCTTTTGTCGAGGTTTTTCAATTCATCGTCCGGGAGTTCATAAACGACACCCCAAACATCTTTCGCTTGATCGGACAAGACATCTGCGACGCCACAATCGCGCGTGGCAGACTTACGCGTAAATGCCAACCGGTGTGCGGGCAGTTTTGCCCGGCAAACAAACTTTGCTAATGGGCATCGGCACTTCATCTGCGCCGCGTCCATGTTTGAACCGTATGCGAAATACAACATCAGTGTTCGTCGTCTTTGCTTCAGCAAATCCGCCTTCGTGCGAGACTTCCGCCGACGCTGAAGCTATGGCGTGACCAGCTGGCTCGGCAAGATCGTTGTTTCGGCTGGCAGCCTGTCGCTCCCCAGATGAAATGCGAGCCCGATCTCGTTGCCCGGCTACACAAAGGGCTATCTGATGACAGTCGTGTGCGTCACGGAATGCTCACTGCTAAGCCAAATCTCAAACGAGAATGTCACTTTTGCAAAAGAAGAGCGATTTCACGCGGATCGCTGACACGATGCGCGAAAGCGGAGAGGCGCTCGTGCAGCGGCTGGGAATCACGAAAGGACTCAAGGTGCTGGACCTCGGCTGTGGCGACGGCACGACAGCGTTGCCCGAGGCAAAACTTGGCGCAGACGTAACTGGCATCGATATCGCGCGGAACCTGGTTGAGGCTGGAAACAAGCGTGCTGCGGAGCAAGGCTTGGACAACGTTAGGTTTCAGGAAGGGGACGCGTCGAATCTGGAGCAGGTGCCGGACAAGACGTTTGATCTTGTCGTCAGTATCTTCGGCGTGATGTTTGCGCCCAAGCCGTTCGATGTCGCCAAAGAGATGGTGCGGGTGACGCGGCCGGGAGGTCGCATCGTGATGGGGAACTGGATCCCTAACGATCCGACATTGGTGGCGCAGATTTTGAAGATCAGCTCGAACTACACGCCGCCACCGCCGGAAGGTTTCGTTAGTCCGATGACTTGGGGCGTTGAGAGCAATGTGGTCGAACGCTTTACGGCGGCGGGTGTTGCGGCAGAGAACCTCTCGTTCGCGCGGGACACGTTCACTTTCAACTTTCCAGGCACACCTTCGCAGCTCGTGGATGTATTCAGGAAATATTATGGGCCGACCATGAATGCGTTCGAGGCCGCGGAGAAACAAGCCCGAGCAGCTGAGTTACAAAAACAACTCGAAGAACTGTTCAACAGCCAAAACAAAAGCCAGGATGGCACGTCCATTCCTGCAACTTTCCTGCGCGTGACGGTTGAGAGAAAGTAAGAAGTACGAAGGAAGAAGTGGCTAAAGCCGCGTAATTCCCTGTAGCGTTAAGTCGTTATATCGCGGATATGCAAAAGTCTGCGATGGCGAGCCCGCCATCGGTCCGGGCCGGACTGGCATTTGCACGCGAGCCGCGTGTGCTCCCCCGAGTCGGATTTCGGCGATCGGGAGACCTTAGCGCCATCAGCCTTTGTTCGGAAGCGGAGGTGGATCGTCCGGGGCAAGGTACCTGCCGATTGATCGAAACAACGTGTCACTGGAATTCGCGTAGTTCCCCTGCGAATCGAATGCTTCGGGCGCGAAGGTCGTTGCCACGGCGACGGCAATTTTTTTCGAAGGCAGATACGCTTCCGTCGCGCTGTAGCCGTCAAGGAGCGGGTTTTGCATCAACCACGATCCCGAGCGCACAACGCCCAGACCGTAGTTGTATCCGTTCACTTGCGTAAAACAGGAGGGCGCGCAGTTGTCCTGCTTTTTCCCGAAGCCGAGCAGGTGTGGGCCGGTCATGGCTTCGTAGCTGGATTTTGAGATGAGCGCGCCGGTGCCAACCTTGATCGCGGTCGTGATCATGTCGTCGATGTTCGTCGTCTGGTTCGCGCCCATCGGCGTTCCCCATTGCGCGTTCCAGAATGTCGTCTCCTCGTAGAACGGGATATCAGCGGGGATCTTGAGCACGGGACGGCGCTCGGAATCGAACGCGTGCAGGACCGGGCCCGGCATCTCAGAAGTTTGAGTGGCCGTGGTGTTCTTCAGGCCCATCGGGAGAAGGACTTTTTCGCGCAGGAGCACGTCTAACGGTTTTCCGCCGATTTTGGACAAAATCTCGCCGAGAATCATGAAGTTAGTGTGCGCGTAGCTCCAGTTCGTTCCCGGATCGAACATCATCGGGCGCGAGAACGCGATCTTAAGCCGCTCCTCGAAGGTGAAGATGTGGAACGGATCTGCTTCGAAAGCCGCGAGGAACTTCGGATCGGTCTCGAAGTCCGGGTAGCCCGAGGTCTGGTTCGCCAACATTTGTAACGTGACTTTGTTTGCCTCCGGTAGCTCTGGCATCCAGCGCGCGATCGTGTCGTCGAGCTTGATCTTGTGCTCGTCCACGAACTGCATGAGCAGCGTGCCGAGGTACGCAAATGCGACTGCGCCGTTGCGGAAGTGCATCGCCGTGGTCGCCGGCACGCCGGTCATCGATTCGCCGAATGCCTGACTAATCAGCACCTTGTCTCCCTGCGTGACCTTCACGATGACCGCCCGGAGATGCTCGGTCTTCATCCCCTTCTGAACGATCGCTGCGATGGCTGACGCCTGATTTGACTGCGAAGTTTCAGCCGCGGCCGCACGCGCCACGAAAGTGAGAAGTACGAAGGATGAAGTAAGAAGTCTCAGCGACCTCACTTGAGTTCGATCGAATGTCGTCACGAGAAGAGCCAGAACTGAGAAGGGAGAAGATCTAATCAGGCCAAGCCCATTACTTCATAATCCTTCCTTCATCCTTTCCGGCTGCCACGGTCAGTGTTGGCCTGGCTTTTTCTTGCCTTGCGGTTGTGCCTTCGGAGCAGGGTGTTTTCCGCCACCTTGCATTTGCGGATGATGCTGCATCGCCATTTTCTGCTGCGGATGCTGCGCGCCCATCTGCTGGTGATGCGCCGTCTGCTGATTCATCGCATGCTGCCCGCTGGCACCGCCGGATCCGGCCATTTTGCCGGTGTGCGTTTTGCCCTGGTTTCCGCCCGTGTTTCCCTTGTTCCCTTGATTTCCGGTCTTCAAGTTGTTTCCGTTTGCTCCGGCTTTTCCTGCTCCTGCTCCCTGAAGATTACGTTCAGTTACGTTGCCCGATTTGTTTCCAGTTTTTCCCGCACCGGCTCCTGCTGCTGCTCCTCCTTGGCCCTCACGCCCGGATAAGTTCCCCGCCTTGTTTCCTGCGCCGGCTGCTCCTGCTGCTCCCCCTGCGGCCCCGAGTCCCTGCGCGCCCTTCCCTTGCCCAGCGCCTTCGCCCTTGTTGAATGAGTTGATCGCATCGGCGTTCGGATTGCCCTTGTTCACCGACGCCCGGAGATTTTGGTCCTTGCTCGCCGCCTGCTGACGCGAAAGCTGCTCGGACGTTGGCCCCACTTTCCGAGCATTCGCCGCAGCGGCTTTTTGTTCCGAGGTCGGTTGTGCCTTTATCCCATTGGGACCGTTAAAGCTGGCACGATTGGCGTTCACCTGTTTGTTAAACGAATTATTGATGTACGTGTTGTGGACAACATTCGTATTCACACGCGTCACAGCGGTGTTGTAGCGAAACGCGTTCCCTTCCCATCGACCGCCCCAGTACCCATTTCCGGTGTAGCCATAACCGTAATTAATGCCTCCGTAAAAACCGACATGCGGTCCCCAGTAACCTTGGTTAAATACGTAAGCGCCGTTGTTCCAACCCCACCAGGCCGGGGTCCACAACAGGCCGACTCTCGGCGGAGGGACCCAGACGCCGGGGACCCAATAATAATCCCCGTCGCCCCACCCCCAGTAACCGGGAGTCCAGATATAGCCTTCTGTCGGGCAGAGAGGTTGCTCGTATACCGGCAGAACCGGTGGTGCGACGTTGACCGATATGTCTACCTGGGCGAACGAAAACGCCACAGGTAGCATGAGAAATCCAGCTAAAACTAAGGAACGCAATTTCATCATTGTCATGTCTTAATAGTTAACCACGGGCGGATCAAGAAGTAGCGAAGAAGAATTCAGAAGTGTGAACGAGGGACGGCGCGTTGCTTGAAGGATGCGAGATCCTGCGACTGCGCTCAGAATGACAACACTGGCTTCGCCGCGTGATTCGTTGAAGCGTTGAATCGTTAAGTGTGTTAAATCGGCGGATACGACATTCGCATCATTTCATTCTGTCGAACGTCTTTTGCAGAATCTCGAGATCGCTGGCATTGCCGGTTTTTTCTCGCGTGGTCTCGATCCATTTTTTCTCCAACGCATTCTTCGTCGGGCGATCGGTTTCGTAGAATACGCCGAAGACACCAGGGAAAGGGAGCGACGCGAGTTTGTACGCGGCGAGCTCGTCGGTGACGTCGTGGCGGAGCTCATCCTCGGGTGTCCCGTCCCATTTCCTTTCCTGGATGACTTCGAAGCTGCCGCCTTTTTTCGGATTGGCTGGGTCGAAGACGTCGGGAAAAAATTCGACGCATTCACTCAGGCATTCGATAACTGAAAAACCCTGGTGGTCGAATGCGCGCTCGATCAATTGCATCATGTGGGCCACGTTCGCGGCGTGGGTGCGCGCGATGAATGTGGCCCCAGCGGAGACCAATTTTTTCATCGGATTGACCGGCTGATCGATCGCGCCGGTGGGGTCGGTCTTGGATTTGAACCCGATCGGCGACGTCGGCGAGGTCTGTTTCTTTGTCAGGCCGTAGACGAAGTTGTCCATGATGAAATACGTCATGTTAATGTTCTTGCGCGCACCGTGATCGAGATGATTGCCGCCGATGGAGAAACCGTCGCCGTCGCCCCCGAAGAGGAAGACGTGGAGATCGGGCCTGGCAAGACTGATGCCGCTGGCAAGCGGGACGGCGCGGCCGTGAATGAAGTGCGCGCCGTGGCCGTTGACGAAATACGGAAAGCGCGATGAACAACCAATGCCGGCGAGAGTGACGATCTTTTCGTGTTCAAGATTCCGTTTCTCAAGAACTTTGTAGAACGAGGCGAGCACCGCGAAATCGCCGCAGCCCGGACACCATGTCGGGTGGTCGGCAGTGATCGCTTTTTTTGTTAGTTTTTCTCTAGGTGGTTCTGCGACCGCAGGCGATACGCCTACCGCCACAGTTGTTGTGCTGCCGTCGCCGTTCCCTGTTGTTTCTCTCATACTTATATCAAACCTCAAAAATCGAACATCAAACGTCGGTTAAATCTTTATCACATGAAGCGAAAAACGCGAGCAGTTCAGAAACCGATGGCTCGTACGAAATGGCGCTGGCCGGCACGCGGCTGGGTGGGCATCATTTTGGTGGCGGTTTGCTGGCCACTGAACTGGGTCTTGCCGGGCGCGCGCACGTCTTACCTGTTCTTTCCGCTGTGGCTTGGATACATTTTGATTATCGATGCGCTGGTGCAGAGGCGCACGGGCAATTCGCTCTGGTCGCGTTCGCGGAAGAATTTCGTTCTGCTGTTCTTCATTTCGGCTCCGGTGTGGTGGCTGTTTGAGCTGATTAATTTGCGCACTGGGAACTGGGAATACACGGGGCGTGATCTGTTCAGCCCTCTCGAGTTCAATCTGCTCTCCACCGTCTCATTTTCGACCGTAATTCCAGCCGTGTTCGAAACGGCGGCGTTGATGCGCGGCTTTAGCTGGATGGAACGATTCGCTGCGGGCCCGCGCGTGCCGGTAACGCGCCCGCTATTTGTCGGGCTCCTTGTGATTGGACTCGCGATGCTCGCGTTGATGCTATTCTTTCCAACAATTTTTTACCCGTTCGCATGGACTTCCCTGCTGTTCATTTTTGAGCCGATCAACTATTGGACCGGTCGGCCGTATTTTCTCAGGGGACTTCGTGAGGGCGACTGGCGCACAGTACTGTCGCTGGCGCTTGGCGCGCTGGTGTGCGGTTTCTTTTGGGAGATGTGGAACTACTACGCGTTTCCGAAATGGACGTATCACATCCCGGGCCTGGCGTTCTGTCACATTTTCGAAATGCCGCTACTTGGGTACGGCGGTTACGTTCCGTTCGCGCTGGAGTTGTACACGCTGAAGAACTTCATCTGTCCAAGCCGGCCGCGGCTGGAGGCCGCGGGTGATTAAGTTGAAACCTAGAGGGGTATTTCGGCTGGCAGCCTGTGCTCCCCAGACGAATTAGCCAACGCCCTGCGGCACGACTTCCTTCAACGATTTCACGTTCTCAGGGGCGGTGCCTACGTGCACGATGGCCGCGCCCTCGCGCGGAATATGTCGTGCAGCAAATGAACGGCCATTGAACACGCGTTCCAAGATTTCTTTTACACGGAAAGTGAGGCCGTCAGTCTTGGTGACGCTCTGAATCTTCGGTTCGCAATAACGCGCCCGCAAAATCGTGGCGAGCTGACCGTACCCATAAACGCCCTGGTCGTTCATCTCGACGGTCACGATGCGTTTGAACTTATCGAAAATCTTCTCAAGCCCGTTCGGCAACGGATGCAAATGACGCAAGTGCAGCGCGCCGCCTTTTTCTCCGTTTTCGCGCGCCATCACGACGGCGTCGTGAATCGGACCGTAAGTTGATCCCCAGCCGACCAGCAATGTGTCGCCTTCTTGATCGCCGTACACTTCCGGAACTGGAATCTCTTCGGCGAGTTTGCGTAATTTGTTGCGACGTTTCGCAGTCATGGCCATGTGTAACTTCGGGCTGCCGGTTGGGTGACCCATTTCATCGTGCTCGAGTCCAGCGAGAAGCGGGTATTTCCCATCGAGAATGCGCGTGCCGGGCGGGACGTGCTGCGTGATTTGGTCGATCGGATACGGCTTGTGCGTCTGTCGCGGTGTGAGGTCGGGTTTTGAGTTCTGCATGAGCTTCGGCAGATCGGGTTCGTCGAACGCTTCGATGCGCGTGGCCAGAGAAGTGTCGCTCAAGATGAAAACCGGCGTGCTGTACTTGCGAGCAATGCGTGCGGCTTCGATCGCAATGTAAAAACAATCTTCCACGCTCGCCGCCGCGAGCACGACGCGTGGGCTGTCGCCGTGGCTGCCAAAGATCGCCTGATGCAAATCGCTCTGCTCGACGTTGGTGGGCAAGCCGGTGCTCGGGCCGCCACGTTGAATGTTGCAAATGATGAGCGGAATCTCGGCCATCGACGCCCAACCAATCGCTTCGGCCTTGAGCGAAATGCCCGGGCCGGCGCTGCCGGTTACGGCGAGCCAACCCGAATACGAACAGCCGAGAGCAATTGATACCGCCGCGAGCTCGTCCTCGGCTTGAACGAAAATGCCGCCATACTTCGGCAGCTCGCTTCGCAGCACTTCCATCACGGACGACCACGGCGTGATGGGATAACCGGCACCGAAGCGCACGCCGCCCGTGATAAGGCCGTAGGCGAGCGCCTGATTCCCGTCCATCGTGAGCTGCGCGCGACCGCTCGCTCTCGGGATATGCTCGAATCGATAATGCTTGGTGAGGACGTTGCCGACGGAATAGCCATAGCCCGCTTGGAACGCCATCAATGCCGTGTTCACCACGCTCTCGTTTTTGCCGCCGAATTTTTCGCTGATTAGTCTTTTCAGTTTCTCGTCATCGAGATTGAAAATTTTTGAGATCAGACCGAGCACGAAAATATTTTTGCCCTTGTCCTTGGCCGTGCCGCCCAGCGCTTCGACGGTCAGACCCGTGATCGGCACACCGACGTAAACGAAACGCTTATCGTCCAGGTTCGGCTCGACATTATCCGAATCGTAGAGCAACACGCCGCCTTCGCGGAGAAACCCAATGTGGTCCTGGTAACTGTGCTGATAAAACGCGACCAGAAAATCGGCTTCATCACCTGCGGACAACACTTCGCCCGAACCGATGCGCACCTGGAAAATCGATGGACCGCCGGATATGGTGGCCGGGATGGTCATGTAGGTCATGACGTCATGCTCGCTGCGACCAGCGAGGCGGGCGAGGAACGCGCCCGCAGTTTGAATTCCATCCTGCGAATTTCCGGCAAGCCGGATCACGGCGTCCTGAATACTTTCCGGGCGCAGATCGGCCCTCTCGCTGTTTGGTGCGACTGTTTGTGCAACAGTGTCTGGTCGTTCGCTCACGGGGTTAGAAAATTAACAGATTGAATCACCATTTCCACCGGCAATTGAAACAGGGCGAGTTCTCGATCTTAGCCGTTGGCAGCGCTTGATGCCGCGCTACTTCGTGGTTCGTGCTTCCTCCTTCGCACTAGCGGACACGCTCAGTAGTTCTATTGGACCGACTTTTTTCTCTGCGAATGTCAGGTCCTGGTACTTAACTTTTCCTTCGAAATCACAGCTGCCCGCCTGAATCTCTGTAATGGTTCCGGCTTGGATCTTGAGATTGATCCCTTTCAGTCTCGTCAGAATTTGCACTTTAAACTCGATTCTTTTCGGCAATGGCACTCCAGCAATTCGTATCTCGATGTATGGGTGATACTCGTTGGTTATGACATGTTCGGCGAGATCCAGGATATGGACCTGTTCGGGCGACTTCCTGGATTCCTCCAGCGCTTCCTGAATCTCCCCGGCCTTCTTCCACGAAAGAACCAGCAAATCAGGCAATTCAACATTGAACAATTCGCCAACTTTGGAAACCAGATCGGGCATCGCGGCTGGCCATTGGATGGTCTTCATCTCGCGACCCAAACGACTTTGAAACTCCTGCCATTGATTCGATGGCGGGGTAGCCGCAGCCGAGTCGGGAAACGAGAAAAGCTTGCGCAGATTGAGAGAGGAATCGCTCATTGTTTCGTCTTTCTCAAAATCAAGATTGGTCCCCCAGTCTCGAGCCAGTTTCGGCCGCTCGATACATTGGAATCAAAATGCAGCTCGTAATTGATGGTCACATTTTCCGACGACCTGTGCGAGCCTTCCCAGTCCGAATGCGGATGAAACGTCGGTCGTGCCGCCATCGGGATTTTGGGTTTCGATCTTAGGAATATTAAATATGCGAGCACCAGGATGGCGAGACCCGCACTGACTATGTAATAGATCCGCGATGCTTTTCCTGGTGGCGGCCCTCCGTTCGAAACGACGGGAGTTGGCGATGCAGTGTAGTGCTTACGCGACGAACCAGTCGCGGTGGGACTCGCGATGTTATTGCCACTTCCGGGAGCGGTGGCGGTAATAAATCCGCCCGGCGCAATGGCCGTCGGCGAAGGAGAATAAGGCGAGGGTCTGATGGTAACTGACGACGTCGCACTGGGTGTTGAGCTTGATCGCGGACGGACTTCGACCTCTTTTCGTGCAGTATTAATCGTGCCGCGCGTTAGCCTTCCTTCGGGTCTGCGAATTTCCGCGTACGCAAAGTAGAGTTTTGTTGCTCCGTATTGATGCGTTGTGAACGGTTTCGTAACCCAATCACTAGTTTTTCCATCACCAAAACTGAAACGGTATTCGACGGCGCCGGGCAGGTTGGGCACAACGGTAAACGTCACTTGCTGATCGACGTCAACCGGCGGTGAGGGACTAACATCAAGCCTCGGTATAAACCGCGGCTCGTTGATTGGGCTAGGAGTGGCAGCAGGCGTTGGCTGGCGCGGGACGAATATGGCGGCGTTACGGCTACTGGAAAGAGTAGTCGGCGCCACGTTTCTCCGAGTAGTCCCCGGAATTGGCGTCTCGGATGGGCTTGGTGTCTGAGACTGAGCCGGCAACAAAACCAGCAGTAACAGGACAGAAGCGATTGTAATTGTTCTTCGCCACGAGGAACTCTCGGTCGCAACGGAAGTCTCGCTCACCGAGGATAGAGGCTAACAACCTGCGGCGGCATTTCCACCAGCAATTGAACCAACGTGAGCCGCCGGGTTCGCGGTTTCAATCTATTTGGTCATTGGAAGCCCAGCGGCTTTCCACGCTTTGAAGCCGCCGGCCATTGAGCGAACGTTTTTGTATCCCATTTCTTGCAGGCTCTCGGCCGCGAGCGCGGAACGGCCACCACCGCCGCAGTGGCAGATGATCATTGCATTTGGATCGGGAACTTTTTCTTCGATGTCGAGCTCGATGGTGCCGCGGCTCATGTGTGTCGCGCCGGGAATGTGTCCTTCGTCCCATTCGTCTCGGTCACGGACATCGACGATAACTGCTTCGCCGCTGTTCAATTTCGCAGCGGCATCCTGCGGCGAGATCTCGATGACGTGCTTCTTCGCTTCGGTGACAAGTTTTTGGTAGCGCTGGTGCTCGGCCATTGCCGGAAGTTAACCACAGATTACATGAATGCCATGGATGGCTGAAATTAAGATAGTCCGGAGTTACTCGTAACGCAGCGCTTCGATGGGATCGAGCGCGGCGGCTTTGCGCGCTGGGTAGAAGCCAAAGAAGACGCCGACGGCCGCGCTGAATAAAAACGCGACGGCAATTGAACTGATGGAAATCAGTGTGGGCCAGTTGGCGTAGATCGAAAGGACTCTTGACGCAGCGATGCCACAAATTATCCCGATCACGCCGCCGACCGAACTTAGAGTTACGGCTTCGATCAGGAACTGTGTGAGAATATCGTGGCCGTGGGCGCCGACGGCCATGCGCACACCGATCTCGCGCGTTCGCTCAGTTACGCTGACGAGCATGATGTTCATGATGCCGATGCCGCCGACGAGCAGTGAGACGCCTGCGATTGCACCCAGCAATACCGTCATCACTCGCGAAGTCGCCGTGGCTGCTTCGGCGATCTCTTGTTGCGTGCGCACGGTGAAATCGTCATCGCGGCCGGGACGAATGTTGTGCCGTTGTCGAAGCAACGAGATGATTTGTTGCTGGGCCGCTTCGACCTGGCGCGCGTCACCGATTTGGACATTAATGTTGCGCAAAGTTGTGCCGCCGATGACGCGTTTCATCGCGCTGGTGTACGGCATCACCACGATATCATCCTGGTCCACACCTTGCGGGCTCAGGCCTTTCGGTGTGAGCACGCCCAGAATTGTGAACGGCACGTTTTTGATCCGTAAAATCTGCCCGATGGGATTTTCGTTACCATAAATTTGCGCCGCGGTCGTGCGACCGATAACGCAAACTTTGTTTGCGCTGCGCACATCCTGCGCAGTGAACGGCGCGCCGTCGGCCAGTGGCCATTGGCGAATGTCGAAATAATCGGCTGATTCTCCGTAAATCCGTGTGAACCAGTTTTGATTTCCAGCGGCCACTTGCGTTGTTGAAACAACTTCTTCGCTCACGGCGATCACACCCGGCACTTCGCGCCGGATGGCTTCGGCGTCTTCAATTTTCAATGTGCCCGCGCCACCCCAGCCGGTGCGAATGCCGCTCGATGTGGTGCTTCCGGAAAAAATCAAAATCACGTTTTCTCCCAGGCTGGCGATCTGCGCTTCCACCTGCGCCTTGGCGCCGTTGCCGATCCCGACCATGGCGATGACCGCACCGACGCCGATGATAATCCCGAGCGCCGTGAGCACCGAACGCATCTTGTTCCGGCGCAACGCGCGGTAAGCAACGTTAAATGTGGGAGCGATGCGCATTTCCTTCGTTGAATCGTTGAATCGTTGAATCGTTAAACGGTTGATGCCGATGGATGTTGAAGCTGTGCTGCTGCGTTCGTCCGTTTGGAGACAAGGTGATCTTGCAGGATCAGCCCATCGCGCATCATCACGTTGCGTTGCGCGAACGCGGCGATGTCCTGCTCGTGTGTGACCATGATGATTGTGATACCGCGCTCGTTGAGTTGCTGAAAAATTGCCATGATCTCGATGCTGGTGCGGCTGTCGAGATTGCCAGTCGGCTCGTCGGCAAGCAGCATCTCAGGCTCATTGATCAAAGCGCGCGCAATCGCGACTCGTTGTTGCTGTCCCCCAGAAAGCTGGCTGGGGTGATGATCCTCGCGGCCGGCGAGTCCCACAGATGCAAGAACACGATCCGCTTTCTCACGGAGCTGAGTGTGTGATAGGCGCTTAACGCCGTAAATCAGCGGCAACTCGGCGTTCTCCCGCGCGGATGTCCGCGGGAGCAGATTAAAATTTTGAAAGACGAAACCGAGCTTGCGATTGCGAATATCGGCAAGCTGATCACGATCGAGTCGCGATACGTCTGCATGATCCAGGAGATACCGACCGGACGTGGGTCGATCGAGACAACCGAGGATGTTCATGAGCGTCGATTTGCCCGAGCCGCTGGCACCCATTAATGCGACAAATTCGCCGCGTTTGATTTCGAGTGAAACGCCGCGCACGGCCGGCACTTCCATTTCGCCGGTGCGATAAATCTTATGCACATCGACCAGGCTAACGAGGGCGCCGTTGTTCATGTTCCTAGCAAACGTTGTAGCCGCGTCTCTGTGAGACGCGCCGACGTGCTGCGCAACAGTGTGAGAGCAACGCTTCGCATAGCGAAGCGGCTACAGCACCGCGTGAGCGAAACGGTCTGTTTTTCCCAACCATCATGGAAATCTTCGGCCGCCGGAGAAAGGATTTGCAGGAGTGGACGCTCGGCCGGGTGTGGAAGCCATTTCTGCGGTCACAACGCGATCGCCCTCCTTCAATCCTTCCACGACTTCCGTTGCAACGCCGTCGCTGATTCCTGTTTTAATCTGCACCGGCTTCGGTGGACCGCCGGACAAAACATAAACCGTACGCTCGCTCGTCGCCTGGTCGCGTCGAGCCATCCCACGACCGCCGCCTTGCGCGCGCGATCTTGATCCCATTTCGGCTGGCAGTGCTTCTGTCGGTCGATATCGCAGCGCCGCATTTTTGATTTGAAGCACGTTGTCCTTGCGCGCGATAATGATTGAAACATTCGCCGTCATTCCGGGCTTCAGTTTCAGGTCCGGGTTGCTTACGCCAATAACCGTGTCGTAAGTCACCACGTTCTGCACAGTGATCGGCGCGTTGCGAACCTGGACAACCTTTCCGTGGAACGTTTGGGTCGGGAATGCGTCGACGGTGAAATCGACGTCCTGTCCCACTTGCACCACGCCGACGTCGGCCTCAGCGACGTTCGAATCGATTTGCATTTTGGTGAGATCATTTGCGATTTGGAAAATGATGGGCGCCTGCAGACTGGCCGCAACAGTCTGGCCAACGTCCACGCTGCGCGAGATCACCACGCCATCGATAGGCGAAGTGATCGTGCAGTGCTCAAGGTCCGCTTTCGCTTTGTCCAGCGCCCCTTGTTTGATTTTCACGCTGGCCTCGCCTTGATGAAGGTTCGCCACCGCCTGATCGAGGTCTGCCTGCGAGGAGGTTTTTCTGGCAAACAGGTCCTCGGTACGCTTGGCGTTCACTCTGGCCAGCTCAAGCGCAGCCTGCGCATTGGCTACGTCGCCCTCGGCCTGAGTCACAGTGGCTTGAAAAAGTGCGGGATCGATCTGCGCCACTACCTGGCCGGCTTTGACCTGCGAGTTAAAATCCACGAACAGCTTTGAGATGTTCCCGGACACCTGGCTGCCTACTTGCACGTTGACCACGGGATTCAGTGTGCCGGTTGCGGTCACCGCTTGCGTGATCGGGCCGCGCGTGACGGTTGCAGTCTGGTAAGTTGCATCGCCATTGTTCCGGAACTGCCGGATAACGAAAGCGATAAGCAACAACCCGATGATAACGACGAGCCACGGAAAGAAACGCTTCATTTAATCGCTGGTTGACTGCTCCTGTGAGCTATCTCGTAATGTCATTTATGGACTCGGTGATACAAATCAATGATAGCTAAACGTGATGCGCCGATACGTCGAAATCTATTCCATCATGCTGCGCAACTCGCTCATCCGGGACATGAGTTTCAAGGCGAACTTCCTGTTATGGATGGCGGTCGAGATTCTTTGGTTCTGCGGCCAAATCGTATTTTTCAGTATCATTTTTGGGAATGTCGATCACATCGGCGACTGGACGAAATGGGAAGTCGTGCTGTTGGTCGGAACGCACCAGATTATCGCTCAGCTCTTCCAGGCATTCTTTTTCGTGAACGTCGCGAACATTCCGGAGTTGGTGCGGACGGGGAAACTGGATTCCGTCCTGGTCTTGCCGATCGACAGCCAGTTCGCAGTTTCCACCAAACAATTCGGGCTCGATAGCATTGTTAACGCCCTGCTCGGTGCCGCTGTGGTTGTCGTCTCGTTGTCGAAACTTGGCATGGTGCCGAACCCGGCTTCCGTTCTGCTTTATCTCGTATCGCTTTGTTTCGGCATTGCAGTGCATTACTCGATCATGCTCGGTTTGGCTGCAGTGAGCTTTTGGATCGTTCGCGCGCAGGGACTGGTTTATGGCTATTTCAATTTCCTCAACATCGCCCGGTATCCGGACGTGATATTTCCGCGACTTTTTCGACTGATTTTTGGCTGGGTGATCCCGGTGGTGATCATAGCGAACATCCCTGCCCGCCTGCTCATCAAATCGTTCGGTCAGCCGGTTCCGCTGATGCTTCATCTCGTCATTGCGTCGACGATCGTGTTCTGGCTGTCCCGGGTGTTTTGGAAGTTTGCGTTGGGGCATTATTCAAGCGCCAGCTCGTAATGATTGTAAGGCAACTGCTTCGGACGCCGGCACAGGTTTTGGCGCCTGCCCTACCATGTCCAGGCAATCGAGAGTCAGGCGTTTGTTGACGAAACTCACCTCGACCGCGACGCCCGATTAGCTTAGGTAACTCTAACGATGATCACTGAAGTAAAAGTTCCGTCAGTCGGGGAGTCGGTGACCAGCGGAGTCGTCTCGGCCTGGCACAAGAAATCTGGCGAGTTCGTGAACGAAGGAGAACCGCTGTTTGCACTCGAGACCGACAAGGTTTCGACGGATATCGTGGCCCAGAAATCCGGCGTGCTCGAAACGAAAGTTCCGGAGGGACAGGAGGTAAAGATCGGGCAGGTCGTTGCCACCATCGATGATTCAAAACAGCAGGGCGAAAAGAAAGGAGAAAAAGCAAAAGATAAACAGCCACAGAAAAAACAAGCTGCGCCGGAGAAGATGGTCGCTTCTGTAGCCGCGGGCGCTGACCACGGCGGGCCGGAGTCACCGACTCCGCCTGCAGTTCTCTCGCCGGCAGTTCGCCGCATTGTGGAGGAAGAGAGACTCGAACCGGAGAAAATTCGCGGGACGGGCGAAGGAGGACGCCTGACAAAAGGAGACGTGTTGGCTGCGGCAGAACAGGACGGCAAAGCCGAATCTGTCGCAAAAGCTGTTAGCGTCGCCGGGACCCAACCATCGTCGCCTACAGGCGCTCAGGCGCGCTTTACCCGAAAAAAGATGTCGCCGTTGCGCCGCAAAATCGCGCAGCAGCTCGTGATGGCACAGCATACGGCTGCGATCCTCACCACATTCAACGAGTGCGACATGAGCGCTGTTCAGGAATTGCGGCGAAACAAACAAGAAGAGTTCACAAGAAAACACGGCGTAAAACTTGGTTTGATGTCGTTCTTTGTTAAAGCCGCCGTCGAAGCCTTGAAAGCTGTGCCGGTCGTCAATGGCCGGATCGACGGCGACGATTTTATTCAAAACAACTTCTATGACATTGGCGTGGCGGTCGGTACAGAGCGCGGACTGGTTGTGCCGGTGGTGCGCGATGCAGATAAGAAAAGTTTTGCCGATTTGGAGCGCGACATTGCCGATTATGCAGCCAGAGCGCGTGACGGAAAATTGAAGCTTGAGGAACTGCAGGGCGGCACATTCACCATCACAAATGGCGGAGTGTACGGCTCGCTGTTCGCCACGCCAATTTTGAACCCCCCGCAGAGCGGAATTCTCGGGATGCACAAGATCATGCCGCGTCCCGTCGCGATGGACGGAAAAGTGGAAGTCCGCCCAATGATGTATCTCGCGCTCAGCTACGATCACCGCGCCATCGACGGAAAAGAAGCCGTCACCTTCCTCATCAAAGTGAAGGAGTGTATCGACAACCCGAAGAATTTACCGCTGAATTTTTAGATTTCGCCTCTGTCATGTTGAGCGAAGCGAAACATCTCTGATTTTTCGGTCGCATGCGTAACCACGACTATTGGGTCTACATTCTCACGAACAAGCACTGCACGACGTTGTACATCGGGATCACAAACGACATCCTCCGGCGCTTGTACCAGCATCGGTATGGAGAAGTGGATGGTTTCACTAAACGTTATCTTCTGAATCGACTCGTTTGGATCGAACACTTTCGCAATGTGAATGACGCGATCGCGTGCGAGAAGAGGCTAAAGGGATGGCGCCGTAACAGAAAAATTGCGCTGATCCAACAAACGAATCCCCGGTGGCTCGATTTAAGTGACGAGTGGGAACAGCAACCAAAGTTCTATGATCGTCCTTGGTACACCGAAGAAATGATCCGAGATTCTTCGCTTCGCTCAGAATGACAGAAAGCACATATGGAAAAATTTGACGTAGTTATCATCGGCTCTGGACCCGGTGGTTATATCGCTGCCATCCGCTCCGGTCAGCTTGGTTTAAGGACCGCCCTCGTTGAAAAGGACAAGGAACTGGGTGGGACTTGCCTCAACGTCGGCTGTATCCCGAGCAAAGCGCTCCTGACCTCGAGCGATCATTTCATATTCGTCAAAAAAGAGGCCGCGAAACACGGCATCGTGGTCGATGGCGCGCATGCAGATCTCGCCAAAATGCAGGAGCGAAAGAATAAGGTCGTGAAAACATTTAACAGCGGCGTGCGTTCGCTGATGAAGACCAACAAAGTAACGGTGGTCGAAGGTCTGGGAACGATCACCGCGCCGGGAAAAATTTCGGTCACTTCCTCTACTGGGCAGACACAGGAGATTGAAACGAAGAATATCGTCATTGCGACCGGCAGCGCGGCGGTGGAATTGCCGTTCGCGAAATTTGACGGCAAAACAATCGTCAGCAGCACCGAAGCGCTGGAGTTCGACGAGCCTCCAAAGAAACTCGTTGTGATCGGCGCCGGAGCGATTGGTCTTGAGTTAGGCTCTGTGTGGAACCGGCTTGGTTCGGAAGTGACAATTCTGGAATTTCTGCCGCGCATCGCACTCGGATTCGATCTTGAGCTGTCGAATCTGCTTCAACGTCTACTCACTGCTCAGGGCATGACATTTCACCTCGAAGCAAAAGTGAGCGCGGTAAATGTGGAGAACGGCCGCGCGACCGTCACCGCGACCAAAGATGGCCATGAACTGAAATTCGAAGCAGACAAAGTTCTCGTTTCAGTCGGGCGTCGTCCGTTCTCAGACGGGTTGGGCATGGAGAAGGTCGGCGTCGACGTCGATGAAAAGAAGCGGATAAAGGTGGACGAACATTTCCGCACGAATGTCGAAGGCGTTTACGCCATTGGCGACGTGATTGCTGGACCGATGCTGGCGCATAAAGCCGAAGACGAAGGCATTGCGTGCGTCGAAATCATTGCCGGCAAAGCCGGGCACGTAAACTACGACGCGATCGCCGGCATCATTTACACCAATCCCGAGCTCGCCGGAGTTGGTTTCACCGAAGATCAAGCCAAAGAGCAAGGGATCGAGGTCCGCATCGGTAAATTTCCATTCCGCGCCAACAGCCGGGCGCTTTGCATTGATGATGTTGAAGGAATGGTCAAGGTCGTTGCGGATGCAAAGACCGATCGCATTCTTGGCGTGCACATTTTGCACCACGCCGCATCGGAATTGATCGCCGAAGCCGTTTCCGTCATTGAATTCGGGGGCAGCGCTGAAGACATCGGGCGCACCTGTCACGCGCACCCCACCCTGAGCGAAGCCGTCCGAGAAGCTGCGCTCAATGTCGAGAAACGTGCTCTGCACATCATCAACCGCTGAGCGTTGTAGCGGCGTTTAAATCCTCGTCAACGCAGAGCGGTCCACCATTTGTTAGGGTAAGCCTAACGAAGGCGGCATAATGGCTCGTTTTTTATCACTTCGGCACGAAAGGCCAGAAGACAGGGATGAGAATGCTGCCTACGATCCAGAGGATGATGTTGAGCGGCACGCCGATTTTCGGGAAGTCAGCGAAGCGATAGCCGCCCGCGCCAAACACGTAGGTATTGGTTTGATGTCCGATGGGCGTGGCGAAACTCGCGGCGCAACCAAACATGACCGCAACGGCAAATGGTCGCGCATCCACTCCCATTGTCGCTGCGATCTCGAACGCGATCGGAGTTACTAGTAGAGCAACGGCGTTGTTGCTGATCAGCTCCGTGAGAATAGTTGCGAGTAAATACATCACAGAAAGCGTCGCGCGCGGCCCGAAGTGGCCGACTGCCCCGGTAACACCGCTGGCGATGAGATGGGCAGCGCCGGTTTTTTCCATAGCGGTGCCGAGCGCCAGCATGCCGAAAATCATGTAGAGAATTCTCCATTGGATAGCGCCGCGCGCTTCCTCGACGTCGAGGCAGCGCGTGAGGACGACGAAGATCGCGGCGATAAGCGCGAGCGCAGCTATGGGCAGCACGTGGAACGCAGCAAACACAATCACGCTGAGAATTCCGGCGACCGCGAGCGGTGCCTTATGCCGACGGAACGCGCGTTGTGTCGGTTCGGTAAGACTGAGGAAGTCGCGCTCCTGCATGAGCCGGTGAATCGCTTCGGCCGGGCCTTGCACCAGCAGCGTGTCGCCAAAAGTCAGCTCCACATCCTGAAAATTTTCCCGCAGGTTCTCGCCCTGGCGATGCACAGCCAGGATAAGCACGCCATACCGCTGCTCGAAATTGAGCTCATGCAGCGTCTTCCCCAAAAAAGTAGAGCGATTCCCCAGAATTCCCTCCATCAGGATGCTTTGCTGTTCGCCGATGGCTTCGAGGCCGAGGTCGGCTTCCGATTGAAAAACCAGGCCGGTCATTTCCTTGATTCCTTTCACGCCGGCGATCGAGCTCTCGAGAAGGAGCTGGTCTCCGGCGGCGAATCGCAAACTATTTAGTGGCGTCTCGAGCCGCTCGCCACCGCGTACCACAGTAATGATCTGCGCTTCGCGTAATCGGGCCAGCGGCGTTTCGGCGATTGTTTTGCCCACCAGAGGCGAGGCCCTACTGATCACGGCCTGAGTAAGAAATTGTCGCGTTATCCCCGCGCCGATAAGAGCCGCGAGCGTTTCCCGTTTGGGCAAAAGGTAGCGCGCAAAGGCGAGCAAATATCCAACTCCGACGATCGCGAAAATGATTCCCAGCGGTGTGATCTCAAACATCCCAAATGGTGCGAGACCTCGGCGTCGCACAATGCCATCGACAAGCAGATTCGTAGAAGTGCCGATAAGTGTGATCACGCCACCGAAAATCGAGAAATAAGAAAGCGGAATAAGCAGGCGCGATGCCTTCAAATCCGTGCTGCGCGCGAGGGCCAGAACCACTGGCACAAACACAACCACCACCGGCATGTGATTGGTCAGGGCCGAGAGTGGCAACGTCAATGCGGCCAGAGCAAGCGCCGCTCGCCGTTCAGTCGCTCCGGCCATGCGGATGAAAATGCGCGCGAGAGAATCAATGACGCCGGTTCGCTCCAGCGCAGCGCTTAGCACAAACATGCAGCTAATCACAATCGGCGCACTGTTACTGAAGACACTGAGTGTTTCATCCGCCGTGAGCACGCCCGAGACCAGCAGCAAACCCATCGCGCTCAGCGCCACCAGATCTGGCGAAAGCCATTCGCGCAGGAACGCGGTGAAAACCGCTACCACCAGGCAGAAGACGATAATGAGATGAAGAGTGTGCACGCTCATTTCTCAGTTGTAGATTTCAGGCCGGCCGATTTTTTCCGACAATGCCGCCAATCACAACTGCAAAATTGTCGGCTTACTCTTTGCGCGACAGCGCGAGTTGTGAATCCCGCCGCCGCATGATGATCAGCGTAACGAGCGCTGCGAGCGCGCAAATGCACGCGCCGAACGCGAGAGCGAAGGATGTTCCCATCCAATGGGCGACAGCACCTGCTTCAAGGCTGCCAAGCGGAATCATGGCGCCGAACACGAGCGACCACACGCCCATGACACGTCCGCGCATTTCGTCCGGTACAATCGTTTGCAGCACGGTGTTTGAAGTTGAGAAGAACAACAGCATCCCGAAACCCGCGGCGAAGAGAAAGGCCAGGGCGACGTAGAAATTGCGCGTGAGCGCCAGCGCAAAAAGGCTGGCGGCAAACAGCCAGACTCCACCGAGTGCGAGTCTGCGTGGAACAAACAAATGCCCATAGGTCGCCACAGCCAGCGCGCCGATGAATGCGCCCGTGCCGCTCGCAGACATCAGCACTCCATAACCGTTCGCGCCGCGTCCAAGCACATCGCGCGCGAACGCGGGCATGAGAACCGTGTACGACCAGCCGAAAATCCCGATCGCGAGAAAAAGCAGCAAAATTGTGCGCACACGCTGATGTCTCATCGAATAGACCATTCCTTCCCACGCGTGCTCGCGCGCGGACGCGATTTCGATTTTCCGCTCAAAGCGCGGAAGACGCATCATCAGCAAACCGGCGATTACCGCGACAAAGCTCAGTCCATTCAGAAAGAAACACATCGCCACGCCCACAGCGCCGATCATCAATCCGGCGACGGATGGCCCCACGACGCGCGCGCCATTCACGATCGAGCTATTAAGGGAGATTGCATTCAGCAAATCTTCGCGGCTTGTCATTTCGACGGTGAACGCCTGGCGCGCGGGCATATCGAAACCCATCGCAATTCCGTTGAGTGCGGCGACAGCGATGATGAACCCGGTGGAGGCGAACCCAAGCCACACGCCTGCCGCCAGCAAGAATGCGCAGATCATTTGCGCGGCCTGCGTTGACACGAGGATGGATCGTTTCGGGTAGAGATCAGCCATCGCACCGCCCCACACTGACGAGAGCATCATCGGCGCCGAACCCACGGCAGCCACGAGCCCGAGCAAAAATTTCGAATTCGTGATTTGGTAAACGAACCAGCTCATCGCCGTCTGTTGCATCCACGTGCCGATGAGCGAGACGAGTTGCCCCCAGAAGAACAGCCGGTAATTGCGATGCCGCAGCGCGCGAAATGTATGCCGCCACGTGATTCCTCCCACCGGCATGCGCCGCTGCCGCCCACTGATGTCCTCCGGCACACGCGCCGTTTCGGTAGTTTTGGTGGGCATCGAGAAAGAGACCACGGCTCCCAAGGTTTCGCACGCATCAAGGAGTGGCGGTCCGCAGTCGGCCGCTGAGGCGATCTGAAAATCGGCTTCCTCGGATCAGACAGACAGGATTGTCTACCTCACTGCCTCGCGCTAACAATCAAAAGTGGAAAGCACTGGTGGCATTCTGTTGCGCAAACGGAAATTCAGCGACACGAGCCTGATTGTTTCGTGGTGCACGGAATCGTTTGGATGTGTTCAAACGATCGCCAAAGGCGCGCGGCGCCCGAAAAGTTCCTTTGCCGGAAAACTGGATTTATTTTTTGAGGCTGAAATTTCCATTGTGCGGAGCCGCAAATCCGATCTGCATACGCTCACGGAAGTCGTCTTGAAAAATCCGTTTCCGGGAATTCGGAGCAATTATTTGCGCACTCAGACTGCCGCGTATTTTGTCGAGTTGATCGAGATTTGCACCGAGCGCGATCATCGCGAGCCAGAACTTTTCGGGCTATTGCGCCGTGCTTTCGGTTATCTGGATGCAAAAGACGCGACGCCGCGCGCTGTGGCGCATTTCGAGACTGAGTTGGCACGTATCGCGGGTGTGCACGATGAGCGGCCGTTGAAGGCGGATCCGGCGTTCGCGCTCGGCAATTTGTTTGGCCGACTGCCGCTCTCGCGCACGCCGCTCTTGAAAACGCTTGTCGCGCAGGCGAAGAAGGGTGCCACATGAGGTCCTGTGCTCTGCTCGCTGCGATCGTAATTGCTGGTCTAACTTCCGTTTCGTCAGCGAACGAGACTTATAAGTTCGATCAGTCCGGCTCTACGATTGGTTTTAGCGTGCATCAACTCCTCGGCACGACCCGTGGCAAATTCACCAGTTTTACCGGCCGGATCGAAGTCGATCGCGAGCAGTCGGAGAATTCATCGGTCACAGCACAGATCGATGTCCGCAGCATCGATACGCACATCAAAAAACGGGACGATCACCTCCGCAGCCCGGAGTTCTTCAACGTGGAAAAATTCCCGAATATGATGTTTAAGAGCCGCAGCGTGAAGCGGACTGGCCCGCAAAGCGGCGATATTCTTGGCGATCTCACGATGCATGGTGTGACGAAAGCGGTCACGCTTCATGTGAAACTGCTGACGCCGATCAGCGAAACAAACCGGACCCGGTGGTCCGTGACAACCGACCCGATCAACCGTCGCGACTTCAATTTGATGTTTACTCCAGCGACTGAAACGATTTCGGGAATCAGCCAGACGGTCGAGATTAACATCGAGATCGCGGCGAACCGCGCGGAATAAATCGTGTCGTGTGAGTTTCAGGCATGGTCCTCCTGAGCGAAGCGCAGCGGAATCGAAGGATCTCATGGAAATGCCCTCGGGTTTACTGTGGGATTCCTCGAGTTCACTTGGAATGACGGAATGATGGACATCATCCCCCTCGGAGATTCCGCGTTGATTATACGCGTGCGCGAGCAATTTAACGATGCTCCCGAGGAAACACTCAACGACGTTCTCTGCGCCTTTCAAAGGCTCCGCCGGTCTGGAATTCCCGGTGTGATTGAACTCGCGCCGGCTTACACGGGCGTCGCGGTTTTTTTTAATCCGATTACGGTCGCCAAATCGAGTGGAACGCCGGACGACATGTTTGATTGGCTCGCGACGCGCATTCGAA
The DNA here is from genome assembly GCA_963776065.1 of uncultured Verrucomicrobiae bacterium. Taxonomy (GTDB): domain Bacteria; phylum Verrucomicrobiota; class Verrucomicrobiia; order Chthoniobacterales; family UBA10450; genus Udaeobacter. The sequence goes on along the minus strand of CAVZLJ010000005.1, from coordinate 665,319 downwards.
ACGCTGTGACCGCCAGCACTGACTGCGGCAGAGGTCAAAAAAGTTCTAGAAGTAATGTTCGCGTTGTTGAGATTCCAGTTTGCTACCATTCGGACTTCGCTCCCGATATCGATCACGTCGCGCGTCATGCACAAATGTCGAAGAAACAAGTTGTGGATCTCCATAGCACAGCTGAATACCGAGTAGCCTGCGTCGGGTTCGTTCCCGGTTTTCCATTCCTGGCAGGGTTGCCACAGAAATTAGCCACGCCGCGTCGGGGCACGCCCCGAAAAGAAATCTCTCCCGGTTCGATCGGAATCGGGGGCGCGCAAACAGGGATTTATCCGCTGCGCTCGCCCGGCGGATGGAATCTGATCGGGCGCACGCCGCTCAAGCTCTTCGATCCGAAAAAAAATCCGCCCACGCTTCTGTGTCCGGGCGATCGCGTGCGTTTTCGCGTGATCACACGGGACGAATTTCAACTCGCTATCCATGCACCATCGCCCCGAGTGGAATCGAAGGATCCCGTGGCGATAGCATCCGTTCTCCATCGGGATTCATCCACTTCTGTCGGAATGACGGCGAGTGTAACGCGCGCGGGGTTTCTCACGAGTGTGCAGGACTTGGGCCGGACGGGGTTTCGCCAGTTTGGCGTTTCGACCAGCGGCGCATTGGATCCCTTTGCGTTGCGGGTCGCGAATCTGCTGGTTGGCAATGATGAAAGCGCCACCGGGTTCGAAATCACACTGGGCGGTTTGCATTTGCGCTTCAAGGACGAGCGAACCGTGGCCTGGTGTGGCGGCCAATTCGATGTGCAGATGGGATCACGGTCCCTGCCGGCCGGGCACGTCGCGCATTTGCGTTCTGGTGACGAATTGAAATTCGGTCGCGCTGAAATTGGCTGCCGATGCTGGCTCGCGATTTCTGGTGGGGTGGATGCACCGGTTGTTCTCGACAGTCGCTCGACCGATTTGCGTGCCAATTTCGGTGGGATATTGGGGCGTGCTTTGCGTGATGGGGACGAAGTTCCCTTGGGCGAGTTTCGGCGGTCGCAAACCGCCGCTACAGAAAGAATTTCCCCGTGGACCGCGCCGCACCATTGGGCGAGCCCGGCGAAGCGAAACCCTGTCTTGCGTTTCGTTCGCGGTTCCGATTGGTTTCGATTTCACGATGCAACGATTCAACGACTCACCAATGACGAATTTAGCGTTTCACCAGATTCGGACCGTATGGGAGTGCGCCTTGATGGTCCAGAGCTGAAACGCGAGGACAACATCGATCTCATTTCCGAAGCAGTCGCACCAGGTACTATCCAGCTTCCACCGAGCGGGAAGGCGATTTTACTTTTGGGAGATTGCCAAACCATCGGTGGGTATCCAAGAATAGCTCACGTGATCACGGCTGATCTCGGCATTGCAGCACAGCTTCGCGCTGGCGATCGCGTGCATTTTTCCGAAGTATCGCTCGCCGATGCGCAACGACTCCTGCTTGAACGCGATCGTGAGTTGGAGCGTTTCCGCGTCGGCCTGAGTCTGTGCACGTCATGAACTTCTCTGTCGATCTGAACGCTGATCTCGGCGAAGGCTCCGGGCACGACACGGAACTTTTCGAGCTGATCAGCTCGGCGAATATCGCAACCGGTTTTCACGCCGGCGATTCCGACACGATGCACGCCGCCATTTCTGCGGCGAAGAAGGCTGGAGTCGCGGTTGGCGCGCATCCGAGTTTCTTCGACCGCGAAAATTTCGGCCGCAGGGAACTGACGATACCCAACGAAGAAGTGTTCGATGCTGTGGCTTATCAGCTCGGAATTTTTCAAGCGGTCGCATCCGCGCTCAATGTGCGACCAAACCACGTAAAGCCGCACGGCGCCCTTTATAATATGGCGGTGCGCGATTCCAAACTTGCTGATGCAAGTGCGCGCGCGATCGTATCGGTCGACCCGAAATTGATTCTATTTGCGCCGGACAAGAGCGAGCTTGCCCGCGCCGGCGAGGCGCATGGTTTGCAAATCGCACGCGAGATTTTCGCGGATCGCAATTACTTGACTGACGGGTGGCTGGTTCCGCGCACACGGCCGGACGCGCTTCTGCACGACCCAAAGGAAGCTGCTCAGCGCGTGCTACGGATGTTGCGCGAAGGGAAAGTACGCTCTGTCGAAGGCCGCGATGTCGATGTCCGCGGCGAAACCATTTGTGTCCACGGCGATACGCCCGGCGCAGTCGAGTTCGCGCGCGAATTGCGCACACGACTGGAGCGTGAAGGCGTGACAATCAGTTCGCCGAAGAGCCGCTCATGAACATCCTGTCATTCGGAGCGAAGCGCAGCGTAGTCGGAGAATCCGGCGGCGATACCTGAAGCTTTCACGACGGGATCTCTCGACTTCGCTTGACATGACACAATCGTAGCAGGCCGCCGCCACGCATGAGCGACACGATTACCAATCAGCGCGAAAAGACTAGTCTTGTCCGCGCGCTCGGGTCGATCGACGCGACGATGATCGTAATCGGCTCGATGGTTGGCTCTGGGATCTTCATCGTGTCGGCTGAGTCATCGCGATTGAGCGGCACGCCGGGGTGGTTATTGCTCGCCTGGGCGCTTGCCGGTTTGCTGACAATTACAGGCGCGCTGTGTTGCTCGGAGTTGGCGACAATGATGCCGCGAGCAGGCGGCGTTTATGTTTTTCTGCGCGAAGCATACGGTCCATCGCTTGGATTTTTGTACGGCTGGACCTTGTTCCTCGTGATCCAAACGGGGACCATCGCGGCCGTGGCCATAGCGTTCGCGAAGTTTCTCGGCGTTTTTGCCGCAGCAGTTTCGCCCGACAATTACCTGGTCGCGCCAATCTCGTTAGGCGGTTACGCGATCAGTTTGTCCACGGAACAACTGGTCGCGATCGCCTTGATCGCGTTGCTTACATGGACGAACACACGCGGGCTTGAGGTCGGCAAAATTGTCCAGAACACATTCACATTTGCGAAAACAGCTGCGCTGGCGACCGTGGTCGTGATCGGCTTGTCGTTAGGTTGGAAAGCCAATTCTGCCGCGCTAAGCTCGGCCTGGTGGGACTCTTGGGCCAACGGATGGAACCCGCAGGCCGCACAGCCTGGTCTCGGGGTGACAGGCGGCTTCGCTCTCGTGCTGCTTTTTGGAAGATCGATGGTCGGCCCCCTTTTCGCCCAGACTGCATGGACAAATGTCACCTTTATCGGCAGCGAAGTTCGTGATCCCGGAAAGAATTTGGTACGCGCCCTTGTCGGAGGTTGCGGCGTCGTAGTCGTACTTTATTTGCTGGCGAACGCTGCTTATCTGGCAGTCCTGCCGTTTCCTGAGATTCAACACGCCCCGCAGAATCGCGTTGCTGTAGCGATGATGAATGGCCTCTTCGGCCAGCCTGGCGCGATCTGCATGGCCGCGGCGATTATGATTTCAACATTCGGTTGCAACAATGGACTGATTCTCGCTGGAGCGCGTGTGTATTATGCGATGGCGCGCGATCGACTGTTTTTCCAAAAGATCGCCACGACAAATCGCTTTCGTGTCCCCGCAGCAGCGCTGGTGGCGCAGGGAATCTGGACAGCGTGTCTGGTTTTGCCGCGCACGGTCACAGTCAACGCTGCGACACACCAGATGAATTACGGGAACGTTTACAATCAACTGCTCGAATACATCGTCTCAGCAGACTTGGTTTTTTACCTCCTGATGGTCGTCGCGGTTATCCTTTTACGCCGCACAGATCCAGATGCAGCGCGCCCATATCGCACGTGGGGTTATCCGATTGTGCCGATCGTCTCTATTGTTCTGTCGGGGCTTTTGGTTATTGATCTCGCGTGGCTAGCGCCGGCCACATCGGGAATTGGGATCCTAATCGTGTTGAGCGGTGTCCCGGTTTATTTTCTATGGCGGCTGCGCCCCGCGCGGTGAAACCGGCTGTGTACACCTAACGCATTGCAGGGCAGTCCGCTCTAGCTTCGGGAAACGAAGTATTCATGTATGCCTGCAAAATCGAAGAAACAACAAATGGCAGCGGGGGCTGCGCTCGCGGCAAAGCGCGGAAAACGTTCAAAATCGGCGCTCAAAGGCGCTTCGCGAAGCATGTACAAGTCAATGAGCAAAGCGGAACTTCGCAGAATGGCCAAGACCAAGCGAAAAAAATTGCCGAAGAAGAAGCGTTAAAGAGCGACGGTTTCCAGACCTCGGGGGACGATTAGCCGCCTGCGCGTTACGACGTGTCACCTTTCTGCATGATGTCGAGTACCTCCCTTAGAGGTTCGATGCTTACCCTGCTCGCTCCTGTAAAGGGATGATCAAGAACGTAAATCAATAACAAGATCAAACTGATGGTGATAGTCAGTGTAGATGAGATGATGTATTGCGTTTTGATGTTCTTCATTCCCAGGAAAAACGTGTACGAGATCGTGAACAATCCGCCAATCAGCATGACCCCCCAGATAACGGACGGCACGGTATCGTTCCCGGCAAAAATTCTCAGTCGGCGGTACTCGGCGAGGTTGTTTAAACAATGTAGCGTTTCGGCGTAAAGTTCCCGGTTTGGGATTGCCTGGGCATCAACCTGATGGAACAGCATCGCGAGTTGGCTGTGGGCTCCGCCAGAAAGAAGATTTATCCGGCCTTTCGCAAGCCTTTGTACCTCGTCGTTGTAAACCGAAGCGACGTAGTCCTTCAAGCCCTGCTGTAAAATCCTGTTGGTCGGCGCAGGGAATGCTTCGGCACTGTGAAAAATGTCCAGAGCCTCGCTAGCCTCCAATTGTAGATTCTTAGTTGCCTCGTCGTATCCGCCCCAAGTCACAAACACGACAAACGCGACCATCACTCCATAGAATAATCCGAAGGCATTGAAGATGATTGCCGTGACTTCGTGGTTGTCTTTGAGCACTTCAGCAGGGTACTTCTTTCGCACGAAGTAAAGGCCGCACAGACTGACGAGGGTAGTACCCGCAGATACGATAAAGAACGAAATCGCTGAGGGTAAATTAAGCAGGAATTCCATAAGTCGTCAGGATTCTGCAAGGCTGTCGTCTTTGGCGTCAAGAAACGGATTGGCCCCGGAAGGAGAAGCGCTTGGCAAGACCGACACCGTGCATCTCGCGATTCGGCAGCGGTTCATGTCGCTATGCTAACTGCGAACGCATTGACGATGCACGCTTAAATTCTTCAAATCACCTTGCACCCGCTCTTTTCAGTGAACGCAGACTTGATCTTGTTGCGACTTTTTACTTGATTGAGTCGTAGCGTGGAGCTGCAGTCTTGGTGACGATGCAACTTGTTAACTGCGAGTGATATTGTAGTTGCCAGTGAGGGGCTAGTCGTATTTGGCGCTACTCATGGGAGCTTGGTGTTCGAGTAAACAGACTGCTTCGCTTGAAGCCTCCCGAACCGTGCAGTCAAATCGAACGTGAGTTGGGTCGATCACTTCCTCGCCGTACTTCGCCTTGGATTCCCCTGCTCAGCTGTTGAAGAATTCCATCCAGCTCCTTCGTTATCTTCGTTGCCCGTGGCCAGACTATTTCGCCGCGCTTATGATCGTGACGCCCCAGGGGCCGTCGCCGACTTTGATGCGACGCAGTTCTTTGCGTGATTTTACGTCCACAACTGAGACGTCGTTTGACGCGCCGTTGGCCGTGTAAAGTTTCGAACCACTGGGATCAAGCGAGATTCCCCAGACGCGGTTTCCAACGGGAATTGTGGTCACCACTTCATTCTTTGCAGTGTCGATGATTGCGATCTTGTTTCCGCGGCCCGTTGAGACGTAAAGCTCTTTTCCGTCATTGGAAATTGCCGTACCCATCGGGAGCGAGCCGGTTGGAAGGTGAATCTTCGAAATCAGGTCATGCGACCTCGCGTCGATGACGGCGACGTAGCCGCCGTTCTCGCAAGCGACGTAAGCGCGCAAGCCGTCAGGGGAAAATGCGACGGAGCGCGGCCGACCGCCGGTGTCGATTTTTGCAATTACCCGCTGTTGATCGGGATCAAAGGCGAACACTTCGCCTTTTTCTTCGCAGGTGACGTAGACCTCACCGTTGCTCGGATTCACGCCTACGCCTTCGGGTTCCTCCGATACTTTGATTTTTCCGCGGGTTTGCCCTGAATCCAGGTCCACAACCGAGGCAGTGGCGTCGTCTTCATTGGCGATGAATGCAAATTTTCCATCTTTGCTGACCGCGAACTGCTCGGGATCGGATCCAACATGCCAGCGATCGATCAATTTGCGTGCTGCTGGATCGATCACGGCGAGACCATCGGCGCGTTTGTCCGCGGGCGGTCGATTTTCATCCAGGCCGGGCGCCATTCGCGGCGAGCCGCTTAATGTAACAAACAACCGTTTCCCGTCCGGTGTCGCGTGAATGCCTCGCGGCCGTTTGCCCACAGCAAAAGTGACCACAACCGCGTCAGTGTTGCCGTCTATCACCGTCACGTCGCCCGAGCGTTCGTTGCTGACGAACACGAGGTAACTCGGCGATTCGGCGCGCGTCACATACACGCTCGCAACAAGGGCGCAAAAGACATAGGCGACACGCAGTCGATGCATGGATGACGCGTACATCCCAATGCTACATGGAGCAAGTTGGTCCGCGAAAGTTTAACATTGGATGTTGGATGCCGGATGTTGGATGTTTGCCACATGTATCCGCACGACAAGCTTTTCATTCCCGGGCCCGTTGAAGTTTCCGAAAAAACCTGGGCGGCGTTTTCGCGTCCGCTGATTGGCCATCGCAGCGAAGATTTTAAGAACCTTTACCGCGCCATTCATCCAAAGCTTCAGACGTTATTCGCAACAAAGCAGCCAGTGTTTCTTTCCACGTCGTCGGCTTGGGGTGTGATGGAAGCGTCGATTCGAAATGTTGTCGATCGCGGTGTGCTTTGCTGCATGTGCGGCGCGTTCTCGGATAAGTGGTTGGATGTTGCCAAACGATGCGGAAAAAACGCCGAACCGCTTCAGGTCGAATGGGGCAAGCATATCGACCACAAGGATCTCGAACGGCAATTGGCCACTGGAAAATTTGACACCGTTACGTTGACCCACAGCGAAACCTCCACAGGGGTGATGAATCCGCTGCCGGAAATTTGCTGCGTTCTGGCCAAGTATCCTGAGGTCGCTCTCGTCGTCGATACCGTGTCTTCGTTTTCCGCGGTAAAGATCGAGATGGACGAACTGGGCATCGACGTGATGCTCACTGGCGCGCAAAAAGCGCTGGCACTGCCGCCGGGTTTTTCGCTGTTCTCCGTTTCCGAGAAAGCGTTTGCACGCGCGGAGAAGGTTCCTAATCGCGGATTCTATTTCGATTTCCTGGAGTTCAGCCACGAGCAGGCGCAATGGATGACGCCCAGCACCCCAAGTATCGGACACATTCACGCGCTCGAGTTTAAGCTCGGAGAAATTTTCGAGGAAGGCTTGGAGGCGCGTTACGCCCGGCACGCTCGCACGAATGCGCTAGTGCACGATTGGGTGCGCCGTACAGGATTCGATTTCTTCGCAGAGGAAGGGTTTCGCACAAAGACGCTGACGTGCGTGAAAAACACCCGGGGGATTGATGTGCTGGAGTTCGCGCGAAAATTGCGAGCGAAACATCATCTGGTGATCGATCCCGGGTACGGGAAGATCCGAGGTCAAACTTTTCGCTTGTCGAATATGGGCGACGAAACCGAGGAAACTGTTTCACATTTGCTAGGTTGCCTTGACGACGTCCTGTAACCGCGCTGCCCTCTCCTCGAAAGACGGGGAGAGACGCAGCGCCTGAGCTACTCGTGATAACGTTTGCAAAAGGGAGAGGATGAAGGTGAACGATTACTTCCAAAACACATGAGGCCCGAAAAATGTCAGACGTTTAGGCTGGGATTTTGCTGACTAACAACAGCCACCAAGTAGGATCATTGGAACTATGCCGGCAATTGAAGCGTCCAGACTGACGAAGGTGTATCGCACCTATCGCAAGGAGCGCGGACTGCGGGGCGCGGTGAAAGGTCTCTTATGGCGGCGCTACGATGAAACGCGGGCGGCTGACCAGGTTTCATTTCAAATTGAGGAAGGGGAGTTCGTGGGATTTCTCGGCCCGAACGGCGCCGGAAAAACCACCGTGCTTAAAATGCTTTCCGGCCTGCTGAACCCGACTTCAGGTGATGCGCGCGTGCTCGGTTTTATTCCATGGGAAAGACGCAACGAGATGAAACGGCAATTCAGTTTGCTAATGGGACAAAAAAACGCGCTGTGGTGGGATCTCCCTGCACAGGAATCGCTCGAGCTAAACCGCGCGATTTACGGCATCGAACGCGACCGGTTTAAGAAGGTCGTTGACGGATTATCGGATCTCCTGGAGGTGCGTGACAAAATGAATGTGATGGTGCGCGAGCTCTCGTTAGGTGAACGAATGAAGATGGAGTTGATCGCCGCGCTTATTCATGAGCCGCGTGTGTTGTTTCTGGATGAACCCACAATTGGTCTGGATGTGGTAAGCCAAAAACGGGTGCGTGAATTTCTGCGGATCTACAATGAGGAACATCGCATCGTGACGTTGCTCACTAGTCATTACATGCAAGACATCGAAGCGCTGTGTCACCGGGTGTTGGTGATCGATCGCGGCAAAATCTTTTTCGATGGACCGCTGGCAGAAATCGTTGATCGCTTTTCAGGTTATAAAATTCTGAGTCTTACGTTTGAAAAGGAAGCAACACGCGATCTGTCCGGGTTCGGCGAAATCACTGAACAAACGCCGGTTTCGGTGCAATTGAAAGTTCCGCGCGCCAGAGTCACTGAAACCTGCCGGCAACTCCTTGACGCCTGCGATGTAAGCGACATCAACGTGCAGGAAGTCCCGGTGGAAGACGTCATCCGCCAATTGTTCGGCGAACGCCATGACGATCGCATTGCAGCAAGTCTCGCCACTGCGGAAGCTGCTCAGGTTGGCTGAGCGCCGGCAAATCGCCTGTCATCCTGATCCCGCCGTCGCGGGAGAAGAATCTCAGGTCATTTCTTCTAACACAGCCATAAGCCCGCGCGATCAGAGATGTTTCGCGTCGCTACACATCACAGCTAACAAATCACGTCCGCAAAACTGGGCAAAATACTTTTTTCCATTGCATCGGCGAATGTCGGATACTGCGGCGCCCAGCCTAACTGACGCAATTTGGAATTGCTCACGCGTTTGTTGGTATCCCCACGTTTACGTTGCCGCTGAGATTGCCCGATCGGCGGAAGAGGTCGATTCAATCTCCGGGCCAGCCAGCGGTAGCAGTCGCTTTGCAAAATCGGCTCATCGTCGACAACGTTGTAAATCTGCGCGCGCGGCTCACGTTCTCGATTCAACAAAAGAAAAAGTGCAGAGGCGATATCCTCCCGATGCACCTGATTAACGAAGCGATCGTTTTCCGGATCAATCCTTGCTGTGCCATTCAAGAACTTACTCAGCCGCGCCGAACGTCCCGGCCCGTGGATTCCGGCAAGACGCGTAACGATCCCGCCTTTGTCGAGGATGAAGTTTTCAGCCTCCAAAAGGATGCGGCTGGTCTCGCGGAGTGGTTTTGTCTCGCTCTCTTCTGTCACCTGCGAACCGTCGCACTGCGCGTAGACGCTGGTGCTGCTGGTGAAAAGGATTTTCGCTGCCGGAAAACTGTTCAGGAGGTTGCGCGCGCCGTTGAAGTAAATCCGGCGATACAATGCGGCATCGCCACCGCGGGAACTGGCACAGTGAACGATTGCATCAAAGCCTCCTGCGTGTTCAGAAACCTCAGTGCGTTGTGAAATATCCACTGCGCTCACGCGGTACGGCTTTGTCGCGAATGCCGCTGCAGATTGTGCTGAGTGTACCCAACCTTCCACGTTCCAGCCGGCAGCATGAAACAAATCGGCCGCTGCCTGTCCAACGTAACCGCAACCGGCGATCAAAATTTGCGGCATGATTTAGGAAATCCCTGAGGCAAACGTCGAGAGGGAAGATCCCCGCCCGCCCTTACCGCCAAGATGGCTGCGCTACTAGACGGCCGCGATTTCAATTTCTTCGAACACATTTCTCTGGACTGCTCGGACTTGTTTCAGCCGGATTAACTCCAGAAGCGCGAGAAATGTTACCACAACTTCGATGCGCGACGCAGCCGCCCCGAACAAATCAGAAAAACGAAGACGCGTGCCGGTTGCGACGCGTTGCAAAATCGAATCGATTTTCTCCGAAACGCTGAAACGTTCGCTGAAAATTTCCTGCACGTCCTGACGGGCCTCGATGCGTTTCATCACGGTTTGGAAAGCGCTAATCAGTTGAAAAATTCCAACCTCACCCAGCCTCAAAGGTTCCTGGATCGCCGACACGGAGCCGGCTTCTCGCACAAAGATTCTCTCTTGTTCAAGTGCCCGCAGATTAAGTTCAGCTGCCGCTTCCTTGAACTTTTTATATTCGATCAGTTGCCGGATTAGCTCCCAACGGGGGTCGTCCTCGCCCGCGTCTTCTTCCGGAGGCTGTTGATCGCGCGGCAGGAGGCTCCGGCTCTTTAGATAAATGAGGTTGGCCGCCATTACGATAAATTCGCCTGCCAGCTCAACGTTCAGTTCTTTGAACGCCTGCAGATATTCGAGGTATTGGCTGGTGATCCGCTCGAGCGAAATATCGTAGATGTCGATTTCGTCCTGTTTAATCAGGTACAACAACAGATCGAGCGGTCCTTCGAAGACCTCGAGCTTAACCTTGTAATCGACATCCATCTGTGCGCGCCCGACTCTACAGGCAAGCACGCGTCAAAGTAAATCGTTTCGGCACCGGTTGATCGCCAGCGCGCCGTCCTTAGCGGCTCCGATTACGCCGCAAGATTTCTATGAATCCAGACGCTGTTCACCAACCCCAGGCCAAACATGATCACCAGCACAAAGGAACCGCTATAGCTGATCAATGGCAGCGGTACGCCGGTGATCGGTAGCATTGCAATAGTCATTCCAATGTTTTGGAAAATGTGGGTGAAGATGAGCGCCGTGACCCCGACCACCAAAAGCAAACCCAGTTGGTCGCCGGCAAAAAAAGCAACGAAAAGACACGTCATAAGTAGCAACGCAAACCCTCCGATCAGAAGGACCCCACCGACAAATCCCCATTGCTCGCCGATGGCGGAAAAAATGTAGTCGTTGTGCACAGCCGTAGCCGGCAAAAAGCCCAGTTCAATTTGCGTATTCGGCGCCTTGAATCCCTTTCCCGACCAGCCGCCTGAGCCGATCGCGATCAAAGATTGGTTGATCGCCCACGCGGAGCCCTGTTTGTCAATGTCTGGATGTGTAAAGGCAGTGATCCGTTGTTGCTGATACGGTTTGAGGCCGAAATTAATGGCAATCGGGATGAACGCGATTGCGATGAGAATGACGCAAATCAAATAACGCAAGGGCAGACCGGCCACGAACCATAACGCAAACATAACGGGGACCCAGATGATGACCTCACCCAAGTCGGGTTGCATGAGGATGAGCAGACACGGCGCGCCCGCAATCGCTCCCGAGAGCAGCAATCGCAGAGCGGGATGCATTTCGCGAAATTGGGTCAGGAACAGCGCCAAGACCATGATGCCGGCGACGACCGCAAGTTGCGCCGGCTGAAAATTGATCGGACCCAAATGCAACCAGCTACGGGCTCCATAGACTTTGACACCGATAAACTTCGTCATGATCAGAAACACGATCCCGGCCAGGTACATGGGCAGCGCACCCCAACGAATCCACCGATAATGCACCAAACTTGTCAGCATGAACGCGAACACGCCAACCACCACCCAGTTTGCTTGCTTTCGCCAGAAATCCACCGCGTACGGGTCGCTGCGCGTGGATGTCGCACTATAGATCGCCACGACGCCAAAAACAGCGAGCCCCAGCATAATCAGTAATAGAAGCCAGTTTTGGCCGAGCAATTTTCGGAGAAAAGGGGTCATGCGCCGTGAGTCGGTTACACGTTCCGGTGCTCCCACCGGAAACTGACACAATTAAAGCATTTTGCGTTTGCTGCAAAACCAATGAGCCCGTACCACACGAAATCCAACGTAACCCGTTCTGCAGCAGGTCAATTTTGTAGTCATGCGGGCGATGCCGTGCTCTATCGCGGCTGATGCTGGTCGGATTTCGCGCCGCTTACCACCAACCTCCGGCCGAGGAATTCCTTGTCATGCAATTCCTCCACCGCACGTTTCGCCTCTTCGATGGTTTGCATTTGCACAAAGGCAAAACCCTTCGAGCGCTGATTGTGGCGATAGCTTACGACCTCGGCGTTATGCACGTGTCCGACGCCGTTGAACAGTTCGAAAAGATCGCTCTCTGTGGCGTCGAAGGAAAGATTGCCAACGTAAAGACGCGGTGAAGTGACCTCAACGCGTTCGGGCTTGCGCGCTGGTCGCGATGGCTGCGCGCCATTGCGCGGTTGTTCGGCCGATTTGCTTTTCTCGCCGCCGTTTCCGAAAAATTCGGTAACCCGCTGCCAGAATGTTTTTTTCTGCGTCTTCGCCGCTCCCTGTGGTGTCGGAAAGCGTTCCTGATTTCCTCTGCGTCGGCCCCCGCCGCGCGGGCGGCGTGGGCGTCTTCCGGATGAATAAGAGTTCATGTTGATCCTTAACTATTTTCCAATTGTCAAAAGGGCGGAGCGCCCCGAAAAAGCTCGGGACACCGTCCGTGGCGCGCGACTCATCAAGAGCCGAGTCAAACTTGTTGCAAGCGCTCTGCGACGCCGATGGAAACTCCGCCTCGTCGTACCGGGAATGGACTTGTCTCAAACCGCAGGCCGGCGCACTCAACCAACGAAACAGTGATACTGCCAATGTTTGCAGCATCGGTTCAAGAAATCTGAATCGTCGTAGAAACCGGACGCTCGGAAGATCAAAGAAGATTCCCGACATCTCGGCCGATTATGCCTTAGCTGGGAGGTGATTGCAAGCGGAAGCAGCCGGAATAGCGAAAGTTCGATAAGGACTGAGTAAGAGTGACCAAACATATCGGGCGTCGATCTTTATCATGGGACATTTGTTCGGCACTCGTCATTCGGAGTTCGTCATTGCGTCGCGGATCGAGTAAATCCGTGACTTCATGTACTCCCGCGAACGCTCGCCGCGAATTGGCCGCAGAAAATAGCGCAATTCGCGCCGGCTCAGTCTCGGCTGATAACCCGACTCCGGCATTAGATCGCCGCAATGCCATTCCACCCAGCCGATTTCATCCTGGGACAAGCTCACGTTCCCAACGCGTCACAGGTTCGGTGCTAATTTGCGAAAAATTGATGCGCGCTGCGGAATTGCCGCTCCAGAATCGGCCGACCTTCGTCGGGGTCAGCACGGTGTCTGGATCGAAGTCGATATCGAGATACGTGCAAACTTCTTCCATCGTCCTGGCCGGTTCACGCACCAATATTTCATACGGCACGACGAACCCGGGCACCTCTCCATCGCGGATTCGCTTCGCCAGCTTTGCAGCTACGCGCCAATGCGCGATCACATAATAAGTCGAGAATCGTCCGGTCTGCCTGGTTTTTTCCAGCGCGATTTGGGCTGCAAGAATGGCACGCGGATCGCGGAGCGTGACCAGGATTTTGGCATGTGGAAAGCGCGTAAGGATCGCGCTGATGTGATTACGATTGGCCGGGGTTTTCTCCACCCAGCGGGCGATCGTTTCGACCGATCTTCCCAACGTGATCGCGTACGCTTTGACCATAAGGACCAGCAGATCCTGCTGCGCGTTTCCAGGGTCGAATGCCGCTTGGTTAAACGTCTGGAGAAATTTGTCGCGGGGAAAAGTTGAATAATTGCGCTTGCCCCATTTGCATGGCCCGCCGAAGAGCACGTTGGAAAGTGATTGTTTGGTGAGGTAATCAAACTGCGCCCGGCGGCCGCGCGGCGCGTATTTGGTCAGCACCGTGGGGAAATAGGCGGTTTCCTCCGGCAACACGAGCAGTTCGGGATGATTGTCGAGCAATGCCACCAACAGCGTGGTGCCCGATTTTGCCTGACCGGCAATAAAACAGGCCCGCTGCTCGAACGGAAGCCTCGAAGTCACAGGCAGAGATTACAACAGCTATGGCGGAAAATCATAAGCCAATGAAACGGCGCGTAGAGGACTACCCGCCCTACCGCTTTCCGGTACAGACCTGCGTGGGAAGAGTGCGTCACGCCGTGCGCGCCGTTCTTTGGCTACGCAAAAACCACTCAACAAACTTAGGCAGGCCTTCGCTCAACTTGGTTGTCGGATTATAGCCTAGCAATCTCCTGGCCTTCGAAATGTCTGCATATGTCAGCGGCATGTCGCCAGGCTGCTCTGGTAACTCGTTGATTTTCGCTTTTTTTCCCAGCGCATTTTCGAGCGCCAAAATCAGGTCTTTCAGCTGAATCGTCTGGCTCTCGCCGAGATTAAACACATCGTAGAGTGGGCCACCGTAATCCAGCGCGGCCATCGTGCCCTGAATGATGTCATCGATGTAGGTGTAATCGCGCCGCGTGCTACCATCTCCAAATTGATCGATCGATTGGCCGGCGTAAATGCGCCGGGTGAATTGATGAATTGCCAGATCGGGACGCTGCCGCGCGCCGTAAACAGTGAAATACCGCAGAGCGACAACCCGTATCTGGTGAAGGTGCGAATACGTCGAGCAAAGAAATTCGCCTCCAATCTTTGTCGCTGCGTAAGGGCTGAGTGTCTGCGTGAGATGTTCATCTTCGGAAAATGGGATTGTCTTTGAGGCTCCGTACACAGATGAGGTCGACGCAAAGATGAATCGCTCAACTCCGGTGACGCGAGCGGCCTCGAGCAGATGCAACGTACCGATGACATTCGTGTCGTAATAAAGCCGCGGCTGTTGAATGGACGGCCGAACGCCTGCACGCGCGGCCAGGTGTGCGATCGCGTCCAGTTTTTCGCGGCGAAACAGACCTCGAACCGATTCGGCGTCGCGAAGATCGACGTGACAAACGGTTACGTCGCTGGCGAAACCGGCAATGTTCGCGTGCTTAATCTGCGGATCGTAAAAATCGTTGAAGTCATCCAAGACGACGACTTCATGCCCCGCAGCGAGCAACTTCTCGGCAAGATGCGATCCGATGAAGCCCGCGCCGCCAGTAACCAAAATTCGCATGCGGCCAAATTGCCACAGATGGACACAGATGGACACAGATTTTGCAACTACGCGAGTTTAAAGGAGCGACGGCTGGAAACCGTCAGTCGTGGACGCTCAGAAGCTGCGCCAGTGTACCACCAAATAAATCCAGTTTAATGCAAGCGCGGAGATGACCGAGACACGCAAGAGTCTCTTTGAGCGGTTGTTCAAAAAAAAGATCCGCAGACGCGGTGCGCGCGCCACCAGCGTCGTAAATGCATACATGTCGAAGGCAATTACCCCGCAAAGCGCTGTGAAGATGAGTGGATTCCACTTGAATGCGGCGAGAAAGTGGCCGTGAAAGAATTGGATGCCGCATCGCGTCATTCCACACGTGAGACATGGCAGTCTGGTGAGGTCGTGAAACGCGCAGCGCGGCCACGGCAGGCCGACTGTTAGCCATCCCGCTGCCAAGGCGAGCGATACAAGAGAGGCGCTCAACCAAATCAACTCATGATCCAGTTCCCCTGGAGCAAGCCGACGAACGGAAAACCGCATTTGCTGATTCCTAATGGTGTGATGCGGTCCAGAAGCCCATTGCGCCAAACATAATTGCAAGAAACAATCCTCCGCCGCAACAAACTATCAGTGGAAGAAAAACCGCCAGAACAGCGCGGCCGGTGTCGGTTTCATGCGCGCTCGCCAACCCGATGCAAGTGCACACGACCGCCCAAACCCCGGAAATGAGCCCACCGCACAGCGGTATGATCTGCAATGGCCCAGCGGAGCCATGCGAGAAAGCCAGAACCCGGAAAGTCGTTTCAAAGGACTGGTTCGCGCCGCCAACGATCATCAGACAGAGATGCACGACGGCACTGCCGATGAACAGACCGATGACGATGAACAGAGGTAGCAGAATGATCACTGCGGATCCAATTCCCATGCCAGCCATGGCGGCAAGGCCGTTGCTGTGTTGATTCGTAAACAGGCCGAGCGATTGAAAACCGAGCGAGAACAGAAACGACACGAGCCCTCCTACGCATCCACCGATCAGAGCGTAGATAAGCGGTTCACCGAGGCCGCCCTCGCGTTTCATTACAGTGAATGCTTCTGCCGGCCGGGTAAGCACCATCGTCAATGTTTCGATGAATGCATTGACAAAACCGCGCTCTTGCCGGTGTTCCCACGGAAGGCCAATGCGCGCCGAAGCAGGTGTTGACGCAGGAGTTGCGCCGCTTTGCAAGGGCGGCACCGCAGACGCGGCAACCCCTCCGAACTCTGGAAATTGCGAGAGCGGCTGCCAACTAGCCATCCCCTCGCGCCAGCCGATATCGGTTGGCACAAAACGGCCGGCGCTTAGCCCTTCCCGAACTTCCTCATCGGAGAAAACGCCCAGACTCGTAGAGCCTCGGTTGACATGAATCATCGCCATAATGCGCTCGTTGTAATGAGCCACGGCGCAGAGCGCAAGGCTAAATGGCCACGACGGTTAAAAGAGCTACAAACGGCACAAACGAGGTACGTTCGTCAGTGTAACTTTGTTATGGTTTTAACTTTGTAACTTTCTCTGGTTGGTCCAGCGCCCGCCAGAAATACCAAGCAGCAACCGAGCGATACGGCCGCCATTTCTCCCCGTGTTTCAGCAGTTCTTTTGGTGTAGGAAGTTTCCGTTTGCGAAACGTTTTGGCGAAACCTTTGCGCACTCCGTAATCATCGACCGGCCAGACGTCCAGCCGGCCGAGATCGAAAAGGAGAAGCATCTCGACAGTCCAGCGTCCGATCCCGCGCACTTGCGTAAGACGCGCGATGATTTCGTCGTCGGTCATCCCGAGAAGTGCGCGCCCAGATGGCACAGTGCCATCGACCGTCTTCGCAGCGAGATCTTTTAATGCCGCAGTTTTCGAGCGCGAAAGACCAGCGGTGCGGAGCGCCTCATCCGGCGTGGCCAGAACTTTGGCGGGGTCGAGCCATTTTGTTTTTGGATAAAGCGCGCGCACGCGTTTCCAGATTGTCGCAGCGGCTTTTCCGTTCAGTTGCTGATAGGCGATCGATTCAGCCAGTGAGTCGAAGGGACGGAGCGAAACAGGCGGCGTGATGGCATACCGCTGCGAGTTCCGGATTAAGTAGGCCATACGCGGATGACTCTTCGAGATATGCCGGTGCGCGTGTGCATTGTTCATAGCGCGGGCATAGATAAAACGATGAATGACGAATGTCGAACTGATGACGAATGACAAAATGCCAGGGACGCGGTGCTGCGATATCCGAACGTCGCAGCGAGCCCTCTCCACCATCCCTTGCCGAACAGATTCTTTTCGGTTTCGTGATTAGCATGGACACGCAACTCACTTGGTACGGTCAGTCGGCTTTTAAAATCGTTACACCAGGCGGAAAAATTCTGCTGGTGGATCCGTGGCTCTCGAATCCTGTTTTCGAAAATGCGAAGGACGAAATCGCTGCGCTCAAGGATGTCGATCTCATTTTGATCACACACGGGCATTCGGATCACGTAGGGGACGCCGTGGAGATCGGGAAAAGGACGGGCGCAAAACTCGTCGCAACATTCGATCTGGCCGACGCAATGGTGAAACACCTGGGATATCCGGCTGAGCAGGCGCAAGTGGACACGGTTGGCCATTTTGGCGGCGAAGTGACGCTGCTGGATGGCGAGGTGAAAGTCGCTTTTGTTTGTGCGCATCATGGCTCCGGTGTCGCCGCTGACGATCGCCTCGGGCTACGGCATGGCGGCGCGCCGGGAGGGTTTGTAATTACGATTCGTGGCGGGCCCACAATTTATCACACCGGCGACACGGACTTATTCTCCGACATGGCGCTGCTGGCGCGTTTTCACAGTATCGATGTAATGCTTGTTTGCATCGGTGACCACTTCACGATGGGACCCGCTCGTGCCGCAGAAGCGGTAAAACTGGTGAGAGCGCGAACTGCGATTCCCATGCATTACGGGACGTTCCCCGTTTTGACAGGCACGCCCGAAGCGTTTGAACGCGAATTGAGGGAACGCGGTGCCAAGGCTGATCTCCGGGTTATGAAAATCGGCGAGACCATTTTGCTGGGCGCAGATTAAAAGGTTGAGGCACCGCAGCAACGCACAAATCTCTTCACCTGTGAGCCTCAACAATTCGGTCATTTCGATGGTCGGCCGATTCATACGGTCGCGGCGAACGATCACGCCGAATCGAGTTAGAATGTCAGGCGCGGATTTGGTGGGGCGTTCGAACGAGTTTCACCAATCCCGCGAGAGTACGAAGACGCCTGGAAAAAATCCGGGGGCGTGACCGCTGATCTGAGATATTACCGCGCGTTCGCGGCCAAGCGCGCGCGCCAGGCACGTCGCGCCTCGATCAGTTGCCACGCAATCAGGCCCGGGATTCCCAAAATCAATTCACGCACCCGTACAATCAAAGAGAGCGCGAAAGCGGCATCGCCCGGGATCCCGAGCAAATTACCAACGAGTACGTAACCGCCCTCTTGCACGCCGAGGGCGCCCGGCACTGGGAACAGTGCCGACCGAATCGTCAGCACCATGCTCTGAAGAATGACCGCGTTGACGAGCGTCGCCTGCAAGTTAAGTGCGTGAAGCGCGATCCAGATTTCACCTGATCCGAGAATCAGTGAGGTAGCCGTCCATAGGCAGCATCCGAGCACGCCACGCCGGCGAGCGTACAACCTGCGAATTGCCTCGTCCAAGGTTTGGCCGCTGTGCACCAGCGAATGCCAGTCATCTGCGCTCGCGAGCTGCGAAATTATTTTGCCAATAAAACGAAACATTCCCAGTCGTTGGACGACATAAAACCCGACGATGGCGAGAACGCCGATGACTGCTCCGAACAGCGTCGGGCGGACAAAGCCGTGGTGGCCTGTTGCGGCCACAATTAAAGCCAACCCCAGGAGTGTAAAGACAATCTGGACGAAGACGCCAAGCGTGATATCCACCAGAACGCTCGCTGCTGCGGTCGGAATGGATGCGCCGTGCAACGCCGCAAGCCGTGCCCGAACGACGTCGCCACCAACGCTAGCCGAAGGCACGAGCGTGCTGACCGATTCGCCGATCCACCGCATCCAAAACAGTTGCAACGGCAATAGACGCCCCGGTTTCGGAAAGAGCGCCCACCATGCAAGCGCATCGAGCAACACTGGAACAGCGAAATGATAAATCACCACCGCTGCAATCCACCAGCCGGCAGAGGCGAACGCGGCCATAACCTGTGGCGCACCCTGACGAATCAGGAGGAACGTAAATAGCGCAGCGCCACCAGCGATAAGCAGATAAAATACAATCCGGATTCTTGTGCCATCTTTCATTAGCAATACTTCGGCTCGGCGAGTTGATTGGAGTTCTAGCGCCGAATTCCGAATTGTAGGGCAACCGCTCCAGTTGCCAACTTGATGGCGGCAGGCGAAGGCCTACCGGTGAACTTCAGGTGCAATTCTGCGCAGGCGATCCTGAAATCGCCGATGCAACAGTTCTTTGGGCAACCGAGTTTCTAAAAACCGTGCACAGGATCAGCCAGGCAATTCCGAGAAAGATTGCCCGCGAGCACGTCGGTTAGAAAATGCGCGCCCAACGAACGCGATGCGGCTGAATCCCACCAACAGAACCAGCATGCCACTGGGAACGGCAATGACGAGTATCACTACGGACGGCCACCATCGTTTCGGCGCAAAAAACAGGACGAGCGCAAATAGAACGATTCCGATCCACTCTTCCGAGCCAACTCGGTGAACGCGTACAATGGCATCACGGACGTCGGAGTCAGACGCTCATGAAACCACGTGGCAAGTCCATGATCGACGCTCCAAAACGGATTGGCCGCGTTCAAATAAACCTTGCTAAAAAAATCCACCTCCGATACATCGCTCTAACGTTGCACATCCGATATGTCGGTATCCGGGTCGCCTTAACCACTGTGAAAAGGGTTTTCAAGTTTTCTGTATTGCTGATTGTGGCAGGGCTTACCTCAGCGGTCGCCGGGACCACGTTCGAGGTTCAGCCGTCCCCCACTCCGGCGAACGAAAACTCTCACGACATCTTCTCGTACGAGACGACGTACACCTTCCAGAGCGATTTTAAGGAATCTAAGCTTGGGGATGGTGATTCGCTTTACAATGACTTCAGCTACGATCACCGCTTTTTGATCACGGGAAAATGGTACTTTCGCGCTGGGGTCGAATATGAACGTTACGATTTCAACGGGACCGACAACGGCTTACCCGATCATCTGCAAGCGGCATCCGCTCACCTGGCCGTGGAATACGTTGTAAAAGATTTTCCGGCAATAAGCATCGAGCTTGACCCCGGCGTTTACTTCCAGGACAGCGTCGGTTGGAATGCCGTCGATATCCCAGGGAAAGCTTTCGTAACATTCCCCTTAAAGAAAGACAAGATCTTTGCCGTTGTCGGCTTGGGCTGGGGAATTTATCAGGATCCGCCGGTCGCACCGGGCGGAGGCATTATCTGGCTCTTTAGCGACAAGCTCCGCCTCCAGGCGGTTTTTCCCAAACCTGCGCTGATTTATCAGCCGAATGACGATTGGGACTTTCGGATCATGGGCGAGCTTAACTACACCAGCTTTCGCACTGATGATGTCGTCTCGCACACCGAACACAAATTGGACCTGCATGATGCGGTTCTCCAATACAGCGAGGACCGCGCTGGCATGCAGGTGGGCTATTCTGGCATTAAACACCTGAAATTAATTGCTGGGGCAGGCGTTACCGTCGAAAGGGACTTCGATTTTTTCCGCGCTAATCAGTCGAAGAGAACCGACCCCGCGCCATATATCAGAATTTCGGCCGAAGCGAAATTCTAAGGAAAGATTTCGCCGAGCTTTCTGGCCACTGCCTGGTCTCCGCGCACCTTTAGCCGGCCCGTTAAATAAGCCCACGTGCCGCTGAGTTGGTCATGGCAAATGGCGACCCAATCCTTGTCTTTTGCTATGAAAGTGACATTTGGATTGGGGATTTGGCCTTTGCCCATCTTGCAGGTCCCATCATTTACGTCGATCCACCACTGGCCACCATTTGGTCCGTTTAAGTCCCATTGATAACGAGCGTGCACGCCTTTTGCTTTGGCCGGTTGAAAACTGCCACGCATCGAATCGAACACGTCCTGCGGGGTCGAATCCTCACGGCTCGCTGCAGCCGCGCTTGCTGCCCCGAGGCAAATAGCGAGAGCAATCGCATTCATCGACGAAAGCAAGCGGAGCTTTCCTTCTAACCGGTCGAGCATCGCATCATTCCTTCGTCATTTGTCAGTCTTCCGGCCTCATTGCTCAATTCGTTTCAGAAGAAAAGCGGCGCCAAGAAATGTAATGACCGCCCCAGCCAAAAGGATGACGAGATCATTGACGTAAAACTGCGGACCCGCGCGGTACATGTTCACCAGCCGAAATGCGCGACAAAAATGTGTAAGCGGAAAGAGCTCCGAGATATAGCGAATGCCCTGGGGCAATTGTTCGAGTGGCGCGAAGGCTCCTGAGAGCACAAACACGGGGAGCAAAAAGAAAACCGAAAACTGAATCGCCTGCGTTTGCGTACGTGAAAAGGCCGAGATCAGCAACCCGAGCCCGAGCGAGCAAAGGAGAAACAAAATGCAGACCAGCGCCAGCGCCGGCAAATCATGGAACGCCACCCCAAAATGCCAGCCGCTCACGAGCATGATAATAATAACAAGCAAGGCTGAGACGACGAGATACGGCAGCATTTTCCCGATCACGATTTCACGACGCCGCAGCGCAGTTACCATCAACTGGTAAAGTGTGCCGGACTCGCGCTCCCGCGCGATCGTGCAGGCCATCAACGTCACGGTCAGCAATTGCAAAATTAATCCGATGATGCCCGGAACAACGTAGTCGATAACGCGCGATTTCGGGTTGTAGAGCAGTTTGCGATCGACGGACCACATCTCCATCATGGAAACGAAACGTTTGCGAATTTGCACGGGGAGTTGCTTGCCGAGCTCATAGACTTCATCCGGCAACGTCTCGATCATGTGGTCGCGTTGTTTTAATTGGAAATCGCCCAGGCTCTGTCGAACACTGCCTTCGACCGCGTCAGCCGTGTTTATGTCGCCGCCGTCGAGATAAAGTAGCAACGGCTTCGGGTCGCCGTTTTCCAAGCTCGCATTCCAGCCCTGGGGAATTACCAACGTTGCCCGGACACCGTAGGCGATTAAGTCCGATTCGTTCTTCGTCTCGGGCGATCCGTAACGCCACCGGAAGGTCTTGTTCCTGGAAATAATATCGATGAATTCCTGCGAGGGCGGTGTGTTGTCGCGATTGATCAAGAGGCAGGGCACATCGGTCAATTCGCTCGTCTCAAACGCGTGACCGAAAATGAGCGTGAAAAGCGGTGGCAACAGGAGCACGAGCAGCAGCACCCGCCGGTCGCGGTAAATATGCAGAAACTCTTTGTAAGCGACGCTCATGGTCGCCTCGAATGAAAGCCATCTCATGAGTCTGATTGCTTGAGAACGCCGTCGTAACCTTGTGAGTACGCGGTGAAAACGTCTTCCATGTCGGGTTCTACCCAGCGCTCACCTAACAAGCGGATATCGGGGAACGGCCAGTTTTCATGCCACCGGGCGATCAGTTGCTCTGCTTTTGATGCGTAAAGGCGCAAACTCCCGCTGCGCAAGGAAACCCCGAGCAACTCAGGCATTTCGCGCAAGCGCACCAGTGCCGGCATGAGAGGTTCGACATCGATCTCAAGCAACCGCGCGCAAAAGCTCGCCTTCAAGGCGCGCGGTGACGCTTTTGCCAGCAAGCGCGCATTCTCGATGAAACCAACCTCCGTGCACCGCTCTGCTTCGTCCATGTAGTGTGTCGTGACAAAAATCGTTTTCCCGTCATTACTCAGATCGTACAGCAGATTCCAGATTTGCTGCCGATGGACAGGATCGAGCCCGCGCGTGGGCTCATCGAGAAACAGCACCGGTGGATCATGGACCAGCGCGCAACCAATCGCTAACAACTGACGCATGCCGCCGGACAAATTGTCAGCAGTGGCACCGCGTTTCTCTTGCAAATCAACAATGCGAAGCAAGCGGTCGATTCGTTTCTCCAATTGAGAGCGGGGCACGCCATAGGCACCCCCGAAAAACCGAAAATTTTCCAGCACCGTCAGGTCGCGATAAAGGCTAAAGCTTTGGGGGACGTAGCCGAACTTGGTGCGCACCTTTTGGCGTTCGGTCCAAGCATCTGCGCCTCCAATGGTCGCCCGGCCGCCGGTCGGATGCGTGAGGCCGCATAACATTCGCATAGTGGTCGTCTTGCCTGCTCCATTCGGACCGAGAAAACCGAAGATCGTCCCAGCATCGATTGTGAAAGAAAGATCCTGCACGGCGTGAACGTCTCCGTAGTTTTTGCTCAAATGATGAAGCGCAATGACCGGTTCACTCATCTCGATCTTTATTGCGGTGATCGTCTGGATTTGCAACCATGTGTCATTGCCTAACAGGTTAACTCCCATGAACGTTAAAATCTTTATACGAATTCCCTGGCTCCGGCCGATAGCCTTTGCCGGTATCTTTTCCCTGGTCTTGGGTGCCGGGCTGAGAAGCGCGTGCGCCGATCCGGTGTCCGAACTCGCCTCGTTCTCAATCTTCGACAAAGTCGATCTGGCGCAACTGGCAAAAACCGACGTGAAGACTGCGCACGGGCCACCAATGAAGAACCCGCGGTTTCTCGCCGTGCAAAGCTGCTATGTCGTCCCGGGCTCGCCTGCCCAGCAAATGGAGGCGTTGCGCCGGTGGAACCCGGCAAAATATCGCGAACTGAAGGTGTTCCTGCACTCTGATCTGTCATCAAACCCGGGCCCGGCTAATTTTGAGAAATTGAAGAACGCGCCAGACAACGCCTCCGTGCGTTCGTTCGTGGCCGCGACCCAGAAACTCAGTTCCGATCTCCAGATCAGCAAGGAGGAGGCAAAGCGGTTTTCTGCTGCGACTGGAGGAGGCGGCATTATGCCTGCGGCAGTCGTCGCATTCTGGACGGATGTGCTGACCGCTCGAACGAAAAGCTTTGTGTCCGGCGGAATGGCGGCAGAACCGCAATACGATCATGCCGGGCCGTCTGTTCGAGCAAGTGATGAAGTGAATGGTTTATTGCGCGAGCAGGGAAAGATTCGCCAGCAGTTCTCGGGTTTGCTTGGAAATACAGCTGTTGGACGAGGAGCTGGTTCGCTGTCAGCCGAACTTTACTGGGAACTTCTCGACGCCGATGACCATGGCGTAGTGACGCTGGGCGCTTCTTACAGTCGAGGCGGAGCCGGAGGCAGTTATCAATCCGCCGACGTCCTCTACTATGCTAGCGGCGGTTACTATGTCGCTCTCACGCTTCATCAGTTGTGGCCGGTTACGGTCGAAGGAAAATCTTCTACGCTCGTTTGGCGCGGCGACATGATCTCTTCAGCCGAATTGGGATCACTCCATGGCGTAGAACGGTTAGGCTCCGAATCAGTGATGATGAAAAACATCACCAAAGCTGTGACCCTCTTTCGACGGGGAACCGGCAGCCGGTGAGGGGGGTTAAAATGTTGGTGCGATCGCTAGTTTTAACCTTAGCCGTCTTGATTTGCTTTGCCAGGACGGGGCTTTCCGAGGAAAGCAACGGGTTCTGGCCTCTGTCGGGCGAGTTTTCGGCCGACGGCACGTATGTCGGCGAAGGTGATGTCGAACGCGGAGGGAAACACGTCAACGATCTTGATGAGATCGATTCGGATATCCGCGTCGTGTTAACGCCGCGGATCAAACTTGGCGTGCTGCGATTGGGCGCGGAATGGGAGCGGTTCTCATTTGGCCTTCCAGATGGCGCGGCTCTGCCCAATACATTGCAGTCCTTCAGCACGATAATCGGACTCGATACGCAATTGTCCGATTCCATTCTCATCAGAGCGGAAACCCAGCCTGGCCTGTACAATTCAGGCCTCGGTCATTTGTTTTGGGATAATTTCGACATGCCTTTTGTCATCGGCGGCACGTACATTTTCAGTCCTAACCTGCAGCTTATCCTCGGCGTGAGCGTCGATGTAGAACGAAAATACCCAGTGGTTCCTGCCGTAGGTGTTCGCTGGAAAATAGGGCCACAGTGGTTACTGGATGCTGTTCTGCCAACACCGCGTCTCGAGTACGAACTCACCCGGGATGTGTCGCTGTATGCAGGGGCAACCGTGAGGGACGCGACCTTCCGGGTGGACGATGAGTTTGGAGATTCTCATGGAATTCCGCGCCTCAACCACGCAGTCATCACGTACAGCGAGGTTCGAACTGGTGCTGGTTTTGATTGGAAGATTTCGCCAATCGTGACGTTCACCGGTGAGGTCGGCTATCAGCCGTACCGGGACTTTGATTTTTATCGCGCTGAAGTACGCTACCACCAGGAGGGCGGCGCTCCGTATGGAACTCTTTCGTTGCACGGCGCATTTTAGTTGTGCCCGTTACCGCTGATGCCGGTCGGGCCTAGCTTCATCGCAGATTCTTGTCTAGCGCACCAATCCTGAGCGTCTCTGGCCAGCGCAGTGCAACTCCGAGCACCACAAGAATCGTTCCGATTCCTCCCGCAACAACGGAGATCACCGGGCCAAACAGCGCTGCCGTCAATCCAGATTCCAGCGCGCCGAATTCATTGGATGTGCCGATGAAAATATTGTTCACGGATGAAACGCGCCCGCGCATTTCATCCGGCGTGACCAGTTGCACGATCGAACCCCGAATGATTACGCTCACGCTGTCAAACGCTCCAACCAGACATAGCACTCCAAGCGACAACCAGAATGTTTTCGATAACCCGAAAAGGATCGTAGCAACGCCAAATCCTGTGACGCACCAGACCAAGTTTTTGCCTGCATGCTTCATCGGCGGCAAATGTGCCACCGTTAACGCGGTCGCAAAGGCGCCGAACGCTGGCATCGCCCGCATCCAACCGAGACCCACAGGTCCGACGTGCAGGATCTGATCGGCAAAGATTGGCATTAACGCTGTCGCGCCGCCAAGTAACACAGCAAACAAATCCAGGGTGATCGTGGCCAGGATCACTTTTCTGCCAAACACAAAGCGCAGCCCGGCGATAAGACTTTCCCATGTGTTCGCCTCAGAGCGGTTTCGTAGCTGTTTGCTGCGACGAATCGGAAAAACCAGAAGGAAAAACGCAAACGAGCAGACCGCATCCAGCAAATACACAAACGAAAACCCGACGTACGCAACGAGAAGTCCACTCAGTGCTGGCCCGACAACAGATCCGATTTGGAAAATGCTGTTGTTCCACGTCACCGCGTTCGCAAATGCATCGCGAGGAACGAGGGTCGGGAAAAATGAACTGCGCGCGGTCCAACTGAACGTGCGCGCTGATGCTCCGATGAACAGGAGCAGATAGATCAGCGGAACTGAAGCATCATCGAAGTGGAACATCGGATGATGGCGCTCGAAGATCCCGGCAACCGCGGCCAGAAAGCGATTGCCTTCGCGTAACGGCGCGATCTGAGGAATGAGAAGATGTTTCCAGGAAACTAGAGCGAGGGCCAGCGAGGTGAGCGCACTGAAGATTTGTGTGACAAGAATGATGCGCTTTCGGCTGATCCGGTCCGCTAAATGCCCGGCCGGCAAGGAAAGCGTAACCACCGGGACGGCAATCGCCAGACCAACGAGGCCTAGCGCAGTCGCCGAATGTGTGCGCGCATAAATCTCCCACTCCACCGCGACCGCGAGCATGAGTCGGCCTGTGATTGAAAGTAAATTACCGGCTGTAAATAGGGCGAAATCGCCAAAGCGGAACGCCGCGTACGGATCGTGCGTTGGCGGCGCGCTTCCGATTGGCAGCGGAACAGCTGGGCGCTTCGGGTCCGGCGATCGATGAGAGCTTGGATCAGCTGAATGAGGCATCCTCGAGCCCAGCTATTGTTAAGAACAACGCATCAGTTTCAACGCCGTTCGCATTCAAGTAGCCGGGCGCACGAGATTGTAGGTTGAGCGGCATCCGCCGCAACCCTGTAGCCGCTTCCTATGCGAATCCTCCAGCGCGTCCCCGACATTCTGTCATTCCGACCGAAGTAGAGGAATCTCTCGACATTCAAAAACAGAGAGCCAGAGAGGTCTCGACTTCGCTGGCATGACAATACAGCAGACTTGCTTCTCGTGTGACTTTTTGTTTGGATCACAGCGTGGCCCGTGCCGATGATCAGGTAACTTCGTTGACCGCGATCCAGAGTAATGCTCGTGATGGAGCGGCATTTACGACAACTCATTGGAGCGTGGTGCTGGCAGCGCAAGGTCCATCGCACCGCAGCCGCAAGCCGCGCTTGAAAAACTTTGCAGCACCTACTGGCGACCGATTTACGGTTTCGTAAGGCGACAGGGCGTCCGGCCTGACGAGGCAAAAGATCTCACTCAGGGTTTCTTCGCATTGTTGCTGGAGCGCCGGGATTTCGATGCTGTTCGCAAAGAGAAGGGGCGTTTGCGTTCGTATCTACTTACGTCGCTCAAACATTTCCTATCAAACGAGCGCAACCGTGCCATGGCAATTAAACGGGGTGAAGGTCAACGGTTGATGCCACTGGAGGATTTGCGCGAGCATGAGGCTCGGCTTTGAGCTGACTGATACTTTGACTGCCGAGCAAATTTACGAGCGCGGCTGGGCGTTGGCTCTGTTGGACCAAGTCCTGACGCGTTTAGGAGACGATTATCGTGCCGCTGGTTCCGCGTCTGCGGGATTGTTTAATCAGCTCCAGAAATTACTCACCGACGAATCAGATCGCCCTTCGCAGGCAGAGATTGCAGTCGAATTAGGCATGACCGAGAACGCCGTGAAGCAAGCGTTCCATAGATTGCGTCAACGCTATCGGCAGTTATTGCGCGAAGAAATCGCTCACACGGTGATACTGCCAAGCGACATCGAAGACGAGCTGCGCCACTTAATTGCCCTATTGCGGGCGTAACCAACCGAAGAATTTCTTGCACTATCTGATTGAGGGGCCTGACGGCCGACCCATCAAATGAAGACTGTCACGACCGTTTGCGGAAAGTGCGGGGCAAAAATTCCTCCTGACGCACGACAGGGAGCCTGCCCGGCTTGCCTGCTCGAGACCGGTCTTGGTCTGCTCATAGACGAACCTGTAGCTGGGGTCGTTGACCCCGTCCGCGACAATGGCCTGCACTCACCGGATGAAAAGAAAGCTGCGCGACCGGCAAACGTGCTTGGGGACTTTTGCGACCACGAATTGCTGGAGGAAATCGGACGGGGCGGCCAAGGTGTAGTTTACCGCGCGCGACAGAAAAGCCTCAAGCGCACCGTCGCACTCAAAGTGATCGGCTTGGGTCATTGGGCCACGGAAGCGCACCTGAAGCGTTTTCGTCGCGA
The DNA here is from genome assembly GCA_963776065.1 of uncultured Verrucomicrobiae bacterium. Classification (GTDB taxonomy): domain Bacteria; phylum Verrucomicrobiota; class Verrucomicrobiia; order Chthoniobacterales; family UBA10450; genus Udaeobacter. The sequence goes on along the minus strand of CAVZLJ010000005.1, from coordinate 636,920 downwards.
AGCGGAAGCGGCGGCGAGCCTCGATCATCCAAACATCCTGCCGATCTACGAAGTGAGCGAAGGCGAGCCCGCAGGGGCGATTGTCCCGTTTGGCTTAGCTCAGGGCAGGCTCTCAATCGCCTCGGACGGTTCAGGACTGCCACGCCGTAGCATTGGCGAAGGGAGGTGAAGCGCCCCTACCAATGATTCCGGCCGGCGTCCTAACAGAGGCGTTCTATGATGCGAGCGACGTTGCGTACGGAGTCGTGCGAATCCTTTAGGCGAAATCGCTAAACGCCAAGGCGGACTTGCATCAGGCGGAGAACTCTTGAGGTCGTAAATGGAGTTCCTGTAACGGTGAAAGATGAAGCGGCAGTTGCCGTGTAAGGAAAACCGGTTGTGGCGGTTCGGATGGAACTGAAGTGGATGGACCTCCCACTCTATTACGGCCTCAGAATCGCACCCAACTCAATTACGAGTCGCTTAGTATCAGTGAGCCCAGACACCGAAATAGGTGCCTAAGCCGGGGAACACACAAAATTGACGCCAACCTGTGCGAGCACGCAATTAAAATAAACACCCGAAAACAACAACGAATCCCCGCGTTGCCAATCCGGTTGGCGAGCGCCCGGTGTCGCGATCTCATAAGAGAGCGTTTAGTTTAAAATACTGAATATTTGTGAGCGAAAAAGCAGGCGTCGCAACTCCAAAAGTGAGCACCCAGCTCGCCGCAGCGAGTGCATCGTTTCGACTTAAAGTAGCAAAATTCCCACAGCAAACCGCAGTCAGCCTTCTTTTACCACCGATTCAGCGCGCTCGCCAGAACGTATCTGTCATGTGCTGATAACTCAAGTGTACAGCGCTAGCTTCCAGCCTCAAATACACTCGCCATTGTCTAGCGTTTGCCCAGCAGCTTTTAACACTGAACACTGCGCCCTGTACCAAGTCCACACCAACCCAACGCCTCCTCCGATCCAACGCACAGCTACATCATCGCGCGCAGCCAACATCGGCAAAGCGTGGCACGATAGTCGATTTGTGGACACCCCCTGCGACCAATATGGGGCGGACTGGTCCGATCTCATCTTCCTCGATGCACACGGCAATATCGGGTTCTTCGGTGGGGAAAACGCCTACATCTACACGACGGCCCCAACTACTACTGATTTGACACAGCTAGGCACTGGCGACGCAGAATATTTCCTCAGCCTGGCCTGCTCAACCGCATCGCCGATTTACTGCGATGGTAGAACCGCTGTGAGCCGGTACACGGAGCAGTCCTCCTTCCATTCTGTCTTTCACGGTCTTCATATCTACGCTGGAGAAAACGGCACGTCAGTCGCCAGTAGCTCCAAAGACAAGAAGTTTGCAAAAACGCTGAGTGAGTACTTGAACGATGGGGAGACAATAATCGAAGCCTGGGAAGATACCCACGATGACCGAAAGGTCTGGTACAATAACATGGACGAAGGCTGCCAGGTTGTGTCCAATCCTGCGAATTCGTGCGGCTCCGTGGACTCCACCTGCGCTCGCTGGTCATTGTATGCTTCCACCTTCTATCAGGATGGCAAAAAGTATGTCACGCTCAACAATCGTTCCAGTTACTCCGACGACGTATTCCCCGGCGATCCAGACTACGACATCGACCTCCGCTATTGGTATCAGAGCGACACGATCCCGACATACTCTCCCGGGTATTCGCTGCCGTAACCTGAATGTCCGCTGAGGGGCTGTCACCGATAACACTGCTGTGGGCACTGACGCGCTGCTGTGAGAACTCTATGAAAACTCAAATTGCATTCAGACAATACAATCGATCTGCCAGGGATGTACCAACCGATCCTTTTTACGGCGCGCATTTATGTTCGCTCCGTTTCCGTTCCTTTGCTTCACGTTTTACTCGCAGGCAGGCGCGACTTGTCTGGAGGGCTGCGGTGGAGGCAACACCTACCTCGGTGAAAACGCGCTCGGCAGTTATCATACCGCCAACTACAACACAGCGATCGGTTTCGCGACCCTCGAGTTCCTCGACGATGCCTACTACAACACAGCTATCGGTGCCGGGGCTCTAACCGAAAACATCGCGAACAACGACACCGCCACGGGCTATAACGCCCTTAACCAAAACCTAACCGGCACCGATAATACCGCCAACGGTTATCAAGTTACTTGAAAAGAACAGAAGCGGCAACTATAACACGGCCACGGGTTCTCAAGCCCTGAATCAAAACACCACTGGGAGTAATAATACCGCCATCGGTTATAATGCGCTTTACACAAACACAACCGGAAACGACAACACCGCCACTGGTTATCAATCGCTTAACGGCAACACCACCGGAGACCACAATACGGGATACGGGGCAAGCGCGCTTTACCGTGACACGATTGGATATGAGAACACGGCTACTGGTTACCAAACTCTTTACGGTAAATAGTACCGGCTTTTACAGCACAGCGCAAGGCGCGTATGCGCTCTTTAGCACTACGATCGGCAACAGTAACACAGCCAATGGAATTTTCTCCCTGTATTTCAACACGATTGGCAGCTTCAATACTGGTGTTGGGCGAGGGGCGCTCTATTTTAGTACTACACCGAGCAATAATGCTGCGTTTGGTTACCAAACCTTGCGCAATAACACTACAGGCGCCAACAATACAGGGTGCGGAACGCAGGCTCTTCTCAATAACACGACGGGCAGCAATAACATCGGAGTGGGAAACGGTGCGGGAACTAATGTTACCAGTGGAAGTAACAATATTGAAATTGGTAGTGCGGGAGTGTCAACGGATTCGGGTGTGATCCGCATCGGCACGAGCGGAACCCAGACCTCCACTTATGTCGCCGGGATCCGCGGAGTCGCGATTGGCAGTGCGGTTGCAGTGGGGATCAACAGCAGCGGACAGCTCGGCACGCCCACCTCTTCGGCTCGTTTCAAGGAAAACATCCAACCGATGAAGGAAGCAAGCGAATCGATCCTGAAGGTGGAGCCGGTCACGTTCCGTTACAAACACGAGCTCAGCCCGGAAAGTATCCGTGAATTTGGTTTAATCGCCGAGCAAGTGGAAAAGGTTAACCCCGACCTGATCGTGCGGGACGCCGAGGGCAAGCCGTTCAGTGTTCGCTACGAAGCGGTCAACGCGATGTTGCTCAATGAATTCCTGAAAGCACATCGCAAGCTTGACGAGCAGGTGCAAATAAATCAGCAACAGAACGATACGATCACGCAATTACAAGCGGCCGATGCGGAGCAGAGGCAGGAAATCAAGACTCTTGCGGAGACTCTCAAGGAGCAAGCTGCGCAATTGCGCAAGGTAAGCGAACAAGTTGCATCAGGCGGGCCTGCGACGCGGATGGCGGCGAACAACCCTTAAAGACGTGTCTGAAACACATTAAATGTCAGCAGCATTTGTCGGATAGCAGGCCCGGGCAACGTCAATTCTAAATTGATGGTTTCTCCGAGCGATTAACCGTCAACCCGAAAATAGGGAATCTCATGAAAAACCATATTCAACGAGGCAAAACAACTTCATGGAACAGGAATTCACAATTTCAGGTCCGTTTGTGCTATGTCCTGAATTTGGTGTTGGCTGCAGCTTGGGTAGCTTTTGCGAGTACGGGTGAAGCGGTTATTCCACCGCCAGACGGCGGGTATCCCGGACAAAATACGGCCGAAGGCACCTCAGCGCTGCTCATGCTCACCACGGGCACGAATAACACCGCTCTGGGCTTTCAAGCCATGCGCCAGAACGCGGCGGGCGGATTTAACACTGCTACCGGCGCGCAAGCGCTACAAAGCAATACCACTGGCGCATCGAACACGGCGACCGGCTTTCAAGCCCTTCGAAGCAACACCATCTCCAGCAACAATACAGCGGACGGAGCTCAGGCGCTGCAAGCCAACACCACCGGCAGCGACAACGCTGCGATTGGCTTCAGTGCGCTTCAGAGCAATACGAGCGGTGCCTTCAATACAGCGATCGGCTCTTCCGCGCTCCTCAACAACACAGACGGCAGCTCTAATACCGCTCTCGGGAGCAACGCACTTAAAACGAATACAATTGGCGCCGCCAACACGGCGATCGGAGCCAACGCGCTAACCAACAATACCGCCGACCAAAACACTGCCATCGGATATGCCGCACTCGATGGCAATACCACTGGTTATGCCAATACAGGTCTCGGGAGTTATGTTCTTTCTTTGAACTCTCTTGGCCACGACAACACGGCCATTGGTGCCATCGCGCTTGATTCCAACACAACGGGCAATTTCAACACTGCGGTCGGCGCGGCAGTTCTCCAAGCCAACTCAACTGGCAACGCTAATACCGCGATGGGTTGGAATGCCCTCGGCGCGAACACTGGTTCAAACAATACAGCCGTAGGTTACTGGGCGCTGGTGAATAATATCAGCGGCTCGGCTAATACGGCCTTTGGCCTCGACGCTCTACAAACCAACACCACTGGCGAAAGTAATACTGCGATTGGTGAGGGTGCACTGGAGAACTCCAATGGCACCAACAATATCGCCGTTGGTCTTTTCGCCGGTGTGAGCCTGACTACCGGAGATAATAACATCTACATTGGCGCCGACGGTGCGGGAACTGAGTCAAGCACGATTCACATCGGCACACCAAGTGTCCATAACGCTACTTATGTCGCCGGTATCAGCGGGACGGCTATTGGCAGTGGGGTCGCGGTGCGAGTTAGCAGCAGCGGACAGTTGGGCACAACCGCCTCTTCGGCTCGGTTTAAGGAAAACATCCAGCCGATGAAAGATGCGAGCGCGGCGATCTTCAATCTGGAACCAGTTACTTTCCGCTACAAACATGAGCTAAGCCCGGAAGGTACGCCGGAGTTTGGTTTGGTGGCAGAACAAGTGGAAAAGATCAATCCCGACCTAATCGTCCGCGATAAAGAAGGCAAACCATTCACGGTCCGCTACGACGCTGTGAATGCAATGCTGCTCAATGAATTCCTGAAGGAGCATCGCAAAGGTCAGGACCAAGATCGCAAGATTGAGAAACTTGAAGCTACGGTTGCGAAGCTGGAGTCGCTTTTGAGCAAACAAGCCGCGCAGATCGAGAAAGTGAGCGCACAGCTGGCCGAGACCCGGCCAGCAACGCGTCTCGCAACTATCGAATAAACAGATTATAGGGCTGGAGAGACTTCGGCGAAACCCGACAACCTGTATGATAAAACCACGCCTCTTTGTTACGGCAGAAGATTACAATGCAAAAATAGACAAACAAGTATGAGATCCAAACATCTCTAGCGCTCGGCGGCGGCAGTAATCCCTCTGGTCGGGCGTGCAAAGCTACTCGGCCTACCCCTTTCATAATTGGGTCGGGAATGACCTCAGGCGACTGGGATGATGGATCGAATTGGCATCCTGAAGGAGTGCCAGATGATCTGGTCGTTGAATGCATTTTTCCAGTCGGCTGGCCTGATTGTGCGACAATATCTCAATATTGGGAACGATACAAACCTCGGCCAGCTCCGGCAACGGCAACTGCAACCGCGACGTCTATAGCTTTACCCGCGGCATAGCGAGGCCACACCCAGGCCGGCCTCCTCCGCCGAGGTCTCAACCTACGCCGCAGCCGCGCCAGAACGCCGGTACCGTGCTTGACCCGGTCTCACTACGGTTCCGCGGCCTGCCGTTGGCCGATACACCGCAGACGGGCCCGTCAGACCCTAGCGTTGCGAAGACGAGTCTCTCAAAAGAATCCAACTTTCTCGCGTAACCTCGCGCCGGATTTCCTGCAGTACACCTGTGAACAGACATAAACAAAACATGAAAACAATAATCTATAATATGAAAAAACTGCTTCTATCAGGAACGACTATATTAGCGCTCTTGGTGATCGCAGACACAACTTTCGGGCAAGGGATGGCTCCGGCTTGGACCGTCCCCTGGTTCCACCGGTTCGATCATTGACCTGACCTCGCTCTCGAAGTCTTCCTCGAGTCAGGAATCGAAGGGAAATCTCACCTTTAACTCAACCGCGTCGGGAACTATTACAGCGCGGTACAATGTAGTGAATACGGCGGTTCTGCCGATGAACAAAAGCACGGGCAGGCCGCCATGGACCACGTTTGAAATGGCCTACATTATGCCGGCGGGCACGACGATTACGGCAACCCTATATACCCTCCCTTCCTGTCAACAAACGCCGGTGATGATCTGCCAGATCCCGACTGTAGCGAGCGGTACTGTCAGATGTGACGCGTGTACCTTTTCCAAACACGACCTTTAACTATTTCACCAACATATACTTCGTGGAGGTAACCCTCACCCGCCCCAACACAGGCTTTGCCGCGCCTGCAGTCTGCAGCCTGAGAGTATATAACTAACGAGACAAAAGGCTTTCTGTAGGATAGATGGTGGACGCCTGTTAGCTCGCTCTTCTGATCGCGCACGTCCAGAGTCTCATCAGATCATCCCGACCCGTTTCAGAGGGTGAGTCAAGCCGGCAAGAAGGGGCTCCTGTTAAAATCGAACTGCTCAACTTATGAAAAAACATCGGATAAATCGCTCGCCGGTATGATGTCAGCTCTTATCATGTTGTTCAACGTCCCGATCGGCTATACTGGCAGCGCGAGTTGACCGCAGAATCCCCGGGCGAACGACCGGAAGTGAACTGGATACCACCTACTGTTCCTAAAACTCCGTAGGACATCGTGGGCTTTGCCTTTCCAACATCACGAGAATCTCCATCTCCGCCCGATACCACAGCGCCCGGGAGTCGTTCTCGTACCGGGCGCAACTTTGTCCAGCTTCGACGGCAACAGTAAGGCCAGCGTCCAATCACACCGACGCCGAGACCTACATCAACCCCGACGATCGCTCCTAAACCAAGATCTCGGCCGACGCCCGCCCCGTGCCAGAGTACCCAGCATCAAGATCGGGGTGGACGATCTGGTAGTAACGCAACGTTGTAGCGTTAAAGGGCTCGCAAGAAATTTCCGCAAACCTGAGATTTTTCTTCCATTTCCCCGACAGGATGCGGTAGAGTCGGCGCCCGCAAGGCAAAATGGACAACATCATCGAGGCGAGGGAACTGCAGATTGAACGCAAGCATTTTTACGTGGAGCTCCGCGAAAACGAGCGCGGTAGATTCTTGCGCATCACTGAAGAAGCTCATGGCCGCCGTAACAGCATCATCATCCCCAGTACCGGCGTTGATGACTTTACAGCGACAATAGCTCAAGTTCTTACTAACGGCGAAACGGCGCCAGCGTAATTGCTGACGCCAATCGGTGGAGACGTCGCGCTGTCCCGAAAGCTTTCGGGAGTCGGTGCAGCGTGCCGACCCGTTGACATCGCGGCGCGGGAAATTAGTTTGCGCTTCGTCACTCCGGCGGCTGCTGCCACTGGTAAAGTTATGGTCACAAAACGAAAAGCTGATCGTCGAAGACGATTTCAACGCGCGAGGAAGCCGCTGCGATCTAAAACGCGCAAAGCCGCTGTTGAGAAGAGAAAACGCGCGTTACGCTACGTGTATTACTTCGGCGACGGCCGCGCTGATGGAACGGGGGCCATGAAACCGCTGCTGGGCGGCAAAGGCGCAAATCTCCACGAAATGACACGGATCGGTCTTCCCGTGCCACCGGGGTTCACCATCACGACGGAAGTTTGCAGTTATTTTTACGATCACAATCGCGCATATCCGCCACAACTAGAGGCGCAACTCGCAACGGCAATGGCGAAGGTCGAAACATCGACGGGAAAACAGTTCAGCGACAAAGAGCGTCCTCTGCTGGTCTCCGTGCGCTCCGGCGCGCGCGATTCCATGCCGGGAATGATGGATACGATTCTCAATCTCGGCATGAACGACGAAGTGGTGGAGATCGTCGCGAGGAAAACGAACAACGCGCGGTTTGCCTGGGATTCTTATCGCCGATTTCTTCAGATGTACGGCGACGTAGTGATGGGCGTGCAAAAACGCCCGGGCGAAGACCACGAACCATTCGAAACTGTAATCGAACACCTGAAGGACGAGCGCTACGGCAAGCACGACTTTCCCGACGTGCGCTTGACCGTCGCCGATTTGAAAGACCTTGTGCAGCGGTTCAAGACGCTGATTCGCGAACGCACCGGAAAATCTTTTCCCCAGGACCCGAACGAACAACTCTGGGGCGCGATCGGCGCCGTATTCGGTTCATGGATGAACGATCGCGCCATCGTTTATAGGCGGAAGTACGGGATCCCGCGCGAATGGGGAACGGCGGTGAACGTTCAGACGATGGTGTTTGGAAACATGGGCGACAGTAGCGCGACCGGAGTCGCCTTCACGCGCGACCCGGCGACCGGCGAAAAGATTTTCTACGGCGAATACCTCATCAACGCGCAGGGCGAAGATGTCGTTGCGGGCGTGCGCACCCCGCATCCAATCGCCGAGCTGGCCAAAGAAATGCCCGCAGCGCACAGCGAGTTGATGAAGGTGCGCAACACCCTTGAACGGCACTTCAAGGACATGCAGGACCTCGAATTCACGGTCGAAGAGAATCGCCTCTACATTTTGCAAACGCGAAACGGCAAACGCACCGGCCATGCTGCGGTGCGGATCGCAGTGGACATGGTCGGTGAAAAATTGATATCCAAAAAGGACGCGGTGCGCCGTGTCCCGGCCGATTCCCTCTCGCATCTCCTCGCGCCAGTTTTTGATCGGCGAGCTGTGCAGAAGGCAAAGAAAATTGGCAGCGGTCTCGCCGCCGGACCAGGCGCGGCGTGTGGCCATGTCGTGTTCAGCGCGGACGAAGCTGTGGCTCGCGCCGAGCGCGGTGAAAAGGTCGTGCTCGCCCGTATCGAAACGTCGCCGGAAGATTTGCGCGGCATGATCGCAGCAGAAGGAATTCTCACCTCGCGCGGGGGCGTGTCTTCTCACGCGGCGCTTGTCGCCCGACAAATGGGGAAAGTTTGCGTTTGCGGCGCAAGTGCGATCCAAATCGATTACCAAAAGCACACGCTCAGTGCGAACGGCACGACGTTGAACCGAGGCGATTACATTTCCATCGATGGAACCGCTGGCGAAGTGTTTGCCGGGGAAGTCGCGACCGCGCCGTCGGAGATTATTCAGGTGCTCGTCGATCGCTCGCTCGATGCCAAGAAAAGCCTGACTTATAACGAGTACGCAAAATTGATGAAGTGGGCCGACGAATTCCGCACCCTCGGAGTGCGCGCAAATGCCGATACGCCCGAGCAAGTCAAAAACGCTGTCGCATTCGGCGCGGAGGGAATCGGGCTCTGCCGCACAGAACACATGTTTTTCGAAGGCGACCGGATCGACGCCATGCGGGAGATGATTCTCGCAGGCACACAGGACGAACGAGCGCGAGCCTTGGCGAAATTGCTTCCTTACCAGCGCGACGATTTCATTGGCATCTTCACGGCGCTGAAAGGCCTGCCCGCCACCATCCGGTTTTTGGATCCGCCGTTGCACGAATTTTTGCCCACGGATCGCGCGCAGCAGAACGAACTGGCGAACAAGCTCGGCGTACCAGTTGAACAAATTTCCCATCGCGTTCATGAGCTGCACGAGTTCAACCCAATGCTCGGTCATCGCGGTTGCCGGCTGGGAATCACCTTTCCTGAGATTTCCGAAATGCAGGCTCGCGCGATCTTTGAAGCAGCCGCAGCGGTGCAAGCCAATGGGATCAAGGTCCACCCGGAAATCATGATTCCGCTGGTGGGATTCCCGCGCGAGCTAAAACTCCAGATCGATATCGTCCGGCGCGTTGCGGAGAAGGTGGCGAAGGAACGAGGAAGAAAATTCAAGTATCTGGTCGGAACGATGATTGAGATCCCGCGCGCAGCGCTTCTGGCCGATCAAATCGCGCGCGACGCTGAGTTCTTCAGCTTCGGCACGAACGATCTGACGCAAACCACACTGGGAATGAGCCGCGACGACTCCGGCAGTTTCCTCTCCGCGTACGCGGAGCTCGACATCGTCGATTCAAATCCATTCGCAACAATCGATCAAATGGGTGTCGGACGTTTGATGGAAATTACCCGCGACCTCGGCCGTAAAACGCGCCCGGACATCAAACTGGGAATTTGCGGCGAGCACGGTGGTGAGCCAAATAGCGTCAAATTCTGTCACCGGCTCGGTCTCGATTACGTCAGTTGCAGTCCATTTCGAATTCCCATTGCGCGATTGGCGGCGGCACAGGCGGCGCTCGAAAGTTGAAGCGTTCCTGGCGCTCCGTAGTCTTTTGCCATGCAAACGCGCGAAGAAACGATCGACATCGATTCGTTCGCGCGCCGTCACATCGGCCCGAGCGACGAGGAAGTTCGCGCGATGCTGCGCGAGTTGGGCTTTGAACGTCTGGAGGCACTGATCGACGCCACGGTTCCGAAGAACATTCGCTTTGATCGGCAACTGAATTTGCCGGACACCGAAATCGGAAACCGAAGCATTGGCTGAACTACGGGCGATTGCGAAGAAGAACAAAATCGCGCGCTCATTTATCGGCGCCGGCTACTACGACTGCATTACGCCGCCCGTCATTCAGCGAAACATTCTGGAAAACCCCGGGTGGTATACCGCTTACACGCCTTACCAGGCGGAAATCGCGCAAGGTCGGCTCGAAGCACTGCTGAACTTTCAGCAGATGATCATCGACCTCACGGCGCTCGACATCGCGAACGCGTCGTTACTGGACGAAGCGACAGCCGCCGCTGAAGCGATGACGCTTTGTCACGCAGCTATTCCAAATCGCAAAACGTTCTTCGTCGCCGATAACTGTCACCCTCAAACGATTGCCGTGGTGCAAACGCGCGCAAAGCCGCTCGGGATCGAGATCAAGATCGGCGATTACTCGCGATTCAAATTTGACGACACAACTTTCGGCGCGCTGATTCAATATCCGGCCACCGATGGCGCGATACACGATTACGCTGATTTCGTCCGGCAGGCACACGACGCCGGGGCGCTGGTCGTCGTCGCAGCAGATATTCTTGCCCTCACACTACTGAAACCGCCGGGCGAATTCGGTGCCGACGTCGCTGTCGGCAATACACAGCGGTTCGGAGTTCCGCTGGGATTCGGCGGGCCGCACGCGGCATATTTCGCCACGCGCGAGCAATTCAAGCGGCATATGCCTGGCCGACTCGTTGGCGTGTCACACGACGCCGAAGGCCGTCCAGCGTATCGCCTCGCGTTGCAAACGCGCGAGCAACACATCCGCCGCGATAAAGCGACGAGCAACATCTGCACAGCGCAGGTTCTGCTCGCCGTCATTGCATCGATGTATGCGGTCTATCACGGTCCCAACGGATTGCGCGCGATCGCCGAGCGCGTTCACAGATTAACAAGCCAACTCGCAGACGATCTACGCGCTCTTGGCTGCACAATCACACACGACAACTTTTTCGATACGATCCGCGTCGAAGTCGAATCCAGCGAAGTCATTTTGGAGCATGCGGCTAAAGCGGGCTGCAATCTGCGAGCACTCGGTCCACGCGCAGTCGGCATTTCATTCGACGAAACAACAACGGCGCGCGACATCGAACTGTTGATGTCGATCTTCCGCGGTACGCTCGTGCGCGATCTTGGCGATGATGAGATCGGCGAGCCGCCGCTGCGGATTCCGACAATTGCAATCCGCAATTCCCCGTTTCTCACTCACCCCATCTTCAACACGCACGACACCGAGACAGAAATGCTGCGGTATTTGAAGAAGCTCGAATCGCGCGATCTGTCGCTCACGACTTCGATGATTCCGCTGGGCTCATGCACGATGAAGCTCAATGCGACCGCGGAAATGTTTCCGATCTCATGGCCTGAAATTTCCAAATTACATCCGTTCGCGCCGGTCGAACAGACGGCAGGCTATCTGGAGATTTTCCAGCAACTGGAAGACTGGCTTGCAGAAATCACCGGGTTTGCGGCGGTTTCGTTGCAACCGAATGCCGGATCGCAGGGCGAATACGCAGGTCTGCTAGCGATTCGCGAATATCACGCGTCGCGCGGCGAAGCGCATCGCAACGTTTGTCTCATTCCGACATCCGCACACGGCACCAATCCCGCCAGCGCGGTGATGGCCGGATTCAAAGTTGTTTCAGTTGCGTGTTTGAAAGATGGCGACATCGATCTTGCCGATCTGCGCGCTAAAGCAGACGAACACGCGCGCGATCTCGCCGCGCTCATGGTGACTTATCCGTCCACGCACGGCGTCTTCGAGCCGACGATTCGCGAAATCTGCGACATCGTTCACGCGCACGGCGGCCAGGTTTACATGGACGGCGCGAACATGAATGCGCAAGTCGGTCTTTGCCGTCCTGGCGATTACGGCGCCGATGTTTGCCATTTGAATCTGCACAAAACCTTTTGCATTCCGCACGGCGGCGGCGGCCCGGGCGTGGGACCGATCGGCGTGGCCAAACATCTTGTCGCAGTTTTTGCCGGGGCTTTCGTCAATCGAGAATCGAAAATCGAAAATCGGAAATCGCGGTAGGTCCAGTAGCGGCGGCGCCCTGGGGCAGCGCCAGCATTCTGACCATTTCCTGGATGTACATCCGGATGATGGGCGCCGAGGGATTGAAACGAGCAAGCGAAGTCGCGATTCTAAATGCAAATTACATCGCCAAACGGCTCGACCCGTATTTCCCAGTTCTGTTCAAAGGCAAACACGGCCTGGTCGCGCACGAATGCATCGTCGATCTTGCGCCAGTGGAAAAGCGCCGGCATTGAAGTCGAAGACGTGGCCAAACGTTTGATGGATTACGGTTTTCACGCGCCGACCATTTCGTGGCCGGTCGGCGGGACGATGATGATCGAGCCGACCGAGAGCGAACCGAAACACGAGCTCGATCGTTTCTGCGAAGCGATGATTTCGATCCACGCGGAGATGAAAGCAATCGCCGACGGAAAACAGGATCAAGAAAACAATTTGCTCAAGAACGCGCCGCACACCGCGCGCCAAATCGCGTCCGACAAATGGGACCACCCGTACTCGCGCGAACAAGCAGCTTTCCCTGCGCCTTGGACACGCGAACACAAATTCTGGCCCGCTGTCGGTCGCATCGACAACGTCTACGGCGATCGCAATCTGTTCTGCTCCTGCCCGCCAGTGGAAGAATTTGAGAACGAGTAACTGGCGAGCCCCGTACTTGCGATCTCGGACTTTCTGAGTTGGCCTGCTCAGAACGTACGGCCCGGCAAGATTGTTTCGGCGCGACGTCGAAGCCAGCACGCGAGACGCGTGGGCTACCCTTCCGGCGCGAGCTCGGGGGCGGTAACGACGCGCGTAGGCACCAGACGTAACGCGCTGCCATTTGTTTCCTCGGCCGTGGCGGATCCCGCTTCGTGATATTCAGCGTCGCTATTCACCTGCCAGAGATCGTAAAGCTTTGTGTCGGCGAGGATATTTTCCACGCACAGCATCGCGGTCATCATGGCGTGGTCCTGGTTGTTGTATTTGTGCATCCCGTTGCGCCCGACCAAGTGCAGGTTTGGATAACGGGTCTCCAGTTCCTGGCGAATCATGTCGACGTGTTGAGCGTAATCGTCGTCGTAAACCGGATACGCTTTCTTCTGGCGAACGACGCAGCCGTCGATGAAATCGCCTTCCTTCGCCAATCCGATCTGAATCAGCTCGCGCTTTGCAAGCTCGATCAAATCCATGTCGCTTGAATCCCAGAGACCGTCGTGTTCGAAACAAAAATATTCGAGCCCGTAACATACTTTGTCGGCTTCGGGCACCATCTCCGGCGACCACGAACGGAAGTTCTGAACACGGCCGACTTTCACGCTCGGGTCGTGAATATAGATCCAGTTGTCATCGAACATTTGGCGATCTTTCAAGATCAACATCACGGTCAGGAAATCGCGATACTTCAGGCTTTCAGCCGCGCGTCTGGTTTGCTCGACTCGCAGAGGGCGACAGACCGCAGACAAGTTCTCGCATCGGCGCAGATGAAATGACGTGTTCGGCTTCGACGCTACTGCAAATCACCCTGGCGATCTTTGTATTGCACGGTCCAACTGCCGGACGCCTTGTCATATGAGCAGCGAGTGACCCGGCAGCCCATCTCGAGTTCGCCGCCTAGCGCTCTCATCTTTTCCGTGCATGCCTCCCACATCATGCCGGGACCGAGGCGCGGATAGCGAAAAGAATGGATCAGTGTCTTGATGACTTTGCTGCGGTCGCCGTTGTAGCGCTGGGGGATAAGAGCGTTCTTGATTGCGCTTCCTAACGAAAGACCTTTGATCCGTTGCGCAGCCCAATCGGCGGAGATTTCCTTGCAGCTCATTCCCCACACCTTTTCGGTGTAGCTTTTGAAGAAGGTATTAAAGAGGCGTTTTCCGAACTGATTGCTCACCCACTCTTCGAAATTGTGCGGATTTCGCAACGGCAATAGACGCGCCTTTAACCACGACAGAATGCAGAGTGTGGACTTGAAGACGCCAAGCTTCAGCAGGGCCTCGAACTGGCTTGAGAGGATAGGAAAAAAATTTGCCACCGTAAAAAATCCGCGAGGAGCGCGGTCGGATGAGCATGTCGTTGGGTAGAATCTCCGTCCATAGATCTTCAACGGCTTTGGATTTTGAAAAGAAGCGGTGCCCGCCGATGTCGAAATGAAACCCTTTGTAGGTCACGGTCCGCGAAATGCCACCGACGTAAACGGGATCGGCTTCCAAAACCAAAACCTCGATATCGCTTTTGGAAAGCAAATAGCCAGCCGTAAGACCAGCTGGACCTGCACCTATTATGACGACCTTTGTGTTCATCTTCTACTACGCGACCCAGTTACCCCGGGTAAAATTCCAGACGTACCATCCCTGTAGGCACAGCCCCGCAGCGCTGACCAGCGCTACTGCCGCCGTCCCTAATGCCCGCGCCCATACTGGCGGCGTGCGAAATTGACGCAGAAAATTTAACAACGCCAGTACGATCAAAGCATACGCGCAAAACTCGTACCGCAGCATGCTCTCCATGTCGACACAGGCAACTCCGCTCACGGAGAGGTAATAAATCATCGCCGCACAGAAATAGATCCCAATGCGTACCGACCAGGCCGGCACGGCGCCGAATCCCTGGAAGCAATTCACAAACTGCGATGGCGACGAAAAGGACGGCACCGAGCGTCATGGATAGCTGGCTCGCCTCAATGGGATCATTCAGTGCAGGAACGAGCCAGCGATAACTGTCGGGTTTAAACACTGCAAGATAATCGGGCACGATGGCCCAACCAGCCGCCTGCGTGAGCATGTAGAGGTCCCAGTGGCCCCATCGCAGTTGGCAGTAGACGAAGAATGCGATCGCGCCGGACGCCGCGACAAAGCGCCAAGCCGATAGCTGCACGGTTCTCTCGAACCCAGGTTTGCGGCTTGAACAAACCGCGCCATCCAGTACGAGAAACCGAGCGCACCACAGGAAAAGCGGCGCACACGATTCCCACAATTCGCGTTGCGGACATGACGATCCCATGCACAGCGGCCAGGATTCTCGCCGCGCGTCCCTCGGCGGTGCTCCAGTATATGAATCCGAGCAGCGCCATCAGAAATAGCGATTCCGAATAGCCGGCGACCAAAAAGAACGCTGCCGGGTTCGCGAAGATTAAGAGTGCGCCGCAAATCTGAAGCGCCCGCGGAACATTCCAGCGCGTGCAGAACAGGAAGAAATAGGTCCAAAAACCCCAGGCAGCAAACTGAGCCGTGATCAATAGCGCAGTCCCGGCGCTGAGATTGAAGGTATGCCGAACTAGCGCGGCGATTGCCGGATATGCCGGAAAAAACGCGACATTCGAGACTTCCATAACCTTATGATCGATCGGCGGAACAATAGTCTGGTATCCGCGATCCATAATGTTCCTAAACCAATAGGCATCGTGCTGGACCAGCGCGGCGTAGCGCTGCGTTACGGGCTCTTCTGGAGCGAGCAGAACGACTGCGATTCCGACCTGCAGAAACGTGACGGCAAATCCCGCGAGCAAAGGCGTAACGAACCGTGGCAGGCGGGTCATAAATGATAATCGCAGAAGCTGGCCAGTCTGCTCGCGAAACTCTGAACAACGATAAGTTTGGCAGGACGGCAGGAATTTGTGAAGCTTTAAGCATAGGCAGTATCGGAGCGCATCGATTCTAACTGATTGCAGTGACTGGATTGGACGGCGATTGCGAATCCTTTATTCGCTGGCACTTCCGGACGCGCCGCGTCCGTGCTGTTGCGCAAATGAATTTGTCTATACCTCGGCGCAACTCTTACGAGCCAGAGATCAGGAGCACGATCTCGCCTTTCGCAGGATGCGCGGTGTAATGCGCAAAAAGGTCCGCCGCGGTGCCGCGGCGGAATTCCTCAAATTTTTTTGTCAGCTCGCGCGCGACGCAAAGTTGCCGCTCTGGCATGATCTGGACGCATGCCTCAAGCGTTCTTACGAGCCGATATGGCGACTCGAAGAAGATCGAGGTGCACTTGCTTTCAACTGCTGCGCATAATTCGCGCTCGCGTTGGCCGCTTTTCACCGGAAGAAATCCACGGAACGAAAATTTCTCGGTCGAAAATCCGGACCCGAGCAAAGCGGTCAGGATCGCCGAGGGCCCGGGAATTATCGTAAACGGCAGTTGGCGTTCGATGCATGCGCGAATGAGTCGTAACCCGGGATCGGACAGTCCAGGCGTGCCTGCATCCGTAATTAGTGCAATTTTCTCGCCTTGCGCAAGGCGTTGCACCAGCTGTGCCGTGCGCGCCGCTTCATTGTGTTCATAGTAGCTTACAAAAGGCTTTTTGATTCCGAAATGCTTTAGCAATAAGCCTGAATGCCGAGTGTCTTCTGCCGCCACAACGTCGACATTTTTCAGAACATCGAGCGCGCGCAACGTGATATCGGCCAGGTTACCGATCGGCGTCGCTATGACGTAAAGCATTTCGTATCATCGGATGAAACCCAGAATCACGCCATTCAAACGGATTAAACCCAGGGAACATCCACGACGGAAACTCATCCCCCCGCCATCGCGCTGTGGACTTACCATCCCAGAATCTTCGCGAAAATCAGCGGCGCAACGATCGTTGCGTCAGATTCGATGACAAATCGCGGAGTATCGACGCTCAGTTTTCCCCAGGTGATCTTCTCATTGGGTACTGCGCCGGAGTATGAGCCGAAGCTGGTGGTGGAATCGCTGATTTGGCAAAAATAACCCCATTCCGGAACCGGCGTGCTGACCACGTCCTGGTTCAGCATCGGCACGACGCAAATTGGGAAATCGCCTGCGATGCCGCCGCCAATTTGGAAAAAACCGACGGATGAATCCTTTGATACTCGCTCATACCAGGCCGCGAGTTCGATCATGTATTCGATTCCCGAGCGGATCGCTTGCACATTCCTGATCACCCCAGTGATGCAGCGGGCCGCATAGATATTTCCCAGGGTCGAATCTTCCCAGCCGGGCACAAACAATGGAAGGTTCTTGAGCGCAGCCGCAATCATCCAGCTATCGGCAGAATCGATCTCGTAAAATTGTTTCAGGCGGCACTCACGCAAGATCGTATAAAGGAATTCGTGGGGAAACTTCCTCCGGTTGTTCTCCGAAGCGGCGATCCATTCGTCGAGCACCACCCGCTCAATTCGTCGCATCGCTTCCTCCTCGGGAATGCAGGTGTCCGTGACGCGATTGAGGTGCCGCTGCAACAACTCCTGCTCCTGTTGAGGACTTAGCTCCCGATAATTGGGAATGCGTTCGTATTTGCTGCGCGCGACGAGATTGAAGAGATCTTCCTCGAGGTTCGCACCCGTGCAGGTAATGGCATGCACTTTGTCACGGCGAATCATTTCCGCTAGTGAAACTCCCAATTCAGCGGTGCTCATCGCCCCCGCCAGAGTGATCATCATTTTTCCGCCCCGATCAAGATGTGCGATGTACGCGTCGGCTGCGTCTTTCACCACCGCCGCGTTGAAGTGTCGGAAATGGCGCTCAATAAACTCGCTGATGCTGCCCATCTTCAAATCACCACCTTCGCAATGGGTCTGCTGCTCTTGATGCAAAACTTACAGCGCGCCGGTCAAGCGTTAATTGCATCTTTGTCGAAAAATTTTACGGAACCGCGGCCAGAATTCGCGATGCAAGCACGTTTGGCATCACGCCAAGCAGAACGACTATCGCGGCAAGTAGTGCAACCGTACCCTGCTGCACAACCTCGGGCGGGATTCGATGGAGCGGCCGCGCTACTGGCATTGACGCTTCATCAACGAAAATCGCTTTCAATACAAGAAGGTAATAATAAAGGGAGACGAAGCTGCCAACCAGTCCAAGCACGACCAGCCAGAGAAGCGCTTGATTTCCTCCAGAATGCAACGCAGCGCTGAACAGATAGAACTTTCCAAAAAATCCGGCCAGCGGCGGGATGCCTGCGAGCGACAACATAAAAATCGCCATGCATCCGGCGAGCAACGGCGAACGTGACGCCAAGCCACAAAAATTAGAGAAATCGTCGCCACCGGTTTCGCGTCGCACGACGCCAATGACACCGAATGCCCCCACGAGGGTGACGGCATAAATCGTCGTATAGAATAAGGCCGCGGAAAAACCGTCATGGCCGCCGGCCACGAATCCGATCAATGTATAACCCGCATGCGCAACGGCGGAGTAGGCAAGAAGTCTGCGCACGTTCGATTGCGCAAGCGCGACCAGATTACCGATCACAATCGAAAACGCAGAAAGCGCTGCAAGTAGAGGCGACCAACCTGCGACCATGGTATGCCAGCCGGCGTTGCCGTGCACCGGCGCGAACCCCACCAGCACTATTTTTCCCAGCACAAGGAATGACGCAACCTTCGACCCCGAGGCGATGAACGCTGCGCTCGGAACAGGCGCGCCTTGATACGCGTCGGGCGCCCAGAGGTGAAACGGCGCGGCAGCGATCTTGAAAGCAAAACCAACGAGCGTCATCACGATTCCAACCGCAAGCAATGGCTGCACCGTTGTGGTCGCCAGCTTTTGCGAGATCGCAGCCAGAACGGTCGTTCCCGACATCCCGTAGATCAGACTAATCCCGAACAGTGTGAATGCGCTCGATGTGCTGCCGAACAGAAAATATTTCAGACCTGCTTCGGCGGAGCGGACATCCGATTTGTCGAATGCAGCCATCACGTACAGCGAGAGACCAAGCAGTTCAAGCCCGATAAAAATCATCAGCAATTCTTCACTGCCAACGAGCAACATCAGGCCGACCGTTGCCAAAAGAATTATGGCAAGATATTCGCCGAGATGAGGCTTCGCCTTCTCAGCCTCCGTCAACAGAACTGTGAAAAATGCGAGCGCGATGCAAACAATTTTGAACAATGAGGTCAGTGGCGAAACGACTAACATCCCGCCGAAAAGCCTCTCGTTGCGCGGCAGGATCAGGACTGCCGCAATTGCAATCACCAGTCCGAACGCAGCCACGAAAACGCAGGCTGAGGTTGCGCGTTTCATCGTGAGGCTGATGGAAAGCACAAACAGCGCCGTCAGCACCACGATCGCTTCAGGAGAAGCCAGTTTGAGAAGCTGTAGGTACGACATCGTTAACCGGTAAGGCGCCAGGTGTCCTCGTAAGCTGTCATTTCAAAAACCTCATCGTCTCGATCGCGGGTATGATGCGATCGAGCAACAGTTTTGGATAAATGCCGACGGCGAACGTCGTAATCATCAGGATCGAAGCGCCGATTTTTTCGGGAATCGTGATGCGTTGTTTCTCGTTCCAATCTGGGTTGAGCGCTACGCGGCCTTCCTGCGCGGGACCGCTTGAGCGTTGATCACCGAAGAAGGAAAGCTTTAGCGCGCGCAACGTGAACGCAGCAGCCAGCACCATTCCTGCACCGGCGATCCAAACCGCAATTGGATAAGTCTTCCATGCGCCTATGAGAATCGTAATCTCAGCCGCAAATCCACTGAAGCCTGGAATACCCATCGACGCAGCTGCCGCGACAACAAACGTAAAAGCCGCGAAGGGCAGCGCCCGACTCAGATTCATGCCCGCAAGTGTGCCAAGGTCCCGCGTGTGTGTGCGGCGATAAATCATGCGTCCCGCCACGGCGAACAACAGGGCCGCAATCACGCCGTGCGAGAACATTTGCAGTACCGCTCCGGAAACTCCAAGCGCGTTAGCCGTTGCAAAACCGAGTAGCACAAAACCCATGTGGCTCACGCTCGAATACCCGATCACAAATTTGAGATCACTTTGGCGAAGGGCCACTGCCGCTGCATAGACAATTCCGATTAGAGCGAGTACAGCGATCCACTTGCTCCACATCTCAAATCCCTGGGGGAAAAGATTCATCGCGACGCGAAGACCGGCGTAAGAACCGAGTTTCATCACGATTCCAGCCAGCAACATCGAACCCGCGGTGGGCGCAGCGGCGTGACCAGTCGGCGCCCATGTGTGCAGCGGCCAGATGCCGGCCAGAACCGCGAACCCGAGGAACAATACGGGAAACGCCCACGATTGCAGTTGGGGTGAAAATTGGAATTGCGAGAGCTGATTCAGGTCGAGCGAGCCTGCACTTACATACGCGACAAGGATTCCCACAAACACGAACATGCCCCCAAAAAACGAATACAGCGTGAGCTTCATGGCGCCGTATTCCTTGTTGGTTGAGCCGAAGATGGCGATCAGAAAGTATTTCGGCACGATGACCAGCTCGTAGAACATGAACAGCAAAAACAGATCGGCGCTGAGGAAGACGCCGTAAGACCCGGCCACTACCAACAGAAGCCAAAAGAAGAATTCGTTCTGCCGATTCTCGATATCCCACGAAAACAACACGGTACTTACCGCTGAGATGCCGGTGACAAGAACCATCGTCAGGCTGACGCCATCGATCGCCAGATGATAATTCATCCCGAGCGCCGGGACCCACGGCACGAGCACGATCGTCGTGAAGTGTGCCAGATCCGCAATGGGCGTGCCGACGAACACCACAATGTCCAGCGCCAGACCTGCGATCGCCGTAAACAGCGCAATCCAGCGCGCCAACGCACGCGGCAAAAGCAACAACAGCACTGCGCCTCCGAACGTAATGTAAATCGTCCAGGCGATCATGATTTGGGGTTCACGTGCCACGCGCGTTCTTTTGCTCTCGGGCCAAAGAGCGGGGTCTTCGAACGGTTTGGAACAGACGAATTCGGAGGAGAAGAAGTCCGCGAATGGATTGCGGAACCCGCTCGACTGCAGCGATTTCTTTGCTCATTCGCGATAGATCTCAGCCAAACAGGCGCGCCATGTGAACGACCGTCGTGTTGAAGATGTTCAATATGAATTGCGGTGCGATGCCGATGGCGAACATGAGCAGTGTCACCGGAACCACGACAAGTTTCTCGTGTCGCAAAAGATCAGGGAACGTGTTGCAAGTTTCTGCGAGTGGTCCGCTGAAGAGAGATTGCATTGCTCGCATGAAAACAATCGCTGTTACAAGAAGACCAATCACAGCAATGGCTGTGAACGCCGCCGCCATCGCGAACGAACTTTTGAAGATTAGAAACTCGCCGATGAATCCGTTCAGCCCTGGCAATCCGAGGGAGGAAAACATGGCAACACTCATCCAGCCGCAGAGTAGCGGTGTTCGCTGCATCAGGCCGCCGAAATCGTCGATGTTCCGGAGACCACGCCGTTGCTCCAGTAATCCGACGAAGTAGAAAAGTGTAGCCGCAGTGATGCCGTGATTGAAGATTTGCATGAACACGCCGCTCAATGCTGCTTGCGTATCGATTCTCGCAGCAACAACGGGTGACGCCGTCAACGCAAAAAGACCCAGCATGCAGTAGCCGAGATGGTTGATCGACAAGTAGGCAATCATGCGTTTTAAATCGCGCTGAGCCCATGCAGCCAGGGGAGCGAAAACGATCGAGCAAACGACCAGCGCAAGCAGCCATGGACCGATGATTTTGATTTCGTTGGGGAACAACGGAAGCAACAACCGCACGAAGCCGTAAACGCCCATTTTCGACAACACGCCCGTGAGCACCATCGACACGCCGATAGGCGCAGTTTGATAAGCGTCAGGCAACCAGGTGTGAAACGGAAACAGCGGTACCTTTACCGCAAGGCCAATAAAAATTCCGGCAAACGCCAGCCAGGCGATATTTCCCGTGAGCAAGCCGCTTTTCCCAAGACTTGCGAGAGCTGCGAAGTCGAACGTGCCTTTCGCGAAATAAATCCCGAGAAACGACAGCAACATGGCTACGCTTCCGAGAAATGTGTACAGAAAGAACTTGGTCGCAGCGCGGTCGCGGTTTTCGCCTCCCCAGATTTTGATCAGCAGAAAACCCGGAATCAGACTCATTTCGTAAAACAAAAACCAAAGAACAAAATTCTGCGCGGTGAACGTGCCGTATAGCGCAGACTGCATGACCAGCAACGTTGCGTAGAACGCGCGGCTTCCGTCTGGAGCCTGTTGTGCGAGGAAAGCGAACGGAATGATCAGCGATGTGAGCAATACGAGCAACAGGCTCAGCCCATCGACGCCTACCAGATATTCAGCGTTAATAGCGGGAATCCAAGCATGACGTTCCACGAACTGAAGTCCAGCCGCCGTCGTGTCGAAATTTCGCCAGAGCGCCACAGCGCATCCGGCCGAGATAACGTTAAACATCAGCGCGATCGGGCGGCCATTCTTCTGCGGCCATGTGCACACGGCCACTGCGCCCAGCAGCGGAATCAAAATAATCGCCGTGATTAAGCCAACCATACGTAGAGAAGCAGCAGCGCCAGCATGCCGATGGCGACCACGCCGAGATAACGTTGAATTTGACCCGAGTGCGCACTGGACAACAGGCGGCCCAACCCGCGAGCGCCAACCGTGGTTTCATCGACTCCCGCATTGATCCCACGCTCGTCGACTCCCGCTGTAAAAATTCCAAAAACCTGGCCGAGTGCGCCGAAGCCGCGCACCAAACCATCCCAGAAATAACGGTCCATCCAGTCGGAGAAGTGCGCGCTCGCCGAAGCGAAGGCGATGATCGTACGCGCATACAGCTCATCGATGTACATCTTGTTTGCGAGGAACCGAAACAGCGACGGTTGCGCATATTCGAGTGGATCAATTTCCGCGGGTCGATCTCGATCCCGAACACCAGCTTTTCGATAAAACCAAACACCCAGCGCGATACCCGCGCCGACAAGTAGGAGGGAAACGAAAAGCATCGGCTGAATCAAGCGCGCGAGCTCGAAGTGAACGGGTTCGCCGATGAGATATCCATGCAGCCATGGCCACGCGGGAGTGAGCACAATGCTCAACAAGACTGTGCCAATCGCCAGCACGATGAGCGGCATAATCATCACCGGCGGGCTTTCGTGTGCGTGCTCGGCGGCGCTGCGGCGACTGTCGAAAAACACGTAGATCATTTGCCGGGTCATGTAGAGCGCCGTGAGAACAACGCCTGCCAGCATCAGGTAATACGGGGCTTGCGATCGCGGCCACCGCGCTGTGGCGTGAAGAATCTCCTCCTTGGTCCAACCGCCCGCGAAGAAGAGCGGGACGCCACTGAGCGCCATCATGCCGATGGCGTACGTTCCAAATGTCACCGGCATGAGCCGCCGCAAGCCGCCCATTTTCCGAATATCCTGTTCCCCGTGGCAGCCGTGAATCACCGAGCCGGAGCCGAGAAATAGAAGTGCCTTGAAGAATCCGTGGGCCAGCAAATGCATGATGCCTGCAGCAACACCGCCCACGCCTAACGAAACCATCATCAAACCGAGTTGCGACACGGTTGAATAAGCCAGGATCCGCTTGATGTCGGCCTGCGCGACGGCAATGAGCGCGGCCATAAGGGCCGTGGTGACGCCGATCCAGACAACGACGGTCAGCGACGACGTCACGCCGTTGATTGCCCCTAACGAAAACAGCGGATACACGCGCGCGACGAGAAACACGCCCGCGGCGACCATGGTGGCGGCGTGAATCAGTGCGCTGACCGGGGTCGGACCCTCCATGGCGTCGGGTAACCAGACGTGCAACGGGAACTGTCCGGACTTGCCAACCGCGCCGCAAAAAATCAGGAGCGCGATGAAGGTGGCGCTTGCGCCAAGCATGGCCAGACCGGCATTTTCAAGACAACCGCCTCCGACATCATAGAAAAGCAATGTGCCACTGCGATTGTAGAGCCAGAGCATGCCGAGAAAAAATCCCATGTCGCCGATGCGGGTGGTGATGAAGGCCTTCTTTGCGGCCGCCGCGGCGCTGGGCCGCTCAATCCAGAAACCGATCAGCAAATACGATGCAAGCCCGACGAGTTCCCAAAACATGAAAAGCAGGAGCAAACTGTTCGCGATGACCAGGCCGAGCATCGCCCCGGCGAAGAACGAGAGATACGCAAAGAAGCGCGTGAAATCCTTATCATCGGCCATGTAGCCGACGCTGAAGACAAAGATACAAAGCCCAACCAGCGAGATCATCACCAGCATCGCCGCGCCGAGCGGGTCGAGAACAAATCCGAGCCGCAATGTTTGGTCGCCGAAAGAGAACCATGTAAAATTATGGACGGCACGGAAGCCATCCGTTTGCACCGATGCCAGCAACGCCACGATCGACGTTGCGAGCACGGTCACCTGTCCAACGATTGCGAATACGGCCGCAGTTTTGCGGCGCGATTTCGGCAGCGCCAAAATTAACATCGCTGCCGCAAATGGCACCGCCGGAAATAGCCAGAGATTATTTGCGAGCCCTGGATTCATCCTTTGAGCTGGTCGAATTGATCGACGTTCGTAGTCCGATAATGACGGTAAACAGTGATCACCATCGCCAGGCCAACTGCGGCTTCTGCGGCGGAGATGGCGATGGAGAAGATTACGATCATCACGCCGGTTGCCGGGTGCGGTGGCGGCGCGAAACGCCAAAACGCGATGAAATTCACATTCGCCGCGGCGAGCATCATCTCAATTCCGATGAGAATGAAAATGGCGTGACGCCGACTCAACGCGGCGAGCAGACCGATGGAAAACAGGGCCGCGGAAACAATAAGGAAAGCTTGAAGCGTAGGTGTCATCGCTTTTCCTCCATAACAAGTACGAGCGCCCCGATTAGTGCGGCGGTAAGCAGAACGCCGACGCACTGCAGCGGCCACACATAACCGGTCATTAACGTTTCTCCGATCCTTTTAACTGTGAGCACGCGAATGTGCGTTGGGACGATCGTAAGCGACTGCGTTTTGAGAATTGCCCAGCTCAAACCGCCAAACACAGCAAGGGCGATGACACCACCGCTCCAGCGGAAACCACGGTGCTCTCTCAAATCGCGGCGCGTCAGCAGAATTGTAAAAACGACCAGTACCGCCACTGCGCCGATGTAGATGAAAATTAATGCAAGTCCGACGAACTCCGCGCCGAGCAGTAAAAAAAAGGACGCGATTCCAAGCAAGGCCAATACCAAACAAAGGGCGGCATGCATCAGGTTCGGCAACGTCGCCGCCGCGAGCGCCGCGGCGAGCGTGAAGACCGAGATCACAATGAACGCGATGCTGTTCATTCAGCGAAGCGATAAACACGTCGCGCGAATTTCCTTCGCGTGTCCAGCAGGATCGATAGCGCAGCGTAAACAACCACGATCACGAACAGGGACCAGAGCCAGCCGCGCAGACCGCGGCCGGCATAATGCCAGACAGCCGCCGCGATGATGCACGTGAACGCCATCGGCAACATGAATTTCCAGCCGACATTCATCATTTGATCGACGCGGGTGCGCGGGAGCGTCCCGCGAAGCCAGATATAAACGAAAAGCAGCGCACTGAGCTTTAGGAAAAACCAGAAGTAGGAGGGAACAATTTCGAGCACACCCGCGGGCGCGTGCCAGCCGCCGAGGAACAATGTCACCGCCAGGCCGCTGACAGCGAACATCCCCAGATATTCCGCCATAAAAAACGTGGCGTATTTGAATCCGGAATATTCCGTCATGTGCCCCGCAACGATTTCTGATTCGCCCTCAGGCACGTCAAATGGTGTTCGGTTCGATTCAACAAGACCGGAAACAAAAAACAGAAGGAAGGCGGCGGCGCCCCACGGAGTGAATACGAACCAGCGCGGTACAATGCCAAACGTGTATTGGCCTTGCGCGGCAACAATCCTGTCTGGCATGAGGGAGCCAACGACCATCACGACCGGGAGCACGGCGATGATCAACGGCAACTCGTAACTAAACATTTGTGCGATCGCGCGCATCGCGCCAAGCATCGAGAATTTGTTGTTACTGGCCCAACCGGCCATGAACACGGCGAGTTCCGTTGTCGATCCAACGGCGAAGAAAAACAGTATGCCGCCGTCGATTCTAAACGGTGTCATGTTTCGCCCATATGGAATCACTCCCAGAGTGAGGATCGCCACCGCAGCGAGGATCACTGGCGCGAGAAAATGCACGACCTTGTCTGCACGTGCCGGCACGATGTCCTCTTTGATCAGCATTTTGATGCCGTCGGCGATGGGTTGGAAAAGGCCGAAGGGCCCGACGCGGTTCGGCCCGTAGCGATTCTGCATTCGCGCCAGGATTTTTCGCTCCAGCACCGATATAAGCGCAAAGAGCGTGAGAAACACAGCAAGCAGAGCAACAATATTGATGAGGCTGGACGCGATTTGAAGCACCAAAGTCGGCGCGCTGGCGATCAATGAGAGCAGCCATCCCTTCAGATGAACAAAAATTTGGTCAAGAGCCGAACTCATTTCGGGAAGAAAAGCGATTGCCGCCGATTTAATCAAGAGCGAATCGCGACCGCGAAACCCGCGTCAACGAAGCGGGACAAGTTTCCAACTGATTTTTCTGTCCACTATTTCAAGCCAGGCCACGCTTGGAGGCGCGCCACGGTTGGGCCGGGTCACGCAGCCGGGATTGAGAAACAGAACGCGACCACGTCTTTCATTGCGCGGGACATGTGTGTGACCATGCAAGAGAACATCGACGTCGTCTGGTTGTCGATCCGGCGGAGCGTGTTGCAGTCGGAATTTCAAGCCGCCTCGCGCAAGATCGACGACAAGCGGCCACTCGAAATTGCTATCGCAATTTCCGCGCACAAGCGTGACGCGCGATCCGATCGCCCGCAGTTCGGCGAGAATCGCTTCCGCGCAAACGTCGCCAAGATGCCAGATTTCGTCGGCATCCTTGGCCATCTCGCACACGCTATCCGGCAGACGATTGTGCGTGTCGGCGAGAACAAAAATGCGCCAGGATTTTTTGGATCTTGCGCTTTTAGCCATGTCGTCTTTTAAGCTTCCCACCCGCTGAAGCTGGAAATATAGACGGGGCCTATGACGAGAACACGTCTCCGGTACGGGGTGGCCTTCTTTCGTGGCCCGATGGCGACTTGATGGAGTTGCTGAAGTATAAAACCGGTTACAGGTGATGGCCGTCGCTTGTGGCGGGGTCCCCGAAGCATTTTGGTTCCCGTGAGGAGCGGTTTTGGCTTTTCACGGCGGATTTGCTGCTGTACCTTCTGGGCTCGCCATGCGATCACTGGTTTTGTTGCTCGCCGGTCTGTTTGCGAGTGCCGGTTTGATTCGCGGAGAAATCAAAACTCCGGAGAATGCTCCTATCGAAATCACTTCGACGGGGCAAACCACGTATGAAAATGGGTTGGCAACGGCCCGGGATAATGTCGCCATTCACATCGGAAACACGGATATTTACGCTGACTACGCACAATACAATTCCGCAACGCACGACGTAGACTTGAGAGGTCACGTCCGAATTTATCGCGACAAGAGCCTCTACCTCGCCGATAGCGGAATTTACAACACGGACACAAAAAAGATCCGGGCGAGCACCGGACGGACGGAATCAGAACCTTATTTTCTGGCCGGTAATGATGTCACCTCGTTAGAGGGGGATAACGCTTATCTGATCCGAGGCGGCACCTTTACGACGAGCGATTCAGCGAAGCCCGATTTTCATCTTCACGCGCGAAAGATTCGTCTTTACGATAAGGATCGGGTGATTCTTCTCGACGTGACTGCGTATGTCGGGAAAGTGCCGGTGTTTTGGTGGCCGTATCTGTATCAGTCGCTGGACAACGCGTTTAGCTTTGCCATTTCCCCGGCGTTCTACAGCACGTGGGGACCGTCACTTCTCACTCAGGTAACATTCCCGATCACCGATAACGTCCAAGGCCGGCTGCGTCTGGATTACTTTGGGCGCCGGGGCCCGGCGATCGGTTTTGAGCCAACCATTGAATACGGAAAAGACCAAAGCAGTTTGGCGAAATTAAAGACGTTTTACATTAACGATCAAAACCCGGACATCAACGAAACGGACATACCGCGGACGGGTGTGCCTGAATCGCGATACCGGCTTAGCCTGGAAGATCGGACGAACTTTACCGATTCCATCTACGCCATCGCCAACATTACGAAGATGAGCGACCAGTACGTGATGCAGGATTTCTTCCAGGGGGAATTTCGTATCGATCCAGTTCCGGATAATGTCGTAGCGGTCACCAAGACGAATGATTTTTTCACTCTCACTGGCATCGAGCGTTTTCAGGCCAACAACTTCTTCACCACCACAGAACGTCAACCGGAAGTGGTATTGGACATCAAGCGCCACGGACTGTTTGGCGGGCCTATCTTTTACGAAGGTGAGACCGGCTTTGCAAATCTGCGGCTCGAGTTTCCCGAAGACTCAGGTGTTAAGAATTACGGCACCTATCGTTTCGACACATTCCATCAATTGACATATCCGAACACGTACTTTGGCTGGCTGTCCATTGTGCCTAGGGTCGGATATCGCGGCACTTACTACGGTAAGACCTGGGACTTGGGATCGACGGTCTTCGTGCCGCCGTCGAATCCACTCGAGCCGAATTTCATTCTGCCGCCACCGACAACGGCTAATCCCATCAAATTCGACGGCGACACGTTTCGCTCAGTTTTCAATACCGGCGCGGAAGCTTCTTTCAAAATCTCGCGGACATGGGAGAACGTGCAAAGCAGCATTTGGGGTCTGGACGGATTGATGCATGTCATGCAACCGTTCACAGACTTTGCGTACGTCAAAGAAGATGGACCCAACCCCACCTCCGTTTTGCAGTTCGACCGGTTTGAGCCTTCTACACAGTTGCGGGCGATTGATTTCCCGCAATTTACGCCGATCGACTCGATCGCTGATTGGACTGTGTGGCGGGTTGGAGTTCGCAACCGCCTTGAAACTCGGCGTGACGATCAAACCATGACCTGGTTTGAGCTCGACACCTTTTTTGATGTGAACTTCGAGAACCCGTATTACAACACGAATTACTCGAACCTGTTCAACAACATCCGCTTCAACCCGGTGCCGTGGATGTCGTTCTCGATCAACTCTCAAATCCCGGCATTCAATAAAGGATTTACGGAAGTCGATACTTACGCCACTGTTCAGCCGCTGGCGAATTTGCAAGTGAACCTGGGACATCGATATCTCAATGACAACCCTTTTTTCGACAATAGCAGCTTGTTCGTGGTTGGCGGCTACTATCGGATCAACGATAACTGGGGCGTCGGTGTTCAGGAGCAATACGAAGCCGCTACAAGCACTCTCGAAGAGCAGCGCTATTCCGTCTACCGCGATCTGTCAAGCTGGGTGGCTTCGTTTGGCGGAGTAATACGCGACAATTCCGGAGTGAAAGAATATGGCCTCTTGTTCACAGTAACGCTCAAGGCGTTCCCGAAGTTTGGTTTTGATTTGAACTTCGACCCTTATTCGCAGGGTAACTGATCAAGGCTGCGCGAATATGCCGGAACGCCTGGCCGAATTCCGCCACTTGTGTTGCTCTTAATTCGCTCGCACCATTGTTGATTCATGGACATTTCAATTATCGGCTCTGGATATGTTGGTCTGGTGACGGGCGCCTGTTTCGCCGATGTCGGCCATTCTGTGATTTGCGTCGATAACGACGCCGGAAAAATCAAACAGCTTCGGGCTGGCGAGGTACCGATTTACGAACCTGGGCTGGAAGAAATAATTCACCGCAATGTATCGGCACGCCGACTGCGCTTCACCGGCAACATTCAGGAAGCTGTCGAGAACTCGCAGATTATCTTTATCGCCGTCCCCACCCCCCAGCTGCCGGACGGCGACGTGGATCTCAGTTTTGTGGAGAAAGTTGCGCGAGAAATCGCAGGCGTGTTAACCGATTACCGGGTGATTGTTGATAAGAGCACCGTGCCTGTAAAAACGGGAGAAAAAGTAGCAGAATCAGTCAAGAGGTATAACCGTCACGGCGCAAAGTTTGACGTCGTAAGCAATCCGGAGTTTTTGCGCGAAGGCTGCGCGGTGGCCGACCTGATGCATCCGGACCGGATCGTAATCGGGGCGCAAAGCGAACACGCGATCGATTTGATGAAGAAAGTATATGAACCGTTCATGGCTCCGATCCTGGTGACGGATATTAGTAGCGCGGAGCTGATTAAACACTGCGCGAACTCATTCCTGGCGCTGAAAATTTCGTATATCAACGCAGTGTCGGCCATTTGCGAAGCGAGTGGCGCTGATGTCGAAAAAGTCGCCGACGGGATCGGGATGGATCACCGTATCGGACGGGATTTTCTGAAAGCCGGAATCGGATACGGCGGCTCCTGTTTCCCAAAAGATATCGCTGCGTTCATCGCAATCAGTCAGCAACTAGGGACTCCATTTCATCTGCTTAAGGAGGTACAACGGATAAACGAAGGTCAAAAGGCACGTTTTCTGAAGACTATTCGCGAAACGCTCTGGGTGTTGCGCGAAAAGCGAATCGCGGTCTGGGGCCTGACGTTCAAGCCAGATACCGACGATCTGCGCTCATCGGTTGCGATCGACCTGGTGGAACTACTGCTGCGCGAAGGGGCACATGTGGTTGTCTACGATCCGAAAGGAATGCACAAAGCCCGCGCTATCAAAGCACTTGCAGATGCGGAGTTTGCGTCATCCGCTCTCGAAGCAACCAGTGATGCCGAAGCGCTGGTCATCGCCACAGACTGGAATGAATTTGCGAACGTGGATCTCGCGCTGTTGAAAGAGAAGATGCGGACACCAATCGTGTTCGACGGGCGAAATCTGCTGCATCCTGAAACGATGCGGCAATTCGGGTTCCAGTATTATTCCATTGGACGCGCGAGCGTGAAGCCGCAGTAATGAAAATATGGCGCAGCGCTCTGCCCGCCAAACGGCGCTGACCGCCTTGGGGCTGTGGCGAAAAGAAAAATGCTTCGCCGATTCCGTTATCTCAGGACTTCTCGCGAAGGCGGATCTCACTCTCTCCGATCGCGCCTTCGCGTTGGAACTGTTTTATGGCGTGCTGCGCAATTTAACTCTGCTCGATTTTTGGATCGGGTGTCTGCGCAATTCGCGCATCGAGAGCAATGTCCGAGACATTCTGCGAATTGGCTTCTATCAACTTTTTCTGCTCAAAACACCCGAACACGCGGCGGTTCATGAGACAGTGATGCTGGCGCCGCCGAAGCAGCGACCGGTTGTTAACGGCGTACTACGCGCCGCCACGCGACAGCGAAGCGAGTTGCTCGCAGGAGCCAAGGCCCAGCCCGTCCACGTTCGAACATCGCATCCTCGGTTTTTAGTCGAACGGTGGCAGCAGCACTTTGGTGCCGAGAACGCCGAAGAGCTGTGCAAATGGAACAACCGCCCTGCACCTATCTATAGCCGAATTAATCGGCTACGGATCGATCCGAAGACTTTTCTGCAGGTCTACCCTGACTCGCGGCAACTGGCGGACAATCCCGATTTTGTAGAGTTTAATGCTTTGCCAGCGGCAGCTCTCGCTTCGGGTCATTGTTACATCCAGGACCCCAGCACAGCACTTGCCTGCCAGCTTTTAGACCCACAACCAGAAGAGAAAATTCTCGACGCATGCTCCGCACCCGGCGGCAAAACGAGCTATGTGGCTCAACTCATGCAAAACCGTGGAACTATCATCGCCTGCGACCGCGATTCTGCTCGACTTCAAATCCTGAAAGATAATATGGCACGGCTCGGCACGAGCATTGTCCGTCTAATCCATCACGATTGGACGCACGATTATCCTCCGAAAGAGATTGCGTCGATCGCGCCATTTGATCGGATCCTCGTAGATGCGCCTTGCACGAATACCGGAGTAATCCGACGCCGGGTCGACGTACGATGGCGGTTGGGACCGGAAGATTTCAACCGAATGCCGAACGAGCAGTTCAGCATCACGCGCGCGGCAAGCCGCTTGCTAAAACCGGATGGCGTTTTGGTTTACAGCACATGTAGCCTTGAGCCCGAAGAAAACGAAGAGGTCGTTAACCGCGTGGTTGCAGGGCTACCGGACCTGCGTTTGGAAACCGAAAGAGATTCATTGCCTTGTCGTGATGGTTTTGATGGCGCATTCGTAGCGAAATTGTTCAAAACGCGTGACCCGGGCTGATTAAGTTGCATCGCGTCCTGCTAGTGGAATGATAAATGATTATGCACGACGAGCGGTTCGATAAACTCGCAAAACTCCTGGTAGCGTACTCCATTCGCCTCAAGCGTAACGAAACGGTGCTAATCGAAGCATTCGATATTCCCGATGAAATGACCGTCGCGCTGATCCGCGCCGCGCGGAAGGCTGGCGGTGTTCCATTTGCGCAAGTCTATCACACCCGCGTGAATCGTGCGCTCGCGCTCGAAGCCTCGGATAGACAATTAAATCTCATGGCGAGTCATGAGCTGGCGCGCATGAAAAAAATGAACGCGTACATTGCTGTGCGCGGCAGCCACAACATCACCGAGTTGTCGGATGTGCCGCCGGACAAAATGCAATTGATCGGCAGAAAAACCCGCCCAGTGCAGGACCAACGCGTTAAGAGGACAAAATGGGTCGTCTTACGCTGGCCCACTTCCTCTATGGCGCAGCTTGCCGGGATGAGCACGGAGGCATTCGAAGATTTCTATTTCGACGTGTGCACACTGGACTATCGCAAACTGTTGCCCGGCATGAAGTCGCTCAAACGGTTGATGGAAAAAACCGATCGCGTTCAGATTAAAGGTCCCGGCACCGACCTGAGTTTCAGTATCAACGGAATCCCTGCCGTGATATGCGGTGGCGACCGCAACATTCCCGATGGCGAAGTTTTTACCAGCCCAGTGAAAGATTCGGTGGAAGGTCAGGTCACGTTTAATGCCCCAAGCATTTATCAAGGCACGGCTTTCGACGGTGTCCGGCTTGAATTCAGACGAGGGAAGATCGTCGATGCCAACAGCAACGAGACAGAAAAACTAAACAAGATTCTCGATTCGGATCCGGGTGCACGTTACGTCGGCGAATTTTCGCTCGGCTTTAACCCGCGGGTGTTTCACCCCATGCGCGATATCTTGTTCGACGAAAAAATCGCAGGCTCATTCCATTTCACCCCGGGCCAAGCTTACGAGGAAGCTGATAACGGAAACCGAAGTCAGGTTCACTGGGACATGGTCAGCATCCAGCGCCCCGATTACGCGGGCGGCGAAATCTATTTCGACGGCAAATTGATCCGCAAGGACGGCGAGTTTCTCCCAAAAGAACTGCGCACGCTAAACTGGCGCTGATTTTTTTGACCAGTCAAACTGGTCGCATTTCG
The DNA here is from genome assembly GCA_963776065.1 of uncultured Verrucomicrobiae bacterium. Lineage (GTDB taxonomy): Bacteria > Verrucomicrobiota > Verrucomicrobiia > Chthoniobacterales > UBA10450 > Udaeobacter. Next base: position 603,445 of record CAVZLJ010000005.1, on the reverse strand, counting down.
CGCATGCTATGCGCGCTTTGGTCCGCCAAGAAGATTGAGTTGCATCATGACGATTTCGCCACCCTCGTTCAGTTCAAGATTCGCAATTTCGAACATTGGCGCGCCTTCAGCCGGACCAGGTACGGTGCCGGGCAACTGAACGACAACCTGCTTGGAATTCGAATTCAGGGTGACCGATCCGATTTCGAGCGACGGCGAAAACTCTAGCGTGCTGATCTGGAACGGCACCGTGATGAATACAGATGCCCGTCCCTGCGGAGCGGGCGTGAGTTGAACTGGTGCAGTTTCAGAATTTGGTACGACCTGTAATCCCGCGACTGCAAAAGATGGCATGCCGCCCATCGGGGGCCGCTGTTGCTGCGATGGCACAATGCGAACTGTACCCAGCGCGCCTGCTATCGGCTGGATCTTGGCGACTTCGAATGCGACCTGCAAATTCAACGCAGACTGCGCACGCTGAGGCGAAGGTAAGCGCATTGTGACGAGCTTCGATATGGGACGCACCTTCAAAACTCCCATCTTGAAACTGGGCGTTAACTGCATGGCTGCTATCTCGAAGGAGAACGTAAGCTGTACGGATGTTTGCATCCCGGCAGCAGGTACTGGCGCTGGCGGTTGCGGTTTTGCTATGGCCGGTGCCGGGGCTTTGGCTATCGGGGCGGGTTGAGTTTGGGTAATTTCTGGCATGGTTGCAGGTGTGGTTGTTTGCGGAAAGACAGGCTGGGCAGGAATAGCATGTTGAAATTCAGATACGTCATCGGTACTCGCTTCGGCAATTGGAGCTTCATCTTGAGCAAAAACTTCAGGCTCAGCAAAAGCTTCACCCCCGGCAAAAATAACCTCGTGTGGTTGATGGTTCTCGATTGGTTCGGGTTCAAGTTGCGCTGACGCAGTCTCAGCTGGCCACGCATACTGTGCCTCCGCAAAAGCTTCATTTGGCTGCTCGAGTGCCACCACTGCTTCTTCGGTTGCAGGTTCGAAGAATTCGTTCGGCTCATGAGCCGCAAACACAGGTTCCTGTGGAAGGTCGATGATGTCATTATCAATCGGCTGCGGCGTAGTTGCAGAGGCTTCAACAAATTCGCTCACTGCGGGAGCCACATCCGGTTCAGATTGCCCCGATGCAGTTGCCGGCACGACCTCCGTTGCTTGTTCGTGCACTGGGCCGACCGATTCAAAAAATGGCTCCGACACTGGCGCTTTTTCATCGCGTGGAGGCCCAGAGGAAACGGAGGTCGGTGACGGCTTCGGCTTTAAGCCTTGCAACCGATCAAAAGCAGCACCGGGTTTCGCCGACGGCAACGCAGTATGTCGCAATGCAGGCTTCCAAGGCTCGAGTTGCAACGAAACCTGACGTGGTCCTCCGGCAAATCCGTTGCCCCGGATACCACTCGTAGGGGCCGGCGCTGTTCTCGGCTTAAGTACCGCAGTCTCGGCCCGAGGTTCCGGCCGCGAAGCCCCGGGAACCGTAAACTTGTAACGGCGAAGTGCCGGCACAATGGCTGCCGCCAACAGCACCACCGCCGCTAGCAGCAATCCACCTACAATCCACAATCTGCGGCTCGATGCCCCGGCGACGGTCGGTGACGAAACCTTAGCCGGCGCCGCGGCGGCGGGTGCTTGCTCGGGAGGCTTTGTTTGGGCAGCAGGCTGCTGCTCATTCTGAATAGTAGAATTACTCGGACCGGCCGTCGTTTCAGCCGCGACGGCTTGCGACCCAGCCGCCGATCCGACGCTAGTTGAAGGGGATTGCGATACCGACTGGTCCGGCGGCGAATTCGTCTCCGCGGGAGATCCAGCGAGACCACTCTGGTTCGCCGTTGCTCCGGCGCCGGCAAGTTCCATCCCACCGTCTGGCGCAGCTGGCGCCGAGGCTAAGGCAAGCGTTTGGCCCTGCTTGTCGGCAGCAACCATTTTGTCTGGAATGGGGCTCGGTTCGACGGCGGGACCACCGTCAGTGCTCGATGCGGCGACACTGCTTGTGTCAAACGCGACCGCAGGCGCAGTAGTGCCTTCAGGTCTTTGCAACCAGCCAACATCATAAAACGCATCAGCAAAAACGCTGTTGAGCGCTGGCGAGTAGATCTTGTTGGCCGAGTTGGTCCAATCCTCGGCTTTCTGCGGATTGTTATGCTTATACTCCCACGCTGCCTGGGCGTAATAAAGTGCCGGCGTATCGCCCGTGAACTGAAATTCCTCCATCATCGAGTGCGCCCGGCTCTCTTTGCCATCCATCAAGAGCGTCATGTAGATTTTGAATTTGATGAGCTCGGCCGCCTGATTCTTCTCGCCGCCAGGGATACGTTTATACAGCGTCTCGAAACGGTCCTGCGCTTTTGCGTATTCTTTTTTCTTAAATGGAATTTGCGCGAGATTGTACTGCGCATCGCGCAGCTTCGGGTCCAGTTTGGCTGCCTTTTTGAATGCAGTTTCGGCAGCATCGAATTGTCCCTGCTGCATCAGAATTTCGCCGCGCAAATTGAGTGTCGCGGGTTGATTTGGATCGGCCTTGTCTGCTTCATCGATCAATTTGAGAGCAGTGGCGAAATCGCGCTGTCGAAATGCCTGTTGTGATTGCTCGAACTTTGAGCGGGCAAAAGCCTTCGTCTTTTCCGTGCGTTCGGCTGCCGTCATGAGCGGTAGCGAAGCTCGCCGTTGGCCAGATGGTTTTTCCATCCAACCGACTTCGTACAGCGATTCCACGAAAAGCTTGTTTAGCTGCGGCGAGTAATTCTTTTCCGCCGCGCTGATCCAATCCTTCGCTTCCGCTTCGTTCTTCTGTTGAAGCGCGACCGCTGCCTTCACATAATCAACAGCGGGTGTATCGGGCGAAAGCTCGAGCTTGGCCAGAATGGAATCGACCATGTTGCTTTTGCCCTCCAGTAGATAAGTCAGCAAGATCTTGTATTGGATCAGCTGCGAAGCTTCCTTTGCCAGATCGGACTGACCGGTGGAGAGCAATTGCTCGAAGCGTTTTCTGGCCTCTGCCCAATCTTTTTTGAGAAATGGGATCTCCGCCATGTTAAACCGCGCATTCCAAAATTTAGGATCGATCCGTGCCGCTTCGGTCAGTGCGGCTTCGGCCTGATCATAGTTGCCCTGCCGCATGAGGATGACGCCGCGCAGGTTCTTCGATGCGGCAAGATCGGGCTGGCGCGCGTCAATGGCGTCGAGTTGTTTTAGCGCTTCCGGAAATTTGCCCGCGTCGAACGCGCGGTACGCGGTGTTGTACATCTCCTCCAACTCCGCTTTGGTCGGCGCAACATTGTCCGCAGCAAATGAGGTAAGCCCCAGCGCTGCGATCGCAGCGATCTTCCAGATTCTCATGAACCACCGATTCAAGCCCTGATTAGCACTCCTGACAAGTCGAAATTATGTTCAGCGCGAAGATTTTCAGTCCAGTTCGGAAAAACATTTTTCTTGTGCAAAAGCACCTGGCGCCCCATCCCGCGGACAGTTGGGCCGTCGCTGGTCGATTGTGGTTAATTCAAGTTCGCCACGATCCGCAATCCTTCGAGCGTCAGGTGCGGATGAATCGCAGCAATCTCCGGCAGTTGACTGGCAATAAGACGCGCATACCCGCCCGTCGCGACGACAACAACTTTTTTGCGCGAGAACTGCTCCGCTCGGATTTGCACCAGAATCTCGCGAACCAATCCACGGTAGCCGAATACCGCGCCGGATCGCATTGCCTCAATCGTCGATCGCCCGACAGCGCGCTTTGGTTCTTTCAACGAAAGCTTGGGTAGCAGCGCCGTCCGTTGATAAAGAAAATTTGTCATCGCTTCGAGTCCCGGCGCAATCACGCCGCCGACGTAGGCGCGACGCTCCGAAACCACGTCGAAAGTCACGGCGGTGCCGAAGTCCACAACAATCGCCGGGTAGCCGTACAGTTCGGCGACAGCGGCGGCGTTCGCCAGCCGGTCAGCGCCAATCGATTGTGGTCTAGGATAGTCAATCGCAACGCCCAGGTTCATTTTCCAATCCAACCAGAGCACTTCCGCCTTGTTGTGCGCGGCCTTGGAAATCGCGGAATCTTTTTCCGGCACCACGGATGACACGACCACCTTCCGCACGTGTCGTCGCCGAAGAAATGCCGCGACCAAACTGCTTGAAAGGTCGCCCGTGGCGATCCTCACGGGAGCCGATACTCGCTGTTTCGACGCAACTGCAAGTTTTGCATATGAGTTACTGACATCGATCAACAAATAATCGGAGCGACGCGCCATGGCTAAGATGCAGACATCCAATGCTCCGCGCCGTCAAGCATCCGCCACGCACTCGGTAGCATCGCCGGCTTGCGACATCGCGCCGCGCGGGTAGCCTCGCCCTGTGAGAAGATTAGTCCATCGCCCGCGTCGCCTGCGGCGTTCCCCTGCCCTGCGGAATCTGGTTCGCGAAACGCATTTGACCGTTCACGATTTTGTTTTGCCGTTGTTCGTGAGTGAAAAGTTGGATGAGCGCCGGCCTGTCGTCAGTATGCCGGGCGTTTTTCAGTTGCCATTGAAAGAGGTTTCCGATGAAGCGCGCCGCGCTCAGGACCTGGGACTGCAAGCCATCCTGCTCTTCGGAATTCCGGAGCACAAGGATGAGCAGGCCAGCGGCGCTTACGCGGACAACGGGGTCATTCAAGAGGCGTTGCGTGCGATCAAATCAAAATGTCCAGACTTGGTCGCCATCACCGACGTCTGCCTTTGCGAATACATGAGCCACGGCCATTGTGGCGTCACGCGAATCGACGGCGATCATTTTCACGTGCTGAACGACGAAAGCGTCGAAGTTTTGGTGAAGACGGCGCTCTCTCACGCGGCAGCAGGGGCGGATGTTGTTGCTCCGAGCGACATGATGGACGGCCGCATCGGCGCGATTCGCGAAGCGCTCGATGCGAGCGGATTCGATCAAACCGGCATCATGAGTTACGCCGCGAAATTTGCGTCGGTATTTTACGGGCCGTTTCGCCAGGCAGCCGAAAGCCCGCCGCAGTTCGGCGACCGCCGTTCTTACCAAATGGATTTTGCGAACGCAAACGAAGCGCTGCGCGAAGCGGCGCTGGATGTTGAGGAAGGGGCGGACATTGTGATGGTGAAACCTGCCCTGCCGTATCTCGACATCTTGTGGCGCGTGCGTGAACGCTTCGGAAAGCCGACCGCCGTCTATCACGTCAGCGGCGAGTACGCCATGGTCAAAGCTGCGGCCGAGAAAGGGATCTTCGATGAGCGCGCCGCCGTTCTCGAGATCATGACGGCGCTGAAGCGCGCTGGCGCAGACATCATCGTCACCTACTGGGCACGTGAACTCGCGACATGGCTGCGGGAGTAACAAGGCGCCACGGCGAAACAACACAACACGCCAGGCTCAAGCAGCTCGCGGTTATTTGGGCGCAGACGCACGGATTTTCCGCGTGCGCGATGGAAGTGACTGTGCCCCGCTGCCGATATCGCGCCGACGTGGCCGGCTATCGGTCTGTCCCAAAGCAAATTGGATCAACAGCGGTATTCGAATGCAAACAGGCGCTCTGCGATTTGCGACGAGACAACTGTCGCAGCGAATCCGCGCACTGGCGATTTGAAGAAATCTGTAATCGTCGTCAGGTTCTCGAAGCGCGGCTCCGCACGCATTATCCAAGCCTGCACAACGGTGATTCGCTTTTCCCAGAGTTCGATTCCGAGAACTTCAGCGCGATCGGCCACCGGGGTTATGCGCGTCTCATGCGCGAATTGGGCGCGCTGCAAAATCGGCTCTACGATTGCACAAAATTCGAGAAACTGATTCGCTACCGCTGCGCGAATTTGTTTTTCATCGTGCTGCCCGAGCAATTATTCCGCGAGCCGGAAGTGCCTGTCGGCTGGGGTGCTCTGGTCGAATCAAACGACACCCTTATACTCGTCCGCAAACCAATTTGGCACGAGTCCACAGTCGCCAATCGCCTCCACGTTTTGTATCGAATCGCCGTGGCGGGGACACGGAACTTAAATCGAGAACTCTCGCTAGACTGGCACGAGCAAATTGTGTCCCGTCATTTCTTTCGGTTGCGGCAAGCCGAGCAGAAATAAAAGAGTCGGCGCGACATCCGCCAGAATGCCGTCCTGGCAGCGGAACTTCGCGGCGTCGTTGGCAACATAAACGAAGTGCACAAGGTAGGTGGTGTGCGAGGTGTGCGGCGAGCCGTCAGGGTTGCGCATCTGCTCGCAATTGCCGTGGTCCGCGGTAACCAATGCTTTCCCGTCGAGCTCTAGAAGTTTTGGAATGATGCGCGCGCAGCATGCGTCCACCGTCTCCACTGCTTTGATCCCGGCCTCGACAACGCCGGTGTGACCGACCATGTCGGGATTGGCGAAGTTCAGAATGACCAAATCGTAGTCGGCTAAACGTGCGAGCAGTTCGTCAGTGACTTCGGACGCGCTCATCTCCGGTTTCAAATCGTAAGTGGCGACTTTGGGCGAAGGAATGAGTTTGCGGTCTTCACCAGGAAACGGCTTTTCGATTCCGCCGTTAAAAAAGTAAGTCACGTGCGCGTATTTCTCCGTCTCGGCGATGCGCAATTGGCGTTTAGCCGGCAGTGCTAACGATCTCGCCCAAAATGTTTTTGAGTTCCTGGGGCGCAAAGATGAACGGCGAAGAATACCGGACATCATACTGTGTGAGCGAGATGAAATGAACTTGCGGCCACACTTCGCGATCGAACCCGTCGAAGTCTTTTAACAAAAACGCTTGTGAGAGCTGGCGCGCACGGTCGGCGCGAAAGTTAAAAAACAAAACCGTATCGCCATCGCGGATACGCTGTTCGTTCGGGAAGTCGAAAACGAGCGGAGGCATGAATTCGTCGGTCTTGCCAAGCGAGTATTGTCGCTCCACAGCGGCAGCGGGTGATGATTCGCAAGATTCACCGCGACCAAGAACGATTGCGTCCCATGCTTTTTTTGTGCGGTCCCAGCGGTGGTCCCGATCCATCGCGTAATAGCGCCCCACGACAGTGATGATCTTAGCGCCGCTCTTCTCAAGTTGCTTTTCGCACGTTCTTAGAAAAGCTGCCCCACCAGTGGGCGACGTGTCTCGTCCATCGGTGAACGCGTGCACGAAAATTTCTGTAACTCCTGCTGCATGTGCGGCGTTCGCCAGCGCGATCATGTGCGAGTAATGGCTGTGCACGCCGCCGTCGGACACCAACCCGAGCAGATGCAATCGATGTCCGCGCGCACCGGCAAGGGCGTCCTGCAAAACACGATTGCCTTCCAGTTCGCCATCGGCGATGGCCTTGTTGATTCGTGTCAGGTCCTGGTAAACGATTCTGCCCGCTCCAAGATTAAGATGGCCAACTTCCGAGTTGCCCATTTGCCCGTCCGGCAGACCGACATCCATACCGCTGGCGCTCAGTCTTGAGCTGGGATAGTCCCGATACAGCTGGTCGTGAAACGGCGTGGCTGCCAGCAGCGTTGCATCGCCGTTTTCCTCCCGCCTGTCGCGGCCGCCGGGATTGATGCCCCAGCCGTCGCGAATGATTAGCATTACCGGGCCAGCCATATATCGCGCACTGTGTCGATGAATAAGAGCATGGACAAGCAGTTCTTTGTTTTCATCGCAATTTTAGAACATTTGCAGCCGTCAAAGACCGCCGCTACAAAAGGAAAATGAAGTGGCGCAACCAATTGCTGGCACTCGTGTGTCTTCTCGCCTTTGCCGGAGTCGGCGTCATTTATTTTCAACACTGGGTCATCCGCAAACCCTTCGGCATAATCTTATTTGTCGGTGAAGGCCTGTCCCCTGCAAGGCTGGCGCCGACTCGCACCTATGCAGCCGGCGCTGGCGCGCGCTTGAACATGGATTCGATGCCGTACGTCGCACTGACGATGAATTACTCGAAGGATTTCGCAGCACCGGATCAAGCGGCTGCGGCGACGGCAATCGCCACCGGCGAGCGAGTAAATAATCGAGCCATCGCGATCAGAGGCGACGGCAAATCCATTAAGACAATCGTCGAACTGGCCCGCGAATACGGGCGAGCCACTGGATTGGTGACGGACACAAAACTGACCGACCCGACAAGCGCGGCTTTCTATGCGCACACTGCCGAGCCCGGCGACACGGAGAAAATCGCAGCCGAATTTGTAGATCGAGGAAGCATTGACATCGCAATGGGCGGCGGTGCGGCGCAATTTATTCCGGCCACGAAAGCTGGCGAGAGACAAGACACGCGCGATCTGTTACTCGAGCTTCGAGGCAATGGGTTCGATATTGTTCGCACACGCACGGATTTGGAAGCGGTTCCCGCATGGCGCCGGCCGAAACTTTTTGGCGTGTTCAGTAACAATGACCTCGCCTTCGCAAACCAGGTAGAAGAGCGAGGCCAGCAGCCCAGTCTTTCGGATATGGTGAGGCGAGCCATCCAACTGCTGCAATACAACGCCGGCGGCTATTTACTCGTCGTCGATGCGGGCTTGATGCGCAAAGCGGCAGAGGAAAACAATGGGGAAGGAACGCTGACTCAGACACTCGAACTCGACCGCGCAGTGGCCGTGGCGCGAAGCTACGGAGGACCGAAATCGACAATCATCGTCTGTGGTGACGCGGCCATTGGCGGAATGAGTTTGAACGGGTTTCCGTTTCGCAAAGACAGCGGCATCGCGCTGCTCGGCTTCAACCCAGCCGGCCAGCCATGGATTACGTGGGCGACCGGACCGCACGGAACCAAATCGTACGGGGCGGCGAAAATACCGACCGGCCAAGACCCGGCCGAAATCAAAGAACCGGCACAGGGACAGCCCGAACCGGCGGCGTTCTACACCAAGTCTGCGCTGGTCACAGTCGAAGATGTCGTGGCATTTGGTAGCGGCCCCGGAACCGACGCACTGCAAGGCGTGGTCGAGAGCACAGCTGTCTTCAAAGTGCTCCGCGACGAACTTTGATCGACTGCAGGCTAGGACAGCGGTTACTTCCCCAGCTCCCGGTAAGGTATGTCCAAACGATAAAGGGCGATGTCTTGTTCTAGCTCAGCCACTGACGCGTCGTCACGATGCATCCGGGCCAATTCGATCGCAGCCTGGGCAGTTTTAGTTGCTTCTTCAAATTGCCTGCTCTCTGCATACGCAGCGGCCAATGCACGCAGCACAAGCGTATTCGTGCCTCCTAACAATTGATTAGCCTGCGTGGCAATCTCAACTGCCCTGCTACCGTCTCGCAACGAGCCGTCGGGACAAGTAGCCAATATCCACGCCAGGTTCGTCAGCGCAGAAACGGATTTTGGGTAAATCTTCAATGCTTGTTCGTACTGTTGAATCGCTTCCGCTGTTTCGCCTTTCTCTTTGAGACAAATAGCAAGGACGGTGTGACAATCCGGATCGCCAGGCCGAGTCAGCAAGGCAGCGCGACAATTTTGGATAGCACCGTCGAGTTCACCTTTGTCAAGCAAAGCACGACCGAGGCCGTAGTGCGCCAAAAAGTAATCGGGCCGCATCGCCAGTGCCTGTTGGTAATGGCTGATCGCCTCGTCGATTCGTTTTTCCGCAAGCAGTGCGTCGCCTAAGGAGACTTGAGCATCTGGATCGGTTGGTCGCATCGCGACCGCTCGCTGGCAATGAACAATCGCCTCGTCCGCCTGGCCTTTCGCTAAAAGAGCTGTGCCGAGATTGTACTCGGCATCCCACCATTCTGGCTGCATTTGCAAGGCCGAGCGGTAATGAGCAATGGCGTCGTCGATCTGGCCTTTCTGAAAAAGGACAAGCCCGAGATTGGTATCAGCCATCCAGCATCCGGGGTTCCTTGCCAGCGTGGTACGCCAAAGCGTTTCGATGTCGCTGTACATGCCGGCTTGCCGCCACGACAATACCCCCAAGCTCACAACCGCAACTATCGCCAGGCTGACAATCATAGTGCGGTACTGGTTAAATGTGTCGGCCAACGCGACGATCGCCGCCGACGCGAGCGCGACGGGCCCGATGCAGGCCACATACTGATAATGGTCGGCTACAAACGTGTAACGAAACGTGAACAGCATAATGAACCCAAGCACCGGGCTCAGTGTGGCAACGAAAAACGCGGCCGCGACTTCAACGCCGCGTCCGAAGTGCCGCCTGAGGAAGTAAATCGTCACGCATGCCGCTAACCCAGCGAACAGCCAGATGTAATCCATTAGATCTGCCGGCGACACATTCCATCTTGGATAAATAAACGTCAGATTGGACGGCCAGATGATTTTACTCAGATAAAACCAGACAGCCCGGCTCGCGACGAGGATGCGCTCAATCGGACTAAGAAACGGAAACACAGCATGACTCGTCCCCTGATGATAGCGTTCCCACCAAACGGCTAGTAACCCCATGCCAACGCCGAACGCAAGGAAAGGAACGATCTGGATCAGACGCCGAACGTTGACCGGTTTTTTCTGCAACCAAAGAATCAAAAACAGGGCAGCCGGGAGTGTGCAGGCCGTTGCTTTGGCCGACAGCGCCAGCACATACGTAACCAGGGCCAAACAATAGAAAACCCATGGTCGCCTGGTTCGTTCGTCAACGAACGCAATCCAGGCAAGCAGCGTCAGCAAAAAGAAAAAGCCCATCAGCACGTTTTTGCGTTCCGTGATCCAGGCCACTGATTCCACCTGCACCGGATGAAGCGCGAAAATTGCCGCAGCCAGCCACGCGCCCGGGACTCTCAAGCGCGCCAACACGACCCAGACCAAAAAGGCATTCGCAACGTGAAACAGAAGGTTGACCCAATGATAGCCGGTCGTGTTCAGGCCCCACAACGCATGTTCAATGCGAAATGTGCTGTACGTGAGTGGGAAATACTGCGAAGGCGAATCCAGCGAAAACCAAATCCGCTGCCAGCCGTCGGGCGCAGTTAACAGCTCATTGTTGATGACATAGTCGTCGTCGTCCCACAGAAATCCACCATGCCATGCAGGGCGATACACAAAAATTGTCGCCGACGCCAGAAGGAGAGCAAAAATCAACACCCGACTGCGCGAACAAAAAATGCGCCTGACGATTTCGTGCATAAGTTAGCTACAGAATATCAGGCTAGATGAGAGGAAGCGGCGCCAAGTCTCCGCACTGCAAAGTGCTTCGCGCAAAATTTCAAGCGCCCGCTCTAGTTGCAACGTTCCGTTTCTCATCGAAATAGGAGCTTTCGTGGTGGGTAAGACCGACATCAACGACAAGCTCGTGCGGTTTGCATGGTGGGCTTTGGCGACAATCGCGTTTGCTCTGGTCATTGCAATCAGGATCCGCCTTTTGGGAATTCCGCTGGAGCGCGACGAAGGCGAGTACGCTTATTCCGGCCAACTAATGCTGCAAGGCATCCCTCCATATAAGCTCGCTTATAACATGAAATTTCCGGGAACTTACGCGGCTTACGCCGCGATCATGGCAATCTTCGGACAAACCATCGCCGGAATTCATCTGGGTTTACTGCTGATAAACGCTGCGACCATCATCCTGATCTTTTTCCTTGGCCAGCGATTGTTCAGCCTAACGGGAGGCGTTGCCGCTGCGACCACATATGCGGTTCTTTCTCTGAGTCAATCAGTGTTGGGTTTGGCCGCGCACGCTACACAATTTGTGATGCTGCCGGTTCTCGGTGGGACGCTGCTACTCCTCCTCAATGAATCCGATCGGTGGGTCTTCGGGCGACTCTTTGCCAGCGGTCTGCTGTTTGGCATTGGTCTTTTGATGAAGCAACCTGCAGTGTTTTTCATTCTCTTCGGAGCCATCTTTCTCCTCTGCAATGATATTCATCGCCACTCCACGCTAAAGAGAATGACGTTGCATATTTCGATCTTTGGCGCTGGCGCGATTGTTCCCTTCGGGCTTACTTGTCTGATTTTGTGGCGTGCGGGCGTGTTCGAGAAGTTCTGGTTTTGGACAATCAACTATGCGGCCCAATATGGTGCCCAGGTTCCTCTTGGTGCAGCTCCCCGGATATTTGCAGTGATGGCTGGCGGAGTGATTGGCTCTGGGTGGACGCTGTGGACGCTGAGTGGACTCGGCGTGATCGCCGGATTTTGGAGCAAGCGAGCGTGGGGCAGCGCAGTTTTTCTGCTCGGACTGCTAGCAGTCTCTTTTCTAGCCCTTTCCGCGGGATTTTATTTTCGAGAACACTATTTTATCTTCATTCTTCCGGCGGTTTCGCTGCTTGCGGGGGTTACAATCAGCGCGTTGTCGGACCTTGTAGCCAGCCGCAGCAACCTGGTTCGGTTTCTGCCGCTTCTTTTATTTTGCGTCGCGTTAAGCCAGCCGATTCTTGCCGAAAGAGAGTTCTACTTTGGCGCTTCTCCACGTGAAGCGTCTCGAACAAGTTACGGGTCCAATCCCTTTCCAGAGTCTGTTAGGATTGCAGAATATCTGCGGGACCACTCCAGCCCAAGCGATACGATTGCGGTCCTCGGCTCCGAGCCTCAGATTTATTTTTATTCAAGGCGACACTCCGCCACGGGTTATATCTATACTTACGGGTTAATGGAGGCACAGAGCTACGCGCGCCAGATGCAGGAAGAAATGATCCGCGAAATCGAGCTTGCTCGCCCACGGTACATCGTCTCCGTGGCGATGGGTGCATCCTGGTACCCGCGCCCCGAATCCGAGCAACTGATTTTTACCTGGGCAAACGAGTATCTCAATGAGAACTACAACGCCGTCGCCTTGATAAATATCATCTCTGCAGATCGAACCGATTACTTTTTTGGGGATGTTCCGCAAAAAGTACAACAGCTGGGCAATTACATTTTGATTTATGAAAAGAAATCTTAGAGCCTGCGCGACGCGTCCTGGAGAACGGTCTTTTTTGCATCATAATCATTTGTGATTAATTCGGATTTTGTCATTCGTATCTCGTCATTGTACTTGTGACTCTGATTTGTCGAGAAGCATGCACAGGGTCAGAGCTCAATCGATAGCTCCTCATAGGGCTACGCGCCGGTGGCTTACTCCCGGCGTTTGCGTCGTTCTTGTATCGCTGACTTGGGCGGTTTTTGGCCAAACGCTCAGGCACGACTTTGTTAACTACGATGACCCGAGTTACGTGTATCAAAATACCAGGATAACAAGTGGCTTCAACCTTCCCAATATTGTCTGGGCATTCACCCACATTCACTCCGGAAATTGGCATCCGCTGACCACGATCACGCACATGCTTGACTACCAGCTTTATGGCCTGAATGCAGGCTGGCATCACTTTACTAATGTACTCTTTCATACCGTCGCTGTTGTCCTTCTTTTTCTTGCTCTGCAGCGCATGACTGGTGCGATCTGGCGGAGTGCATTTGTAGCTGCCGTTTTCGCTATTCACCCGCTGCATGTGGAGTCGGTCGCCTGGATAGCAGAACGCAAAGACGTGTTAAGTGGCGTTCTCTTTATGCTAGCTCTGCTCGCGTACTCTCATTACACGCGCGCGCCGTCAATTGGCCGGTATTTGATTTTGGCGTTGGTTGTTGCTCTCGGACTCATGTCCAAACCGATGCTGGTTACATTGCCGTTCGTTCTTTTGCTTCTGGATTACTGGCCGCTCGGGCGATTTCAAGCCATCCGAGCAGGCGACGGACGTCAGCTACTACAGCTTATCGCGGAGAAAGTTCCGCTAATTGCACTCTCTGCAATTTCAAGCATCGTCACGTTTCTCGCGCAACGAGGAGCAATCGGTTGGACCGAGCAGTTGCCAGTCTCGACGCGCATTAGCAATGCGATCGTCACCTATGTCGTTTACATCAGGCAGATGTTATGGCCGTCGAAGCTGGCCGTGTTTTATCCCCATCCGGAACATCATCTGCCGATGTGGGAGGTCGGTCTGGCTCTTATGGTTGTCGTTGGACTTACAATAGCAACTTTTGTTCTGCGGAAGAGAGCCCCTTACCTAATCGTAGGCTGGTTGTGGTATCTCGGTATGCTTGTGCCGGTGATTGGGCTCGTTCAAGTGGGATGGCAGGGGCACGCAGATCGCTATACTTATTTGCCGCAAATCGGTCTTTATATGGCGGTTACATGGACTGTGGCAGATTTAACTGTTTCATGGCGGTCTCAACGCACGGTCTTGGGTGCTGTTGCGGCACTTTTAGTCGGCGCTCTGAGCTGGCGCGCCTGGCTTCAGACCTCTTATTGGCGTGATAGCGAAACTCTGTTTACCCATGCGCTTGCAGTTACCAGCAACAACGATGTTGCCCTAAACAACCTTGGTATCATTTTCCTGGACAAAGGACAACTGGACGAGGCTATTTCGAAGTTACAGGCAGCGATAGATCTGCGTCCTGAAAACGGGCCAGCTCATGATAATCTCGCAAAGGCTCTGCTTCGAAAAGGCCGACTGCCAGAGGCGATGGTTCAGTATCGCAAATTCCTGGAGATAGAACCTGGGAACGTCGAAGCGCGTAATACGCTGGGCACAGCTCTCATTCAACAAGGCCGCGTAAGCGAAGCGATTGTTCAATGGCGGGAGGCGCTGGCGATCCAACCGGACAACGGAAATGCCGCCAGCAATCTTGCCTGGGTGTTCGCAACCTGTCCCGAAGATTCAATCCGCGACGGGACACGCGCAGTCGAACTGGCGGAGAAAGCGATGCGTCTTTCTGGCGGCAAGATCCCGATGATTTTTCGAGTGCTGGCCGCTGCCTATGCAGAGAATGGACGCTTTTCTGATGCGATAAACACTGCACAGCGCGGCGCTGACTTTGCAAACCGCACAGGCAACCCAGCTCTAGCATCCGAGTTGGAGAGCAACATTGCTCTTTATCAATCCGGGAGACCACTTCGTGATCCCAGTATAACAAATGGCGGTTCGTCATCCGATAGCGAATAACAGCGAACGACAGCCTCGCGATCGCACAGGCGAATCACTGGGAAGCGGTCGGACGTGTCGTTTAACTATTGCGGTATACTTGGCACTAACCGCAATCACCCTCGCCGTGTTCGGTCAAACGATCCGCCACGAGTTTGTTAACTTCGACGACGATTTATACGTTTATGATGCTCCGAATATCAAGGCTGGATTAACAATAAATGGCATAATACTTGCCTTTACCAGCCCACACGCGCGCAACTGGCATCCGTTAACAACGATTTCGCACATGCTGGATTATCAGCTGTGGGGCTTACAAGCCGGTGGCCATCACCTCACGAACCTTCTTTTACATACAATCGCGGTGCTCTTGCTTTTTACAGTGCTTCGTCAAATGACCGGCGCGTTATGGAAAAGTGCGCTTGTCGCGGCATTGTTCGCGATTCACCCACTCCATGTTGAATCAGTGGCGTGGGTAAGCGAGCGGAAAGACGTTCTAAGCGCGCTTTTCCTTTTCCTCATGCTGGGCGCGTACGTTCGTTATGCTCGCGCCCCTGCGATATGGCGCTATCTGCTGGTCATCGTCCTGTTCGCAGCCGGGTTGATGTCCAAGCCGATGCTGGTGAGCGCCCCTCTCATCCTTCTCCTTCTGGATTACTGGCCACTTGATCGGATCAGAGGTCGGACGTCAGAGGCGAGCCTGTCCGCGGTACCCTCGGCGAAGGCGGGAGGTTCGAAATCAGAGGTCCTTGGCGACTGGTCAGTAGTCGTTCGTCTCATAATCGAAAAGATCCCGCTGCTTCTTCTCTCCACAGGATCGTGTGCGATCACATTTGTAGTGCAAAAACGCGCTGTCGGCGCCATCCCGCCGTTGCCGTGGCTCTGGTGTGCGGAAAACGCGGTGGTAAGTTACGTGCGCTACATCTGGCAAACATTGTGGCCCATGCGGCTCACAGTTTTCTATCCCCATCCAAATAACACGCTGCCAGTCTGGGAAGTTATTTTCGCGCTAGGACTCCTTGTGGGCACGACTGTGGCAGCAATCGTGGTGCGACGCGAACGGCCTTACCTGTTCACCGGCTGGTTCTGGTATCTCGTCATGCTGGTGCCAGTGATTGGGCTGGTGCAGGTCGGAGAACAAGGCCATGCGGATCGCTACACTTATCTTCCGCACATCGGGCTGTTTCTGATGGCAGTTTGGGCTATTGCTGACGTTACGGCGAACCGCCGGTCTCTGTCCCGGATCGCTCTCGCCACCACCGTAGTTATCATTCTTGCACTAGCATGCGCGGCGTTCCTTCAGACGCGCTACTGGCGCAACAGCGAGACCCTTTGGACTCACGCGCTAGCCGTGACTTCCGACAATGACTTTGCCCATAATAACCTTGCCTATCTGCTAGCCGACCGCGGCGAGCTAGACGACGCGATTTCGCACTTCGAGGCCGCAGCGAGAATCAGGTCCCGCAAGACGGACAAACATTACAATACAGGTTCAGCTTTCGTTGAGATGAACCTCGCGGACGCACTGGCCAAAAAAGGACAATCGGACGAGGCGATGCTTCATTACGATCAGGCAATTAGGTTGGAACCGAACTACGCCGATGCCTATTACAATCGCGGAAACGTTCTTTTTGCAAAAGATCGGATCGACGAAGCAATCACCGATTGGGAGAGAACTCTCCAGCTACAACCCAACGACGCAGATGCTCATACGTGCCTTGGCAATGCACTTCTGCGGCGAGGTTCGCTCGAAGAAGCGATCGCTCATTACGAAATAGCGGTGGCATTGAGTCCGCGAGATCCACATTCCCGCAACAACCTTGGATGGATTCTGGCGACTTCGTCTGATGCTGGAGTGCGCGACGGTGCCAAGGCTGTCGACTTGGCCCAGCAAGCAGTGGCGCTTTCGGGTGGTAGAGAACCCCAATTTCTTCGAACGCTTGCGGCGGCTTACGCGGCGACCGGCCAATTCCCTGACGCCATTGCCGCGGCCCAACAAGCCGCAGTCTTAGCGGGCATGCAGGGGAAACGCCGACTGGCGAATCGTGTCGAAGAAGATCTCATGCTGTATCGAGCACACCTACCGCTTCAGAAAGACGTTCCCGGCGACTAGAATGTTTTTCCAATCCTGGAGGTTCATAGCGCGCACCATTCGTTTGTCGAGGACCCGAATGGGGGTGCCGGGGAGTCGCGCCACTGGATCAGTTTATTTGTGATATGGTAAACCCAACTCGTAAAGCGCAAGCTCCCCTTGTAGTTCGTCAGCCAAAACGGTATTGCCTTGGATGTTGGCTGTCTCCAATGCCTTTTGAGCAGTCTCCTTAGCCTCGGCAAACCGGCCGGCTTCGGCGTAGGCCGCAGCTACAATCCGAAGAACTGTCGCGTGACTGTCGCTCCTGGAACTTGCCGATTCGGCGCGCTCAGCGAGTGCGACAGCCTCGGATCCATTTCTAAGAGAGCCATCAGCAGACGTGGCCAGCAACCATGCCAGGTTGCTTAGCGCAGCCACGTTTTCTGGAGAAATCTGGAGGGCCTTCGTGTATTCAGCCATTGCATCGCGAACGCGTGCCTTTGCAAGCAACGCGCTGCCCAGGTTCGCATGAATATCCGCGCTCTGCGGACGCAACTGGAGTGCTTTTTGATAGTGGACAATTGCCTCATCTATGCGGCCTTTACGCAGAAGAGCGCTCGCGAGATTGTATTGCGCTTCTGGTTGGTCCGGTATCACGGACGAGGCAGGTCGAGTAACGAACGATCGCACCATCGAAATCGCCCGTGGCTATGAGCGCGTTGGCCAGGTTACACGAGGCCTCGACGTAGTCCGGCTGGATTTCGAGCGCTTTGCGGTAATGCGCAATCGCGTCGTCAGCACGCCCAATGCCAAAAAGCGTAATGCCAAGATTGTTTTGTGCTTCTGGATCAGCGGGATTTATCTCCACAGCTTTTTCGTAATGATCGATTGCCTCATCAAGCCGACCTTGCTCAACTAAAAGCCGGCCCAGGTTGTAATGCGCTTCCGCGTAATCAGACCGAAGCGTAATGGCCTGTTTATAATGATCGATCGCCTGATCAGTTTCGCCCTGCTCGCTAAGAACGATGCCTAGATTGTAATGAGCCATCCAACAACCCGGATTTTCTTTTAACGTCGTTGTGTACAACGCATTGAGATCGCGATATTCCGCAGTCTGCCGCCACGTTAGAAAACCGAGCAAAACAAGGAGAGCTGCGCAGACCCCGAGAAAGGGCGCTTTCCTAAGCAACCACGGTGGTTGGGAAACCGCCGCTCCTTGCAGCTCGACTGGCGTCTCCCAAAGGCGCTCTGCAAGAGTCGCCATACTGGCCCCCGCGAGCGCGAGCGGCCCCATGCTCGCCAAATACTGGAAATGATCACTCACAAACGAGTAGCGGAAGA
This sequence comes from uncultured Verrucomicrobiae bacterium, assembly GCA_963776065.1. GTDB lineage: Bacteria > Verrucomicrobiota > Verrucomicrobiia > Chthoniobacterales > UBA10450 > Udaeobacter. Next base: position 585,273 of record CAVZLJ010000005.1, on the reverse strand, counting down.
AATACACGCTAAAAAATCCAAGGACTGGAAACAGCGAGACCACATAGTATGCGGCGGCAAAGAATACCGCGCGACTCCAAGACCCTTTTGAGTGCGCCAACATCCTCGCGCTTTGAGAACGGCGACGTGTCGCCGCACTCCAAATAAGCGCCAGCAAAATCAACGCGCCGAGTAGCGGCAGCCACTCGATTATCTGCGTAGGATGAATTTCCCACCGCGGATAGATGAAGATGAGCGGATGCGGCCAGATCAGTTTACTGAGGTAAAACCAAAGGGCCCGGCCCGCGATGATGAAACGTTCCGGTAAGGTCTGGGCCCAGTCTGGACCAACTGCGCGGGCGTGAAATTTCTGTTCCCAAATCGTCCATGCGCTCGCGAGCGCTGAAATCAAAGCGAATGGGGCGATTGCCAACGGATCGCGCCAACGGATCTTTTCTCGCATCCACCAGATGCAGAGCGCAAGGACAAAAGGCAGCATCACAACTGAAGGTTTGCTTAATGCCGCCAGGATGAAAAAGACCAGGGATAAAGGGAACAACATCAACGAGCGGCGGTCTCCCCTGGCCTTGGCGAAGGGGGCAGTCCGCCGCTTGGCCGCCTCTCCTTGTTTCTCCCATTTCAAAAAGAAGAAAATCGAGAGCAGATAGAACAAACACGACTGCGTATTCTTCAGTTCCGTGACCCACGCAACCGATTGCACCATTACCGGGTGCAAAGCCCAAAGTGCCGCGCCAAGCCACGCGCCACGGACTTGGAGGAGTCTTAGGACACGCCAAAGCAGGATTGCAGAGGCGGCGTGCAATAAAACGTTGAGAGCGTGGTATGCCAGTGGGTTTAGTTCAACAGACTTATGCAGCGCCCAAAAGGTCGTCAGTACAAGCGGATAATAGACGGCTTGCGCGCTGGTCCAGATTTCCTTCAAGCCCAGCGGCCCGATCACGCACGGATTGCGCGTCAGATGCGATTCATCGTCCCAAATGAAGCCGGCGCGGAATACCTGGCTATATGCGATGAAAACGAGAGCACTTAAAAGCAGCGCCCAAAACCAGTCTCGTCTCCAGAATGAGACACGACTTTCACGAACTCTCACAAATTGATCCAATAGTTGGCATCAGTATTACGGAAATCGCGGGATATGGACATCGACCTGATTCGAATCCAGCCGTAAGCTCTGCATGCGTTTCTCTTAGCGCGGAGCCAAGCCTCTATTAAAGTACTGGGAAAATCAATCGCGTACGCGCGGCCAAGACACGAATTTGAGATCGAGATCCAGCGATTTGCCCAAAGCACCGCCAAGTCGCCACACTTCTTTAAGCGCTGCATGCACAATGCCTTCCTCACAAAAGCGACCCGTGCGGCTACCTATCGACTCGACCCACAAATCATTGCGCCTCTCCTAGTGAAAGTTGACGCGCTCAAAACAGAACGGCCGGGCTCGTTTCGAGCCCGGCCGCTGTGAATTATAATACTCTGTGTTTTAGAATCGCTTCTTCACCCCGACGTACCAGAAACGGCCTTTGATCGTGGCCAACGATTCGTCGTAGCCATTCTCAAAACTGCCCGCTACGAACGGTGGATCTTCATCGAGCACGTTCTGCATACCCAGCGTAACCGTGGTGTTATTCAGCCACCATTTCCAGTTGCTGCAACCGTACTCGGCCGTGGATACGGGGACGACATTTTTGTCCTTGCCGTCCTTCGTCGCGACATTTTTACCGCCATCCTTGGAGAAGCCCGGCACTTCTGCCGGCGCAGGCGGTGGCAGATTAAACGTGTAGTTGACGAGTAGGTCGAGCGTGGTCCAAGCGGACACTTTCCGCGCTGCGATTTCATTACCGCCGCCCTTGGGGCCACTCCTGGGCTCATTAAGCTTCGTGGATCCTGTTAGGCTGGCGTTGTCGTCTTCATACTGACCCGTCCAGTGCACTATCGCACCCGTATCCAAACCACCAGCCCACGTATCGGCCGGGCCGTCATAGAAGATACTCAAGTTAGCCCGATTCCATGGCAGCGAACTAGTCAGGGCAAATCCTGGCGGCAGGAATTCGCCAGCGATGCCGACCGGTTTTACACCCGGTGCAGCTTGAAACCGAGCTCGTGACAGCCATGTGCCGTTGATCGTGGTAGTCAATCTTCCCCAATCTGAACCGCCGAAGATAGTCGAATCGAGAATGTAAATCGCTTCGTAATCGAGCCCTTCGAAGACCGCACCGGAAAGGTTCAGGTTAGGATCGATCACCAAATCGACTGGCCCGGGTGTATTTAACGGATCGTTACCAGCAGAACGGAATACCGACCCACTGGGGGTTATAACGGATGACGCGCCGTTTGTTGGCGGGGGATTTGACAGGATGATGGTTTGCGCGCCGAGAGTCGTTACAATGTCACGCATGTCGATGTGCCACCAATCGGCGCTCAGCGTCAGGCCCTTGACCCATTTCGGGCTGTAAACAGCTCCGTAAGTCCACTCGTACGCTGTCTCTGGATGCAGATTGGGGTTACCCAGGATCCGCTCCTCGATCTGTGGCTCGGTCTGATTAGAAAACGGATCAGCCACAATCGGGAAGCTTTGCGAGGAAGCAGGCGTCAGCTCAGACAATGTCGGGGCATGGAACGCCTCCGAATAGCTGCCACGCAGCGTCAACGCGCCAATGTACTTAGGATCCATCGGTTGCCACCGGATAGATATCTTAGGCTTTTGTGCGTTATACGTGGTGTGCGTCGCGGGTACCGCCGCGAACAGTCCGGACGGTAGCACCGAAGAGGTGTTGTTGCTGTACCACTCCTCGCGCTCCGCGAAGTCTACCTCGAAGCTGTAGAACGCGGGGAAGTTCCAAGTCGGGCTGGTAAATGGCACCCGGACTTCCTCGTAGATCCCCCAGATATCCCGGTTGACCCTGAAGCTTTGGCCATCTGTCGAACCAATGGAGTTAAAAGTTTCATTCAGCGCATCCCGATTACGGGTGAATGTCGGGGCGTCGAATTCACCGCCGATTGCAAACGAAACTGGGCCGGCAGGGAGATTGAACAAGTCACCGTTAAAGGTCCCATAATATATGGGCAATTCATACTCACCGGAGTTATGCAGCGTCACATAGACCTGGGCTCTGGCCGCGGCTGTATTTTGGATATTGAGATTGCCGAACGGATCAAACGCCGTTGCAGGATTTGTATCCAAGAGTGCCTGGCGCAAACCCGGCTGGCTGACCTCGCCCAGCGAAAGGTCCTGCCCCTCGTTTCGCGAATACCGGAAACCCAATTCCCAGCTCCACGTCTTAAAGTAATCGCCGAACTCTCCCATTTCGCCACGTAGTCCGAAGTCGAAGAGCTGATCCCAGTAAGTGAATTTTTCATAACGTGGGCCGGTGTCTTGGATGGAGCGGAAGCGAACACCGGTCGTAACCGGGAGACCAGATCCATCAGGAAAGAAGTTTGGGATCGTGGCGTCTGCAACGGTGAACGGATTGAACGGATTGGTAAGTGGCACACTGATACCGCTGGGGCTGAAGAAGGTCCCCGTGAGCCCGTTGTGGAACGGATCAGGTGTAAACGGCGCCGCTGCGAGGGACGAATCGAAGTATGAACGCGCATATTTAAAATCGCTAAATACCGACAGGTATTTGTCGCAAATATCGCGGGTGAACGAGCCGTAGTACACTTGGCGATCTCCCGGAGGCAGAGCCGGCGTAAAAGCGGCGAAGTTAAAGAAGAAGTAGTTGCCACCGCCCTTATACTGAGTGCCAGTCTGGTCTAACTGTGTAACTGGGTTATGGATACCAGGCGCACCGGGATAGGCATTGGGGTTGACCGCAAACGGACTCTTATAAAACGGCGATGTGGCGCGGTTCGGAGCTGAATGCGGCAACGGTGTGTTCACTCCAAATATTGGGGTACCACCCGGACCGAAGAACATGCTGGGAAGCAAACGACCGCTTTGAACACGTCCGGGCTCGTTGCCGCTGCGCGCATCGAATCCACCAAACGGAACAAAGAAGCCGTTAGAAGAAATATCCCTATCAGCGCTAAAAACTCCTCCGGTACGCTCCCAGAAATCAGCGACCACAACGATGTCGGTCTTGTCATCGCCGGTGCCAGCCTTGATCCATGTTTCCCACTCGCCCATGTCGTTGGAAGCTCCCATGTTTGTGTTCCCGTAAGTAGCGCCGATTTCCACACCGCGGAACTTATGGAGCAGGAAGAAGTTGACCACGCCGGAGATCGCGTCGGAACCGTACACGGCCGAGGCGCCATCCTTCAAGATGTCCACGTGATCAATCATCGAAAACGGTATCAGGTTGATGTCCGGGCCCGCGCTACTTCCGGCCGTGCCTAACGAACCGAACGCGACGCGTTTGCCATCAATCAAAACCAGGGTCTCCTTGGGCAACAGACCGCGCAGGTTAAATTGAACGGTACCGTCACCACCATTGCCGATGTTCAGGTTAACCGTGCCGCCCGCTTGTTGCGGAATAAATTCCTGCAGGTCGGTGGCGCTGCGGATGCCCAGTTTCTCGATGTCTTGCGGCCGGTACGTGTCCACCGGGTTCGGGCCGGTCTCTTCCGCCGTAGGAATGTTTGAGCCGGTCACGACGACGCGTTCGACTTCAGCCGAAGACGGTGCCGGGGCGGCAGGCTCCGCAGGCACAGCGGGAGCTGGCAACTGCGCGAATAGGTTCGACGCAAGAATGAATGGAAATCCGACGCCTGCCATCAAAGCAAGACGAAGGAATCTAGACGTTTTTAGTGCGTTTTTAGTCATTGGTTTCTCCATTGGTTTGGTTAGGTTTCGGCAGGCTTATTAGATTTCTAAGGCCCTGACAAGCTTTTTTTTCACTTTTTTGGATTTTTTTTGAACGACGAAATGCGGGCATTTGTCGCTCGCAGTTCCCTCTAGCGAAAGAAGTGAGGGTCTGACAAGCTTTTTTTTCACTTTTTTTTGCGGGTTGGAACCATGAATTGCGCGGTATCAGTGGCTGACCTGGTGGAAGCACTCCGCGATGCGAAGAATAATCAGCGGCTCATTTTTCCGCGAAACGTTCCCCAAAGCCGGAGTATCCATCCGGAACGAGACAAAAGCTTTCGTCCGTGGAGAATCTTCGCCGCGTAATGCAGGAGCAGAACACTATTCGCAAACGATTCGACGAAGCAGTCGGCGAGAGCGACCAAGAGCGATCTTGCTCAGGCCGGGCGGATTTTTCTGACAAATCCCTGGCTGCCGCATCTGTCTCAAATCCGAATACGCTCAACGGAATACACACCCGTGCGATACGGAGAGAGCGCTGGACTGGGGAGACAACATTTTTTGGTGGCAACGGCATGACGCAAAATGAAAGAAATCGTGACGGCTCGAGGCTGCTGCCCAACTCAGATTGAATTCCATTTGAATTCGCCACGCGTGAAACTGGCGATCGAGAAGCGAGGGTTTGACAAGTTTTTTCAGCTTCTTTTTGAAAGTTTTTAGGCGCCCGTTCAGCTCCGAATCGACAGATCAGAGTTCAGCGATTCGTGATTACAGTGAGTTTGCCGTATTCCCGCACCAATGGCGGTGAGCCGAAGACCTGCGCGCAACGCATTTCGACGAGAGATCGGATAGGAGCGTTAGTCTCAATGACAAATGCCGCCTCCCGGTTTCGTTTGGGCTCGCGCCAGGGTATGTTTTTTGGATAAACGGGATAGGGCATTTCGAAAATCTCATTAGACACGGCCATTGTCTCGCCGCTCTCGAACAGCAATGGATAAATAAAAGAGATCGTGGTCCAGACTGAGGTCACGTTGCGTTGTTTCAAATCGCGCTCAACCGCATCGATATTCGCTGCGGCGATTCGTGTCATGCAGTAGGTCTTCTTGTCCTCGCACAGGGAGAGTGTTTCGATCTCGTTTGTCTGGCCAATCTGAATGAGAACAAAAAAACCTGTTAGCACGATTGCGGCAAGCGCAGCGGCTGCGCCGAGGCGGGGCAATGCCATCGAGGAAGAAGACCAACGGTTCAACATTCGCCCCGTCAGCATCGACAGAAAGAAACACCCGCCAAGGAAATAGCCGGGCACACCGACAGGCTGAGTCAGATACGGGACGAAAGAAGCAGCCAGAAGCACCACCATATCAAAATCCGTTTTTTGTCGGGCATCAGCTAAATCACCGCGCACCGCGCGCAGAATTTTTCGAGGCGATTTTACGAAAGGCCACATCCCAGCGCCGACGGCTAATAAAGCGATTACGTAGAAAACGTAGCCGGATGCCGGTTTCTCGGGATAATACCAAAGCACCGTGTCCGGGCCGAAGAATTTTGGCATTTCATCCAGAAAAATTCGCCGGAAATTGGAAAGGTGAAAGACCGCCGAAAATCCCCCTCCCGGTCTTTCAATCATCACATATCGCCAGTTATTGAAAGCGTGAGTAAGGTTAAACACGATCGCCGGCGCATAGCCCAGCAGAAACCCAGCCAGACCGACTGGTGCAGTATTAAGCGAAACCCTGCGGCGCAAGATCAGCAGCAGGCAAAATGCGGCTACCAGCGGGACCGCCAACTCCAAGCACCAGATGCTCAGGCCGGACGCAAGACCAAAGAAAAGTAATGTCGTTCGCTTCGGGACCGGCGTTGATTCGATTGATGCAAAGAGCATCGTTAGGACGGGAATCGACAGAAAGTACCAAGAATAACCTCTGACTTGGAAATGCCATTTGAGGAGCGATGGAGTGAGGGCAAAAACAATCGTTGCGAAAACGGCTGTGCGCTGATCATAGAGAGCGCAAGCCATTAGGTAAAACAAAACCAAACAGAGCAGCGACAATACGACAACGCAGCCCTTTAACGGAACGACGCCGACTCCGAACAACGCGAATGCACCGGAGGCCAGATAGGCTTCCCACGCCGCACCGGCATTGTACGGCTGACCATACATGTAAAACGGGAAATGGCGGCCTTCCAGAATGTGTTTGCCCATGAGACCGATGATCGCCTCATCGCTGTGCACGTGAGTTTGCGAGGTAAACAGGATCACAAACCGCGCCGTCGCGATAAGGATGAAAACTCCGATAAACAGCGCATGCCGGCGCATTAAACGCTGGTTCTCGGTTCGCCGGCGCGATAATCACATCGGCTCGGGCGATCGATAATTGATGTCATTGCCATTTACCGGTTTCTAGAACGGCGGATGGAATCCGAAATCGGTTTCCAATTTTTTCCACAGCCAATCGGCCGACGAATCTTTGTTGATCAATGCGGAATTTGCAGCTGCAAGCGCTTCGGCCTTATCAACGTTGGCATTCAAGCAATAGAGATACGTGAGCAGAAAGGCTTCCCGAACGCCGAACGCGCCGCCATCTTTCTGACCTTCCAGCAGTCGAATCGCTTCGTTCAAATCGCGTCGCGCCAGGGCGCCGGCTATGAGGTCCGGCACAATCTCAAGTGGCGGCGATTCAGTCTCGCGCGCAACCCGCTGCGCGATGGCTAGCCGTAGTTCGTCGCTGCCCAGCGCTTCCAGGACCGGCAAGCGCAGCCGCGTCCCGCGCAAAAAAAGGTCAAGCTCCGCCAGTTTGTTGCTTCCAACCGTTTCCGAAAGGAACCGCGTCTCGCGAACGGCGAAAAGCGACTTCATTGTCCCGCGACTGCCGGATAGCGCCTCCGGCCAGATATGACGAATCAGCAGCGACCGCAGAAAGCGTTCCGTGACAGATGCTGGCTCCATGTAAGTGGCAGCGAACTCCAAATTCGCCTTTACATCCCAGGGCGCATCGCTCAATCGCTTAGGATAATTATCTGTCAGTGGTGCGACGTCCCGCGTAATGCGATCAATCTCGTCGCCGTCCATCAAAAACAGCGCGCCCAACTGTTGCGGGACCTCGACTCCAATGCGTTTCAGATCCGCGCCGGTCGCGGGGTCGTTCCACAATCGCCGAATTTCCTCTTCTTTCACTTTACGCCCGGGGCCATTGATGCCCATCATGATCCAGTTCTCATCGGCACTTGCCCACACCGATGCGTTTGAAAACACATCGTGAAACGCGCGAAGAATTGCTTTTGCTTCATTCAGCTTTAGTTGGTCAAGCGGTAGCCAAAAGGTCGCTATTCCGCCTTCCTTGAGGCGGCTCTTCATCAGCGAAAAAAATTCGCGAGTGTAGAGATTGACCGAACCCGCATTTTTCGGCGGAGGCGGTTCGCCGGAAATGATGTCATACCGGCGCGGACTCGTTTGGAGAAAGAAGCGGCCATCCTGGATGAAGGTAGTTGCTCTTGGATCGTGCAGTGGATTGGTGTGATTGATTCCGGAATAGAAATCGGAGAGGCGAAACACTTCTTTTGAAATGTCTACCACGTCCATTCGCCTGACGTTTGGCCCGTGAAGAAGCGCATCCGCCGTCACCCCGCAGCCATAGCAAATGAGCAGCACGTCTTCTGATTCGGGACGAAATGCCAGGGGAAGATAAGCAAACAATCTCATGTAACGCTGGCCGGGCGGATTTGTTGCCGACATTGAAAACGCATTGCACAAGAGCCGGTAGTAGTACGGCTGGCCCATAAGATCGCGTCGCAGTAATTGCCACGTATCCGAAGTGCCCTCGATCCGCTTCACGACGCGCGCCAACGACTGTCCTTGGCCTTCCGTTTCGTAAGGACGACTCGCGTGCGCGAAGTGCGTCTCAGCGCGTCGATACGGAAAAATTGCCAGGAGCAAAATCAGAACAATCCAGAGACCAAGCAGAACCTTGGAGGCAACATCGTGCTTTGGAGCGCGCGGCAATACCCACGTTTTCAAAGAGGCGCCCGGTCGATGCACTGCAAAGGCGGCCACAATGCTCATCAACGCATAGCCTGCAGCGCACGCGATGAGACTCCGTTGATACCCGATGCCTGGCAGAAGGACGAAACTTGCCAGAAGCGGACCGAACGCTGCGCCCATCGTATTAAACAGGGTGGTGATCCCGGTGCTGTTCATCCGGTCTTCCACAGTGGCTTGCACGCTTGCGGCGATGAATGGAAACAGAATTCCCGAGACCAGGGCGTCCGGGAACATTAAAGTGGTGGAGAGCAACATGATCCGCCACCAACTGAGGTCAAATACCGCAACGGATGCTGGAACGAGCGCGCTCGGAAAAAACCAGTACGACAGCAACACCAGAACGGCGGCAAGCAATAGCAGAATTGGGAGAAACTGATCCAGGCGCGCCGAGTGCCGGTGTAACGGGCTGGCGAGAAGGCTCCCCAGTCCGATCCCCCCCAGCACAACTGCGAGCATCACGGCGAAGGCCGTCGAAGATGACGCGACGTATAGCCGCAGGAACCGAAACCAAATCACCTCCAAGGCGAGCAAAATGCAGCCCGTCCCAAAGCTGACGGAAAGAAGCCGCCACGGCAGCCGATATCTAACATCCAGGCGAAGAGGAAAAGTTCGCTGCCAGGTAAGCGCGCTGGTACTGGCTTCGAATTTCGCCACGAACAGGGCTACCGCTGCGGCGATGCAACTCGCCAAACCGGCGGCCAAAGTCGTGCCTCGAAGGCCAAACGCCGCGATGAGATAACCTTCACCGAGCACAGCACCAGCCACCGCGCCCAAAGTGTTCGAGCCGTACAGAAAACCAATCACGCGCCCAAAATTGGTTTGCCGCAACATCGGGTCTTCGATCAACACCGGCAGCGTCAGACCCATCGCCGTTGTCGGCACAAGTAGAATTAGGAAAGACACTGCGAATCGCAGTCCAAGAAGCGCGGGCTGATAATTCCACAGAACTTGCCACACGGGTCGCAACAATTCGCCCAGCACCGGAAGACCAAAAACGATGGTGCAACCAAAGAGAGCAACCAGCACCTCCAGCAAGGCATAAAGGTGAAGCGGTCGCCATCGCCGAATTCTCGATGACGCAGCGAGGCCGTTTCCCAAGGCCAGACCCGCCATGAAACTGGAGAGAATCAGTGCCGCAGCCCAGATCGAATTGCCGAATGCCAAGCCGCTCAACCGCAACCATAGCGTTTCAAAAATGAGCGCGCCGGTGCCGGAGAGGAAAAGGATACCGCAGAGAACTGTAACGCGTGCCCTTTGCGTTTCCACTGCCTGTGACGCGTCTATCGAGTGAGCCGCATGTGATTTTCGCGACCTAGTTAGCATTACGCGACCCAATCTTCAGTATCACCGCGCCGGCAACTCCGGCAAAAAGAGAACCGACGATAATACCTCGCTTCGCCGCGTCCACCAAAGCGGTATCCGCAAACGCCAGCATGGCGACAAATAGTGACATGGTGAAACCGATTCCGGCCAGGAACGCATAACCCAGCAACGATCTCCAATTCACCGCGTGAGGCAGTCTTGCAATCCCAGTCTTCACGGCGACCAATGCACCCGAGACAATACCAACCGGCTTACCAATGATTAGCCCGGCCAATATTCCCAGCCCAATCTCCGCATGCTGCATCGATAGTTCAATTCGTACTCCCGCATTCGCGAACGCGAACAACGGCATCACCACGAACGCCGAGAAATTATGCAAAGCGTGCTCAAGCCTCAGAATCGGGGCGGCGACGCCTTCGCTCGCTCGCTCAAGCGCAAACAAGCTTTCCTGTTGTCCGCTGCTGGTTAAAACCTGAAGATCCCCCGTTTCCTTCCGATCGAATCGATCCAGCAGTGAGCGCGCCTCACGGGAAAATTCCGCGGCGTTGATGCGAGTGTGCGTAGGAATCGTGAAGGCCAGGGCAACGCCTGCAATTGTAGCGTGGACGCCAGACTCATGCACGAAATACCACAGCACTACTCCGCCAAGTAAGTACGGCCAGAGGCGGCGAACTCCGATTCGATTAAATCCAATTAACACGAGGAGTGTTAAGGCTGCGCCCCCGAGGGCGCTCCACACGATGACTTCTGAATAAAAAAACGCAATCACGAGCACCGCACCTATGTCATCAACGATCGCCAGTGCAGTCAGCAGCACCTTGGCGCCAATGGGCGCCCGCGGAGCAACTAGATTGAGCGCGCCGAGGGCAAAGGCGATGTCGGTTGCCATTGGAATACCCCAGCCGTGCGAACCCGATCCGCCGAAATTGAAAATCAAATAGATCGCAGCGGGCACGACCATTCCGCCAATTGCGCAGGCGATTGGAAGCATGGCCTGCCGGGCAGAGGACAATTCGCCCGCCATCAATTCTCGTTTGATCTCCAGCCCGACCAGGAGAAAAAAAACGGCCATCAGACCGTCATTAATCCATTCGTGCAGGCTGAGCGACAACTCATGCTGAACGACGCCGAGTGTAAGAGGTGTCTCCCAAAGATGTTCGTAAGCTGCGGCCCACGGAGAATTTGCAAAGGTGAGCGCGGCAAGCCCGAAGGCTAACAATACCAGTCCGCCAACTGTCTCCGTACGGAAGAAGCGCTGAAAAATCGTCAATGGGATTTTTTTAAACCGTGGTGGCATGTAAGTTCGTTAGGTTAGGAGTAGTGAATGAACTGGTCACTCCAACCATTCCCGCAGCGGTTGTTTGGGACGCGTCTGGCGACATACGTGCAAAGCTAATTAGCTTCGCGCCGCTAAATCGTCGAATCGTAAATCCGAGGTAACCGTGTAATTGTTTAGCAGATCCTGCCGCAAGATTATGTTCACGGGATTAATCGAAGAAGTTGGCGCAGTTGTGGCCGTGTGCGCGCATGATGGCGGAACGGAGCTGCAAATCGCCGCACCGGGAACCGCGAAACACGTCAGCCCCGGGGAAAGCATCGCCGTGAATGGCTGCTGTTTGACGCTAACTTCGTCCCGCAGCGATTGCTTAACCTTCGACCTGCTCGAGGAAACAATCGCTCGCACAAACCTCAACGATTTGCGGCAGAACAGCCCCGTAAATCTGGAGCGCGCGTTGCGCGCTGACGGCCGCCTCGGCGGTCATTTCGTTCAAGGGCACATCGATTACGTTTCACCCATTATCGGCTTCGACAGGAAAGCCGCAGATTTCCGATTGGAAATCGAATTGCCAGGCGAATTGGCGCATTATGTCGCTTCGAAAGGTTCGATCGCAGTCAACGGAATCAGCCTTACCGTTGCTGAAGTTCTTCGGAAGAGCTTCGTTGCCTGCATTATCCCTTACACCAGACATCATACGAATCTTGATCGCGCAAAAGCCGGCGATTTCGTCAACGTCGAGTTCGACATTCTCGCCAAATACGTGGAAAGAACGCTTGCTCCGCACGTCACTACAAAATGACGGCGTATCGCTCGACCAGACGGCGTCCCCGTGTCGTCGGCGTGATAGCGTCGCGCGCTGACCTTGATCGCGCGCTGCAGATGCGCCGACCGCCGGATCTGTTTGAGCTCCGCCTGGATCGCCTGGCAGGCGTGGCGGATCAATTGCAAAAGACGTTGGCAAAGCTACGCGCGCCCCTCATCATCACAGTGCGACACCCCCAGGAAGGAGGCGCCAGAAAGCTCTCACTGCAACAACGGCGCGATCTGTTCACGCGATTTTTAAATCACGCCGACTATCTCGATGTTGAATTACGCTCAGCCTCTGAACTACGGCGCTTGCTCGCAATCGCAGAAACCAAAAAAATCCCGCGAATCATCTCGTTCCACGATTTGAAATCTACACCCAGCGCGCGGTTGCTCGCGGTGAAAGCGCGCCAGGCGAGAGTGCATTGCGCTGATGTTTTCAAGGTCGCGACGCGCACTGACACTCCGAAGGAACTCGAACGCTTGCTCGATTTCATAACAAACAGCCGTCTTGACATTCCCCTTTCCGTAATGGGCATCGGTAAACTCGGCGCAATTTCACGCGTCCTGCTGGCGCGTGCAGGCTCGGTCCTGACTTACGCATCGCTCTGTACCACTGTCACCGAAGGGCAACCGTCGGTGGAACAACTTCGAGCACTGGGGATTGGATCAACGGCGAAGCGTCAATGACAACTGACAAAGAATACAGTACCCCGATTGACAAAGCGCCGTGCTTCGAGTTTTGCCATTCGTCATCAATTCGGATTTTGTCATTCGGAATTCGCCGTTGTCTTCTCGGGGACCGCTTTTTTCCTTCCGGCGACACGTATATCGTATGGGAAGCCGTACAATTATGTCGCGATCCGTTACCTTGCCAAAGCAACTCCCCGTCATGCCGCTGCCGGGCACTGTCCTTTTTCCACACGCGTTGCTGCCCCTTTACATCTTCGAGCCGCGCTATCGCAACATGCTGGAGCACGCGCTTCAACAGCATCGCATGTTTTGCGTGGCCCTGATCAAGCCGAGTTGCCCGGATTGGCATGCGCCGGAGGATTTTTTCCATTTTGCCACGGCCGGATTGATCCGTGCCTGTGTCGGACGCGGTGATGGCACCTCAAATTTAATTCTGCAAGGTTTGCGACGCGTGCGCTTCACCAGTTTTAAACAGGGAAAGCCGTTTCCGATTGCGAGCATTGACGCCGTCGAATTGCGCGAGCCAACTACGGTCGAAACCGAAGCGCTTGGCACAAAAGTGATCGAGTTGTACGGCAGCCTAAAGCATGATCGACGTCAACTGCCTGCGAAGCTGGATCGGTATCTTTCCGAATTACGCGATTTGGAAATGCTGGCTGACCTGATGGCTTCGACATTCGTGAGCGATCCGTTGCGCCGGCAACGCCTGCTCGAAGAACACTCTGTCAATCAGCGCCTGCGGTTTCTCATCAAATACTTGCGCGACGAGATCGGCAACGCCCCAGCGTAGGTAGGGGCCGATTGGCCTCAATCGCCTGCTTCATTACACAATCATATTCGCGAGGGCGGTTCGGGTGAACCGCCCTTACCAACAACCCGCGCATATTCCTCCATTAAATATCGGTCCGTCATGCCGGCGACGTAATCGCATACCGTACGATGTAATCCCTCCTTTTCGATGCGCCGCATTGCGCTCTCCCCAAGTCGATCCGGTACGGCAAGGTACGCCTCAAAGACCCGTCGCAGCATCTCGCACGCCCGACGGTTCACTTCCGACACGCGCGGATGATAATAGACGTTCTGATACAAAAATTTCCGGAGCGCTCGATTCGCTTCCGCCAATTCATTGCTGTACTGGATCAGTGGTGCTTTTTGCCGGCGCACGTCATCAGCGGTTTGCACGCCGGATCGCGCAATTGATGCGGCGCTGGTCGCAACCAGGTCGTGCACTTCGCGATCAATGATGTCGCGAATAATCAGCTTTCGCATCTCAGGTTCCTGCGCGCCTTTGTAGCGCGAAAGCACTGCGCGATGACTGTTGCGCCAGACCTCATTCTCTTCCAATTGCGCGGGGCTCAAGATCTCAAAATCAACGGCGTCATCTAGGTCATGACTGTAATACGTGATCTCGTCGGCAAGATCCGCAACCTGCGCTTCCAACGATGCACAATCATATTCTTCTCGTCCCGGGATTGGAAATTTGTAGGGACGCTCGTGCTTCCGAAGACCTTCGCGCACTTCGAACGTCAGGTTTAAGCCCGGAAACTCTGGATACGGCGTTTCCAGCAACTCCACAACGCGCACACTCTGCCGATTGTGATCGAACCCCCCGTGGTCGCGCATACATTGCGCCAGCATCTCTTCGCCGGAATGCCCAAACGGCGCATGGCCCAAATCATGCGCGAGTGCGATCGCTTCCGCGAGGTCCTCGTTCAGTCGCAAGGCGCGCGCGATCGTGCGGCTGATCGACGCCACCTCGATGGAATGCGTCAGGCGGGTGCGCAAATGATCGCCCGTCCCGTTGAGGAAAACCTGAGTCTTGTATTCCATGCGACGGAATGCGCGGGAATGAATAATGCGGGCCCGATCCCGTTGGAACTCCGTGCGATAGGCGTGGCTCGGTTCGGAGCACTTGCGCGCGCGCGATTCACCGGACTTTTGCGCGAACGGCGCGAGCATTGTGCGCTCCCCTGTCTCCATTTGCTCTCGCGTCTTCCATCCTGCGCTCATCTAGCTCGATTCTAAGGGAGGCCGACGACTTCGGCTAGATCCGCTGGACGAAAGGCCGTTTCGAATTATCTGTCGATTTAGAAATCATTATGAAAAAACGCAGGGCGAAACAGGTAACCCCCGAACGCCTCCAGCAGTTTGGCTTCGCTTACGCGCCGCCACTGATCATCTGCGCGGCTGTGAACAACAAAGTTTTCGATACACTGCAGGACGGAACAAGAACGGTCGAGCAGGTCAAGAAACAAACCGGCGGATCGGCGCGGGGTTTGCGCTCGATCATGGACGCTCTGGTCGGCCTGGAATTGTTGAAGAAAGATCGACAATCGAGATATTCGCTGACGCCAGAGAGCCGGGCATTTCTCGTCAGCGAACAGCCGGGCACGCTCGCCGGATTTTTCGGATCGATTTTGCCGGTAATGATTTCGCGCTGGTTGCGGCTAACTGACATTGTGCGCAACGGACGACCGGCAGTCGCCGTGAACCAGGAAACCGAGGGCACGGAATTCTTCAGCCAACTCGTCGAGACAATTATTCCGATGAGTTACGGAGGCGCGCAGAAACTTGCCGATCACTTGAAAATCGCAAAGGCGAGAAATGAAATGCGCGCGATCGATCTTGCGGCCGGTTCCGGAATTTGGGGAATCGCGCTGGCTCAAAAGTCGCCGCGACTCCGCGTGACAGCCGTCGATTGGGCGGGAATGATTCCAACCACAAAACGTATCACGCAAAAATTCGGCGTGCGCGATCGTTTCGATTTCGTCGAAGGCGATTTGTTGAGGGCGAATTTTGGCAACGGCTACGACGTCGCCACGTTAGGCCACATTTTGCACAGCGAAGGCGAAGAACGCAGTCGGCAGTTGCTCAAGAAAGTTTTTCGCGCGCTAAGATCAGGCGGCACCATCGCCATTGCGGAATGGCTGGTGCACGACAACCGCACCAAACCGTTGCCCTCGTTAATGTTTTCCGTTCAAATGCTGGTCAATACCGAAAAAGGCGACACCTTCAGTTTCAATCAAATCAAAGATTGGCTGGAGAACGTTGGGTTCAAAAGAGTGCGCAAGCTGAAAGCGCCTGGGCCGTCACCGCTCATTTTGGCAACAAAACCGTAGCAACGGCATATTACGAATCTGCTTCTCACGCGCGCGGCGAAATGTTTTGATTCGCAAGATGAAAAAAAAGAAAACGAAGTCGCGCTCAGAAACGAAAGCAAGACCCGCCGCGAGGAATTCCGAGCAAAATGTGCCCTACCGAAAACCTGCGCTTCGCAGCGAAGCATTCGCCAGGGCGCTGATCGATGCCAAAGCATGTCTCAACGATTCTGAAACTCTGCTGGCGCTTTTCAACGACGCAGCGAAAAAGGCAGCGTCAGTGCCGAGGGAACCGTTCGGACAATACTGGCCTTATCTGCAAACCATGCTGCGGTTAGTCCGCGCGCACCATCGCGACGAATACGATCAAGTCCCCGACAACGCACTTCTGTGGATCGTTGCTGCTCTCAATTACCTGATCGATCCATTCGATCTCATTCCGGACGCAACGCCCGTTCTCGGCTTCGTTGACGACGCAACCGTAATCGAATTTGTCGCCGACAAAATGCGTCAAACACTAGACGACTTCATGATTTGGGAAGTCGCCGCTCAGTAGTTCAAACCATTAAGAGTGCCGGGTTTTCCAGCAGATGCCGGAGTTCCTTCAGGTACTCGGCGCCGAGCGCGCCATCGACGACGCGGTGGTCGCAGCTCATCGTGATCGACATCCGGTGGCCGACCACAATTTGGTCGCAGTCGTCGACGACCGGAATTTTTGTGATTTTACCAACGGCTAGAATAAAGCCTTGAGGCGGATTAATGACAGCAGAGAAACTGTCGACGCCCATGCCGCCGAGATTTGAGACCGTGAAGGTGCCGCCCTGAAATTCTTCCGGTTTCATCCGTTTGTTGCGGGCGCGATGCGCCAGGTCCTTGGCCAAGGCGCTGATGTCGCGAAGCGATTTGTCTTGCGCCGCCCGAATGACCGGCGTCAGCAATCCGTCTTCAATCGCCACCGCAACGCCGAGATCGACGTCTGCATACTGCAGAATTGCGTCACCGTCGAACGAGGCATTGACGCGCGGTACTTTCACCGCAGCCATCACCGCCGCTTTCAAAACAAAGTCGTTTACCGTGATCTTCGCAGCGTCCGCATCTTCGCCGGCGGATTTCAATTCCTCACGCGCTTCCATTAGCGGGCTCGCATTGAGCTCGATCGTGAGATAAAAGTGTGGAACCGGGCCGAGGCTCTCCACCAGCCGTTGCGCGATGATTTTGCGCATCCCGGAAAGTTGAATTCGCGCGCTTTCGCCGGGTTTGGGTGAAGGCAACCGAGACGACTCCCGGCGCACAGAGACCGCCGCTACAGATTTCGCGGCCGCACGAACGTCGGTTTCGGTCACGCGTCCCTCGGGACCCGTGCCTTTGACGTTGGAAAGATCAACACCGAGTTCAACTGCTATTCGACGTGCAACAGGCGACGCTTTCACGCGTGGTTGCTCAGCGTTTTGTTCTTTCGGCTGAGTTTTTTGCTGCTGTGCTTCATCCTGAGCGGCTGACACAGTCGCCGCTACCCCTTGTTGTCGCGGTGGTGCCGTTTCCTTTTCTGGAGCTTTCGCCGGAGCAGGCTTCTCCTTTTCAGCTTGCGGCTTCTTTTCTTTCTCATCTGCGGTCGCAGGCTCTTTCTCTTTTTCCCGGGCCGGCGCCTGTTGCTTTGTCGCTTCCTCGCCTTCTCCGCCGATGAAAGCAATCCTGTCGCCCACATTCACCTTGCCACCGTCCTCGACATAAATTTCGGTGAGCGTGCCGTCCTCGGGTGACTCCCACTCCATGGTTGCCTTGTCTGTCTCGATCTCCGCGAGCACTTCGCCGGCAGAAACCTGGTCGCCCTTCTTCTTTTTCCACGCGACGAGAGTGCCCTCGGTCATCGTGTCGCTCAGCTTGGGCATCTGGATCTCAGGCATAAGCAAAAATCACGGGTGACAAGTGACAATTAATGAGTGCTCTCACGCGTAGCAGACCTGTTTCACAGCGGCGACGAGTTTCTCGGCATTCGGCAGGACGGCGTGCTCCAGGTGCTCATTGTACGGCATCGGCACGTCCTCCTGCGATACGCGCCAAACAGGTGCGTCGAGTGCATCGAATATATTTTTTTGAATCCGATAGCAGATCTCCGCGCCAACACCGCAGAACGGATGGTCCTGTTCAACAATCACAACACGATGCGTCTTGGCGATGGAATTAAAGATCGTCTGTTCATCCAGAGGTTTGATGGAGCGCAGATCGACAACCTCCGCGGAGATATCTTCCTCTTCGAGTTGGGCCGCGACTTTGAGTGCCAGCGGAACAGTCTGCGCGTAACAGACGACTGTGACGTCGCTGCCTTCGCGTTTCACCTCGGCTTTGCCAAGTGGAATGAGCAGTTCTTCATCGGGCGGCTCCACCATTCCCTTCGAACTGTAAAGCAGCTCCGCTTCGAGCACGAGCACCGGGTTGTCGTCGCGCACCGCGGTTTTCAATAAACCTTTCGCATCCCGCGGCGTTGCAGGCGTGCAAACTTTCAAGCCGGGCACGCTGGCGTAGAAACTTTCCGTGGCGTGCGAATGCGTTGCCGCAAGCTGATGGGCCGGGCCGTTCGGACCACGAAAGGTAATCGGGACATTGAATTGTCCACCAGACATCATGAACATGTTCGGAGCGTTGTTCACCACCTGGTCGAAGGCCACCAGCGAGAAACTGAATGTCATGAACTCAATAATCGGTCGCAGGCCGACCATTGCCGCACCGATGCCCAGCCCCGCGAATCCGTTCTCGCTAATCGGGGTATCGATGACACGTTTGGGCCCAAAGCGCTCAAGCAATCCCTGCGCTCACTTTGTACGCGCCCTGATATTCGGCGACTTCTTCTCCCATCAGGAAAACATTGGGATCGCGCGCCAGCTCTTCAGCTAACGCTTCGTTCAACGCCTGGCGATATGTGATTTCTCTCACGGCTTGGCTCCGTTGAAATACACGTAATCGTAAAGTCTTTCGGCCGGCAGTTCGGGGCTTTCTTCGGCAAACTTCACCGAGGTCAGCACTGTTTCCTTGGCGCGTTTGTCAAGTTGATCGAATTGTTCGTTGGTCAATTTCCCCTCACGCGTGAGCTGTGCGCGGAGACGTATGATTGGATCATCAAGCCGATATTTTTCCAATTCCTCCTTCGTCCGGTAGCTTGCTGGATCTGACATGGAGTGGCCCCGGTAGCGATACGTGCGCACCTCCAGAAAGGCCGGATGCGATTCTTTTCGGATCGAATCGGTAACCTCAGCGACTTTGTCGCGCACTTCGCGAAAGTTCATTCCATCAACGATTTCCCCTGGAATGTCGTAGCCTTCAGCGCGATCGACGATCTGCTTAAGCGACGTCGATCGCTTTACCGACGTGCCCATGGCGAAAAGGTTGTTTTCACAAATGAAAATGATCGGCAGCCGATACAACGCTGCGAGATTCAGAGCTTCATGGAACGAGCCTTGATTGATAGCTCCATCCCCAAAGAAGCAGAGAGTGACCCGATCTTCGCCGCGGTATTTGATGGCAAAGGCCAAACCGACCGCCAGTGGCACGTGGGCGCCCACGATGGCATGCCCTCCATACATGTGATGTCGCTTATCGAAAAAATGCATCGATCCGCCGAGTCCACGCGAGCAGCCGGTCTCTTTCCCGAAAAGCTCGGCCATGCATGCATTTGCGCTCGTGCCACGGGCAAGGGCATGCCCGTGATCACGGTAAGCCGTGATCACGTAATCATCAGGACGCACGGCAGCGACTGCGCCGGTGACGAGCGCTTCCTGGCCAATGTAAAGGTGACAGAAACCGCCAATCTTCTGCGCTTGGTACTGCTGGCTGGCGCGTTCCTCGAAGCGCCGGATCAACAGCATCAGCGAGAGCATCTCGACTTCGTCGCGCTGCTCCACCGGCTGCATATTCCATTATCCAGCAGCAACAGGATGGAACCGCGCCGCGCGTCCGCGCGATGTCCCCATGCTTCGCCCCACGCTCATGCAGACCACAAACAGACAAGTAAAAACAAGATCACTGATCAGTGAATTGCGGAAGAACATCCAGGTTGGTGTCGCGCTATATTGAGGCAACCCGACGGTTAAAGATTGAATCAGTCCTGCGAAATTTTTCGCGTAACCGGGGTCGCTCAGCCACGAAAATACATTCGTGATCAGATAGAACAGCGTGGATCCGACAAGCGATGCGGGCAAAAGCGTCTTCAGCGACACTCGATTTTGTAAAAGAACTCCGACCAATCCGACAAGCGCGAGCGCTGCATACCGGACGAGAATCTGCGGGTCTAGTAGCGGCGCACCATAACGAAAATTGATGATCGCGTCGGAAATGAACAACGTCACCAGCGGCACCGTGAACTTGTATTTCTTTGGGAAATACGCCGCGCTACACAGCGCAATTGCCGCGAGTGGCGCGAAGTTGGAAAGCCAACTTGCACCAGAATGAATCAGCAATCCTGTCGTCACCCGATAAACGACGGCCGCCAAAACGAGTAGAAGCGCGGGAATCATTCTACAGAATCTATCCGGTCAGTCAGATATGCAACGGGAAGATGCAATCCTCATTCCGAACAGAGTCGAGGAATCCCGTAGCGATACTCGACGTAAGTTCGCGGGACCCTTCGACTTCGCTCCAGTTCCGCTCTGGATGACGGTTCGCGTCATGTTGCCGCGGCGAGCGCCTTACGGAGGCGCGCCTTGCGACGATTGGCAGTGTTACGATGAATCATCCCGCGCTTAGCCGCTTTGTCGATGGCTGAAATGACCGCGCGAATTTCATCGGCGTTTGGCGGTGCCGCGGAGCGGACCCGCTTCTGCAGACTTCTCAGGTGCGCCTTAACGCTTCGATTCCGGAGCGCCAGTCTCTGTGTCTGGCGGGAACGCTTGCCAGCTGATCTTGTGTTAGCCATTACTGGTCAAAAGCGTGTTGCTATAAGCGTTTGTTCGATGCGAGCTTCGCTTTCTGCCGTTCACCGGCAAGCGCTCCGGCCATTCGCATTTGTTCTACGGTGAGTGCGCTGGAAGGTGGCGTCGCGAGCGTCGCTGCACTGATCTGCGCTGGCGGCTGCCGTGTTACCTTGGCAGCAACGACACCATTACTCGTTTCCTGCCGCGGGTGCGGCATCACGTTGGCCGCGACGAGAGCGTTAATTGTTTCCTGACGCAGCTTCGCCTTTTCCATTTTGGGCAGCCGATCAGGAATAATTTGGACGACAGCACCCAGCGGCACCTGGTCATAAAGCTCGGCGACGTCCTTCGATTTCATCCGGATGCAGCCGTAACTTGCAGGGCGACCGATCTTTTTCTCCTGCGGCGTGCCGTGAATATAAATGCCGCGTTGAAACGCATGCGCGTTTTGCGCTTCCAGTCCGCGCAGCCATATGATTCGTGTAGTAATGGGGTCGCGGCCCGGAGCGTTGGGCTGCAAAACTTCACCCGTTAACCGCCG
Organism: uncultured Verrucomicrobiae bacterium; assembly: GCA_963776065.1. Lineage (GTDB taxonomy): Bacteria > Verrucomicrobiota > Verrucomicrobiia > Chthoniobacterales > UBA10450 > Udaeobacter. Next base: position 563,851 of record CAVZLJ010000005.1, on the reverse strand, counting down.
TTTGTGGAACACGGCGCCGACCGGCGCATTGTCACCGATCTTCTTTTCAACTGCAAGGTTACCCAGAGGGGTAGTCATTCGCCCCCACGCATCGCCCAGACCGAACATCGATGTGGATACTGGATAAATCGCCACTTTGCCATCGTTTCGCACAAGCATCAGCTTCTGATCCCGCACGCTAATGATCAGCTGGCTCGAAGTGTTCAGTGGCGCGACCGCGTACGCCGACGTAATCGAGATCAGACTAACAATAACTGCCATGATCCGAAACATGGGCAAACCTTGTACTCGACAATTCTGTTGTTGTCACGCGGGAATTGCAGCGCTCGCGCGTGAACTTCCAACATTGAATTTTGACCAGCGACTCACGAAGGAAGAGAGACAGACGTAAAGAAAACCGCCCTGAAACATCAGCAGAAACGGGACCGAGAAAAACTGTCTGTGCATAATAGCGTAAACGACGAAATAGCTGAAATAAACGGCAAAGGCCAGTTCAGCCAGCGGAAGCGCTGATTTCAGCGGCCGGTACTTACAGCTCCGCCACGGCTGCGATTTACGTTCGATTCCGTATTTTGGGGTCCGCGTGAAATCCGATTTGTGATTAACAATCGCCTCCACCACTGCTTGCGCGTTGTTTAGCGAGAGACCAACTCCCAGTGCGAGCAGGCACGGCAGAAAGAGGATCTCTTTAATCCATGTTTCGGGGTGCAGTTCTCGTTGGGCACAAATGTAGAACAGGCCGACGGAAGCGGACGCTGCCAGAAAAATCGGAATATCGACAAGCACCGTGCGAACCCAGCCAACTGCAGGACTGCCCGTGGAGGGATATAAAAGAACACAGAGAATCGCCAACAGCAGGTAAGCGAAATTGGACATTAAATGGCCGGTCGCCTCGAGCTTGATCGGAAAGGGCAGCTGACTGCGCCAGACGCTCGGCAACAATTTCTTGCATGTCTGAACGGAACCCTTAGTCCAACGATGCTGCTGAGACTTGAAGCCGTTCATGTCCACCGGCAGCTCCGCCGGTGTTACGACGTCGGAAAGATAAATGAATTTCCAGCCGGCAAGCTGAGCGCGATAACTCAGATCGAGGTCTTCGCACAACGTATCGTACTGCCAGCCTCCACTCTTCTCTATGCATGAACGCCGCCACAGCCCAGCCGTTCCGTTGAAATTGAAAAACCGGCCGCTACGGCTGCGCGCGGTTTGTTCAAGCAAAAGATGTCCATCCAAAAAGATTGCCTGCATCCGTGTGAGTAGTGAATAGCCACGATTTAAGTGTCCCCAGCGCGTCTGGATCATTCCGACCTTTGGGTCGGTGAAGAAATGGATGGTCCGCTTGAGCAGGTCCTTTTGTGGAACAAAATCGGCGTCCAGTATGCAAACAAATTCGCCTTCCGCAGCGGCGAGTCCGACCGAAAGCGCGCCAGCCTTGAAGCCGGTGCGATCAGTCCGATGAATGCGCTGTACATTAAAACCGCGCTGGCGCAGCTCCTCCGAACACGCGGCTGTGATTTCGCGTGTTTCATCCGTTGAATCGTCCAATACTTGTATCTCCAAAAGCTCCTGCGGATAATCCAGTTCGCTTACGGAACGGAGCAACCGCTCGGCCACGTATACCTCGTTGAAAATCGGCAACTGCACCGTCACTTTTGGCAACTTCTCGAAATAGAACGCCGGCGCCGGCGGCCGCTTTCGGTATTTCAGGTACAAATAAATGATGAAGTAGCGATGAACCCCATAGGCGGAAAGCCCGAGGAGCACAGTCAGATAACAGACCGACCAGATAATATGTCCGACGCTTTCCTGCATGGAGATTGCTATTGCTGGAAATGGTTGAAGCAGTAAGGGCGACATGATGCAATTTTCAACGATTGCGTCAATCCAAAAATCTTAACGTTGGCGGTCGAAACTGCACTCACATCGTCTTGATGGACAACAGTCTCTTATCGGTTCGCAATTGCAATATCGGCCGGTTTGGGATTTCTCCCATCAGCGGCGCCGTGCGTCTGAAATGTCGCTGGACCTCGGGCGAATTCCCTCTTGCCTCAGACGGTCAGCGGGTTAACGGTGACTGAACCAATTCTCGCTAAACACGGCATGTAGTTGGGAGGTTTGATGACGAAGCGAAGCCGCGACCGTTTCGAGCGCTCCAAAATTGTTATTCCTATTCTTCTCGCAGGATGGATCCCGTCAGTTCTGACGCTGATCGTTTCCTACACCATTCTGCGGGACACACTGGAATCACGAATCTTGCGTGACCGACAAACGCTGATCCAGTTGGTCAGTCACCTCGTCGGGCATGATCTCAGCCAGACCACAAGTCTCGTTGAGTACTATCAAACGCTGCCGGAGACGGCCAGAGTTTTGACCGCTGCCGATCCGCAAGAGGCTCAGCAATGGGTCAATTCAACGTTTTACTCACATCCGCAGATCGATGGAATGTTTGTCAGCGCAGCGGACGGCACTCTGATTGCCTCGATTCCAACGGCCCCGGAGTTGGTGGGCAAAGACTTTGGATCCCAGCACTGGCGCGAAGAAGCGGTGGCGGTACCAGCCGGAGTTTTTGTCTCGGCCGTCCATCCGCGATTGTCGGACAACCGACCCATTACTGACATTGTAGGGGCTGTACGAGCGCCAGATGGCAACATCGTGGGGTACGTCGGAGTTGCCGTTCTTGTGGAGCGGATTGGCCGACGCCTCTCGACGATTGAGTTTTCCGATCGGCTCCTTTTCGAGGTGCTCGATCAAAACGGGGCGGCGCTGTTTGCCAGCGATTTTAAACCAAATCCTGCAACAGGTTCAGCCGCGGCAAATGGCGAACTTGTCAAGGAGATCAAACAAAGCAAAACGGGGCATTTCGAGCGCCACGGCAATCTTTATTCTTTTAGTCCAATTGAATCGACCGGCTGGGTGGCAGTGGTCGAGCAGCCACGAACTCTTGCTTACAAACCGGTTCACGATCTTCTGGGCCGAATGACAGTGCTGACAGCCTGGTTGGTTGGCTCTGACGACGATATTCGCGTGGCTTGGAAGCCGGTTTTATCAACGCCAACTGGAATCCAAGCAACGACTGGAACGTGAGGTCATTTTCAACGAGAAGATGCTGGCGAACATGCCCGGCGGGATTGCTCTGATCGATCCAGTTTCCCGTCGGTTTCTCCACGCCAATGATGCGTTTGCCCGGATGGCAGAACGCTTCGGAGAGGTGCCAGAGGACCGCGACATTACCGAGATCGCATGCGATGATGTAAAGATCGCGCCACCCGGTGCGGTTGACCGGGTGCTTTCCTTTGGAACACCCTTTCAACTGACTGAGCACCCGTTGAAGGACAAATCGGGCGTTACGCATTTCCTGGACATCAATCTGCTCCGGTTGCAAGGCGCGCGAGAAACCGTGCAGGGTGTGCTTTACCTCGTGGAAGACAAGACGCGGGACGTCACATTGCGCCAGGAACTTATTGCCGCAAACGCTGCCAAGGACCAGTTCCTGGCACAACTATCGCACGAGTTACGCAGTCCACTTACGCCCGTGATTGCCATGGTAGGAGAACTCGAAGCCGAACTACCCGACTCCGAGCCGGTCAAGGAAGCGCTTGAGGTCGTCCGGCGCAACGTCGAACTGGAAGCCCGCCTTATTGACGATCTGCTCGATGTCACCCGTATTTCAAAAGGCAAACTTCAACTAAGCTTCGAACCGATTTCGATCCACCAAATCCTCCAGCGCGCTTATGAGATATGCCGCAAGGAAATCGAGGCAAAGAATCTTGAAGTGAGCTTTGCGCTGCGCGCGTCTCATACGTACGTCGCAGGCGACCCAGCGCGACTGCAACAGGTCTTTTGGAATTTAATCAAGAACAGCGTGAAATTTACTTCTGAAAGAGGACGGATCACGATCGAGACGCTGAATCCCGCGCCGGACAAGATTGAGGTGCGTGTCGTCGACACCGGGATCGGCATCGGGCCTGAAGCGATCGGTAAAATCTTTAACGCATTTGAGCAGGGACAAAGTGACATCACCCGACGATTCGGGGGGCTTGGGCTCGGGTTAACGATTTCAAAGACGTTGATCGACGCGCACGGCGGAAACATTCGGGTCCAGAGTCCTGGAAAGGACCAGGGCGCCACGTTTACCGTAGAATTGAACACCACTGAAATTCCCGTCGAGCGCGATGCTGCCGAGGAGGCTCCAACAACAGACCGGAAACGCGAGCCCGCTGTTTTCAGTCACCGGCGCGTTCTGCTGGTGGACGATCACCACGATACGTGTCTCGGTATGAAAAGAATGCTGGAACGCCGCGGCTATCAAATAACCATCGCCCATTCCGCTGAGCAGGCCGTGGAGAAAGTCCGAACACAAGATTTCGACTTGCTCATCAGCGATATCGGATTGCCTGACCGCAGCGGTTACGAATTGATGAGGGAGGTACTTCTCAATAAACCGATGCCCGGAATAGCCCTCAGCGGCTTTGGCAGCGAACAAGACATCAACCAAGCCAGGGAGGCAGGTTTTGCCGAACATCTAACAAAGCCCATTAATTTTGAGCGCTTGGAAAAAACGATCCAAGGCTTGCTCTCGTGAGTGGCAAGGCAGACACTTGCTGCCAATCTGGGCTCGGGCAGAATCGGCCGAACTAGTAACCAATTATTCGCCGCTCTGCACGCCGACTCCGGCTTTAACCTTTCGCTCTTCCGCTTCCTTCAATTGCCGAGACAGCTTTTCCACGCGTTGACGCATGATTTTACCCGCCTTGAACTTCACCGTAGCGCGCGGCGGAATTACGAAACTGCTACCAGGCTGGTTAGGGTTTCGGCCAATACGCGGCTTGGTAAGTCGCGGTAAAAACACGCCAAAATTTCTCAACTCAACTGGAATATTGTTGGCCAGACTGTCAGTGATCTTATCAAGAGTTTTCTGCACTACATCGAAGACTTGATGCTGAACCATCCCGGTCTGATTGCTGATCGACACAACGATGTCGCGTTTGGTTAATTTCGCCATATCTATTTAAGTAATCGTTCCTTGTGACTCTGCCGGTGGCCAAATGAAGCACAAAAAAGCAATTTTTTGAAGCCGGTATTTCAACGCTTTAGTTGCTAACGTTTGAGGAGGTGCGCCGTCGCCAATCTTCGCGAGCTGGCGGTGCGGCGTAATGCTCCGGAGCAATCTCATGCGCGGTGCGGAAATGGACTTTCGCCACCTCGCGCAGTGCCTGTGCCCCGTTCAGTTCGACTAGCTTCTTTGCAGTCTCTTTTACCCCAGAAGATACGCCGCGTTCCAATCGCATACCGATTTCTTTGCCTTTGCGTTCGAGCCAATTGATGAATCCCTCACGCGCGATGATCGATGCCGCCGCCACCGCGATGTCGGATTCCGCTCGTGGCCGTTGCTCAAGGACAATGTTGCGCCCATGCCTCATCAAGGACTCCTTGATTACGCGTGCGTCGGCGAACTGGTCCGATAAAGACCGCGGGCAGCCCGGCTTTCGCGCCAGCAAATTCTCGATCACCCGTGCGTGCCCCCATCCGAGAAGCCGGTTCAAATTGGCAAACTTCTCGTAAAGCTCGTTGTACTTAGCAGGGCCGATTAAAACTGTTTCGACCAGACCTTGTGAAGTTTTCCGAATGGTATCCGCCAGTGCGCGAATCCGCGCGTCGGAGCTTATCCGCTTACTGTCCACGACGCCGACGTCGAGAAGCTTGCGCGCGATACCGCGATCAACGTAAACCCCAGATATTACCAAAGGCCCCAAGAAATCGCCCTTCCCGCTCTCGTCCACGCCGAAATGCGGCTCGAACATTTCCGGTGAATGGATTTCTTCATAACCCAGTTTCGCTTCCCCGAGAATTTTCGGCTCAAGTTCGAACTGCACAAACTCTTCGACGCCCCGGCCCTGCGCCAGCACCTTTGGTCCTTTCTCATAAACCGCCACGCTCAACTTGTTCTTCTGCGCAAAGAAAATCGTCCACTCCTTCGGTGCGAATTCGAACCCTGACTGCTCGAGCAAAGCATGAAGCTTCCGCACTTGCTCGTGGGTAAGCGCATGCGTGTATGACGTCATTGAGGCCACAGATTAACACAGATAAGAATGAGTTCAGCGGTCGAGCATCAAAACCCGTGTTAATCTGTGCACCATCTGTGGCCTTTCCAATCGCCAAATTCCAGCGCGCACTGATGAGTTGGTATCGCCGTAATGGCCGTGATCTCCCTTGGCGTCACACGCGCGACCCGTACGCAATTCTCGTCTCCGAGTTCATGCTCCAGCAAACCCAAGTCGCGACTGTCATTCCATATTACGAAGCATGGCTACGCAGGTTTCCTAGTTTCACCTCACTGGCGCACGCCAGCGAAAATGACGTGCTCCGCGCATGGCAAGGTCTCGGCTATTACGCGCGCGCGCGTAATCTCCACGCCACAGCAATGGCGATTGTGGATCGAAGCCGCGGACGCTTACCGCGTGCAATCGAGCAGATGCGCGAACTCCCAGGGATCGGGAAATACACGGCGCACGCCCTAGCCACTTTCGCATTCAATCAATCTGTCCCGATTGTCGAAGCGAACACGGCGCGGGTTTTGGCGCGGCTTTTCAATTTGCGCGAATCAATCGATTCCGACCTGGGCCGCCGAACGCTTTGGCAATATGCAACGGGCCTTCTTCCAAAATCCGACGCTGCGATTTTCAACTCCGCACTCCTCGATGTTGGCGCGCGCATTTGCATAGCGCGGAAGCCGAAATGCGATGTGTGCCCGGTGAAATCGTTTTGCCGCGCAAAGAATCCGGCTGCAATCCCGGTAAGGAAATCGAGACCCGAAACGAAGCAACTCATTGAAGTGCACGCATTGATCGTTAGGCGCGGCCGGATTCTGCTCGAGCAATCCCGCCGCCGATGGCGCGGAATGTGGATCTTGCCGCCCGTTATCGACTGCTTAGAGCAGTCGCCTTTTCAGCCACGGCCAGTTTATGAGTCCGTGTTTCCCTTTACCCATCATCGAGTCACGCTTTCTGTATATCGTCGTCGTGCGCCGAAGCGAATCGCTCCCGGACAGCAGTGGTTTGGATCGATCGAGGACATCGCGATACCTTCACCACACCGGCGCGCGATTGACGCGCTCATACGGAACAAGGGCAATTTCTCAGTGCAACACAAGCAGCACGAAAGTCCCGGCAACGGTAGTCAGAATCGTGATGGGAATGCCAAACCGCGCATAATCCCAGAAGCCAATTTCGAGATGTTCCCGCGCCGATTCCACAACGATCATGTTCGCGACCGAACCGATGATTGTAAGATTGCCGGCGAAAGTCGTCGCCAGGGCGAGCACTTTCCACATCAACGAAGGGTCGGCGAAATGTGGAATCCATTTCCCCGCCACAAGAACAAACGGCACGTTGGAAAAAATGTTTGACCCGGCCAGAGAGAACCAAGTTAAGTTCCATGCCTGCGCTGCCGCGTGCGCCCCGAACATCGGCTGGAGATGGCGATAAATTGCATCGGGCAACCCCGTGTCGCTCAGTCCCTCGACTACGACAAACAACGCCGCAAAGAACACAAGCAAATGCCAATCAACAAGCTTGAGGACTTCATGCGTGTCGCGGCGCGCGAGGACCATCACCAGCGCCGCGCCCCCAAGCGCGGTCCATGCCAGATTTAATCCGGCAAAAAAACAGGCCAAGATCGACGCAAAGACGATGCAGACGACCGCGAACAGACCGCGATCGAGTTTCGGAACTGGATAAGGTTCCCGGCTGATCGCAGCCGGGCGCAGCGCGTTGCGAAAACCGAAACTCACAATCCCAAGATTGATCCCCAATCCAACGAGCGCCACGGGCGCGAGCGATCGTGCGAATTCCGAAAACGGGATACGCGAAAAGTGCCCGATAATCATGTTTTGCGGATTTCCCACCAGTGTCGCCACGCTGCCGATATTCGCGCTGGTTGCGAGTGCAATGAGAAAGGGCAGCAACGGAAGTTTACCGCGGCGGATGACTGCAACCACCAGCGGTGTCAGCATCAAACAAATCATATCGTTGACGAGCAGCGCGGATAGGATTCCCGACGTAAGGGTCAGATAAACCAGCAGCCGCTGCGGCGTGCGTGAGAACTTCAGGACGATGTCGGCCGCCCATTCGAAAAAGCGCGCGAGGTAAAGATACGCCGAGATCAGCATCATCCCGAGCAATAGAACCAGCGTATCGTAATTGACCGCCCGATACGCGCCCTCCGGCGTCATCACGCCAGTCGAAACCATCAATACCGCTCCGAGTAGAGCAGCAGCGGGTCGGTTCAACGGCAGAATTTTCAGCTGCCGACCGCTGATCAGCACGTAGGTGATCGCGAAGATCACCGTCGCCACGATTTCCTTTTGCCAGTGATTCACCGGGCGTCCATAACGGATTGCGTATCGCTTTTCAATCAAGCCGCTACGCCGCGCTTTGGAGTTGACTCTGAACGTTGAACGTTTCCGTTTCTCTGCGATAAGCTTTGCACCGAAATATGCGAAGCATGACTGGATACGGTCGTGGCGAGACCGATCACGCCGGAACGAAATTCAGCGTCGAGTTGAATTCCGTGAACCGGAAACAAAGCGATGTGGTAATAAATTTGCCGCGCGATCTGGTCGAGCTCGAGCCGCGCATCCGCCAGACGATCAATGAGAACATATCGCGCGGCCGCACGAACGCGACGATCAGTCTTCACAGCGGTGAGAATGGGACACGTAACCTGGCGCTCAATACGGAACTCGCCCGCTCGTACCACGAAGCAATGCGGGCCTTGCAAAATGAATTGAACGTACCCGGCGAGATCACCATCACCACAATTTTGCAAGCCCCGGGCGTGATGCGGTTTCCCGAAGAAGCGTTAAATCCCGAAGACGCATGGCCGGCCGTCGAGCGCGCTCTGCGCGCGGGGCTCGCGGATCTAATCAAAATGAGGGAACGCGAGGGCAAACACCTGGCCAAGGATTTAATTCATCGCCTCAAAGCGATTCGGAAAAAGCTCAAGGAACTTCGCGCACTCCATCCGGACGTAGTGAAACGATATCGCGCCGCGCTACTCGAACGTATCCAAAAAGCGGGGCTGCCAATCGCTGCGGAAGACGACCGCGTGTTGAAGGAAATTACTTTCTTTGCTGATCGTGCCGATGTCTCCGAGGAATTGACCCGACTCGAGAGTCATCTTGCGCAGTTTGCGCATCATCTGCGCAGCAAGGAGCCAGTCGGACGCACACTGGAATTCATTACCCAGGAGATTTTTCGCGAGCTCAACACACTTGGAGCCAAAGCGAATGATGCCGCGATCTCGCAACGCGTGATTGGCTGCAAGGCCGAATTGGAGAAGATTCGCGAGCAGGTGCAAAACCTTGAGTAGCCAATTCAGCCGCCAGGGCATTCTCTTCGTCATTTCCGCTCCATCGGGTGCGGGAAAGACCACGCTCGTCCAAGCGTTGCGCAAAAATCCAAATTTCTTTTATTCAGTTTCGTGCACGACGCGAGCACCGCGCGCCGGCGAGATTGAGGGCGAGGATTACCGATTTGTTTCGGCGGCGAATTTTCACGCGCGCATCGAAGCCGGCGATTTTTTGGAGCACGCGAAGGTGCACAAGGATCTTTACGGCACTGTACGCGAACCGGTTCTGACGAATTTGAAAAACGGAATGGATGTTTTGATCGACATCGACACACAAGGCGCCGCCACCATTCGGAGCTGCAGCGATGTCGTCATTCAGCAGGCGTTGGCGGACATCTTCATCATGCCTCCTGATGTTACAGAGTTGCGCCGGCGCTTGATCAAACGAGGAACGGAAACAGAGCAGCAGATCGAGTCGCGTCTGGCAACCGCCAGGCGAGAAATGGAATTATGGCGCGACTACCGTTACACTATCGTCAGCGGTTCGATCGAAGAAGATCTGGATAAGGTTCGCACGATTATGTCTGCTGAAAGGTATTTAACCCGGCGCCTCACGCCAAAATGATCGGTATGGCTGCGATGGAAAAAATTACCAGACGCAAGTTGGAGAAAACCAGTCCCCGAAAAGTGGTCGACATTCCCGCTGGCAGGAAATCAGTCGTGCTCGGTGTGACGGGATCGATCGCCGCTTACAAATCTGCCGAGTTGGTGAGTCTGCTGGTCAAACAAGGCCACCAAGTTTTCGCGGTGATGACACATGACGCGGCGGAATTCATTTCGCCGCTCACGCTGCAAACGCTCTCGAAAAATCCGCTGATGACCAGCTTTTTCGAGGAAAAGGAAAATTGGCGACCAGGCCACATCGAGCTTGCGGACCGCGCGAACCTGCTGCTGATCGCGCCCGCAACTGCGCACATCATCGCCGAGCTTGCGCACGGTCTTGCTGGTCACCCGCTTGCGGCGATCGCGCTCGCCACCCGTGCACCGATCCTGATCGCGCCGGCCATGAATGGGAAAATGTGGGCGCATGCTGCGACGCAGGAAAACGTGGAAAAACTCAGAGAGCGCGGCGTAGAATTCATCGGGCCGGAAGAAGGAATGCTCGCGTGCGGGTACGAAGGACTTGGCCGGTTATGGAAAGTGGACCAGATCGCATTCCGCGCCGAATTTCTTCTTACACGGCACGACAAATTGATCGCGTGAGATTTCTCATCACGGCAGGTCCGACGCGCGAACCGATCGATCCAGTTCGTTATATCTCCAATCGTTCTTCCGGGAAAATGGGCTACGCGATTGCCGAAGGAGCGCTCCATGCCGGACACGACGTGGTTTTGATTTCCGGTCCGGTAAACCTCGAGCCGCCGCGCAACGCTGAATTCATTTCCGTTTGTACCAGTGATGAAATGTTTGAGGCGGTCCACAGGCACTCGGTGGACTCCGACGTTTGCGTCCTCTGCGCCGCAGTGGCCGATTACAAGCCGGTTGATGTCTCGCCGGTCAAAATCAAAAAACTCAGCGATAGAACATCGCTCGAATTAATCCGAACGCGCGACATTCTTGCGTCGTTAGGCCAGTGCGAACATCGCCGGTTTCTCCTGGTCGGCTTCGCCGCGGAAACGGATCACGTCGAAGAAAACGCCGTAAAAAAGCTGCGCGAAAAAAATTGCGACATCATCGTCGCGAACGATGCGCGCGTCGCAATGGAAAGCGACGAAAATGAATTACTGATTCTGTTTCGAGACGGCGAAATGAAAAGATTTTCGCGCGCGCCAAAGACATTTCTCGCGCACGAGCTGATAAAAATTTTTTCGAATTCGCAACAAAAACGTTTGACAAAAAAAATGTGATGATTACTGAACGCACATAAGTGAAGTCATTCCCAACTCTTCACAATGCTCCGCGCGTTGCGGATTGAAAGGGGGGAATTAGTCGATGGCAAAGAAAAAAGCAGCAAAGAAAAAAACAGCGAAGAAAAAAAGGCATTAAGCCTGACGCTGAATTAACGGCCCCGAGTTTCTTCGGGGTCACAACACTAACTTCAACCCGGGAGGAAAATTTATTTTCCTCCCGTTTTTTTATACCCGACAATGATGCGAGCGCGTCATCCTGAACGGAGCGCAGCGAAGTCGAGGATCCCGTTGGAGTCGCGTTGAGGTTTTGCCGCCAGATTCCTCGACTTCAGCTGGGAATGAGAATTCGGCGATGGTATTTCCAGAGTGCACTTTTGTGTTCTTTGTGCGACGTAATCTTTTTCGATGAAGCATTACCTTAACACAGCGGAGAACGCCGCTTTGGCTGCTGGCCAATTATTGCGCGAAAATTTTCACCGGCGGCAGCGCGTCCAGACGTTCGCTGCGCACGACATCAAACTGGAGATCGACATTGAGGCACAGCAACTGATCAGCAAATTGCTTCTGGAAGAATTTCCGGCCCACGCGCTTTACGGCGAAGAAGGAAGCGCGGGAGATCAGTCCAGCGATCATCAATGGGTTGTCGATCCGCTGGATGGGACCGTAAACTACTTTTACGGCATCCCGCATTTTTGCGTTTCCATCGCGCTGCGCTTGCGCAACGAGATAATCGTCGGCGTGATCTACGATCCCATTCGCAACGAGATGTGGACAGGACAAAAAGGCGAAGCTTCGAAATTAAATCGTAGTCCGATCCATGTGAGCGATCGCGCCGAGCTCGCCGAAGCCGTTATCTCGATCGGCCTCGCCAAAACCGGAGAGACGATCAACACGAATTTCCGGCTGATTCAGCAGATGATTCACAGCGTGCGCAAATGTCGCGTGCTCGGCAGCGCAGCGCTCGACCTGGCCTATGTCGCCTGTGGACGATTCGACGCATACATTGAAACGGGGATCAGTTTGTGGGACATCGCGGCGGGGTGTCTTTTGGTTGAAAGTGCCGGCGGGACTGTCGATCTTCGCCCGCGTGAGAACATGAAAGACAAGTACAGTATCGTCGCGTCCAACGGACTGATCGATTTAAAACTGTAATGAATCACGAATTTTTCGCCCGCGCAGCGCGCCTTGGAGTGCGGCGGTCCGCCACAGGACGGATTCGCCGTGTCAAACTTGACGCCGCTTTAACGCTTCAATGCTTCGTTAGGCTGTTCGCATGATTAGATCCGGCATCGGTTACGATATCCATCGTTTCGCCGAGGGACTGAAACTGATTTTGGGCGGCGTCGAGATCGCGCACGCGCGCGGCTTGGAGGGACATTCGGACGCCGATGTTCTCTCGCATGCCATTGCCGACGCGTTGCTTGGCGCGATCGGCGCCGGCGACATCGGTCAGCATTTTCCAAACACCGACGAATCGTTTCGGGGCATCAGCAGCATGGAAATTCTAAAGCGTGTTGCTGAATTGCTCGCCAGTAAAAACGCGCGCGTCCTCAATGTTGACGCAACCATCATCGCTGAAGCGCCAAAAATCGCACCACACAGCACGGCGATGCGACAAAACATTGCGGCAGCGATCGGCGTGAGCGAATCCGATGTGAGCGTCAAAGCCACAACGAACGAAAAGCTCGGCCCAATCGGACAAGGCGAAGGCATTGCGGCTGTCGCGATTGCCACAGTTGAGATAGTCGGCAGCGGCGATTGACCTCAATCGCCATGGCGGTTCGGTGAACCGCCGCTACGATATTGTTATGGCGCTGCGATTCTTTAACACCTACTCGCGCGAGATCGAGGAATTCGAGCCGCGCGATACGGCGGAACGTCCAATCAAAGTCTATACCTGCGGGCCAACCGTGTACAGCCGGGCGCACATTGGAAATTTCCGCGCCTACATCTTCGAGGATTTACTTCAGCGGCATCTTGAGCTGCGCGGCTACAAAGTGCATCGCGTGATGAACATCACCGATGTGGATGACAAGACGATCCGCGGCGCGCGCGAAACCAAAGTGCCGCTGACTGAATTCACCGAGCAATTCAAACAGGAGTTTTTTCAAGACCTCGACACGTTGCGGATCAAACAGGCGGACGAATTCCCTTGCGCCACCGATCCGCATTTTATCGAGAGGATGATCGAGATGATCGGCACGCTGATTGCCAAAGGCCTCGCTTATCAGGCGGACGACAAATCAGTTTATTTTCGCATCAACAAATTTCCCGATTACGGCAAGCTCGCGCATTTCGATCTTGCGCAGTTGCGATCGACAGGCCGCGTTAAACACGACGAATATGACAAGGAACACATCGGCGATTTCGCGCTTTGGAAAGCGTGGGATGAAGAAGACGGCGAAGTGAAATGGGATTCGCCCTGGGGCCCCGGCCGTCCTGGATGGCACATCGAGTGCAGCGCGATGTCGACTCTGCTACTGGGTGACCAGATCGATATCCACTGCGGAGGCATCGATAACATCTTCCCGCATCACGAGGCGGAGATTGCGCAGAGCGAAGGCGTCACGGGAAAGAAGTTCGTGCGCTACTGGCTGCACTGCGCGCATCTGCTGGTGGACGGCCAGAAAATGGCGAAGTCGTTAGGCAACTTTTACACCGTGCCGGATGTTCTGGCCAAGGGTTACACCGGGCGCGAGCTCCGTTACGCGCTCTTGCGCGTGCACTATCGCGTGCCACTGAACTTTACCTGGGAAGGAATGAATGAGGCCCGCGAGTCGTTGGCTCGAATAGATGAGTGGCTGGCGCGGCTGCGTGAAGTTGCGAAGCAGGAAAACGTCAAAAACTCCACGCCCAACCCTCAAGGTCCAACCACTGCTTTTGAAGACGCGCTGAATGACGATCTGAATATTTCTGCCGCGCTGGGATTTTTGTTTGAATCGATTCGTGAAACTAATCGCGCCATAGATCAAAACAGATTGGACGCGGCGTCTGCAACCGCATGGCTGGACTGGTGGAAACGAATCAACACTGTTCTGGATCTCGAAGCTGAGACTGACGTCGACATTCCGCACGAAGTGACACAGCTGGCACAAGAGCGCGAGAACGCCCGGCAAGAAAAGAACTGGAAACGCAGCGACGAACTCCGCGAGCGAATTTCCGCGCTTGGGTGGGACGTGCGCGACACCAAAGAAGGGCCGAAACTCACGCGTCCTTCGAGCGCCGGCTAGCACATCTGCTTTTACCGCACCTCGAACGCGTAACCAAACCGCTCGATTTCCGCAGCAAACCGGGTACGTACGAATTCGCGAAGTTCGTCATCGTAATATTTTGAATAGTGCTCGCGGCTTGAGCGATTGTATTGCGGCAGCGTCGGTGGCGAAATGCCGATCGCCGTGCACACGGCGCGAAAGTCGTCGGACAGATTCTCGAAACGCATAATGTAATCAACGTTCGCGAACGGATCCTTCTCGCCGTCGTCCATTCGCAAATAATCCGCGACCGAGACAGCTTTGGAAATGGCTCCGCGGAATTTTTTCCGATTCCAGATTTCCGGTCGCTGTGTCGGAGTGAAGTAATAAGACGCCATCCGCTCCCAGGGGTTCCGTACACATGTGAACTTGTACAGAGTGCGAAACTGCTTGTCGCCCACCGCGTCGCGATACTCGCTCAGCGTCGAGTGTTTCTTGATCTTGTACTTTGGATTGCGCAGTCCGAAGCGCTCGATCCCGTCCTGCTCCTTTCGTAGAGCAACGAGTTGATCCTCCGAGTAATCGCGCAGGACGCTCTGAATCGAGTTACCGGCTGTTTTTGGAATGTGAACGAACAGGAAACGTTTCTGCAGCGAGATCATTCCTGAGCTCTAGTCTAAGGCGTGTTTTCCCGCGATGCGAGCGGGGGAACAGGCTGCACTGTCCCAAGTTGCTTATGTCTTGCAACGAACTCATCGGCCAGTCACGACATTGCGCAGCGATGTTGCCCGATTGCGCAAGCGTTATCGCGCGATTCTACGCGAAATAGTGTCGCCCGCAGCGCTTCGCACAGCGACGCAGGCGTGGCCTCGCGTGCCAGGCAATTATGCCTCACAATCGCGAACGTGGTCTTCTATCACCAGGTGGTGAACCAATTCCAGTTCAGCCTTTTCAGCGTTTCAGATTTCCGCTTTTTGGAATGACGCTGTGTCGATAGTAAGCTCTGATCTTCAATTCTATCCTATGGAACAAACGATAGAGTCATCATTGATCCGAAAACCCGCCCAGGTTTTCGGATGGCTGGTGGCCTGGGCGTGGACGATCGTCGCAGTTATCGGCGGTTTAGGGCTCATCATCACACAAGGGCCTCTCCCGCTTACAAACGGTTGGTTCGCACTCTTCTCGGGTATCTCAGCGTGTCCATTGACAGCGTGGCTGCTAAAAAGAAAAGCGGGCATCACCTTGTCGGGTTGGACGCGTTTTGTCATCGCCTTTCTCATTATCATGCTAGGACGGCTGGTCTTGATGATCGAAGGGCGCGGCACAT
This sequence comes from uncultured Verrucomicrobiae bacterium, assembly GCA_963776065.1. GTDB lineage: Bacteria > Verrucomicrobiota > Verrucomicrobiia > Chthoniobacterales > UBA10450 > Udaeobacter. The sequence goes on along the minus strand of CAVZLJ010000005.1, from coordinate 548,075 downwards.
TCCTGATCGACCTGTCACGGTGCTGGAAAGAAGGCTGCTTTTGATCCCGGTCGCGCAACCGAACGCACGAGCTATTTCTTAGATCTGATGCGATGGGAAAACCCGGCCGCTCCTTCCGCGTTAGGGCGTCCTTGAGCCGGAGTGAGTCCCTTCAAGCGAGCCCCTTCTATTTCGCCTTGTCGTCAGCCATAAGGCGCGGCACGATTGGGCAAACAAAGACACTAGAATGAAAAAACACAGGAAAGGAACTCTCATTACTCTCGTGCTAGCTGGGTTGCTGGCGATCCCGGCCACAGTGCACGCCCGGACGATCGACTTCTCCGGCTACCAATGGGAAGTGCGTCCCTCGGGCATCGGAGGACCCGGCCCGAATAACTGGGATGAAGACAACGTCTCAGTCGATTCTCATGGTTACCTTCACCTGAAGCTTAACCAGCGTGACGGCGAATGGTATTGTTCGGAAGTCTACCTGCCGCAGGCGTTCGGGTTTGGATTTTACCAGTTCTCGGTCATCGGTCGCGTTGACGCCCTCGATCCTAACGTCGTCCTGGGTCTCTTTAACTATCTCGGCCCGGACGGCGCCAATGAGATCGACATCGAGTTCGCTCATTGGGGCGACCCGTTTTCACCGATTGATAACTATACGGTCTATCCCACCCAGGTGGGGACAAGGCCTGCTACAAGGAGCTTTCCGTTCAGGCTCAGTGGCGTGGGCAATTCCACCCATACCTTTAACTGGACTTCCACCAGCGTCTTCTTTCAATCGTTCCGTGGCGCCAACGTTAATCCATCAGTTAGCTGGCTCTTCCAGCCACGCGACCCGCAGAGGCGCATCCCACAAATCCCGCTGCCGGTGCATCTCAACCTTTGGCTATTTCAAGGGCAAGCTCCGCTCAATGGACAGGATGTCGAAATAATCATTCGCACGTTTACTTTCACACCGATGTGATGTGCGCTGCGGCGCGATTCACTACGATGATCAAGGCGATCCCTGCGCCCGCTAGCGAATTCCTGCGTTGAGATAATGGGATCACGTTCCGCACTGACTTCAGATCAGCGGCGATCGCGGCCAACTGTTGAAGAGCAGCCTCTAAATCCTCCACAATCTCAGCCGGAATTACGTCGGGATCGGGAAGGTCGACGCTGTCTTCGAGCGACTCGTCCTCTAACCGGAGCCGAGCCGCATCTCCCGTTTACTTCTTTTTGGGCGACTTCATGACCCCTTCGGCGATGCACTCCCATTTGCCATTGCGCTCCATCCAGGTATCCAGCCAAACGTAGCTGTGGGTAAACTGTTTACCATCCTTGTCCTTCCCCTTCTCCGTCGTAGTACCGCAGACTGTGGCCAGGTTCGGCCCATAGACATGAACATCCATGTTGTCGTTCGTCGCCGAGCTCAAGGTGTTGGGTTCGTTCTTCATCTCATCGAGCATTTGCGACTTCGTAACATTTTTTCCTTCGGGATTAAATCCGGCAAAGTCGTCCGCTATCATGTTTCCGACGGCGGCCGAATCCTTGCTTACCAGCGCCTTAACCCAGGCGTCTTCCATTTGCTTGAGAGTGGCCTGGACTGCGCTGGAGTCAGCAGCGTTTTCCTGAGCGTGCACGCAGGGCGCAATCGCTAAGCCGAGAAGTGTGATTACCAGAAGTGACGAGAATGATTTCATAATAATTTTTTCCAAGTTGAATTTAGGGCAGCTCGTCTCGAACCGGGAACCCTTTCAGGGCAAGCTACAACGATGTCAGCGCGCATCTGACGCGCATGTCGATGCCGGAAGAGTGCCGCCCAGCCGCTGAACCGTCAAGACATAATCGACCACGCGAGCGCCGGTCGTGTCTTCGTGCAAAAAGCGAGGATCGACCGTGATTTTTCTCTCTTTCCAACTTCAGAGGTTCAGTCTTTCGTTCGCTCCAGTCAGCATTTTCTTCACACTCCTCAACATCTCAACTTCACAACGCCTCAACAAACGCCTAATCTCATCCCATGAAACACGTAAAGACGCTGCTGCTCCTGACATCCCTGTTATTCGCAACCTTCGCCTACGGTCAAAGTGCCAAAAGTTCTCCTGCGGCCGGCGCCTCGGCGTCACCTTCAACTCCGCCAACCATCGCCTCAGCCATCGATCGCGAGATCTCTATCGTAGAGAAGGAAATTGTCGAAGCCGCCGAAGCGATGCCGGAGGGCAAGTTCGATTTCTCCCCGGAAAAGCTGAACATTTCCGGCAGCGATTACAAAGGTGTGCGCACCTTCGGCCAGCAACTAAAACACGTTGCCGCATCGAACTACTTGATCTGGTCGCCGATCACCGGCGAGAAAGCCCCCGACACGGTTAATGACGGCAAAGGTCCGGACAATATGACAGCCAAGGCGGACATCATTAAGTACCTGAAGAATTCCTTCGCGTTTGGTCATAAAGCAGTAGCAACTCTAACCGCATCAAACCTTGTCCAACCGATTAGCTCGAGCAGTGGCAGAGCGACCACTCGCCTGTTCCTGGCAACATTCGCCGCTGCGCACGCCTTCGATCATTACGGTCAACTGGTCGAGTACCTCCGAATGAACGGTATCATCCCGCCCGCGAGCCGGGGCCAATGATGATTGCGAACGCGTCGCGCGGTCGCGACCAGTGCAATAACTAACAACAATCGACCAATAACGAATAACTTGAGCGCCGCTGCCTCACTCGCGGTGGAAATCGAGCTGACGACATTGGGAGTGCCAAACTGGGCGCTCGTCCCGCGCTAGATCTTGTTTAGACGCTAAGGCACTGCGACTTCGCAGCCATGTTCGGCTTCGCAGTGTTTCCGCAGCACAACGCCAATCACAACGTGCGTGGTCACGCCGTTCTGCTACCGTGCACCAATATGCGACAACTGGTTTTTGGGTTGGTTCTTGGGTTGGCGTGCTCTGCTTTTGGGCAAACTCGGGTAGCAAAGCAGAACGCGCTTTTTGAGGAATACTATCAAGCCGGGCTCAAGAATTTTCCGGAGCGGGCAACATCGTACGGCGATTACCGTTACAACTCACAGCTTGGACAGGTTTCGCTCAAGGAAATCGCACGGCAACATGCGGAAGCCGATGACTTTCTCGCTCGATTGAGGGCGATCCCGACCGATGGCATGAGCGACAAGGACCTGTTAAGTCATCGCATCCTCGAAAAGCAGCTGGAGCGCGAAGACGTGAACTACGCGCTGAAGAATTACGAGATGCCGGTGAACCAGCAGAACGGTGTGCACACTCGGCTGGCCGATTTGCCGAACGCGATGCCCTTTGATTCCGTCCCGCATTACCAGGATTACATCTCCCGGTTACACCAGATCCCGCGGGTGCTGGAACAGACGACGGAGGTGCTGCGGCAGGGCGAGAAGGATCACCTGATGCCGCCCAAGCTCGTTCTCGAAAAGTTGCCCGGCCAATGCGACGGCATCATCGCCGCAAACCCGTTCCTCGAACCAACCAAAAAATTTCCGGCGGAATTTTCCGAGCAAGACAAGAAACGCCTTACCGACGAGATCACCAAGGCTGTTAACGACGACGTGCTTCCCGCTTATCGAAAGTTCGCCGAGTTCCTCCGCACCGATTACGATCCGAAAGGACGAACCGAGCTGACAATCGAAAGCCTCGCTGACGGGAAACGGCGTTACGCCGAAGCGGTCAAAACGATGACCACCGTCAACATCCCGCCGGCCGAAGTCCATGAGATCGGGCTCAAGGAAGTAGCGCGTATCACGGCCGAGATGACTAAGCTGGCCCAGGACCAGGGATACAAGGACCTGGCCAGCTTCCGGGAGGCGGTCAACAAGGATCCCAGGTGGAAGCCGACCAGCGAACAACAGATTCTGGATGACTATAAAAAATACATCCATCAGATGGAGCCGAAGTTGCCGGAATTATTTGGATTGCTGCCGAAGTCGCCGGTCACGGTAGAACCGATCCCTGACTTCGCCAAAGCCGCCGCGACCCATTACGTCCAGGGCACGCCGGATGGGAAACGTCCGGGGCGCGTCGTTGTTGCCGTCTCTAACCCCACCAAGCGTAGCCTGGTCGATGACGAAGCCATCGCCTATCACGAGGGCGTTCCCGGTCATCACCTGCAAATCAGTATCGCCCAGACGCTGGAAGGCCTGCCGAAGTTTCGGCTCCACGGTTTCTTTACCGCGTATGCCGAAGGTTGGGCGCTCTACTCCGAGGTGTTAGGCAAAGAGATCGGCTTTTACCAGGACCCTGTGTCTGACTACGGCCGGTTGAATTCGGAAATGCTTCGCGCCGTCAGGCTGGTGGTCGATACCGGGATTCACGACAAAAACTGGAGCCGCCAGCAGGTGATCGACTACATGCACGCCAACGACGTCAACGACGCGCTGGCGCAAACTGAAGCGGACCGGTACATCGCCTGGCCCGGGCAAGCGCTGGCTTACAAGATGGGTCAGTTAACCATTCTCAAGCTGCGCGATGAAGCGAAGACACGACTTGGAGAGAGATTCAATCTCAAAGCATTCCACGACGAAATATTGAACGGCGGCTCGATGCCCTTAGACCTGCTGCAAGAAAGAGTAGAGGCCTGGATCAAAGATCAAGCATCGAAAACCTGATCGGTGCGCGTTTGTCATCGGTTATCCGCTCTACGTTAATGGTTTCTGCCCAACAACGATTAACGAATAACCACGGCGTTGCCCGATCTCGTCACTTGTCACAAGTGACTTGTTATTTCTTGGATTACGATTGGGTAATTCGTTAACATATTAAATCATGAAAAAAGAATATTCCGCGCCGCCGTCGATGACGATTGATCCCAACAAGCAGTACACCGCCACGTTCAAGACATCACGGGGAGAAATCGTGTGCGATCTCTTCACGAAAGACGCTCCGAAAACGGTTAACAACTTCGTTTTTCTCGCCCGCGAAAAGTTTTACGACGGCACGATGTTCCATCGCGTGATCGCTAACTTTATGATCCAGGGCGGCGACCCGACCGGGACCGGCGGCGGCGGCCCAGGTTATCGATTCGAAGACGAAGTAAAAAACAATCAACGCAAACATCAGGTGGGCAGCTTATCCATGGCGAACGCCGGCCCGAACACAAACGGCAGCCAATTTTTTATGACCCACGTAGCGACCGATTGGCTGAATGGCAAACACACCGTGTTCGGCCAAGTTCGGCAAGGACAGGAAACAGTCGATGCAATTCGGCAAGGCGACGAGCTAATCGCAGTGATAATCAGCGAGCAATAGTCATGAGGTCAGTTATCGCGGTCTTCTAGCGACAGCCGTGTCGGCTGCGAGGAACTGTAGCGGCAGCCGTGTCGGCTGCGTGTGGAGCTTGAGCGATCCGGCAGCCGCCCGACCGCGATGGGTAGCGGCGAGTGAGCTGGGAAGCGAACGAGTTTCAAATGCGCGGGAGCGAATAAGTCAATGCCCGCGTAGTGCGCGGCCGAGCCGCCAGTTGAGGCACTCATCGATGAGCACTCTCACACCGTTTCGAGCATTCGCAGCTTGGCGGCCTCAATCACTGCGATCACCTGTCCGCGTTTCACGGAAGGAAATCCGTCGAGGAAATCTTGAATCGATTCGCCTCCTTCCAGGGAATCAATCAGGTTCTGCAACGGAACGCGTGTTCCGACAAACACGGGCGTGCCGCCCATGATTTCGGGATCGGAATGAACGACGCCTTTGAGATCGTCAGCGCTCATAATCGAAACGTAACGCAATCAGCGATCATCGGCGAGCACTAATCGCCGGAGTGACTAATGCCCTTCAACCGTCGAGCCGAGCGGGAGCGAGCAAGATACAATGGAGCGACCGGGGCGAGCGACATGGCCGGTGAAGCCGTGAGGTAACGGTCGAGCGAGCGGGAGCAAGCGAGATACAATGGAGCTGACGGGATCAGCGACCCACCTTCGCCGAGGCTACGGCGCGCCAAGCATAGAAGGTAAAGCGACGAGGATAGGAGCGAGTGAGCGCGCGCAGCAAACGAGTTTCAAATGGGCGGGAGCACATGAGTCAATTTCAATTGACCGCGATCGCCGGCTAAAACGTCAAATCGGCTCTCACTTCTTGCAGTTTACCCGCCGTGGTGGGCGATTTAAAAGCCCGGACTGTCCGCCCGCGAGGACTTTCGGAGTTGCTACGCGACCCCCAATCAACTTCATAATATTTTATTGCATTGCGCCACTTTGTGGCACATTGTGTCCGCAAGCCTGCCCCGCCTGAAAGTCGACTTCATGTCGTTGAGGGGTATCCCTCTTAGGGCGACGGTGGGCTTAATTTATTCTCAGCCGTCAGCCGGCGTTTCCCTCGATAATAATTTAGACTGCCTTCGTACTTCGCGGAGTCATAAAGATCGACAACGAGCCTGATCTTGTCGCCCATGAAATCATAGTAGCGTGTTTCGCCTCTCTCGAAGATGCGCTGCACAGACCAGCAGAGGTAATCCGCAATATTCAACAGCGGCTCCGTTCGATGATTCTGAACGTTGAAAACAACTAAAGAGGAAATCTCGTCGACGCTCCTCGTTTTTTCGAAACGCTCGACTGCTTTTAGCAACGCAAGTTGAAGATTTTACATTCCGTGTACTCGCCCCGCGCTCCGCAATGTTCAACACAACTTTCTGCTCCAGTTTGAGCTTATTCTTCAGCAGATGTGATAGGACATCAGCATAGAATTCTGCCTCCTGATGGTGATGTTTCAGCGCAAACATCGATGGGAGTTTCCGCGCGACCATCACCTCACACGTGCAGTTTAGATTCTCGATGAATTTGAAGAATCGCTCACGAACCTCGGGCGGATCGTCTGTCGCGTGGAAATAAAATCCACCTGCTGCCGCCTTTTTTGCTACGCTCGCGATACCGAGAAGATATTTATCGGCTGTTACTTCGTCCTGTAATGCTCGCACTGCTTTGCGAATTCCATTCAAATCAGCGTTAAATTTCACCATACCGATCGCGAAGGTTAGCGAAACGCCCGGCTTCCCGACGATTGAAGCGCGGCCTTTCCCATAGAACGTTGTGTCGCCGGCCTCGTCGAGGAATCGATGAGTGACGCTCGTGTTTGAATTGGTTTCGCTTTTCTGGCGAGCCATCTTCAGTCGACATTACCTGCTTTGAAGAATTGGCAAAAATGCTGTCGAGCTACGCATCCATCGTAAGCCGCTTACGATATATGAGTTTTTAACAGCTGTAGCGGCGGCTGTGTCAGCCGCAAATTCCGTGTTCGCCGCGGCCGGCTTTCGTTCTGCTCCCGTTTTAACGATTTAACGTCTCAACGTTTCAACACGCCGTAAGGCAACATCATCAGGTGGAACACCTGAGAGGGGACGTTGCCGGCTAAAACGCATCACTCTTCGTCGTTCCTCGACTCGTATTTCACCGTCGATTTGAGGATCTTGGATTTGCCCGATTTATCGAACCCGAGCAGGACAGTGCGCGTCGCGCTCGCGGTATGGCCGGCGCCATCGATCGTGTTATCGACGGTTAAAAGCAGCGAACCATCTTTGTTCCACTTCTCCGCCTCCTGCCAGTTATTGTTCGCGACATGTGGATGTTCTTTGCCTGCCCTGATCCTCGCCGGAATCTCCACCGTCAAATCGGGGATCTTGATCTCCTGGAACTTATCGTCTTTGAGAAGATAAACCGTCACGTCCTGGTTTGGATGGCCCGCTCTTGTCATGAGCGCGAATCGTTTCGAATCCGGTGCCCAAAGAACCTTGTAACTCACCGAGCTCATATCGTCATCAGCGATGTGTTGAAGGACCTTCTCCGTTTTCTTGTCGATCAGATCGATCCGTTGTTGGTATTCGCCGTGACCGATCAGGAAGACAAATTTTCCGTCAGGCGACGGGAAATCGGCTTCTTTTGTCGTGTCACCTTGCGTATTGCTGACCGACGGAGTCGCTGAAGCCGTCAGTTCCTCGGCGCTGACTGTGTACACGTTTGTCGCAAAAATCGCCCCCAGAACACAAACGGCGAACCAACTGGTAAACTTCACGTTTCGTTTCTAACAAATCCCGGCGTCCTGTGGCAAACCACAAATCCTGAAGCCTGACATCAATCATCAAACCTCAAACACCCTGCATCCAATTTTGGTCACTCGCTTTCCACGCCGTCTTCGAGTTAGCCAATGTCAAATGCTCTGCTCGCGAAAGCTTTCGGAGTTTAGACGCGACCCCAATTTCTTCCCCTCCTGTGCAATTGCTTCAATATTTATCGTTCCTACCAGTAATTTTTCGCGGGTTACGACAAAAACTTCGCCGAGCTTTGCGTTGAGCATCATTTGCTCCGCCTCCGCAATCGTCTGGTCTTCGAAGCAATAGGCATTGTTTTTTTCGATGTGTGCTTCTACCGGCTCCGTCCTGGGGTCGTGTCCGAAACCACCCACGCTCCGGTTCATTTTGTTCTTCGACAGGATACCCAATAATTCGCCGCGCTGATCGATTACAGGTGACGAATCGATTGCCCGCGCCTGCATTTCGTCTAAAGCCGCCCTTACAGAAACTTGATTAGAAATGCTCTTCGCAGGCTCGATGACGTCCTTAACTCTGCGGGCTTCGATATTCGCGCCCCCGAAGTAGTTAGTTTTTATCTGCTCCATAGCCTTAGGGTCCGACGTTGGTTTGAGTACGGGGTTGACGGTTTGCAGTGAAATCAACGACATCCCCCTGGGTGGGCATACCCGCTCTGCGCAAAGGCGGGCTCCGTTATACAAGAGGGATGACGCTTACCCGACCCGACCCACGCTGTGTGGATCGGGTCCGATATTTTCCCGATTTAACTTAGGCTTTGGCGCCGACCGCTACCGGATTCACGCCGCTGGTGGTTCCCGCACTAAGGAATGAATCCAACTGCGCCGCGAGTGGTGTCGGCAATTTGGTTTTCAAGAAACCAAGCGTCACTTGCACAGTCTTCTGCGCGTTTTCCTGACTGATTCCAGTTTTCTGGACGATTATGTTAATTAGTTCTTTCATAGTGCTACGAAGATCGGTCTCTTAACGTGCTCGCGCGCGCAACATCTTGTCGAGATTGGACCGTTTCTTGCACTCGCCCTTTTATCTATCGTAAGCCGCTCTTGGCACGCCGTAGCGAACCGTACGTGGTGAAGGAGGCTACGATTCATGAGCGCGGGCGTTGTAGTGGCGGCTGTGTCAGCCGCATCTTGTAGCAGGCCTCCTCAGCCTGCCCGCCGGGGCGGGCGAAGAATTTCGGAGTGCTTGCCACGCCGCAGTCGCGGCGACAAAAGACGGAGGCGGGTAGAGACGGCGCGGGGCCGCCTTTCCTAATCACTCGCCATCATGAATAGCGGCTGCATTTCGAAATCGGTGTAGAGTGGACGCAGGCGCTCCTTGTTATAGTATTTGTCCACGTTGACCGTTTTCTTGCTGCTGGTCACCGCTTCAATCGGCATGTTGTCGTAGCGCCCATTCTTCAGGACGACGAGGCGGCCGTGGCGGCCATGCAAGATGAGATCGAGGGCAAGATTGCCGTAGGCCATGGGCACGATCGAATCAATCGCGTCGGGATCGCCGCCGCGCACCATGTAGCCGAGACGCTGGTTGATGGTCTGGATCGGCTTGCCCTTGTTATATTTCGCGGAACGGTCTTTGAGTTCGGCCGAGACCAGGTCGCCCATTCCACCGAGTTTCAGATGCCCGAACGCGTCGGTCGTCTTGTCGGAGAACACCATTTCGCCGCCTTCGAACATTGCTCCTTCCGAAACGATAACCACTGAATATTTGCTCGGGTGATGCGCGCGATCATAGCATAACAACTCGGTCAGATGCTCCATGTCGAATTTGTATTCGGGGATAATGCACCGATTCGCCGCGCCGGCCATCGTTGGCAACATCGCAGTGAACCCCGCGTAGCGTCCGAACACTTCCATAACGAGAAACCGCTCGTGAGATCCGGCCGAGGTGCGGAGACGATTGGACAATTCAATCGTCCGGCTGACGCATGTGCTAAAGCCGATGCAATAATCGGTGCCCGGCACATCATTGTCCATCGTCTTGGGTATCGCCACGATCTTCACGCCTTCCTTGGACAAACGGGTCGCAAAAGAAAGTGTGTCGTCGCCGCCGATCGGAATCAGATAGTCAATTCCCAGCCAATCCAGGTTCTTGATGACTTCAGCAGTGAGATCGTTCTTGTCTTGATTGAACGTTGCGCGCAGTGCTTCAGGTACCTCTTCCTTTTTCACTGCTGACGGGTTCGTCCGCGAGGTATGCAGAAACGTGCCGCCGGTGCGCGCTGCACGATTGACGATCTCTTCCGTCAGGATTTGAAAGTGCTCGCTATTGTCGGCGTGTTCATCACGCACGATGCTCATCGCGCCTAGCCAGCCATGGCGGATACCAACGACCTGATAGCCTTCGCGCAGGGCGCGAATGGTGACCGCGCGGATCGCGGGATTGAGCCCCGGCACATCGCCGCCGCCGGTGAGAATACCGATCAGGCCTTTCTTGGTGCTCATGCGACCGCTTTGCCGTTTTCTTCGAGCAAGCAAAAGGAAAATCGACGGAAGCGATTGGATGTGCAAGAGGCATCGCTCAGAGCCCACGGATAAGTTTGTTAGCCGATCTATCATAACCCGCTTACGATGCATGAATGAGGGCGTTGTAGCGGCGGCTGTGTCAGCCGCAGTTTGGCGGCGCGATTTGCGCCAATGAGCGTCGCATTGGCGTGGCTGCTTCAACGTTCGCCGAACATTCTACTCATTCCCGGAACATCATCAGTGGAACACCTGAGAGAAAATGTTGCTGGCGCTGGCCTTCAATTGCCGCGCTAGGCAATTAAGGAATTTGAACGCCATCGCCGGCTAAAACTTCAGATCGACTCACCTTCTTGCAGTTCACCCGCCGTGGTGGGCGATTGGAAAGCCCGGCAGCTGCTTAGTTTACCGGCCGTGGGCGGGCGAAGACTTTCCAATTTCGCAGTTTAGACGCGAACACGAATTTTGACCTCCGTTGGCGCAGACTGTCAGCGATACAAATCGTGCGAGCCGATGTCCACTGTTACAACTATATCGCCCTCAATGTAGAACACGACTCGCAGGTCCGCTTCGATTTCTGCTGCGTAAATGGCCCGGGCATAGCGGGCGGAGAGTTTCTGGATCTTGTGAGAACGCACGCGAGGATCAAACGGGTTCTGTTTGAAAATGGCAAATGTCTTGCGCGCGCGACTCTGTTGCTGGGCTGGCAGCTTTTCAAAACTGCGCCAAAACGCGCGAGTCGCGCGAAAACGATATTTCATTGATCACCGGGATACGGCTCATTGAGCGCTGTATCCAAGTCTACAAATCGCCCGGTTTCCGCATCGGCCATGCCTTGCTTGAAAGATTCAGGGATCCAGGAATCGTCATTTTCCACGACAAACTTGGCGACTTGTGCCCGTTCGCTGGAGGGAAGAGCTTTGAACTGTTCGATAACTTCGGTGGCACTCATAGCGAAAACAATATCGCACCAGATTGATCGAGACAAAATCGATCTTCTTCTGCGCGCAACCTCCCTCAATAGTGATTATGCACCACATCGCAGGCTAAGACCACTCCAGCGCGAGCAAATAATTAGTGCGAACCTGACTGCCTAAAAAGATCTAACCCGGCAGTTCCAGGCCGTAGAGGCGTTTAAATAGTTCCCGTCTTTGCTCCACCTTGGGCAAACCCGCCGGGAGCGACGCCTTCAACATTTCGATTGCAGCGTCGAACATTTGCGCGCCCATCACGAACCGCTCCTCGGGTGGTCGCGACATAATTAGCTCGCGGACCTTCTCCCTTATTTCTGGCGCAGTATCAGTCATGCAAACACTCTCGAAATAAGCTATCCAGTCCCAACTGACCCGTCCAGCGCCTCAAGTATCCTTCATCGTAGCCGGTGGCGAGGAGATTTCTCACATCGCCGAGTTGAATCTCGGAGTGAGAATCTTTCGCCCAAAACAATTTTGAAATTATCAAGTCCTCCTTGCTCACAATATAAGTGGTGAAATCGAGAATAGACACCTTTTGCCGCCGCTCGAACTCGAGCTTTCGGTATTCATTCTGCTTACGGACGATACAGTCCACTTTGATCACGCTTTCGTGGTGGATCAGATTAAAGATCGATTCGTGCTCGATCGACTCGCGAACGCTCTCTTTGCTCACATAATATTCCGGCTCAAACAAAGCCACGACTCGGTCCACGTCATTCGGTTTTATCGCGACTACAACGTCGATGTCGCGGGTCATCCGCGGCTGCGCGTAATAATTCATCGCCATCGAACCGGTGAGCATGTAACCGATTCTGGCCTGATCGAGTTTGTTCGAAACATCGCGCACGATATCAATTTCGGTCGCCACTCCTTCACACTAAGCGAATGGAGCGACCGGGGCGAGCGACATGGCCGGTAAAGCCGTGAGGTAACGGTCGAGCGAGCGGGAGCAAGCGAGATACAATGGAGCTTTTGGGAAAAGCGACATGGCCGGTGGGCTGGGATCACGACCAGGGAGGAGTGTGGTAGCCGTCGAGCCGAGCGGGAGCGAGCGAGATACAATGGTCGGCCCGGGCGATGCGATCCTCATCCCTCCCGGTGCGTGGCACACGATCACGGCTACAGAGGCGCTACGCTTTCTCTGCTGCTGCGCGCCACCGTATGCGCACGAGGATACGTATTTTGAATAACCGGTAGGGCGACGGTTTCGGCCGACAGCAATTCAATCCATCATAAGCCGCTTATGATGCATGATAGCAGTCTTGACTGTCACCCGTTTACTTGATCTTCTTTCGCTAACGAAAAGGTGCGAAGAGAGCAAATCAGGCTGCGACCGGCACCAAGTAATAGCCTGGGCCGTCCAACTCCGCGTTGACTTTGCGGATTGCAAGACGAGCCTTTCTCATCATGGGCGACAAATCTCCGAAAGCGAATCAGAAGCACAAGCACCAACAGGCGAAAGCCAAAAGCGCTACTCAGAAGAAACAGCAACAGGCCTCAGCCGCCAAGGCGGCGCCGAAAAAGAAGTAGACGCTGCTGCCAAGCAGCACCTTGGTTCGTTAGGAGATTCCGCCCGGCTCAGCTGGGGCGAGGGCGACTTGCAGGGCTTCGACAACGAAGTTCGCGGGAGCGGACGACATGGGCAGGAGCACATGCGTCAATGCGGGCGGCGAGCGAGTTTCAATGGAGCTGATGGGATCAGCGACATGGCCGGTGGGCAGGGCTCACAACCCCGGGAGGAGTGTTTAGCGGTCCACCGCGGAGGGAGCTGCCGAGATACAAACGGAACAATACCGGCCTAACGAGAGTGGAATGTCAAATGCCGTGCTCCCGAAGAATTTCGGAGTTTGGACCCGACCCTATTTTCTTCCCAATCTAATTAAATGTCCCGACATCAGCAGTTCGCGCCCGCGCGCTCTATCGTATTTCGGTGAGTGCCGAGCGAACCGCGTCCTCGATTCTATCTACCACGGGTATCCACCGGTCAGGGCGAAAGGTGCGTCCCTTCGAAGGATCTTGTCCGCCAAGGTCGAGTGTCGAAATTTGCTTCAAACTCTCCAGAAATCGATCGCGAACTCTCCGTTGAACCTCGCTTTGATCTAGCCAGTTAAAGTTCAGCCATAGTTCCCCGTCTGAAAAGACCGACAGGATCGAACGCGGTATAGCGGGCGGAAACGTCACGCTGAAGGAACCACGCTCAGTTCCTGTGCCCCATTTGAGCACTGCGCCGGGAAGGGTTCGACAGAACTCATAGAATGCTAAAGCCGACTTTGTGTCCGGAGCTTTTAGTTTGGCTTGGAGATTGGCTGTGAAGTCCTCCTCGTTCCACGCACGTCGTTCCTCGCTCTTCTTTAGTGTCACGGTCTTTTTGATACGTCGAGCCTGTTCCGTATAACCCCACAACGTCGGCACTACGACGCGGAGTCCGTTTTGGATGAACTGTCTTGCTTCAACCAAGCAAACTTCGGTTCTTTCCATTTGGCTGTTAAGGAAGGCGACGATGCTTCGCAGCTCTGGCGGAGACTCCTCCATAAAGAACACTAGTCGGATCTGTCCTTGCGTGATGTTGTTTTGAATGGCGTCTAAAAAGGTTTCCAGGGACCGGCCGGAACTTGGCTGTACGCTGGCGATATAGCTCTCAATGTCGATACCGCGATTGCGCGCCTGTTCCTCGAGGTACTGAGTGAGCATGTCTTGATTAAGATAAAATGAAGCGTTCGCCGCATAATCAAACATTTGGCCGATAACCTCGCGGCGTGCACGAGTGTCTCTGAATCGCTTGCACTCAACGAGTGTAGGAATTCCGTCCTGATCGACCATTAGCAAGTCGAGACTCCAGCGACCCTCAGCAGTACCGGGGTCTTCTACCATCATCTCGCGCTTAACGAGCAGCCATCGACGCGGGTCGTCTGGATCGACCTGGTCACCTGGAATCAAATCCAGATTCTTTTCGAGCAAATTTTGAAGTTCGCTCTCTTCGTTCTCGCAGTAAATGTGGTCAAAAGGAACCGTTTTTCCATCAAGTGCTACGCTGTAGACTTTCTTCATTGTACTCCTTGTTACGGAATTAGACGCGACGCCATTTCTTCGTCCATCCAGAGGACGCTCTAAAGCTCTTTCAGCCTAGCTTTGCTTGCTTCGCAAGCATCGGAGATTGTCTTACTCGTGAGTAGAAGATCCAACATTGCCCAGCGACGTGCGTTCCGCTGGACCTTACCATTCTTTACTTCTTGAGTGGGACGAATGGCCGGTCCAAGTCTATACAGAAATAAGGGCTCTTTTTCTTCCTTGTCCGGATACTCCGGAAAATGCGGATGGAAATTCTTAATCACCTGTGCCCTTTCAACATGGTGAATGCTCTGTAAGCGCCCATTGTAACGGAAGCCAAGTAGTTCGGCGGTTCTTTGGGCCAGCCGCGTACGCCGTACGGGTGGAAGTAGCGTTTCCTTTTTTCAACCACCTGAATGAAAGTCAGGCCAGGGGCCCATTCAAAGTTGTTTAAGACAAGGACATATACCCAATTTGATTGTTGTGGTTGCATATTCACGATAGTAGCAATGTAATTTCTGAATTCCTGCATTAGCCGCTTCTCGACGTGAGTTCCGCCACTGAATCGAGAAAGTGCACTCATTTCACTCCAGCTAATATACAGGATTGGTATTCCCATTACCTCCGGCGGCAGAAATGCGCGCGCATAATCCTGCGAGCATTCGGACGCCGTGACGATTAGCGGGCTTTCTGTCTTCGTTTCCTGAAAGCGCGTTACATACTTCCTTAGTTGCTCTTGAGATGGCAGAACCCACCCGCGCTTGGCTTCAATGATTAAATGGAAGCGAGCGTCACGAATCTCAATATCGGTGATTCCCGAGTCCTTTTGAAACTCTTGGAGCGCGACTACAAGTCGATCGATATCAAATCGCCGCTTCGTTCTCGTCATCTTTTGTAGGAACTTCTGCATCAATAAAGGACTGCGCGAGAGCGCCCATCCCAGGCTGAAAGTGGTGTCATTTTCCTTTTGACCCAGAAGGTTAAAGACACTGGGCACGGGCTGGTTACGCAAGAGTAGTTCGGGCATTGTTAATCTCCAAACTTTGCGTCTTTAAATCAGCAGCGAATCGTGGCGAATTGGGCAACAGCGGCTCAGTGTTCGGCTTTCCGCTTTCATGCATGTATTCGCGCGGCGAGCCGGTCCAGCAGCCCGTTAGGAGTGGCGTAGATGATAGTATGTTCAGTGGCAAGATCGAGGACGAGGCGAGTGCGAGCTTCGGCTGTTTCTTTGGTTGGGCGATGGATTGAGGAGTTGAATGGACTCACGATTAATAACTCGCCGCGCTTGAATTTTTGCTGCAAATCGGCCGGCAATTGAAATGGATCAATTCCACGAGCAGGACAGATGACGACGTGTTGCGGTCCGCGGAGGAAAGTGCGCAGGCATTCTTTCTCGACCGGCGTGTGAAAACCGGAGATGGCAGCACGGTTTTCGGAGCGCCACTTTTGCGCGAGATCGATCGCTTCGAGGACCTTTGCTCCGGGGCAAGCGTTCGAACAGAGGACCGCGCTGAGCGGCTCGCGGATCAACGCAGGATCTCCATGCGACCAGAGATTATGACATTTCCAATTGAGCGTTGCCGGGTGCTTTAAGATCATTGCTCACTCGTCATCTTCGGCGCGGCCGAGGCGATACTTGGTGTCGTAGTTCAGGATGAAATCCAACTCCTCCGCGGTGAATCCGTAGTGGCCGGTGAGCTCCGCGTCGATTTCGTCTAGGATGGGCTTGGACTTTTGAATCTTGAAAGACTGTGTTTCGGTCGTCCCGGTTTGTTTCTGCTCGCGAACAAGCATCGTGCTGTTCTTGTCGAGGTCTTTCAGATAGCGCGCGCCCAAGTCTTGCAAAGCTGGGTCGGCCAGCGCAGATGCGGGGAGCGGGAAATTCTGAATGTCGAACGGGTTCAAATCGCGAACATTTGAAGTGATGGTATACCACCACCAAAACACATCGCTGCTCAAGGCCGCGATTACGGGCCTGACATGCTCCTTTTTTGCCAGAGTAAACCATGTTTCACGGCTGCTGTGGCCTTTCCTTCCGTTCAAATTGAACGCAGGTGCAAAGTCGGTGAAGACTTTCCAATATAACCCGCCAGTCGTTCGGTAATAAACGCGGTGTTCTGATTTGCTGGCGAAGTGCTTTACGGCTGTTTTGACCGCAAGGCACTTATTGAGAATGTGCTGCTCCAGCGGGTCGCCAAGTTTCGGTATCCAACATGCCGGACGCTTGCGTAAGACCTCGGCATAATTTAGGCGCTGCATCAGACCCTCCCGATCGTCGCTGGTCCATTTCTGGTAGTTGGTTGAAAACGTGTGGCCGTTGCTGGACGGGGTGACAACGAAAATTGTGAGCGCACGATTGACCGTGTCGAAGAGCTTGGCGGGCCGCCAAGCGTAGTTTGCAAACCACGCATTACGTCCTGCCTCTAATAGCTCTTGCACGATCTGCATTCGCTGAGTTGAGGGAAGCGAGAGCGGTATAATCATGCTCATGCAGCCGTTCTTGTTTAACAGCCGCTCGCTTTGTTCCATGCACATGGCGTGAATCGCCCCACTGTTCAGACAGGTGTAATTTGTTAGGCCATAATCAACCTCGCGGATTTCAAGATACGGCGGATTACCGATGATGACATCGAAGCCGCCGGCGTTGAGGATGCCGAAGAACTCGACGAACCAGTGAAAAGGCTGGTGGGAGCGTTTCCAGTCGGCGAACTTCTTGGTGTTCGGGAGTTCTCCGAAGTAGCTCTCGGCGAGGAAGCGGTCGCATTGTTCGCGGGCGTGACCGAATTTCTCGAGGAGCCGGCGCTTGAATTCTGCAGGGTTTTCGCCGTCGAGCTGGCTCCGGACAAAGACGTCATACGCCGCCGCCGCGTCTTCTGCGGCTTCTAGCACTTTGTTCACCTGCTCCTTCAGCAGTAAGTCCGCCTGCCCGACGGCCTCCAGCTCGGCGCGGGTCGCGTAGCCGACGAGGGTATTGCCGGCACGGATGTTGAAATCAATGTCGGGCAGCGGCTCGATGCCGAGGTTCTTGTCTGCCGAATCGGGTTCTACCTGAGCTGCGAGTTTGAGGAAGAGCCGGAGCTTACAGATCTCAACGGCTTCCTCCATGATATCCACGCCGTAGAGGTTATGCAGGATGATCGACTTGAAGATGAAGTAGCGCTCGTTGTGATGGTCGGCGACTGAGCTGAGAACGCGTTCGAATTCCGCCAAATGACTGTAGAGCGGCGGTTTCCAGTCAGCGCCTTTCGCCACGCGCGCGTCGGCGAGAAGTCCTTCCATGCGGTCGAGGCAAGCCTCATAAAGTGGTTCGAGAATGTTGAGCGCGGCAAAGAGGAATGCGCCGGACCCGCACGTAGGATCAAGGATGGTTACGCCAGGCTGCGACCGCTCGTCAGATTTACGGGGCGGGCGCCCGGCAAGCGAAT
The DNA here is from genome assembly GCA_963776065.1 of uncultured Verrucomicrobiae bacterium. GTDB lineage: Bacteria > Verrucomicrobiota > Verrucomicrobiia > Chthoniobacterales > UBA10450 > Udaeobacter. The sequence continues at coordinate 530,148 of CAVZLJ010000005.1, read as the reverse complement.
GCCAGAAGGCGGCAAGAAGGTCGGGTGAGTCGCACCGACTGATTACGTCTTGCGCGAATCGACGTACGTCGAAGTTAAGCGTGATAAAATCTTTGATGTCGCGGACTGCTCCGCCAGAGAGCTTGCTTTGCAACTCTTCGCAACGCTGACGGCGTGCGACCGTTTCGCGCCAGATTTCTATGGGCAAACCAAGCTCTGCCGGCGTGGGCTTGTTCCAAGCCTTTCTGCGTTCAATCAGGTTCGGCTTGTTGATATTGAGGCCGATCGCGATTTCCGGCGGCAGGTCGCGAGGTTTATCCAAAGGTTCGCCGAGACTTGGATGGCTCGGCCGATAATCCCACGACACGCCGTGGCGAACGGCAGGATGGATATAGCGATTGGGTTCTTGCTGCAGGTGAGTCCAGACAGAGTTGGCGCCATCGAAGGCAGATTTGCAGCGGTTTCGCGCTGAGTCGAAGACGAATGGGAGAACCGTATTCTTGGCGATGTAATCGGTGATGTCTTCCTTCGTGTAATACGCTCCCATCTGTTTCTGGTTGACGTATTTCTCGAAGATGTAACCGAGCACATCGGGATTGATCTCGTTGTCCGCACGGAGTGGGCGTTCATCGAGGTGCCACTGATAGCGGTCGAAATAATCAAAAATCATCTCGAAGGCTTTGTCAGGCATTTGGATGTCTTGTCCGTAACCACCTTCCGATTTCGTTCGTTCAAGTTGATGAACGTCGAAGATGCCACCATTTAGATACGGGACGCGGCCGAGCAGCTTTTCGAGTTCCGCTTGCCGAGGCGGTTTCGTGTTCAAGCCGCCGTGAAACAGCTTCAGAAGGAAGTAGCGATAGAAGGTGTAGAACTTGTCTTTGCCGTGCTCGGCCTTCATTTTCCGCAGGCGGTTGCGGAGATAGTCCGGATCACCATCGAGAAAGCCTTTTCTTTGGATGAAGTAGAGGAACATCAGCCGGTTTAACATTACCGAGGCGTACCATTCGTGGTCGCCTTGATTCGGAATGCCAGCGATGAATTTGAGAAAGCCCGCGTGTTGCTTTCGGAACTCTTCGTAGAAACGTTTTGTAACGCGTTCATCGACATTGCCGGCAGCGCGGCTTGTAACATCGGGCAGGGTCAGCCACTCTTCCTCGTCGAGCGAGACGAATAGGCGCTCGAGCTTCTGGACGAGCAGCTCGCCCGATTGATCCTTTGTCCAAACCGTCTCGCGGACACGTGTTGGCTTGCCGGCCTCGCGTCGTACCCACTGCCAAACTTGCATCGATTTCGCCGCATCCGTGAAAATAAGGATGTGCTCGTGCGCAGCTTTCGTAAGCTCGCGCTCTATCCGGCGCCGAACAGCGGAATCCGGGAGGTTTTCGCCGCCCTGTGTAGGGCATAGCCACACGGCGAAGCCCCGCTTTTCAGCAACTGCGTTCAACGAAACGTCGCGATCTGAGAGGTGGAGAGTGAGCGTTCCCTTATGGTGATCCCAGCCGAGTTCCTGCGTAAACAGCCCACCAAAATCAAACGCTTTGATTCGTTGTTTCGAAGCGTTGCGATCCAGTGCCATAAGATTCCTAGACAAGGCCCATTGAACAGATCAGCCGCGGCTCCCGCACTTCGTCCTCTTCGGTGCGCTGACAGAGCCGGTCGTCGTCATGCAAAGAGATGGCAAGTTCGGCAAGTTTCTGATTGGAGATTCCGCTTCGGAGCTGACGGTTGAGCATGTCGGTGGCGGATTGGCGTAGCGGATTCCGGTAGATTTCTTCGATTACTTTCACAAGCTGCGGCGTATCAAAAAGTGAGCCTTTGACGTCCTCGGCATATTGCTTGAGGCGCTCATACGTTCGGAAGCGTGCGCCGGATGGACGGCCGAGCTGGCCACCGATAGTCTTCTCTTCGTCAACGATGAGCTTTACGGCGCCTTCGACCAACTGGTGGTGATTCTCCTGACGATGCAAGCCAGGCGTCTCGGACTTGCATTCAGCAGCGCGCAAAATGTCGAACTGCGACTCGGTAACTGGTTCGCCCTCCTTATTCACCCAGGCGAGTGCATCGTTGCCTTCATGCGTTCGCACGTAGGCAAGCACACCTCCGGGGCGCGCTTCTGTCGGCTTGTAGGCCTTCGTAGAGAACACCACCGGAGGGAGTTCGCTGATCAGCTTCTCGAGAGCAGGGTCTCGGTCGATAGCGTTTTTCCAAATTTGGTACGCGTAAGATGCGAGGTCGACCTCTGTGTCTGCGTCGCCATCCAGAATACCGGCTTTTTCATGGTAGAGGTCCATCACAGCAGCATCGTTCCGATCGTCTTCGAAAAAGGCTTCGTCCGTGCCGACGACTTCCTGATTTTCTTTCAATCGCTGCCGGACGCGCGAGCGGAGGCGAATTAGTTTTTCGACGCCTTCAGCTGGCAGAAACGAGTAGCAGAGAATCTCGTCCGCCTTTTGACCGATCCGGTCGACTCGGCCAGCGCGCTGAACGAGTCGGATGATGGCCCAAGGTAAGTCGTAGTTCACTATGATCGCCCCATCTTGGAGATTCTGACCCTCGCTCAGGACGTCGGTAGCAATCAAAACACGCAACTGGTCTTTCGTGGGAATGATGTCGCCTTTGTTATTGCTTATCGGACTGAAGCGCCACGCGTAGGAAGTAGGATCGGAGGAACTCCCGGTGACACTGGCAGCAGACTGCACACTGCGTGCCTTAAACTCGTGCCCCAAATAGCGAACAGTGTCCGCGAACTGGGTGAACACGATCACTTTATCTTTTCCGTGCACTTTGGTGATAAGGTGAAGCAACGATTGCAGCTTCGAGTCTTTCGCCGGATCCCATTCTCCGCATTTCTTGAGGACCTTCATCAGCGCCTCGGCGTCGGTGACGAGATCCTTCTTCAACGACGGGACAAAGAGATCGGACCGCAGCCAGCGGAAGCGTTTCTTCAAAGTAGTAGTGTAAATCCCATACACCTCCGCAGCGCGTTTCTCATAATCCTCCTTCTGATCAAAGCCCGTTGCCCTACTCGGGATCAGCGGCGCCTCGTCTTCGGGATCGAATAGATCGACATCTGAGTCAGCGCCTTCGATGTCTTCGTCGTACGTGTTTGCGTCGAGCAGGGCCGCATCCTGCGCGCCAATCGGGATCGGCTGTTGATTTTTGATCGCGTGAAGAAAAACGAAATTGCGCAGCACATGGCGATCGATCGACTGCTCGAAGGCGAGTCCACTGCTTTCAAGTCGCTTGAAGAGATTGATCCGGCAGAAACCCATGAGCCGCTTGCCCGCTCGTGAAAGGTCCAGCATTTGCTTAGCCTCAGTCTGCGTAGGCGCCTCATGTGGAGTCGCGGCGATGTAATTGCCAAGGCCATAGCGAGGCAGGCTTAGCCCATTGATTGCGTCAACGACGTCATCGCTATAAAGCTGCGCATACTGATCGTTGCGGTCTTTTTCATTTACCTCGAAGGCAACTGTCTTTGGTATACGCTTAGGAAAATACGAGGGCGTTCCATCCTCCAGAGTGAGGAACTTCTTACCTGTCACCGGATCTGTGGCCGCGTAGTTGTCTTGAATGAACGTGCGAGTCCGACGCACCATAAACAGACGCATTAGCTCTCGCCAATCATCGGCATAATCGCTTTTCTCAAACGCCGCGAGAGAGCGAACGGCGCATTGATGGCGTCGAATGAATTCGACCTCGGTGACTTCCTTGATTTTTCGCTCAGGACGGACGCCTACGTCGACATCCTCGGGAACGAAGAGACGGAGTTGGTTGGAAAGATCCAGGTAGCTCTTGTTGTAAGGAGTGGCTGAGAGAAGGATGCATTTACTATCGTTGCCGTGAATGTACTCTTGGATTGCGCGGTAACGTTTCCCTTCCCGATTCCGAAGGTTGTGACTCTCGTCGATGAGCACGATGCGATAGCGGCGCAGATTGGGTAATGCGTTGATCGCTTGGGTTACAGAGAGAACTTTCGCAATCAGCCGATACTGTTCGACGTAGTCTTGCCACATTTTCACCAAGTTCTTTGGGCACAGGATGAGGGTCTCTGTGTTGTGGTCGTCCTGAAATATCTTTGCGAGCACCGTCGCCATTAACGTTTTGCCGAGGCCAACTACGTCCCCAATGAGCACCCCGTTCCGCTTATCATTATTGAGATGATGAGCGGCGATTTTTACTGCGGCCGTTTGATATTCAAACAACTTGTCACCGAATTCTGCCGGGATGCGAAATTCGGAAAGGCCATGCCGGGCCTCTTGGGCGAGGTGATAAGCGATTTTGACGTAAATGTGGTAGGGCGGGATGATCTCGTCACGCGCCCAGCTCTGTTCGATGATTTCGACCAACTCGGCGGAGATATCGATACACCAGCGATCGTCCCACTGGTCTTTGAACCACTTGGCGAGTTTCTCTGTCGCATCGCCATCCAAGACGTCAATATTGAGTTCTCCCTGGTGAGATAAGCCAGAGAGTGTCAGGTTGCTGCTTCCTAGATATCCGACGACAGGGTTGATCTTGTCTGGCCGGAACAGGAGGTAGAGCTTTGCATGCAGCGTATGACGAAGGAATAGCTTTACGACTAGCTTGCCTGCTTTTAGTTGAGCAGCGAGTCGCCGAAGTCCCGTCTCGTCTTCGTTGGTTGGAACTCCGAACGTCAGCTGCTCTTTGAATTCCTCGGCGAGTTTCTTCTTCAGCCGAAGAGCCGTTTGGTTATCAATCGTCTCGTTGCTATGAATTAAGCTAAGACAGTCACGAAGCTCATCGGCTGGCAGGCGTTGCATGCCGACGAGCAGCCGGCATTGAGCCCCTTCGCCCCCAGACCGACGTAATCGTGCAGCCGTTTCCAGCCGCGGAGATTGAAGTAGCCGACGCAGAAATCCGCGCGGTCGGAGACCTCCAATGTTTCCCGAAGGGCCGGAAGCAGCTCTTTCTCGATGTTATCGAAAATGCGCGGCATGAAGCGCGGAGAATAGCAGAAGGTGCGCTGGGAGCGCAATTAAGAAGGAGCGACGCGCGCTGAGCGCGCAAGTAAGAAGGCAGAAGGATGAATTAAGAATCCGCCTTCGCCGGGGCGCTACGGCGCAACATGGGAAAGTTGAGGGTTGAGAGCGTAAAGCCGCGTAGATTTGTTTTACGCGGCAAGGAGACCCAGAGGAAGCGGCTAGTGACCAGCGACTGCGAACTGCATTTCGCCCGCTTGTTCGACCACTTTTGAAGCTTGCAGAATTTCGAACCCCACCACGCCACCATCGTAGCCAAAATCGGCAATGACCCCAGGACGAATCTCATCACTTTCCTTCACGCGCGCATCGCGGAGCGTAATGGTCAGCGTGTCGGTTTCTTTGTCGTACTCAGCCTTCATATTTCGCGAACTTCGATGTTTTGTAAAGTGTCACCACCGTAAGTTCAATATCTGTCTCCTCCACCACGACGCGTAACAGCGATGCGGTCAAGCAATTCCACAAGGTCCCGGTAATCCGCATCGGTATGAGGCACCCGAACGGCGCGCGATATTGGTGGCCAGGCCTCTGTCACTTTTTCGAGTTCGGCGGCTGACATATTCTTCCATCTGCCGTTCAACAAGGTAGCGCAAGGCTACTGGCTGCGTCGGTGAATTTTGAGGTCAGTGAGACAGAGGTCACAGATTAAGCTCTTCGGTACGCCTCTAAAAAGTCCGATCGCGGGATCCCGGACTGTGAGCAAATCGTGCGCAGAGTTGATGCTTTCAGAGTCGAATGGTTCGGCATCGTAAGCGGAGTGACGAGTGCCATCGGCATTTTGTCGGACCATCGAAATATGCTCACGCTCCCGAACAATCTCGAAGCCGAGCGCTTGCAGCGCGCGAAGAACCTTTGCCTTCGGCGCGTCGATCGGGAATTTCATCCCATTGTGAGCGATGCCTCCGTGATAGAGGCCTCCATCACGTCATCTTGATCGTCGAACGCTTCCTTTCCAAAACTTTCAATATGAAAAGCGGCTGCGGATCTGGCATCGGCGAGTGCTGATTCGTAGCTGGCACCCTCTCCGACTACCGCGCCTTTCAAACCAAGAGGGTAAGCGACATAACCGTCGCGATGTTTTTCAACGACGAACTTCAGTTTTTTCATGTGTCTTCGTCCTCCATCCGGTCAAGCATCAGCGCGCCATCGAGCGCGGTCTGGTTGCATAGCTCCACGTCGGAGTCTTGGTTGGCAATTTCCAGCAGGCCTTCGCGAATAGCTCGACGCTCGGCTTCGCTCAGCTTCGGAAGTTCCTTGATGATTTCAGATGCGCTCACGGTGAAAGCGTAGTCTCGGTCATTAGATTTGTCAGGAAGAGAAAAGTTCGCGATCGCGAGGACGCGCTCGCCAGCACGCGAGACGCGCGCGCTCCCCAGAACTCATTTCACTTCGACTTCGATCGGCAGCAGATGATTGATCATGCCGCGTAAAGCGCTTCGCGCACGCGGCTAAAGGCTGGGCAAGACGGCACGCCTCGTTAGTATGCGGAACCGGTGACGCCCGTCTCATCCTCACGCCCGACAAACCCGCGGCTGGCTTTGATCGCGATCGCGGCGGTGTTTGCGATCCTGAACCTCGATATCACGACGGTGAATGTGGCGCTGGTTACGCTGGGCAAAGATCTGCACTCGGATTTGGAAGACCTTCAGTGGGGACTCAACAGTTACATGCTGGCGTTCGCCGCGCTGATCGTAGCAGCCGGGCGGGTCGCTGATGTTTTTGGCCGACGCCGTTGTTTGCTCGCAGGCGCAATTGTATTTGCGACCGCGTCACTCCTGTGCGGAATCGCCCCGACGCTTTCAGTGCTGGTTACCGGACGCGTATTACAAGGCGCGGGCGGAGCGCTGATGTTGCCGGCGGGTATGGCCATCATCTCGAGTGTTTACAACGCAGAGGAGCGCGCGGCCGCTCTCGGGACATTGGTGGGTATCGCGGGTGTAGCGCAATCGATCGGGCCGCTGGTGGGTGGATTCCTTACCGCACAGGTGAGCTGGCGATTGATTTTTTGGATTAATCTGCCGCTGATCGTCGTGATCATGATCATCGCGTTGCGCGCCATTCAGGATTCGTGTGACGAGAATGCTTCGCACCGAATTGATATCGCAGGCGTAGTTGTTCTGGGGATAGCGTTAACGAGTTTCCTTGTCGGCCTGGATCTCCTTCAGGGAAGCGATCGCAACCCGCCGCTGGCAGTCGGACTGATCGTTCTGTCGCTCGCCTTGCTGGTGGTCTTCGTAATCATCGAGCGCCGCACGACCAATCCCATTGTTGACGGCAAGCTCCTTCAGATACCGGCCTTTCTCTGTTCCTGCGTGGCCAGTTGTTTCCTTGGATTCGTCTTCTTTCTCTTCCTGTTCATGGTCGCGGTTTATTTGCAGGAGGAATTTGGTTATAGCGCGTTGACTGCGGGAATCGGCCTGGTTCCGTTCAGTCTTGTTCTTGCCGTAACTGGAGTCATGTCCGGACGCCTAACGAGCCGCTTTCAAATGCGGACACTGCTAATCGTAACTTGCGTGTCGATGGCGCTGGGACTGGCGATCCTTTCATTTGTCCCGGTATCGTTCGGATACAGTGGGATGGTGATTCCATTTCTCCTGATTGCCGCCGGGGCCGGGCCCGGATTTACATTGCTAAACACCGTTGGTCTCGCCGCGGTTTCGCCGGAACGTCTCGGTCAGGCAACGGGAATGATCTACATGTTTCGATTTGGCGGAGGTGCGATTGGCGTCGCCGCCGCGAGCGAACTTCACGGAGCCTTTTTCCAGCGCCATCTCGCTTTCAGATTATCTGAAACGCCATTGTCATTCGCACAACAGAAGCTCCTGGAACATCCCGGCGCGGCGGAACGAATCGGAAAGATCGATGCCGGCCTGATCACAAGTCAGGTCGAACTGGTCCGCCAGGCGTTTCACGAGTCATTCGCGGCGGCGTTCACCGGCACGTTGCGTCTGAATTTGATCTGGCCCATTGCGATCGCAATTTTGGTGGCAATAACGCTAAGAAGTAAGGAAGCAAAAACGGGGTCACATTAGAGTTGCATTGGTTTGACGGACAGTGGGCAAAGGGTACCGAAAGGAAGCCCACATGAAGACACAGCTAAGAGAGAGCTCAGCTTCTTCGGGATTTTTTGAGCAGTTTGCGAAGCCGGCGAGTGGTTTCATCGCGATTAATCTTACTCGACGCCACGTCCAACATCAGTCTTTCCCAATCGGCGCTGTCCGGTAACGTTTCGATTTCGTTGATCCGCAAGAACACGATCGCCGCCATCATAGAGGTGCGTTTATTCCCGTCGAGAAACGGATGGTTGTTACAGATGTAAAACAAATATGCAGCGGCGATTTCAGCCAGATCGTGATAGGGGGACTTTCCGCCGAACGTTGATTGCGGTGCGAGTACCGCCGATGCGAGAAGACTCTCATCACGCACGCCGTTCAGACCACCGAATTGCTTGATCGCTTCGGCATGAGTCTCAACAACGGTAGCGATGCTGAGATGAAAACAGTCTTCGCGCAGGGCGCTCACGCCAATTTGCGCAGCGTCTTACGATAATCCCTGACCGTTTTTTTAACGACGGAACGAACTTCCTCTGCCGAGGGTCCAGAGCGTAGCGGCATCAACACAATCGCACCGGTGTTTGGCACGACAGTGACATTGACCTGGTCTCCGACTTTAACGCGCGCGAGGTCCATCAAAGCGGTATCGAAAATGATCCCCTGAGAGTTTCCGACTTTGGTGATGGTCTTGGTCATCGTGTAATACTATGTTTTACGGCAGGCAGCTGTCAATCACGAAGCCGGAAAAGCGGCAACGCCAAGAATCGCCGAAGCAAAGGAAAGAATGACGTAAGAATTAAGAAGGAAGAAACGCGCTGACGTCCTGCTGTTTGCTGATTGATGTTTCCGCCTTGTATCTCGGCAGCCTCCCGCTGCGCTCGACCGCTACCCGCGCGGTCCCGCGGCTGCGGGATCGCTCGCCCCGGTCGCTCCATTCGCGGAATTCGAAATTTAGGGCCGATAAAAGCCGATTCTACGCCGTGACGGCTCGGGTGGTGAAGGTGGCGGATTCAAGATTTGCATGATCTCTTGCAAGACCTGTACAATCGCGGCTTCGTGAACATCGAGGCGAGAAGTGAGCTTTTTCTCCAGCACAGCAAGTTTCTTGGCAAGCTCACGCGTGCCGAGCAGGGTTTCGCGCATCTTAACGAAAGCCCGGATGACAAAAAACGCTCATCTGCGCGGCTCGCGAGCTACGAAGAACATTCGCTGCTTGTAATGCGCCATGTTCCGTAAACGCATACGGCAGACTGCGCCGACCACCGCGCCCGCTTTTTGATATCGCAATTTGCGATGTCAAAGAGTCGAACTCCGCGCGGCTAAGCTGAAACATGAAATCCTTCGGGAATCGATGCCCATTGCGCTTGATCGCTTCGTTGAAGCGAAACGTGGGGACTCCATAGATTTTCGCCAAGTCGCGATCCAACATGACGCGCACGCCGCGGATCGTACAGGATCATCCCGTCAATCTGCTCAATCGGAATGGGCGATTTGGGTTTCTTCGGCATTGGCGAGAAACATTATTCAAAAACTTTCTCGGTGAGAAGCTGCTTCTCGAATGGTCAGATGTTTCCGCATTCGCACCGGCTTCCGTCTTCGTCTGACGACGACGCGACGAGTCGGCGCGACCTGCCTTCGTCCGACTACGCTATGGCAAGCAGGACCGGCGTGCCAAGGGCAAAATCAGGTGATCAGCGATCGGTGATCAAAAATCAGACGAGAGATTCGTGGTCAGGGCATCGTGCAGTCGCGACGGCCTTCAGCTCTGAGCTTTTGCTTCCAGCGGAATGTGGGTCGTGACAAGCTCGCGCAAGTTCAGTTTTTGGCTGGCGTGGTCGATGTCGATCCCGACTAAATTTCCTTCAGCGTCGTAGTCCAATACCACTCCTTCAGAAACTTCCTGGCTTTCGGTGCTCTGCTTGTGAGACAGGTCGATATAAAGAGAATCGGTATCTGGGAAGTAATTCAGTTTCATGGCCTAAATCTCCGATCCAGGAATGCGTTGTGTATCGTCAGTTTATCGGAAAGCGTGATGACTCGCAAGAAGCGCCCACCAAGCTCATCCGCTCTGCCCCAAAAACGATACCGGTCGTTCCCTTGAAGCTCTGCACGAATGGGTGAGCGAACAACTCGAATGCACATGTCCTTGGTCAGGTACGGTCGCTTGCGCAGAACCTGATTTTCAAAATATGGCGTGAACTGATAGTCAGGCACGCGTCGAGTATATTGAGCATGCAACGTGCAGGAAAGAGCGTCTAGGCGAAGAAGGAAAAATTTGCGGCGGGATGTTTAAAGGAAAAGCCATGATTCAAAGCGCGCGTATACGCGACCTTCTTGCGCCGGTCGTTACGGCGGGAAGGAAGAATTAAGAGGCAGAAGGACGAATTAACGGCCGCAGACGCGGAAATGTTCGCTACGGCGAATGGAGCCGCAGGGAGGCGAGCGACCCGCCTTTGCCGAGGCTAAGTCGTGGAACGCATAAATGGGTTAAGCCGAGAGGCCGAAAGGAGCGGGAGCGAGTAAGTCAATCCGTCCATTGGCGGATTTGATGTCAGATCTCAGCGCGCAGGCGGCTTTGCGATTTGTCGCGATGCGAGCTCTCGAAGGTCGCGGTGAACAAGCAGAACACAGCGCCTCCTATCGAGTGGTAATTCCCGTTCGCAGGGAACCAGATGGGTGCGATTGCACGAATCATGGTAGCCGATCGATGTCGCGTAACTCCGAAAGGGTTTGCCCGCCACGGCGGGTAAACTGAGCGCGCCGCTGAACGGAAATTACAGGAAGGACCTGAATAGATCGCCAAGATCCAACGACTAAACATCATTACTATGAAAACACTTACCAGCTTATTGATAGGCTGTTCACTGGCGCTGGCTGGAGCCGCCTTGGCCCAACAGCCAGTCGAACAGCAGTCACCATCAAAGAACAAGCACGCCCCGGAAAAATCGCACGCAACTCAAGCACAGCCCAGGCCGAATGCGGCGAAGCCACAGGCCCCGCCTGCGACGCACCAGGGAGCGACGCATGAACACGCAGCTACGCATCAGCCCGGTGCGATGCAGAAACCTCACGCGGGCCACGAACCTGCGAACGCCGCAGAAACCAATGTCCCCGCTAAATCGACAAATGAGCCCGGTACTGAAAAAGGCGGGAAGGCTCGTGCGCACGAGGAGCCCCAGGAATCTGCAAATGCTCACGCCACCGAAACGGATGTATCTGGTCGTGCGGCAGGAATGCCGACGCGCCGCGGGAAGCCGCAGATTGAGGAGCGGAAACAAGGTGTGAAGCAGCCCGCGACTGAAGCCGGTGTAGCTTCGTCAGTTCCGGCTGCCGGCCATCAAAATATGCAGGGTAATGCAGGGGCCAGGGCGAAGAAACCGGATCCGCAGCAGGTGCAACAGATCAAATCGCAGCATGCGAATTTTCGTGCGCAGGCGAACCCGCAGCGGGTTCCGGCAGTTATCTACAATCAGAATCATCGGATTCAAGGAAGCGAACAGTGGCAGGGTTCGCAGTACGAAGTATTCCGCGCGTATCATCCGGAATGGCACGATCAGGGCTGGTATCACTCACATTACAACCGTGTGGAGTTGATCGGTGGCGGTTACTACTTTTGGAACAACGGCTACTGGTATCCGGCATGGGGTTACAGTCCTTCGGCCCAATATTATGCCTATGACGGACCGATTTATGTGGGTCAGCGTGCCGAGCCGCCGGATAAGGTGATCGCCGACGTGCAAGCCGTGCTACAACAGATGGGCTATTACAGGGGTGAAGTGGATGGATTGCTCGGGCCGTTGACTCGCGAGGCGCTCGCCGGCTACCAGGCCGACCAGGGGCTTATCACGACAGAGGCGATCGACGAGCCGACGCTTGATTCACTCGGGATGAGCTAAAAGTTAGATTTGAAAAGCCGCCAGGCGCACCAATGCCCTGGCGGTTTTTCTTTGTTCTGTTTGTTTTTCGATCCGCGTCAAACTGAAAGCCGGGCTTCGCGTCCAGCTCGCTTGGTTTGTAGTCGTAACTGACCGCAGGCGGCGGCGATGTCGTGGCCCTTCTCGCGGCGCAGCGTTGCGACCACGCCATGCTTCCGCAGGATGGATTGAAATGCTTCCTGCCGCGCGCGCGGGGGACGCGACCATTCCAGACCTTCGACGGTGTTGTATGGAATGAGATTGATCTTGGCCGAGAGACGGCGCGCGATTTTCGCCAACTCGCGGGCCTGTTCGTCGGTGTCGTTGACCCCGGCGATCAGGATGTACTCGAACATCATCCTTCGTTTTTTCGCGACGTAGTAATCGCAGGCTTCGAGTAACACCTTGAGCGGATACTTGCGGTTAACCGGCATGATCAGACTCCGCACTTCGTCCGTTGCGCCATGTAGTGAAAGGGCGAGACGAAACTGCGCGGATTCATTGGCCAGCTCGCGAATTTGCGGCGCGAGTCCGCTGGTCGAAATGGTGATGTGGCGAGCGCCGATGCCGAGGCCCCATGGCGCGTTGATGATGCGAATGGCGCGCAGAAGATTTTTCAGATTGGCAAGCGGCTCGCCCATGCCCATAAAGACAACGTTATCGATTTTTTCTCCGCTCTTCTCTTCAATCGCGATGAGCTGTTGCACGATTTCGCCTGCGTCGAGATTGCGCGTCCAGCCTTCCAGTCCGCTCGCACAAAATTTGCAGCCATAAGCGCAGCCGACCTGGGTCGACACGCAAATTGTGCGACGATCCGAGGGTTGGCCATAAAGTGCGGGCGACGCTGGGATGAGGACCGACTCGATCAGGTTTTCGTCGCGTAAGCGGAAAAGAAATTTCTGCGTGGTGTCTTTCGAGCCAAGGACGCGGACGACTTCTGTCTTCGGTGTGTCAAACTCCGCTGCGAGCTGAGCGCGCAACTCGTTAGGCAGATCCGTCATCGCGTCGAAGGAAGCGACGCGTTTTTTGTAGATCCAATCGGTAACCTGCCTCGCGCGATAGGAAGGCGCGCCGCGTTCGCGGAAAAAATCCGCCAGTTCTTCCAGGATGATTCCAGTGAGCGAGGGCTTCACACGGGAATCTACTGCGCAAGTAGGAAAGAAAAACTAATCAGAACCGAGGAAAGCACGAAGGAGAAAGTAAAAGGCAGGAAACAATGAGTTACCAACAGGTCCAAAATTTTTTTGGGATACGAAGTACAAGGGATGAAAGGAAACAATATGAGGATTGTGACAATGACAGTGATACTGGGGTTACCGCTCATGGCGCTAGGTCAGCAAGCGGAGCCGCAACAGACGCAGGGGCAGACCAACGAACCGCAGACTACTGCCCCAGCGAAAGGGAAGAAAGTGCGCCCGGCGCAGGAGCAGAGCAAACCGGAGGCAAAACCTGAGACCGGCACAAATGCACGCGGACAAACAAAGATTAAGGCGCACGCTCCGGACATAAACAAGACTGAAACGGGTGCGCGTTCGAGCACCAGCGAGACCAACGTGCGGAACACCAATCAGACGACGGCCATAAACAAGGAAGAGTTCAGGTCCACTCATAGCCAGGTGTTCAGTCTCGGGCGGCACCCGAAAGAGTTCTTCGTCCAACGATATGGAGAACGTCAGTTCCGGCTCATCGGCAACGAGTACTTCGTGTTCGTGGACGGCTGCTGGGTCGCAGTTGACGTAGACGGCTTCGTTTATACGGAGCGGGTGATTTGCGCGGGTGATCCGGACTTTATTGAAATTGATTAGCGGATTCGCAGTTCGGTACAAAGCGCTCCGCTGGAAATGCGGAGCGCTTTTTTTGTGCGGACGGCAAAAAATGAATCAGGAAAGCAGGATGGAAGGAACTGGTTATTGGCAAGAAGCACAGGTCGCGGCGACCGCGGCTTCGTCCACAAAGGAGATTTCAGAAAGAACACTGCAACGTTCGACGCAGTGCCGGCTCATTTATTTTCCTTGGAACCAATCTCAACGAGGCGCTTGGTCAAGAAGACGAGGCCAGCCATTTGGACCCACTCGGATACGATATTGCCGACGACCTGGCCCCATTTGCTGTCGACGTTCATTCGCAGAAACAAAATCGTCCAGCCGACGCCGGTCACGATGATAAAAATCAAGAGCGAATGCCGATGCAGCGTGTTTAACCATGCGGGATGCTCTTTCCTTTTGACGGGTCTGCTCTCGGCCGAGCCTGTTTCATAGAGAAATTTTGTGCCGAGAATAATCACGACGGAGCCGCTCCAGTCAGCGATGGCATTCCCAAAGAACGCGCCCAAATGAGTTTTCGGGTCGACCAAGCGGTAACCGATTATCCAGATGATTAGAAGACCGACCGCGACCAGGCTGAGCGAGTGCCGGTAAAGAAAGCTAGTTTTGCGACGACGGGGCATGAATCATCAGCACATCGTAATGAGCGAGAAGGTCGGCAGGCTCACCGTAGATGGTGATTGCGCCCGCTTCGCGCAACACTGGCTGTGGTGTTCCGCCGCAGAGCAACGCAATCGTTTTACGGCCAAGCTTTTTTGCGGCTTCAATGTCGAATCTGGTGTCGCCGACCGTCACAGCATCCGCAGGTGAAATATCACCAACCTTCTTCAATGACGCGGCAGAAATGTCGGGCGCCGGTTTGGAACTATCGGCATCGTCCCCCGAGACGTATCCATCAATGAGATCGTCGATCTCAAGCAGTTCGATGTAATACTTTGTCTCAGCCTTTGTGCCCGAACTGGCTAACGCGATGCGTTTGTTATCGTCGCGAATCCGCTGGAAGAGTTCACGCACTTTCGGAAACGGTCGCACGTTTGGGCGATATTCCTTTCGGAACAGCTCGGATCGGTAGTCATCCAGCTCTTTTCCGAAACGCTTGATCCCGGCCGGCGTAAGAAATTCAGGCAGATATTGGTGGGAACCTTTGCCGATCTGGGCGCATAACTTTTCGCGAGGGAAGTGTTTACCGAACCGGCGGAATTCACGGTCCCCAGCATCGACGTGCAGTTCATTGGAATCGACCAAGGTGCCGTCAATGTCGAATATGAAAGCGAGAACCAATCTCCGTTTGTGGCGTGCCGTGTTCACTTTAGCGGGCCCGGGACGAGCCGATCCTGGACGGTGATGCCGCGCTTTTCCAATTCCTCGCGCAAACGCGGTGAGACTTGCCCGGACAGAGCTACGAGAATGTTTTTGTTTTCGTCCCGTTGGGCAGTGAGTTTTTGCACGTCGCCGGTGAACTGCGCGGCGCCTGCTGTCCACGCAGCGTAATCCCACTGTAATGCGACAATTACCGTTCCGTCCCTGGCGATGCAAATCGGAAAGTCGCCAAGCATGACGATGCGAGCGATCGGCGTCTTTTCATTGATCCGATTCATCAAAGCGGCAGTAGCAACGCAGAAGAGAGCATCTGCATCGGTGGAACTTTTTTGCGCGGCCACTTTCACAAATGCGCCGCGATTTGTTACGCCCTTCAGCGCCTTAAGATTTACTGCGAAAGTGGTCGACTGCGTCGGTGTAAAAGCGCCACCGTGAAGGATCCGTTCGATATCAGCGCTGTTCGCGCCCATGGCGCGGAACGTTGCGCGATTGATTTGCTCAAGTTCTGACGGCGATTTCTCACGCAAGAGTTGCTCGACTGTGCTGTCGAGATTGGTCACCGTAAGCGCTGCTCCTACGGGGCCACTGATTGGAAAGGTAGCGACATTGAATGCGAAGCCACCCGCCCACGACGCCCATGCAACATCGTCCAACTCTTTTTGCAGCACAGTATTGGTGCTATATGGGTCGACGCCAATTTGCAGAGCGATTTCTCGTTTTTTATCGGAGTAACCGATGGCGTCCTTCAGCCTGTTTCCTTCGCCGTCGTCCTTGCCTCCACCTTTCCCAACATTCTCGATCGTCTCCTTTGCGCGCCCCATGAATTTCATGATCCCCTTTGGAACGTTGGAAATCGCCTGCGCTGGATCCCTGGCTATGTTCCTGGCCGAGTTGAGCGGGCTTTTTGCCGCGGCCACGAGCGATTTTTTAAACTCGTCCGTCTTCGAAACCTCATGCAGCCGCGCGATCGCGTCGATTTCCTTCAGCCGTTGAAGCAGCATTTCGTTTCCGTCTGCTTCAAAAAGACCAAAGTCTGAATCGATCGTGAACTGATTCATGCCGGACGCTGTGGGGACGGGCTCGCGAACAGCAAAATGGGGTCCCTGCACCAATTCCGGTTTGAGTATCTCACTTGCCTTGAGCTCGGGCAGCTCTTCAAATGCGACTTCAGCACGACGGATTTCAGTCGGTTCCGGCGATTGAGCGAGGCATTGAACGGTTGCTGCGAGCGCAAGCGCCAGAGAGAAAATGTTCATTGGTTGTGTCATTGGCTTGGAATCGTTTAGTGGAGATTCGGATGCTATACCGCGAGCGGGATGTGAAGATTGAATACGCGGTTTGTTTCGGGATTTTATTAGTTGGTCTGCGGCAAACCTTCGCGAATGACGCGCGAGAAATTCGGGTCCTTGTCCGCAGCGCGTGCGCGGTCGTTGATCAGGCTGCGCTGCTTGAGTTCGCTGAATGGCAACCCCGCGGTGGCGATGGCGTGATCCTGATAAAGCATTTCGTCCGCCTTTCCATTCAAGAGAATGCGCCAATCCCATGGTGCACGTAATTTAGCTGCGCGCTGGGTGCGAATGCTTGTGGTGCAGTTGCTCGTAATGGCATTGTACCACCGTGGATTCTCGCGCAGCGCGTTGATGGTGTTTATGTATTCGCGAAATCTCTCGCGCGCTTGCGGCGGGGAAGCCAGCGTGCGGTAAAGATAAACATCCTCTCGCCGATAATTAGTGCGTAGACGAATGCAATCACGCTCATCGGCCACGACGTAAATGAGCGTGTACTGCCGATAAAGGCCTTCCAACGTGGAGTATTTCTGCCCAATAGCCTTGCGCGTTTCGATGGAAAAACAGAGCGGAGGCGCGCCGGAAAATTGAAAGCTCACGATCGGATGCGCGATCCAGGGCGAGCCCCAGTAATTAATTGCCACATCCATGCCTGTGATCTGTGAGAGCCGGATGGTGCGCGTTTCCCAGTGCGGCGTGAAATCGGTCTCGGTGCGATAATCGCAATTCCGCACGTTGTGGATGGTGACCTCGTCGCCATTGATCTCTGCCCAGGCTGTCTGTGCAACATCAGGTTGCCAAGGGCGATCGTTACTGGGCTTCAAGGTGAACCACCATGAAGCCACAACTGCGAATGCGCCAAAGACGATCCCAAGCTTCAGCAGTTTGCCGCGAACAAATATGACGCTAACCAGGACGGCGGTTATGAAGACGATGGCTGCGAACGGGCCGGCTCTCGGAAAATCAAAATAGAATGCGCCGACGGCCCATATCGCACAAAGGAAGGCAGCGAGCCATGCGAGTGCGGAGGCGAAAAATCGCAACACTTTCATTGCTGCCAGGGCTCAATGTAAGCAGTGCAATCGAAACGACGCAGCCCGCCAACTGGCCGCTAACGGCAACGATGAACTGTTAGAGCCTATTGTCCTTGCGATTCGGAACCCTGGTCTGATGAGTCATCTTCGACATCGTCCTCGGTCACTTTCCAAGTCTTGTCAGGGTTGTACTTGTCCATGCTTTGGAACGTCTTCAGCGTGTCGGGTCCGAGGTCCTTTTGGTAAACGACCCCATCGGGGCCAACAATAAATGTCATCACTCCAGTCACCCGATACTCAGCGGGCGCCGCAGCGAGCGCAAATCCACCGATCATCGCACCGCCGACGACGAAGTCCATCTCTCCCATCGGTGCCGCAGGTCCTTGCCCCTTCAGCACCCTGAAGTAGTAACCGTGATACGGTTGAACCCGCTCCGTGTAGCCTTGCTCCAGCGCCTTGGCGACTTCTTCTCCAACCGGACCTCCCCATGTTCCGTCCGCGTTCTGCCACGCCAGCCCATCATGTTTTCCCGGTGTGCTGATGACTCGCTGCGCGTATTGGTTCACCTTCGAACCATCGTGCTTTTCAACGGCATACTCGTGTTGTGCCTCAACGAAACCCCGACAAATCTCGATGGCATTCAGTTCGTTAGCTCCGATGCGCCGATTTAATATTTCCTCACGACCTACTTTCGTATCAAAAAACCATTTCCCTTTTTGCTTCACGATCGGGATGGGAAGCGGGAAATTATCATTACCGACTATCAAAACGGCTTGATTCCGATTTTGCTTGTCTATCTCGACGGACATCTTTTCCTTTGCCTTGTTCGCAAAAGCGGTCGCCCGATTCTTGTCCATCACCGGATCTTCGGAACTGATAATATCCTTGCCGTCCGGACCCAGAATTTCCGTTGCGGCGGCGACATCGAAAGTCTCCGCTACTTGAATAAGGGCGTCGGCGGCCTGTTTCGGCGTGTCGAATTCCTTTTGCCCTGGTTGGGGTGTTCCTTGGGCGCCTCCTTGCTTCGCGGCCGCTTCCTTGTTCTTCAACGCTGCAAGCGAGGCCGGCACGAGGAAGGCTGTTACGAGGACCGCTGCGGCGAGCGCGATCATTTTCGATGAAATCACATTGTTTCGTTTTGTTTTCATAGTCTTTTCTCCCTTGGTCGTTCGGTTATCTCCGTCGTCCTCCGCCACCTCCACCGCGACCGCCGCCACCGCCGCCACCGCCGCCACCACGACCGCCTCCTCCTCCACCGCGACTCATTCCGCCGCCGCCCATACTGTGGCCGCCTCTGCTGCTACTTGCTCGCGCGTGGTTTCCGCTACCGCCGCCGCCAAATCCTCCTCCCCCGTGAGAAGCGGAACTAGGTCGGGACGATGCGCTGCGGTTACCGACTTGGTTCTTAGCGGTACCGCCAGCCGGGCGCGTAGCTGGTCTCGCACCAGCATTACCGCCACCTGGTCGAGCTCCCGTTCCAGCACCGCCACCAGGACGGTTTGCAGTTCCAGCGCCGCCGGCACCACCGGGTCTTCCGGCACCACCAACGCCACCAGCTCCACCGGGTTTTCCGGCACCACCAATGCCACCCGCTCCACCGGGTTTTCCGGCACCACCAACGCCACCAGCTCCACCGGGTTTTCCGGCACCACCAATGCCACCCGCTCCGCCGGGTTTTCCAGCACCACCAATGCCACCCGCACCACCCGGGCCACCGGGTCTCCCGGCACCACCAATGCCACCCGCGCCGCCAGGTCTTCCAGCACCACCCGCTCCACCGGGTCTTCCGGCGCCACCCGCACCACCGGGGCCACGTCCGCCGAATTTATTGGCCGTATTTCGGTCGCCATAGGGCGCATTTCCGCGGTGTTGCGGATTGTGCTGCCAATTGCCTTGTCCCTGGCGGTTGACATTGCGGTTAAAATTGTTGTTCTTATTGTAATTATAATTGTTATTGATTTTAACGTTGCCACCGTTCCAATCGCAATCGCCCCAGTGCCCTCCCCAAGATCCCCATGCGGCAGCACCCAGCGCAATTCCGGCTCCCCACATTAAAGCCGTTCCTGGCACATAGCCCGGATACGTGTAGGGATAATACGGGTACGCAGGAGGAGGAGGTCCGTACACCACAGTCGGGTCGTAAGAAGGGACATAGACAACATCGGGGTTTGCTTGCTCGATCTTGATCACCTGTTTGCCGCTGGGAACTGTCTCGGTCTCGACGACCTGTTGCGAGCTGGTTTTCAGGTTCCCAGTGCCTTGGGCCTTTGCGCGCATGCGCTGGACTGCGTCCATCACGTCAGATTGCTGTGCCAGGAATGCGTTTCCCAGATCGCTCGTCCACTGAATATTATCTGACATGCGCGTAACGACGTCTGGATACATCACCAGTCCCTGGACGCTTGGGTCCCACGGCTCCTTTGCCACCGCGTCTGCCAGGGCTTTGTCTTTCAAGTTTGGGTTCTTGGCCATCCACTGTTGAAGCTGGATGACTTCGAGGGGATAAGTCGAAGCAGCCAGCGTTTGGGCCAGAAGTGGATCCGAATAAAGAGCAATAGGCGCGACGAGAGAATCCAACTCTTGTGGTGCAAGTTTAGCAGTCTCCTGATCGTTCGTTGTGGTTGTCATCTCTTGCGATTGCGCTTGCTGCGCGAATGCGGCGGAGCTCAACGCGAGACCAGCGATGGCGATGACGGCATAAAATAATTTGCGGCTTCGTGACTTCATAACTTTTTACTTTTCACTGATTGCCAGTAAGGGTAGGTGAAAGTTGCCGACCGGCAATATAAGACTTTCGTCCGATAGAACCGTCGGTATAAATAATAGTTTCAGCAAATTACTGGAAGAAATTCATATGAATAATGTCAAGAAAATCGCAATTCTATCGCTCGTCGTCGCAGTAATGACGGGTTTCACACAGGCGGCTAGTCATCACCATCACTCCGGGCCAGACGCAACTTTGCGGCTGAGCGGGGGCTCATTCGCCCTTGGAATCGGTTTCAGGTGGGGATCAGGGACGCTGACCTACCAGGGCAAAGACTATCCGGTCAAAGTGAACGGACTATCGGTAGGCAAAGTCGGGATCACCGGCAGTTCCGCATATGGCGAGGTTTTCAACCTAAAGCATCTTCAAGATTTCAACGGTCATTATAATGTCGGTGGCGCGGGCACGCGCGGCGTGACTCTTGGTAGTGGCAAATCTGGCACCGTCATGACCAATCAAGCCGGTGTGATAGTCCGCGTTTCCGCCACGCAACAAGGCCTTGATGTCAACGCCACTGGTGGCGGCGTTGATATGCAAATTCAGAGATAACGGGGTTGCCTGATAAATAAATCTGAGTGCGCCGCCGACGGCGCACCAGCAATGCTCGAATGGCCGAGCTTTCCTCATCCGCCGCCGTGCTTGAGATCAGAACGGCAGCTCCGTGGATGCGGAAATTCTCATCGCGGTGGGTGCGTGGACCACTTTGGGACGGCTTCTGGATGCTCAGCGCGCTGTGGCTCGCGCCGATCGTGCTGTTGCTCGCTCATGGCTATTCTAACCCGGAGTCCAGTCCGCTCGATCTGCTTTATTTCGGTTTGACCGCGCTGTTTTGGATCGGTCACCGGTTAGGTAGCACGTATCTCGCCTACTGCACGGAAGCGTATCGGCCGCTCTTGAGCCAGCAGCCGACCCGGTTCGTTGTGCTGCCGATCGTCGTAACGGCAGGATGTTTTGCCCTATTTCTTCCAACGGACTCGGCGTTGCCGTGGACGCGTGAGGAGCGATTCATTGGACTGGCGGTCGTCGATTACGCCTGTGTGACGTATCATTTCGCGGCGCAGCATTTCGGTGCGCTTTCACTCTATCGCTCGCGAGCAGATCGCAGTTGGTGCATTCAAACAAGGCGCTTGGACCGTTTCTTCGCGCTGACCGCCGGCGGCGTTCTTGTTTTTGTAGCAGACATTCTCGCGGGAGCGGTGGCCTATCAGGACCAGTGGATCGATCGCTGGTCATTCGCTGCATGGATTGTGACTGCACAGAACGGAATTCGCGGCGGCGCGATCCTGGTGCTGTTTATCGCTACAGCGATAATGTTGTTTGCGGAAGCACGCGAGCCGCGGTGGTCGCTGCCACGCGTGTTATACATTGTTGGAATCGCGGTGATGGTTGGGCTCGCTCTTCGCCCGCGGAGTTTGTTTCTCTTCCTGGTGATCTGGACATCACAGCACTGGATCCTTGCTACAGGCCTGGCGTCCCAAACACCGTCAGCGGAGTCAACTCCAACGACGGGTATCGTGCGTCGGTTCTTGCACAAATTGAATGTGCGGCCGTTGGCCATCGTCCTCCTGCTTATGGTACTGTCGCTTGTATTGCTGCCCATTTTTGAGGTGGAAGCAAACGGCCAGACCGGCACGTACTACGGCGACCGAATCTTCGGCGCGTTTGCAACACAACTGCGCACGTCCACCTGGGTGCCGGCGCTTTTGGCGCTCGGATTCGCGACAGGATTCATTCATTACCTGCTCGATCGAAGCGTCTATCGAATGTCTGACCCGCAAGTACGCGCGGCGGCGTCTGGTCTTGTTGGGAACGCCAGCAGGATTTCCCGAAGAAAATTGATGCGCGAGTTCGCACTCGTTCTTCTTGTCGGGTTTCTCTCTTTTTCTTCGTTGAACGCTCAGACTGGAACTCCCGCTGAGTCGCGACAGCCTCCGCCCAAGGCGATCTACACGCCCAAACCTGTATATCGGCCGGAATGGGCGAAACAGGGCCTCGCAGGAAAAGGCGTCGTTTTGGTGACGATTGATCAACAGACCGGCAAAGTCACAGGAGCGCGAATGCTGCAGAGCACCGGAAGCAAACAACTCGACGGCGCTGCTCTTGAAGCTTATTCGCAGTGGCGTTTCCAGCCGGGCTCAGGCTCGCAGGTGAAGATTCCAATTGAGTTTGCGACTCGACCAAGACCTCCGGCACCGAAACAAAAAGCGCTGCAGCCGGCGATTCTTTATCCGTTATTGATTCTCGTTGGTTTTGGGGTTGCCGTGATGGCGATGCGACGAAGAAAACGAACGTGAGCCAATCACCAGTCAGTTCTCGTTAGGCCGGCTACAATGCGGTTGCCGGTTTTGTTCATTGTTTGCTTGTCGCTCGCAGCGACATCGCTGTTAAATGGGGCGCAATTCTCTGAAACTCGCGACCTGCCTCCTCTGAAATTGGCGTCGAGTGAACTTGACGCGATTCTCATCAAGATCCACTCCTTTGTTGACGCCGCCAATGGTTCTGCCGAACAAAGTTCCAGTCGAGAAACTGTGAAACTTGCCGTTGGCGGCCACCAGATCGAAGTCCCCCATTTCTCCCTGGCTGGTAGCGTTGCGTTTCCAAATGAAATCTACGGATTTTCTTACGCCTACTATCAGGCCGATGAACCGATTTCGTCGGTAACGATTGATTTGGGCGATTCATCACGCCGGTTATCGGTAAGCGGCGAGTCTGCCGATAAAGTCGAGACATTGTCGAACTTGCTCGCGAACGAGTTTCATCACCATTCCTCGCCGATTGGTGGCAGGAAATCCGTGGCGTGGCCGGGGCATGCCTTTCGATATTATTTTTGAGCTCGCTGATGATCGGCAGCGCATATTACTGGAAGAATCGACACTCCTGGGCGTTGGGAATGCCGATTTGTTCTACGATCGGCTTTTTGCTCGTAATCTTCGTGCCGTGGCACCGGTTGCTTCCCGGTTTTATCCTTTACCAACGCTATTCGCCTTTCTTTCTAATCAGGCATGCGCCTCAGATTTGTCTCCTCGCACTTCTTGCGGCTCTTGTTGGAATTCCCATGTCGCATTTGCTATCGCGAAAGGAGCAGTAGAACTTCGCCTCTCCCGCAGAAATTCACGCCACAGAAGAGATCGACTGGCTACTCCCATGTCTAACACCGTGAAGAACCACATTCAGGAGTTGATCGACCGAGAGACGCCGGGCTTGAACACCAAAAATCCTGACTTGTTTCTCGCCACGATTCATCCTGATATGGTTTGGCCGTGGCCCCCTACATCTCACGACCACGACCCGCTTCGATGGCGCTTTGTGTTAGGCCGATTCAACAAAAAGCGGTGGCGGCAATACTTCCAGGCCCTTTTTGACCAATACGAATTGGCTCATAACAACCGAAACACCGTCAAGATTGAGCATCTCCGCTGAGGAAGATGCCGCCTTCAATTTTGGATATTGACTCGTTGTGGCGTGACAAAGACACAAAGCAAGAGATTCATTGGAAGGGCCGGGTTTGTAAGTTTTACACCGGATGACCGGTGGAGACTGGAAGTTTATTTTTCAGACAGGACCACTGGATTATGGTGAGGGGTCCTAACGGCTGGCCTCTCCTAACTTAGCCACCCCTGCGTTGGCGTCCTAGTCCGACCGCATAACCCCAATGATTCGGACTGACGTGATAGAAAGCCCGTTCCCACCATACGTGGCGGCAAATTTGGCTCCTACGAAAACAGTATCCTGACCAGACGCCTCACTTGAACCGTGTACTTTCGTGCCCTGATATGAGAATTCCACTCGAACTGGGAACGAATTTGCGTTTGTAAAGCGGGCGATTCGGGAGCTGCCAAGACTCTCGTAAGAAACTGTTACACCGCTCTTCTTGTTTTGCCCTGTTACAACAGCCACTTGTAAACCCAAAATGAAAACCGAAAGGAAGAAAATCTGTCGACGCGTTCCAGAGAGAATAGTCATGGCACATTTCAACGACAAAGTGATTGTCCATGTCAATGCCGGAATTGCGTGCTGTGCTGGATCGAGTTCCGACGGGTCAGCCAACAGGCTCTTCTCGGCGTGCACCAGGCCTATGAGCTTGGATGCCGACTTTCAGAAGCATCGCTACAATACACTTATTCGCGACTAGTCGCCGAAACAAACGCCGAGCGCACGCGCAGTGCGAACCAGATTGCCGCCGGGTTGTACGGTTTTGAGTTTTCCGATTGCGTCACTGATTTTGATAGCGCCGACCTGAGGGCCGGTGAATGCGACCATTTTTCCGAACTCACCGGCGGCAACTAATTCCACTGCCGTGGCGCCGAACATCGAGCATAGAGCGCGATCAAATGTTGTAGGCGATCCGCCCCGTTGAAGGTGACCGAGAACGCACACACGCGCTTCTTTGCCGGTGCACTTTTCAATTTCTGCGCTGACAACGGCGCCGATTCCGCCGAGCCGCGCCTCGCCAGTTTTGGTGTTTGCTCCAGAACTCACAAACTCGCCGTTTTTCTGACGCGCGCCCTCCGCGACGATGATGATTGTGAATTTTTTCCCGAGATCCTCGCGTTCTTGAATCTTCGCGCAGATGCTGTCGTAGGTGAACGGAATCTCAGGAATCAAAATCACGTCTGCGCCCCCTGCCACTCCGGCGTAGAGCGCGATCCAGCCAGCGTAACGCCCCATGACTTCGAGAATCATCACGCGGTTGTGGCTTTCACCCGTAGTGTGGAGGCGATCAAGCGCATCCGTCGCGCACGAGACTGCGGAGTCGAATCCGAACGTGAAGAGCGTCCCCTCGAGATCGTTATCAATAGTCTTCGGCACGCCCACCACCGGTATGCCATGTTCGAACATTTGCTGGGCAATGGCCAGCGTGCCGTCACCGCCTATGCACACCAGCGCGAATAATCCCAGTGCTTCCATTCCAGATTTTACGCCATCGAGCAGTTCCTTCGGCAATACGCGGCTCTCACCATGCCCGACTTTAGCCGAGAATTTTCCGCGGTTCGCCGTTCCAAGAATGGTTCCGCCACGCGTCAACAATCCGCTGAGTCTCTGATAGTCGAGGGACATCGTATGCTGCGGTTCGAGCAGGCCTTCGTAGCCACCAAGAATGCCGATGCATTCCCAGCCCCGCTTGGCCGAAGCTTTCGCCACGGCGCGAATGACGGCGTTTAGGCCCGGACAATCGCCGCCGCCAGTGACAACGCCAATTCGTTTGCTCATGCGGTTACTTGACTGTCTGTGCGGCGAGCCAGGCGGCTCGATTTTCCCTGATCAGCTCCACACATTCATCCATCGTGTTTACACAGTGCGGAATTGTGAAGTCGATCTCGCTGGCGAGTTCGTTGCCTTTCCCTAGCATCGATCGGTGTCCCCACTCAACCAGTTCGGCCCACATTTTGCCCACCAGGATGAGTGGCGTGTTGTACAACTTCCGGACTTGGAGCAGCTGCCAAGCAAGCGATAGCTCAAGCAGGGTTCCGATACCGCCAGGTACAACGACGAACGCATCGGAAACAATCATGAAATGGTGGAGTCTGGAAAAAAAAGTGCGGTGTTCGTATGCCTGGCCGACGAACGGGTTGACCTCCTGTTCGAATGGCAACTCGATACGAATCCCGACCGAACGATTGAGAGCGTTTGGGTGGACCGAGTGTGCTCCTTCATTCGCCGCTTGCATTAGGCCGGGGCCGCCACCGCTGATGATATCGCAACCCAGTTTGGTCAGTTCGGCGGCGAGTTGCCTTACTCCTTCATATGCTGGTGTGCCGGGCTTCAGTCGCGCGGAGCCGAAAATCGTAACGCGATAATTTTGGCGCATCGTGCGACGAAACCGCGTCAGGTCATTAACTACTTCCCACAGACCTGTCACTGCGCGTTCAAGAAGTTCGACCGACGCATCTTCGTCGCTGAGACGAACGATGTCGGATTGACCAAAGGACGTTGATTGCTGGCTCATATTGTGATTGGAAGAATCGGAACGTCGGACCAAAACACCATACGTCGTCAAGCGTTCATTCGATTTGGCGCAGTGCTCACGTTCAACGCTGTCCCCGAATCATTTCGTTCATCGTTCGCTTGCCTGTGGCCTGTAATGGACCCATGCCGCTCCCCGGGAGAAACCATATGCCTCTATCCTTGTCACGGCAGTAAACAATGTTCACGCCGTCGCTCGTGACAGCGTGGTGAAAGGTGGCGCCGGGATTCTCAGCGATGAACCGGAAGAATGCCTCACGCCACGGATCATCGGCATACCGAAAGATCTCATTTCCGATCGCCTTAAGCTCTTCAACGCTGATCGTGCGGATCGAATTCGCAATGGCTTTGCGCCGCTCCTTATCCAGGTTTTCAAGGTCAAATTTTTCGAATGCCATACATGTATTTTCCTTTGTTTGAATTTGGCTGAACAAAGACTTTTGAAACGCTCGACGAACAACACCCAGCGCGCGAATTAGACTTTCGTCCCATCAATTACGCTCTGCCTTCCCGGGTTCTCCGCGTCGCGACGCATGAGTTCGATTCGGTAATTCGCTTTCGGATTTCGCGGCGACGGGCCGGCAACAAGCATCACCCGCTCCGCGGTGATTCCGTTGTCGCACACCCAGCGCGTGATCCATTCGCGCCAATCGTCAGGTTCCTCGGCAAGATGGACGGAATGGACGCCGTAGGAAAATGCCAGATTCTGACACGCGGCAGAATCTGGGGTCGGTGCGATGA
This sequence comes from uncultured Verrucomicrobiae bacterium, assembly GCA_963776065.1. Taxonomy (GTDB): domain Bacteria; phylum Verrucomicrobiota; class Verrucomicrobiia; order Chthoniobacterales; family UBA10450; genus Udaeobacter. The sequence goes on along the minus strand of CAVZLJ010000005.1, from coordinate 503,267 downwards.
TCCAGACCGGCGGTTTGAATCGGGAGATAGCGCGCGCTACCGTGCCACCGCGCGTCGGCACGAGCAACAGATCGCACGCGACTGTGTCCAGTGCGTGCTCGACCAGAGTCGCCATACGATCGCGGCCGCTAGTCGCTGCCTTCTGGTGCACGAACTCGCGTTGAACCGCAAGACTCCTGGCTGGCCGATGTGTTTCGGTGAACGCGGCGATCTTCGCCAACATCGTGACCGCTTCCTCGGGAAAGTTCCCCACGGCCGACTCACCGGAGAGCATAACGCAATCGGTGCCATCAAGGATAGCGTTGGCAACGTCGGTTGCCTCAGCGCGCGTAGGCAGACGGCTCGACACCATCGACTCGAGCATCTGCGTCGCGGTGATGACTGGCTGTCCCGCTAGATTTGCTTTCGCAATGAGCTGCTTCTGCGTGTAGGCGATCTCTTCGATCGGTACTTCCACTCCCAGATCGCCGCGCGCGACCATGATGCCGTCCGACGCAGCGAGAATTTCGTCGAAGTGCGCGAGCGCCTCTGCCCGCTCGATCTTTGCAATCACGAAAGGCTGCGCGCCGATTTTTGCCGCAGCCGCGCGCACAGCGTGGATGTCCGCGGCACGTTCAACGAACGACTGGCTCACCGCGTCAACGCCCTCTTGAAGCGCAAACTCAAGACACGCGCGATCATGTTCGGTAAAGGCGCTGATGCCGAGATCAACCCCGGGAAGATTCAGTCCTTTCCGTGAGCGTAGTTCGCCGCCAACCAGCACGGTGCACTCCACGTCGTTGCCCACCGCGTATTCGACCACCAGCTGTACCAAACCATCGTTGAGAAAAATCTTGTCCCCCGGCTTCACTACGCGCGGCAACTGCGCGAAGCTTGTCGAGGCGCGCTGTGCGTTGCCAACAATGTCCTGGTTCGTTAATGTGAAATGCGCGCCGGGTAGAAGTTGAATCGGTTCCGGATCGATTTTCCCCAGCCGCAACTTCGGCCCTGGAAGATCAGCCATGATCGCGACGCGCCGGCCGCTTTCGCACGCTGCACCACGGATGCGCCGAATCACTTCCGCGTGGTTGGAAAAGCTCCCGTGTGAAAAATTCAACCGCGCGACATTCATTCCAGCGCGGATGAGTCGCGCTAACATCTCTGGTGATTCTGAGGCCGGACCGATCGTGGCAACGATCTTTGTCTTTTGCGCGGGAAGTGCCGCGTTCATGACGCGAGCACCGTTTTCCCACGTGCACGCAAATCGGTCGCAGCCTGCTTCACGCGCCCGGCCATCGCCGTCTCCGCGAGCGCGAGATACGAGCGGGGGAGCTTCATACGAAACGTGGTAGGCGGGTTATCAACATTTCTGTTTGGTCATAACTTTACGTGTTGCTTTTCGGTCCCGCACCCCTTGGGATGAGACGCCAGGCAAAGATGCACAACAAGGAACCGACAAATGCTGAGATGAGGTCCTCAAAAGTAATTTTGATCTCGCCAAGACCTAAATCGATGTGGAACAGCCGGAATAGGAATCCCCCGACGAGTGCCCCAAGCATTCCTACCGCCATGTTGATCCAAGGACCAAAGCCCCGCTTTGTGAAAGTTACCAGGCGGCCGGCAAGGGTCCCAGCCAGTGCTCCGATAATCAGCCAGACAATGATTTCGCCAATGGAAATAGACACGATTGAATCCTTTCTTTTTGGACAATGTTATAGCCCGGAGACGGTCATTAGAACAAGAATCGTTGCTTCCGAAAAGCAGCTCTGCAACTTTGCTTTCGCACTTCGCAGGATCGGCACAGCAAGATTGCCGTTTTTGTTTATCGGCAGAACTATGAACACGGTTGGTCTTTTGAGTCTCCCTACTCTTTCAAAATATCCGACGATGACTCGGGCTCGATGTCGATGTCGCCCTCGACTGCCTCAACCCGTAGTTCAGCGGAAAGTCGGCGCCGGCCAAAGGGGCGAGCAGTCCCTAGCCCTTGGCAATCAACCCACCAATCGGTATGCTTCGTAGCTACCAACGGTCGATTCAATACGTCGGCACATCGCTGGTGATGCTTTCGCTCGGTGCCTGCGGAGGCCTTCCAAAAGTCGGCGAGCGCCCGTCTTCCACGGCCATGAAAAACAACGGTGGCACGGCGCTGGCGGCGGCGGTGCGTCCGCGTGTCGCAGCGCATCCAGGGCAGTCCGGCCTCCACACACTTCTGGACGGGCGCGAGGCCCTGGCCGCGCGAGTGGCCCTGGCGGATGCGGCGCAACGCAGCCTCGATGTGCAGTATTTCATCTGGAACAAGGACATGGCGGGCAAAGTCCTACTTGAGCATCTGTTCCGGGCGGCAGACCGCGGCGTGCGCGTGCGCTTATTGCTCGACGATCTTGGCGTGATGCCCTCCGACGCCACGCTGCTCACCATCGACAGTCATCCGAACATCGAGGTGCGCATGTTCAACCCCGTGGCCCTGCGTTCGCCTCGCTTGCTCGGCATGGTGGCCGACTTCGGGCGCATCAATAAGCGGATGCACAACAAGTCGTTCACCGCCGACGGGCAGGCCTCCATCGTCGGCGGACGCAATATCGGCGATGAATACTTCGAGGCGCATGCGGAGATGAATTTTGCCGATCTCGACGTGTTGCTCATCGGCCCCGTGGTGAAGGAGGTATCCGACGAATTCGATCTCTATTGGAACAACCAATCTTCGATTCCGATCACCGCGCTGGCCCGACAAAACACGACCCCCGAGCAGTTCGCCACACAGCGAGCGGCACTCATCGCCTACCATGAAACCGCGAAGGACTCTGCCTACGCGCAGAGTCTGCGCGAGAGTGAATTTGCACGACAAATCAGAAATCGAAGCGTTCCCTACTATTGGGGAAAGGCCACGATCGTGGAAGATCATCCGGACAAGGTGGCCATTTCCGCCGACAAGACCGAGACGCATCTGGCCCCGCAGTTGCGCGATGTCGTCGATCAAACGAAGCGCGAGCTGTTCCTCGTCTCGCCTTATTTCGTGCCGGGAAAGAAGGGCGTCGAGCTTCTGGCGGGCGTGCGCCAGCGCGGCGTGCGAGTCGTCGTGATCACCAATTCGCTGGCTTCCACCGACGGGGTGCCGGTCCACGCCAAATATCAGCTCTACCGCAAGCGGCTGATCGAGGCCGGCGTCGAACTCTACGAGATCAAGCCGACCACCGGCGCCCAACTCACGCGCCGCTTTCGCGAACCGGCCGGATCGAGCATTGGGGGCTTGCACGCGAAGACGTTCGCCTTCGATCGCAGGATTGGGTTCATCGGCTCCTACAATCTCGATCCACGCTCGAGCAAACTGAACACGGAGATGGGCGTGCTCTTCGACTGTCCGCTGCTTGCGAAGCGTCTGCCCGCGGAGACCGAACGCAAGCTCTCTCGGAACGCGTATCGCGTGGAACTCGATGGCAATCGCCTCATCTGGGTGACGCGCGAGGGCGACAAGGAAGTCCGCTATCACTCCGAGCCCGACGCGGACCTCATGAAACGCATCAAGGCCCAGGTGATAAGCTGGCTGCCGATCGAGTGGCTGCTCTGAGCAGCGCGCCCAAACCGACACATCGATTTCATGCGCCAGCTTCTCGCTTCCATCTTGACCTCGCTCCTCACCACTGCAATCGCGTTGGCGCTGGATCCGCAGACGAAGGCGGAAATCGACGAGTTGATTTCCTACGTCGGGACATCCGGCGTTCGCTTCATTCGCAACGGCACGGAGTATTCCGGAGCTGAGGGTGCGCAGCATCTGCGCGACAAACTCGCCAGGGCTGGCGACCGCGTGAAGACGACCGAGGACTTCATTACCGGAGTTGCCAGCACGAGTTACATCACCGGAAAACCTTACCTGGTGAAATTCGCGGATGGTCACACTCAGCCCACGGGCGACTGGTTGCGGGCGCACCTCGCCAAGGTGAGGAAGAGCAAACGGTGAAGGCCGAATCGTTGGCCCGGCGAATCGCCCTGGCCGGCTTCGCGCTCGTCCTGGCATGCGGTGGCGTCACTCACGCCGGGTCTGTCACCGCACCTAAGATGTCCAAACTCAGAACCGCGCACGAACTCCGCGTGATGACCTTCAACCTGCGCGTCCGCACGATCCTCGACGGGCACAATATCTGGGACAAGCGACGCGACCTTGTCGTGGAGCGCGTCCGCGCCTTTGACGCCGACTTGCTCGGCACGCAGGAAGGTTTGGACTCGATGGAAACCTATCTGCGTCAACAACTCGGCGATTACACCTTCCGCGGCGTCGGTCGCGACGATGGGAAACAGCGCGGCGAAATGTGCGGCGTGTTTTTCAAGACCGCCCGTTTCGAGCTGCTCGATGGCGGATATTTCTGGCTCAGCAAGACTCCCGAGAAGCCGGGCAGCCGCGGGTGGGCCGAGGTCTATCCGCGCATGGTCACGTGGGTGAAGCTCCGGCCGCGTGCCGGCGGTGCGCCCTTTTACTGGTTCAATACGCACTTCGACGCCTACAGCCCCTGGGCGCGCGCGAAATCGTCGGAGCTGTTGCGCGATCGGATCGATCACATCGCCGGCGCCATGCCTTGCATCGTGACGGGCGACTTCAACACCGGTCCCGGTTCCACGCCCTACCGCACGCTGCTCGCTCCACAACCGACCGCGGCGGCTTCGCTGCACGACGTTTTTCGCGCCGCGCATCCGGTCGCCACGCGCGACGAAGGCACGGTGCATTTCTTCACCGGCGGGCGCGGCGGGCGGCGCATGGACTGGATTCTAGCCAGTTCGCATTTCCAGACCATCGATGCAGAGATCGACCATACCCGTGGGCCCGGCGGTTACCCATCAGATCACTTCCCCGTGACCGCGACGCTACGCGGCCCCCCCGCCACTGCACCGCAGTTGCAGGCGACGCTGCGCGAATAGCCGAAGGCATGAAAAATTAGGACACCCTGTTTATCCGCTGCCCCGTGGGGAATTGCGGCGCTGCTCACTTGTCCTCAAGCACTTTGCCGGGGAGTTCGATCAAACCTTTCACCGCCCTGTCGGCTTCTTTCTCCGCTGCGTCCGCTGTCCTGGTGGTTTTCTTCGGGGCGTTGACGATCGGATGAAAGCCTGGGAAACCCTTGATGCTCCAGCGCACGTTATCCACCGGGCCTTCGCCTTTGAATTCCAACAGCCAAGTGAATAAGACCGTGATAAGCCCCGGGAGTTTCCGCAGTCCCCCCCTCGCGTTGAGCTGAGTGGATTCGCGTGCGAGATCGATGTCGCCGCCCGCTTCAACGTGGGCGTGCTCGCTGACGAGTTTCAGATCCTCGAGATATAGGAAGCTGCCCGCCATCCGATGATTCACGGTCATCGTGGATGGCTCATCCGTGTGAAATCGCGGTGCCAATATGTTGAACACGAAGTGCAGCGGGCCGACAATTGGCACGCGACCGAAGTCCGCCTCGCCGATGCTCAGCGCCCCCGAACCGGCGAGCGACGCCAGATCAAATTCACCTCCGCCCTGCCAATTGCATTGCACGACACCAGGCTCCTTCTGGGCGCCGCCAAAACTGTTGATGATCGATTGCAGTCGGGCGTCCTTGATTGCGACCTGCGTTTCGAATCGCGCTTTCTTCTTAGCCGAAGGCAGATAGACCAGCGTCCTCGGCGCGATGAGACTCCCCTCCCAGAGGCCCGCCTTGAAGCCCGAGATCGATATCACTTGCTTCTCTTCGCGCACTGAAAAAGTCGGTTTGTGCAGTGCGACGTTTGTTTCACCGCTCGCATAGAAGAGGTCGCCGCCGAGCGCTATTTCGCCATGCCAGCGGAAGTTCTCAGGTTGATCCACCGGGATCTCTCCCGCAGCGCTAACTCGCCAGGCGCCCTTCCAGTTCAACCGAACGACACGAGGCTGCTTCTGACCCGCGCTAAAACTCTTCCTGACTGATGACGACCGCGCACCGTTGAGTGTGAGCTGCGTTTCGATTCGCAGTTTCTTCTCCTTCGAGGGCAGATGGACCTGTATCCTCGCGACATCGAGACTTCCATCCCAGAGGCCCGCCTTGAGATCGGAGATGGTCACCGCCTGCTCCTTCGTGCGCACTGAAAAAGTCGGTTTCTCAAGTGCAATGTTTGTTTGGCCGCTCGCATAGACGAGCTCGCCATCGAGCGCCGCGTCGCCGTTCCAGCGAAAGTTCTCGGGCTGATCCACCGGGATCTCTCCCGCGCCGCTGATTCGCCAGGCGCCCTTCCAGTCCAACGGAACGACAGCAGGCTGCTTCCGAGCTTCGCTAAAACTGTTGATGACCGATTGCGACCGCGCGCCGTCGAGTGTGAGCTGGGTTTCGATTCGCAGTTTCTTCTCCTTTGAGGGCAAATGGACCTGCAACCTGGCGACATCGAGACTTCCATCCCAAAGGCCCGCGTTGAGATCGGAAATGGTCGCCGCCTGCTCCTCCACGCGCACTGAAAAAGTTGGCTTCTGCAATGCGATGTTTGTTTGCCCGCTCGCATAAATGAGGTCGCCATCGAGTGCCATGTCACCATTCCAGCGGAAGTTCTCTGGATGATCCATCGGGATCTCTCCCGCACCGTTGATTCGCCAGGCGCCCTTCCAGTCCAACGGCACGACCCCAGGCTGCTTCCGAGCCTCGCCAAAACCGTTGATGATCGATTGCAATCGCATGCCGTCGAGTTTGAGCTGCGCTTCGAATCGCAGCTTCTTCTCCTTCGAGGGCAAATGGACCTGCAACCTCGGGACTTCGAGACTTCCATCCCAGAGGTCCGCCTTGAGATCGGAGATGGTCACCACCTGCTGCTTCACACGCACTGAAAAAGTCGGCTTCTGCAACGCGATGTTTGTTTGACCGCTCGCATAGACCAGCTCGCCATCGAGCGCCGCGTCACCATTCCAGCGGAAGTTCTCAGGGTGATCCATCGGGATCTCTCCCGCACCACTGACTCGCCAGGCGCCGCTGGTGCTTGCCGCGGACAAACTCCCGACGGCATACGGCATCATGTCGCGTGCGAGTGCCAGCACGTCGATCCCCGAATCAAACTTGCTGATGCGGACGACACGACTGGCGGAATCGAATGCTCCGGCGATCTCTGCTACCCGGCCCCCATGGCCGATACGCACATGATCGATGTCGATCAGTGAGTTCTCCCTGCCGACGGGGATCTTCACAGCCACTTGCATGGAATCCCATTTCTGCCCTCGCCATTGAAACCTCGTGCCATCAAACGTCATCGTGAGATCCATGCCGCGGTCCGGAAGCGAATGCGCTTCCATCCTTAACACTGGTTCATCTTTCTCCGGGTGAAACTTCAGCCACTCCTTTACCGACTTCAGCCAGTCGAGATTCACGTTGCGGAACAAGCCTTCGCGCTGCGCCGCTTGTCTTGATGCGGCGACCGCCTCGGCATTTCCAGCATAAGCCGCAGCCACAAACGCGCATTTCGCTTCGATGCGCAATCCCGGCAGGCTCGCATGACATTCCCGCAGGTCTGCCTTCTCCGGCTGGATCCCCAACAGCATGTCCATGTGTTCCAGTTTTGTCTCACCCTCTCCGCTGCCGAGCAGGAGCAGCGTATCCGCCGCCTTGAAGTTCATCTTGTCCCAGCGAAACCACTCGGCTCTTCTCGCCGTCACAAGGCCGAGCAGCGCGAGTTGGTCGTGCCTCGCGGCATCGCGATACAAAGCCAGCCCCCGCAGCTGGACCCCTCCTCCCGGCAACCAGTCGGCGGATTTCCAAGAGATGAAAACGCCATCCTCTGAAAGCCGCTCACCGAGCTTGCGCGCAGAAAACTCTCCGATCTGCCGCCGGGCGAAGAAAAACCCGGCAACCACGATGACCAGGGCGATCACAACCAAGCCGAGCAAAATCCACAAACCACGACGGCGGCGCGCCGGGGGTCGCGAATGAGGCAGGAGATCGCTCATGTTTTTTCATGCTACCACCACGCGATACCGGACCAAGACTTACCGAACGTCTATCGTTCATTCAGAATAGGCGAGCGCATCGTAGGGCACGGCGGTTCGCTCAGTAACCGCCTCCCCAGCGGTATTGCCACGCGATGCCGAAGACTTTTTGAAGTCGTGGTCGCGATGCGTTGGTAGGTTGGAGCGTTGGAGCGGCATCTCACCGATAGTCCAGAGACGCGGACCGCAATGCTGCAGCACGTCGCTCGCGACCTGGCTGCAAAAAGTGGAGCGTGTGAACCTCGGCTTCATCGAAACCGCTCGACAAGCAGCGACAGCGATGTGTTATGCCGGCCTAGAATGGCAGCTTAGTCCACCAGCCACCTTCTCGCCTGCTCTAATTCGTTAGGCGGAAACAACTTTACTGGCGCGCGGCAATCGGACGATACCTCGCCAGTTTCGCGTAGAGCCAGATCATGAGTTGCGCCGCAAGCGCATAAGCGGCGATGGCGGGGAGTGCTTTCTGGCTACGGAAATACGTGCCGGAAAGGAGCAGAGCGAGGCCAACGTGCCGATTCACATTGCAGACGACGAGTGTCTTAGTCGCCACTGTTGCAGGGATAAGGATGGCAAAACTCGCAGCAATGCAGCCAATTGCGAGCAGTAGCACGGCAACGACTACCCAGGGACTGACTTCCTTGAGCGCCGGCCCCATCTTCACGAGGAGAACGATCAACGTCACCATCAGCAAGGCGTTCCCGATCGCGTTGAGTGGGCTCCGGATTTTTGTCGAGAATGCTGGCGCGAAATACATCAACGTCACGCCCATGAGCAGTGGGACGAACTGCTGCCGCGCGATAACCGCCAACACCTTAAGCGGTGACACCCAGATATTGCGCCCGTAAAGCCATCCCGCCGCGCCGACGAGTAGCGGAATCATGATAGGAGTCAGAAACGCCCCCCAAAGCTGATAGCTGGCGGCCAGCTCCATGTCGAAGCCACGCTTCGCCACTACGCGAGTCATCAGTGGCGCACCGGGCGCGACCGCGATCAGGAACAAACCGATCAACGCACCTCGATCCAGTCGCAGCAAACTCGCAAGCACTAGTGCGAGGATTGGTGGAATGATGAATGTCGCTGCCAGTAGCTTCATCCAAGTCGCAAGGGTAAGGCGCCGCCAGTTCGCCAGGAACTGAGTCCAATTCAGGCTCATGCCAACGGAGATCATCAACAGCAGGACAGTGGTTGGAAGAAGGAGCTTCATTGCATCGGAGCCATGTGAAATTACGTGGCAATCGGACGTGGGCCATACGTCGATACAGCCTCGCACATGCCTTCACCACGGCAGCATGGCTATCCGCACAACGGCAAATAGGAAAACCGCCACAGCAAAAGCGAATGCGACGACACGCACTCTGCGCTGCTCAAACTTTCCCGATGCGCTGGCGAAGAAAAGTACCGTGGCGAACAAAACAGTGTTCGCGAGGTATTGCCCGGAAACGCTGCTGGCGTTGCGCGATGCCTGCAAGCTGCTTGCAGCCTTGGCGGTGGCCTCGGCGGCTTCGCGCGTTCCACGCACTTCGTACAGGTTCGGCACGAAAGGGTGCGGATCGGCATTCGGATTTTCAAAGGGCTTCTGCGCCAGCCATGCGTCGTAAGCCTTGCGCACATCGGGCGGAAAACGTTCGACATAAAAGTTCGCGAGCTTTTCGTTGCCGTCGTGCTTTGCCGCCAGGAATTCCATGAACATGGCGGTGTGAATCGTCGCCTGCTGCATCCCTTGCATCGTGTGCAGACTCGCACGGCGCTCCAGGGAGTTGAATTCATTCATCAGCCGATTACTCCTTCGAGTGAAGGCCGCTGACTGATATGAGCACCATGCCGTGCTGAGTGTCGCGAGTGCCATCAGCAAAGCCGTGACCGGCTCAACCCATCTCTTTTTTTCCTGTGGCTCGCGCTTTGGCGAACCCGCCGGATCAGATCGCATTTTCACGAAGTAACGTTCATGCCTCCTCAAGTTATTGGCGGTCTAGTGCGGTTGGTTTCGATTCTTGAAATCCATCAGTGCTCTACTTTCGCCAGCGGCGGGGCGACGGCGGGCGCGGGCGTTTTCTTCCCGCCGTGCTCGACGATCCGCTGCACGAACACATAGCAGACCGGGATAAGGAACAACCCAATCGCCGTGGCGATGGTCATGCCGAAGACGACGCCCGTGCCCAAGGTGCTGCGCGAGGCGGCGCCGGAACCGGTCGCGAGCATCAGGGGTACACAGCCGAGGATGAAGGCGAAGGAGGTCATCAGGATCGGCCGCAGGCGCAGTCGCGAGCCTTCCACCGCCGCATCGATAATCGCGACGCCTTCCTCTCGCTTCATCTTGGCGAACTCGACGATAAGAATGGCGTTTTTGGCGGCGAGTCCGATGAGCATGATCAAGCCGATCTGCGCATAGACGTTCAGATCGAAGTGGCGCACGAACATGCCGATCATCAGGCCGAGGATGACGGTCGGCGTGGCGAGCAACACGGCGAAAGGCAGGCCCCAGCTCTCGTATTGGGCGGCGAGCAGGAGGAAGACAAAGAGCACCGCGGCGCCGAAGACGATCGGCGCCTGACCCTCGGATTTCTTTTCCTGCAGGGTGAGTCCGGACCATTCGTAGCCGACATCGCTGGGCATGGTTTTCATTACTTCCTCGATGGCCTTGATCGCCTGGCCGGAGCTGTAGCCGGGCGCCGGCGCGCCCATGATCTCGGCGGCATTGTAAAGATTGAAGCGGCTGACGAAGTTCGGGCCGGACATCTTGCTGATTTTCACGAGCGTGTTCAGCGGTACCATCTTGCCCGTGTTGTTGCGCACGTAGAATTGCCCGATTTCCTCGGGCTGGTTGGTGAAGTTCGGTTCGGCTTGGAGGAAGACCTTATAGACTTTGCCGAAGCGGACGAAGTCGTTGACATACATGCCGCTCAGGTAGGCTTGCAGGGTTTGGAAAACGTTGTCCACCGGCACGCCAAGCGTCCGTGCTTTCTCGCGGTCGAGCTCCACTTTCACCTGCGGCGTGGACGGGTTGAAGGTGGTGTTGACGCTGGCGATCTCGGGGCGCTTGGCCACTTCGGCCTGAAGCTGCCGGACGTAGCCGGCGAGCTGGTCGATCGTTCCGCCCGAGCGGTCCTGCAATTGCATGGTAAAGCCAGAAACGTTGCCGTAGCCGGGCAGCGGTGGCGGGCCGAAAGCGAAGGCGCGCGCGCCGGGGATGGCGGCGAATTTTTTCGTCCACGCCTGCGCGATGGCTTTGGCCTGGAGCTCGGGAGCCTTGCGTTCCTCCCACGGTTCCAAGCCCACGAACATCATCGCGGTGTTGGAGAAATTCAGCGAATTGAGAATGTTCAATCCGGCGATCCCCAGCGCGGAGCGGACGCCGTGGGTTTTGGTCACGATTTCCTCCACCTGCTTCAGCACTTCATCGGTGCGCTGGAGCGAGGCGCCCTCGGGCAACTGGACGGCGACGAAGAGATAGCCCTTGTCCTCATCGGGAATGAATCCGCCGGGCACATGCCGGCCAAGAATCAAGATGCCGCCGACCACGACGATCAACAGCAGCATGGAGAACGCGGCCTTGCGGACCATGCCGCCGACGATACGGCCATACTTTTGCGTGACCCAGTCAAACGCACGGTTGAACAATCTGAAAAATGCCGCGATTGGGCCGCGCCCGGGCGCCGGCTTTTTGAGCAGCAGCGCCGACAACGCGGGGCTGAGCGTGAGCGCGTTGATCACGGAGAAGATCACGGCGACAGCGATGGTGAGCGCGAACTGGCTGTAGAGCTGGCCGGTCACGCCGCCCATGAACGCCACCGGCACAAACACGGCGCACAGGACCAAACCAATGGCCACGACCGGTCCGGACACTTCCTTCATCGCCTGCCGCGTCGCTTCCACCGGCGTCAGCCCATGCTCAAGGTGGTGCTGCACGGCTTCGACCACGACAATGGCGTCATCCACGACGATGCCGATGGCTAACACGAGGCCGAACATGGTGAGCACGTTCACGCTGAAGCCGAGCGCGGGGAACAGGATGAACGCGCCGAGCAGCGAGACCGGCACGGTGCACATCGGGATGATCGTCGCGCGGAAACTTTGCAGGAAGATGTAAACGACGATCAACACGAGGATCACCGCCTCGAAGAGCGTGTGCACGATCTCTTCCATCGAGGCCTTGATCGGCAGCGTGGAATCGAGCGTGATTTCGTAAGCCATGTCGGGCGGAAACCGCGTTTTGGCTTCCTCGAGGATCTTCTTCACGTTGTCCGCGGTCTCGATGGCATTGGCGCCGGGCGCGAGGTAAATGCCGATGGCGCCCGCGGGCGTCTTGTTCAGCCGCGCGCGCAGGTCGTAGGTCTGCGCGCCGAGTTCCACGCGAGCCACGTCCTTGATCTTCACCTGCGAACCGTTGGGATTGGAGCGGATGATGATTTCCTCGAACTCCTTCGGATCCTTGAGCAAGCCGAGCGCACGGACATTGAACTGCATTTCCTGTCCCGGCGGCGCGGGCTCGGCACCGACGCGTCCGGCGGGTGACTGCGCGTTCTGCTCCTTGATCGCATTCGCGATATCCTGCGGCGTGATGCCCAGCACATCCAGTCGGTCGGGACGCAGCCAGATGCGCATGGAGTAGTCCTGCGCGGTATAATTCTTCACGTCGCCCACGCCCTTCACGCGTTTGATGGCATCCACCAGGTTGATGTCGCAGTAGTTGCCGAGAAAGGTCGCGTCGTAAGTGCCCTTGGGCGAGTTGAGGCCGATCACCATCAGGATGTCCGGGCTGGAGCGATTGACGATCACGCCTTCCTGCTTCACCGCCGCCGGTAACTGCGCCTCGGCCTGGCCCACGCGGTTCTGCGCGTTGACTTGCATGATGTCCACGTCCGTGCCGACATCGAAATACATGTTCAAAGTCAGCTTGCCGTCGTTGGTGTTGTAAGACTGCATGTAGAGCAGCTTGTCCACGCCGTTGACTTTCGACTCGATGGGCGAGGCGACGGATTCCATGACCGCCTCGGCCGCAGCACCGCGATAGGTCGTGGTCGCCTGAATCATCGTCGGGCTGACCGGCGGATACTCGGAGATGGGAAGGCGCTTGAGGGAGATTAGACCCATGATCACCGTCAGAATGGCGATGACCATCGCGACGATGGGACGACGAATGAAGAAGTCAGCCATGGCAGTTACTCCTTCCCAGACTTGGCTTCGCTTTGTGTGGCGGGGCTGGTTTCCGCTGGTTTGGCCGCTGGCGTCAACGGGGGCGCAGCCATGAGTTGAACCGGCGCTCCCTCACGCAACTTCTGCACGCCCTCCACCACCACGCGCTCGCCAGGCTGGAGTCCTGACAGAATGATCACATCCGAGCCGACACGATTCGGAGCCACCTCGACCGAACGCTGCGTGGCCTTGTTGCCGGCACCGACGACCCACACGAAATTCTTACCCTGCAGTTCCGTGAGCGCGCGCTCCGGCACCACAATGTTCCCCTTGCCGGGCGGCAGGCTGATACGGACGCGGGCAAACATGCCGGGGCGAAGGGCCCTGGTCGGATTCGGAAATTCCGCCCGCCCCCGGATGGTCGCCGTGGTGGGGTCCACCACGCGATCCACAAAGACCCACTTTCCCGGCTCGGGATGCTCCGTGCCATCGGACAGGATCAGGTGCACAGGCAGCTCGCCCATTTTCCGTCCTGCTTCCCTGGCCAGGCGATCCGCTTGGAGAAAATCCACTTCACTGATCGAACAGTAAAACCAAATCGGATCGACCTGCGAGATGGTTGCGAGCAGCGTAGGCTCGCCTTTTCCGACGAGGGTGCCGATCGAAACCTGCTTCGCGCCGATGCGCCCCGCAATCGGCGCCTTCACGTCGCAATACCCGAGATCCAGTTCCGCCGATTTCACTCTTGCCTCTGCCGACGCCACATTGGCCTCGTTCGCTTCCTTCGTGGCCACGGCGGTGTCGAGATCCTTCTGAGGAACGGCCTTCTGCGCCGCCAGCGCCGTAAGCCGGGGAACTTCGATAGTGCTCTTGCTAAGGGCGGCCTTCGCCTGCGCCAGCCCTCCCTTGGCAGCGGCGAGCCTTTCTTCGTAAGGCTTCTTATCGAGTTCAAACAGCGGAGCACCCGCCTGAACCTGAGTTCCTTCTTCAAACAGGATCTTTTCGACAAAGGATTCCACCCGCGCCCGCACCTCGACATTTTGCGGCGAGTCGAGCTGGCCAATGAACGTGGTAGAGCGCGCGACGTTTTTCTTCGCCACTTCCATGACCTCCACCACAGGCGGCGGCGGTTGCGACGGCGCGGCTTTCTTGCAGCCGGATGCAGTGAGCGCCAGCGCCGCCACAAGGAACAATCCCCCCATGAGAGTACTTGCGATTCGCGGCTTGGCTTGGAGTTTCTGTCTTTTTTTCATATCAGTTTTCGGTGGTGGATTTCAGAAGGGCGTCCCGGAGCGCGCCCCCGTCCAAGCGACGTTGAGCGAGCCGGTGAAAGGAAGGACCATGATCATACCGAAGAGGACTTCGGAAACACGCTCGATCGGTTCCAGCATACGCTTCGTAGATCGTTCGGACGGATATTCGGGCATCGGTGTTGGCGGTGTGAGTGTCCTAGTTGCCTCTCACTTCAAGAGCATAGCTGACCAGTCTGCTGACCACAGCGAAAAAGAGCCCGGTCGAAAGCCCGCACATGAGAATGCCGGTCAAAGCTTCAACCGGTGCGAACAACTGCCATGGACCGGAGAGCAACACATCGCCATAGCCCACCGTCGTGTAAGTGACGCCGGAAAAGTAGAAGGCCGAGTGCACATCGGGCAGGCATCCTTCCCAGGAATAGAACAGCGCCCAGATCGTAATCTCGATCACATGAATGAAGATCAGTGCCCAGGCCACGCGAATCAGCAGCCAGCTAACGGGCCAAAAGCGTGTCGGCGGATGGATGCGCGATTTGAACAGGACGCTTAACCGAGCGGCGAGACCAACCGCATGCACGAACACCGTGGCAGCCACCAAAACAAGAGCCATCAGGCCTTCTCAAGCATGGTTCAAGTGGTGTTCCGCTTTTGAAACGCCTCCACCGGGTCGGCAACGGAGGTGAAGCGCTTGGACGGTCTCATTTCATTCAACTCCGGGTAGCTAAAGGTTGAACTGCTGCCGGTACTGCCGCACGACATCTTCCAAATGGTCGTAGAGGGCATCCTCGCCAAACACTTCCCTGAGCCGATAGCGGGCATGGGTCTTGATGTCCTCCATGACATCCGCAACGACCAGACGTATGCCTCTCGCCTTCATCTTCGCGTGAACCGACCGGAGGGTCTCCGCCGCGGAGTAGTCAACATCGTCCACCGCTGACCCGTCGATGCAGAGCCAGCGCAGCGGAGGCTCCGTAGACTTCGCAAGAGACGAGACCTCATCCGAAAGCTGCTGACAATTCGCGTAGTACAAGCTGTGCGTGAATCGGTAGATGAGCAGGCCTGGCGCGGCCTGCGCGGCCGTGGTCACGGGCTCCGGTTGCCAGCCGCCCGATGCGCCTGGCACGAGCACCGCGTTCTTCGGCCGATACCCGTGTCGGGTGTGCTCAATCAGCGACAACGCGATGGCGAGTACTATCCCCTGTTCCACGCCTACGACCACGACTGTCAACGCGGTGACCACAGCCACCCGGAACTCCGATCGCCGTTGAGCGAAAACCTTGCGCATCCCGGCGATATCAATCAGGCCGACTCCGATGAGAAAAACGATGGAAGACAGCGCGGCCTCGGGCATGAACGCCAACGCGGCGGTCAAGAAGAGCAGGATCAGCAGCACGATCGCCACCATCACCAGAAGCGACAGTTGGCTGCGACCGCCGGCACGGTCCACAATTTGCGTCTTCGTTGGGCTGCCATTGACGACGAAGGTGCCTGACAGCCCGGCCCCGATATTGGCCAAAGCCAGGCCAACCATGTCGGTGTTCTCGCTGAAACTTTCCTCGTAGCGCGTGGCAAAGGCGCTGGCGGTTGCCGCGCTCTGGGCCAGGATGACCACGAACATCGCAAACGCGGTCGGAATCAATGTCGTTATGATTTGCCAGTTCCAGTCCACCTTGGGCAGACCCAAGTGTGGCAGACCACTCGGAACGGTTCCAACGACGTGCATCAGCTTGTCGAAGCCGAAAGCCCAACTTGCGACCATCGCGCCGATCGCCGCGATCAAGGCCCCCGGAATTTTCTTCGAAATCTTCTCGAGGCCGACGATGACCACCAGCACGGCAAGCGCGATCGTCAGCTCATAGCGATTGGCCTCTCCGAGATGTTGAAGATTGTGCCAGAGCTTCCCCAGCGTGCCGTGGCCGCCACTCTTCAAGCCCAACATGCCTGCGAGCTGTCCCAGCGCGACCTGGATGCCGACCCCAGTCAGGAAGCCGATCAACACAGTGCGCGAGAGGAAGTCGGACAGGAATCCCAGACGCAAGACGCGGGCCAGAATCAGGAAAACCGCGGACATCAACGCCAACACGCCGGCCAACGCCAGGTATTGATCCGAGCCGATAGCTGCAATCCCCACGAGACCTGCGGCGAGGATCGCGGCCGTCGCTGAATCGGCGCCCACCACGAGGTGTCGTGAGGAGCCAAACAGTGCGAAGAGTGCCGTAGGGATGAGCATGGTGTAGAGACCGGTAATCACCGGTGTGCCGGAGATCTTGGTGTAGCCCATCACCTCGGGGACGGCGATTGCGGCCAGCGTGATACCGGCGATAATTTCAGATGGAACCCGAGAGGCCGTAATCGGCAATATCCCCTGTAGGAAGGGAAAGCGGGTGGTCGCGTTGTGATCGTGTGGCTTCATCGTTGTGTCATTCTCCGGATGGATTGGTTTGCTCACTCCATAACGGCTTTCACGCGTCCTGAGCGCACCGCCTTCTTGAAGATGGCGTAGTCGCGTTCGCATTGATCGGCATAAGCCTCGGCGAACGCGGCGACGGCTGTATCGAAGGCGTCGCTCTTGCCGAGGTATCCGCTAATCTGTGCCGACGCGCCGGAGCGCGCATGCGCCCGCGCCAGCGTCCAGCCGCAAAAATCAGCATACTCGACCATCTTGCCCAAACCAAACTGCTCAACTGGAGCCCCGATCTTCACGTCCCTCAGTTGGCGAACGTAGAAATGCCGTCCGTGCCTGGTCTTCAGCCAGCCAAGAAAGATGTCGCTCGCAGATTGCATCAGGTGGCATCCGTTCACGACCCGCTGCCCATGATTTGCGTAGATGCTCTTACCGGCATACGCCTCAAGCACCGAGGGGCCCGCCTCTTTCATCTGGAGAAACAGGTGATCCTTTTTGCCAGCCGTCATGAGCGCCACGGCGCACCAGGTGCCGACGCTTCCGACCCCGACCACCTTGAGCGCGACATCCGCAAGATCAAAACGGTCGAGGAGCGCGCGGCGGTCTTCCGGCAGTGATTTCCGATAGCCGGCAAAAGACTCCCAGACGAGAACGTCGATCGAATCTCCACCCTGAGCGCCCGGGTGGTAAATCAGCGGCGGATTCTCCTGGATGGTTGGCGACTGGCCGGCGCGGATCGCGAATTTTGGAAAGTGGTGCTCCGACATGCTGCTCGCGCAGGTAGTGGCAAGCCGTTTCAAACCCCGCCGACGGGTCTCCGCGTCTTCGATTCCCGAGATGATCTCTTCGATGTCGATGCTGGCATACCAGATTTCCAGAACCGTCATGTCGCTGTATTCCGCCATGCGTTTCCGATATGCCCGCACGCAGGACAGCGCGGCATCCTGAGCGCCGCCTCGACTGAGACCATTCTCACGGGACGCCAGAACGAAGCTTGCGGCGAGGCGCTTGACATCCCATTCCCAAGGCGCGGGGAGAGTCTCGTCCAGATCATTGATGTCGAAAACGATCCTTCGTTCGGGCGTGGCATAAGCGCCGAAGTTGTGCAGATGGCAGTCGCCACACGCCTGCACGCGCAGGCCGGTTGCCGGCGTGCCCGCCAGATCGACCGCCATGTTGAGTGCCGCTCCCCGATAAAAGGTGAACGGCGTCCGCACCATGCGCCCGTTGCGGATGGAAACCAGTCTGGCGATTCGTCCCTTGTTTGATTCCTCCAGCAACCGCAACGGATCCGAACGGTTGCTGGGGGCTTTCCAGACCGCATGCGAACTGCGCGGACATTTTTTCCGCAGACTTTTGCCTATGGCATAGAGCTCAGCCAACGAAGGCCGTGACTGTGTCGAAAGATTTTGTCTGCGGATGGTTCTCACGGTTCTGCCGTTTCGATGGCTGTGGCTATTTGTTTAGGAACAGAGCCTGCTTACTCGGCATTGCTCGGGCAGCAACTCTCGGATGTTCCCCGTGATGTTCGCGATGCGCTGCTTCTTTGTTCAGAATCCGAGCAGTCGTTGGGCACCAGCCGTATCGGCGCTGGTTCAGCGGCCCCAGAAAATGCATCGTGAGCAACATGTCGAGCAGCGCCAGCAGCCAGAGCAGTGGATTGTGACGGACTTCTTTCAGCAGTTGTTTCACAGCTTCATTTTGGTTTTGGTTCTGAACGCGAGTGATAGATGCGGCTCACGACAGCGAAGAAGAAACCCGTGGACAAGCCGCACATGAGGATGCCGGTCAAACCTTCGATCGGTGCGAGCAGCCGCCATGGTTTTGTCAGCACGAGATCGCCGTAGCCAATGGACGTGTAGGTGACTCCGGCAAAATAGAACGCCGCTTCGGCATCAGGCAGGCATCCCCGCCAGAGATAGAATAAGCTCCAGACCGAGATCTCCGCCTCAGTTTGGCGAACCGGCCGTATCAGGTCGTATTTTCACGCAGTCAGATTTGAATCCTTATCGTCCATGCGTTGAAGAATATTTTTGCTCACTATGACGAAGAAGAATGCCGTCGAGAGCCCGCACATAAGAATGCCAGTCAATCCCTCGACCGGCGCGAATAGTCGCCATTCTTGTGGCAGGACGATATCCCCGTAACCGATCGTGGCGTAGGTAACACCGGAAAAATAGAACGACGACTCGGCGTCCGGCAGACACTTATACCACCAGAAAAACAGCGCCCAGACGGCGATCTCAATGAAATGAATGACAAGCAGGAACCATGCGATGCGAGTCAACAGCCATGCAATTGGCCAGAAGCGGGTATCCGGCCGTGCGCTGGAGTGCAACACGTGGCTTAACACCATACCGAGGCCCATGGCGTGAATTATTACAGTTATAGCAACCAGGCCCGAGCCGATTAAAAGGTTAGTGATCATCGCGGTGTTAATGCTCTCATGGCTATTGATTGGAGGTTTTCTGAAAATCTTCGACCGCGTCCGCGACCGAAGTGAAGCGGTTGACCTGGCTAACATGCTCCTCTATTCCCTCGGCACGCAGCCGATCGCGCACGGAAGAACGAGCCTCGACAATCTGCAGACGCGCGCCAACTGCCTTAATGTCATCAGCCATGTTCATGACTACGCCACAGGCTTGAATGTCCATATGCGGTGACGCCGAAAGATCGAGGATGACAATTCTTGGCGGCGTGGCCTCGGCACGAAGCCGGGCCGCGACCATGTCGCGCACGTGTTCCGCGTTGAAGTAAAGCAGGCTGGATTCGACCCGGACGAGGAGCGCGCCAGGGACAGGCTCGTTGTCCGAATGACGCGCCATATCAGAGAATCGTCGTGTTCCAGGGATGCGTCCCAGGAAAGCCACACGCGGCCGCGAAGCACGGCGCAGAAGTTGCACCACCGAAATAATCGCGCCGATGAGAACTCCGCGTAACAGACCAGACCCGAGCACGCCTAACAGCGCAGCGATAGCAACGACGAACTCAGTGCGATCCGCTCGCCAAAAATGTTTGAGTGCTGTCACGTTGAAGAGACCCATTACCGCCATGAGCACAATGGCTGCGAGGACCGGCTGCGGAAGGTAGCGCAATACGCCAGACAGGAATAACACGATTAGCAGCATCAGGAAGGAAGCGATGAATCCCGACAACGGCGTGCGCGCACCGCCGCTTTCGTTCACGAGAGACTGTGACATCCCGCCGCTAACAGGAAAGCCGTGGCCCAGTCCAGCCATGACGTTTGCGCTGGCGATGCCGAGCAGTTCCTGGTTCGGGTCGAAACGATAACCGTGCTTCGCCGCGAACATGCGACCAAGGGCCGCGGTTTCTACCATGCCGAGAAGAAAACAACCCAGCGCGAGAGGCAGCAGATCATTGAGGTCGGACACATGAACTGCTGGAAATCCGAATGGCGGCATCCCCTGTGGGACCTGGCCCAGCAGTTTCACGCTGAACCTCCCGAGATCCATACTCGCAGCAGCGATAATGCCGGCGATGACGACCAACAGCGCCACCGGTTTGTTCTTGAGGAATCGTTTGCCCAGCAGTAACAGCACGAGTGCGCCGACACCGATCAAGAGCGACGCCGTGTTTGTTTCACGCAGGTGCGAAAAGAAATAACCCGAGCGCTCCCAAAAATTGCCATGCGATCCTTTGAAGCCGAAGAGCTTGGGCAACTGCGTGCTGGCTATGAAAAGAGCGATACCGCACTTGAACCCCACGAGAACACTTTCCGAAATGAAGTTCACGATTACCCCTGCCTTGGCCAGCCACGCGATGAAGCCCAGTCCGCCGACAATCAACGCCGTGCACGACGCCAGAGCCCAGAATCGTGAAGGGTCGCCACCAGCGAGATCGCCGAGCGATGCTCCAACCAGCACTGAGATAGCAGACGTAACCGTGATAGCTGTGTGCCGCGAACTGCAAAACAACCAAAAAACAAGCCCAGAGAAGAGGCAGGCATAAAGCCCAGCTTCGGCCGGCAGATTAGCAAGCGAAGCATCCGCGAGCCCGGCGGGCATAAGGTAGGCCGCAAGGGTAACACCGGCGATTAAATCCGCTGCGGAGCCACTTAGGTTGGTAGGTACGCAACCAACCGAGAGCTGGAATTGCGCGGGCGAGGGACGGTGCAGTCATGGCGGCAATTCCGAACGCTTTGGAACAGCTGCCCTATCTCCGCGGTCTTTCCGACGGCGTTCTGGTATCCGACGGCCCACGTCCGAGCCGCTTCCAACGGATTCGCCGCTCTCCTGTCGCTCTAATCCACGCTTTGAGTCCCGCCTCATCGACAGGCAGGTCGAGAACCTGCGGCTGGCCGACCAATTTCCCAAACCTCTCCATGACCTTGGCCACAGTGGTAAAAACAATCTCATCCATGGCCTCAGGCTTTCCCTGAGACGCGTAGGCATTGAAATCGACCCAGCACCCATCCGGGCGTAGCACGAACATACGTGTCCTGGATATTGGGTCGCTCGGTGCGACGCCGGTTTGCGTCACGAGGTAAGGTCCGCGTTCGCCGCCGGAACCGAGATTCAAAATCTGCGCGTTGCGATAGTCATTAGTAATCGTGCGCATTAGCCGCTCTTTCTATCGCTTGGTCGACTGCTGTGAAATACGGAATGTCGAGCTCATTTTGGCGCGCCAGTTCCCGCGAAATCACCGCCGAGCGCCAGGTACAGATTCACGCGTTCGCGGAGGCGGGAGGCGCGGACTTGGGTGAGCTGGACTTTCGCGGCGAGGTTTTCCCCAGTGAGACGCAAGACCGTGAACATGTCGGCCTGGCCCTGTTCGAGTTGCTGCCTACTGAACTTCACCGAATCGGCACTGCTTGAAACCGCATCGCCCAGCGCGCCTTCGCGTTTACGTAAATAGTAATCGGAGGCTAGAGCGTTTTCGACCTCTTCGAACGCGCGCAACGCGGAGCCCACGTAGCTTGCAGCGGCGGCTTTTTGCTCGGCGGTGCGGAGATCTTGCGCAGCTTTAAGCTCACCGCCAAAGAAAATCGGTTGTGTGACTCCAGCGGCCAAACTCCAGACGAGGGCATCGAGCGCGCCGACCCCGTCAAGTTCCGCGGTTCCGAGGCCGCTCGTGGCGCTGAGCGCAAAACGCGGCAGGCGAGCGGTGCGCGCCTCGTTCACGCGATGAAAGGCAGCGGCGAAGCGGCGCTCACTGGCGATGAGATCCGGTCGGCGTTCGAGGATTTGAGCGGGCAAACCAGCGGGCACGGCCCTCGGTTGACCGGGGAAGGACCGCCGCACATCAAACCTGCCGGCAGGGTAGCGACTGGTCACGACCTCGATCGCGCGAATCGTCTGCGCCCGCGCCGCCTGCGCGGTGTAGAGTGCATCCTCGGCGGCGGCCGTGCGCGACTTGATCTGTGACACATCGAAGTCACTCGCGAAGCCCTGTTGCTTGCGCACGTCAGTGAGCTTTGAGTATTCCTGGTAGATATCGAGCGTGTCCTGTGCGTTGGCTTCCTGTTGCGCGGCCTCGATGGTCGAGATATACGCGCGCGCCACGGCAGCGGCGAGTGATTGCCGCGCAAATTCGTAGTCGGCTTCCAGCGCGAGGCTTTCAGCCTTCGCGGCAGCTTTTTTCGAGCGAATGCGGCCCCACACGTCCGCCTCCCATGCGGCACCGGCTGCGATGCCATATACCCAGCGCTGTGATGATTTATCCATGCTGGTGTCGAGTCCGGAGCCACCGCTGTCCTCCGTTCCCGAACCCCCGAAGGTCGGCGGATTAATGTCGCGACCGATGTCGCCACCAAGTTCCTGTCCCTGACGCTCGCCCAAGCCCTTCATTGCGATCCGCGGGTAGAGCGATGATGCGGCAATGCGCACAGCGGCGCGCGATGCTTCCACGCGGGCGGCGGCTGCTTTGAGATCGGGATTCCGCTCCACTGCGTCCGCAACGAGCGCGCTCAGCTCCGGGTCGCCGAAATTGCGGATCCAGTTCGGCACCACGGTGCCGCTGCGATGCGGGCCGGCCCAACTTCCCGGGATTTTCGCGCGAGCCGACTCAGGCATTATGTCAGCGCCAAAGGGCGGATGTTTCAGAGCGCAGCCCGCCAGCACGAGGCTGCTGGCGCCAGCTAGAAGCACAGTGGAACGCAAGGCGTTTATCCGTTTCAGCCTCATCCTAGTGGCCGCCGAAGAGAGCGGAGAGGTGTTTGATGACGAACCAGTCGAACTTGGCCGCGATGCGGACGATCACGCGACGGAGGATCTGGATCGCCGTAATATCGTTCGTGTAGATCGCTCCCCCGCCGCGGGCGCCAGCAGCGAGGAAGACGTCTTTATCCTTCCCATCTGTGATGAGTCGCACTGCGATGCGCTGTTCGGGCGCCGACATGGGCGCGGTGTTGGGGAGGTTGCCGTTGATCGGCAACTGGCCTTGTGCCGTCGCCCAAAGGATGGAATCGACCTTGCACTTGATGATGCGGCCCGGATACACCTTCATAAAGATTTCCGCTTCATCGCCGGGTTCGACGTAGCGCAGTTCGTTTTGCCGGTAGAATGCCAGCAGCCACGGATCGTCCTCCTGGATGAAGCTCATCACGGGCATTGTCGCGAACTGGGTCGCGCGCACGCCGGGTTGCAGGGAAAGATTGGCCACGCGACCGTTGGCGGGAGCAACGTGGACGCAGCCTTCGAGGTCGAATTTCGCACTGCGTAGGTCGGCTTCGGCCTTGATGATCTGCGCCCCGGCCTGCGCTTCCGTGGCGTCGGCGGCGAGGAATTCGCTTTCAAGATTGCCGAGGTCGCTTTGCGCCTGCTCGAGGTCGGCCCGCTTCCCGGCCCCTGTCGCGGCGAGTGCCGTGAATTGCTCGACGCGCTTTTTCGCCAGATCGATCCGCGGGGTGAGCGCCGCTTTTTTGGCCGTCGCGTTCTTGAGTTGATCCTGCAATCCGCGCAGCGTGGCTTCGGCGGCTTTCACCGCCGCCTCGAAGGGCACCGGGTCGATCTTGAATAGCACGTCGCCTTTTTTAATCGGCCGGTTTGGTTGAATCGGCACTTCGGTCACCTGACCGGTTATGCGCGGAACGATCGGGATGACATAATTCATCGCGCGCACATCGTCAGTTGCGGGCGCGGCAATGTTCAGAAGGAGGAAAAGAGCCATCATTGCCACGATGGGCAGCGTGATGGTAATGACCGCCGCGGTAAAGTTCATGGGCAGCCACTTGAATTTATAGAAAATGAGCCAGACGAAGAACCCGTAGATGCCAAGCAGGATGACTTCCATTACGCCTTCCCTCCCTTAATCTCCGCTTCGAGTTCCGCGACGCGGGCGCGGAGTTGTTCGAGTTCACTGGTGGCGGGTTTTTCTCCACCCGTCTGCTCGTGCGAGTGATCGACATCCGTGCCGTACGCCATCTTGTGCAAAACCGGCTTTGTGTAGGCCCAAAGCCAGGCGATCGGCCAGAGCAGTCCGCCGAAGCAAAGCGAGAGCAGGCACAGGCACTTGATAGCCCCGAGCTGCGGATGGTGCCGCTTTTCGGCAATCTTTTCAGGGAGGATATGGACCAGCAGGAAGACCCCGATTAAGACGGGCGGGACGATAATGAACGCGAACCACGCAATGACGCCCGCGACTGAATCAAGCGTCTCACCGTGGAGGAACGAGGCGTGGGCGCGCGACGGTAGCGCCAGGAACGTTAAAGCAATGAACAAAACGAAGCGTCTGCCGCGAGGCCGACACCACCTATCGGAGAATCGGATCAGTGAATCTTGTGGTTTCATGGTTTGCCAATTCAGCTATTTCAGTCTTGTACATCTTTAACCATTTCTTTGTCCAGAAATTTGAGGAAAGGGTTCTAATCGCTTGCTCCCCCGCTTCGCTGCACAGTGTTAGTATTCGACGACATTGTAGTCCAACGCGTGGAATCATCGCAGTGATCTCCAGCAAAAATCTATTGGACTTTCGTCGTACGTGCTCGCTCGCATTTCGATGATTCCTTTGTGCACGTAAGCTGGATCCGGATGTGCGGGTATTCGGGCCCCAAGTGAACCAGGGAAATCGCGCTAAGCGGCGCGTCAGCGAAGGTTAGGCCCCCCAACCGAGCCCTTCAGCTCGGCCCGAAAGTGCGTTGGGACGTCGGGTAACGTCATCTGAAATGATTTTAGCAGCGCTTCCCGACAGTCGCATATGAGACCTCAGTCCTATACCTGATAAAAGCATTGATCTTTTCCCGAAGGCTTTGCCTGATAGAGACATGACAACTAAAACCATCGCACTGAGCCTAGGATTCAGCTTGCTCGCTGATAATCTTCCGGCGATTTCGACGGGAGGTATCCCCATAATCCTCTGATTCGCGTTTACGACGATGCGGGCGTCTGATCGAAACACACAAGCACGCGATTTCCGAGAGTTCGAACTCAAAACAACGCGGGCGTCTGATCGCAGGCGCTCGCCATATGGGACTTAAGTCCAACATGTGAACCGCGCGGTGACAAACATATTGCAGCCATAAAAAAACCTTTCACGCTGTTGCCGTTTAGAGAGGCACGAAAAAAGTTGGACTTTGTCTTGCCCGTTGATGGCCGCAATCACAATAATTTTCGCGCGGCAAAGGCGTTGCCGCGGAGGAGGCGAGGCTACGGCAGAAGGTTGGGGGCGGTTATCCTTTGAGATGGTCTTGTTGCGGCGTGAGGACGCTTTTCAAGCAGACAAAGCAAAAGGAGTGCATGCCAGCTACCAGTGGGAACTCAGTGGTCCCAGCGGAGGCGACTGGTGGTTAATTCTAAATGATGGAACTTATAGACTGGGTGGGGGAAGGATTCACAATCCAAATGTCGTAGCGAGCGATGAAGATTGGGTGGCTATGTCAAATAAAACCCTCAAGGTCTCATGGGCCCACCTGACTGGCGTCTTGAAGATTCAGACACGCACTGGAATCGAAAATAAATGGTTCGCGCTGACGGGCCGCGCCGTTACTCTGAAAGTCGAAACACGCGGTACTCGACACACCGCGCTTAAACGGCACCCGCACGTGGCGCTCCTAGTTCGAATTTCGTATTAGCAATCTAACCAGTGTTCATCGTGAAATTAAAACCATCACTCACTTGGCTCCTTCTGTTCGTGCCGATCGCGATTGTATTGCGGTTCTGGCCGGCTGCGCAGAATCCTACGGCGCTTTTCATTTGCTCGGCCATCGGCATTATTCCGCTGGCGGGATGGATGGGCCGCGCGACGGAGGCGTTGGCCGCGCGAATTGGCGAAGGAGCCGGCGGATTATTGAATGCCACGTTTGGAAACGCGGCGGAACTGATTATTGCCGTGGTTGCGCTCTCGAAAGGTCTCAGCAGCGTGGTCAAAGCGTCGATCACGGGCTCGATTATAGGCAACATTCTGCTCGTATTCGGACTGTCGATCTTGTGCGGCGGTACTAAGTACAAAGAGCAGCGGTTTAATCGGACTGGCGCGCGCACGTCGGCAATCTCCCTGTCCCTGGCGGCGATCGCGTTGATCATTCCGACGGTGTTTCATATGGCTGCAGACCTCAGCCCAGGTGGCTGGAGTCCAATAATGGAGCAGCGGCTTTCGCTGGCGATCGCCCTGGTGCTTTTTGTCACCTACTTCTGCCTGCTCAGTTTCTCGCTCAAGACGCACCGACATTTCTTTCAAGGCACCGAAGCCGAACCGGAGGAAAAAAGCGAGTATTGGTCGCGCGGCAAAGCGATCGTCATTCTGCTCGTCGCTACTGGATTCGTGGCGCTGCTTGCCGAATTTTTGGTCGGCACAATCGAGAGCGTACGCGCGACGTTCGGCATCACCGAGACTTTCGTCGGCATTATCGTCGTCGCGATTATCGGCAACGCCGCCGAGCACTCGAGCGCGATTCTCATGGCGTTGAAAAACAAAATGGATCTGACCGTTGGGATCGCGATTGGATCAAGCTTGCAGATCGCACTCTTTGTCGCGCCGCTGCTGCTATTCGTCTCTTATTTGTTTGGCAAGCCGATGGATCTTGAGTTTTCGCGACCGGAAGTATTCGCCGTAGTTGCTTCCGTCTACATCCTGTTTCAAATCAGCGGTGACGGCGAAACCAACTGGATCGAAGGCGTCCAGCTTCTTTCGGTTTACGTTATCCTCGGCATTTTGTTTTTTTATCTGCCGGAAGCTGTCGCGCATTAGTTCTTCAGCCGGTCACACCTCGCGTTGTGATTCGCATTTGCGACCAGCGTTGCGCTCTGACTGACTGACTAGAAGACGACGTGCAGGAAGCGGTCAAGCAATTCGCCCAACGGGACCATAGTCAGGACCAGCGGCGCCACGGGCGCGAGCGAGATTACGGCGAGTTGCAGTAGTGTATCCTTGCCGAACGGCACGGGCTTCATGCCCTTCACGATTTCAAAGCTGTTGCCCAGATCGGCCAGCGATTGGATGTCCCCGCTGCCCACCAGCGGTTCGTCGGCCGGCGCTCCACCGCGCAGCCATTTCTGGTCAAACTCGCGCACGTAACGCTGGGCAAACCCGCCGTATTCCACCAAGCCCATGCGCTTGGTACGAGCCAGGCGCGGGGTGAACACCAGCAGCGGCGCGAGCACGAAGAAAAGCATCATTATCACCATCGCGAGGAGTTCCAACTTGAAGTCGGCCAGCTTTGCGCCCGCGTAGAAAATTTTGTTCGCCATCACACCTGCGAGCAACACGCCCTGGCCCGCCAGCAACGGGGCGAAGGCGTAGGTGACGGTGGAAAGAAAGCCGAGGCCGCCGGCGCGATCGGGGTGAGTAGGCACGAGACGGAGGTCGATCCGCGACACCTGCCAAAGAAACCGCGTCCAGATGAGCAGCCGGAAATACCAGCGCAGTAGAATGAACTGGACAAAGGGCAGGCTCACGCAGCCAAGCCACCAACCGGCGAGCGTCGGTTGCAGTTTCCCAGTCACCGTCATCCCATACCACGTAGGCACATCCATGGCCGCGTGGCGCCGCCAGATGAACAGAACGCCGAGTCCGTAGACGAGCGCGATGAGGAGCACCTCCGCCAGCACGGAATTGCGCAGGCGCATCGCTGCGGCGATGGCCGCGTCAAACCTTTCGCGCCCCTCGTCTGGCAGCAAGCGACGCTTCACAAACGTCCCCACCACCACGCGCATCCGCCGGTGGACCACCAACTCCGCCACAATGAGCAGTGGAAGCGCGAGCAGGAACCGGGCATGCACGTCCACGTCGAAAAGGAACGGCACCTTGACGCTATCGCCCCACGCGTGCCCTTCCGCGATCGACAAAGCCAGCAAAGGCAGCCACGTGATAAGTGCCAGGGCGATCACCCGACGCGAGACCAATTCCGCCACATCGCCGCAAAGATGCGCTCGCCGCAACAGCTGAAAGAGCGGTCCACCGAGGATCAGCGAAAAATCAGGTGGTTCTGATAAGAGCGCTTCTGCGGGTTCGGTTTTCATCAGCTTGGATGTTTATCGCTTTCAATTCTCGGCTTGGGCACGCTCGAAGGCGGACTGCTCGCCAATTTCAAGAGCACTCTTGTTCGCCTGCAAGAATCAATGCTGAGACACAACCCAACTCCATCCGATTTTGCTGACCTTGTCAGCGATTATTTCCCAGTACTTCACGCGATGAATCATGCCGTTTTTAATCTCCACACCAATGACAATCTGATATAGACTCGGTTGAGCAACGTCACTACTAATGAATCTCGCTTGGCTACTTTACGGTTATCAGGCAATTTTATTTTGGTTAGGGTTACCTATTGCGATCTTTCTACTGTTATGGTGGATAGATAGAAAGAAACGCAAATGAATTTAGCTTCGACATTTGGGAATTTGCCCTCCGAAAGCAGCACCGACCAAACCTGGCGAGGTATCCTATCATTGGGCAGTGGGTGAGCAGCTATCACAATCCGCAGCCCCTGGCTAGATGCGCCGGCGGAGATTTTGAAACTCGAAAATAAACCGGGCCTTTCCATTAGGCTTCATTTGGGGACTGACTGGGCAACTCGCGCCGAGCGAGTTTTCGATAGGACGAAATTCGATACCAAAGCGCGCTTTTCACTCCATGCCGAGACTATTATAGATAAGGCACATCACAGCCTTCTCGTGAACCGGAACGATCACGCTTGGGCGGCCGCTCTCTGTGTATCTGGGGCGCCGCTGGCGAGCGCTGCGACGGGGGTAGCGTCAAAGCTGGCGCTGCCTTGCACGTTACAGTTACGTGACATCTGGAAAATGCGGCGCGCGCAGTTCCTTCCGTTCGTCGCGACAGTTGCTGCATTCGCACTAATGTTCACCGCGAACGCACCGGCGGCGGAGCCCAAGCGCGTCTTGTTGATCCATTCCTTTGGCAGCGGCACGCCGCCATTCACGGTCGAGTCGACGGCTTTCGAGACTGAGTTGGTACAGAAGATGGGTGAGCGCGTCGATCTGGACGAGGTTTCGCTGGATATGGCGCGCTATGCCGATCCCGATATGCAGGAGGCGATTGTTGATTATTTGCAAAAGCGAAAGGCCAAATGGCGGCCGAACCTGGTCGTGACGATCGGAGCGCCTGCGGGTATCTTCGCTGCAAACTATCGCGACCGGCTATTTCCGGAAACGCCCATCCTTTATGCGACACTCGATCGCAGGTTACTGCCGCCGGGCGCATTGGACAACAACGCCACCTACATCGGGCAGATATATGACATTCCCGGCTTCATTGAAGATATGCTGCAAATTGCACCCGCGACAAAAAATATCGAGGTGATAGTGGGTGCGACGCCGCTCGAACATCTTTGGCAGGAGGCCTTCAAGAAGGCAGCCGAGCCACTCGCAGGCCGGGTTAGGTTCACCTACTACAGCGATCTGTCCTTCGACCAAATGAAGGAGAGGGTCTCGAAGTTGCCGCCAGATTCTTACATTTTTTTTCTCTTGCTGCTGCGCGATGCCGCGGGTGTAACTCTCAATGCCGACGAAGCGCTTCAACGCCTTCATGCAGTGGCGAACGCTCCAATCAATTCCATCTTCAATCACCAACTCGGCTTGGGGATCGTGGGTGGGCGCCTTCACCCGAGCGACCGTGTCGGAAAGGAAGCTGCGCAGGTGGCCCTTCGTATTTTGCATGGTGAACCGGCTTCCAGTTTTCCTCCCAGATTTGTCGAGCGCCTCCCGCCGCGTTATGACTGGCGCGAGCTGCAGCGATGGAAGATTAATGAGAAACTCCTGCCGCCGGGAAGCACCGTCTTGTTCCGCGTGCCGACGGTTTGGGAACGCTACCGGGCGTGGCTCGTAGCCGGTCTTTCGCTCTTCATCCTGCAAGGACTTCTTATCACCGGTTTGGTGGCTAATCTCGTGAAACGCCACCGGGCGGAGCGTTCCTTAACGCAGGCTCAAGAGGAAGCACACCGTCATCGCGAACAAATTAACCTGCTTAGCCGCGTTAGCTTGCTCGGTGAGATGACCGCCTCGCTCGCCCATGAACTGAACCAGCCGCTGTCGGCCATCATCACGAATGCGAATGCTGGAATGCGGTCTATAGACAAGGGTAAGGAGGACCCTGGAACGTTGCGCGAGATCTTTGTCGACGTGGCGGCAGATGGGCGCCGCGCGCACGAGATCATCCAGGACGTGCGCAACACAATTAAGAAAGGCGATCCTACCCGGCACCGGATCAATCTGAATGAGCTGGTCACGAAAGTAGCGCATATCGTCAGGCCTGATGCAGTGGCCTATTCCTGTGAGGTAGAAACATCGCTGGCCACGGACCTGCCACTGATCGAAGGAGATTCGGTCCAAATTCAACAGGTCCTGGTGAACCTGGTTAGTAATGCCCTCGATGCCATGCGGCAGACACCACTCAACCGACGTAAGGTAGAGATTCGCACGGCTGGCAATGGCGACAACGAAGTGCGCTTAAGCGTTCGCGATCATGGCACAGGCATTCGCACTGAAGTGCACGAACGCTTGTTCGAGCGGTTCTTTACGACCAAGGAACAGGGGCTGGGAATGGGATTGGCCATTGTGCGCTCCATCGTAGAATCTCATGGCGGTAGAATCGTTGCCGAAAACGTTGCCGATGGCGGAGCCCGCTTTCATTTTACCTTACCGGTGAAGAAGCCGGCGGGTTAACTCTTTGGCGCATTACTTATTCCAGCAAGAGAGAACCGTTATGTCTGACAATTCAAAACCTTCGTCGGCTTCACCGATTATTCCTGGGCCGACTAATCTGCGGCAATATCCCGCTCATGATCTGGTGGCCTGGCAACCACAGGGTATCCTGGACGATGATCTGCTGGACGAGATTGCTGAATGGCTCTGTGCGATCGAAAAAGCGTCGGCACCGTCCAAGAGATTCGTTGATTTCAGTCGATTAACGAGCGTGGCCGTTCGCACGAAGCATGTTTTTAATTTTGCGCGAAAGCGGGCGAATCAAGTCGCAGGCGGCACGCCGGTGAAGTCGGCGTTGTTTAGCGAAGATTGGGTCGGTTTTGGCATCGCCCTGCTCTACGAAAGTCTGATGAAGGAAACGTCGCTCGAGGCGCGCGCATTTCGCGACCGCGCAACGGCAGCCGCCTGGCTCGATGTGCCGGCGGAGATTTTGAAACTCGAAGAATAAGCCGGAGCCTCCCCATTAGGCGTCATTTCGACCACGTCACAAAGACGAGAGGGAGGTGCCGATGATGAGCGCAAGGCTAAGCCAGATCATCTGACCTCATGTCCTCTCTATCTGCGAGCGCGTGCGTCACTGCGTAGAACCGTCTCACGGTCATGTTACCTCAGTGCCCGAAGCTCGTGAAGTTGGTGCAAAGAACTGGCCTGCCGTCGACGCAGAGCATAGGACCAAGGTCTTATTTCCATTTGCCTGACTAACGCTGTCTAATTCGGCAGCGTTCTTCAAATATATGAACCAAACAACTGGAACAAACCTGGCGCCCGATTCTTCTTCCATTGCGTCCTCGGAGATATGCTATGTCGTTGACGACGATCCATCGATGCGCAAATCAATCAGTCGCCTGCTCGAATTGGAGGGATTCAAGGTACGGGCCTTTGGCGATCCAGAGGATTTTCTCAATGAAATGGCGACAAATCACGTGCGACTTGTTGTCCTGGATATCTGGATGGAACGGATGACGGGAATGGAACTCCTAGCTCACCTGTGTGCGAGATCGCCCGAGACTCGCGTGATTTTCGTTACGGGTCATGAGGATCACGCTGCCGAAGCTACCGTGATGCGGGCTGGTGCCGCTGCTTTCTTCATCAAACCTTTAGACAACGAAAGATTCATCGCTGCCGTTCGAGACGCACTTAGGCAATCCTAGAGATTAGGGTAGATACCGAGTGCGCCTCGCGCCTGCCGAAACGTATAAGAAAAAAGGTCTAACTTGGCTAAATGGAACTCGTTCATTGCGATTCCGCTTCCCTAAATGCGAAACAATTCGGCAAAAAGGGCGCGGTAATTCCGCCACCTCTCGTTAGGTAATAGCCATGCTTTGACCTGAAAAGAACATCGGAACCCATGATGCCAATCATCGAGAAGACAATTCGCTTTGCTGCCATTGCGCTTGCCGTGCTGTTCATCGGCCTGAGTCTGTTCGGCGTGTTTGGCGCGTGGTTTGTTGATCGCAAGGCCACCGACGTCGCGCTGAAAGGGTTTGGCCTCATCGAGATCGGCGTCGGGGTGGTCGATGCCGGAGTGGGGCGGGTGAACGACCTCATCGCGGCGAGCCGGACCGAAGTGCGGCAGGCCTCCGAAACCATCATCGCCGCCGGCGCACAGGCGCAGGCGAACAGCCCTGTGCTCAGCGCGCTGAACGAGCGCCTGGAGACGAGTCTGGCACCACGCATCGCGCAGATGCAGCAGGTCCTGGCTCCTGTGCGGGATGCTGTCGGGAACGTCGCCAACGCGGTAAGCCTGCTGAACTCGCTACCGATGATGGCCGACCGTGCTCCGCGGCTGGCGACGCTGGACGAGACCTTTAACCGGCTCGAAGAGCTGTCCGCAGACGCGACGCAGCTGCGCGGCACGCTGCGGGCAATGGCGGCCCAGAAGGGCGACGCGACAGCCGAGACCATCGCCACGCTCAATGGGCTCGCGCAGCGCATCGACACACGGCTGAGCGAGGCGCAGGCAAATGTTCAGGCGGTGCGTGCGGACGTAACGGCGTTGCAGGTCCGGCTGGACAAGCGCAAGTCGCAGCTGCTGCTCGTATTCAATCTGCTCGCGCTGCTATCGACGCTGATGCTGGCCTGGATCCTCTACACCCAGGTCGTCGTCATCCAGCACCACTGGGCCCGCATGCGGCCGGCGCGGCCAAACCGGAGCCCGGCGCCGACGAGTTAGCGCCTACCGTCGTTTAAGCGCATCGGACAGGGAGTAAGAGTCACATGTTATTAACACGAATAACAAAGGCACCCTACACTGAAATCAACGCAGGGTTAGTCACTTGAACTCTATTTTTATCTCCGGATGAATTTCCAAGCCGCGCAGCCGGGGAGATGGCTCTACGGTTTAATTTTTGATCTTTAAAAGCATCACCGACATCGAGTAGTTTTTGCCGATAACGCTCACACGGGAGTTTGATTGAGCGTCAGCTTCTTAGCAGAGCCAGGTGGATCGCATTCGCGCCAACCAAAAGCCATGTTACGAATCTCACACCGCTGCGGTTTCGCTGGCGATTTTGCGGCGGTTCATATCACTTTTTCATTGCCGTGTGGAGAGCAAAGAGGCAGAATCCGCTGCGTGAAGCACAGGAAAACCGCACCGGCAATCCTAGCGGTGCTGTCCCCATCAATCGCACTGGCGGGCAACAGTCAGGCGGATTTGGTGATGACAATCTAGAAAACCAATCTAATCAAATATGAAAAAAACAATCGCCCTCATCGTCATTCCACTCGCTGTCATTGCGTTCTCATCTTGCAAAACGACTAGCTCTCCACCCTCAGAGGATCGGTTTGCTAAAGCAGACAGCAACCATGACGGCAAACTTAGTCCGGCCGAGGCCAGCGATTATTTCGTGATCATCGTCTTTGAGGGCCGCGATCTGAATCACGATGGCAAACTCACCTGGGCCGAATGGCACGTTCCGGGCTCGACCGAAAGTAAAGCCAACTTCGACGCCGCCGATACGAACAAGGATGGCAGCTTATCACTGAACGAGGCGCTGGCCTACGGTCGCAAACGCGGCGTGTTCAAAAAGGAGTTTCAAGAGGCTGATACCAACCACGACGGTTACGTGACGCAGGCGGAGGCCAAGGCCTATTACGCCAGCAAGGAAGGCCCACCGAACTAAAGTCCAGGATAAGCACCTCCTCTCGGCATAGCCGGTTGGAGCTGGGGCTGCGTTTCAGCCATTGATTCCAGCGGGCCCTTGTGAACGATCGGGATTGCTGCCGCGCATCGCAATGATGGCAAGCGTTTCGTTGTGCGCGCGGATGAAAATCTGACTGCGTTTCTGGAACTCGAATCAGCTATTCGCGCTTGCGGCGATTTCTCGGGCGTAACCCGCGGACCTGGGAAACTACTATTTCTTTTTCAGGATGTCGAGTAACTCGGAAATTTCCAGGGGCAGCCGAGTTTGTACCATCTTCTTCTCCTGATCAGAATCGACGCTCGACTCTCCGCTACGGTCTTCCATTTTGATCAGCTTATCGTTGTCGAAATAGAATTCTTTGCCAGGTTGTCCCATGTCCCTCCCCTCGTCTTTTGGACCCTTGTCTTGGATATAGGCGAAGACCAGCTTGTTATTCATCAGGTAGAACTCTTCGGTGCGGCCACTAACGCCCTTGTGTGGGTAGAGCTGCAGCCTCACTAAGTTGTCGCCCTCGTAGTAGGCATCCATCTTCTCCCACGTTTGCTTGATACTTTCTTTGACGTTCGGTCCGGTCAACGGGATTTCTTTGCGCGTGAATTTGTTGTCCCGGATCTTTTCCTCACCGGCTTCACGGTATTGTTTGATTTTCGCGATTGTTTGAGAGTCGGTGCTTTCCTGAGCCGACGCCGCGAGCGGCGTGGCCAAGAAGGTTCCTGCTAACAGCATTAAGGTTACAGCTTGTTTCATTATGGCCTCCTGTTTGAGTTTTGGTGTTCTTCCGATTTTGGGAACCCTAATCTTGTGAGTCCTGCTCCACATCGTCCTCGGTTACCTTCCAGGTTTTATCGGGATTGTACCGGTCCGTGCTCTGAAACTTCTTCAGGGTATCGGGCCCGAGATCTTTTTGATACACGAGTCCGTTGGGGCCAACGATGAAGGTCTGGACTCCCGTAACCCGATACTGGGCCGGTGCTGCTGCAAGGGCGAATCCGCCGATCATGGCTCCTTCCATGACAAAGTCCATTTGGCCCAAAGGCGCTGCGGGACCTTGCCCTTTCAAAACTTTGAAATAATAGCCGTGAAACGGCTGACTTCGCTCCGTGTAGCCTTGCTCCAGCGCTTTGGCGACTTCTTCTCCAACCGGACCTCCCCAGGTTCCGTCCGGGTTCTGCCACGCCAGGCCGTCATGTTTGCCAGGCGTGCTGACGATACGCTGCGCGTACTGGTTCACCTTGGAATCATCGTGCTTTTGCTCAGCATATTCCTGCTGCGCTTCGACGAAACCACGGCAAATGGCAATCGCGTCCAGTTCGTTGGCGCCGACACGCCGGTTCAGAATTTCTTGACGGCCCGCCTTGGCATCGAAATACCACTTGCCCTTTTGCTTCACGATTGGTATCGGGAAAGGAAAATCATCGTTTCCAATCGTGAGAACAGCGCGGTTCGGATTCTTCGCATCCGTGGCGACTGAATTTTTCTCCTTCGCCTTCGTAGCAAATGCGACCGCCCGATTCTTGTCCGCGACCGAATCTTCGGAACTGACGAGGTCTGTGCTGTCTGGTCCGAGAATCTCTTTCAGGACAGGCACGTCGAAAGACTCCGCCGCCTGAACAAGGCTGTCGGCTGCCTGTTGCGCTGTATCGAATTCTTTTTGTTTTACCTGCGGTGCCGCATCTGTCTTGGCCGCTAACGCTGAATGCAAGACGAGAGCTACGAAGCCCGACATAAGGATCGCAGAAGCGAGAATTTTCGACGAAGTCGTGATGTTTGATTTTGTTTTCATAGGATCTTCCTCCATCAGCTGTTTGCTTATCTCTTGCGTCCTCCACCGCCGCCGCCTTTTTTGCCGCCACCGCCACCGCCTTTTTTGCCGCCGCCACCGCCGCCGCCACCTTTCATGCTACTGCCACCTCGGCTGCTCGCGGCTTTAGCCGAGCTCCCACTCCCACCAGCGAAGGCGCCACCACCGCCGCCACCTCCCGACGGCTTGTGGCCACCGACCTTGTCTGCGCCTCCTTTTCCGCCGCCCCCACTTGGCTTACTAGCGCTGCCGCCACTTGGCTTACCAGCGCCGCCGCTTGTTGCCTTACCGGCGCCAGCACCAGTTGCCTTACCCGCACCGCCTGGTTTTCCAGCACCACCGGCGCCACCTGCACCGCCCGCACCGCCGGGTTTTCCAGCACCGCCAGCGCCACCCGCACCGCCTGGACCACCGGGTTTTCCAGCACCGCCAACGCCACCCGCGCCGCCCGGGCCACCGGGTTTTCCAGCACCACCAACGCCACCCGCACCGCCTGGACCGCCGGGTTTTCCAGCACCACCAGCTGTCTTGCCGCCGTACTTACTCGCTGTTTGTTTGTTAGCGTAAGGCGCGTTTCCCCGGTGTTGTGGGTTGTGCTGCCAGCTGTTGCCCTGACCAGTACCGGTTTTGTTGACGTTCTTGTTGTAGTTCTTATTGAAATTGTTGTTGTTGTTGATGGTCACATTGCCGTCATCCCAATCGCAATTGCCCCAGTTGTTGTTGGCCCATACGCCACCCACGGCGATGGCCGTTCCCCAAGCCAGTGCTGTTCCCGGCTGGTATCCGGGATAGGAGTAAGGATAGTAGGGATATTCGGCAGGTGCAGCCCCATAAACTACCTCGGGATCATATGACGGGACGTAAACTGCCTCAGGGTTAGCTTGTTCAACTACAATCACCTGCTGACCGCCTTGCGTTGTCTTGGTCTCCACTTTCTGTTCCGAACCGGTCTTGAGATTCCCGGTACCCTGCGCCTTTGCGCGCATACGTTGCACGGCGTCCATCACATCTTTTTGTTGCGCCAAAACCGCATTTCCTACGTCTGTCATCCACTGAATATTCTCCGCCATCCGCTGTACCACCTCTGGAAATGCAGCCATCGATTGCACGCTCGGGTCCCACGGCTGCTTGGCCACGGCGTCTGCGAGGGCCTTATCCTTCAGATTTTTGTTCTTATCCATCCACTGGTCTAGCTGCATGACTTCCAACGGGTAAGTAGAAGCGGCCAGCGTTTGAGCCAACAAGTCGTCGGGATAAAGCGCGATCGGCGCCACCAAAGAATCCAATTGGTCGTTAGGAATCTTCGGAGCTTCCTCCGCCGTCGTCATTTCCTGCGATTGGGCCTGCGGCGCTTCCTGCGCCATGACCAGAGGAGCACTCCATGAGAGCGATGCCACGCACACGATGGCGATCACGCCGTAAAGTGCTTGTCTGGGAAATCCGGATCTTGGGCCTCGTAAATTCATAAATTCCTGCCTTTCTTCTTTGCGCGTCGCATTATTCCATCCAACATCAACTGAATTTGTCGCATGTCTGCGTTGCCGGGGATATAGGACCTTAGTCGTATCTGTCCGATAGGAGCAACTCGATCAGCCCCGGCGTACTTCCGCCTAAGCTGGCTTTGTGATTTCTGAACGAAGCAACCAGCGCGAGGCATGGGACCAAAGTCTTATTGAGGATGCGGAGACTTTCTGCTCTCATTGCCACTTACGTCTCCAATCATCCCATGAAATTACTCAAAATCCTCGCTGTCTCCGTCGCTCTGCTCACCACCGTGCAGGCGATGCAACAACCGTCGTCTCACACCAAAGGCACGCCCACCGGAAAGCCGACCGGCCAACTCAAGCCAGGCCAGTATTGGTGGCACCCCGAGCTCTCGCCGAGCGGTCCGCTCATGGTGCTTGTGAGCGTTCCCGCAGCAGACCATGCACGTGTATCGCAACGGCATCCTCATCGGTCGCTCGAGCGTGAGCACCGGCTCGAAGGGCCACGCCACGCCGGGCGGCGTCTTCAGCATCCTTGAGAAAAAGCAGGAGCACTACTCGAAGAAATACGACAACGCGCCGATGCCCAACATGCAGCGGCTCACCGACACCGGCATCGCCATGCACTCGGGCAATCTCCCCGGCTACCCCGCCAGCCACGGTTGCATCCGACATGCCCTATGATTTCTCGCAACTGCTTTTCAGTGCGACGTCGAAGGGCGGGCACCGTCGTGGTCGGCGACGGCAAGTACGCCGGTGCCACATCTCGCCTCGAATCCCGGCCTGCTGCTTGCGCCAAAGGATATGTCGCCGGAAATGGTGCGTCCGCTCGCGAGCAATGAGTACGACTGGAAGCCGGAACGCAGCCCGAGCGGCCCGATCACGATGGTAGTCAGCGCGGCCGATAAAGCGATCTACGTCTATCGCAACGGCAATGTCATCGGACGCGCACCTGTGGAGGTGAGTGGCCGCGGTTCGCTGGGGAATCATGTCTTCTCGCTTCTCGAAGGCACGACCGACCGGCAAAGCTCGTTGGCTCCCGGCCGGGCCGCGCGAAAGTGGATGACCGTGACGAGCAGTGGCCGCCGCGCCGACGCCGACAAGATCGCGTCGCGCCTGCGCATCAACCCTGAGTTTGCGGCCAAGGTTTACGACATGCTCACACCGGGGACGACAGTCATCATCACCGACCAACCAGTCGTGCGCAGCCGCGGTAAAGCCGCTATTCTTGAGAGCTGACCACGAAACCACGCTCTCAGCCGACGAAGCATTGCTGCGCCTGAAAGCGGGCAATGAACGATTCGTTGCCGGGACCGCGCGATTCGCCACCACCGATGCTCGCGCTCGCGAAGCAAATTCTCGGGCAACAGACTCGCTAGAGCCGGCTCAGAACCCGCCGCCCCAGCGATATTGCCATGCAATGCCGAACGCTTGGAAGTCGTGCTCGCGATGCGCGTTGTAGCCGCTGATACTGTAGAGCTTCACGGACTGATAACGGTTCACCGGCAACACGAGCGTTCCGCCAAAGCGAATGCCTTGCAATTCAACGTCGCTTTCAACTTCGTCGACCGTGGTGCGTCCGCCTTTGAAATAACCAGCGTTCAGCGCCACCCAGCCGCCGGGCGCGAAGGTGTAGCTAAGGCCTGATTGCGCGGAGTAAAGCGGCGCCACCTCGCGCGTCTTGCCGCCAAAAAAATCGCGATTGTCCGTGTAAAAAGTGACGCCAGGAGCGAGCTCAACCGTCCATGGCCCGAATGCCTTCGAGAATCCGATCTCGGGTTTGAACGACCAGCGGTTGGTGCCGATGTTCACGAGCTTTTCACCGTCGTATTGACTCAGCGGCGCTGTGACGCGCAGGCTCATGCCGAAGATGAAATCCTGATGGTAATCCTTGAACTCCGCCGCCGTCAGCGCGGGTGCGCCGACGAAATTCATCGAAAGGCGGAATGCCGTATCAGCAAAGCCGTCGACAGAACGCGTATGCGGCAGACCGAAAACGAGACCTTTCGCGGCGATTGAGGCGTAGGGCACGATGAGGCCAAACTGCCCGGACTGGCCAAACGCGCCGAAGGTCGTGGCGAAACCGAGGACGCCGACGTGCGTTTCGTTGCTCACATTCTCCAGCGGCAGCGACGGATCGGTGAGCACGGTGCCCGATGCGTAGCCGTATCCGGCGATTACGAAGTTGAGACCGATCGGCGAGTTGCTGTATGCGCGCGGCTCGAGATCCTGCGCATGGAGCGTCGTGCCCAGCGCGCCGGTGAACACGCCTGCGGCAGTGACAAGTCGCATAATTCGTTTCCAGCTCAATGGGGTGCTCACCAATGTTTGTCGCTGCGTGCTACGGGAGAACGTCACGCGGTCATGGAGGGATGCTATCTCACGCTGTAACCGAGAGCCGGGAGTTCGCTCTGGACCTCTGCCCGATGGCGGCCGCAGCCTCAGGTTGCCTCCTAGATCGAGATTTCCATTCCTTCGCGGGCCAGCACCGCGTTGGGGAACCGTTCTCGACACAATTTTTCGATGCGCTCAAGAAAGTCGTCGTCGTGGTCGGGGTCGTGATGCGTGAGGGCCAGGCGCTTCACACCGGCCATTTCCGCAAGTTGCATGGCTTGATCGAAGCTGCTGTGTCCCCATCCGCGGCGTTTCTGCAGTTCCTCGGCAGTGTATTGCGCGTCATGGACTAACAAGTCCGCGCCGCGCGCCAACTCCACCAGGCGCGCATCGATCTGCTCGCCATGCTCGACATCCGTGCAAACGACAAGCACTTTGCCCTTCCGCTCGATCCGGAAGCTATACGCTCCGCCGGGATGGTTGTGCCTTTGAGCGGTGACTACGGTTTCCACATTGTTGATGCCGGTAAAGTGTTTGCTGGCATTAGCGATTTGCAGGAACTCGAAGTTGGCCCCCATGTGATCCAACTGCACTGGGAAATATTCCGCC
This sequence comes from uncultured Verrucomicrobiae bacterium, assembly GCA_963776065.1. Lineage (GTDB taxonomy): Bacteria > Verrucomicrobiota > Verrucomicrobiia > Chthoniobacterales > UBA10450 > Udaeobacter. The sequence continues at coordinate 463,065 of CAVZLJ010000005.1, read as the reverse complement.
TGCATTTGGACTTCGAAAATCTCCCGCAAATCGGTGACTGTCTGGTCCCGGCCGAGCGTCAGAAGCGTGATTTTCTGTTTCGGATCATAAGCCGGAGCAAAGAACGGAAAGCCCTGAATATGGTCCCAGTGAAAATGTGAGAACAAGATAACGATTTGTTCCTGCTGATGGCCGATGGCGCGAAGGTCTCTGCCCAGATTTCGCAGTCCCGTTCCCGCATCAATGACGGCGACGCGGTTCGTATCCGCGAAGGTAATTTGCAGACACGTGGTGTTGCCGCCGAATTGCTGAAAACCGGCATCGCAGATGGGGATCGATCCCCGCGTACCGTAAAACTTGAGCTTCATAGAATCGTTTTTCGTGAGGCTAAGTCCCCGGCTCGCGAGCATCAAGCTGCAAACCAGTTAGCACGTCCATTTGCGTTTCGAGAGCGCGCGTCCTCGGATAATTTTTCAGCAAATCGTGAGGTTCTGAGCCAGACCCGCTTCGCTCGTCTCCTTGTACTTCGCGTTCATGTCTCTGCCGGTGTCGGCCAGAGTCTTGATCGTCGCGTCGAGATCAACACGGTGCCGTGACTCAATCTCGTTGGTGGCGATCATGAAAGCGGTCCAGGCCTTCACGGCGCCGAAAGCGCAACGCTCGATACAGGGAACCTGCACGTAGCCGGCGACGGGGTCGCACGTCATGCCGAGGTGATGCTCGAGAGCCGATTCGGCCGCGTTCTCGAGAGTCTGGGGATTGCTCCCCATCACCTGAGCGATGAGTGCAGCGGCCATCGCCGACGCGACGCCAATCTCCGACTGGCAGCCACCTTCCGCTGCGGCGAGCGTTGCGTTGTGTTTGCACAAATAACCGACCGCCAAACCGGCGAGCAGACCCTCGCGAATTTTTTCCATGGGCACCTGGCGTTTGCTATTGACGAGGGCATATACAACCGCAGGCATTACGCCGGCCGAACCGCTGGTCGGCGCAGTGATAACCAAGTGCCCGCGTGCGTTTTCCTCGGACGCAGCGAGTGCGCAAGCGGCAACCATCGCGATCGCGCGGTCACTCTCATATGTTTCATCCTGCGCGCGCTCCCAAACAGTCGCTGCTTTGGAATGCAGTCTAATGGGGCCAGGCAAAACGCCTTCCTTCACCGACAAACCCGACTTCACCGTCGCAAGCATAGCGTTCGCGATCTTGTCCAGGAACGCGTTGATTTGTTTCTCGGTTTTTCCAGAAACAGCCACTTCGTTCGCCATGATTACCTGCGCAATTGAAAGATTGTTTTTCTCTGCGTGCTGACGCAGTTCCTTCATTGTCGAGTAGAGATATTTTGGCTGGCCTTTCTTCGGCGGTTGGTAGCCCTTCCATTCGATAAAGCCGCCGCCGACGGAATAATACTCCTGCACATGGATCGGTTTGTCGCACCCGATCAGTTTGCACGTCATGGTATTTGGGTGCGGAAAGTCGCCTTTGGTTACGTCATAAATGATGTCGGCCAGCGACAGATTGAATGTTTTGTTACCCAGCTTCACCGGATAAGTTTGCTCCGGTTTAACTTTCATCTCGTCGAGGAAATGGGGATCAACCGTAGCCGGTTCCTTGCCTAGCAGACCCGCCAGCGCGGCGCGCTCTGTGCCATGGCCTTTGCCGGTCGCGCTCAAGCTGCCGAACAAATGGACCTTGAGCCCGGTCGCCTTGGCAAGTTGGTCGGCCGGCAGCTTCGTGCAGCGCTGATAAAAATCGTAAGTGACACGCATCGGCCCGATCGTGTGCGAACTCGAAGGGCCGGGGCCCACTTTGTAGAATTCATCAGCGAGTGTCATCACGGGGCCTTTCGACTGCTTTACGACGTTGAGATCGGGTGAGAGCGTCGCACCCATCTTCGGCGCCGCTGCTTTCTTCGCGACCTGTTTGGCCCGCGCTTCGCTCATCCAAACAGTTCCGGTTGTCGCTGCCGCCGCGAAAATGACGGCGTTGCGGATGAGAAAGCGCGCCGATCGATATTCTCCGGAAGATGCGATTCCGCGGGTAATTCCGGGATCCGGTTATCGTTCTTCGCTAAGGACGTGTTACTCATAGTTGTAGCTGCTGGGGGTTCAGGTTCCTAGCTGCTCTGGTATCCCTCACTTTGGATACCGTCGATGTAACTCTTCGCGCCGGTCTTTACATTGGCAGCGTTTCCTTCATCGGTGTCGATGTGCATGGCAAGTTTGAAGCTCGGATCTACTCGCACTAGCACGTCGCCGAAAATTAGTTCACGGTCCCCCGCGATTCGTACGCGCACGAAGGATTTGTCGCGGACTCCGTAACGAAGAGCGTCTTCCGGGTTCATATGAATATGCCTCAATGCGCAAATCACTCCGCAGTCGATCCGAATGCTGCCAGTCGCACTTTCGAGGATGCAGCCGGGCGTATCCGCGATGTCGCCGCTTTCGCGGATAGGAGGATGAATGCCGAGCTTGAATTGCTCGGTCATCGCGATCTCGACCTGCGTGTAATTTCGGGCGGGCCCAAGAATGCGGACGCGCTGAACGCGACCTTTCGGTCCAACAATCGTCAGTTGTTCCTTGCAGGCATACTGACCAGGTTGCGAAAGGTCGGCGTGTTTAGTGAGTTGATGCCCTTTGCCGAACAAGGCCTCGACGTGCTCCTGCTTAAGATGAATGTGGTGTGCGGAGATCTCGACGAGAAAAGGTTGCTGCTTCTGCGTCTCCAACACACGCGTGATGTAAGAGCGGCTTAAAGCGCGTAATGCTTCGCGCGCCATCATGCGTTCCTCGTCGGTCGCCACGATGAGCACCGCTACTTTTGAGTCATCGGTTGAGATGCGGGTTATTTCGTCACCGCTGGCTTCGCGGTTGCGTTTGTCGTCAAGCGTAATTCCCATGCACTCCAGTCCCTGCAATGCGAGGGCGCGAACCACTGCGCTTCCCTGGCCGACACCGCCGGTAAAAATCACCGTGTCGAGTCCGCCCATGGATGCGACGTACGCGCCGATGTACTTTCGCACGCGATAGCAATAGGCTTTGAGCGCGATCAAAGCGCGTTGATGACCCTGATCGGCCGCTCGAAGAACTTCGCGCATGTCGCTTGAAACGCCCGATAAACCCAGTAGGCCGCTCTTTTTGTTCAACAAATCTTCACTCTTTGAAGCGGAAAGTTTGTGCTCGCGTTCAAGGAACGCGAGCACGCCCGGATCAAGGTCGCCGCAGCGCGTACCCATGATCAATCCTTCCAGCGGAGTGAAGCCCATTGTCGTATCCACCGAGCGCCCATGATCTACAGCGCACATGGATGCTCCATTGCCAAGGTGGCAGCTTACAAGGCGCAACTCGTTAGGCCTTCGCTTCAAGAATTCGGCTGCCCGCAATGCAACGTAGTTATGTGAGGTCCCATGAAAACCGTAGCGACGCACCGCTTTCTTTTCGTAGAACTCGTACGGTAGTCCGTAGAGAAATGCGTACGCCGGGAGCGTGTGGTGAAACGCAGTGTCGAACACGCCCACGTGAGGCACAGCGGGGAACAGCTTCCGCATCTCGCGGATGCCCGCGATGATCACTGGATTATGCAGCGGCGCCAGCGGACTTAGTTTTTCCATTTCCGCAACGAGCTCATCGGTGAGGAGGGTAGCTTCAGTGAATTTCTCGCCGCCGTGAACAACGCGATGCGCCACGACACTCACTTCGCTGGGGCTGCCGATAACTCCTGTCTCCTTCGAAGTGAGTTCCGCAATCATCGCCTTAAACGCAGCCGCGTGATCTCCTTTTTCCAGCTGGCGCTCTAGTTCGCCCTTCGGTCCGCGATGCTTCAGCCGAGTGCCGTCAAGGCCAATGCGTTCAACGAGACCTTTCGCGTGCCGCGATTCATCCGTCGTATCGTAAAATGAATATTTCAGCGAAGAAGATCCGACGTTGACAATAAGCATTTTTTCGGGCCTCTCGCCTTTGAGCTTGAGTCCGTACGGATCATTACCCTTGCCAAGTGCAGCCTTCGTTTTCGCGGAATCGGCCAGAAGCATTTTTGTCCGATCGGCGATCGTCCGCGAAATGTGCCGCACTGCGCCCGGTTCGGCGACAATGATCGATTGAAAGAGCGACACCGGAGTGAGTAAGACTTCGCAGTGCGACTCGGCGATGAAGTCCGCCAGCAATGGATTGCCCGTCATGAGCGCTGCTTCGGCGAATGTGTCGCCGGCCTTAAACTGCCCGAGCGGTTGCCGCGTGCCGTTTGTCACCGCTGAGGCCTCTACTGTCCCGCTCAACACAACTCCGAAGTGAGTAGCTTCTGCGCCCTGATGACGCGATCGCTTCGTTCGTCTCAAACGATCGGACCAGCGAGCCATCCACCAACTGTTTGATCCGCTCGGCAGTGAAGTCTTTGAATAGACTGACCCGTTCTTTAATGAAACCTACCGCGTCCATGATCAACCATCCTCGGAGCCTTTCCAGTGTGTCGCGGAACGTCGTGCTGGCATATTGGACCTTAGACCTACACTGTTCGTACGCTATGTTTCACCAGCTCTATTGCCTGCGGTCATCGGTCAAAAATTCAGGGCCACGGTGAAAATGAACGTCGCATCTCGCGAACCGGGACTAAGCCAATACGTTGTAAGATCGATATTTTTATATTTGAATCCGACCAGCGGGCCGCGTCGGATCTCAAAGTTGCTCCCTAAAGCCCTGGTCCGGTCAAGTACTATTCCCGCACGAAACCATGTTACAGGAGCACAGCTGAGCTCCGACCAGGAGTAGAAGAAATTTCCTGCACGATTTCCAGCATCGAAGAAATACTCCCCTTGAGTGAAGAACTCGATTGGCTCGTAACTGATTGAGATCGTATAACCCGGTGCGATTCCAGTGATGTCTCCGAACACGCCGCCGAGCATCGGGGTTCCCTCAAGTGTCAGCTTCTTTCCAAGACTGAAATTATAGCCTAGCCAGAGCGATCCTGTTTTGATTGCTTCATAATTGTAGCGCGCTTCGAGGTGCAGCCAGTCGCGATCTGCCACAAGATTTGGGTTGGCATAATCGCGGCCATGCTGAACCAGGTACGTGGAAGTGGATAATGAGCATTCCCATTCGGTTTCCGCTGTTTCGTCGGCAGCCTCCAGCCGAACATTTGTCTCAGTTCCTCCTAACGAAACGGAAACTACGGAAGCCAGAGCGGCCACCAAGACTGCGCCTTGGAAATTCATCCCTAACCTCCGAGCAGAATCGCCACACCGACGAGCACGAGGCCGATCGCCACCATCGCCGATCCTGTAACCAAACGATTTGTCCCCGCGTATTGGGCCCATTTTTGGCCAACCAGGAAGAGAAGCGCAATCAAGAGAAAATTAGAAGCGCGTAACGCGAAATGCGGCTGGGAAAAAATGAGAAATGGAATCGCCGCCGGCAGACACGACACAAAGACCAGCCAAAAACAGGCGAACGCGCCATAGAGGTCGTCTTTCGTCAAAGTGTTCTTTGCGACCTGCGCCCGGGCAATATGTTTCAGGACAGACCGACTCAACGCTTCCGCATCCTCGGGAGTGAGAAGCTCTTGCAATTCCGGTTCGATTTCATCCTGAATTAGAGCAACAGCCGCATTTCCGTCGGAACTACGTTGCACGGCCTTTATCAGTCGCACCTTCCCGCTACGCACGATTATGCAGTTCATGATGTACATGACTGCATCGATAATTCCCCAAGCGATATTGCAGCCAATGGCGGCGAACAACAGTTGACGAACACCCGCTGTTCCCTCTTCGACAGTCAGTCCCGCAGTCAGGGTAACAGTCAGCACCATAATCAAACCAAACAGAACTTCGCCCAACCGGCTGGCCGGATCGAGGTATCTGGATACAAAACGCTTCATTTTTTCGTCGCCTCGAGATCTTCCGGTCTCTGCATTTGCGCTAAATCATTCCATTGAAAATGTAAATCTCGGAGCGCGCGAAACTCATCGCCGGAGCAAGTTCACGCGACTCGCGTAGCATCTCCACCCCACTCGCAGCATTAGGACCTGAGATGAGCAGCACGAGCGGTTTATTCCTATTGGACCAAAGTCCTATGGCGTCCTGGACCGGACCTTGGTACTTATTCGTGGCAGAATTCGAATCAAGACCTCTGCGCCACAAGAAAATGACCTCGCAAATGCTCAACCATTAATTCACCCGACAAAAATCATGCCTACTCAATCGTCAAAAGCATCCAAGTCCCCATCCCGCTATTCTGTCGGTATGTTTAGCGCCGGCGAGGCTCGCTGTGATCGCTGGCAGGATCTGGCTCATGCGGCCCAGACCCTCGTCGCCCAATCCTCCTCCGGCGCTTCCACCAGGGAAACCCTCGCCAAAGTGGAAGCCCTCCTCGCGCCGCTAGGCGTTCTGGAGACCTTTCGCGCTTATCCGGGCGAAGCAATGATGAGCGCGCTGAAAGAGGCGCTGGCTCGGAGTGACTATTCCAGTTTCTCGAGATTAACGAACCGCATCGCCAAAGCCATCATCACTGGTTCCTATCGTCGTTCCGCGAATGCCTGGAAAGTGGGCGAGGAAGGAGAGACGGAACGGGATGATCGTCTGCTCAAAGATTACTTCGACACGGGTGACCTGACCAAGCCCTACTTTGAAGTGCTGATTGTCAGCGATGATCCAACTCCTGAACAGGTACGCCAGGGACGCGCTGAATTACGGCAGCTTCGTCGTCCAGAAGACCCGTTTGTGTATGAGACGGTCACGGTGCCGAGTTTTGAAGAGGGCGTGATTGGCGTAGTGATGAATGCTGATGTGCAGGCGGTTGTCATCAGGGACAACTTCCGCTTCAAATCCCAGTACGACGCACCGCTGTTGCGCACTTATCTGGAGCAGCATCTCTCTTTGGAGTCCGGTTCGCTGGAGCCAAAGGATTACGGAGTGGCTCTCGCACGAGCCATCGGGAAGATCCGTCCTGAACTGGACGTCTATCTTATCGTGGATGGGGCGGCGGAAAAGATGGCGAGCCACCTCGATTCCAAAAATATCCGCCGCATTTTTTACGGACTCGAAGACCTGATGGAAATCCATCTCGCTCTCATGGAGGGCGTGAACCAGCGCTACGACACACCGTATTTCAATAACCTCAAAAAATATGCGCGCCGTCCGATTGGAACATTCCACGCTCTTCCGATTGCTCGAGGTAAGTCGATCTTCAACTCCCACTGGATTCGAGACTTTGGTCACTTTTACGGAGCCAACATCTTTATGGCTGAATCTTCCGCCACGACCGGTGGTCTGGATTCGCTGCTCGAACCGACAGGCAACATCAGGGTTGCCCAGGAAAAGGCAGCAAGGGCTTTTGGTTGCAGAGAGCTGTTCTTCGGAACGAATGGCACTTCAACCTCAAACAAGATCGCCGTGCAGGCCCTGGTCCGCCCGGGAGACATCGTGCTGGTGGATCGGAACTGCCATAAGTCTCACCACTATGGCTTGGTGCTTAGTGGTGGTCAGCCGTTATACGTCGAGGCTTATCCGCTGACAGAATACTCGATGTATGGCGCTGTGCCGTTGCGCACGATTAAGAAGGCGCTGCTGGACCTGAAGGCGGAAGGCAAGCTCGACCGCGTGCGCATGCTGCTACTCACCAATTGCACCTTCGATGGCCACGTTTACAACGTGCAGCGCTTCATGGAAGAGGTCCTGGCAATCAAACCAGACATCGTCTTTTTATGGGACGAGGCATGGTACGCCTACAACCGCTTCTCCCAATTCCATCGCATGCGCTCAGCCATGGGAGCCTGCGAGGCGTTGCGAGAGCGCTATGCCAGCGCCGCTTACCGAGCTGAGTATGCCGAGTTCAAGAAGAAGCACGGCAAGCTCGATCCAAAAAGTGCGAAGCTCCTGGACACACACCTGCTGCCGGACCCTGATGCGGTGAAACTCCGCGTCTATGCCACGACCTCGACGCACAAGTCGCTGTCCTGCTTCCGCCAGGGTTCCTATATCATGGTGAATGACGATTGCTGGGAGAGCACGCAGGGGCCATTCAAAGAGGCATTCTTCACGCACACCAGCACCTCGCCTAACCTGCAAATCATCGCCTCCCTCGACGTCGCCCGTCGCCAGGCGGAATTGGAAGGGTATGAGCTCGTCGGCCGCGCTATCGAACTCTCCCTGATCCTGCGCCGCGAGGTAAACAAGCATCCGCTAATTTCAAAATACTTCACCATTGCCACCAATGCTCAGATGGTCCCGAAAGAACATCGGGCCAGCGGATTCGAGGATTTCCATGCGGACGGCGTAAGCTGGAAAACCATCTACGACGCCTGGGCGACCGACGAGTTCGTCCTGGATCCCACTCGCGTCACCCTGTTGTGCGGCTCCGCCGGCTTTGATGGGACATCGTTCAAGGGCATGCTCGCGAGCAAGTTTGATATCCAGCTCAACAAGACATCGCGCAACAGCGTCCTGCTTCAGACTAACATCAATAACACCCGCAGTGACATCGCTTACCTCATCAAGGTGCTGGCGGATATCTCCCGTGAATTGGATCGGACGCTCTCGAGGGACCCTGACGAGAAGGCGGCGTTTGACGCCCGCGTCAAGAGCCTCATCACCGACGTCCCCGACCTTCCAAACTTCAGTCGCTTCCATGATGCCTTCCGCGACAACCCGCGGAGCAAGACTAACGAAGGCGACATGCGCACACCGTTCTTTCTCGCCTATGACGCGGAGAACTGCACGCATGTGAAACTGAACAGCAAGGAGATCGATGATCTGGTGAAGCGCGGCCAGGCAGTTTCGGCAAAATTCGTGATCCCCTATCCTCCAGGCTTCCCGATCATGGTGCCCGGCCAGGTCATCACGAAAGAAACCATCGACTTTATGCGCAAGCTTGATGTGAAAGAGATCCACGGTTACCACGCCGCCTCGGGCTTGGAGCTAATCAAGCCGGAGAAGCTTGGCGGAGCCAAAAAGAAAGCAAAGAAGTAGGCTCCTTTGCGCTTGACATTCCTTAACGAAATTGACTACCTAAAATCCGAGCACACGGCCTAACGGCCTAACCGACAAAAAACGGAGCAAACTATGATTGATTGGTTCTTCACCACGCTTAAGACCTACCCGGAAATCGCCATATTTCTCACGCTCGCCCTTGGATACTACTTTGGTAAGTTCACCTTCAAAGGTATCGGTCTGGGCGCAGTCACCGCAACGCTGCTGGCCGGCGTCCTGATCGGACAGATCGGGATCACCATTTCGACGCCGCTCAAGGCGTTTGCCTTCCTTTTGTTCCTGTTTGCCGTCGGCTACGGGGTCGGGCCGCAGTTCGTCCGCGGCGTTGCGAAGGACGGTCTGCCGCAAGCACTGTTCGCTGTGGTCCAGTGCGTACTTTGCCTAGGGGCCGTCGTGGTTTGCGCCAAGCTGGCTGGCTACGACCTGGGCTACGCGGCCGGCCTTTACGCGGGATCGCAAACCATTTCCGCCTCCATGGGCCTCGCAACGGACGCCATCAACCGCGTGGGCATGGCTGCCGACCAAACCAAGGCTCTCCTCGACAACATGCCGGTCGCCTATGCGGTGAGCTATATGTTTGGCACTGTCGGTTCTGCAATTGTCATCGCCTTGGTCGGGCCCAAGCTGCTCGGTATCAATCTGCCTGCTGCCTGCAAGGAGTACGAAGAGAAGCAAGGTGGTACCAAGGAGATGGGTGGCGCCGGCTCGGCCTGGAATCGGTTTGCGCTGCGCGCGTTCCGCGTGCAGCCGGGCGGCAGAGCCGTTGGGCTTCGAGTTGCTGAGGCTGAGGCATTGGTGCCCGACGCGCGCATTTTCATTCTGCGCATCCGCCGAAACGGGCAGATCGAGGAGGCCACCTCCGACACGGTTCTGCGAGAGGGGGACGTCGGTGCGGTGGTGGGCCCGCGTGACGTTCTGGTGAATGTGCTCGGAGCCGCGACGCAGGAAGTCGAGGACCCAGAGTTATTGAACGTGCCGGTGGCAGGCGTGGATGTCTACGTGACAAGCAAGGCGGTCGACGGCAAGACCTTGGCGGAGGTCGCCAAGCTCCCCGCCGCCCGCGGTGTTTTCCTACGGAAGATCACGCGCGGCGCGACAGCCACAAACATTCCCATCCTTCCGAACACGCAGATTCAGCGTGGCGACATTCTAACTCTCGTTGGGCGCACGGAAGACGTAAATGCAGCCACCAAGCTGATGGGGGTCGCAGATCGTGCCACCGATGTTGCAGACGTGGCGTTTATCGGCGCATGGATTGTAATGGGTGCATTGATTGGCTCGCTTGTTTTCAAGGTAGGAGGCGCGCCGCTGACGCTGTCGACGGCCGGCGGAGCGCTCATCGCGGGAATTGTAGGCGGCTGGCTGCGGTCGGTCCGCCCGTCCTTCGGACGTATTCCGTCCCCTACCGTTTGGTTTATGAACTCAGTCGGCCTGAACATTTTCATCGCCATTGTCGGCATCTCGGCCGGCCCGGGTTTTGTGAACGGCCTGAAGACGCAGGGCGTCGGCCTGTTTCTGTGGGGCGCCGTCGCAACCACAATCCCCCTGATTCTTGGAATGTTCATCGCCAAGTACCTCTTCCGCTTTCACGACGCGCTTACGCTTGGCATCGTCTCCGGAGCGCGCACTACGACAGCGTCGCTCGGCTTGGTCTGCGATCTGGGCAAGAGTCAGGTTCCTGCGCTCGGCTACACCGTTACCTACGCTGTTGGCAACACTCTCCTCACCATCTGGGGCATGGTCATCATCATGTTACTTTCGTGAGGACACATTTTCCGAACGTGATTCAACAACAAAGAAAACTATGACAACAAAAAGCAAACCCTCTGGGGCTGCGAAAACTAACGAACAAGGTCATCGTCGCAGTCGCCCATTATCAGATACTGCGAGACTGAAAGAGTTCGACAAACTCGGTCCGTTCGAGATCAAGGATTTCGTCCAAAAAGTGGCGTCGAAAACAGCGCTGGAAAATTCCTTGTCGTACTTGAACGCCGGTCGTGGCAATCCAAACTGGGTCGCCACTGAGCCGCGCGAAGCGTTCTTCCTTCTCGGGCAGTTCGCAGTTACCGAGAGCAAGCGGGTGCTCGACCTGCCACCGGGCGTGGGCGGAATGCCTAGCGCAGAGGGAATTGCCGGCCGACTTGAAGCCTGGCTCGCGAAACACGAAGACATGCCGGGTGCGTCTGTCTTGCAGGCGATGGTGCCGTGGGCTGTGAAGAAGTTCAGCTTCGACCCCGACAAGTTTGTGCACGAGTTGGTGGATTCCATCATCGGCGATCACTATCCGGTGCCAGATCGCATGCTGGTGCACAACGAACAGATCGTTCATGAGTACCTTGAGTGGGCCATGTGCGGAAATCCGCGGCCAAAAGGTAAGTTCAAGATCTACGCGGTCGAGGGCGGCACCGCCGCCATGTGCTACATCTTCAAGTCGCTAAAAGCCAACCGGATTCTCAATCCCGGCGACACGATAGCTCTCGGGGTACCGATCTTCACGCCCTACCTCGAAATGGCGCATCTGGAGGACTACGACCTCCACTACATCGAAGTGCATGCGAAGCAGGAGGATCGGTTTCAGTATCCGGATGAAGAGATCAAAAAGCTCCTCGACCCGAAGATCAAGGCGTTCTTCATCGTCAATCCTGGCAATCCGTTCGCTGTCGCGCTTTCTCCAGACACGATTAAGAGAATCGGGGAGGTTCTCAAGAAGCGGCCCGATCTCATCCTGCTCACAGACGATGTCTATGGCACTTTCGTCCAGGGCTTCCGTTCACTGATGGGAGAGTTCCCGGAGAACACGATCGGCGTCTACTCCTATAGCAAGTACTTCGGCTGCACCGGGTGGCGGCTCGGAACGATCGCGGTTTACGAGGATAACATCTTCGACAAGATGATCGCGGCGCATCCTGAGCCGATCAAGAAACTGCTGGATAAGCGCTACGGCGGTCTGACCCTCGAGCCACGCAAGTTCGCTTTCATCGACCGCATCGTTGCCGACAGCCGCGACATCGCGCTCAATCACACGGCCGGACTGTCGCTTCCGCAGCAGGTCATGATGACACTGTTCTCGCTCAGCGAGCTAATGGACGAAAAGAAGGCCTATCAGAAAGCCTGCATCGGCATCTGCAAGAAGCGGGTCGAGGCAACGATCGAAGGACTGGATATCGAAGTCGGTCCGAATGAGTACTTCGACTACTATTATGGCCTGATCGATTTCGAGTTTTTTGCCCGCAAGTACCTGGGCGAGGACGTCGTCAAGTGGATGAAGGCGAACGTGCACCCGCTCGACATCGTGTTCCGGCTGGCCGAGGACCACGGCATCGTCCTGCTCAATGGCGGCGGCTTTGCCGCTCCCGATTGGTCGGTGCGCATATCCTTCGCAAATTTGGAGAATCACGTCTACGACGACATCGGCCGGGCGGTGCGCGCCATCGCGCGCGGATACAGGCAGGCTTATGAGGCAGCTACAGGCAAGAGTGCCCCGCCAGCTCCGACGAAAGCGAAACGCTAGCTCGGTTACTTCGCGATGCTGTTAGCGTAAATAGAAAGGAAAGAACGGCGAAAATATTACCGCTGACGAAGAGAAAGCCAACGCTAGCAGGCTCCGGTAAAGACCAGCCCGAGCAAACCATTATGACTATACGAACGTCTCTTCGTGACTACGCATACACCGCAGTGGCACTACTGGTGGTGTTGAGCGGCACGGGTATCGCCCTTGGCCAGAAGGAGAACGAGATAGACGTCTGGAGGGCTGCTCCGTCTGATCTCAGCCTGGCTGTGACGCAAGTCCCGCCCGTCCTAACGGTCACAGAGGTCGCTCCCACAGACAGCGCGCTAACATCTACCGAGCAAGGCGCGACGACCCTCGATGAGTCATTTGACTTCCGTGAATGGCAGTTGGAAAAGCGGCGGCAAGCCCTGAAAGATACAAAGTTCGAATTCAACTTGCGCAGCTTCTATTTCGACCGCAGCGACTTCAGTGGCGCAGAGAAACAGGCGTGGGCCATCGGCGGATGGCTGGGAGTGAAAACCGGTTACTTTCTCGACCATGTTGCGTTCGGAGCGACGGTTTACACTTCCAATCCGATATATGCGCCTGACGACAGGGATGGAACCGGCCTCCTAGCGCCCGGGCAGAATGGGTATACGGTCTTGGGCGAGTTCTACACCGAACTCCGGATCGTCAAAGACGTGGGCATTACTGTCGGAGCCAAGGGCTACGACACGCCTTTCATCAACCGCAACGACACCCGCATGACGCCAAATACGTTTGAGGCGATCGTTTTGCAGGGCCGCACCAAGCTTGGCACGAGCAGCAGCGACGCCGCCGTGACCGACGATGGCGTGGGCTTGAGCAAAGATGGAAAGCAGGTCGCAGTCCCGACGCCAACCCCGGCCGAGGATGTCGCCTCTATCAAGTACGGACTCGGCTATTTTTACGCAATCAAATCGCAAAATGACAGCGAATTTGTCTCAATGGCACAAGACGCGGGCGCTGACGTTCAGCACGGCGTGTGGTCAGCCGGAGCCCTCTACGAGAAAGGGAAGTTTAACATCGGTGCGATCGAGTATTATTGTGATGACGTTATCAATATCGCGTATGCCCAAACGGGTTTTGAACTCCAGCTTGCCGATGACTGGCGGCTGAGGTTCGCCGGCCAGTACGTGGATCAGGGTAGTGTCGGAGATAACGCCCTGCAGGGTCACAGTTTCTCAGGCCATCAATTCGGTCTAAAAATGGAACTGCCTATCAAGAACGCGCTGTTTACCGCGGCTTTCACCCAGGCCTGGGGAACTGCCAACCTGCAAAACCCGTGGAGTGGCTATCCCGGCTACACCAGCGTTCAGGTTCAAGACTTCAATCGAGCGGGAGAAGGCGCGTTTCTTCTCCGGGCTGGTTATGACTTTCCCTGGGTCGACGGGCTGAGCGCCTATGCCTTGGCGGTGTTTGGCACAGACCCTGATCTAGCGGGGCAGTTTCGGCAGAACGAGTACGATTTCAATCTCCAGTGGGGCCCCAAGAAGGGCGTCCTCGAGGGTTTGTCACTGCGTCTTCGCTATGCGGTCGTCCAGCAGTTTGGAGGGAATGTCAACAACCTCACCGATTTCCGCGCGATTTGTAACTACGTGATCAAGTTCTAACAAGCCAGCCAGTCCGGAGGAATGTCATCACCCTAACGACTCCAGTGATCAATAACCATATCTTGAAAAGGCAGCCCTATTATGAACTATCTCACCCAAGCTCTTAGAGAGCATCAGGAACTCGCGGTCTTTTTAACGTTGGCGATCGGCTTCTTCATCGGCCGCCTTAAGATCGGGACGTTCAGCCTTGGGACGGCCGTGGGCACGCTGCTCGCGGGGGTCGCAATCGGACAACTTAACATCCAGGTTCCCGCCGTGGTAAAGTATATCTTTTTTGATCTCTTTCTCTTCACCACCGGCTACAAGGTCGGACCCCAGTTCTTTCGCGCGCTCAAGAAAGATGCCTTGCCGCAGCTTGCCATCACTCTCGTCCTCTGCGTCACATGCCTGATCGCCGCGTTTACCGCCGCGAAACTCCTCGGTTACGACGTGGGCACGGCAGCTGGTATGCTTGCCGGCGCATTCACAGAATCCACCGTCATTGGAACCGCCAGCGACGCCATCAATCGCGTTGCCACCATACCGGACGCGGACAAAACCAGCCTGATCAATAACATCCCGGTCGCTTACGCCGTTACTTATCTTATCGGGACAGCTTTCATCGTCTGGTTTCTACCGAACATGGGTCCGAAGCTAATGCGCGTTAATCTGAAGGAGGAGGCCCGCAAACTCCGTGCAAAGATCACAGCCTCGGGCGGTGGCGAGCCGGAGACCCCGTCAGCCTACCAGGCCCTGGCGGTTCGCGCGTACCAGGTCACGAACCGGGACTTAATCAATCGGAACGTGGCCGAATTGGAGGCGCGTCCAAAACAATCTCGCGTCTTCATCTCCCGGATCCGCAGGGATGGCAATATCATCGAGGCTGAACCAGACACGGTCGTTCGCGAGGGTGACGTCATCGCAGTCCTGACGCGATCGGAATTGCATACGACCCGGGGGGCAGAGATCGGGGCCGAAGTACATGACAAGGAACTCCTGGATTTTCCGATCGAGGTGCTCGACGTGGTGATGACCAACAAGTCTCTCGTCGGCAAAACTATTGTAGATCTGGCGGCCATGGAGATCGCCCGCGGTGTGTTTTTAAAGAAGCTGACGAGGATTGGCGAACCGATGCCGTTCTCTCCCGCGACGCGGGTGGAGAGGGGCGATATAATGACTCTCGTCGGAGCTACGCGCGACGTCGAACGGGCGGCCAAGGACCTCGGCTACGCCGATCGCCAGACCGTGATGACGGACATGATCTTTGTCGGTTTGGGGATCGTCCTCGGCGGCTTCATGGGATTGCTCACCGTTACAGTTGCCGGGCTGCCGCTGACGCTCACCGCCAGCGGAGGTGCGCTGATCATGGGTCTGATATTCGGCTGGCTGCGCGCGGTTCACCCGACATTCGGTCGAATCCCAGGCTCTGCAATGTGGATCTTCGACACCGTGGGTTTGACTGTCTTTATGGCCTGCGTGGGGCTTGCTGCGGGGCCCAGCTTTTTTTCGGGGCTCCAGAAGTCGGGGATCAGCCTTGTCTTTGTGGGTCTTGTAATCGCGATTCTACCGCACGCGGTGTCTATCTTGTTCGGTCGTTATGTGTTGAGGATGAACCCAGTGATTGTTCTGGGTGCTTGTTGTGGCGCAGGGACGATCACCGCTGCGCTTCGCGCGGTCCAGGAAGAGGCGGACAGCGACCTCCCGGCTCTCGGCTACACCGTGCCCTACGCGATCGGCAATATCGTGCTAACGGCATGGGGGCCAGTCTTGGTCGCCATGATGACCTAGGTGGTGCGGTGTCAGCATGGGCTGAGGGCGTTAGGGAATTCTGCGGGGACCGTGAGAACAGCGATCTTAGTCTTTATGTTTTCAGTGCTTCTTCTCGCTGGGTGTGCATCCAATCGCTCGTCAGAACAGCACCGGCATCCGCGTGATACGCCCTTCTTCGATTCTCCAGATGTTGAAAGCCTTCACTAGCTCGATTTCGACCAGGGAGGATGCCTGGTTATGAGCAGCCATTTCACACTGCCACTTTACATTGATCTAAGCGCGACATGCCTCTACGCCATGACCGGCGCCTTGCTTGCAATTCGCCGGCACTATGACGTGATCGGCTTGTTCGTGCTGGCGCTGGTGACCGGAGTGGGCGGCGGTTTGATTCGTGACGGCATTTTCATTCAACACGGACCGCCACTTGCGATAAGCGATGGGCGTTATCTTGCTGTTGTTATTATCGGCTGTATTGCCGCGGCTTTGTTTCGCAATCACATCGCTCGTTTGCAAACTGCCTTTCTGTTTGCCGATGCGCTTGGGTTGGGTTGTTACGCGGTCGTTGGTGTTGAGCATGCGCTCAACGCCCAGCTCCCGATTCTCACCGCGATCATGATCGGCATCGTGACTGCCTGCGGCGGCGGGCTGTTGCGCGATGTGCTGGTGAGCGACGAACCGCTCCTGTTCAAACCGGGACAGCTCTACGTGCTCGCTGCCTTGATTGGAGCAAGCCTGTTTACGTTGCTTATCTTGTATTTCAAGATGCCGGCGACAACAGCAGCATTGCTGGCGATTGGCTGTTGCTTTGTCTTTCGCATGCTCGCCATTGCCTTCGATTGGAAAACAGTCTCGGTGTTGCCCACATCACCCGAGTAGTCGTGAGCTGCGAAGATCCGCTTTCAGGTTCGCTGTTGCGCGGGGGATAAGACACTCAATTACCAGACAGGGCAGGTTCAATGCCGTTTACTCATGGTCCCTGGATGGTCGCGTTCAAATTCCAAACCGATCCCACCTGCGCGTAAGGCCAAACCATTTTCGCAGCGCCGGACGTTACTTGCTCAACAACTTCTTTTTCGCAGCGGCCAGTTCCTTCAGTTTTCCTTCATCCACTTTTGGATACGCCAGATCGAGCGAGGCGAGGGTTTCGATCACTGCCGCCCCGACCACCACACGGGTGAACCATTTGTTGTCGGCTGGCACCACATACCAAGGCGCGTCCTTCGTCGCCGTTTCCTGAATCATTTCTTCGTACGCTTTCATGTAACCGTCCCAGAAGTCGCGCTCATTCGCGTCATTGGACGAGAACTTCCAGTTTTTTAGCGGATCATCTATCCGCTCAAGGAATCGTCGTTTCTGTTCCTTCTTTGAAACGTGTAGAAAAAATTTTCGCACCACGACGCCATTCCTCGACAGATATTGCTCGAAATTGCGGATGTCTTCGAATCGTTCCTCCCAAATCTTTGTCCCTGCGAGTTTTGGAGGCAGCTTTTGTTTTGCCAGGAATTCCGGATGCACCCGGACGACGAGCACCTCTTCATAATAGCTGCGATTAAAGATTCCAATCTGGCCGCGATTGGGCAGGTCTTTCATGCAGCGCCAGAGGTAATCGTGATCCAGGTCCTCGGCCGAAGGCGATTTAAAAGAATAGACCTGGCAGCCCTGTGGATTTACGCCAGACATGACGTGCTTGATAGCGCCATCCTTGCCAGCGGCGTCCATTGCTTGAAAGATCAAAAGCACCGCCCACTTGTCCTGAGCGTATAGCTTGTCTTGCAACTCGGCCAGGGCTGTGATGCCCATCGCCAGCGCTTCTTTCGCTCTCGGTTTGTCCGCCTCTTTGGTGAGATCAAGCGTGTCGTCTGGATCGACATCTTTGAGACGGAAATCTTTCCCTTTGCTGATACGGAATGGCTTGGCGAATTCGCGCGCTCTTTTAATGATCTCTTTTGTTTTCATTAGCTCTCATCATTACTAACAGCTTCTCGGGGACCTGTCGCGAGTGAATAATCGCGTGGATCGTCTGATTCACCTTCTAATATTGAGCGAGTGGCAGCTGCTGAATATGGGACTTTGGACTTATACTGTCAGTATTTTTGTTGGTGTGGGCACTCCGCTGGATGTGAAAGATCCATCCCGACCAACGGGTTAAGTATTCTGGGGCGGTAAAAGATAAAGGGCCGTGGCGAACATCAGGTAAACCATAACAACTAAAACGCCGACGAACCAGGTGGAGCGCCCAGCGCTGGTCACGAGGGATGCGGTTAGCGTTGCGAACAATATCATTGCGACCACCCCGGGCCAGAAATTCAAATCCATCGGGGCGGGGCCGATGAAGTAACTGAGCAGCACAAGAACCGGAGCAACGAAGAGCGCGATTTGTGCTGCGCTGCCCAGTGCGATGCCCACGCTCAAATCCAGACGATTTTTTTGTGCCGCCGAAAATGCTGCCGTCATTTCGGCAGCCGCTCCTACCAAGGCCACAATAATGAACCCAACGAATGCGGGACTCATTCCGAAGGCCGTCGCAGCGTATTGAACGGATCCGACAAATACTTCGCTCACGAGCGCCACCAAAATCGTAACAACTGCGAGCGTGGCGAGCGCAAGACCCATGGGCCACGCGGCTTCATGCTCCTCCGCGGCGCTCGCAAACAATTCGCGATGCGTATTGAGCGAAAACCAGAGACCGAGACCGTATGCCAGCAAAAGCAAAACCGACAAAGCCAGGCTCAGCTCTTGATTCAAACCCGATTTGCCCAGCGTCTCGTGCCCGGAGACGGCGGAGGGAATCAGAAGCGCGATAGTGGCGAGAAAAAGCAAGCCGGCCTGAAATCGTGCCGCTATCCGGTTGAATTCCTGAAGGTGATATCGCAGGCCGCCGAGCAGAAACGACGCGCCCAACATAAACAACACATTTGTCACGATCGCGCCGGCGACCGACGCCTTCACCAATGTGTACTGGCCCGCCTGCAAAGCAGCGATGGCGATGACAAGCTCGGTTAGATTGCCAAGCGTTGCGTTAAGCAGACCGCCCACCGAATCGCCCGTCTTCGCCGCGACTGATTCCGTGGCATGACTCAGCAGAACGGCCAACGGCAGAATCGCGAGGATCGAAAGAACGAAGTGCAGCGTGTGCGCTTCGTGATTGAGTTTCTCAGCTGCCAATGCGATGGGAACGAACACGAGCAGCCAAAGTAGTGGGTTGCGACGGATCTCATGAAAGAGCAGCTTCATGACAAGGCGATGCAGGTTTGCACAAACAATGGCCAACAATGAATAGGACTAAAGTCCAATGGCCGCCGGAAGGGAGTCGTTCCGTCAGGCCAATCATCTGGAGGGAAAGGACCTTTCGATTTCTTGCCGCGAATCACGACGCCACTTCATCTCGCGGTCGGAGGCAGGCTGGCCGACAGCGCATATTAAGGGTTTTTCGAATGGCGGCTGCCAAGGTTTAAACCTTCGGAAGAATTTCGCAACGAGGCTATGAGTTGGGTCACCGTCATCTGGTCATTAGGCGCTGGAGCATGTCTCACGCTGGCATTTCTCCAGTTCATCGTCTGGTTGAAGGATCGATCCGCTCGCGCAAATCTCGTCTTTTCGGTGGGCGCGGTGGCAGTGGCCGTTTTTGCAGCGCTGGAATTAGCCTTAATGCGGGCTGAAACGCCCGAACAGTTTGGGAGCGTTGCCCGCTGGATACATTTTCCAGGTTGGGTACTGATCGTATCGATCGTCGCGTTCGTGCGCCTCTACCTGAACGCGGGTCGGCGATGGCTCGCGTGGACCGTCGTGGCAATGCGTACGGTGTCGCTGATTCTCAATTTCGTTTTCTCGCCAAATCTCAATTATCGAAAAATCACTGGACTGCGGCATGTCCTATTCCTCGGAGAATCTGTATCAGTCCCGAAGGGCGTGCCGAATCCCTGGATGCTGGTGGCTCAATTCAGCTTGCTCTTGCTCGTGATATTTGTGGTGGATGCAACAATTACCGTGTGGCGATGCGGCAACCGGAGGCAGGCGCTGGTAGTTGGCGGCAGCATTGTGTTGCTAGTCGTCTTGGCGAGTGCGCAAGCCGTGGCGATGACGTGGGGAATTATTTCGACGCCGCTAACGGTGAGCTTGTTCTATCTAATTCTCGTGGCCGCGATGGCTTACGAGTTGAGCTACGACCTAATTCGCGCCGCTCAGCTTACTCGGCAGTTGCAGGCGAGCGACGCGACCCTGCGGGAAAGCGAGGAGCGTTTCCGAATCGTGGCGGATGCCGCGCCGGTCCTTATCTGGATGTCGGCCGTGGACAAAATGTGCACTTTTTTCAACACGCGCTGGCTCGAGTTTACCGGGCGCTCGCTGGAGCGGGAACTAGGAAATGGTTGGGCTGAGGGTGTGCATCCGAGTGATCTGAAACGCTGCCTCAACACGTACACGGAAGCGTTCGATGCGCGCAAACCCTTCGTTATGCAATACCGGCTCAGACGAAATGACGGCGAGTATCGCTGGATTTCAGACGAGGGAGTGCCGCGCTACAACGCGAACGGCACGTTTGCCGGCTACATTGGTTCGTGCGTGGACGTCACCGAGTTGCTGAGACAGCAAAAAGCGCTTCATCAATTCGAGGAACGGGTCGCGCTTGCCGCCGATGCCGCGCGCCTTGGTGTCTGGGAAGTCGACATTCCAATGAAACGAATGTGGGTGTCCGACAAAGTACGTGAGCTATTCCAATTATCACGAGAAGGTGAAATCACCTACGCTGAATTCGAACAGCGTGTGCATCCGGAGGATCGGGTCGCGCGCGATGACGCGGTGCAACGAGCGGTACGCGCCCGAGGTGGCTACGAAACTGAGTACCGCATCCTGCTGTCTGATGGCACTGTCCGTTGGATCGGCGGCCGCGGCCGTTGCCTCCAGAACGACGACGCGTCAACGCGCGTTCTAGGCGTCTCAATGGACATCACGGAACGAAAGCAGGCTGAGGAATTGTTTCAGCTCGCGACAGAAGCATCGCCTAGCGGGACGGTCCTGGTGAATAATGAGGGGCGTATCGTACTCGTGAATGAGCGTGTCGAAAAACTCTTCGGCTATCCGCGCGACGAACTCATTGGCAAAATGGTCGACATTTTGGTACCCGAGCGCTTCGCACGTACGCATGCTGGCGACCGCGCCATCTTCTTTGCTGCGCCCGAAGTGCGGGCGATGGGTGGAGGCCGGGAGTTGTTCGCTCGCCGTAAAGACGGCAGTGAGTTTCCCGTCGAAATCGGTTTGAATCCGATTCAGACGTCGCACGGGCTTGTTGTTTTGGCAAATGTTGTGGACATCTCCGCGCGCAAGGCGGCGGAAGAAGAAGCGCGGCGCAGTCGCGAGCAGGTCGAACTTCTCAGCCGGGTCAGCTTGCTTGGCGAAATGACCGCCTCACTTGCGCATGAATTAAATCAACCACTGGCGGCCATCGTGAGCAACGCGAGTGCCGCAACGCAATATCTCGAACAAGGCAGACTCAATCCGGAGCGATTACAGGATATCCTTGCTGACGTTGTACGAGATGCGCGCCGCGCTCATGACATCATGCGCAATGTGCGGAGTGCAATTAAGAAAGGTAGCGCGATTCGCGGGCCGATAAATCTAAATGACGTGGCTAACGCCGTTGCGCATATCGTTCAACCGGACGCCGCCGCGCAGTCCTGTAAAATGGAACTCTCCCTGACACAAGATCTTCCTGCCGTTGAAGGCGATCCCACCCAAATTCAGCAGGTGCTGATTAATCTTTTGCGCAATGCCTTTGACGCGATGCGCGACGCGCCGCCGAGTCGCCGGATTGTGGAGATTGCCACCAATCACGATGGGGACGGCACGATCCTTGTCGCCGTGCGCGATTATGGCTCGGGAATCTCGGAACCGACGCAGGAACGGCTTTTTGAGCAGTTCTTTACCACGAAGAAGGAGGGCCTCGGGATGGGCCTTGCAATCGTGCGCTCTATCATTGAGACACATGGCGGAAGCATCGCAGCTGAAAACGCCGACGGAGGTGGAGCGCGTTTTCATTTTCGTCTGCCGGTGAAGGAGGACATGCCAAAATGATGACTTCAAGCGCAATGGTGTTCGTGATCGACGACGATGCATCGATGCGAAAAAGCCTGGGGCGATTGTTAGACGCGGCCCGCTACAAGGTGGAACTCTTCAAGTCTGCTTCCGATTTTCTCTCGCGTTCCGCTCATCCCGGACCTTCATGCGTGATTGTCGATGTGCGAATGCCCGGGCTGAACGGGATCGATTTCCAGAAAGTCCTGATCGAACACGGACAGCAGGAGCAACTCATTTTTATAACGGGACATGGCAACGTCCCGATGTGCGCGAGGGCAATGAAGGCAGGCGCCATTGATTTTCTCCCAAAGCCTTTCAAGCATAAGGAATTGTTGGCAAGCGTTGAACGCGCACTGACTCGCTCAGCCGAACAGCGCCGCCGCGCGTCGGAAAAGCATCACGCGCGCGGCCTGCTTGAACGGCTAACGCCGCGCGAGTACGAGGTCATGCAACTTGTGGCCACCGGAATGCTTAACAAACAAGTTGGCGCCGAACTGGAAATGGCCGAAAAAACGGTCAAAACCCATCGCGCGCATATGATGCAAAAACTGCACATTACTTCGGTAGCCGAGCTCATGGGCGTCCTGCAAAAAGCGGAAGTGCAACCGCTGATCAGACCCGGGACTAAGGTCTGATTGCGTCGCGCTGATCTGACACGCTAACGTGGTCGTAATGCCTCTCGTTTCCCCTGACCGCGTTTCGGTTCTGCTCCAGCATTTGGCGGGACCATGTAGCTATCCGGATGCGATTTTGAATATGAGTAGGGAGAGTAAGAATGATCGCGCTTAACACCGAAACCGTGTACCTGCTGGATAATGATTCCTCGATCCTCAAATCCACGGGCCGGCTTCTGGATTCCGCGGGTTGGAAGGCCGAAGCCTTCACGGATCCGATTGCATTTTTGGAGCAGGCCGCGATGCACTTCCCGGACGTCGCGGTGATCGACATCCTTATGCCGGATATGAACGGACTGGAAGTGCAAATGCGATTGCGACGCGTTTCGCCCTCGACCCGAGTGATTGTTCTGACTGGCAAAGACGATCCGTCAGTTCGTCGGATGGCGATGAACGCAGGCGCTTCTGCTTTCTTCATCAAGGGCGTACCGAGCGGCGAATTTCTCGCTGCAGTTAAGGCCGCAGCGGATTCCAGTAATTAGTTTTTACTCTCCGCAGAGGGATATGTGACGAGTTTCCTGCCGCCAAAGCCCTACGACTAAAGTCCTATAGACAATCTGGCGCCGCCGATGAATGATGGCCGCGGGATCGACAAAAATAACCTAAAAAAACTAATTGCCATATCAGCCGTTATCAGCTATCACGCCTATTGCTATGAAAAAACTATCACTTCTTTTGACGCCCATCGTGGTTGGATTCCTTGCCTCTTCGCTGCAAGCCGGAACGGAGACCTACAAACAGGTCGCACCACCGCCGCCGCCACCAATGTATGGACTCGGTTTCTACGGTGCGATCGACATGGGGGCCAATGTCTATCAAAACCGCGGTGGAGACCAGAACGTTTACGCAAGATAATCCGAATCGAATTGGCTTCGGAGACACTCTCGATGTCTCTCCGAAGAATGACGTCGGTTTCTTCGGCGGCATTAAACTCGGTTACGTCTTTGGCACGGGCGTAGTTCGTCCAACGATTGAAGGCGACTTCTTTTACAATGGCTTTCGGGGTGGCGCGAACTTCACCCTGCGGGATATCGATAATGTAGTTTTAGCACAGCGCAACGCGACTACCTGGATCAATACGGGCACGTTCATGGCGAACTTCATTTTGCGATTCGCACCTGGAAACCAAAAGTTCCAGCCGTATTTCGGTGCGGGCGTCGGCATTTACTATGCCGAATCTGCTGGGGTCGAGGTTAATGACCCCACAACTGGCACTGTCCCTATCAACACTGGTGGCGGAGCAAGTCATGCGGACCTGGCGTTCGATGTGGTTGCCGGTGCCGATTACTTTTTCAATCCCCAGTGGAGCGCGTTCATCGAGTATAAATACCTCAATTATCAGAGCACCCAAATCAATACCGACCAAAATCGCGCTCTGGGCCAACAGTTGGTGGGCGCGGGTGTCCGATTCTTTTTCCACTAATAGCGAGCAATTCTCTCCGATAGGTTAAGTAAATCGGCCTCCCCTTGTCGGGAGGCCGATTTCTTTTTGGTCCAAATCTGAAACGGCTTGAACATTGCCCCAAAGTCCTATAGACGCATTGCGGTAGATACTACAAAATCGCGGATCAATTATGGGAACACTTCGCGACGACCATTAGAAGGTCGGCTAGGTGAAAACGACACATGAAAATCAGGTTGCTTTTGTTCGCAGTCGCAGCTTTTGGCTTGATCGGCTCTTTGGGCGCTGGCACCTTGGAACTGCAGCCGAAAGAAACCGCGCCGCCATCGATCACGCAGAGTGAACCGTGGCAATTTACGATCGCTGCTCCTGGTTGGATGGCGGGCTTGGACGGCACAATCGGAGTCCGCGGGGTTAACGCAAATATCGACATCGGCTTCGACCAGATTCTGCAACACCTTGACATGATTTTTGCGATGCGAGCGGAAGCGCAAAAAGGGCCGTTCGGAATCTATGGTGAAGTAATTTACATCGGTCTCTCCGACGACGCGCAGGTAAGCGGGCTAATCAATAATGTCCACGAACAAGTGGACCAAACCCTGGTTGACACTGCATTGAGTTGGCGGCTCTTCAACCAGCCCCGGTGGTCGCTTGATTTCGCTGCGGGCACGCACTACACCAATGTGTACGAACGGCTCACTTTGAATGGCGATGTGGTCGCAATTCACCAGAGCAGCGAACAATTCGTTACGAACATCACCGACGATTTGGTTGCGCGCCTCAATAACGACATCTCCAACAAGGATTTTCTTGCCACCGTTGGGAGCGCGATCGAGTCAGACATCGTCAGCCGCATCGATCCTCACGACGCATTACACAGTCACGAGCGTAAGCCAAACATTCCAATCGGGCCGTTGGGAGGGCGCATCCGGGAAGATGTTGCCCAAGTGGTTAACGATTTCATACAGGCGAAAGAAGCGGCTTTGCGGATACGGATAGATGCGCTCAAGCTGACGGGGGCCGCTCGTCGTGCAGCAGTCAATCGAATCGTCGCGGCGGCCCAGGCGCAAATCGCGGACCATCTTGCGTACACGCTGGACACAAAGCTGCATCAAAGTATCGCGCGACAAGATGACTGGTTCGATCCCTATCTTGGGCTGCGCGGCCGGTACAATTTTAACAAAACGTTCTACACGGCAGTTCGTGGCGAGATCGGCGGGTTCGGCGTCGGCGCCGACCTGATGTGGGAGGTCGAGGGCGTGCTCGGTATCAATCTCACCCGTTCCATCTTTACCGAAGTCGGTTACCGGGCACTCGGCGGCAATTACGAGAACGACGGTTTTCGTTTTGATGCCGTAATGCACGGCCCGCAAATCACCACCGGGATTACATTCTGAAGCATTCGTTCGAAAATCTGTTATCAATAACCCGATTACGATCTATGAAATCATTAAAATGTATCTTACTTGGCAGCATTGCTGCTGGCGCAGCACTGCTATTCGGCTGCGCTACCACACAAAGCACACAGAATAGAGAGAACATGCTGGTGGCCTGTGGATTTAAGGTGATCACTCCCAAGACGGCTGCCCAGCAGCAAAAGCTCCACAGCCTTCCACCGGGCAAAGTCACCATGATCCAGAAAGCTGGGAAAACCTATTATATTTTCCCAGACCCGTCGCATAACCAGGCTTACGTCGGTGGACCCAAGCAGTACCGGCATTACCAGGAGCTGCGCGCCTCAAACAAACTTGCCACAGAGAACCTCGAAAGCGCCGAGATGTACCAGGATTCGGCGATGGAGTGGAGTCTGTGGGGCGGTTGGGGCGGAGGTTTCGGCGTGTGGGGACCTATGGGAGGGCCGGGACCATATTAGCGCAAGACTCATGAAGTCAGCAGGCTAATCGGTTGGCAATTCACTGTGTCCCATCGTTGTACCGCTGTACCGCTCAAACCTTTTAACAATGTAACGATCTAACGA
This sequence comes from uncultured Verrucomicrobiae bacterium, assembly GCA_963776065.1. GTDB lineage: Bacteria > Verrucomicrobiota > Verrucomicrobiia > Chthoniobacterales > UBA10450 > Udaeobacter. The sequence continues at coordinate 437,095 of CAVZLJ010000005.1, read as the reverse complement.
CTTAAAGCGGCGACAGCCATTGCCCTAAAGTCCTATAGCCTCACGACGGCGGAAGCGACAAAATATCAGTTAAATCTGACTAACACCGGTTGGGCAAAGGGTGACGTTGTTTCAGAGATCGGAGGAAATTGAAATTAAACAACAATCAAAGGGCTATCTTCTGTGAAAATTAACCGTTTTGCTTTGGTTGCACTTCTGACTTTCATCGGGGCCGCATCGGTATTTGCGGTCGCGACCTTCACACCCACCGGCGTGATCGATATGATCCCAACGTCGATGTCAGACGACGCTTCGATCGTTGTAGGAACGGGCGTCTTCGGGACTCCGAACCTCTACTACACGGAGGCAGGCGGTGCCTCGGTCATCGGCGACGGGTGTTTCAGCGGTCTGCCGGCAATTTCGGGTGACGGAAGGACCGTTCTCGCCTGCCATACCAACGCTCAGGGCTTGTGGAACGCTGCCCTATGGGTCGGCCAAACCAACTGGCAGGATCTCGGTACGGTCGCCGGCGGAGTTCCCTGCGATTTATTTCTCAGCGGAGCCTATGGCATGAACAGGAACGGCTCGCTCGGCGTCGGTCTACTTTATTTAGCGACGCTCTGCAAAGCCAACGGGGGCACGTGGGACCTGACCAATGACGCTCCCGCAACCGTCCTGACTTCGCTTTTCGGAGAAACAACCTACTCGCGAGCCAACGCCGTCAACGCTGATGGAAGCGTCATCGTCGGCTGGCAAGATCAACTCACTGGCGAACGCACGGCTGCGAAGTGGGTTAACGGCGTTGAAGAACTAATCCTCACTCAAAATGGCGAGTTCAATGGCGAGGCGCTAGCGGTGAACGCAAACGGCAGGGCCATCGTGGGAACCAACTACGCGTATGGCGGCCACCAGGCATGGATCTGGCGCGAGGGCGAAGGTGTGAGCCCGATCGGAAGGAACGTCGGTGACTGGGTCGCTGTGGACGTCTCCGACAATGGCCGGGTCGTCGTCGGGTTGGTGCGCAGGGGTTCTACTAGTGATGCTTTCATCTGGGGGAAGGGAAGCGGGGCCTCTTCGCTGTACACTTTTATCACCGATCGCGGAGCCGTGGTACCCGCCGGCTGGACGCTCAACGCCGCATCGCTCATCTCCGCGGATGGCAACACGATCTACGGGTGGGGCTTTAACCCGGACGGTCTGATAGAGATGTTCAAAGTCGTATCGAATACGCCATTGCCCTAAAGTCCTATAGACATTTCCTCGTCGACCTGCCAAAATTCGTAACTCAGCGCTCAGAAAATCACTTATAAAAAACCAAATCAAAACCTGAACCCCATGAAAACCAACCTCATTAATTCCACCTTTGTCGGTATCGCATTCCTCTTCATCGCTGGATGCGCATCAATGACGCAGGCCCCGAGTACAACACCCTCGGCCACTGTCAGCATTCACGAGTGGTCGGCTGCCTATTACGCTCAGGCTGAAACCGGAAAAGGCATTCTATATTACAACGGAGGACGGCACCATTTCACCATCTCCGGTGCGGGCGTTGGCGGCTCGGGCGCTCAAAAGGTCTCTGCAACGGGCAAGGTCTATAACCTGAACAGACTCTCCGACTTCTCGGGAACTTACCATGGCATCAGTCGAGGACTGACCCTGATCGAGGGTAAAATGCATGCCAAGCTGACGAACCAGAATGGTGTGACCATGTATCTCGCCGGCGAGACCGAAGGCCTGGCCTCCTCTCTCGGAGCGCAGGCGTTTGAGGTCAACTTAACCAATTGAGCAAGAAGCGGCCGCGCTTGCCATTGTTTATCAACAAACAACAATTGGCGAAAGTAAACCCAGGCAGTACAAGAATACGCTGGTTAGACTCAGCTGGCTAATTAAGCCACTAAGAGCCACAAAGCTCAAAGGAGACGCGGTACAATTCGTCGCCCTTGTCGCGATCGTATGCACAGCATTGTTTGTGGGCTGTGCCACTGAGAGCGTCTGATAAATTGATTAACTACTGAGCAACAATTGAATTCCACAATCACAGGATCACTCGTATTTGCATGTCTCTTCGCGGCCGGCTTATTGGGGGTGCGGGTGCGAGCTTCGCTTCCCGAAGATCACCTGAGTGCGGAGACGAAGGACGCTGTTAAGGTTGGGATGGGATTGGTCGCGACAATGGCGGCCCTGGTTCTCGGACTGCTGGTCGCCTCAACAAAGGGTTCGTACGACACCCAGAAGAACGAGGTGACACAGATGGCGGCCAAGACCGTTTTCCTTGACCGGGTGCTGGCAAATTACGGCTCTGAGAGCGCGGAAAGCCGTGACCTCCTCCGTCGCTCGGTTATGAGCGCAATCGATCACATGTGGCCGGACAAGAAGTCATCTCAACCTGCGCAACTCGATCCGAGCGTATCCTCAGGCGAGGCGTTCTTTAACTCAGTCCAGAAGCTCTCGCCACAGAACGACGTACAGCGTTCTCTCAAGTCTCAAGCCGCTCAGATCGCCACTGATCTCGGTCAAATGCGCTGGTTGCTGTTCGAGCAGACGGAAACGTCAATATCCATTGCAATGTTGATCGTTTTGATCTCCTGGCTGGCGATCATTTTCATGAGCGCGGGCCTGTTCGCGCCGCCGAATGCCACGGTCGTTATTGCGCTAATGCTGGCCGCGCTGTCAGTCGCCGGAGCGATCTTCTTAATCCTGGAACTGGACATGCCATTCGACGGGGTGATCCAGATTTCCCAGAAGCCCATGTACAACGCCTTGATGCATCTCGGGCACTGACGCTCTTAGCCGCTCGTTGGGCACGGAAGGACAGCGCACGCCATAGGTCTAAAGTCCCATAGCGAGATTCCCTGAGGCATAGCAAAATTCCGCTTACTCAGATGAGTTGATGAGCAGCAAAATCAGATTCGTGCCTATGAAATCAGCAAGACAGATCTTCCTTTACGGGACGTTCGCTGCCGCCGTCATGGCGACTGCGCCCTCCCCTCGAGCAGAAGTGCAAACCACTGGCGAGCCTGGCTCGCCCGGCGCTACCACTACGATTGACGGCAAACAGCTTCCGCCGCCCGATCCGACGTTTGGTGGCGTAATCAAGGAGAAAGCCACGGAGTCGAAACCGTGGTGGCCACCGCGCATTGTGCCACCGAAGGGCGCGCCCAATGTGTTGCTCATCATGACGGACGACTGCGGGTTTGGCGCGCCGAGCACGTTTGGCGGGGTGGTTCCGACGCCAGCCCTGGATCGCATCGCGAAATCGGGTCTTCGCTACACGCAATTTCATTCCACGTCGCTCTGCTCACCGACGCGCGCGGCGCTGATCACCGGCCGTAACCATCACGTAGCCGGCTTTGGCGTCGTAGGCGAAGCGGCGACGGGATTCCCGGGCTACGACTCGGTCATCGAGAGAGATTGCGGAACGATCGGTGAGATTCTCAAGGAGAACGGGTACGCGACCTCGTGGTTCGGCAAGGACCACAACACACCGTTTTATCAAGCAAGCCAGGCCGGGCCGTTCCACCAGTGGCCGATCGGCATGGGCTTCGAGTATTTCTACGGGTTCGTCGGCGGTGACACCAGCCAGTGGCAGCCGAACCTGTTTCGCAACACGACAGCCATCTATCCGTTTCAAGGGCAGCCTGGTTGGAATCTGACCACCGCGATGGCTGACGATGCAATCCAGTACATGAAACAGCTCAAGGAGATCGCGCCCGACAAACCGTTTTTCGTTTATTACGTGCCGGGCGGCACGCATGCGCCGCATCATCCAACACCGGAATGGATCAAGAAGATCGGCAACATGCATCTCTTCGACGGCGGTTGGAACAAAATCCGCGAGACCATTTTCGCCAATCAGAAGAAACTAGGCATCATGCCCCAGAACGCACAGTTGACGGCGTGGCCAAAGGACTTGCCGAAATGGGATTCGCTCGATTGGGAACAAAAGAAACTTTTTATAAAGCAGGCTGACGTGTACGGCGCGTATCTCGCCTACACCGACAACGAGATTGGCCGAGTCATCCAAGCGGTCGAAGACCTTGGCGAACTAGACAACACGCTGATCATCTATATCAGCGGCGACAACGGCGCGAGCGCCGAGGGTATGCTCAACGGAACGCCTAACGAATTCACGACCTTCAACGGCGTCGCCGTGCCAGTCAAAGATCAGTTCCTCTGGTACGAGTTCTGGGGATCGGACAAAACTTTCCCTCACTACGCGGCAGAATGGGCGTGGGCGCTCGATACGCCGTTCCAGTGGTGCAAACAGGTGGCGTCCCATCGCGGCGGCACGGCGCAGGGCGTCTGCATGTCGTGGCCCGGCCATATCACGGACTTGGGCGGCATCCGGAATCAATTTCATCACGTCATTGATATTGTGCCGACGATTTTGGAAGCGACCGGCATTTCGGCGCCCGACACGATCAACGGCATCAAACAGCGCCCCATCGAAGGCGTAAGCATGGTGTACACTTGGGATAAGGCGAATGCCAGCGCCCCAACCAAGCACACCACGCAGTACTTCGAGATGTTGGGAAATCGCGCCATCTACCAGGACGGCTGGATGGCTGTGACGACACCGGTGACCATTCCGTGGCTACTGAGCACGGCCACGCCTCCAGATGTGATTACCGGCTACAAGTGGGAACTCTACAACATGAATGAGGATGTCACGGAAGCGAATGACCTCGCGGCCAAGATGCCGGACAAGCTCAAGCAGATGCAGGACGTATTCTACGCCGAAGCGAAGAAGTACAACGTCTTCCCGTTGGACAACTCAACGCTCGCACGCTTCCTCACACCGCGTCCGAGCACGACAGCGGGTCGGAAAGTGTTCGAGTATTCCGGCGAGTTAGCTGGCACACCACCCTCCTGTGCTCCGAACATCATGGCGAAGGACTATACAATCGAGGCACAAGTCGAGATCCCCGAAGGCGGTGCCGAAGGCATGATCGTTACACAGGGAGGACGGTTCGGCGGCTACGGCTTGTTCCTGAGCAAGGGGGTAGCGGGCATTCGTCGGGGGAAAGTAGTGTTCCTTTACAACCTGCTCGATCTCAAGCGCACGATGTGGGAAGGGACGGAACTCAAGCCGGGCAAACACACCATCCGGTTCGTCTTTAAGTATGCGGGCCCTGGCTTCGGCAAAGGTGGCGCAGGTGAGCTGTTCGTGGACAACCAGTCCGTGGCCAAGAAGACAATGGAAAACTCAACCCCGATCGAGTTCCCGGAAGACGAAGACTTCGACGTTGGCTTGGACACCCGCACCGGTGTGGCGATGATCGAGTACCGCTACGATTGTCCGTTCAAGTTCACCGGTAAGATCGACAAGCTAACGTTCGATCTTGGTCCGGTGCAGTACACCGCGCAGGATCGCAAGCAACTTCCGGCTATTGCGGATCGAGTCGCTCGAGCGAAAGACTAGGCGCGCGTTGCACGCCGCATTGCTGAGATGAAGAAGCTGCTCGCACTCGCCGCCATCGCCGAAGCCACCACGGGCTTCGCGCTGTTGGTGGTTCCGTCCCTCGTTGGCCAGCTGTTGCTCGGCGCCGAAGGCACCGGCGTCGCCATACCGATAGCGCGCGTACTCGGCATCGCCTTGATCGCGTTGGGCGTTGCGTGTTGGCCCGGTCGGACAGCGCTGTGCGGCATGCTGACCTATGGCGCGGCCGTGACGCTGTATCTTTTGTATCTCGGCATTCGAGGCAATTGGGTCGGACCTCTCCTGTGGCCGGCAGTTGTGTTGCATGCGGCGCTGACGCTGTTTCTCGCTCGGGCTTGGTGCAAGCCACAAGAGCATAAACCAGCCTAACAACCGGCCTTATCGCTTCGGGCTTATCAACGCGTTCGAAAGTTCGGGGCGTTTTTGGCCTCGCGATGTAACGTTGTAACGATTCAATGATTTACCGAGGCGACAGCGATAGCCCTAAAGTCCTATATGCAACTTGTCGGAGACACGACAGAATTGCGCTTACTCAGATGAGTATTAAGAAACCAGATTAATACGTATGAAATCAGCAAGACAGATACTCCTCGGCGGGATGCTCGCTGCCGCCGTCATGGCGGCTGCGCCTTCCGCCAAGGCACAAGAAATCAACGGCACACCGGGTTCGCCCGCGCCACCGTCATCATTGACGGGAAACAAATCCCGCCGCCACCGATGCCGTTCGGCGGCGTGATCAAGGAAAGCGTCAAGGATTCCACGCCTTACTGGCCGCCGCGCGTCGTGCCGCCCAAGGGCGCGCCTAACATCCTGCTCATCATGACGGACGACCAGGGCTACGGCATTTCGAGCACGTTCGGCGGCGTCATTCCGACGCCCGCGCTGGATCGCGTCGCCAAGGCGGGATTGCGCTACACGCAGTTCCATTCCACCGCGCTCTGTTCGCCCACGCGCGCCGCGCTCATCACGGGCCGCAACCATCATTCGGTGGGCTTCGGCGTGGTCGGCGAGCTGGCCACCGGCTATCCGGGCTACGATTCCATCATCGGGCCGGACAAGCGCCACCATCGGTGAAATCCTCAAGGAGAACGGCTATGCCACGTCGTGGTTCGGCAAGGAACACAACACGCCCAGCTTTCAATACAGCATCGCCGGGCCTTACGACCAATGGCCGTCGGGCATGGGCTTCGAGTATTTCTACGGGTTCATGGGCGGCGAGACCGACCAGTGGACGCCGTATCTGTTCAAGGATCACACGCAGATTTTTCCGTGGATTGGGCATCCCGGTTACAACCTCACGACCGACATGGCGGATGAGGCCGTCAAGTATTTGCACGGCCTGAACGCGGTCGCCCCGGACAAACCGTTCTTCCTTTATTATGTGCCCGGCGGCACGCATTCGCCGCATCAGCCGACGAAGGAATGGATTGATAAAATCCACGCGATGCACCTGTTCGACAACGGCTGGGAAAAGTTGCGCGAGACGATTTTCGCCAACCAGAAGAAGCTCGGCGTGATCCCGGCGGACACGCAACTGACTCCGTGGCCGGATGGTCAGGCCGAGTTTGGCGGTGCGAAGCTGCCGCGGTGGGACTCGCTTTCGCTGATCCAAAAGAAACTCTACATCCGTCAGGCCGAAGTCTTTGCCGCCTACGCCGCCTACACGGATTATGAAATTGGCCGGGTCATCCAAGAAGTTCAGGACGAAGGCAAGCTCGACAACACGCTTATCATCTATATTTGCGGCGACAACGGCACCAGCGCCGAAGGCACGCTGGAAGGCACCTACAATACGCTGACCGCCTACAACGGCATTCTGACCCTCCCGGAGGCGTTGCAGATGTTGCACTATGAAGACTGGGGCTCGGACAAAACCTACCCGCACATGGCGGTGGGCTGGTCGTGGGCGTTTGACACGCCGTTCAAGTGGACCAAGCAGGTGGCGTCGCATTTCGGCGGCACGCGGCAGGGCATGGCCATTTCGTGGCCCGGCCACATCACGGATGTCGGCGGCATCCGCACGCAGTTCCACCACGTCATTGACATCGTGCCGACCATCCTTGAAGCCACCGGCATCAAGGCGCCCGAGCTGGTCAACGGCATCCCGCAGAAACCGATCGAAGGCGTGAGCATGGCCTACACGTTCGATAAGGCCAACGCTGATGCGCCGTCGAAGCATGACACGCAGTATTTCGAGATGGTCGGCAACCGCGCGATCTATCACGATGGCTGGGTGGCCGCCACGACGCCGCCCTCGCCGCCCTGGATGCTGGGGGCCACGATGCCTCCGCTGAGCGACTACCACTGGGAACTCTACAACGTCGCCAAGGATTATTCCGAGAACAACGACCTCGCGGCCCAGACGCCGGACAAGCTGAAGGAAATGCAGGCGTTGTTCCTGACCGAGGCGGCGAAATACCAGGTCTTCCCCTTGGACAACTCCGGCTTTGTGCGCGTCCTCGCGCCCAAGCCGAGCGCGACCGCCGGGAAAACCGAATTCACCTACACGGGTGTGAACGCCGGCATTCCCTTCGGCAATGCGCCGAGCATTCTGGACAAGGACTACACCATCACCGCCGAGATAACGGTTCCCAAAGGCGGCGCGGAGGGAATGATCGTGACGCTGGGCGGGCGCTTTGGCGGCTACGGACTGTTTCTGCAAAATGGCAAGCCGGTCTTCGCCTACAATCTGCTCGATATGGAGCGATTCCGCTGGGAGGGTGGCGTCGGTGGTAGAGTCGGCGAGGACTTCTTTGGTCGCGCGCTCGCGCCGGGCAAGCACACGCTCGTGTTCGACTTCAAATACGACGGCCCCGGCCCCGGCAAGGGCGGCACCGGCGTGTTCACGGTGGATGGCAGGGAACTGGCCAAGAAGACGATCGCGCACACTATTCCGTTGCTCATGACCATTGACGAGACCTTCGACGTCGGCCTGGACACCGGCACGGGCGTGGACGACAGCTACAAGCTGCCGTTCAACTTCACCGGCACGATTGACAAGCTGACCTTCAAGCTCGGCCCGTCGCAGTTGACGGCGGCGGATAAGAAGGCCGCTGAAGAAGCATACGCTAAAGCCAACGACTAGGGATCATCCGTTAGGCAGGCTGAATCCGACAGATTCGCCTGCCATTACGTTACTCTTAACAATTCAATAACGAAACCCAAACCATGAAACACACACTGAAGTACTATAGCTTGTCTTTGTTGGGCGCAGTAATGCTCGCTGCCGTGCCGGCGCCAGCTCAGCAAATCAACGGCACACCCGGTTCACCTGACGCCACCGTCACCATTGACGGGAAACAACTCCCCCCGCCAGCGGTGCCGTTCGGCGGCGTGATTAAGGAAAGCGCCGTGGACTCCAAGCCGTACTGGCCGCCTACGGTGGCGCCGCCTAAAGGCGCGCCAAACATTCTGCTCATCATGACCGACGACCAGGGTTATGGCGTCTACAGCACCTTCGGCGGCGTCATCCCGACACCGGCGATGGATCGCATCGCCAAGGCGGGTTTGCGCTACACGCAATTCCACTCCACCGCGCTCTGCTCGCCGACGCGGGCGGCGCTCATTACCGGACGCAACCATCACTCGGTCGGCTTCGGCGTCATTGGCGAGATGTCCACCGGGTTTCCGGGTTATGATTCCGTCATCGGCCAGGAGAGTGCCACCATCGGCGAAATCCTGAAGGAGAACGGCTACGCCACCTCGTGGTTTGGCAAAAACCATAACACTCCCACCTATCTCTACAGTGCAGCCGGACCTTTCGACCAATGGCCGGTCGGCATGGGGTTCCAGTATTTTTACGGGTTCATGGGCGGCGAGACCGATCAGTGGACGCCGTACCTTTATCAGAACACGACCCCGATATTTCCCTGGATCGGCAAGAAGGATTATAACCTGATCACCGACATGGCGGACGAGGCCATCAAGTATATGAGCAGCCTGAATGCGGCTGCCCCCGACAAGCCGTTCTTCGTCTATTACGTGCCCGGCGGCACTCATTCGCCACACCAGCCCAAGCAGGAGTGGCGGGACAAGTTCAAAGGCAAGTTCGATATGGGCTGGGAAAAGTTGCGTGACCAGATCTTTGCCAACCAGAAGCGGCTCGGCGTGATCCCGGAGGGCACTCAGCTCACCCCATGGCCGGATGGCCAGCCCGAGTATGCCGGCGCGAAGCTCCCGCGGTGGGACTCGCTTTCGCTGGTGCAGAAAAAACTCTACGCTCGCGAGGCGGAAAACTTTGCCGGCTATGCCGCTTATACCGACAACGAGATTGGTCGCGTCATCCAGGCGGTCGAGGACATGGGCAAACTAGACAACACGCTCATCATCTATATTAGCGGTGACAACGGGACCAGCGCCGAAGGCACGGTGGAAGGCACCTTTAACCAGATGACCGCTTACAACGGCATTTTGACCCTTCCGGAGGTTGTGCAGATGTTGCATTACGAAGGCTGGGGCTCCGATACCACCTACCCGCATATGTCGGTGGCCTGGTCGTGGGCCTTTGATACGCCTTTCAAGTGGACCAAGCAGATCGCTTCGCATTTCGGCGGGACACGGCAGGGCATGTGCATCTCGTGGCCCGGCCACATCAAAGACCCTGGCGGTATTCGCACCCAGTTCCATCACATGATCGATATCGTGCCGACGATCCTTGAAGCCACGGGCATCCATGCGCCTGAGGTCGTCAACGGCATCAAGCAGAAACCGATCGAGGGTGTGAGCATGGCCTACACGTTCGACTCAGCGAACGCGAAGGCGCCGTCGAAACGCGACACGCAGTATTTCGAGATGTTTGGCAACCGTGGGATCTATCACGACGGCTGGTACGCCTGCACGACGCCGCCCGAGGCGGTCTGGCTCCTTGGCGCCAAGCCCCTGCCGCCGATTAACGAATACAAGTGGGAACTCTACAACATCGCCGAAGATTATTCGCAGGCCAATGACCTCGCCGCCAAGAATCCCGACAAACTCAAGGAACTGCAGGCAATCTTCCTGACGGAAGCAGGCAAATACCAGGTGTTCCCCTTGGATAACTCGGTCCTGCCGCGCATTGTCACGCCGCGGCCAAGCGCGGTTGCCGGGCGGACAGAGTTCACTTACTCGGGTCCGAATGCCAACATTCCCGTCGGCAATGCTCCCAGCATTTTGGACAAGGACTATACCATCACCGCCGAAATTACGATTCCCAAAGGCGGTGCGGAGGGAATGATTGCGACCATGGGTGGTCGCTTCGGCGGCTACGGACTCTATCTCCTGAAAGGCAAGCCGGTCTTCTGTTACAATCTCCTCGATTTGGAGCGGTACCGCTGGGAAGGCGGCCTGGGAGCGGCACGCGACGTGTTAGGTAGAGCGCTCGCGCCCGGCAAGCACACGATCGTGTTCGACTTCAAATATGACGGGCCCGGCCCCGGCAAGGGCGGCACTGGCGTATTGACCGTTGACGGAAAGGAGATCGCCAAGAAAACCATCCCGCACACGATTCCAATCCTCATGTCCATCGACGAGTCATTCGACATCGGCAGCGATACGCGCACGGGCGTGGACGACAGTTACAAGCTGCCGTTTAAGTTCACTGGGACAATCAACAAGCTGACCTATAAACTCGGACCAAACCAGATGACGGCGGCAGAACAACAGGCCATGGAGGAACGACTCGCCCTGGTCACGGACTAAGCGGGTAGGCAACAACAGCAGCAAAGGACATGGCCTTAGCGCATCGAGAAGAATCGCTCACCAATTGGTAAAGGAAGGATAGGAACAAGAAATGAAACAAGAATCAAGTTGGCAAAGACAGCGTGTCCAAATACGACACAATAGGAACTCCAGCAGGAACGCCACGGCAGTGAGTAACAAATCGCCTATGAAAAAGAAATACAGCAAATTACTGTTCGCAGCTTTGATGCTCATTCCCGTCGCCTTGTCAGCTCAGAACCTTGCTCCAACACCTCGTTATTCCGAGCAAGCAGAACTCTCCAAAGCGGAAGAATGGGTGCTTTCTCAAGGCAGTGAACAATCAATAGCCCCAGAGCTGGCGGCCATACTTGGACTCGGCAGTGACCGGCTTCCAGTAAAAGTAAAATCGTATGTTGTCGCGAACGGCATTAATCGCGCATTTGCCGTCAGCACCAACCCAAAGCAAGAGGGCATCGTGCTTTCTGCGCTCAAAACAATGACGGAGAAGCTGGAAATCTACTCCGTAGGCAATGCCTGGCTTACGGACAGATCAGGAACTCTTCGCAAAACGATAGCGGTAGACGCTTCTGGCGCCAAGGTTCTTCCGAACAACTCGCGCGCAGCAGAATTCAAAGATCTCAAGGCCTTCTTTCTTAAGAAACTTCAGACTGTCGGTCCGATTAATACTTCATCACCTTCCCCCAGAATATCTGCGCCAGCCGCGGGAGAGAAAAAGTGAACCAAGCGATAAGAGTTCAATGAACTAGGGAGCTCCGACCTGCTGACTCTTGACTTCACCTTGGGCACAGCGCAACGGCGCATGGCATAGCCCCAAAGTCCTATAGGCAGATCGCGGCAGACCTAGCAAAATTGCACTTATTCAGGCGAGGTAAACATCGCAGCCTGGACGTTCACAGTTGATGCAAATCAAAACCAACCAATCGAGAAAAACTAAAACGAAAGTTATGAAAAGAACATACCTCACTATAATGAGCCTGGCGCTCGCCACGGCTATTCAAACCAGCCACGCTGAAACTGTTTCTCCAGAGGAGGCGCACGCTATCGGCGTCGAGGCCTACCTGTACTTTTATTCGCTCGTGACGATGGATATCACGCGAAAACAACTCACCAATGTCGAGCACGCAGAGGGAATCCAAGCCCCAATGAACACTTTCGCGAACATACCAGCCTATCCGACCGCAGACATGAAAGCAGTTGTTCGGCCTAACTTCGACACGCTCTATTCCAGTGGCTGGCTCGATCTCACGAAAGAACCCGTGGTCGTCTCCGTACCGGACACCGGAGGGCGTTATTATCTGTTCCCGATGCTCGATATGTGGACGGACGTATTTGCGTCTCCGGGCTGGCGGACGACTGGCACAAAGGCCGCCAACTTTCTCGTTACGCCGCCGGGTTGGGCCGGCTCGGCGCCCGACGGCATGCACCAGATCAAGGCACCAACACCTTACGTGTGGATCATCGGGCGGACCAAGACTGACGGCCCTGCCGATTACGACGCCGTTCACAAGATCCAGGCCGGATACAAGATCACGCCGCTCTCTGGCTGGGGAAAAACTCCCGAGGCCGTGACCGGGACAGTTGATCCCTCGGTGGACATGAAGACGCCGCCGAAGGTTCAGGTGGATACCATGCCGGCCGACAAATACTTCGCTTATGCTGCCGAGGTCCTGAAGGCTAACCCGCCGCACATAACCGATGAGCCAATCGTTGCGCGTATGAAACGCATTGGCATCGAGGTGGGTCAGGGCTTCGACTTCGCCAAGCTCGATCCGGCTATGCGAAAGGCGCTCGCCAACGCGCCGGCGGATGCGCAAGCACTGATGAAATGGAAAGTGCCTACGCTTGCCAGGGTAGTAAACTACTGGTCAATGAATACCGACACGATGGGTGTGTACGGCAATTACTATCTCAAGCGCGCCATGGTCGCGCAGATGGGTCTCGGCGCGAACGTGCCCGAAGACGCGATTTATCCCCTCAATCTTGGCGACGAGACCGGCAAGCCGCTCTCCGGCGCGAACAAATATGTGCTTCACTTCGACAAGAGCCAGTTGCCACCGGTCAGCGCGTTTTGGTCCGTCACGCTATACGACTTCGACGGCTTCCAAGTAGCTAACAGCATCAACCGTTTCGCTGTCAGCAGTTGGATGCCATTCAAATACAACGCGGACGGCTCGCTTGATCTCTACTTCCAAAACGAAAGCCCGGGCGCAGGCAAGGAAGCGAACTGGCTACCCGCTCCCAAAGGAGCATTCAACCTTACCATGCGTCTCTATGCTCCGAAAGAAGATGCACTCACCGGTAAATGGAATCCAGCGCCGATTGTGAAGGTAGAAGGCCCAGCCGAGACAATGCCACAGTAGCGGCGAGACGACTACCAGAAGCGAATCGCTAAGTATCCAAAGTCCTGTAGCCACGGCGCTGTGAGCCGTCCGGAACAACCGCTCAAACTAAAGAAACGCCCCGCAGGGGCGTGGCTACAACATTGATAAATCTATTGCCCAAAAAGTCCCATAGGCATCTCACCGCAGATGTGACAAACTAAATGACAATGTCCGTAACACACTTCGAAATCTACGGTGAAGAGCCAGCTAAGCTTGCCGATTTTTATCGGAGCGTTTTCGGCTGGCAGGTGGAACAGATGCCGGGCGTCAATTACTGGCGTATTCAGACTGGTTCAGCCGAACCCAAGGCACTGCATGGCGGGCTGACTTACCGAGCGATTCCAGATTTGAATGGCTGGATGCTTTTCGTCAACGTCGGCTCGCTGGATGATACGGTAACGCTCGTTCAGAAACTGGGTGGCTCAATTGTGCGTCCAAAGACTGCCGTACCCAGGACCGCCTGGGTGAAGCGGCGTGATGTCCGCGAAAGACACCGAACTATTGAGCATCGCGTTCGACGCCTCCTACACACACATGTATGCGCCCGGCACTCGCCGGCACATTCACAACGCCCTGCAAGCAGGCGCGACGATGGAAGAGATCATGGAAGTGTTGAAACTTTGTGTCGTGCAGGGCGTGCAAGCTTGCAACCTTGGTGTGCCGATTCTCGCCGGGGAGCTGGAAAACCGGCAGCAATCCAAATAATGACTGACAAGAGAGGCGAAATAGCTTAAACGACTGGAAAAGAATAGTCGATTTGCCTAACGACCTGCGAAGACAACGAGGAAGTGACGTGGATACATCACACCAAACCCTGAAGCAGAAAGCCTATCATGAGTTGAAGGAGTTCTTTGGCATTGCGCTCTATCTTTGGGTGATCCTGGCGCTTTTTCAGTTGTACAGGTCTCTCCTTTTGTCAGAAGAACACATCAGTGTTGTTGCGCATCAGGGCTTCGCGATCATCAATGCGCTCGCGCTTGCAAAAGTTCTCCTCATCGCCAAAGCGCTTCACCTCGGCGAATGGGTCGACGATTGGCCGCTCATTTACCCCACTCTCTTGAAATCAGGCTTATTCACTATCGTGCTGGCTTGTTTCAAAATTCTGGAAGACGCCGGGCTTGGCATGTATCGCGGAAAGTCCTTTCAGCAAAGTATCGCCGACCTCGGCGGTGGTACGTTAAACGGAATTCTTTGTGTCTCGCTAATCCTGTTCGTGACGCTCGTCCCTTTCTTCGTAATCACCGAACTGCAAGGAGTTCTGAGCGAAGGCAAATTGATGCAGCTATTTTTCCTTCCGCGTAACTCGTTTGCGCTAGTCAGTAAGCAATCGTCTGATGCTGACATAGCTGTTCCTGGCTCCGCTACTCGGTCCGGGCGTTCTTAAATACCATCGAATCGCGAACAGGTGATGAACAGTGCTCTTACGGCCTTGATCGTGTTCGGCTGCCTTATGGGAGCCGTATTCGTTGGGCGAGCTCTTCGCCGCCTTCTTCCCGAGAATCACCTGAGCTCGGACAGTAGGGATGTCGTGAAACTGGCAATGGGGTTGGTGGCAACCATGTCGGCATTGGTGCTTGGGTTGCTGGTAAGCTCGGCGAAGGGTGCCTACGACACCGAACGCAGCGAGGTAATTCAGATGGCTTCGAAGGTCACATTCTTGGGCCGGGTGTTGGACGCTTACGGACCGGAAGCAGCCGGCGTCCGCGCGCAGCTTCGCGAGACGATGGAGGAA
Source organism: uncultured Verrucomicrobiae bacterium (assembly GCA_963776065.1). Classification (GTDB taxonomy): domain Bacteria; phylum Verrucomicrobiota; class Verrucomicrobiia; order Chthoniobacterales; family UBA10450; genus Udaeobacter. Next base: position 421,866 of record CAVZLJ010000005.1, on the reverse strand, counting down.
GGGATTCGGCAAATGTGGCCGGGAGAAGTGCGCCAGCCGGCACACTTGGCTCCGAATACGCAAGCAGCCAATGCCGCGTACGGTGCAATTCAGGCTCTTTCGCCGCACAACGACATGCAGACGGCTCTCAAGGCACAGGCGGCGTCCCTGGCCGTAGACGTTGCTCAGGTCCGCTCGCTTCTCGTAGCGCAGTCGGTTCCCTCGATATCGAGGCCGATGTTGATCATACTTGTCTTATGGCTCGTCATCATTTTCCTTGGCTTCAGCGTGCTCGCGCCGCCCAATGCTACTACGATCCTCGCTTTGACGGTTTCGGCGCTAGCCGTCTCCGGCGCCATTTTCCTGATCCTGGAGTTGGATGAGCCCTTTGGCGGACTGATCGGGATTTCCAGCGAGCCAATGCTCAACGCCTTGAGCCAGCTCGCAAAATGAGCGTAACGAGAATTCAGCGGACACGACAATTCTGAACAGGAGCAAACAGAGAGAACTGAGGAAAGTTCTTGATGCTTGGGTTTAGCTGCTAGCAGTCCCTTGCATCGGGAATAATGGGGACTGACGAAAACTCTCTGTTCTCTCCGTTGTCTCCTGTTAGGGTAGGTGGCGTGCATCCATTGTTTGAGAAAGCTTCAAGCTCACGGAGACGATCATTGCTGCTGCCATCGAGGTCCATCGCGACAAAGGGCCGGGCTTGATCGAATCGATCTACGAGTGGTGTCTGCTTAAGGAGCTGGGTCTGCGTGGCCTGGAATGTGTCACTCAGAAATCCGTCTTGATTGAATGCAAAGGTTTCACGCGAGAGGAGCCACTGCGTTTCGATATGCTCGTGGAACGCTGCGTATTTGTGGAAGCCAAGGCTGTCGAGAAAGTGCTGCCGATCCACAAGGCGCAACTGTTGAGCTACATGAAGCTGCTGAACGTTCCTGTCGGACTACTCATTAATTTTCACGAGGTGAAGGTCACCGACGGCATCCATCGGCTCATTCTGCGCGGCGCGAACAGATGAACCCAACCGATCAAACAGGAGCGAACAGAGTTAACTTTCCTCTGTTTCCTCCGCGACCTCCTGTTAAAAGTTAGGGGGTGGGCACCACGCGGTAGTAAACGCCGTTTGCGCCGTAGGCGGCACTGAACCAAGTATTCCCGCAGAGGTAGTAGGTCGTGCCTTGGACGGTCGGTGTAATGCAACCGGCCGGGAGCGCCGCAACCATCTGTCCCATGGAATAGTTGCCTGGTGTCGCAACCACGGTTGTCGTGGTCGTGGCAGGTTGACTCGTCGTGGATGTGGTTGTGCCTGCGTGGTATCCAGCGTTGTAAGCGTTGGCTGACGCGGCCGCGGCATTAGCGTTGGCAGCGTTTGCATTTGCTGAAGCAACAGCCGCACCGGTAACAGCGGCGGTTGTGACGGCAGCGGCCCAACCGTTGCAGTTGGCGCATGTTGATCCGTAGTAGTTCACCGTGGCCGGTGGGTGATAACCATAATAAGCGGTTGGCGGATGATACGCGGTGCCGTAGCCATAAGCGCCGGTGTGGTACGCGCCCTCACCGTACGCGGCAGAAGTGGTTCCACCGTAAACGTTGGTATGAGTCGCACCTTCTCCGTATTGAGCCGACGTCTTGCCGCCGTAGGCATTCGTGTGCGTCGCACCTTCTCCATATTCACCCGACGTTTTGCCGCCATAAGCGTTCGTGTGGGTCGTGCCTCCGCCTTCATTGTGTGACGTGCTGGTGCCGTAGGCGCTATCGTGCGTCGTGCCTTGTCCGGCGGTGTGCGAGGTGCTGCCGCCGTATGCGTTGCTGTGGCTCGTCGATCCATAGCTGTGTGACGTGCTGCCACCATAGCGGTTGCTGCTTGAGAAATTGCCTCTACTGCCGCTATAACTGCCGCCACGTCCGAAAGCAAAAGCAATTTCGGATGGGAGCAGGATGACCATAAGACCTACGAATCCAACGATAATTTTTTTCATGATGTTTCTGGCTTCTTCTAGTTCTGCTGTTTTTTAGGTGGCTTGCCTTTTGCCGTAGGCTCAGCACCGGGTGAGGCTTCCGGATGTGGATGGGCAAACGGCATTGGGTTCGCGCTGGCGGCTTTCGCTGAAGTAAATGTGTCTGCTGGAATCGCTGGATCAAGTTGCCAATCGGAAAGTACCAACGTGTGGCGCAATCGCTCCGGATCGTCAAGGTAAACGGCGTGGAGCAATCGCGGTAGTTTGTCGTCGGCTCCAATCCACGCCTGTATGAACACGCCGTGGTCGATATACGCTACCATGTCCGTTGTCGTTCCGCCTACCACCTTCGATTGACCGATGTAATAGGCGAGGTTCATGCCTTCCGACATCTCCTTGTAAGGATCGGCGACAATCCAGTCGTCAAACGGGAAATAGATTGCAGCGGAGTGATAGGCTTGCTCCAAGGCTGCATCGATGGTAGGCGGGGCGTCCGCAACAGCCACCAAATTTTCTGCGCGTGCATACGCCATCATCTTCTTCCCGTCGTAGTAAAACTCGGAGGCCGGACCATCAGCCGACATGATTACCCGAAGCTTGTCCGGTCGCTGGAGAGTAACCTCAGACTTTGTGGTGAATGCGAGAGGATGACCTTGACGGCTCGGACTCTCATAAAAATGCACTGCATTGAATTTCATTGTGCGCGCGGCGGCCAAACGGCTGCTCGCGGCCTTCAGAATGTCAATCGCCTTTGGCTCGAGCGAAGGCGTGGCCTCGGGCGCCGGACTGGCTTCAGCCGCGGCCAGTTTGGCCTTCTTTTTTCCCGCCGACGGTTTGCTCTGCGCCGTCGGAATGGTCAGAACCACACCTAACGCGAGGAGCGGTGCGCACCAGCACCACTTGCTTAAGCTCGTCATGGAATCATTCCGCACTCGAACATCTTGTTAGCGATTGGAGCCGCGACTTTGTTGATGAATGCCTGGCGCATCTGCGGATCGGCTTTCAACATCTCAAGGGCTTTCTGCTCCATTGGCGATTCTGGTGTTTTGCCTTTCTCTGCTTTCTGCTGCCATAACTGTTCGCAGGTGGATGACTGGTACTTCTGGATCACCTTGTCGGCAATCTTATCCAGAATAGGAAACTCTTGAGCGTTTACGGCTGCGCAGAACAGGGCAATGGCTGCGGTAAACAAAGATGCACACGTTATCTTTTTAATCATGCTCCAACCTTGCTCCCGTCAGCACATGGCTGTCTATGGGACTTTAGGCCTATATGGAGCCCGAGGCGTCCGGAGGCGTTCATCCGTATCGCAGAAAAAATGATTCATAGGCCCCATTCATTCTTTTTGTCGGTTTCATGGAGCCATCTGCGCATTGCCCTAAAGTCCCATAGACAGGTCGCAGCAGACACGACAAAATCGTACTTAGATCAACAAACCAGGTTAACGCCTATGAAAACACCAAGACAGATCCTCCTTGGCGTGATGCACTATCCTTTGAACAAGCTCCTTGCGCTGGCGCTCGCGACCGCCGCCCTCGTTGGCTGCGAAAAAAAGGGCGACGCCATTTCGGGCGCGGGACAAGCGGACAAAAAGGCAGGCATCGCCGCGCCTGGAATCGAAGAAACCAAGGCCATCGCCGAGGAAGGATTCATTTACGGCCTGCCGCTCGTCATGAACTACGCGGTCATGAATGAGTTTGCTGTGGACACGAAGTCCAGCCAGTACAAGGCGCCCTTCAACGAGATCAACAACCAGCATCGCGTCGCTACCTACGAGGACACGGCGGTTATCACGCCGAACAGCGACACGCCATATTCGATGTGCTGGTTGGATCTGCGCGCGGAGCCGATGGTGATCTCTGTGCCAGCCGTGGAAAAAGAGCGCTACTACTCGGTCCAGTTCATCGATGGCAATACCTACAATTATGGTTACATCGGCAGCCGGGCCACCGGCAACGATCCTGGCGACTATCTCGTGGTTGGTCCCGACTGGAAAGGCGAGATGCCTGCGGGAATCAAGAAAGTCTTTTCCTCAACGACTCCCTTTGCGCTCACCCTCTTTCGGACCCAGCTCTTCGATCCCACGGACATGCCTAACGTGGAGAAGGTGCAGGCGGGCTACAAAGTACAGCCGCTCTCCGCGTTCCTGAAACAAACTGCTCCGCCAGCCGCGCCGAAGATCGATTTCCTTCCGGCTACCACCGAGGGAATCAAGAAAAACTTCTACGAGTATCTCGACGCCGCCCTTCAGTTCGTCCCAACATCGTCGGAAGACAAAGATGTGCGCGCCAGACTTGCCAGTATTGGTATCGGGCCGAACAAGACTTTCGACGTCAAAGATCTCTCTCTTGAACATAAAGCCGCCGTCTTACTGGCGCTCAAGGAGGGCGACGACAAAGTGGATAAGTTTCTCGCCTCCGGAAATAAGAGCATCAACGGCTGGAACGTCGGTGCGTTTTTTGGCGATCGCGATTTCTTCAAGGGCAATTGGCTGATGCGTGCCGCCGCTGCCAAAGGCGGGCTTTACGGGAACGATGCCGTGGAAGCCATGTATCCCTATACCCGTGTGGATGCGACGGGCGAAACACTCGACGGCAGCAAACATAACTATACGATCACCTTTCCCGCCGGAGAGCTTCCGCCGGTGAATGCCTTTTGGTCGGTTACGATGTATGACGGCAAGAGCCAACTCCTGATCAAGAACCCGATTAATCGCTATCTCATTAATTCGCCAATGCTGCCTAACATGAAGAAGAACGAGGATGGCTCGGTTACCCTCTACATCCAGAAGGAGAGCCCCGGCGCCGACAAAGAGGCTAACTGGCTCCCTGCGCCTAACGACACAATTTACCTCGTCATGCGCCTCTACTGGCCGAAGGAGACGCCGCCGTCCATTCTGCCGCCGGGCGAAGGAACATGGAAACCGCCGGGTATCGTGAAGGCGAAATAATAACACCACGCTCGTGAAACGCGTGGCCCGTCTCCCATGCTGGCGAAAAGGACTGTTTCCCACAAGCGAACTCCAAACAAGAAAGCCAATGAGGTGAAATGAAACTTCCCGGCCACGTTCTTTTCCGCAAAGAGTTGTCGCTCATGGTCTGGAAGCCGCACGGCATTCTGGACCAGGCACTCGTGAATGAAATCGTCGCGTTTGTCGAGGCTGCCGAAGAAGGAGCTCAAAAGCCATTCAACCGGTTCGCAGACTTATCGGCGCTCGACGCGGTCGATCTCAATTTCAGGTTCGTCTTTCACATCGCGCTGCATCGCCGTCTCGCCTTTGAGTCGCATCCGCCGGTCAGGTCGGCCTTCTACCTCACGAGCACCGACACCGCCCACTACCCAAAATTGCACGCCATGTTGACTGACCATTCGCCACTGCATGTTTCGCTGTTTACGGAACGCGACGCCGCTGCGGAGTGGCTTGGCGTTCCAGTCGAAGCACTGAGCGTGTAGGATATTTCTGCGCCTCCAAAAGCCCGAAGGAATCGTTCTTTACCAAGAAGTGGCGCCCGAGCGAGATCGAGTTAGTGAAATAGGAATTTGTCGGTTCTGAACCGCAGGGCGCCGTCGCCTGTAGCCGATGATATTGCCCTAAAGTCTTATTGACGGGCGAATTTTTGAGGGACATGATGGGCGCGCAATCAAACGACAGGAGTCCAAAACATGAAAAAATATAGTTCGATCATTTACATCGTCAGTCTGGCTTCTGCCGGCCTGATCTTCACCGGGTGCGCAACCAACCAGGCGACCGCGCCAATACCGCCTAATTCAGGTCATTTGCTCATTAACCGGGTCGCAAATTTCGGGAGCGATCTCAGCCTTGTCCTGTCCGTCGATGGCAAGGACGTGGGAAGCTTTACCGAGGGCCGAAGTTACAGTGGGTACTTGACGGCAGGTCAGCACGTCATTACCGCCCGGGTTGATCCCTTTCAGGCCGGTAAGCACCCGGGGCGAAAAACCATAACTGTCCAAGCTGGACAGACCTACTCCTATACCGCAGCCTGGTCGGGCGGGAATTTGGTTTTGGTACAGAACCGGGGTCAGTCGGTGCCAGTCTATTAAATAGGAAAGTTTAGCTTGTAGTGCCAGTGAATCTCGCAGTAGCATGCTGTGAGATTGCGGTGTGCCGGGCGAAAAATTGGCGCCAGGTCGCGGCTAAAGAAAAGGATGACTCCAGCGAAATGAACACGTCGAAGATAATTCTTCTTGAACGCCCATTGCCTAAAGAGAAAACGCCGATCAACACCATTTTCGGGATGCCGGCACATCTTTTTTGCTTTAATCGTCATCTTTCACGAGCGCTACGTACCGTCGGCGTCGTGGTTGCTCATCGCCTTTCTCAGCGTGTTGTGCTCGGCAGCATTTGGCGCTAATCCCGCGGAAGAGATGGCCAAAATGGGAGCCGCGAATAGCGGCATGGACCCCAAGGGCAATTCGTGGCTGTCGATTCAACACAGCGTCGAACAGTTCGGGCATCCAGAATTCATACTGCGGCTGTTCCTCAGTCTTAGCCTGGCAGTGGGCTGTGCATATGCAATCGCCTGGCATCCGCGACGCGCGTCGCTTGTCGATCCGCTGGCCGATCTAGAGGAACGCAAGGCGCTGATACTCCTTGGCGTGGTCGGCGCGGTTGTCGCTGAACTGAGCGGGACCAGCCAGACGCTCGCCTTTGTTATCTTCGGCATTGGCGCGCTGCTTCGATTTCGAACTGTGCTCGATAATCCGAAACTTACCGGGAAAGCAATCATGGTCGTGGTAGTCGGGCTCGCCTGTGGGATGGGGTCATGGGCGATGGCAGTCTTCGTCACCGGTTTTAGCTGGGTACTGGTCTACTGGCTTGATTCGCACTCGAGTTGCCGGGTCAGAATCCGGCTCGCCGACACCGAGGACCCAAAGCCGGTCTTTGGTACGGTGCAATCGTTGCTCGTCTCCCACAAGTGTCGGCTTCAAAGTTCCGCGCTCTACGAAGACAAGGGACAGATGGTGTTTCTGCTCTATATCCCGAGCGGAATTGACCCAAGACAACTGGAGGCAGAAGTGCGATCAAGCTTGAAGAAGCATCACATCTCCAAGATTACTGTTGATGTGGTGTAGGAGGTAACATGCCGTCCCTCCCGGACTGAGAGACCGACTGAGTTCGAAGCATAATCATTTTCCCAGAAACGCTTTCAGGTATTTGTGTTAGCCCCGAAAGCCTTCGGGGCAGCATTCACGGTCAGCCTGGGGCAACGCCTCAGGACCAATGGCACCCAGGAAGCGCCAGCGCTGAAAGCGCGATTCACTTCTGTTTCCGATTTCTCAATCCCAGAAAATCGCGCTCGTCGAAGTCCATCCCATCCCTACGCAATAGTTCGCGATATTCGTTCGCGTGCAATAGTGCTCTGGTTGGGTTACTATACAGACGGAACGCGGACCTCGCCTCTCCCTTTGCCAAAGGGAGAGGATGAAGGTGAGGGATTGTCTTTCTGTCCCTCCTCGAGTGCGAACCAGATTGCCTGCAACACGCTGTCGAGCTCTTCGCGAACTTGATGATTCCAGAATCGCAACACAACGACTCCTTGCCGAGCCAGGAATTCTGACCGCGTTCGATCGCGAGTTTGGCCCGCAGGATAGTTATGCCCGCCACCGTCCAACTCGATGGCGAGTTTTGCGCTCGGACAATAGAAATCCAAAACGTAACTGTCGAACGGATGTTGGCGGCGAAATTTGTATCCAGCGAAATTTCGGTTCCTTAGGTGTCGCCAAAGAACACGTTCAGGCTCAGTCGCCTTCTTTCGTAGCAATCGAGCGCGATCCACGAGGACTAATTCTAACTCTGAATGTCTCTTCCGAAAAGGGTTTGTGGATGCCCCTCACCTCAATCCTCTCCCCACTAGCGGGGAGAGGCGGAGTAGCGTTCGGCAGTGATTTTAAGAACGTTATCTATTCGATTGACTTGAGCTTGAGAAAGGGTTCGCGGCAGCATGTAACAACGTGAACATGATCAGCAACACCGCTGACGCCAATCACTTCGGCAGCGAGGTCACGGCAAAGGGTGGCCAAATAAGCATGCATCCCGTGGCCGTACGTCTAAATCAAGCCAAGACTTGCGATCTTTCGCACACTGAAGATGATGTGACCGATAACCTTACTTAGCGATTGGGGCGTGACGCCAACGATGGAACAAAATAGGCCGGAGTTGAATCGCGTTCAGTTAATTAAACTTTCCTTACTGGACCCTGGGGCGTTTCCCAGGCTAGCATGAGAGAGCGCCTTTGGCTCTAAGCGTAGGATTCACTCTATTAGAATTCTCGAGAACGCCCATCTTGACATTCAGCCTCTGCGCCTGAACTATCGCCTTGATGTACAAGCGCCTGTTCACCGCCATCCTCTTTGCTTTCACGCTGACACTCGCAGCGGATGCCCAGGATGGGCCGAAAGACGCTCTGGTGCTGATTATCCGTCATGCTGAAGACGCCGACAGCGGCAACCGCATCTCTCCCCGCGGCGAGCAACGTGCCGAAGCGTACAAGGATTACTTCCGAAATTTCACCGTTGATTCAACTCGGCGCGAACCGAGTGTCGTTTTTGCTGCTAAAGACTCACAGAAGAGCCACCGTCCACGGTTGACCGTCGAGCCATTCGCGAAGGCAGCGAATTTGAAAATCGATACCCGCTTTGGCAACAATCAGTCCGCCGAACTGGTGGCTGACCTACGTGCAAACCAGCACGGGAAGTGCATTCTCATCTGTTGGCGTCACCCGTACATCCCGGACCTTCTCCGTTGCTCTCGGAGCAAACCCCGAAAACTTTCTGCCGCGCGGTAAATGGCCAGGTTCGGTCTTCGACTGGGTCATCCTGCTTAGCTTCGATCAGAACGGCCGTTTGATTCCGTCAAGTTCGAAACGGATCACCGAACACCTGATGCCGGGCGACTCTTAACAGGGTATGGAGAGTTTGCCAAGAGTCTTAGCTGGGGAGCACACATAGACTTTTAAAGCAACAACAGGGCGCGCGCGGGAACGGAGTTGTCCCATCTCTTACAGATCGCTTCCATCCCAGAGGGATGTTGGGACATTAGCCGGTGGCGCAAACCACCGGTTTATCATGTAAACAAAGCAGCCAAGCCCCAGCATGGGCGTCGTAAACGAATCTCCTTATGTCATCGACACACCTGAGCCTTCATTATCACATCGTTTTTGGAACGAAGAATCACGAGCCGATGATCCAACCGGCTTGGCGGGGAGACTTGCACGCATATCTTGGCGGAATCATTCGCACGGCGGATGGAGTCGCCGAGAGCATCGGTGGCGTCTCCGATCATGTGCATCTGCTGATTGGCCTTCGTGCGACGCACCGTCTGGCCGATGTCATGCGGGAGCTAAAAGCGGTTTCTTCCGGTTGGGTGCACAATGAGATTGGGATGCGTGGTTTCGCATGGCAGGAAGGTTACGGCGCATTTACGGTGAGCGCTTCCCAACGCGAAGCGGTTCGTCAATACATCCAGCAACAAGCGGAGCACCATCGCACGCGCACGTTTCGCGAGGAGTATCTGGAATTGTTACGCCGCAGCGGCATTGAATTTGATGAACGCTACCTTTAATCTAGCGCCGCCCCTGCCGGGGCTGGCCGTTTTTTATTGTCGGCCGCCGGTGGTTTGCACCACCGGCTAGTTTCCGCAACCATGTGCGGACAGCGTCCTATCCGTCTGACCATCCGAACTGCGAATTGGCCAACATTACCGTTCTTGCCTTAAAGGCCTATAAGCATGTCAATAATGTGCCCATAAGAATCTTGTATCGTCGACCGAAGTGAGGCCTAATTTCCACAAGGACGTTTGGCCATGTTAGAATCGGTTGGACCAGTAGGTTATGTAATTAGGAAACTAAACCAGGTGCGCGAGAACGGTCATACTTCTGATCGCCGCTTTGAGGCGATTGAAATTATCGAGGCGCTGATCCTCGCCCTGGTCGCGGTGGCCACCGCCTGGAGCGGGTATCAGGCAGCATCGTGGGCTGGAAGACGCGCAGAGCAGTACGCCGAGTCGAGTCGGCGCCGAGTCACTGCCGAAGGCCTTGCCACTCTGGCAGGGCAGGAGCGGATCTACGACAGTGACACCTTCAACAGTTGGCTCGCCGCCAAGCTCGATAATAAGCAGCAGGCGGCGGAATTCTTCGAGCGGCGCTTCCGCGACGAGTACCGGCCCGCATTCGCAGCCTGGTTGCACACCGATCCGTTCAACAACGCGCAAGCGCCTCCGGGCCCGATCTTCATGGCCGACTACCACAATGCCAAGCACGAGCAGTTCCTTAGTTTGAATAAGCAAGCTGCGGAGATAGCCGACCGAGGCACAAAATCCGGCGAGACCGGAGACCAGTACGTGCGCATCACCGTTCTCCTCGCTACCGTGCTCTTGATTACGGCCATTGGACAACGCTTTCGTTTCCGGGCCGCACGCCTCGCCTTTATGATTTTTGCCTGGATATTACTCTGCCTGCCGCTTTCGCAATTGCTGAGGCTGCCCCGCATCTGAATATGCTCGGGAAAGCCTTAGCACCATTCAGGTGCTCCCTCTAAAGTACGTACGACCAAAGTCCTATACGAAGATAAGCGGCATGCGACATGATTACGGTTTTACGTCTCTTGGACGAAATTCACGAACGGCGTCCGACGAATGGAATCAAGCACCAGAAACTACGCTCGTCAGGGGTTGCGCAGCTGCGATTAGATTCGCCGGTTCGATTCGCACAGCATTTCGCAAAGTGGCAATGTGCAAGAACCTGTGACGAATGTGAAACAAAAAGGACCGAATTATGAAAAAAAGTCTTGTATCCGAATGATCGTTGAAGCCAAATCAAACCAAAACAATCTGCATGGAACCAATAAAAATGAAACAAATACAAACCTCATTCAACACGATCGGCGTCATCGCTCTGTTAGCGTTGGCAGTCGGCTGCTCTACAACAAGCAGCACCCAGAACAAAGAGAGCATGCTGGTGGCGTCCGGCTTTAAGGTGATCACTCCCAAGACGGCTGCGCAGCAGCAAAAGCTCCAACAGCTTCCGGCGGGCCATGTGGCCGTGGTCAACAGAAACGGGAGAACCTACTACATTTTCCCGGACGCGGCACATAACCAGGCCTATGTCGGCGGACCGCAGGAGTTTCAGGCTTACCAGCAACTCCGCGCCGCAAATAACATTGCGAACGAGCAACTCGAGACCGCTCAAATGTACCAGGACGCAGCCATGCAGTGGGGTGCGTTTGGCGGATGGGGCGTGGGCTGGGGACCGATGGGAATGGGAGTAGGGGTCGGGCGGTTTAGATGAGCAAGATTGATCAAACTTCATGAATCACCACTTACTTCAACATCTCTCAACAAATCCAAAACCAAACAACAACACTAAACGAAAATGAAACAAAACTTAATCCATAGCGGCATGTCGCTGCTTATAGCCACGGCTGCGCTTTTCAGCGCGGTCGTTCCAGCCCAGGCGCAGGACAAGAAACCCAACATCGTCATGCTAATGACCGATGACACCGGATGGAACGATTTCGGTGCCTACTCGGGAGGAGGAATGAACCTCGGCCACCCTACACCCAACATCGACAAGATGGCTAAAGAAGGCGCCGTCTTCACCAGTTGGTACGGACAGGCCAGTTGCACCGCCGGACGCGCGTCCTTCATCACAGGACGAATCCCGATCCGCTCGGCGTTGTCGATCGTGGTGGCTCCGGGTGACGAGAATTACCTCCGCCCCGAGACTCCAACCATCGCCGAGTTCTTCAAAAAGAACGGCTACACCACCTACTTTTCGGGCAAGTGGCACCTTGGCGACAAACCTGTGGCCTATCCAACCAATCATGGCTTCGACGAGATGAAAGAGTTCGCCGCTTATTACGCCGGCGTCTATTCCTATCCTGACACCGACAAGTGGTTCCATCCCTGGTTCCCATCGTACAACGCGGGATTCGAGAAAATGTGGGATTCCGTTGTGAACCTGGGTGAGTGGGAGGGCGTGGCCGGCCAGCCCGCAAAGAAGGTTGCCACGATCACCTATGACTACATGGCAACGATGGACGAACGCCAGGCCGACTACGCAGTCGACTACATCAAGACTCACGCCTCCAGCGGCAAACCGTTCTTCATGGACGTGAACTGGATCAAGATGCACAACCCGACCAATGCGGCGCCGGATTTCCGCGGCAAGTCGCACCTGGGTGACTATTCCGATTCGCTGATGGAAATGGACGCTGACATTGGCAAGGTGCTGGATGCCATCCGGCAGTACGCGCCCAACACCATCGTCATCCTGACTGCTGACAACGGCGCATGGCTGGATGCCTATCCTGACGCCGGCACCACCCCGTTCCGCGGAGAGAAGGGCTCAGCGTTCGAAGGTGGCTGGCGTGTGCCTGCCATCATGACATGGCCCGGACACATTCCGGCGGGTGTGCAGTACGGCGAAATGATGTCGCACATCGATTGCTGGTCAACCCTGGCGGCGATGGCCGGTATCACCCCTCCGCCCACAGGCGAGATGAAGGACAACAAAGGCAAGCCCATCTATTTCGACAGCATCGACAACAGCGCCTACATCCTGGGCAAGTCGCCGCACTCCGCGCGCAAATCGTGGATCTACGTCAACGGCGAGTATCTCAATGCCATACGCGTTGATATCGGCGGAGATTCCCAGGAGCCATGGCTCAACATCGCGTGGAAGTTCGTCTGGACTGCAAAGGATTCCTGGCTCGGACCGACTCAGGGGTTGGGTTCAATTCCGGCGGTGTACAACCTCACTATGGATCCATTTGAGAGATACGACATGATCTTCAACGGAGCCGAAGGTGAAATGAATGGGCTGAAGACCTCGCCGGGACGGTATGCCGGCGAAGACAACGGCTGGACGGCCGGGCTGTTTTCGGTTGCGCTCTTGGATTTCGACAAGTCGCTCATGAAGTATCCGAGTATCCAGCGCTTCCCGGGTGGCGCCTCGAACGACCTGATACCGGACCTGCAGCATCCTAAGAACCCGCTACCGCTGCTCGATCCGCAAAACCTGCCGAAAGCCGTCCCTTCAGGTGGCTAACTGCGACTGCATTGGAACCGAAACCCAGGCAACACAAAAGCATTAAACTTTTGAGAAATTACCTTACAACAACCCAGAACACAGAAAGGAACACGTTAATGAAACATAAACTACCCAGTCCTGGTCATGCCATTCTGATCGTGTTAGCCGCGCTGACGTGCGCGGTTACGTCGAGCTCAGGCGCAAGACAAGAAACCCAATATCCTATTCATCATGGGCGATGATATCGGCTTTATGCAGCCGAGCTGCTATCACCGCGGCTTGATGGTCGGGGAAACACCGAACATTGACCGGATCGCAAACGAAGGCGGCATCTTTATGCACTACTACGCCGAGTCGAGCTGCACCGCCGGGCGCTCGCGCCTTCTTCACCGGAATGCACCCGTACCGCGCAGGCATGGTGATGCCGCAATTACCGGGCGCCATTTCGTATCTGCGACCAGGCACACCGGCCCTCGCCAAGTTCCTGTTGGATCTTGGCTACACGACCGGCGAGTTCGGCAAGAATCACCTTGGCGATAATCCGGATTCATTGCCGACTGCGCACGGCTTCCAGGAATTCTGGGGTTACCTCTATCACCTGGATGCGATGCAGCAGGTGAGCTTCCCGGACATCAACAAGAGCCCGACCGAACAAGGCGTTGTGCCGCCGTGCAAAACGATTCCGATCCCTGGGATCCCGAGCCCACCGGGCGAAGTTGACCCGAAGTTCGGCACCTGCATGACCCAGCCGCGCCCAGTCATTTGGATGAAGTCCTCCGACGGCACGGCAAAGAACCAGACGGGCAAGGACGAAGGTCCGCTCACGTTGGAGCGCTCGAAAACGGTGGACGAGGAAATCTCCTCCCATGTGATTGACTTCCTCGACCGCAATGATCCCAAGAAGACTAACAAGCCCTTCTTCGTCTGGTACAACCCGGCCCGCATGCACATCACCACCGTGCTGTCGCAGAAGTATCTGGACATGCTCGGCGAAAAGGGTGGCAAGGATTGGGGTATCAACGAAGCCGGCATGAAGCAGATGGACGATAACATCGGCTACGTCCTCAAAAAGCTCGAAGATATGGGCCAACTCGACAATACCATCGTCGTCTTCACCACCGACAACGGAGCCGAGGTTCAAACCTTCCCAGACGGCGGCGTCACCCCATTCAAAGCCGGGAAGTTGAGCACATGGGAAGGCGGCATGCGCGCTCCGTGCGTCATTCGCTGGCCGGGCGTCGTCAAGCCGGGCACCATTTTCAAGGAAATGTTCTCCTCGCTGGACTGGGTGCCAACGTTTGTGGAAATCGCCGGTGGCCTCAAAGGAGAGGAACTGAACAAGGAGATCAGGGCGGGCAAGTATAAAGGCATCGTGAAGACGACGCTCGATGGGTTCAACCAGATCAACTACCTCACCGGGAAGTCTGAACACTCGAATCGCGAGTACTTCTTCTACTACCAGGGTCGCGAGCCCTCGGCGGTGCGTTACAAGAACTGGAAGTTCTACTACACCATGATGGGCTCGACCGGCCTCGCTGCACTTAATCCGGCGACGACCTACCACTGGACTCAGCTCCAGAATATCCTGCGCGATCCGTTCGAGAATAACGTCGGGGCAGAAGAGAAGGGCGCGCTGGCGGCCGGCGGCGCCCTGGCCGCGCCGAGCACGGCATATATCTATGACTGGAACCTTCTGCCCATCGGCCAGCTCCTGTGGCAGAAGGAACTCATGTCCTACATCGACTTCCCGCCGCTCCAAGAAGCTGCGAGCTACAACCTGCAACAGGTGCTCGATAAGGTGCGGGAAATGAGCGAGAACCACCCGAGCCAATAGTCGATCGCCATCCTGGGATTGATAACGACGGCGGGCGGCTCGAAAAGGGCCGCCCGCTTCGCCTCAGCAAATAGACATAGCCAGTACGATCGGGAGAAGAATCATGAGAACAAAAAGAGCAATGCTGCGCAATGTATCGTTGGTAGCAGTAATGACGTTGTCGTTGTTGCTGACTGCCGGTGTTATCCGTGCCGCTGATCAAAAGAAACCCAACATCCTCATCATCTGGGGCGATGACATCGGTTACTGGAACCTCAGCGCCTACAACCAGGGAATGATGGGCTACAAGACGCCGAACATTGATCGCATCGCAAAGGAAGGCGCGCTGTTCACCGACTGGTATGGTCAACAAAGCTGTACGGCCGGGCGCTCGTGTTTCATCACCGGCCAATCGGGTTTCCGCACCGGATTGCTCAAGGTTGGATTGCCGGGCGCGAAGGAAGGTTTGCAAGCACGGGATGTGACCATCGCGGACTTGCTTAAGGCGGAGGGGTACATCACGGGGCAGTTCGGCAAGAACCACCTCGGCGATCGCGACGAACATCTGCCCACCGCGCACGGCTTCGGCGAGTTCTACGGCTCGCTTTACCACTTGAACGCTGAGCAGGAGCCGGAGCACCCAGACTATTTCAAAGACCCGGAGATGCAGAAAAAATATGCCACGCGCGGCGTGCTTCATACCTGGGCGAACCCGGACGGTTCGCAAAAGATCGAGTTGACCGGCCCGCTCAACATCGAGCGGATGAGAACCGTGGACGACGAGTTTACCAAGGAGGCTTTGCGTTTCATGACCGACGCGAAGAAGGCGGACAAACCATTCTTCGTCTGGTGGAATGCCACCCGCATGCACATCTGGACGCATCTCTCATCGCAATGGGAGGGCAAGACCGGTCTCGGCATTTATCCCGATGGCATGATGGAGCATGATTACGATGTCGGCCTCTTACTCGACAAGCTCAAGGAGCTCGGCCTCGAAGACAACACCATCGTGATGTATTCCACCGACAACGGCGCTGAAAAATTCTCCTGGCCCGACGGTGGAATTTCCCCTTTCCGTAACGAGAAAGCGAGTAACTGGGAAGGCGCCTATCGGGTGCCTTGCGCAATCCGCTGGCCCGGTGTCATTAAACCAGGCACCGTCCTCAATGACATCTTCTCGCACGAAGACATGCTGCCCACGCTGCTGGCCGCCGCGGGTGTGCCGGACGTCAAGGAACAGTTGTTAAAGGGAATGAAAGTCGGTAACAAGACTTTCAAGGTCCATCTCGATGGCTACAACCTGACCGACACGCTGGCGGGCAAATCACCCGGCCCGCGCAAGGAATTCTTTTACTTCAACGACGACGGTTCTCTCGTCGCGCTCCGCTACAACCAATACAAAATCGTCTTTGCCGAACAGCGCGCGCATGGCCTGGACGTGTGGCAAGACCCATTCGTGCCACTGCGTTTCCCGAAACTTTTCAATCTGCGCTCTGATCCGTTTGAGACCGCTGACCACGAGAGCATAGACTATGGACGCTGGCGGGTCGACCACGCCTTCGTCCTGGTGCCAGCGCAGCAATACGTCGGACAATTCCTGGCGTCGTTCAAGGAATTCCCGCCGAGCCAGAAGCCCGGCAGCTTTTCGCTCGACGACGCTCTGCAAACTTTGCAGAACGCTCCGAAAGCCACCGGCGACTGACAGAAGTCAAACCGTGGGCATTTCGAGATTGGCGATGACCGAGTCGCATTCTTAAGGTCAAATCGCCAGTCAAAACCAAGAAAAACAAGTAACTTGCGAATGGACGACGTGACCCACTATCCCGTTATTGTTTTCTTTCTCTCGTTCTTCGTCCTGTGGCTAGCGGCCAGGATCGGATGGTTTTTGATGAGAAAGAAACCGATCTTGGACGAGGATTTGCGTGAAGACTTTGGCCGTATCTTGGCTGGGATGTTGACCCTGCTTGCTCTTCTCATCGGGTTCAGCTTTTCCATGGCCATAAGCCGGTACGACCTGCGCAAGACCTATGAGGAGGCGGAGGCCAACGCGATAGGGACCGAATACGTCCGGGTTGACTCGCTGCCTGCTACCGATGCGGCAAACATTCGTGTGCTGCTGAGGAATTACCTCGAGCAGCGTGTATTATTCTATCTGGCCCACACTGAACAAGAGTTTCAGCAGATCTGTGTCCGGACCGCGCAGTTGCAAAAGGAGTTGTGGTCCGCCATCCGCGCTCCGGCCGCAGACCACCAGACGCCAGTGGTCGCCCTGACCGTGGCGGGAATGAATGACGTCTTGAATTCGCAGGGTTACACCCAGGCTGCCTATTGGAACCGAATCCCGACCGCGGCATGGGCTCTCCTGGTCGCGATGGGCATCGGCACCAGCGCGCTCATCGGCTATGGTTCGCGAAGCGTTAAGGCTGGGTCCAAATTGCTTCCTATTCTACCTCTTGGCGCCTCCATCGCGTTCATGTTCATCGCAGACCTGGATGCTCCGCGTCACGGCATTATTCGCGTCCGCCCACAAAATCTGGACAGTCTCGCGGCATCTCTGAAAGCCACCGGCGACTGACAAAAGTCAAACGTCAGCAAACAGGGTCAGCGGAAATGGGGAAAACGATCCTACAGGCCCAAAAAGCCTGAACCGATCCCGGCAACGCTCTAGGCCTAAGGTCCCATAGACGGGTTCCGAAGAACTCCGCAAATTTTCGGTCGCAAGCCGCCTGGTGAAATTGCTGCGACAATCAACAAAACACTCACCTCACCGCGACAACCCACAAATTATGAAAGCAAAACACAAGATACTTAGACCATGGGCCGTGGCCATGTGCGTCGCGTTCATCGTGACGGCAACGCAGGCGCAAGACTCGCCGTCGCCTAGCTCAGGCGGAGCAGGCAAGAAACCCAATATCCTTTTCATCATGGGCGATGACATTGGCATGTGGAACATCGGCGCCTACCATCGCGGATTGATGGCCGGGCGGACGCCGAACCTCGACAAGATGGCCAAGGAGGGAATGCTGTTCACCGACTATTACGCCGAGGCCAGTTGCACGGCGGGCCGGGCGAACTTCATCATGGGCGAACTTCCGATTCGCACAGGCATGACCACGGTCGGCCAGGCTGGTGCCAAAATCGGCATCCCGGCTGAAGCCTGCACAATTGCCACCGCGCTCAAAGCGCAGGGCTACGAGACCGGCCAGTTCGGCAAAAATCACCTTGGCGATCTCAATGAGTTTCTGCCCACCGTCCATGGGTTCGACGAATTCTTCGGATATCTCTATCACCTCGACGCGATGGAAGACCCGGCGCACCCCAACTATCCGCAGGATCTTTTGGATAAGGTCGGCCCACGCAACATGGTCCACTCCTGGGCGACAACCACAGACGACCCCACCGTGATGCCGCGCTGGGGCAAGATCGGCAAACAGAAAATCGAGGACGCTGGCACGCTTTATCCTGAACGGATGAAGACTGTGGACAACGAAATCCGCGACCTCGCCTTGACGTTCATCGAGAAGGCGAAGACGGACAACAAGCCGTTCTTCTGCTGGCTCAACCCGACACGCATGCACATCGTCACGCATCTTTCCGACAAGTACGAGAAGATGCGCAACTCGGAGAATGGCTGGTCGGAAGAAGAAGCAGGCATGGCCCAGCTCGATGACGACGTCGGTTTGGTAATGCAGAAGCTCAAGGACCTTGGCCTGGATGACAACACCATCGTCGTCTTCACCACCGACAACGGCACCGAACTCTTCACCTGGCCCGATGGCGGAACCACGCCGTTCGCGCAGAGCAAAGGGACAGTCATGGAAGGCGGTTTCCGCGTGCCGTGCATCCTGCGCTGGCCCGGCCATGTTCCGGCGGACTCCGTGCAGAACGGCATCTTCTCCGGCCTCGACTGGTTCCCTACCTTTCTCGCGGCCGCTGGAAATCCAAACATTACCGACCAATTGCTTAAGGGGGTAAAACTTGGCGACCGGACTTACAAAAACCACTTGGATGGGTATAACCAGATGGATCTGATTACAGGCAAGACCGACAAGTCGGCGCGTCACGAGATCTTCTACCTCGGCGAAAGCACCGTAGGCGCGGTGCGCATTGACGACTACAAGTATCGCTTCATCGACCAGCCGAACGGCTGGCTCGGAGCCAAGACGCAAGTGGACGTGCCCTACCTGATAAACCTGCGTCTCGATCCGTTCGAGCGCCAGGGCTGGCCAAACTTTGGGACGAAAGAAGGCGCGCAGCAATACTTCGATTGGTTCAAGTTCCAATTCTGGCGTTTCGTGTTCGTCCAGCAGGTAATGGGCAAGGAACTCCAGACCTTCCTCGATTATCCGCCGATGCAAAAGGGCGCGAGCTTCAACCTCGAGGCCGTGAAAGCCGAGATGGCGAAAAAGATGGCCCAGGCGGAAGCGGCGGCTAAAGGCACCGGCCAGTAACCGAAAAAATGACCTTCATGGCGGGCGCCTCGCAAGAGCCGCACGCCCTTCCGTCAGCGGGATTGCTGACGCACATCGCGACAACGGAAAGCGTTTGTTGCGCGAGCGGAAGAAAAGCTGACTGCGTTTCGAGAATTGGAAGCGGCAATTCAGCTATCGCCTGAATCACCTTCTTCAGCTTCACCCTTCAACACTCGCATCCGGCAACATCAAGTTTTTTCCAGTTCAGTCTCACCTTCGCATTTCGCGACGAATGGCTAAGGCTGGGCCAGGCAAACCGATTTGACTCCTTGCGCCCCGCGATATCTTCTCTGCTTAAATCATCACATCTTAAAATATCCCGCACATTATGATCCAATCCTCACGTCTTCCTTCGCTTCTCCTTTCCGCTTTGTTCGCACTTCCCTTCGTCGCGGGACCGCTCCTTCCCGGCAGCCTTCGGGCCGCGGAGGAGAAAAAAATAGAGTTCCCCGCTGCCAGCCAGCACTCGGTGGTAAAACAGCGTGTCGGGTTGACCGATGTCGAGGTAGATTATTCGCGCCCGAACAAGAATGACCGCGAGATCTTCGGCGGCCTGGTGCCTTACGGGAAGCTCTGGCGCACGGGCGCCAACGCGGTCACCAAAATTAAGTTTAGCCACCCGGTAACGCTCGGCGGCAAGGAGATCCCGGCCGGTGAGTACGCACTCTTCACGATTCCGACAGCGGACGAGTGGACCATCATCGTTTCGAAGGATGCGAAGGTGCAGAGCGCTGCCGATTATAAGCAGGAGAACGACGCCGCGCGTCTCACGGCGAAGCCGGAACCTATTCCGATGACAATCGAGACGTTCACCATCGCGCTAGCTGATGTGAAAGGCGCTTCCGCAACGCTTAATTTCCTTTGGGATAAAACGCGCGTGCCGGTGAAGTTGACCACGGACGATGTCGAGCAGGTAAGCAAGCAACTCGATGCAGTCGTTAGCGCAGCGACTCCGCTCGACCCGCGCACTGCCTATCAGGCCGCTGCCTTTTACTACGACAACAACAAGGACATGAACCAGGCGGCGAAGTGGATCGACCAGGCGCTGGAGAAAAACCCGGACGCCTACTTCATGCACTACAAGAAGGCGCAGATTCAGGCGAAGCTTGGCAACAAGAAAGAAGCCATTGCCTCGGCGCAAAAGGCGATCGACATCCTGAAGAAAGACAAAGCGCCGGACGAGTCCGCGATCAAGAACGCGCAGCAGATCATCGACAGCTCGAAGTGAGGATCAGCTCCGACGTTACCTCTTCACAGCCCGCTCGAACCGTTCTTTACCAAGAAGTGGCGCCCGAGTGAGATTGAACTGGTGAAGTAAAGAGTTCTGTTTGTTCGAAAACATTCGGGGCCGCTTCCTCACCGAGGCCGCCCGCCAACCTTCTGGGCGAACCTTCAGGACAAACTACGTCAATATCCGGGCTAACTTAGCTCCAAACGAGCCTTTTCTTCGGTGGTGGGTCAGTTTGAATCCCTGCGAAGTTGTATCTAGCGGAACTGCGATTTACAATCAGCAATCATGGCACCTTGGTTCTGGTACGCGGTTGTCGCCGCCGTGCTCTACGGTGCGCATCAGATTTTCACCCGTCTGGCTTCCGATCACATAGGCGACGGTATTGGTGGATTTGTGGTGGAAGGCATTGCGGCGCTTAGCATCCTGCTTTATCTCGCTTTTCTTCACTTCACTGGGCGTTGGAATCAGAAATTTAGCAGCGAGGGTTTTTACTACTCGGCGCTCACTGGTATTTGCGTCGGAGCTGGCACGATTGCCTTCTTCCAGCTCTTTCAAAAAGGCGGACCGCTCTCCTCTGTGCCGGTGATTCTCGCTGGCGGAGCCGCGATCATGGCTATAGCAGGCATCATATTCTTTCGCGAGCCTGCTTCGTGGCAACGTCTTTTGGGAGTCACACTGGCCATTGCTGGTCTGTTTTTACTCAGGAGCTAATTCGTGGCAATGTTGCATATGCCAAAATCGAAACCTAAGAGAAAGCGCCAATCAAAACGAGAAGAACGTGATTTTGCGCAGACCGCATTCTCGGTCTTTCAAAAGGCAAACAGTATAAAGCCGAACGTGCGCCAATCCGGTCAGCGTCACTCTCGCTCTAGCCACGGGCGATAAAAACTGGCTTGCGTTATTATCTGGCTGGTCTGGTTCGCCCCGAGGCCGAACGATCTTTTTCTACCAGAGATCAAGCGTGTCTTTAAGAAGCTGGAAATCATCCTCAGACATCCCAACAGGGATGGGCGCCTCGCCAATGTCCAAAGGAATTGATAGCGTATATTCTCGGTCATAGGAGGTCTTTCTTTGGTCACGCCAGCAATGGAGGCCGGCATCAGCGATCGTGTGTGGAGTTTGGATGAAGTAATTGATTTGCCATGATAAGCTTTGGACTATGAAGAACATCCACTGGTGGGGACTCGTCTTTATGGCTATAGGATTTGCCCTCTGGATGTCTGGCCTTTCTCCACTGCTATGCAGCGTCATATTTGTCATTGGTCTGGTCGGCTTGGTGCTCGCGTGGATTACACGCTTCTGATTTCAAACTGACCCACTACCTTTTCTTCGTTCCGAAGCTCTGGTATCGATACGAGAGAGAAAACGACCACGTCAACCCTGCCGTTGAATGACTGAAAGTCAGGTCCTAACTGCACTGTGGACGGGAGCCTTTTTCCTGGTCCACCTCGGCGTGATTGCGCGGGTCATTTTGCGGCCACACCGGGAACCGGCTTCACGGGTTGCCTGGATCGTTGTCATCATTGTTCTGCCCGTCATCGGCATCCTGGCTTATATCCTTCTCGGTGAAACCAGTATCGGCCGACGGCGTGTAAGTCGCCTGTGCGCAGTGCTGGCCGCCATGCCTGACCTTACCAAGGTCCCGGGAATGGATTCGCCTAATCTGCGACCGAAAATTCCAGAGACTTACGCCCATCTCTTCCGGCTCGGACACTCGGTCAACGGCTTCGAGCCCGTGGGCGGCAACCGCGCGAGCTTGCTGCCAGATTCCAACGCGGCCATCGAGTCCATGGTCGCAGATATTGATGCTGCTCAAGATCATGTCCATCTGATCTTTTACATCTGGCTGCCGGATAACAACGGACTCAAAGTGGTCGAGGCGCTGAAACGGGCGGCTACACGCCATGTCGTCTGCCGGGTAATGGCCGATGGATTGGGCTCGCGCATCATGATCGAATCTCCGCATTGGAAAGCCATGCAGGCGGCGGGCGTTCAGGTGGCTACCGCCCTGCCCATCGGCAATCCCCTCTTGCGTCCGTTGCGAGGACGCATCGATTTGCGCAATCACCGCAAGATTCTGGTGATTGATAATCGGATCACCTATTGCGGCAGTCAGAACTGCGCAGACCCCGAGTTCCGGATCAAGGCAAAGTTTGCTCCATGGGTAGATGCGATGATGCGTTTTGAGGGGCCGATTGCGCGGCAGAATCAGTATCTTTTCGCCAGCGACTGGATGGCGCAAATGGGTGGCGATCTCACGCCCTTGTTGCGTCAACCGTTGCCGCCCGGTGACCCTGGGCTGACGGCGCAGGTCATTGGCACCGGGCCGACGGTATATAACTCGGCCATGCCCGAAGTCTTCGAAACCCTCATTTACACCGCCCGACGGGAGCTGGTCATCACCACTCCCTATTATGTGCCCGACGAAGCCATGCAGAGCGCCCTTTGTGCCAGTGCCCGGCGCGGCGTAGCGACCACTATCATTTTCCCCGCGCGAAACGACTCATGGATCGTGGCCGCGGCCAGTCGCAGTTACTACAGCGACTTGCTCGCCGCCGGGGTCCGCATTTACGAATACGAAGGCGGCCTCCTCCATACCAAGTCACTCACATTGGACGGGGAAATCACGCTGATCGGCTCGGCCAACATGGACCGGCGCAGTTTCGATTTGAATTACGAAAACAACATTCTGTTTTACGATCCAACTTTAACTGCCGAAATGCGCCGCCGTCAGGACGCCTATCTTGCCTGCTCCCATCCCGTCACCGCCGAGACGGTGGCCCAATGGCCGATGACCCGCCGGCTTTGGAACAACACCATTGCGATGCTGGGGCCAATTTTGTAAGAATCGGCGAAAACAAACATGCACAAGGAGCTATCGGATTTAGTGAATGCAATCTAAAGACATCATCGAGCTTCAAAACGCTATCCGCGCGACCCACGAATGCGACTCGCATTGGGAAGGCTCAGTTAAAGTCGAAGAGATGTTTGAGGGCAAAACTGCCTGGAGCGGCATTGTTGAGATATTTTCCTTGGCCGGTCATCCGAAAGCGACATTTGCCTATGCCTGGACCCACTGAGACGGCAAATCAGAACAAAACAACCGTGGTCCTAAAAATCCCGCCCGTAGATTCGCCCTACAGTGCCGTTAAAATAGCGATTGCGAGCAAAAAGACGGCAGAAGTCGGAAATAAGCATTGACACAAATCAGGGGCATTAACCAGTATCGCACTCAGGACAGATTCGTTTTCATAGCAAGCGCGGGCATGAGCAAAAACTCGGCCTGCGCTTTTTTTTGTTAATTCAAATCAGGACCATACGTTGACGGTCGCGCTCACCTTCTCAACGCCAAGCCAAGCCGTGCGCGCTTGGAGAAACAGCAACGCCCCCAAGGCAAACCATGCGAACTTCTTTTAATAACTACCTAACTAGCGAGAATACAGAAAAGACCACCAAATGAAAAACCAAATCAGAAAAACACTTATTACCGCCGCTGCCATCGGCTCGCTGCTGGTCAATACCGCGCATGCCTGCACCGGAATCCGACTCATTGCCGAAGATGGCACGGTCGTCCACGCGCGAACGATGGAATTTGCCATCGATATTCACTCCGACGTGATCATGGTTCCACGCGGCTATGCGCGGACCGGAACCACGCCCGACGGAAAGGAAGGACTCAAGTGGAAGGCGAAATACGCCAGCGTCGGGGCTAATGGTGTGGGGCTGCCGGTCCTATTCGACGGGCTAAATGAAAAAGGCCTGGCTGCCGGGACGTTCTACTTCCCCACCTCGGCCGGATACATGACCTACACCGCAGCCGATGCGGGCAAGACCATTGCGCAGTGGGAAGTGGGATCGTGGATATTGGAGAACTTCGCCAGCGTCGAGGAAGTGAAGGCCAACATCGGCAACATCGTCGTCCCTGCCGTCGTGTTCGGCGGATGGGGCTTCGCTCCCGAGGCGCATTACATCGTGCATGACGCTTCCGGCAAAAGCATCGTGATCGAGTATGTCGGCGGCAAGCTCAACGTCCATGATAACCCACTGGGTGTGATCACTAACTCGCCGACGTTCGATTGGCACATGACCAACCTGCGCAACTATCTGAATTTCTCGATGAGCAACGCTCCTCCGGTGCAACTGGGATCTGTCAAACTCCTGCCAACCGGCCAGGGCTCAGGTATGCTAGGGTTACCGGGCGACTTCACGCCGCCATCGCGCTTCGTTCGCGCCGTCGCGTTCAGCCAGTCGGTCTTTAAGCCAAAGACAGGGGATGATGCGGTCTTGGAGGCGTTCCACGTGCTGAACCAATTCGATATTCCAAAAGGCGCAGCCCGCGAACACGAGAAGGACGAGCACGGAAACGTCCTTGCCGACTATACGATCTGGACGAGCGCAAGCGATCTCAAGGCGAAGCGGTTCTATTTCCGCACTTACGACAACAGCCAGATCCGAATGGCGGACCTGATGAAAATGGACCTCGACGCGAAGGATATCACCAAGATTTCGATGAAGGGGGCGGAAAGCATCGAGCCATTGAACCCCTGAACGGACCAGCCACACTAAAACAACCATGAAAACAAGAACCGTCCTCGCTGTCCGCATTCCCTTGCGCGCTGGCACTCACCAGCCGCGACAAGAAAGGCGACCCCGTTACCACCGCATCCTCATTGCCATGTATTGCACGATGCATGAATTGGTCCGGATAATCGGCAACGAAAAAGCTCTGCGGATATTCTTCGGGCCAACGCCGCTGCCGACATTTTGAGCGAGAATTAATTTAAGAAAGAAAGAGTTTGCTCAAGGGGGCGCTGAGTAAGTAAAAAGAAGACCAATGAATAATTGGGCGGCTGACAAATCCGTATGTCTCCTTCTGGCGGCGATTCTCCTTAGCAGTTCCACGATTCTTTTTGGGGGCCCGGACCCGCTTGCTACCGACGGAAAAGATTATTCCAAAGAAGTTGTGCCGGTGAAAAAGAGCTGGTGCGAAACTCCACCGCCGTGGGAAATCCGGATCGGCGCCCCCGGGTGGTTGGCCGGTTTATCCGGCGAAAGTGGAGTTCTTGGAGTGAGCGACTCTTCAGACGTTTCCTTCAGCCAGCTTTTCAACCATCTGACGCACGTGCCCATTGTGCTCAGCGCCGACCTTCGCTATCAGCGATGGGAGCTTTTCGGAGACGGCCAGTACATGGAGGTAGGCGCTTCTGCGACTCTGCCGGGGTTACTTTTTACCAATGCGAATCTTCATCTTAAAGACGGATTCGCCGAAGGCTTCCTTGGTTACCGAATAATTAATTGCGATAAGGCAGCTGTCTCTTTGTTTGCGGGCGCGCGTTACAATTATGAAGGCATTAACCTGAACATTTTCGATAACGGCGACGCACGGATTCCCATTCTTCGCGAGCTGCTCGGACTTCCAAAAAAATTGGATGCAGAAGGCTCGATCGATTGGGTCGATCCCGTGATCGGTGCCCGTGGAAAAGTGAAGATCTTCAAGGCGACATCTCTTTATGCCGAAGGCGACGTAGGTGGGTTCGATGCCAATTCCGACTCGGCTTTTGAGATACATCGCCAGGGACGCACACTCGTGAAAACGCCAATATCAAGCGAGGATTGGGCCTATCAGCTTCAGGGCGGCCTCGAATTTCAAGTCAGCAGGTGGTTCTGGCTGCAGGCCGGCTGGCGCTGGCTGCGAACCGACTTTGTTTCTGCCGGCTTTACCAATAAGACTGACTTGAGTGGGCCTTTTGTCCAAGGGGGCGTGAATTTTTAAGAAAACGTCCGGGCGGGAATGAATGCCTCGCTCTGAGACGATGAGAGGTAAACGCAATGAGAACGACATGAAACCTGCAATCGTCAAATCACTAGTCGTTGCCGTCACGTTGACGGTACTGAGTTCGAGTCTTGCTCGGGCAGACGATCCACTTGCTTCGTGGAACGACGGCCCGACCAAGCAAGCCATCCTTGAATTCGTCAAGGCGACTACAACCCAGGGCAGTCCTCAGTTCGTACCGCCCGAGGAGCGCATTGCCACGTTCGATCAGGACGGCACGCTGTGGGTCGAGCATCCGATCTATACGCAGGTGATGTATTGCCTGGAGAAGGTTCCGGCCCTGGTCAAGGCGAAGCCCGAACTGGCGAACGTCGCGCCGTTCAACACCGTCCTGGAACTGCTTCACGGCGATCGCGCGGCGATGGAAAAGCTCAACATGCACGACCTCGTGAAGATCGCTCGCCGCCACGCTCCACCGGCATGTCGGTCGAGACCTTCCAGGCCGAGGCGAAGAAATGGCTCGCGGAAGCCAAAGACCCGCGTTGGAAGAAGCCTTACACCGACCTGACCTACCAACCCATGCAGGAGGTGCTGAAATATCTTCGCGCCAATGGCTACAAGACCTACATCGTGACCGGCGGCGGACAGGATTTCGTGCGCGTGTATGCCGAGCAAGCGTACGGAATTCCGCCCGAACAAGTTGTTGGCAGTGCAGGCGGGACGAAGTATGGTTATGACAAGAGACGGCAAACCGTTCCTGACCAAAGAACCGAAATTGCTTTTGAACGATAACAACGCCGGCAAGGCCGAGGGTATCCATCTGATGATTGGTCGCCGACCTTCCACTGCGTATCGGCAACTCGACCGGTGACCAGCAGATGCTCGAATACACTAAAGCCGGTGACGGTGCGCGGCTTTCGCTGCTTGTGTTGCACGACGATGCAGAGCGAGAGTATGCCTACGGTCCCGCTCATGGGTTGCCCGACACGAAAGTCGGCACGTTCACGCAGGCGCTCTATGACGAGGCGAAGAAGAACGGCTGGATTGTCATCAGCATGAAGAATGATTGGAAGGTGATTTTTGCATTCGAGCAGTGAAAGGAATTGAACAAGAGGAAACGGAGACAACAGAGAAAATAGGTTTGAAATCTCCGTTGCTCCTGTTGAACACTGCATGCACCCGTTGTTTGAAAAGGCGTCAGCGTTGACGGAGACGATAATCGCCTCGGCCATCGAGGTGCATCGCGATAAAGGTCCTGGTTTGATCGAGTCCATCTATGAGTGGTGTCTGACGAAGGAACTTGGGCTGCGCGGTGTGAACTGTGTAAGCCAAAAGGTGGTTGTCGTAGAGTACAAAGGCTTCACGCGTGAGGAGCCGCTTCGTTTCGATCTGTTGGTCGAAGGCTGCGTGCTGGTAGAGGCCAAAGCTGTGGAGAAGATTCTCCCTATTCACAAGGCGCAATTGCTGAGCTACATGAAGTTGCACAGCGTTCCGGTCGGGCTGCTCATTAATTTCCACGAAATGAAAGTAACCGACGGTATTAGTCGCCTCATTTTGTCTGGAGCGAACCAATGAAAAGACTAGATTTAACGGGAGGAAACGAAGATCGACGTAGAATTGCTTCTCTGTTTCCTCCGTTGGCTCCTGTTCACATTCAAGAACGATTGGAAAGTAATCTTTCCTTTTGAGAACAAATGAGCGTGCTGGATTCAAAAAGATTTCCGCTATGCATATTGCCCTAAAGTCCTATTGCCAACCGAGCGCGCGATGCGCCATGATTGGGCCCATCGAACCTTCGCCTATGAAATTGCTTCGCAGTTCGCTATTCCAGACTGTCCTCCTTGTCGCGGTACTTCTAGCGTCGCCCGTTGAAGGAACCGTCGCCCAAACCGGATTCGCCCAATCAAGCGCTTCGAGCTGGCCGCGTGAAAAATACAGCAACGGGACCCGCCTCATCATTTATCAACCCCAGATCGATGATTGGAAAAACTTCCAGGATCTAACCTGGCGAATGGCTATTTCGCTTACGCCCAAGGGTGGCAAGATAGTGGTGGGCGTTGTGGAAATGAAGGGGACTACGAACATCGACAACGTCTCCAAGCTTGTGACCATCACAAATCCGGAGATTACGGGCACCTATTTTCCCTCACTCGACAACGCTACCAAGGAAAAGATGGATCAAACGTTCAAAACATTTGTTCCATCAACCTTCTCAATCTCTTTGCATTCTCTGATCGCGTCCACGCCAAAGAAGGAGGCACCGGCCGGCGCGCAATTGAACAACGACCCGCCGAAGATTTTCGTGGGTTACCGGCCGTCGATCTTGTTGAGCGTGAATGGTGAGCCTGCTCTTTCTGAAGTTCCGAACACGAACCTGAAGTTCGTCGTCAACACGCAGTGGCCATTGTTCTTCGACTCTGGAAATTCCACTTACTACCTTGCGGTTGGTCAGCAGTGGTTGACGGCCAGTAGCCTTGAAGGTCAATGGTCGGCCACGAAGAAGTTGCCGCCGGAGATGTCCAAGGTGCCGCAGGACAAACAATGGAGCGCGCTCAAAAAATTTATCCCGCCATCCGCTAAATCGGGAGGAGTCACGCCAGATGTCTTCTATAGCGATAAGCCGGCCGAAATCATTCTCTTTGATGGTCAGCCTGTTTACGCCAAAATTCCGGACACTCAGCTTCAATACGCGACCAACACAAACAGCGTCGTGTTCGTCTATACGCCGGCGCAGCAATTCTACTATTTGACTGCGGGCCGCTGGTTTCGGACGACTGATTTACAACAAGGCTCCTGGACTTATGCGACGCCGGATCTCCCTCCTGATTTCTCCAAAATTCCGCTGAGTAGTCCAGCTTCGGCAATACTCGCCACAGTTCCAGGAACCGAGGAAGCGAAAGACGCGGTTTTGCTGGCGCAGGTTCCGACAGCGATAACGGTCAACCAAAAGGAAGCAGCGGCCAAGGTTAAGGTTGAGT
Source organism: uncultured Verrucomicrobiae bacterium (assembly GCA_963776065.1). Classification (GTDB taxonomy): domain Bacteria; phylum Verrucomicrobiota; class Verrucomicrobiia; order Chthoniobacterales; family UBA10450; genus Udaeobacter. The sequence continues at coordinate 392,608 of CAVZLJ010000005.1, read as the reverse complement.
ATGCCGGCGATCCAAAGTTTGAGCCGATTAAGGGAACATCGATGGAGTATGCTGCGAACACTGCCGATAAAGTAATCAAAGTTGGAGATGTCTATTACCTTTGCCTCCAGGGCGTGTGGTTCATGTCCCCTAATGCAATGGGTCCATGGACTACGTGCACCTCAGTTCCGCAGGAAATCTACACGATTCCTCCTAGTTCTCCTGTTTACAACGTGACTTATGTAACCCAGACCGCGAATCCCGACGGCACCGTTACTGCGAACTATACAGCGGGATATTTGGGCACGTTCATCCTGGGCGCCGCCGCGGGAGCAATTCTTGCCGATGGGAGTGGCTATTGGTGGCCGCCATATTGTTATGGCGGCTTCTATTATCCCTACCCGGGAACATACTGTGGCGCTTATTACGGGGGCTACGGTTATCATTATCCAGCACCGTACTATGACTCCGCCACGGGAGCTTATGGCTGGAAACAGACAGCCTATGGTCCTTACGGATCGGCAACGCGCGGAGCCGGTTACAATCCTTACACCGGCACTTATGCCCGAGGCGCTTCGGTCTCGACGCCTTATGGGAGCAGAAGCGCAGCCCAGGCTTATAACCCGTACACTGGGACTTACGCTCAGACGCGACAAGGATCGAGCCCGAACGCTCAATGGGGCAGCTCCTATGTGTCGCGAGGAAACCAGAGCGCTACCATGGGTCATTACTCAACGGCAAACGGAACCGTAGCCGGGATTTCAGGGTCGCAGGGTGGGAAGGCCGCAGGCGCAAGCACCGCCTGGGGTAACACTGCGGCTGGCAAAACTGCCAGCGGAAATATGTACGCGGGACACGATGGTAATGTTTACAAAAACACAGGTAATGGCTGGCAAAAGTACGATAATGGAAGCTGGAACTCTGTAAATAAACCTCAGCCGAACTGGCAAGGGGCGGAAAATAACCAGCAACGGACAGGGAGCGAGAGTTATCAGCAGCGGTCGTCGACGGCAAGTAGCGTTGATCGAACGGCCAGTGGGAGCAGCGCCGACCGTTCAGGGGGAAGCGGTTTCGATCGGTCCGGCGATGGAGGCGGCTCTGGTGATTTGGACCGCGAGGCTCAGAACCGGTCGCGTGGCGATCAAGCGAGCCAGCGTTTCCAAGGCTTTCAGGGCGGCGGCTTTGATCGCTTCGGTGGCGGTGGAGGATTCGGCGGCGACCGATTCGGTGGTGGCGGTGGGTTTGGCGGCGGAGGCTTTGGGCGCTTTGGCGGTGGTGGCGGTGGATTCAGGGGCCGACGATGAAAATAATGCTTGGAATTTACACTTATTATTTCTATAACGCAGATCATAAACAAAACAGCTAAAGGAAAACACATGAAAAAAGTATTAACACTAACAAGTATGGCCAGTATCGGCGCGGTCCTGGCCCTATTATCCGCGTGTCAGACCACCGGTACAGGCGATGTTATCGCCCAGAAAGAGGCCTTGCTCGCACAATCAGGTTTTAGGACTATAACAGTCACGACCCCTACGCAGCAGCAAGCAGTGAGTCAACTCACTGTGGGCAGGGTCACAGCCGTGAAATACAAGGGAAAATTGTTCTATGTGTTTCCGACTGGGACTAAAGACAAGATCTATTACGGACACCAAACGCAATTCAACGCCTATAAACACGCGCTCGCGACGGCGTATGCCAGCCATCCAGCCAGCCAGACGGCGGCTCAGCAAGGTCAGGCGCAGATGGCAGGACAGTCTCTCGAACCCACGCTAGAGGGCGCCGGACCCAACCACATCGAAGTTCAGCAGTTCGGTGGGTTTGGTCCAATGGGCGTGAACGCCATGGGAGATTGGTAAGCAACTGTTATACATAACGTAAAGGGCAGCGGCCTGACGGCTGCTGCCCCTCGCTGCTTGAGAAGCAGCGAAAAGAGGGGGCGGTCAATATGAAGCGGACTCAAATCGTTTTAGGAGTCGCCGTTCTCACATTGGGAGTTCTCTCGGTTCGCCCCACTGTCCGTGCGGCGGAGCCATTCGACGACCGTACAAACGGCAATGCAACTGGCGAGCCTTTTCAGAACGCTCGGATCAGCTTGCAGTTTCAGACAAGTGAGAATCTTAGTTTGGATGCGGTTACCGAATCCTCAGCTGCGGAACCATCGGCGAGCGAGCTGAACCGGCAGCTCACCAACCCGGTGAGCAGCCTCTGGTCCATCGCGAACCAGTTCAACAACTTCGAGCTGAACAACGGCCAGTGGAACAATAACTGGAACTTTCAGCCTGTAATGCCAGTGAGCCTGACCAAAGACTGGAACCTGATCACGCGGCCAGTGATGCCCTTCTACAACATCGTCCCGCACGAGACGTCCCCCGGCGAATTCGCGCGGGACGCCGGGCTGGGCGATCTGGCTCTGGTGGAGTTGCTGTCGCCTGCGCACTCGGGCAACTGGATTCTCGGAGCTGGGCCTACCGCCATCTTCCCGACTGCGACCTCGGTGTTCACGGGCCAGGGCAAATGGCAGCTTGGACCCACTGTGGTGGTAGGCTACCTCACGAAGCAGTTCTTCATCGGCGTGTTTCCACAACAATGGTGGTCTATCGGCGGCGAGCACTTCCGGCAGGACACGAACCAGATGAACCTGCAGCCCATTGCGACGCTCTTCTTTGGTGAGGGCTGGAGCCTTGGGTACTCGGGCAATATCCTGGCTAACTGGAACGCGCCATCTGAGGATGTCTGGACGGTCCCCGTCGGGCTCGGCCTGAGCAAGGTGGTGAAATTTGGGCGGTTGCCAGTGAAGCTTCAGCTTGCAGTGCAGTACATGCCGGTGCATCCCCGGATCTCCGGGCAGGAGTGGAACGTGCAGGTCTCGATTACTCCTGTCCTTCCGAAGCTTATTAAGGGCGTCCTGTTCCAGTAACGCGAGAAGATGACGCGCGCGGTCTCTTGTCTTGCTCGCGCCGCCGCTCTCCGCCCGAAAGGTGTGTTCGGCGCCGGTCGGGAAGACTTGTTTGATAAAGTGACTTTAACCTTAATGACGATATGGCCCAGCATTCGTTAGGTAAGCGCGAGAATGGTAAGATGGTCGCGACTCATAAAGGACCCGCGCGAGCGACAGAGTCACTGAAAAAAGTAGCGAACCGGCTACGATTCCGGCGCTTCTCCACGGTGCAACTTCTGATAGTTCTTGTTCTCTTCTTCATCTGTGCCCCTTTTGTCGAAGAAATTGAAGGTGGCCCTCTTATTCTATCGTTTTTGTTTTCGCTGGTCCTGCTTGCTGCCGTTCTTGCCGTCGCAGACCGCAAACGCGTCCTGGTCATCGCGATCATGCTAGCGATTCCAGGGATCGCCGGCAGGTGGATAAATCTGTTACGGCCCGACCTGGTTTCGCCTCGCGTCTTTCTCGTTGGCGGCCTCATCTTGATTGCTTTTGTCGTCGGGAATCTGCTGCGCTTCGTTCTTCGTGCGCCTTCGGTGACCCTCGAGGTGCTCTGCGCGAGCATTTCGGCTTATCTGATGCTCGGTTTGATGTGGACGTTAGCCTACTGGCTTGTGGACCGATTGACGCCAGGAGGAGCCTTCTCTTTCAACACGAAGGCTGGGGACCACTCAATGAACGGGTTCAATGGCTTCTACTTCAGCTTCATTACACTTAGCACTGTCGGCTACGGTGACATCACGCCCGTTTCCAGAATTGCGCGCTGGCTTGCGGCCATGGAAGCGATGACTGGCATGCTCTATGTGGCGGTCCTCATCGCGCGCCTGGTCTCACTTTATTCAGCACCAAAATCCAATGATTCGTCTTCCGATGTCTAGTCCTAACCTGTGCGCTGACCCACCACGAGTTGATGACAGCATTAAGAGAAGCGGGCTGCGACGAAATCGATGAAGTGCACGCCGCCTTCCTGGAGAATGACGACAAGATCAGCGTAATCCCAAAGAACACATGAGTGGGGATTCTCCGAAGGAGGAGGAATTCTTCATTTCGCAATAGATCGAATGGAACTCAGCGCCGTCGACTTCATCAAGACCCTGGGCGTCTCGTTTGCAGCGCTGTTCCCGATTGTAAATCCGGTCGGCTGTGCTCCGATTTTTTTCGGCCTCACCCGGAACTATCCGCAGTCCGCTCAAAAAGTATTGGCCCGCAAGATCGCGGCCTACGGGTTTGTAATTCTAGTTGTTTCGGCGCTTTTCGGCAGTGAAATTCTCGCCTTCTTCGGCATCTCTCTTTTTGTGGTTCAGATGGCAGGCGGCTTGGTCGTGGCCGCTACCGGCTGGAATCTCCTCAATCAACCAGATGATGATTCTTCCTCAAAGCAAGTCCCCGAAACACTCGAGGATGCTCTTCAGCATGCCTTCTTTCCGTTGACTCTCCCGCTCACGGTCGGGCCAGGTGGCATCTCCATCGCAATCACGCTCGGTGCCCACTTGCGATATCAAGCCGGCCCGGGATTTGAACACGGGTATCCTCGCCACTTTATCGCTGCGACAGCGGGCATGCTTCTCGTCTGCCTGCTGGTCGTGGTTTGCTACGGCAACGCGGCCCGACTGGTGGGGTTGCTCGGCAAATCTGGCACCAGCGTTCTGACGCGGCTTTCCGCATTCATCCTTCTAGCCATCGGCGTTCAAATCTTCTGGAATGGCCTAAGTGTCGGGATACTGCAAATGCTTGCTCATACAACTGCCGCTCACTGAGAATTCTTCATCCGCAAAGACCGGCGCTGACACGTGTCGTGCGGCTTCAGCGCAGTTTGTCCTGGTTCAGTTTCAGAGTGTCTGGGGTCTTGGGAAGACGAACTGGCTGGGAAGGGGCAGGTTGACCTTCGGCATTCAAGGGAAAATGCATACGGTACAGAGCGCCGAACATCGCTACCGAGTTATCACTCCACAGTCCGCCGTGTCCCCAAATGATTTCCTTCGGTACGCGCACGATCCAACACGGCACACGTGCATTGCCAGTGTAGACAAACTCCCAGCGGCGCCAGTCTTCGTTTCCTGTTGGAGGACGCGTCTCATCCGGGTTGTAATCTGGACCGCGACAGAATTGTTTTTCGTGGCCATTATTCTTTTCGCTGGTGAGAAAGGTTCGGCCGCGCACGTTTTGCCGAACATTGGCTTCGAAAGCCCGGTTCTCATATGTCTTTAGATCAGACGGCTGCGTAGCTCCGCCTAATGGAACGACATGAAAATTTACCAGATACTTATCGTTCCCGGGCGTGTGGGTCTGAAATTCTCCCTCCGATACTTTTTGTCCGTTGCCGCCAGGCACTGGAACCTGGTCCCAGTGGTAATGAAGATTTACGGTGTTGGCCAGACTCTGGCCTATTGGAAAAAATTTCCCCGTCGCTTGATCGTTCTCCGATTGCAGAACGATAAGAAGGGGGCGGTTCTCGCTCGTCACAGCACCCTCTTCAGCCCCAGGGCTCCTGCCTACATAAGCGCCACGGGTCGGGTCATACTGATAAAGATAATCTAATTCGGATAACAACTGGCGAGTGCCGATGGAATCATCCGCAGGGTTGAACGCTACCGCCATGTCCCACGGACTCGCGTTCCGCGCGCCGGTGCTGCTGGCATCGAGGATGGAGTGAGAAATAGTGTTGCTCAAAACTAATCCGCCAAAGGAGTGGCCCATCAGTACGCAATGGTGGACCTGCTTCCCCGGCTCTCGCGCAGCCAGTGCCAATTCGTTAATGGTAGCCAGGCAGCTGTTTTGCGCCGCCACTGACCCGCCAGTCAACTTGCGGTTCCAAAAAGTGAGCAGATCCAAGCCTGGCACGCTAAGGTCTTTGCCGCGCCACGCGATGTAAACACCGATCACATTAATCTTTCCCTGGGTCACCTCGGGAAGACGCGAGATCATATCGATAAAGTGTTCAAATCGACAAACGTCACCAGAATTGGCGTCATTCATCCAGCCGTGAATGTAAACAAAGAGAAGAGGCCGTTGCGCCTGGCGAATCACGTTGAGGGCAACCGCTCGTTGCGATGTATCCAAGGCCGAGCCTTGATCTCCAAATTCGATGAAAGCGAATTTGTAGCGCCCGTCGCTTGGGCCTCGCACTGAATTGAGCGGTTCACTTGAAGTGTTCGCGTGATACGGCCCGTATGGGGCGCAGGATCCCAAGAAAATCACAACCGCCACCACATACACGAGGCGGTAGCAAATTGAATCACGACCTCGCATTTGATCGAGTAATAAACCAATGTTTCTTGCGAAACGAGGATAGAATTACCAAAATTAGCTTTGAAATTTCTATAGGACTTTGGTGCAATACGCAGATCGTACCGCGCGAGTCGAAATCGCTCCGGTGGTGGCTTCCAAGAACAGGATTGGAATCGCCAGGCGCAGAATCGTTGGCGCGGAGGCGAAGAAAGCCAACGGTTCCAAGACTTCCAGCGATGGGGCGGCGGGGACGTTTGGCAGCGAGAGCGGCAGCCTGCATTGATGATAAACCAATAGCTGAGATTTAGCTTCCTTCGAGCCAACCACGGAAGTAAAGAGCTACCCAAGATATATGAAACAGCTAATGACAGTGACAAAAATCACCGCGGCCATGCTGATCCTGGCGTTAATCGCTGGATGTCAAACCGTGTCCACCAACCAGGCAGAGCTTATCGCGTCCAAGAAGGAGTTCTTGCTCGCACAGTCTGGATTCAAGGTAATCACGGTTACGACGCCCAAACAGCAACAAGCGATCAATAGTCTCGCCCAATACAGGGTCACCGCTGTGAAATACAACGGCAAATTGTATTACGTGTTTCCGACTGCGACGAAAGATAAAATCTACGTTGGGAAACAAAAGCAATTCGACGCCTACAAGAGCGCGCTTGCAGCGCAGAAGGGTGTCCCGCCAGCGACTCAGCAAAGCCAACCGGGTCAACAGCTGATGAATCCAGCACCGACAATGACATACGAGGGCGCCGGACCTCATCACATTGAAGTTGAGCAGTTCGATGGCTTTGGTCCGATGGGCACGGCGCAGTTGGGAGATTGGTAAAACCGGCCGGCAGCACGTAAGTTTGCTGCATTGTAGGCTGCGATTGTGCTGGCGTCCAAATCGCCACTAACGCGATGTAAGCGAGCCAACTGGCTGGATGCTTGTTTTTTACCTCTAACACCTCTTGAGATGTTGTTCTGCAGATCGGATTACGGCGGCTGCAATGCGCGAGTTCAGATCTCGAGCGAAGCAATTCAGTGAGTTTTAAAATATCGACTCTGGCGCTACTTTGAGCGTCTTATCAGGTGGAAATTTATGGAGATTCACCAGTTGCGTTATTTTGTCGCGGTGGCGGACGAGGGTAACTTTTCGCGTGCGGCCGCGAAGGTACGAGTAGCTCAACCCTCATTGAGCCAGCAAATTCGAAAGCTGGAAGCAGAAATCGGCCAACCATTATTCGATCGTCTGCCGAGATCCGTCGTCCTGACCGAAGCTGGCCGATGTTTCATCGACTACGCCCGGCAGATTTTGGCATCGATCGGAGATGCCCGTCGAAGCGTCGATGACCTCAAAGAGGCGGTTACCGGCAAGCTGGCCGTTGGGGCGATTCCTACGATCGCGCCATACGTCCTTCCGGAATTGGTGGTGAAATTCCAAAAAGATTATCCCGAAGTGACTTTGGAGCTTGTTGAGGACGTAACGGACGGCATCACTCGACGCATCGACGCCGGTGAACTGGATGTCGCATTGGCGTCCTCATGCGTGCCGAGTCCCACTCTGCGAAGGCAATCTTTAGGTAGCGAGCAATTGCTCGCGCTAGTCCCGGAGACAGATCCTCTCGCAACACAGACTCTGGTCGAACTGGACGATCTCAAATCGCAGCGGTTTCTGCTGCTCCACGAGATGCATTGCCTGTCCCAACAAATCCATCACCTACTGGAGACACGTCGTCTACGACCGGAGATTGCGCTGGCCGGCAGTCAGCTTACCACGATCGCGCGCATGGTGGCCGCCGGGATCGGCGTCTCAATCGTGCCGCAAATGATGGTGAAGCATCAAGCCACGCCTGGATGCATCAGTCTGCCGTTTGCTGCGCCGGTGCCCGAGCGGGAACTCAACTTTCTTTATAATCCGCTACGGTTCCAGAGCAAAGCGGCGGCAGCGTTTCATCAAGAAGCCGCAGCCGTTTTGGCAGGCGAAGATTCGTCGATTGCCGACCACGCGAAAAGCTAGCGTTATCTCATCGTCTCCAACGCCGTCGCTACCATCGATAACATTGGCCAGACGGCGAGGATCAGGATGATTCCAAAGACGGCGAACTCAGGTAAGTAGTGAGGTCGCGTCCTATGGACATATCGTTCCTCGAGGAAGCGTGAAATACGCTGTCCTATTGGCATTTTGGTTTCCATGTATTCAACCGGCCACAACCAGGTCACGGATTGAAAGACTTTATGCGTCTAGGCGGGATAGGTTTTGACTATGACGGAGAACTGGCAGCAGGAACTCCTCTTCGCTTTCTACAGCCCAAGCATCGTGCCGCGGCAATTTGATGCGTTACAGAGGCAGCCGAATTTCTTTTTGGATGCCTCAGTGACCGGTTCGTCGATCTCCAACTGGTAATCATAAAGGAGTTCCTCGCCGGATTGGATGTCGCGAATCGCATAAATGAAGATCCGATCATCTTCCTCGACGGCTTCGCAATTCGGGTTGCATGAGTGATTTATCCAGCGTGCATCGTTACCGCCAATCTCTGGGTTGATGACCTCGCCGTTGTCCAAGCCGAAGTTGAAAGTATGGGGATCGCTATCGTCGTCAGGGGCGTCTTCCCAAGAGACGCGCTCGCCCGTATATTCGATAATGCACTTGCCGTCGGGAATGAATTGCATGGCGTAAACGCCCCGACCGTGGACACTAGACTGGCGAACCTCGATCTGCACGGCTCGATTTCGAGTTTTGCTTTTCTTCGCCATACGCAGGTGCGGAATTGATTCGTGGCTAACCTCGCCTTTGTCTATTTTGCAAAAAGAGGAACAGTTAACAAATCACGATTCAGAGACGGCAGTCCGAATTCGTGATGCCTGCAAATTGCCGGAATCACACATATGAAAGAGGCGATGATCCTGATGGTTGCGGTCTTCGCGGCTGCGAGTTCGGCGTGGGCAAACCTCGGCGACAGCGGCGATAAGATTGAAGATTCATACGGCACAGTCATTCAGCGACGCCTGCGCGAAGACGAAACTGTGAGTGTCATGTACGGAAAAGATAGATATCTCTATCTGGTCACGTTTGCCAATGACCGGAGTATTTCCGAAAGCTATTCGCATGTGAAAGAGACCGAGCTTTCTGAGAAGGAAATTATGACATTCCTGAAAGCAAACGCTGCGCGCGCCGAATGGATATCGGATAATACTCGCGGAGTTCGGCGTTTTACACGTAGTGACGGCAAGGCAGAGGCTATTTACGCGCCCGTGAATGGCCGGCCAGCATTGACGGTGCGTGAACTTCATTCCAATCATCGCCGCACTGATCAGCGATGATTTCAAACTGCGCTGCTGCGCTTTCGCAAAACGATTCCGGCAACAATTCCCACTAGAAAGAATCCTACAATCTGGATGAAGATATAGCTTGCGGTGTACACACCGGGGAAGCCGTACCAGTTCCAGTACCAAACATTGGTTGCTATTGCGCTGAGAATTCCAGCGACAAGGACGAAACCGACGCGGCCGGGAAAGCTGCCAATGCGCGCGCGGGCCAAAAGGAATACCACCAGAATTGATTCAAGCAGTTCGGTGCCGAATTCGATTCCAAGCGATCTGCCAAGCGCGAATAGGCGACCGGGGGCATGATACATGAGAATTCCCGAAGGATTCACCGCGATTTTTTCGGGCATGTGCTTCATGGCTTCGCTCTTTTCCTGTCGGCTGGCGTTATTGCCGACACCGAGGCCAGGAAAAATATAAAGACCGGTATTGTCGCCGATATTGGTCTGCATCGCGCCGAGCACCGCTGATTCATTCGGAATCTCACTTATCCCGGCTTCGCCGAGCGGAAGCGCCATATGCGAAATCGATGTCCAAATAAACATCACGATTCCACCCAGAATGCCAGCAAGTAGAACTCTCATACGGGTAAAGAATGAAATACTAACGAGAAGCTTGGAAGTAAAATAGTCTCCCGGATTCTGGCTGTCAGCTGTGCTGTCTGTGACGCCAAACGATTGACGAAAGAAATTTTCGTGCGATTAATCACCCGCGGTAAATTTCTCCCTCGCCGGTCGTTTCTCTTGCGAGGTGACACTGTTCGCAAGTTTTCAGGTCTAAAATAACTCCGCACACCTATGGCGGGACACAGTAAATGGTCGAAGGTCAAGCGCTTTAAAGGCGCGATCGACGCGAAACGCGGCAAGATCTTCAGCAAGTTGTCAAAAGAGATCACGATCGCGGCCAAAACCGGCGGCGGCGATCCGAACGGCAATCCGCGGCTGCGTAGCGCCATTCTGGCTGCCCGAGCGCAGAGCATGCCCAATGACAATATCGAGCGCGCAATCAAACGCGGCACGGGCGAGGGCAGAGACGGCGAGCAGCTCGACGAGATCACTTACGAAGGTTACGCACCCGGCGGCGTGGCGATCATCGTTGAAACTGCGACCGACAACAGAAACCGCACCGGCGCCGAGATCCGAAGAATTTTTGCCCAGAACAACGGCAACCTCGCTTCGAGTGGCAGCGTCTCATACATGTTCCACAGGAAGGGCCAAATCACGGTTCCGCGGCCAGGCGTTGACGAAGATCGGCTCCTGGAGATCGCGCTCGATGCTGGCGCGGAGGAGTTGACAACCGAGGAGGATCAATATGTTATTCTCACTTCCCACGATCAGCTCTACGCCGTAGCTGAAGCGCTCAAGAACGCAGGGGTCAGTACCGATGGGCAAAGGTTTACGTTTATTCCCGATACTACAGTGGCGGTCAGGGACGAGACCGTGGCGCGCCAGGTGCTCCGCTTGTGTGATGCGCTTGAAGAAGACGATGACGTGCAAAACGTCTATTCAAATCTAGACATTCCAGACGAATTGCTGGCCGGGTTGCCGGTCTGAAGAACTTACTGCTTACAGGAAATCTTGTTAGGGCGCTGCCCCCCTTTACCGCAGCCAAGAATCTTAGCTTATGAACGAAGAAAACGAAAACCAGCCTGCGCGGCTTGAAACTGAGTCCGCGTCACCGGAGCAACGCCATCAACGCCCGCGCCGTCGTTTCTCGCGAAGGCGTTACCGCGGCGATCGCTTCAGGCGCGATAATTCCGAAGAGTCCCCAAACTCTTCTTCCACAAATGCGGATAAGTCCGGCGCAGATGTCGCCGTCGAGACTCTCGATCCCGCAGCCTCAGGTCGACCCGAAACATCTGAAGGCGTCAGCCAAACGAGTGAACCGGTTCAGACCGAACCGGAGTTTGGTGAGGGCATTATTGAAATTTCCGGGAAGGGGTTCGGCTTTCTGCGCGATCCAAAACGCAACTTTGTGCAGACGCCGCAAGACATCTTTGTCACTCCTGAGATTGTACGCCGCTTTGCTTTGCGCGACGGCATGTGGATCAACGGCGAGATCCGGCGCGGAAGCCGTGGTCCCCAACTCACGAAGCTGGTTACGATTAATGGCGAGGAGCCACCGAAATATCAGGGGCTCCGTCCATTTGAAGAATTAACTACCATTAATCCGAACAAGCGGATCAAGCTAGAGACGGTTCCCGACCGGTACACGACGCGAATCATGGATTTGATGACGCCGCTGGGAATGGGGCAGCGCGGTCTGATTGTCGCGCCACCGCGCACAGGCAAAACGACGCTGTTGCACCACATCGCCGATGCGGTCGCCAAGAATCATCCGGAGATGATCCTGATCATTCTTCTGGTCGATGAACGCCCGGAGGAAGTGACCGATTTTCGCCGGTCGCATCCGACGGCGGAACTGATGGCCAGCTCCAATGATGCCGATATCAAGAGTCACACGCGCATTTCGCAGCTCGCGATCGAACGCGCCAAACGGCTCGTCGAAGCAGGCAAACACGTGTTCATCCTGCTCGATTCTATCACGCGCACGGCTCGCGCGTTCAATAATGCGATGGGCGGTGGCGGTCGCACCATGAGCGGTGGTATTGATGCGCGAGCGATGGAAACTCCGCGAAAGATTTTCGCCGCCGCGCGGAATACCGAGGAAGCAGGTTCGCTAACGATCGTTGCCACGGCGCTGATTGAAACCGGCAGCCGCATGGACGAGCTGATCTTTCAGGAATTCAAAGGCACCGGGAACATGGAAATGGTGCTTGACCGGAAAATCAGCGATCAGCGAATTTATCCAGCTATCGACATCTTCCTCTCCGGAACGCGCCGAGAGGAACTGCTTTTGCAGCCGTGGGAACTGGAAAAAATCAATCTCATCAGGCGCGGTCTCGCCGGACACAAACCGGAGGAAGCCATTCAGCGTCTGCTGATGTTTGTGAAAAAATTCCCGACCAACGCGGAGATGCTCAAGAACATTCCGGGCTAAGCCTCGCTCAAATTGAAGGGTTGAAGCACTGAACGGGACCCGCGGTTTGTGGAGCCAACATACCGTTGGTAATTCGCGTGAATCGTCTCGCGCGCGTCCATGTAATCGCAACGAAAAACTTCGAAGCTGTCATAGCCCAGACGAATAGAGAGCTTCCGCTGTTCATTCGGGTCGCTCGGAAGTGCGGACACAGGCTTGTTGTCATAACGCCGCAATACAGATTCGCAGCGGCGCAGGAAGCCGTACGACTGTTTGAGCTTCGTAGCTTCGGCATCGGTAAAGACTCCGCGTCTCCATAATAAATCCACCGCGTGCTGCCATTTCGGCTCCCAAATGCTTTCGCGCATTTGCGATGCTTGAACGAGAAATTCCGCCTCAATAATTCCGCCCCGTCCAGTCTTTAGATCGAGAAAATCCGATCCGCTTCCTCGCTCGCTCCGAATGCGTTCGAGCATGCCATCGATTTTGACCAGAAACTCGGCGTCCTGGCTGGCGCGGCTCCAGGCAGATTGTGCCACTTTCATGAACTCATCTTGCAGCGGCCCGCTTATCGGGCGCGCGCGAGTAAGCGACTGCATCTCCCATAGCTGGGCACGATTCGCGTAATACCGCTGATAAGTCTCAACCGAACAAACCAGCGGGCCGTTCTCCCCTTCGGGACGCAGCCGCGTGTCGAGCGCCCAAATGTTCCCCTCAGCGGTGGACTGGGCCATGGCAGTAATGAGATTTTGCGCGGCGCGATTGGCCTCGCCGACGAATACGACGTCCAAGTCAGCTGCGTAACTGATTTCGATTCCGCCAAATTTACCTAGCGCGATGATGGTTATTTGGTCGTTTCCGAGGAGCCTGGCTGTATGGACCAGACACGCTTCGGCCAGATCCGCGAGTTCGGTAAAGACGGATGCCGTCGTAACGAGTCCCACGATCTCGCGTAGAATGATGCGTAGCAACTGCCGCTGTCGGTATGCGCGGATCGGATCGAGATTGTTTGCATTCGCGCCTAACGACTCGAGCCGGCGCAGGTTCTCTGCCACAGATCGCGGTTCATCAAATGTCGGATCCCGGGTAATATCTTCCAACAGTTGCGGCTGCCGAATCAACAACTCGCCGGCAAACCGGCTGGAATCGAAAGTCTTCACAAGCAGCTCGAGTAGCTTCGGGTTCGTCACGAGCAGCTCGAAAAGCAAGCTGCGCAGACCATAAGCTTCGACGAATCGAAGGAACTGGTTCAAAGTGGCATCGGGATCCGCAACTTTCGCTAGCCAATCCAGCAAAGTCGGACGCAGCTTCTGAAATATCTGCCGAGTACGTGGCGCAATGTGAAAACTCGCCGCACCTCGTTCGAGATCTCTCAGCGCTTTCTCTGCTCGCTGTGGATCACTAAACATTTCCAGACTGATTTTGGCGGGTTCCGTATACGTTTCAGAGATGATCCTTTGAAAAATGGGACGGACTATTCGCATCCGGTTTTGCAACGCTGCTGTGAAATCGCTGGCGGAGGAAAAGCGAAGGCTGCGTGCAAGGCGGAGCAATGATTCGGGCTCAACTGGAACAGTGTGTGTCTGTTGTTCCGCTTCGATTTGTACGCGGTGTTCGACGCGGCGGAGAAATCGATAGGCGTTGTCCAGCGCCAAAACTTCTTCGCGCGGCAGCAAATCGAGTTGTCGCAGCGCGTAAAGCGCCTTCAGCATGTTCGATTCCTGCAGGAACGGATGACGAGTACCATGGATAAGCTGCAACGTCTGCACGATGAATTCGATCTCGCGGATGCCGCCGCGCCCCAGTTTTACGTCACGTTGCAATTTTTCTGTTCCAACCATGTCGCGTTCGATCCGATGCTTGATATTCGCAATCTCCACAAGCAAATCGCGAGTTGCGCTTTTTGGGTAAATGAAGGGCTGATGTAGTCTCAGGAAGTCATACGCCAGTTCGCGGCTGCCAGCGATTCCACGGGCCTTGATGAGCGCGATTCGTTCCCACGTTTCGCCGAAGCCGGCGTAATAGTTTTCCATGCTCTCGAGCGAACGCGCCAAGGGCCCTGCCGACCCTTCCGGGCGCAATCGCAGGTCCACCCGAAACATCGAGCCGGCCGGATGCGGCGTCGAAAAAGTCTCGAAAATCTTGTTTCCAAGCCGATTAAAAAATTCGTGATACGAAAGGTGCGGCGTGAGTTGGCCTTCCTCGCTGTAGAGAAAAAGAAGATCAACATCCGAACTGTGGTTCAGTTCGCCACCGCCGAGTTTTCCGAGCGCAAGAATGGCAAACTCCGCTCTTGGCGAGCCGTAGCGTTGCCGAAGTTCGCCGTTCCAATATTCGAACACGCGACGGATGCAGATCTCTGCGATCTGTGAAAGCTCGCCGGTGGTCTCCTCTAGCGGTGCGACTGCGGCCAGTTCCCTAGCGGCCACGCGCGTCATCTCCCGGCCCTTCCAAAACCGCAGTCGGGCGAAGTCCTGGTTGATCGCAGACTCCCCACCGAGAAAGTGTAATGCAGCGAGCATCTCGGCGTGCCCGCGCGAAGCAAAGCACACTTCTGGCTGAGAAAGCCACAGCAGCGTTTCAGGATTCCGCGTCAGCCGCGCCGCGCAGATGCTCGAGACCGCCAGAAGATGCAGCAGCGCGGCTTCGCCCAGCGGAAATTGTTCGACCACTTCGATCAAGGACGGCGCGCTTGCCGGCCATTGTTCGGCGAGCTGAATCAGAGTGGTCTGAACCTGCGCAGGATTGAGCGATGAGGTTGCTTTGCTTCGAATCCAGCGCGCGCAACGTTGCATCGTGTAAAAACTCGCGCGGTTTTGCGCAAAAGACTAGTGACCGCGCGTCAAATCCGGCTGCAGAGAAGAGCACAGTTTCATGTTACCTATTTAACGGCAAATTGCTCGGGACGCCGAGCAACTCGAAGGGAGAGGCGCCAGGACGCGAAGTGCTTTTTCATGGACTTGGAAATCGACTGGGCAGGTGCCAGCAAGTTCGCCGTCAAGCTCGATTGGAACATCCTGTTCGCTCGTTACACGCAGGTAGCGAGTTTGAAAATATTCGATTTCAGGAGCACGGATATCGGAGCTGAAGACAACGTCCTGAAGATACTTGATGATTTCGAGATAGCCGAGTCGCTTGAACATAACGACATCAAGCAAACCATCATCGATGACGGCATGTTTGAAAAATGGGAAAGGGCCGCCGTAAAGACGGCCGTTTCCGATAAGAACAAACGATCCTTCGCGCACAGAAGCGTTCTCCGATGTGATAAAAAGCTTCGGCGGTTGCCGTGCTGCGATATGGGCGGCGGTGATGAGATAGCTGAGCGGGCCAAGACTACGCTTTGATGCAAGGGTGGTTTCCTTGACAGCTTGTGCGTCGAGCCCGATGCCGCCGAGCTGGACGAAGCATTTTCCATTCGCGGTCGGTAGATCAACGAGCCGTATGTTTCCAGCCGCGACAATATCCCAGCAAAGCTCGAGGTCGTTTGCGGGCAGACCAAGCTCCATTGCGAAAACATTGATCGTGCCAATCGGGAGAATTCCCAACGCAGCACTGCTGCCAGCGATTCCGTTCGCCACTTGATTCACGGTTCCATCGCCGCCTGCCGCAATGATCCGTCCGAAACCTTCCTCGACCGCGCTTCTCGCGAGCGCTGCCGCTTCGCCCGCATGCGATGTAGTTCGGATCGGCCAACCGCGGGCGATGGATTCGACGCGCTCCTGCCAGTCCCGATTAGTTTCGAGACTTCCCGCAGTTGGATTGAGAATGACGACTGTGTCAGTCACAGAGAAACGTCACTTTGTACTGTCGTTCCGAGCGTAGCGAAGAATCTTTGGATCACGTTCAACCGCTCGCGCAACCGGATAGACCAGACATGTTTCGCTTGGCTCAACATGACAACCCATTTGAGTGGGAATCGACGACTGTGATGGTTGTTTGATCTTTGCTTCACCCGGGGGCTGCGTAACATCTCAGGGTGCAAAAATTGCTCAGGCTGATACTTCTTGTCCTGGGGGCATTGATTGCGCTTGCGGCGGTTCTCCTGGTTGGCGTGAACCTGTATGTGCAATCACAAGGTGCACAAGCAAAGATTCAACAGGAACTGAGCCGAAGCCTCGGGGTTCCGCTCGAAATCCGCAGTATGAGCGTCACTCCGTGGGGCGGACTCGAACTGAGCGGTATCACTATTCCGCAAACATCGTCTGAGGTTGGTTCCAAGCATTTTCTTGAGGCAAAAACATTCCGGCTGCGCGTTCGCTTTCTGTCGCTCTTTTCGCAACGGCTCGTGATCAAGGAAGTGTCGCTCATCGATCCGAGGGTTGTTTGGCCACAAGATGCGCAAGGAAAATGGCGTCTACCGTCCGCAGAAAAAGTTCTGTCACGCGCTGTCACGGCAAAGCGGTTTCCGGTGATCTCAAAGAAGCCAGCAGGAACCGAAATTGTTCAGACGAATACAATCTCAGCTGCAACGGTGACCGCCAATCCTCCATCTCCGCCTCAGACCAGGGTTAAGAATCAACCGGCGGGACGAGGGCCAACACTGACCGTCGCTCCGGAAGTTCGACGAGTCAGTGTTAGGAACGGCGATTTCATTTTTCTCGATCAAGCCGGCAGACTAATCGCGAGTTTCACAGGCGTGGATTTTCGCACTAACATCCGCAGCGCATCGGCCCTTCATGGAGAGACAAAGATCGCCAGAATTTCATTGCGTGACCGTTTTTTTCTGGACGAACTGCATTCGCCGCTCCGCTATGAACCCGACGTGCTTGAGCTTTCCGAAATTTCCGCGCGCGTCGCAGATGGTGAGGTCAACGGATATTTTGCCATCCAACCGGAGGCGGAAGATTCGCCATTCACTACCAGCGTAAACTTCCACGATGTGCTCGCGGATCGGATAGTCGGAAATGCCGGTGGCCCTAAAGGAATGGTGAAAGGCAAGCTGGAAGGAACTTTTCAAGCGTCTGGGAAAACTGGCGATCCGGACGCGCTTACCGGAAAAGGTGAAATCGCCCTCCGCGAAGGGAGAGTTCAACAATACAGATTGCTCGTATTGCTGGGCCAGATACTGCAGATTGAGGAACTCCAGGAGCTTCACCTGGAGCAGGCACAGGCAAAATATCACCTGACTCCGGGGTTGGCCACGATTGACGAGCTGACGTTGCGTTCGCCCAACATTCGCCTCACCGCGTCTGGCACAGTCGCGTTTGATGGCACGCTGCGGCTCAATTCACAGCTCGCTATTAACGAAAGAATTCGTGACCAGCTTTTCAAAGCAGTTCGCGACAATTTTCACCCGATTGATGAACCGGGTTATTCTGCCATCGAGTTTCAGGTCGGCGGCACTATTGATCGGCCTGGCACAAATCTGGTTGAGCGGTTAGTCGGCCGGGACATCAGCAGCATGCTTAACAGCTTTTTTGGCGGGAAAAAGGAGCGCAAGAAAAAGAAGACCGTTGAAGAGACAATGACCGCTGGGCCGTCGCCCTCTGTTTCGCCGGAGGAAGGGGCGGCCGAAACTACTGCAACGGTGAGTCCAGTCGGCTCGCCATGAGGGTGATCGCCGGCAGCGCCGGCGGGGTCCGCCTGGCAGTTCCGAAACGCTGTGTGCGCCCGACAATGGACCGCGTGAAAGCCGCAATCTTTTCCAGCTTGGGCGACGCAATCATCGGGGCACACGTGCTCGATCTTTTCGCCGGAAGCGGTGCACTTGGGATCGAAGCGCTCAGCCGGGGCGCGGCCTCGGCCATTTTTATTGAATCCGGTCGGCAATCTGCCGAAGTAATCGAGGAGAATCTCGCCAGAACGAAATTAAAGGGGCGTGTTCGAGACCAGGATGTTTTCGATTTCCTCCGGCACTCACCGAACACTGAAAAATTCGAAATCATTTTTGCGGACCCGCCTTATGAAAAGACAAACCACAGCGAGCACTACTCCGAAAAACTTCTGACTAACGAAGCTTTGCCGATATTACTCGAAGCTGGAGGCATCTTCGTTTTAGAAAAGCGACCGGGCGAAATTCTTCCCGACATCAAACAGTGGTGCACCATCCGCCAAAAAACCTACGGCGCGACAGAAGTTCTATTTCTGGCCCCACGGGATGCGAGCGTCCACGCTCCCTCGCGTCGATTTCAGATTTGAGACAGCTGTGATCCGTTTCATCTACAACTTATTTTGGCCGATCGGGCTCTTATTTTTTCTGCCTGGCTATTTCGTCAAAATGATTCGTCGCGGCGGCTACCGCAAGAAATTCGGGCAGCGCTTGGGAATTTACGACCGTGAAATACGTGAACGATTTTCGAAGGAACCCTTAACGTGGCTGCACGCAGTAAGCGTAGGCGAAGTGAACATTGCGCTGAAACTGGCCAATGCATTGCGAGCGCTCGAACCGAATCTGGTTTGCGCGTTGACAACGACTACAACGACAGGATTCGCACTGGCGCGTAAAAACGCGCCGCCCTGGATTGAAGTCATGTACACGCCGCTCGATTTCTGGCCAATCATGCACCGCGCGTTTTCTGCAATTCGTCCCGCACGGATCATTCTGGTTGAAGCGGAGATTTGGCCCAATCTAGCCGCTGCCGCGAACGCGCGTCGCATTTCGCTCGCACTGGTCAACGCCCGGTTGTCTCCGCGCTCAGAGCGACGCTATCGCCGGTTTCGATTTTTTGTCGCGCCGACGTTCCGGCTTCTGGATTTAGTGTGTGTCCCAGAACAGCAAGACATCGAGCGATGGGCGGCGCTAGGCGTTGCATGGGACCGAATCCGTGTGACAGGCAGCATCAAGTATGATCCAGACATTCAGGCGCAGACCCAATGTGTAGCCGCGTCTCTGCCTGCCTCGCCGAACCTGTACGAAGGCGTGTGGGGCACGTCGCCAGTTGCTTCCCTGGATCGCGTCGTGCTCTTCGGTGGCAGCACGCATCGTGGCGAAGAAGAAATCCTGGCCAAAATTTTTCTGCGATTGCGTCAGCATTTTCCGTCATTGCGTTTGTTCATTGCGCCGCGTCATGTGGAACGGCTGCGTGAAATCCGGGCGCAACTCAATCCACTGCCACTGCGTGTCGCACTTGCCAGCGAAGTGAGCAAGGACGGTGAGGTTAACGACGCCGATTGTATTCTCCTCGATACAACCGGTGAACTTCAGCGCTGGTACGGCATCGCCACCGTGGTGTTCACAGGTAAAAGTCTCACGGCGCATGGCGGTCAAAATCCCGTGGAACCGATTTTGGCGGGCAAACCAGTCATATTCGGTCCGCATATGGAAAACTTCGCGACGCTCGCGGAGGCGCTTGTCTCAAAAAAAGCCGCGATCCAAATCCAAGATGGCGATTCCCTCGAACAGGCAATCGCGGAGCTTCTGCGGGATAGCGAAGCCCGACAGCGCCTCGTCCACAACGCGCGTGAAGTTCTGAGCGCCCATCAAGGCGCAACCGCGCGTGCAGCGGCGCTGATTCACGCGCTGAAAGCGAATGAATGAGGAATCTCCCTTTGGGAGGACGGCAACATTTCGCCTCTTTCGGAGCGCGGACAGGTCCGCGAACTGCAAATCCGACCAGCAATTTGTCTTGCGTGAAACAGGGCAATTCTGATATTGCCAGCGCTTTTATGACCCTATCGTCTAGAGGCCCAGGACACCGCCCTTTCACGGCGGTAACACGGGTTCGAATCCCGTTAGGGTCGTAATTGTTTTTATAGGTAAAATGACCGAAAATGAAAAATTTGGCGTGCAAAGTCAGACATTCTTCGGGTTCCCCGCTTGTGTCTATCCATGATGGCACCTCCGGGAGCTGTCCTGGAAGCCTGCATGACTCTAACGGCGCCTTGGCGAGGCAACTTTAGCGTGCTTGCCATCGACCCCGCTCGTGGCTTATCTTTCTCGTTAGGTTTCACCTGACCGTAGGCAATGATCACCGGCACACGAACGATGCCATCGTTTTCCGATTCCGCCTGGACCAAATAGCCGACATTTTCAGGCTTAGCAGGTCCCACCGTTGGGTAAACAGGCATCGGTTCGGCGAGACAACGACAGCCAGCTATGCCCAGCAGCAAGAGTGTAACAGCGGTTTGTGCCTTTAACCGCGACGTTGGTAAAAGACGAGTTTCGGAAGACTTTAATCCGAGCCATGAACGTAACTTAAACATGCTCGAATTAGACCAAGCGAAGATTTGGCTACGATGAAAAGAACATTAAAATCTCCTCATTCACGTCCCTGTATAAGGTCGGGCGGCAGATTACAGCGAATCTGGATATTCTTTTTTGGACAAATTCGGACAGTCAAAGTGCGTTTATTTTCGCGAATCGTGCAAACTCTCTGATTTGCGTTTTGCTTCGTAACGCGCAGTCTAGCGCATGGATGCCGTGAAAGAATTTGATCTCCCGCTCGATGTCGCGGCAGGCAATGTAATCGAAACGCACGAGCACGCTGCGGGTTCGCGAAAATCACAATTTCGTCACAAGAACGTCACTTGTGTCAGCCTGAATTTTAGCGCACTGGAGCGATATGAGAAAACCTTTCATGCTCCCGGCGCTTCGAGAGGCAAGAAAAAGGTTGGGGTTTGTTTTGCCCGTTGGCGATAACGGTCGCAATAATTCTCGCGCAGCAACGGCGTTGCTTCGGAGTAGGCGAGGCTTTAGCAGAAAGTTAGGGGCGGTTATCTGAGCAGCCCTAAAGTGTCAAACCATAAGAGCGAGACTCCAAATGAAAGTGCCAGTTCATAAGATCGTAGGGGATGCCTGCATGACGTATAACGACGGTGAGCGTCTGCAACGTGAGTTCCGAGAAGCGTTTGATCGAGGCGACACCGTGGAGTTGGATTTTGATAAGACGCGGATCTTTGTGACCGCATTCTTCAACGCTGGCGTTGCATCATTGTTAGAGAACTACTCTCGCGATGAATTGGAGCGGAGGGTAAAAATCGTAAATTTGCCGCTGGCCGCAAAAGAGCTCTTGGATCACTCGCTCGACAATGCGGATCGCTCCTATCACCATCCAAATTTCCGGAAAGTGTCACGGTTACCGTCACGGTCGGAGTCGCTGTCCCGCCCCTTGGCGTAACGACCAGGTCATCCGCCATAAAGATTGGACCATAGTCGCCCCCGGTCGGTGGAGGCGCGTCATAGTGTATAGTGTATAACGATGTTATCGAACGGCGAGGTTGAGCTAACCGCCCTTCACGGTTCATCGCTGAAAGATGTTTTAGCGCCATATAAGGACGGGATAGGCGCGCTGATCCAGAGTATCACCTCGGTCTTCACCTGATCCCAGTAGTCAAATGCGTGTGATTGAACGCTCACGTCCACAATTGTTGCCTTAAATGAGCCAGCCTCCGGCACGTCGACAGTCGATTCTCTTAATCCTAATGCCAGGGCTGTTGGCACAATGCCGTTTTCGCCGTTCTCAAGTACGCCTTCGGTGTTATTTGGCTTGTACGAGTGAATATTAAACCCAGTTGATGTTGGAATGCCCAACGTGTCCTTGCTTGCACACATGGCCCAGAACGGAGATATGCCAAGGTGCATCCAGTGAGTTGGCGAGGCGTACTGTGCACGCACCAGGCTGCTTCCGGTTGGCGGACGTGGTGCGGGATCACGAATGTTCAGATAATTTGCTAAGGCCTCGTGGGGGCAAGTCATGCCTCCCACGCATTTGAGCGCCCATTGATTGGGATCTGCGAGATTCGAGATACCACATGAGAGCATCACCAGAAGGTCCGGCATGTCATATCCTGGTGTGCCTGTAGCGGCCAAATAAAGACCGTGAGACCCGCCGGCGCTGCCGCCGATTACGACCACTTCGCCATTGCTGCGTGGATCGTTCCGGTAATGCACAATGGCGTCCCTCACGTCATCTGTCTGTTCGGGATAATAACCGTCGTCGTGGATGTCGTTTTGCCCTGGAAAGGGATGCCTGGGGCTATTCAGTTCAGTGTGAGGCGGCGCCAGGCGATATTCAATCGCTACACCCATGAATCCATACTGCGAAAGCTCCTGAGCAACGCTTGTTGTTGCCTCGCCGGATTTGTAGCCACCTCCGTGAATCACGATCACCACGCGATGTCTTCTCCCGTCGTCGACATTGCAAACGGTCGCTCGAATGCTCATGCCATTGACGACCTTATAGGTCTCAATTACGCCAGGTGGCGGCTTTGCCGTCGCGATTGCAGTTGGGTCGAGGGCATATATTGCTCGCCCTCGCGACGTTGATACTCCGATGGCGAGACACGCCATCAGGCCAATTAAAATTGCTCGTAATGTTTTCATTGTTTCTCCCTTTCATCCATCCTTAACAAGACTCCGGGGATGCATTAGCTGCTGCTCGGCAATTGCTTTTTGCTGTGCGGAACTTGCCTGGCTGAACTCCCGCGATTTCTCCCTAACGACAAGATTAGGTTAGGAATTGCCAATGGAAGACCAGCGCTACTGTTCCAGCGCGAGTGTACTAGTTGCGAGGATTCAACATGTCGCCGGCAAACAAATTTAAAATAGCCACACTCGGACAGCGAGCCGAACCGGTGGCGATTTGGAAAGCGCGCAAATTTATCAAAGAACACTCAGGCGAAGAACTTTCGCTGACCAAAGTCGCGAAAGCGGTCGGGATTAACGCGAATTATCTGAGCGAAAACTTCAGGCGGGTGACTGGTATCAATTTTGCCGAGTACGTCGCCCGCACGCGCTTCGCCACTTCGTGTGATCTGCTGCGCAACGGCAATATTCGCATCAGCGAAATCGCATTCGCTGCGGGATTTCAATCCCTCTCGCAATTCAATCGCGTGTTTAAAAGACTTTCGGGCAAATCGCCGACGCGATATCGTGCGGCGAAAGGCATAGTCCGCAGGCGTCGGTAGAATTCCGATTGCTTAGTCAGAAAAAAACCGAAGAAATGCGTAGTCATTGTTTTGGATTTGTGCGCATAATCGCCATTCGTGTGGCATTCGAGACTAACTCGATGGATCCGCGGTAGACGCGAAAGCTTGTTATGGGGTGCCGGGGGAGCAGTCGCGCTGGCCGTGATTCTCCTCTCTTGCAGCACGACCAGCCGAACAATTCTTGCACCGCCCAGCATTCCTGGCGCGGAGTTCGTTGGCTCAGAGGAATGCGCGACCTGCCACGAACAAATCGTGCGCGACTTCCGAACAGCCACCCATGCGCGACTGCAAACAAAAAAGGTCGTCATGAGTAAGACCGGCACAAAGGGCAGCGAAACTCCAAAGGAGTCCGTAGACTGGGGCTGCGAATCCTGCCACGGGCCCGGGAGTTTGCACGTCAAAGCCGGAGGCGGCGCTGGCACGATTATCAATCCACGGAAGTCGCCGGAAACCTGTTTCCAATGTCACTTGGAAGTTCGCGCAGCGTTTGCATTGCCTCATCACCATCCGGTACCGGAAGGCAAAATGAGCTGTGCCGATTGTCACGAAGTGCACAAAGGCATAGCGATTAAAGGCGCTCCGACAAATATTCAGCAGAAGCTGAAAGCCGGCGGCCTCGCGTTCCTGGGCCGAAACGAAACGTGCTTCGAGTGTCACACGCAGCAACGCGGCCCATTCGTGTATGAGCACGAGGCACTACGGCAAGGTTGTACTGTTTGCCATTCGCCTCACGGCTCGGTCAACCAGCGCCTGCTGAACGAACGCAGTGCAACGCTCTGCCTGAAATGCCATTTCCAGGAGCAGAAGATACCCGGGCACATTTTCATTGGAGACGTCGATCACTCGAATTTCCTGCAGCAAGGGACGTGTTGGTCGGCGGGCTGCCATGAAGAACCGCACGGCTCGAACGTGACCCCGTTACTCAGATACTGATCTCGATGTTATGACAAACGCCTCTCGCAGAATCCTGGTGCTGGTTTTTGCGGGAACCTTTGCCACGGCTGGGGTTCGCGCCGGTGACACAAGCGATGGCAAAGCGATGACGGCTACGGCCACGGAAGAGCAACCAGAAGAATACAAGAATTGGATCGAACTCGCCATCGGCGGCGTAATAACGAGTGGCGATCGTGCGCAGTTCGAGCAGCAACACTGGCTACCAGGCGATCAGCCTTACGGTGGCATCAAGGATCTGCACTTCGAGGGAACTTTCGACAAAAATGGCGTGTTCTCGGTGGATGGTCACGCGCTCTGGGATTTCAACGATTACGATGTAACAGTGGAATTAGCGAAACCGAACTTCGGGTACATAAAAGCCGGTTACACCGAGTTTCGAACTTGGTATGACGGCAACGCGGGCTTTTTCCCGCATAACGATGTGTTTTTCAATCCGCCGTACCCAGAAATGCACATTGATCGCGGAGACGCATGGATTGAACTGGGTTTGCGCGCACCAAATTGGCCCGAAATCACGATCCGTTACGACCATGAATTCCGGTTTGGCCAGAAAGATTCAACTGTCTGGGGCGACACCAACCAGACCGGCTTGCTATCTCCGTTCACTTCAACGCGAAAAATCATTCCCTCCTTTCGCGACATTGATGAGAAGCGGGACATATTTTCGTTCGAAGCGTCGCACACATTCGGTAACACCGACGTTTTGCTCGGAATGCGTTACGAGCACAACACGGACGACTACTCGCTAAACACTGAACGCGGCGCTGGTCAGTTGCCGCCGGTTGTCCCGCCTCCAGGCCAGCAGCGCAAGGTCACTCAGCAGCAGAATGACGACGTGGACCTCTTCAGCGGGCACGGCATTACCGAGACTCGAATTACCGATAACTTCTGGTTCACCGCTGGATACTCGTACACGACGATAACAAACGATCTCTCGGGTTCACGCATCTACGGCACAAATTGGGACGAGGCATTCGGAGAACCGGTACCGACACTTAGTTCACGCGATCACGCCTTTATTGATTTGGCCGGAATGGCACAAATCAAGGAGAACCTCTTTAACGCTAACCTGTTTTGGATGCCCTTCGAAAACCTATCTATTTTGAGCGGTTTCCGGTACACCCATCAAAATAACGATAGCGAATCGACCTTCATCGCGGAGGAACCGATGCCGAACACGCCGCCGTTTACTCCCACGAATCCGCAGGGCGGATTCCACTATGGCGTGGGATTACCGGCCAATGGCGCACGCAATTCAGATTACAACGAGTTCGCCCAGAGGCTGGAGCTACGTTACACGGGCATCAAGGACTGGCTGTTCTATGCCGAAGGCGAGTGGGAAGAGGACTACGGGAGCGTAAATGAGTTTCAGACGATAGACGAAGAGGTGCCTCTGGATAAAAACACCAATGCGCTTGGCCAAAAGTACACCATCGGTGCCACATGGAATCCCTCGATGCTATTGAGTTTAGCCGGCCAGTATTTTTATAGAAGTGCTTCGTACAACGAAGACATCATAAGCGCAGACTTCCCAAGATTGGTTAACCAGGATTGGAAGATCAATGACTTTAATATTCGAATGACTTTCCGGCCGAAGCTTCCCACGTGCCTCGGTACACTTGCTTTAGTGACACGCTATGATTTCGTGCATACCTCCATCGACAGTCAGTGGTACTTCGAAGGCGAAACCTTTGCAGAATTGCAAAGTGGCGAAATCAAAAAGCACGTTATTAGCGAGTCACTGAACTGGAATCCTCTGCCCCGTTTCTTTCTGCAGGCGAGCTTTTCGTATGTTCTCAATCAAACGGACACGCCGGCAAATAACATCGATCTGGTGCCAGATGCAGGGCCGACCGTCGTGAACTTTAGGAACGACTACTGGACGGTTACCAGTGGGATTGGCTACATCATCGATGATAAGACCGATTTTTATGCTGATTATTATTTCTACTGCGCTAACGATTACTATAATAACGCAGCCGTCGCAGTGCCATACGGGATGGGCTCCACCGAAAACGCCGTCACCGCAACTATCGCGCGACAACTGAACAAGCGTGCGCGCCTAACGTTGAAGTATGGATTTTATGATTACCAAGACACGACCTCTGGCGGTCATAATAACTATCGCGCACATTCACTTTTTTCGAGTCTTCAATTTCGGTTTTAACCAATTAAGCAACTGCGGAGTATCCAATATGAAAAACATCGCTGTACTTACTATTAGCCTCCTGATCGCGGCGCCGTTGGCGGTACGCGCTGCGGATGCAAAAACAAATTGGGCCAACAATTGCGCCCAGTGTCATGGCGCCAGCGGCAAGGGCGACACAAAAATGGGCAAAATGCTAAATGCAATGGATCTAACAGATTCGAAAAAGCAGTCGTCCTTCACTGATTCGCAAGCTGCCACGGCAATCAAAGACGGCATTAAGCAGAACGGCAAAACGGCAATGAAAGCTTTCGGTGGCAAGTTAAGCGATGACGAGATCAAAGCACTTGTTGCCTACGTGCGAACGCTCAAGAAATAAATTTTTTCGTCATTGACTGAAAAGCCAGGTTTGACGTCAGATCTCCACCAGGAAAGGCATCAATCTAATGAAACGAACACTATTCGTCTTCGCGACAATCATCATTGCATCAGCAAGCATTGGTTTTGCAGCTGATGCGGCTGCAATTTGGGCCCAGAATTGCGCCTCCTGCCATGGCAAAGATGGCAGCGGGAACACCATGATGGGGAAAAAATTGGGCGTGAAAGATTACACGAAGGAGCAAAGCTTCAGCGACGCCGAGGCGGCCAACATCATTAAGAACGGCAAGGGCAAGATGAAGGGGTTTAAAGACAAGGTCTCCGATGCGGACGTAAAGGCGTTGGTGGCCTACGTTCGCTCCTTAAAAAAATAACGCGATAGATTTGCGCAAACTGGTTGGAGTCGGGCGGTGAACCTCTGTTTTTTGGTGCCGACCTGTGGTCGATGTTGTTTCCGAGAACGATAATCAACTGTTGTGTCGAGCTGACTTTTTGAGCCGCTTGTAAATCATTCCCGCGATGCCTGACGCTCCAGTTCCCGCGCAACCCCGCCCCTTCAGGCGCAATTTCCGAAACTGGCTTAGCTGGTCCGGAATGGTGCTCGCTGCCAGCGCGCTCTTTGCTTTCTTTCTCCTCTTCGGGATCGACCTATTCGCCGGCCATCGCAACCCTTACGTCGGTATTCTGGCTTACGCAGTTGCGCCGGTTTTCTTCATTCTCGGAATTTTTCTCACGTTCGTTGGTGCGCTTATTCGCTGGCGCACACGGCGTCATGCTGTGCGAGCAGCCGAGCCTCTTGCAATTAAGATTGATTTGTCACGGCCGCGCGACCGAAGAATTCTTGCACTGTTCATTGCGGCCAGCGTGGGATTCTTGTTTCTGACGGCGCTTGGAAGCTATCAAACCTATCAGGTGACGGAATCCGTTCAGTTCTGCGGAAAAGCTTGTCATTTACCGATGGAACCGCAGTTTGTTGCTTATCAGCACACCGCACACGCCAGCGTGGATTGCGTGGCATGTCACGTCGGCCCGGGGGCGGCCGCATACTTCAAGACGAAGGTCAACGGCGTGAAACAACTTTATCACACGGTTCGCAATGACTTCGATCGCCCTATTCACCTCCCAAACAATGCGCGTCCGGCTCAAGCGATCTGTGAGCAGTGTCACTGGCCAAAGAAATACGTCGGCAACGTGGATCGCACGTTTCAGCATTACCTGTCGGACGAAAAAAACACGCCGTTTGCCGTTCGTCTTCTGCTCAACGTCGGCGGAGGCGACCCTTCAAATGGTCCTGCCGGTGGAATTCACTGGCATATGAATATTGCCAACAAGATCGAATACATCGCCACCGACGACGAGCTTCTGACCATCCCGTGGGTGAGAATGACAAATGCCCAGGGTGTGACTACCGAATATCGTGATCCGGATTTCAAGGACGATCTGGCGAAGCATCAAATTCGGCGAATGGATTGCATGGATTGTCACAGTCGCCCTGCGCACAAGATCCACACACCCAACGACGCAGTTGATCTGGCATTATCGACCGGGCGCCTCGATCCAAAGACGCCCTGGGTGAAATCAAAAGTCGTCGCCGCTTTGGTCAAACCTTACTCCACCAGAGCCGAAGCGGAACAAAGCATTGGAAATTCTCTGCGCGAAGCATATCCCGACCCGGCACAGGCGAATCCAATCATCAGCGTAGCCCAGGCGATCTATCGCGAGAACTTTTTCCCAGAGGTGAAAGTCGATTGGCGAACGTATCCGGATTTTGTTGGACACAAGAATTGGAACGGCTGCTTCCGCTGTCATGACGGCAAACACGCCAGCGCCGATGGCAAGAACTCGATCAAAGCTAGCGACTGCAAATCGTGTCACCTTATCCTTGCGCAAGGCAGCGGGGAAGCACTTCAACAAATCAATGCCGCAGGATACGACTTCGTTCATATCGACGCCCCATATTCGGAATTTTCGTGCGTCGAGTGCCATACCGGCGGGCCGCAGAAATAGCTACCTTGCGGGACGAGCCGCTCAATTTCGGTTTTTACTGTTCGATTCACGATGAAATCCGTTTCCGCACGATGCGTATTCGGTTATTCTTCCTCTTCTCGGAAGTGATTAAGGTAATTAGCTAAGATGGTGCGCTTGTTGGGTCATGCGAATTAGGAAGCATTTCATCGTTTGTCTGGGTTTGTTTGCTGCGCTGCTCGTCAGCTGCGAGAAAAACTCCGAGATCAAGGTTTATCGCGTTTCCAAGGCGCCGCTGGAAGAATCGGGGACTCAGCAGCAAGATGCCATGCCGACCAATACGTCTGCGCCGCGGATGCCAGGCGGTCTCGCGTCGGCGGCAGAAACTGCAGTGACGACCCCGCCCAATTGGGAACCGCAGCCGCTCTCGCAAATGCGTCAGGCCAGTTTTCTCGTCAAGGGCGACAAAGGAGCGGTCGCAGATATTTCATTTGTCAGTCTCGGTTCGGCCGCTGGGGACGTTCTTGAGAATGTGAACCGCTGGCTGGGCCAACTCGGCCAGCCGCCGATCACCGAACAAAAACTCGGCGAGATCGCACAACGGCTGCGCACCTCGTCAGGCGACGTGACTATTGCTGATCTTACA
Source organism: uncultured Verrucomicrobiae bacterium (assembly GCA_963776065.1). Lineage (GTDB taxonomy): Bacteria > Verrucomicrobiota > Verrucomicrobiia > Chthoniobacterales > UBA10450 > Udaeobacter. Next base: position 363,214 of record CAVZLJ010000005.1, on the reverse strand, counting down.
GGACTCCCAGACAACGCCGATCCAGCAAAAGACGGCAGGATCATCGCAGCAATGGCGACCACCGGTAATTCGACGCTGTTTTTCAAAATACGCGGCAACGCCGATCTTGCTGAGGCGCAGAAAGGCGACTTCATTAAATGGGTCGCGGCGGTTTGCAATGCACAGACTCAAACCGGACCGCCGCAAATGGCGGCCGCGCCACCAAACGATTCAGGCGCACCGCGGATCCAATGGAAAACGCCGGAAGGCTGGACAGAAGTGCCGCCTTCTTCGATGCGTTACGCCAGCTTCAGCGCGCCGGCAGAAGACGGCGGCAAGATCGACATCTCCGTTGTGACATTTCCTGGTGACGGAGGAAGTGATGCTGACAACGTCAATCGGTGGCGCGGGCAAATCGGTCTTGCGCCTATCGATGCCAGCGCCGTCACGGCACAGGTCGCTCCTCTGAAAACCGACGACACAACGTTCTCAACTGCAGACATTGCTAGTGACAAAACGCGAACTATTGCGGCTTGGACACGCCGCGACGGACGTGTCTGGTTCTTCAAAGCAACGGGACCAAACGCGTCGGTTGGGAAAGAGAAACCGAATTTCGTGAAATTCATCGAATCCGTCCGATTTTAGCAAACATGCTACATAGACTCGTTGATCTGATCACATCGCTGAAGCTGACAATCGTTTGTCTGGCGGCGGCAATGGCGCTGATTTTTGCCGGAACACTGGCGCAGGTGCATGTCGGGATTCACGAAGCGCAGCAGCGTTATTTCCAAAGCATGTTTGTGTGGTGGCCGCCGGAGGGACGCGGATTCAGAATACCGATTTTTCCCGGTGGCCATCTCATCGGCGCCGTGCTGCTGATTAACCTCATCGCCGCCCACGTGAAACGTTTCCGCTGGGCGTGGCGGAAACTGGGGATTCATCTCACACACGCCGGGCTAATTATCATGCTCGCCGGCGGGCTGTTCACCGATCTATTTGCAGTGGAAAGCCACATGCGATTGGCCAATGGCGACACAAAAAATTACTCCGAGGACATGCGCGAGACAGAACTGGCCGTGATCGACACGAGCGGCGATGATCTTGATCAGGTGACCGCGATTCCCGAAAGCGTGCTGCGACACAATCGTGTGATTGACCACTCGAGTTTGCCTTTCCGGATCGTGGTCAGAAACTACTATCAAAATTCGCGTCTCAAAATGCTGAGTCAGGCGGGCGAAGGCGCGAGACCGATTGCCAACCAAGGACCCGGTGCCATGATTGCAGTCGAGCCCGCAGCGCGTGCGACGGCTGCCGATGAACGCGACGTGCCGAGCGCTGCAATCGAAATTCTGCCGAAGGACGGCGGTTCGTTAGGCACGTGGCTCGTTTCGGATGGGCTCGGTGCGCCGCAGACATTTGCATGCGGCGGCCGCACATGGATGATTACGCTGCGCCCGTCGCGTTATTACAAGCCTTACAGTGTCACATTGCAAAAGTTCACGCACGAAAAGTACGCCGGCACCGAAATCCCGAAGAATTTCTCAAGCAAAGTCACATTGATTGATCCGGAGCGTTCCGTCGACCGCGACGCCTTAATTTACATGAATCATCCGCTCCGTTATCGCGGGGAAACATTTTATCAGGCCGGGTTTCAACCGGACGATTCCGCCACGATTTTGCAGGTCGTTCACAACCCGAGCTTCGTTGCGCCTTACGCGGCGTGTATCATTGTCGCCGCCGGTCTGCTAGTGCAATTTGGTTTTCATCTGGTTGGATTTTCGCGGCAACGGCGGAGGGCAATCGCATGAAACGATTCGTACCGTGGATTGTTTTGGCTGTCGCTGCGGCGTCGATCGCCGCCAATTGGCTGCCACGTAAAGCGACCGGCGACAATTTCGATTTCAGCAGGTTTGCAGAGATCCCCGTTCTCGTCGGAGGCCGAGTCAAACCACTGGACACCGTCGCGCGTAATTCGCTCCTGATCATTCATGGCAAACAGGAAATCCGCCTCGAAGACGGCAGGCGACTGAGTGCGATGCAATGGCTTACAGACGTGCTGTTCAATGCTCCCGTTGCCAATCAATATCCAGTGTTCGTGGTGCAGAACGCCGACGTACTCGGCTTATTCGGTTGGCAACAGACCGACCGGAAATATTTTAGCTTTGCCGATTTTGCGCCGTTCCTGAAGCAGATCGACGAACAAGGGGCGCAATCCGACAAGCTCGAAGCAGTTCAGCGCTCTGCCTATCAAAGTGCGATCCTGAACCTACGGAACGGCCTCTCGCTGTACCAGCGCTTGAAAAACAGCATTCAACCAGAGAGCGCAGAAAATTTCGTTGCCGAACTCCGGGGTTTCGAGAGCAGGGTGCCCGGTGCGGCGAAGGCAGCGCGCGAACGCGCAATGGGCGATAATTTTGACAAATCGAAACTCGATGACGTCGCTCATATGATTGAGCGTTACGAACGACTGTCCGAGACGGCATACCTCCTGGCTGTTCCGCCATCCGAGCCAAATGGTGAATGGCATTCCGTCGGTGACACTTTGCTCCGCTCGGTGGGCACCGGGCAAATTCATCCAATTGTGAGCGAATACGCGATCATCGGCGACGCCTATCGGGCAGGCGATCAGACGCTTTTCAATCAACATGCACAGCTCATGACCGATTGGTTCGCCAAAGAGCAGCCAAACGCGACCAAGCGCGCATCGTTCGAATGTCTGTTCAATCGGATTCAGCCATTCAGTCAGAGCATGACGCTTTACGTGCTCGCTTTCCTCTTAGCGTGTGCGTCGTGGCTCGGATGGAGCGCTCCACTAAGGCGTTCGGCGTTTTATCTTTTGTTACTGGCGCTGGCGATTCACACGTTCGGCCTGGTCTCGCGGATGTATCTGCAGGAACGGCCGCCGGTCACAAATCTGTATTCATCAGCGATTTTCATTGGCTGGGGCGCGGTCATTGTCGCGCTGATACTTGAACGAATTTTTAAGGACGGCATCGGCGCGGCTTGCGCAGGCGCGATTGGTTTTGTGACGTTAATCATCGCACATCATCTCGCCGGCAGCGGCGACACTTTGGAAATGTTGCAGGCCGTGCTCGACACAAACATCTGGCTGGCGACACATGTAGTGGCGATCACCACCGGTTACTCCGCAATGTTTCTCGCCGGTATGCTCGCCATCATCTACGTCGTGCGTGGCGTGTTCACGACATCGCTGAAAAAGCAGACCGCGGATTCGCTAGCGCGCATGACCTACGGTGTAATTTGTTTCGCAACATTGTTCAGTTTTGTCGGCACAGTGCTCGGTGGGATTTGGGCCGATCAATCCTGGGGCCGTTTCTGGGGCTGGGACCCGAAAGAAAATGGCGCGGTGCTAATCGTGCTTTGGTGCGCAATCATTTTGCATGCGCGCTGGGGCGGATTCATCCGGCAACGCGGTCTGATGATCATGGCGCTCTTCGGCAACATCGTCACCAGTTTCTCCTGGTTCGGCGTGAACATGCTCGGCGTGGGGCTTCATTCCTACGGGTTCATGCAAAAGGCGTTTCCATGGCTGGTCGGATTCATGATCAGCCAACTTGTATTGATGGCCCTTGCTGCGATGCCACTTGAAAAATGGCGAAGTTTCCAAACCCCGCGTGTCCCTTCTCGTGGCGGGCAACCGCAAATTTCGCCTGCTCCCTCTCCTAGTTAAAGTTACGTGCAGTAAAAGCCGAGCTTCGGCGCAGGTCGGGCCGCCAAAAAATGCACAGGGTTTGCCAACGCGTGCGTAGGCAACGTTCCGTCCGTCGGCATCATTCGATCAAATGAAAACCGCCGTCACGAGTTGGCCGGTAAAACACAACTGGCGTTACATCGCGCGGGAGTCTCCTCCGAAACGCGCTGCCAGCGAGCGCATCTGTGACTTCGACGAGATCTACAGATTGTTTGATGAAGTCACCGCGCGCGCGCAAGCCAGTCGCTGCATCAATTGTCCGGACCCGCCGTGTGTCGAAAACGGTTGCCCGCTGGCGAATCGAATTCCAGAGTGGCTCGCCCTTACTGCCGAAGGACGATTCCTCGAAGCTGCGGCGTTATCGCGTTCGACCAGCAACATGCCGGAAATTTGCAGTCGCGTCTGTCCGCAGGATCGGCTATGCGAGAGCGCGTGCATCCTCAATGCGCGCTCGGAGCCGGTTTCAATCGGGGCAGTAGAAAAGTTCATTAACGAATACGCGTTCGCGCATCAGCCACTCGATGCAGGAGTCACTCCGCCAAATGGCTTCAACGTTGCCGTCGTCGGCAGCGGGCCGGGCGGGATGGCGTGTGCGGATGAACTGGCAAAGCTCGGTTACGCGGTCACAATTTTTGAAGCACAAACGCGTCCAGGCGGTCTCCTTGTCAACGGGATTCCATCGTTCAAACTTGAAAAGAAAATCGTCGAACGTCGTTTCGACCTATTGCGCCGACGCGGAGTGGCGGTCAGATGCGGTGTGACCGTCGGGGGCGACATTCCATTCTCGAGCTTGCGAGAGAACTTCGACGCGGTGTATCTCGCAATCGGCGCACAAAAACCGAAAGAACTCGAGATTCCCGGCGCGGATTTGCGCGGTGTGTTTCACGCGCTGCCATTTCTGATTCAGAAGAATCTCGGGACGTCCGATGAATCGGCAATTGACGTGCGCGGCAAACGCGTTGCGGTGTTGGGCGGCGGCGATACCGCGATGGATTGTTTGCGCACCGCCATTCGGTGCGGCGCGCACGAAGCGATTTGCATTTATCGGCGCGACCTCGAAAACATGCCCGGCAGCCGGCGCGAATACATTAACGCGACCGAGGAAGGCGCACAGTTCATGTTTCTCACCAGTGCTGTTTCGTTGTCAGGAAACACCGCCTGCGAAGTTTGCGAAGCGCTCTGTGTGCGAATGGAGTTGGGCGAACCGGATGCGAAAGGCCGTCGCAAACCGCGTCCAATTTCCGGCTCTGAATTCACTGTGTCGGTCGATGCTGTTCTGATCGCCTACGGATTCGACCCGGTCCCAATTTTCGCCGCCGGCAATTCCGAAAAGATCGAGGTCAACAAATGGAGCGGCGTGATCGTGGACGAAAACCAAATGACCAGTGTCCCCGGCGTGTTCGCCGGTGGCGATCTCGTCCGCGGTCCCGATCTGGTCGTGCGCGCTGTTCGCGACAGCCGCAAAGCCGCCGCCGGTATTCACAAATATCTGTCATCACAACGCGGGCTGAGCACCTCCCGACACCCGAACAAATACTTGAACCGGGCGTAACTAGCGGATAAAAAGCCAGCTATGAACGAACGAGCCGAGACGGCTCAGATAACCTCGCGCCGACATTTCCTCGACATTCTTTTGGGCGCGAGCTTCCTCGGCTGGCTCGTCAGCATCGCTTATCCAATCATTCGGTATCTCAAACCGTTGCCGCAGACCGGACCGACGGGGCCGACGCATTTGACGCGAGACGAAGCGTCAAAGCTTGAGCAGAACAAGTTTGTGATCGTTCCAGTGAGCGGCCAGCGCGTGTTAGTTTTGCAAGCGGCTGATCAATTGCATGCATTCAGCGCGAAGTGCACACACGAGGGATGTACCGTGACGTTTTTGCCCGGGCAATCAGTGATTTGGTGTCCTTGCCACGATGGGCGGTTCGATCTCAACGGGCGCGTATTGTCCGGACCGCCGCCGCGGCCCCTGACCCAATATCTCGCTCAACGCCAACCAGACGGTGGAATCGTCGTTTCAGAAGAAAAAGCCTGAGGTTAACGGCGCTGAAGAAAGCCAGGGCGTGCGCGGCTGGCTGGATCGGCGTTATCAGCTCACGCCGTTGTTCGAATTCCTGCGCCACAAGGAAGTCCCGATTGGTTCGCATTGGATGGGGTGGTATTACCTCGGCGGAATCACCATGTTCTTTTTCGTTGTCCAAGTGATCACCGGTGTGCTGCTGTTGATGTATTATCAACCCGGTGAGGCGACGGCGTACGAGAGCATTCGTTTTCTAACTACCAAGGTGCCATTCGGTTGGCTGATCCGCTCGATCCACAGTTGGAGCGCGCACCTGATGATCATCTCGCTGACGCTGCACATGTTCAGCACGATGATGTTGAAAGCGTACCGGCCTCCACGCGAAATGACATGGGTTTCAGGCTACATGCTCTTTCTGCTCACACTCGGCTTCGGGTTTTCGGGGTACCTGCTTCCGTGGAACAAGCTGGCTTATTTCGCCACAACCGTCGGCACCAACATCGTGAAGTCGGTTCCTTTGTTAGGCAACTGGCTGTTGCAGGTGTTGCGCGGCGGACAGGATGTCACGATCAACACGCTCTATCGGTTTTTCGCCGCGCACGTGGTGATTTTGCCACTGGCATTTGTCGGCATAATCGCGCTGCACTTGCTCCTGATTCAGCGCCAGGGCATGGCGACACCAGTCGGCGCGAAAATCGCGCCGCGCGGCATGAAGTTTTTTCCAAGCTTTGCAATGCGCGACGCACTCTTGTGGCTGGCGTGCCTGATGGCGTTAGCAACGCTCGCGGTTTTTCTGCCGTACGGGCCGGGAATTCCAGGAATGGATTGGGAATTGGGCGCGAAAGCAGATCCGTTCGCACCGGCGTATCCCGGAATAAAACCCGAATGGTATTTCCTGTGGGAATATCAATTGTTGAAAGAATTTCCGCCGCACCTTTTCGGTCTGGAAGGCCCGCAGGTTTGTTTGTTTTTAATCGCGTTGTTGTTCGGGATTTGGGCGATAGTTCCATGGCTCGACCAACGGGCTTATCACGATAAACCGTCGCCGGCTTTCAGCGATTTCGGTTGGGCGGCGATTCTTTTTCTGACTTACCTGACGCTCATGGGTTGGGACATCGGAGGGCGCGGGGTAGGCAATGAATTGGCTGCCATGCATAACATCGCCCGTGTCTGCGCATTGTGGACGCTGGCCGCGGGCACTGTGGTGATTGTTGTTCGATATTGGAAATTCGAACATCGCTGGTTCATCCTAACTGGCGCGGCGCTCTTGCATGTGGCGCTGCACGGCCTGGTCGGTATTTCATATCTGCTTTCGGGTCTGATCGTGGTCGCCGTGGCAGTGATCGCAATTGCGATTTCATATGTGACCTCTTCGCGAGCCGATTCGACGAACGCGACATGAGAACGATCGCGATTGTTCTTGCCGGCTTTTTGATTTCCGCTGCCGCTTTTGCAGCAGATCAAACTTCAGTTGGCGCAAATTCAAAACTGGCCGCGATGCTTGCGGCCAAAGGCGCGAACGGCGAGCCGTTTATTAGCGCGGAGGAACAAACCTATTTCAATGGTCTCAATGATAACCTTCGCGCCCTCCTCAATGAACTTGTGCAAAAGGAGGTGATCACTCGTCCAGAGCATCTGGCAATTCTGCTCGGGCTGCAATTACGTCCGCAAAAGATGGAGGTGCTCCTGCAAAACAGATGCGTTCTCTGTCACACCGACTCCGAATCGCAATCAGCGGAGAACCTATTTTCTGTTGCGACCGGCTCGCGTCAACCAGCGTCGCATATGAACCTCAAGGAAATTGTCGAGGACGTTCATTTTCGAAGCGGCCTTTCGTGTGCCGGCTGCCACGGTGGCGATCCCACCGCAGATTTCGGTCACGATTTCGTGAAGGAATGGCCGGAGAAAGATCGTCAGAAGAATCGGGCGTGGGTCGTTCAATTTTGCGCGCGCTGCCATTCCGACCCGAAAATGATGCACGAGTTCAATCCTTCGCTGCCGACCGATCAATTGGCGAAGTTCAAGGACAGCCCGCACGGCCGGACGTTGATCGAGAACCACGACGATCGCGCTCCCTCATGCGTGAGTTGCCACGGCGTTCACGGCATCCGCCCGGCGAAAGATCCGCAGTCGAAAGTGTACGCGCAGCGCGTGCCGGAGACATGCGGCGCGTGTCATGCCGATCCGAAAATCATGGCAGGATTCACGCGCGCCGATGGCTCGCCGCTGCCGACGACGCAGCTTGCCGAATATCGCGACAGCGTGCATGGACGCGCTTTGCTCGTCCGCGGTGACCTTGGCGCGCCTGCGTGCAACACGTGCCATGGCAACCACGCTGCCAGCCCGCCCGGCGTCGCGCAGGTCAGTCGCAGTTGCAGTCTCTGCCATTCGGCCAACGCCAGTTTGTTTGACGGCAGCAAACACAAGCACGCATTCGATCTACACAACTGGCCCGAATGCGGCCAGTGCCATAGCAATCATGCAATCGCGAAGACACATGACTCGATGCTCGCCACGGGACCTGGCCAATTATGCGGCGATTGCCATCGCGAATACGCCAAGAACAACCCGGATTGCATTAAGACCGCGGACTATTTTCACGACACAATCACTCAACTCGACCAGGCGCGGACACAGTTCATCGCGGTTTCGGAAAAGTTCGCAGCCAGAGGCCTGGATGTGGAGCCGATCAATAACCAACTGACCGAACTCGGGGATGCGTTGAAAAAGTCGCGCACATACGTGCATTCGTTCAGCCGAAATACGTTTCAGCAGACGGCCGCGCCGGGCGAAGAAGCCGTTAAACGTACCGACGCGCTGGTCAATAAAGCCAGTGAAGAATTCAAATACCGTCAGATCGGCCTTATCGTGAGCATCGCGTTTATCGGCCTTCTGATGCTGGCGATTTACTTGAAGCTTCGGCAGATGGAAAAATAGCGCGTTTCCGACGATTTCGCTTTTGCCGGTTTCGCGCATTTGGCAGGATACGGCCCTGACAGAGTTGAAACGATGGAGCCAGGCGAACCAGAAAACGGCGGGCGGTTCTTTCCCAGTGGCGCAATTTTCTTTTTTGCGCTTCTGATTGTGTTCTACGCGGTGCTCTGGTTGGTCATTTACTGGATCATGATCGCGCGAGCATGAACAAGCTGAGCGCCATTCAATTAGAAAAGCGGATCATCTGGATCGCGTTGGCGCTTGTGGTCGTGTTGCTGGGGCTCTCGGCGTTGGCGATCAATCTGTTTCACGTTGGTCTGCCCACGTGTCTCACCGATGTCAAGCCGTTCCAGAAAGGTGAATTGATCGCGCATTCGCCGACGCATTACGAACTGCATTACGTCGCGCGCATGTGGAAGTTCGAGCCCGAAGACGTGACTGTTCCGGTAGGATCGACAGTCGATATTTATTTGAGCGCAGCCGACGTGACACACGGGCTGATTTTGCTGGGAACAAATCTTAACCTGATGGCCGTGCCGGGCGTCGTGAATTATGCACGAGTGAAGTTCGACAACCCGCGCGTTTATCAACTGCTTTGCCACGAATTTTGCGGGATGGGGCATGACCAAATGGCTGCCGAATTGCATGTGGTGGACGCGGCAACATTCGCTGCAAAGCCGAGCCCGCCGCCTGCAGCCGTGCCGGCGCATCCCGGGTACAAACTCCTCGATGCAAATCTATGCACAACGTGCCATTCGTTTGACGGCCAGCTAGGCATTGGCCCGACATTCAAGGGGCTGTACGGTCGAACCGAAAAGTTGAGGGACGGCTCAAGCATCGCCGTCAATGACGCTTTTATTCGTGAAAAAATTCTTCACCCCGAAGCGCAAATCATCGCAGGGAAGTTCGAGCAAGAAATGCCGAAGACCGAGCTCAGCGACAAAGAGATCGAGGAAATCATCGAGTACATGCAAACCTTAAAATAGGCAGCAATGGAACTGCGCGAAGCCAAAATCGAGATCGAACCCGGGCTCAAGCGAATGATCCTGATCGAGATCATTTTCCCGATGGTGCTGTTGATCCTGGGAATTTACCACGGCTTGATGCAGGTGCTCTACCGCGCGGGCATGATTCATCGTTCCCAATTCCTGGGGCTCGATTATTTCCAGGGTCTCACACTGCACGGCGTCATAAACGCGATCGTGTTCACGACTTTCTTTGCAGTCGCATTTGGTTACGCAATTATCCGTTATTACCTCCGACGGCCGCTCAATATGAAAGTGGCGTGGCTGTCGTTCGGATTGATGATAGTCGGCACGCTTCTCGCGTCGGCAGCCATTCTCTCCGGCAAGGCGACAGTGCTTTACACATTTTATCCGCCGTTGCGCGCGCACCCGGCTTTTTATATCGGCGTCGTGTTACTCGTCGTTGGGTCGTGGGTTGCGTTCTTCAATTGGTTGCCGCCTTACTTTGTATGGAAACGCGAACATCCCGGAGAAAAGGTGCCGCTCGCTGTGGTCGGCATTTTCGCCACCTTTATTATCTGGCTGATCGCGACGACGCCGGTGGCGATCGAAGTCATTTTCTTGCTCATCCCGTGGTCGATGGGTTGGGTCGCGACCGTAAATGTGCCACTCGCACGGATGCTCTTTTGGTTTTTCGGGCATCCGCTTGTCTATTTCTGGCTCGTTCCGGCTTACGTCATGTATTACACAATGTTGCCGAAGCTGGCCGGCGGAAAACTGTTTTCCGATTTTGCCGGGCGTCTGACTTTTTTGTGGCTAGTGCTCTACTCGGCACCGGTCGGTATTCATCACCAGTTCACGGAACCCGGGATTAGCAGCACGTGGAAATTCGTGCACGCGTTCTTTACGATGCTGGTGGCGATCCCGAGTTTTCTAACGGCATTCACAATTGCTGCGTCACTGGAATATGGCGCGCGAGAGCGGGGGGGTCGCGGTCTGATGGGCTGGTGGACAAAACTTCCTTATCTCGACAAAGATCGCTGGTTGTTCTCTTATCTCTTTGCAGGCCTGTTCATTTTTATCTTTGGCGGAATCACGGGCGTAATCAACGCGTCGTATAACCTCGACAACGTCGTCCACAACACCTCCTGGTTGCCGGCGCATTTCCACCAAACTGTCGCCGGTCCGATCTTTCTCGCTTACATCGGCATGAGCTTGTTTCTGGTCGCAACGCTCACGGGGAAGGAGATCAAGTTGCCGGCCTGGAACGTTTGGGTGCCGTACATCTGGACGGTGGGCATCATGATTTTTTCAACTGGCCTGTTCATCGGCGGCGCGAGCGGCGAACCGCGCCGGACGAACATGGGCCTGAGTTACACCGATCCGCAGTCGCACCTTTATCAGCCCGATTGGCAGGCTGCGAAAATACTTGGCAGTATCGGTGGCACCATCATGGCCGTCGCAGCGCTGATGTTTTTTTGCGTTTTCTTCGCCACGCTTTTCGGCAAGCGAGTTAGGCGAGGCGACCTTGAACTGATCGTTTCGGAGCCGTATCATGACGAGCGCGTTCCCGTCGTGCAAACTTTCACGCCGTGGTTGGCTGGTGCTTTGCTCCTGCTTGTGATCGCCTATGCTGCACCAATTGCGCAAACGATTCGCAGCAATTTCCCCGGCGCGCCGAGCTACTCGCCGGACAATCCCCGGCCGATCACCAGCACACGTTCTTGACTTGTTGAGATGAGATTGCTCCTGCCCGTCTTTTATGTCGCTTTTGCTACCAACGCGTTTGCGGGCACAGTCAAAGACGTTTCGCCGCAGCGCGGACACTCCGTAGCGCCAATCAACTGGACTGATGACGCGGGGCGGATCCGAGGACTATCGGAATTCGCAGGTTTTCCCGTGATCCTTCTGCCGATTTATACCCGCTGCCCGACCGCATGTATCGCGAACGTTGATCAACTCAAAACCGCGCTCTCCGGCTCTTCCGCCGATCCCCGACAATTTCGCGTGCTGTTGTTCTCGTTCGATGCGAGCGACACGCCGGAGAAGTTGACCGCTTATCGCACCCGCGAAAACATTCCGCTCGCCTGGTTTGTCGGCACCGGTAATCAGCCAAACATCGACGCGCTTTTTGAATCGATCGGGTTTCAATATGGCCGGGCAGGATCGGAGTTTACGCACCCGAATGTTGTTCTCTTTCTCGATTCCAAGCTTCGCATCGCGAAATGGATTTACGGAACGGATTACTCGGGTAGCGACGTAGATCGTGCATTGAAAGTCGCGGCAGGCGAGAGCGATTGGATTGGGCAGCATTCCGAGTGGCTGTATACGCTGTTGCTCCTTGCAAGCTCGGTACTCTGCGTGGCGCTCGTGTATTACCTGGCGCAACTTACTGTTCTGCGAAGGACAACACGCGAGAGGCTCATGTCGCCTGTGGCCGGGACTGCCATTCAGGTTGATGGCAAGTAAAGCGCAACAGTCCATGAACCCTTCTCTTCGCGCCGCGGTGATCGCCGAATGGCGCGGTCTGCCTGAGCGAAAAATGCGATCAGACCGCTGGCAGTCGCCAGCAGAGGTAGTTCCAAAGTTGATGCAGCGGTTGGGCCTCCGTGAGCGACTGCGCGAAACCGAAGTCATCGACGCCTGGTCGAAAATCGTCGGCGACTTCATCGCCGCGCACTCAGCTCCATTCGCGCTCCGCGAGGGAATCCTCTATGTCCGCGTGCTCCAACCGGCATTGCACTATGAGCTCGAACAAATCTCCAAGTCCGAGATCCTGCGAAAACTAAAACAACGCTTCGGCGGCAAAACCATCCGCGACGTCCGGTTTCGGGTCGGTTGATCTCGAACAGCAAGGCGACTCACGCTTCTTTGCGTGTTCCGGTCGTTCGCTTCGGAGCCAAATCGAAGAATTCTGTGCAATCGCGGTTGCCTTTTCGGGGATCGCGAGTCGTTACGGCGAGAGTTGTTTCGTAAAAACTGGGAGGAACCGTCGACGATACGCCAGGGAAACAGATCCGAAATCAGGCCCGAACGCGGCAAGATTCAGTACAATCATAATCAGGGCGAAAAGATACATTCCCATTGTCAGTCCGATGGCGACATGCATCACCAGAATGCAAACCAGCCAAACGAACCGAGTCTTTTTCATCCAAATGAAAACTATATAGCCAAGTTCGATCAGACAGATTGAAATTCCGAGGCCAGGCAAAACGTATTTGAATCGAATAAGAACGTCCGGTGAAATGAGATTGAAAGGTGGCCTTGTCAGCGATCGCCAGAGATTTGTTCCATCCCACCAGCCGCTGCCCAGGCATTTTCCGATGCCTCCAAAAAAATAAACCAGGCACAAGTGCAGCTGTAAGACGCGTCGCCAAAAGCCTAAAAGCTGTGGATTTTTCGGTTTTGATTTTGCCAGCCGACGATCGAGTGAGTACCGATCGGGCAGCGGCGACAACATCAAATAAAAGAGTCCGATGGTCATAAAGTTATCGGCGCCGTATGCTAGTAACCCGCCACTTTCAGCTGCGCAGAGGTGAAGAAACCAGGCAAGGACAGCAGCCGAACGGCAGAAAAGTCCGAGCAACAAAAGAAATCCCATGCAAAGCAAGGCGGCCCACGCGACAGAAAGCACCGTTTCTTCACTGATATTGAGGCTGCGCCCGAAAGCAACGAGCCAACCAAGTTTCGGAATGAGCGGACTGTCGAAGGCGGTAATGGCCTCGCCCAGTTGGCGGCTGACAAGGCCTTTGCCAGTGCTGGAGAACAGATAGTGCCAGTCACCCCCTAGAAACAGCGAATACACCACCACTTGCACGCCCAAGCCGATCCGCAAAACAGTGACCCACGTGTCGGTTTCTACTGGAAACAGAAAAACCATCAATTGCTTACCCCATCGGTGAAGCGGCAGCTTCATGGATTTGTCGGCTGCTTTCCTTCCTCGCGAAGACTGAAATCGTAGCTAAACATTGGTTGAAATGATTCACCTTGCCCATGCTGAAAGTCAGTTATGCTGGGCGTGGTGACCGATCCGAAAACGGCCCGAATTCTTTTCACGTCAGGGTGCTCTCGCCAGACAGAGAGTGCGAGCATTTTGGCCACAGCTTCCCGTAATGGCTCATAACGACGTTCGGCCAATCTATCTAGCAAACTGGCCAGGCGCAGCGCGGCTGCTTTGCTGCGCACATGCGACGACTCATATTCAACTCGTCCGTCTTCGTAATAAAGTTCGAAGGTTAATTTGTGGTAACCTGGGATGTTCGGCGCAAAGAAGGTGTATCCCGCCTGAATCCCGGCAGCATGCAAATAGGTCGCAATGCCTCGCCGGACCGGACTGGACGCGCCCGCCTGTTTTCCCAGCAACCATGCTGCGACTAGCTCCGCGTTGCGCGCGTACTTATCCAGCATCGACGGCAATATTGTCGAGCCCCCAGCAATCAGCGAGAACACACCCGAAAAGCACACTGCTGTTATGAGGAAGAAATGTGCTCCGAACCAAGTCGTGCAAACGCGCTTCGAAACCATCCCAAATGCTAGCGCACATTGGGTCTTCGGCGATTGGTTTTAGCATTCTCTCGAGCGCAACGTGGACCGTACTTTCATGGCTCGCTGGCAATCCTCGCCAAACGCGAGGAAAATGACGCGGGAGAGCGACGTTTCCAGCGCGGTACACCTTCGCGTCTGGTACACAACACAGCGCCAGCCCCGAACTCTTCGGGGCTGACACCGTATTCGTTAGGGAGCAGCAGGCTAAAGTGTCGCTACGACTGATTTTAGATTCTCAGTCGCGGCCTTACTCTCGCCGGTTCCTGGCAGCACCATCTCCACGAACCAACCTCCACGCGCCGCCCTGGCGTCAGAGTAAAACAGCGTAGCCTTATTTGTTTGAATGCTCTTGAACGCCAGAAAATTTTGGTTCTGGGAGGGAGCATGCATTGTCAGGGCGCTGACCCCAACAACTGCTATGACTACGAGCATTACTGCGACCAAACGTTTACCAATACCAAGCAAGTATGTATTCATAGCCGCCATGCTCAAACGCGTTCCCACGTATGTCAACAACAAAAGGACTTTAGCTTCGTATTTATTTTTATTATTTATTAATACACTCTGCGTGAGTTAAAGGCGGTGCAGTCTGCCATGAAAGGCCAGGTTACGAAGTTGTGTTAATAGGTGTATTACCGATAAGAACGCGGGTAAAAACCTTACTCCAGCATGGACAAACAGATTGGGAAACACGGCTGTTCTATAAACGGATACTGGCAATCTTCGCGCGAAAGCCTCAACGGCCAACCACCAGTTAACAAAGGCTAAGAAAATATCCGTTAAGCTCCGAACAGGCTCCCGCCAGATCTACGGGCAGAGTGTACGACAGAGAACGGCAGCAAACCTACGCGCGCAGATGCGCAAATGCGCATCTACTTCGGCACAAGCGAAGTGACGATGTTGTCGAAGCGCGGATCGCCCCTCAACGGATCCCAGTACGGATTGAGACGCAGATTACCGTAGGTAACGTGGCTCCCTGGCAGCTTGACTGCCTGACCCAATCGTTCAATTGCGCGATCATTCTCGCCTGTCCACGCATAAATGACAGCGAGGTATTGAATGAACATCGCGCCGTCGATGGCACTTTCCGTAGTCGGCGTCAACTCGACCGCGCGCTCGCCTTCGCGGATGGCGTCTTCCTTATTTCCTAACGCTGCATCCACAACGCCAAGCGCGCAGAGTGCCGCCGCATACTTGGGTTGGTCGCGCACAATTTGCTCGAGTTCTCTTCGAGCCTCGGTAAACGCCGCACGAGCCGATGGCTCATCCCCCCGAAGCCGGGCGACAACCCCCTGGCACCAACTGTTAGGAAACACGATGCCTTCGTCGCGGCAGCCACCCATCGGCATTGCCGCCAATGCGCGCTCGGCAGCTGTCATGTCGCGCTCGCTTAAGGCAAGCTCAAGCCATTGGATAACGATAACGGGCGCCGCACTTGGGTCCTGGGCGAGGACGGTATCAATTATCGTATGTAGCGGTTTTGGATCTGAGCGCCATTGAAGATCAACCCAAGCCCGCTGCATTTTGGTCGAAACGTCTGTCGGAGTTATGGCCAGGACGGCATCGAGGGTCGCGGCTGTCTCTTTGTAGCGGCGCAAAGCCTGATAGGTAAGGGAGATTTGCTCGAGTATGGAAGAATTGCGCGGATCCAATTCCAGCGCCTGTTTAATTTTCGTAAGGGATTTCTCCCAGTGACCCTGGCGCCGGTCGATGTAGCCGGCCATAAGGGGGATTCGTGATTCGTTAGGCAAAGTCTTCTGAGCGGCAGCCAGTTCCTCGCTGGCGTGGGCGTAATCCTGATAAGCCCAATATAGGTGCTGACCGAGCGCGAGGTGTGTCTCCCCGGAGCCAGGGCGCAGACGACGAACTGATTCAATGGCGGTTTCCGCCAATTTAAGGCGCGCACCGTTGCGATCGAAACCGAGGAAATAAATCCGGTCATGCGCCTCCGCGAGCTCTCCATATGCATCAAAAAACGATGGATCGTGCGTAATTGCTTGGTCAAGCAATTGCACGGCTTGGAACAAATCTTCTTTTGCCCGAGCGCTAAACGCAATGCCATTGATCAAGTGTTTGGCTCGCAGGTAGAGATCGTAGGCGACAAGATCCTTGGTGGGCGGCTCGTCGATGGCGACTTCCTCGACGGATGATACCTCGGCTCCAAGCCGATCTATGACTTTTTGCGCGATGTCGCTCTGGGTTACAAATACGTTAGCCAAATCCTGGTCGTATTCCTCCGCCCAAACCGGAGTGTTGGTGCGGGTGTCAATCAATTGGGCGTTTAAATGAATCCTGCCCGTGTTCCAGCGCACACTTCCCTTCAGTACGTGAGAGACATTCAGTGCCTGGCCGATTTGCTGCGCATTCCCTCCGCCAGGATATTGCATAACGCTATTCCGGCTGATTACTTTGAGATCGTTCACCTTGGCCAGCTTGGTCAAAATGCCGTCCTGAACACCATCTGCAAAAAACGCACCCTCTTTCGTTTGGTTCAGATTTTCAAAGGGCAGCACAGCGATTCCTGATGCGGGCGGCGGCGTTGCAAACTGGCCTTTCCAAAGCAGGCCGCCCACTGCCATTCCCAGCATCAGCAAGAGCGCTGCCATTCCGGCAACGACGGGATTGCGTCGCGCCCAGCGCCAGACGTGCGCAGGTGCCGACACAGGGCGCGCAATGATGTGACGACCCTCGAGCCAGCGTTCAAGATCTTCGGCCAGATCGCCGGCGGAGCGATAACGCGCGCCTGGTTCGCGCTCCAGACATTTCGCACAAATGGTTTCCAGATCGCGGTCGAGCGTTGGCGTGAGAGAGCGCACTTTGGGCGCCGGCTTTTCGGTGGCTTGTTGAATCACAGCCAGCGCGTGCTCGCCAAGGAATGGCGCCCGACCGGTTAAAAGATTAAACAAGATCGCGCCGAGACTGTAAATGTCTGCCGCCGGTGTAAGTTTTGCGGCGGAACCCTTCGCTTGTTCGGGCGCGATATAACCGGGTGTACCAAAAATCGTCAGCGTGTGCGTAAGATCGCTCGTCGTATCGAGCCATTTGGCCAAGCCGAAATCACTCACCAACGGTTCGCCGCGCCCGTCGAGCAAAATGTTTCCCGGTTTTAGATCACGATGAAGGATCCCTTCAGCGTGCGCGTATTCGACGGCGCGCGCGACCTTTGCCATCAGCCTCACGATTCGGCGCGGTTCCTTGCGCAGATCAGGCGCGGCGTCCGCGAGACTGCCACCAGCGGCAAATTTCATGCTGAAGGACGGAAGACCGTCATCATTCTCGCCGACCTCATAGATCGGCAGAATGTTTGGATGATCCAGCTTAGCTGCGGCTTCAGCTTCACGGCGGAAACGCACCAGTGTCTCCTGCGAATCGGCGTGATAAGTCAAAATACGCTTGACGGCGACGATCCTGCGCGAGTGCCGTTGCCGGGCGCGATAAATAACGCCCATGCCGCCCCGTCCGATCTCTTCGAGAATTTGATAATTGCCCAGCCGCCAATCGGCCTCGCAGACATTGATTCCAGCGAGCTCCGCCTCGAGTGTTTCATCGTTGCAAGTATCAGCGGCCAGACCCTGATGCAGCAGACACGTCAAACAGAGACCGCGCCCGACGCGCGATGTCGATCCGCATTCTGGACACGCAGCCGGTTCTTTCCGGAGCCGCACCGAAGTAGAAGGCGGGTTCATGGGAGATATTGAAAAACTACAACTGTCGCAAAACTACAAAGTTACAACAAAAAGTGATGCTCAATTATGAATCGTTATTCGTCAATCCCTAAATTGTTAAGTCTTCGCGACAGTCAACGCCGAAAACAAATACCGGAGTTCGTCGTCGATTTCGTCGGGTTTCTCGACCGTCCGGGCAACTTCTTCACGCAGCAGCGCGCGATAGCGCCCCCGCAATCGGTGCACCAGGCTTTTTAGCGCCACTTCCGACAGACCGAGCGTCTTTGAGAATTTCGTATAGCAAACATCTTCTCGTCCCCCAGTGAGACAAACACTCAACACATCAAAGACACGCCGCCGCCCACGCTTTTCGCATTCATCGCCCAATCGCCGCAACGCGCGCTCGACGACCGTTGCCGCCCAACGCACATCAAAAATCCGTTCCGGCGACCAGCTCTCCGCTTCCTGGAGTGGAATAGACAACCGTGACGGTGCCTCTGCCATCCATTCGTCCCAGGAAACAATCTGCACGTCGCGACCACGTTTCCGCGTGTTACGCTTCTCGGCTGCATCGCGCAAGAAATCCTGCAACGCCCTGAGCATAAGCGAACGAAATCGTCCGCGAGTCCGATCGGCACGCTGAAGGAGGTGACCTTTAAGCATCATGACAAAAAAATCCTGTGTCAGGTCCTGAGCATCGGGCACGGAATGCCCCTTGTGGCAGATGAAAGCGAAAACCGGCCGCCAATAAATTTTGCAAAGCTCTGCGAGTGCTTTACGCGCCTTCTGCTCGCCACCTTCCGAATCCGAGCAGGAAAGAATGACGCTCCACCGCGTCGTCATGAAGCGGTCCCGGCGCTGACCGGCAATGGGGGTATCTGAATCCAGAAGCGCGGATCATAGTAATTAGGCAATTATTAAGCAAGCTTAAAATCTTCCATAGAATCCCATCTGTCGCCCGTGGCCCGTGATCGAGCGAGAGCCAACGTTCCTGGAAATCCCCAGGCAAGGTTCTTGAAAAATTCCGGAGCTCTCAGAAACGACTACGGATGACGCGGGATGCCAAAATTAAACTCCGGGCAACGCCAGCTACGCGACGATCGGTGGAACCACACCGGCTCGGCGGTTACCCACGGAGCCCTCGCGCTGTTAAGAGAGCGAGGGCCATTACTTACGGCTGTCCTGGAGGAATTTTCTTTAGATTGGTTGGTCGTAGGCGTTTCTCCCGTTCTACTCAGGGAACGGCGGGTCGAAATTCAAAAAGAGATCCAAAAATTTTCGAAAAATGTTGATTCAGTGGCTCGCGGCCGCGCAGCTTCACTTCTTACGTTTTCGATTTGTGCTGGGAATATCCGGGTGATCCACGAGTCCTAAACTTGACGGACTCGAGGACGAAGTTCCCACTGAGCTCGCAAATCAGGAAAATGGTGCGCGGGAAAGCGCATCCAGAAGAAAAAAGAGAAGTCTCGATTTTCACGCGCGACTACACTAAGCCGCCTTCGCCCGGTATCCGGCAACGATGCGTTGCAACTCGCGCCGGACGAAGCTTGAACGACTGCGATCTTGCCCCGCGGCGAGCTCATCGATCGCATTCAAAACATCGCTGGGAACATTGCTGATCGTCAGTATCTGAACCGCTGGCGTCTTAGCCCGTGGATTAACCGTTCGGGCATACCGACCATTTTTTGCCCTCAAATCAGGCTTAGTCCGCCGTTCTCGGCGATTAGCGCCGCGAGCGCTGTGATCGTTTTGATCATATTTATTTATTTTGTCCATATTTCTCATCTCTTCTCTTTCTCCGGGAACGGCGGCGTGAAGTTTCGAAAAAAGTGCAAAAATTTTCGCAAATATAAACTTGGACCGTCTCAGACACGCCTTTGTTGATAAAAAACTTCGTTTTTAAGGATGCCAGTGGCCGGGCGGGGCCTGTCTCTTCCCAAGCTAAGCATTAAGACCGATAAAGTCACAACATTCGAAGTCGCAAAAACGCACTAACTAAACCGTGCCAGGAGTCTTGCCTCCAAACAGCCAGTTATCGCTCACGCATCGCTGGCTACTTGAGATGGAGAACTCATTTGATTGAGAGAGCCGAAGCGGACGAGTTAAACGTCCAAACAATTATCAAACCGGTATATCAGTCGCTATTTCACGGCATCACACGCGATCGCCGGAATGTTTGTGGCGACCTTTGAATGTGAGCTCGGCGATGCCGGATTTGTCGAGTTCCCCGAGGCCTTCGGCGATCATACGGTCATATTGTTCCTTGGTCGCTCGCGCGAGCGGTAAATCGAGGCCGAGATTGCGTGAGAGTTCGAGAGCAATTCCGCTGTCTTTGGCGGCGTGTGCGGCGGAGAAAAAGCAGCTGTGCTCGCGGTTCTGCATGTCTTCGCCGTCAGTCTCGAGTACGCGCGAGTTCGCGCCGGTCTGCGAAAAAACTTCGCGAAGCATGTTTAGATCAAGACCTAGCGCCGCGCCGAGAGCGAGTCCTTCGGCCAGACCTGCGGTGTTGATGTTCATGACCATGTTGACCAGCGCTTTCACTTTGGCGGCTTCACCAGCCTTGCCAATGAACCTGATCTGCGCGGCAAGCTCCTTGAGGGTGGGTTCCGCCTTTTGGAACGCTTCCTCGGTTCCGCCGCACATCAAGTACAGCTTGCCCTCACGCGCTTGCGTGATGCTCGAGGCCATGCATGCCTCAAGCGATTGCGCGCCAGCTTCGTTGACAAGTTTTTCGATCTCGACGTGCACCTGTGGCGAGGTTGTCGCGCAATTGACGAACAATTTGCCGCGCGCGTTGACCAGCAAATTGTCACCTTTGCCCGCAAAGATTTGTCGCATGGCTTTGTCGTTGGTCACGACGGTAAATATGACGTCCGACGTCGCTGTGACTTCCGACAAATCCTGTGCGGCAGCGCAGCCAAGCTCGGACGCAAGCGACGTGGCGGCGGCGCGATTTGTGTCGTAAACCGCGGTGACGTGAAAACCACGTTCCTTCAGCCGACGCGCCATGTTGGCGCCCATTCTACCGACTCCAACAAAACCAATATTCATACTCAAAGACTAGCCACGGATGAAACACGGATTCAAATGTGTCCGCTTGAAGTTGTGAAATCCGTGTTCATCTGCAGCCAATCTAAATTAAGTCTTTCCTGCAAAGAACGGGTTGTGCCGTTTTTCTTCGCCCACAGTGGTCATCGGGCCGTGCCCCGGACAAATGACTGTTTCATCCGGTAAGCGTCAGGATTTTTTCGAGATTATTTTGCAATGCATCGTGGTACGAGACGTTGCCGCCGCCCATCGAACCGGCAAAGAGCGAATCGCCAACGATCGCGATTGGCTGTGCCAGGCCCGTCACAACATACGTGATTCCGCCCGGAGAATGGCCCCACGTCGATCGTGTATCGATTTGCAGGTTACCAAGACGAAATTTTTTCCCTTCTTCGATTGGCTCGGCACCGGGAACTGGTTCGCGTGCCGACGTAAAAACATCTGCACCGGTTTCTTCGCGGAGACAGGGTAGGTCTGCGACGTGATCAGGGTGCGCATGCGTGAGGAGAATCAGTTCAACATCCAGTTTGTGATGCTTCGCAAAACGGACCATATCCTTGGAATCAGCGCCAGTATCGAAGACCGCCGCGGCTTGCTTCAACGGGTCCCACACGAGGTACGCGTTGACGGCCATGTCGTTGTAGTCGGTGTTGAATTGTGCGAGACCCTCGAACGATTCGATTCGACTTGGACGCCAATCTCCTTTTGCAATTTCGCAAAGAGTGCGCTCGTCCAATCCAAGGATCGGCGCAACGCCCAACATCGTCGACTCATTGAAATCGCCTTCGCGTAGCTTCCGGATTATTTGCGGACTGACGCCCGCTTTTTCGGCCAGTTCAGAATCAGAAATGCCAAGGCCGCGTTGCGCTTTTCCGATGATATCGGCGGCGTTATCTTCCAGAGGAATCATTCGCTAAGCGTCTATCAATTGCGTGTCCGACGCAACGCGCAAGCTCTTGATTCGATGCAACGCCAATTTCTCAACAGCTCTAGCAACATCGGCCACCCGGAACACTTTCCCGGTTTCCCTTTCCATCGACGTCATTGCGACATTATTGATGCCGCAGGGAACAATGTGATCAAAAGGGGCGAGATCACCAGACACATTCAAGGCAAATCCGTGCATCGTGATCCAGTGCCGTACGCCTACCCCGATTGAAGCGATCTTGCGATCTTCGACCCAAACGCCCGTGAGCGACCCGCGTTGCGTCGCGGCGATTCCATACTTGGACAGAAGCTCAATGAGCAATCGCTCAAGCCACCGTAAATATCTGTGCAGATCCTGACCGCACCGTCGCAGATCGACGATCGGATAACCCATTAGCTGACCGGGCCCGTGATACGTTGCCTGACCGCCGCGATTGATCGAAAAAAGCGGATGCAGCAAATGCGTAGCGCCGAGCAAACTGGACCGATCAGGGGTCCGCCCGATGGTATAAACCGCTTCGTGCTCGAGAAGAAGCAACTGGTCTTCAGAACGAGGATCATACCGCTTCCTCGCCACGATTTCTTCCTGCAACGCGAGCGCATCTGCGAATTGCATTCGCCCAAGCCAAGGCGCGCTGAGGAAATCCATAGCTGTCGAAGCGTGTACCGGTCAACTTATGACTGACAAGCGGTTGTTCAACGCAATCATGTCGTCAGCCCTTCACTTTGAATTTACTCCCCCTGTTTGTCTCTCGACAAATGCCCACGGTCCTGCGCATCGGTTCATTCCGGTTTCGTTCGTGTGAGAACATTCGAAGGAGGATACAATTGTGAATCGAACCGGTAACTGCGGTTGCCTACAATCAAGGAGTATGTGAAACGCCGAACCGAATGTTTGGGCAGGAACGGTTAATCTGAGCTGCCCATAGATGGAAGCCACGAGATCCCGTAAGGTATCGGCTGCCATCTTCTTGTAGAGCAAACTCAGATGCGGTTTTAGTTCGTACTGCGACGAATCATGTGCAGCGTTGAGAATAAGCTTATTTAATCGCCGCAGTTCCGCAGTCATCGCGAATTCCACAAACAGCGTTTTGGTAAACTGTTCTGACTGTTCAATCCGGGGTCGGGTTCAGCGTAATTCGTGTGCATTCGTGCGCAGCGCTTGCGAGCGCGCGACTCGCCGCATCAGCGCGATCCGCCCCGACATGAATCGTCACATGCGGCTCTAAAACAGGCGCATTGTATGGGCGTGCGAGATCGTTGATGATCTCTTGGAAAGAACAGTTGGCAGGCTCGCTCGGTGTCAGCCAGTAAGCGGTAACGGTTCTTCTGCTCACAAGAGAACTGACCGCCTGGGATTCAACTCCACCTTTGCAGCTCTACGATGTTGCCTTCAGGGTCCCGCGCATATACCACATGAAGCAGACCAACGCCTTTTACTTCTACTGTGGCAACTTCTCCGACGGTGCCGCCGCCGCCGGCGATCACTGCTTGCAGCGCCTGATCGACATCGTCCACCGCAAATGCAATATGAGCGAATCCGCACTCGTTCGCTTTCGGTACTTCGCGTTCGATCAACTGATCATAGCTGAAGATCTCCAGCGTCGGCCCGTCCTCCCCGTATCCGGGTAAGCGCAAATGAATACCGCGGAGATGCGCATTTGGAACTGCGTTCACTCTGTCCAGCCACTTGGCAGACAAGTCGCGCTCCGGACCTTTTGGCTCGCATCCGAATACTTCCACATAGAAGCGAACTAGCCTTTTCCAGTTTCTGGCGATTAGATTTGTGTGCACGAACTTTGCGCGGATTGGCATTCTCTTCCTCCTCCCTTAATTTTTTACTCATACCGTAACGCATCTACCGATGTCATTCCGAGCGAAGCGAAGAAGCTCTGATTGTTTCTTAATCGAATCGGCTGGAAACAGGCTGAGATGTTTCGTTTCGCTTAACATGAGAGCACGATTAGAGTTCGCTGAATTTGCCTTATGCCGACGAATGTTTTGGGAACAGAATTGAAATGTTGCTGCCGGGATCCGATGACCGGATTTTATCGCGACGGCTATTGTCGAACAGGACCGGAGGATGTAGGGCAGCACACGGTCTGCGTGGAAGCCACACAGGAGTTTTTGGATTTCTCCGTGCTCGACGGTAACGATTTGGTCACGCCCCATCCCGAGTGGGGTTTTCCCGGACTGAAGCCGGGCGACAAGTGGTGCGTATGCGTGACACGTTGGAAAAGCGCGCTCGATCACAATCGCGCGGCGCCTGTGGATCTCGAAGCGACCCATGCCTCTGCACTCGAATTCGTCACGTTGGAAGAACTTAAGGCGTACGCGCTCTAGTGCGTGTTGCACAGTCCGGAAACGGTCGCGGTTGAATCCGATTGAGTTTGCCGCCACGCTAAGAGCAGATTGAAGCTCCCGTTTAGTTTATTCCTGGCGCTCCGGTACTTGAAACCAAAGCGCACCTTTCTGTCGATCATCACGTTGATCTCGGTGATTGGAGTTATGCTCGGCGTCACGGTGCTGATCCTTGTGATATCCGTGATGACCGGCTTTGACCGGGAACTGCGCCAAAAGGTGATCGACTTTGACGCGCACATTCTGGTGACTTCCGAAGACGTGTTGCGAGATTGGCGGGCACTGAAGGCCAAAATCGACAAAACTTCGGGCGTCGTCGCCACTGCGCCGTACGTGCAAGGACCCGTGATTGTGGAATTTCAGAATCGACGTCTTGCGCCCCTGATTCGCAGCATCGATCCCGAGCAGGAAGAGAAAGTGATTCCGCTGCGAAAATTCATCAAATTCGGCAAACTCGATCTCGAAGGTGACTCGACCGTGCTCGGGATTGAGTTGGCGCGAAAACTCGGAGTCAGCGTGGGCGATAAAGTGACAATTTATTCGCCGGGCAACCTTGGCCAGGTGCTGGACAGCATAAAAAAACTCGAGAATGCAAAGGGCGACGAGGAAAAGAAAGCCATCGACGAATTGCGCGATGTGATCCTCCCGAAGGAACTCACCGTTACCGGCATTTTCGAGACGGGGCACTACCTGCATGATTCCGAATTCCTGCTCGTCCCGGTTTACATCGGACAAGAGTTATACGGTCTGGGCGACGCTCTACATGGCATCACCGTCAAGACGGACAACCCTTACGACGCCGAACGCGTGAAAGAAAAAATCGAGCAATTTCTCGAACCGCCGGAATACGCGCAGACGTGGATAGACATGAATCGCCAGTATTTCGAAGCCGTGCGACTCGAGCGCACGGTGATGTTCTTCCTGTTGTTCTTCATCGTGATCGTGGCGGCGTTTGGGATAATGAGCACGCTGATTACCGTAACCGTACAAAAGCGACGCGAGATCGGAATAGTGAAAGCGCTCGGGGCGAACATCGCGCAAATCATCTGGGTCTTCCTGGGCCAGGGCACGATTGTCGGTTTTTTCGGAACGGTGACAGGCCTGGGCCTTGGGATGACGTTGATCCGTTACCGGAACGAATTCAGTCACTGGCTTGCATCGACGTTGCACATCGAAATTTTTCCGCGCGAAGTCTATCAATTTTCATCCATCCCGGCCGAAGTTATTCCGCGGGATGTCGCCATCATTTGCATCAGCGCCTTTCTAATCTGTTCGTTTGCTGCGCTGATTCCGGCTTACTTCGCCGCCCGTCTCGAACCGGTCAAAGCTTTGCGTTACGAGTGAGCCAGCGCGCGCAATGCGCATGCGAGTCAATGTCGAACGGCGCGATTTGTGAGAAAACTCTCGAGCGCGCGAGACACGTAATCGTACCCTTCGGGCCACTCGCTTTGGCGCGGGCCGGCAATGTTAAGGATGGCGATGTTGTTGTTGCGGACAAAGTCGGCGATGACGTTCGCGCCGTCTTCGGGCGAGACTTGTACAGCGTCGATAACTTGATGCGGCCGCTTTAGCTCAACGCAGAAGCGGACTGTTTGCTCAGTGCCGCCACCAAGCTTGCCGGTGCAAATAACGACAGTTCCATCAGAATCCTTCACGTTCTGCAACGTGCGTTCTGTGAAACCACCGGTTTTCAATTCCTGAAGCGGATACTGAACCGAAATCGGGCCAAATTCGTCAAGCCTTCCGGCGGGACACCACCCGCCGCATTCGATTCCGTGCTTGAGCGCGACATCGAGCGCCGCGCGATCGACGCCTGTCTGCCCGCCCGAAATCATTTTCATCGGCTGGGCATTCAGTCGCCGGTCGGAATAATGTCCGCGCGTTCGACCATCAGGATGACCGTGCGTTCGTGAGCGCGTGTGCGATGGCGCACACCTTTCGGTACGACGAAACCCTGCCCCGGCGTGAGATCAATCACTCTATCTTCAAGATCGATCAGGAAGCGGCCATGGAGCACGAAAAAGAATTCATCGATCCCTTTATGTTCATGCCAGTGATATTCACCCTGAATTACCGCCATCCTGACGACCGAATCGTTCACCTTGCAAAGCGTCTGGTTGTACCATTTGTCTGTGCAGGCATCAGCTAGTTTCTCGACATCAATCAATTCAAGCGGCCCGTGCAGAATGTTAAGGTAAGTCTTGTACGGAGATTGCTCGGGGCTCGGTAGCGAATCCATAAGCAAATCTAACTGCAGAGACTACGGAGGTCGCGGAGAAAACCAGAAAAAAATTTGCCTAGGCGATCTCTGCGTCTTCAACAGTGGAGAAGACTATTCTTCACCATCGAAATAATCCGTCTCCCCACCCTTAATGACGACGCGATCGGCTGCTGACGATTTGTTCACCTTCCACTTGCCGCTGTCGGGATAATAGCCTGATTCACCGATCGGGTTGTCGGCGACGACATAATAAATGAGGTCGTCGTCACCAGAGTTTATAATTTGGTGCGGTTCGTCGGACCCGAAGATGAACGCGTCGCCGGGGAAAACTTCGGTTTTGCCGTCTTTGTGCCGAACAGTGCCTTTTCCGGAAACCACCAAATACAATTCCCATTGGGCTGAGTGCGCGTGGTAAGGGAAATTGCATTTTCCTGGTGGCACTCGGTTCCATTCCAGGTCGAACGGATGCCGCTTGGATAAATCGAGCGAGGCCGGCTCCCGTCCTAGCGCTTCAGAAATTCCCTTGAAAGAGACGGCGTATTTTCCGCCCGCCGATTGCCACGGCTCTTCCTTAATTTCGTTTATGTTAATTTTCCGCATGCCGCGATTGTAGGTAGCGGCGATTGACCTCAGTCGCCAACGGGCGGTTCGGTGAACCGCCCCTACCTGAAATCATTCTTCGCCATCGAAATAATCGGTTTCAGTTCCTTTCACGATCAATTCTTCGGACCCTTCTTTTGCCACGGCCCATTTGCCGCTGTCGGGATAGTAACAGGAATCGCCCGTTCCCCCGCCGCTGCGCGGATTATCAGCGATTACGTAATAAACAAAATCCTCATCACTGGCATTGGTAAGCTGATGCGCCTCGCCCGGTTGAAACAGGAAGGCGTCTCCCGGTCCAACCTCAGTTATTCCGTCTTTGTCGCGCACATTGCCACGCCCGGAAACGACGAGGTAAAGCTCCGATTCCGCTGCATGCGCGTGATACGGACATAGCGATTTGCCTTTCGGAATCCGCACCAGCGCGAGATCAAACGGATGCCGCTTCGAGAGATCCAGCGACTCCGGCTCTCGCCCTAGCGCCACTGAAATATTCTTCGTAATCCGGCCAAACTTTCCTTTTGGCGACTTTCGCTCCTGCTCGGGGATATCTTTTAAATTCACCTTCCGCATGATGGTGTTTAGTTTCGATCAGGTGTTGGGAATAAACGCCAATGTGCTTTCGCGTCACTCGGAAGCACTCGGTTAATTTCGTTGTTGGTTACGCAGTAATATTACGCGTGTTTGTGAGCGTCGTAATAGCGCTCCGAGCCGCGCGGCGTGAGTGCACACCGCGCAAAAACTTTTCTCCGTCGCGCTTTTTGCGACCGCCATTCCATCGCCCTTTCTCAATTCCGATGTTTGTCACGTCTCCTCGCGGCATTGTGAACGTTGCCATCTGCTTGTCGAACGCAAAGGCGAAGATACTTTCAAAGCTAACGAGAAGAAAATCGTTTTCGGGTCGCGATCGCGAAGACGGCGATGGCTGCCCAGATGAGGTTCACAAATGTGGACGGATACGATCCATAAAAAATCGTGTTTGCGGCCAAAAGAAGACTGCCGCCGACGTTTAGGAGTTGAAAGGCAGGGGAGTGTCCTTCCAATTTCCGTGAGGATACCATGGCGTAAGCGACAAGCAGAGCTGCCGCTCCAATCCATCCAACCGCATCAAACCAAAACTGATTGTTCATACATCTTCGGTCTTTGTGGCATCGATCACATCATACATCTCATTTCTTCGGCAGCTTTTGTTTGAGTGTTTCGACTGGGTCGAAGAGGTCGCCCATTTTCTCGACGCGCGCGAGCACTTGATCGGAACGAAATTTCAGGACCTCGGCGTTTTTCTTTTTGAAACAATTCTCCACTTCGTTCCAGGTGACCGGAGTGGAAACGGTCGGTTCTTCTTTTGCGCGCAGTGAGTAAACGCAGATCGTGGTTTTGTGTTCATCGTTCTGGCTCCAATCGACGAACACCTTGTGTTTCCGCATGGCCCTGGACATGTTCGATGTGACTAGGTCGGGATGCTCATGCTCGAGATGTTGCGCTAAAGAGCGCGACAAGACTTTCGTGGCTTCGTAGCTCGCCGCGCTGTTCAGGGGCACGTACACCTGCAAACCTTTTGACCCGCTGGTTTTCGCCCAGCTTTTCAGTTTCATCTTGGTCAGCAGATCGCGAAGCCAAATGCCGACCTGACAACATTGCACGATGTCCGCAGGGGCGCCGGGATCGAGGTCGAACACCATCATCGTCGGGCGTTCGATATTGTTTTTGCGCGAGAGCGACGTGTGCAACTCGAGGTCGGCGAGGTTTGCTGCCCACACGAGCGTAGGCAGATCGTTGGCAAGGCAGTAGTCCATGGTCCGCTGATTGCCTTCGCTCCAGACCTTTGCCGTCTTTACCCATTTCGGCCGATGCGACGGACAGTTCTTTTCGTAGAAAAACTCGCCTTCCACGCCGTCGGGATAGCGCTTCATCGTGAGCGGTCGGTCTTTTAAGTGTGGCAAGAGCACCGGCGCGATACGGATGTAGTAATCAATCACCTGGCCCTTGGTGAAACTGACTTTTGGATAAAGAACCTTGTCCAGGTTCGAAACCGAAAGCTTCTTTCCTTCAACAATGAGCTGCGCTTTTTCCGACATCGATTCTAAACCTCGCATAGCGTGCGCAATGGGCGCAAAGTTTCTAATTGCTCATTGCTGTTAGCGACTTTTGTGGTCTTTGTGCGAATCCTCATCAGGAGAAAAAACGCTCCGGCGGGAGGATTGGCTTGGGTTTGCAGATGCGGGTGACGCAATGCTCCCAGCTTTCGTGCCCGCTCAAGATCTCAATTTCCACCCGCATGAAATAAATCGGCACTTTCAGTTCCGTTTCCGACAGACGTGGCATGCGCACCGAATCTTTTTCGGTGGTCACGACCATCGCAAGGTCGCGCCGGACGCAACGATTGATAAAGCTGATCAGTTCCGCCTCGGTGTAGTAGTGATGATCGATGTAACGCTTTGCGAGATCGATGTGCGCACCGAGTTTGGTGAGGGCATTTTCGAAGCTTTCCGGTGCAGCGATCGCGCACAGCGAACCGATGAAACTGTCGCGCAAAATGTCGAGCGGCAATCGTTCGCCTGTGAAAACATTCTGAAGATAAAGTGGTTTGTGCGCGCATTCGATGACTTCGGCGGTCCGATTGTAACGACGAATCCGTCGCATTAACTCGAAATTAGGGTCGCCGGTGTTCTTTGTGATAAAGATGTAGCTCGCGCGGCGCAAATTGCGTGGCGTCTCGCGCAAGGTTCCGCGCGGGAGGAGGAATTCGTTTCCGAAAGGGGCCTGCCGATCCACCAGCACCATATCCAGGCGATGCTTCAGATGGAGATATTGAAACCCGTCGTCGAGCAGCAGTGTATCGACGTGCCATTTGTCGATGGCGAACCGGCCACTTTTCACCCGGTCTTTGTCCACCAGCACGATTACATTCTTTAAGTTATGGGCGAGCATGTACGGCTCGTCGCCGGCCGTCGCTGAATCGAGCAGCAGGGATTTTCCGTCGGAAACGACGCGCGGAGGCTCGGAGTCTCGACTGAACCAGCTGCGCCAATCTCGTCTGAGCGGGATGCTCTTATAACCGCGGCTGAGGATTGCCACGCGCCGTCCACCGGCCTGCAATGCACGGGCAAACTTCTCAACAATCGGCGTCTTACCCGTCCCGCCGACGGTAAGATTGCCAATGCTGATCACGAGGCAGCCCAGCGCGCGCTCGCGGAAAACTCTTTTTCGATACAGATAGAGCCGCAGTTGCACGAGCCGATCATAAAGAAACGAGAGCCCGTAAAGAATCCCGCGCAGAGCGGAAGCGCGCAGGCCATGACGCCGTCCGAGAACAACGTCGATTCCAAATTCTTCTAAGCTTTCAAGGCGGCGACCCATCTCAACAGCGGATTGCGGATTGCGAGTTGCGAGTTGGGAAAAGCTGCGCACCAAGGTTGTCCGCGTGCGTGATGATGGTACACGCCGGCGCGTTTGCAGCGCGCGCCATCGCAGCCGCGACTTTTTTCGGCGCGTGCAGTGTAACAGCCGCGATTGTGGATCCGCTTCCGCTGAGGAAAGCGCCCAGCGCGCCGGCCTTTTCTGCGGCCGCGATCACGGACGGAAGAAACGGGACCAGCTTCGAGCGAAAGGGCTGGTGAAGGTGATCAGTAAACGCGCCGCGCAGCTTTTCGTAATTCTTTGAAGCGAAAGCCGCGGTGAGGGCGCAGGCATTTGCGCAATTCTCCACCGCCGCGGTGTGTGAAATTCTTGCGGGCAGAATCCGCCGTGCTCTCGGTGTTTGAATTTCAAGTTCGGAGATTAGGAGAACGAAATACAATCGCGGCGAAATCTCGAAGCGTTGAAAGGTGGCTACTCCGCGCTGCAGCCGTCGAAACATGACGGTTGTGCAGCCGTCACTTCGTGTGGCGGTGAAACCGCCGAACATTGCCGGTGCGGCATTATCAGGATGTCCTTCCAGTTGTGCGCACAACCGGAAGACGATTAGGCGGTCGAGCGGATCACCACTGAGTCGATTAAGCGCAACTAGGGTGCCGAGGCGAATCGTTGCGCTGCTGCCGAGCCCGCGCGAGCGTGGAATCAGTTCTGCAACTGAACAGGAAAACGAGAAAGCGCGCCGCCGCGCCTGCTTGAAAAATTGCTCGGCTGCCTCGGACACGATTCGCGGATGACCAGACCGCCGCGCCGAAGACCGACGAAACGTGAAGCTGTTATGAATGCTCAGCGCAACCCCGAGACAGTCGAAGCCTGGGCCAAGGTTGGAGGTGCTTGCCGGAACGCGAACAGTAATTTCTTGCATAAGTAAGCAGTCGCCTTTGGCCGGCCGCGTGCCCGTTGTAGCCACGGCCCCGCAGGCCGTTTTTCCAACGAATGCCCCGCTCGTTGATACCGGCTTCGCCAGTGTAGCAATGCAGGCGTGGGCGGCAACCCATCCATTGCGCCAGTTCGATTTCGAAGTATGCCGTTGGAGCGCAAGAAGAAATGAATTTTGGATGGATTGATCCAGGTTTACTCCGTGATTTCCAAGCGGAGGGGACCGACGCACACCGGCTGTGCACCTTTGACGATGGATGGGTAGACCGTTTCGGCCGCGACGTTCTCATATCGTTCAAGAGAGTGCTGATCCGTGAACGGCTGCTCGAGGAAGTGCAATCATGGGGAGATTCTGTCGGCTTCCACGTTCGACGGGTGTTCGTGCGGTTCATCCCCCGAAAAAATGAACAGCGCGAACCGCCGCGTTTAATAGTTGGCGACCCCAGCGAATCTTTACGGGCTGTTGCCACCGAATGGTACCTGAGGTTCGGCATTGACTTCGGCACAGGCTATTCGCCGGGACTGTTTCTGGACCAGAGAGAGAATCGTCGGTACGTCCGTCATATCGCGCCGAAGCGGCTACTGAACTGTTTTGCCTACACGTGCTCTTTTTCCGTGTGCGCGGCATGTAGCGGAGCGATTACCTTCAATGTTGATCTTTCCAAAAAGTATCTCGCATGGGGCCGCGAGAATTTCGTGCTAAACAACCTTCCAACTGTGGATCATCGTTTCATCGTGGACGATGTGAGCTCGGTACTGCCGCGGCTCGCCCGAAGAGGTGAAAAATTCGATACGATTATCCTCGACCCGCCAACTTTTTCGCGTTCTCCAGGAGGAAAAACGTTCCAAGTCCAGCATGATTTCGAGGTTTCGCTCGTTAACGCTCTTTCACTTACAGAACGTGGCGGACACATATTGGTGTCGACGAATTGTTCCTCATTGGGCGAGCATTCGTTGGAAGTCATGGCCGGCCATTGCCTGAAAGCGGCGCGGCGCGTCGCGACGATTCACCGACCGTTGCCACTGGCCGATTTTCCACCCGGCGCGGCCGCAAGCTCGATCTGGCTTGCTTTGCATTGACAGTTCGATGCGCGCGAGATCAGATTAGGATACGAATCAATAAGCGACATGGATCGACTATCTGCTGACATCGCTGCTGAGTTTCCGGAACGGGGAATGCAATGGGTGAAAGACCGAGTCGAGTTGGTCGTCAACGAAACAGGCGAGTACGTGCGCGAAAAGCCGACACAATCTCTGTTGTATGCGTTTGCGGCCGGCTACGTGTTGAATCGTCTGCCGCTGGGCCGAGCCCTTGGCGGATTTCTCCGCCTGATCATTATGGCACTAAAGCCCGCGGTGTTGATTTATGGCGCCGCCAAACTGTACCAGATGGCGCAGGAGCGGGAGCCTTTGCGGCGTCAACGTTAAACAGTAAGCGCCGAAGCGGGTTAAGCGGAAGATTAGTCTTCCAAGGTGAACCCGATCTTTAACGTCACCTGCCAGTGGCTGATTTTGCCGTCCTCGATGTATCCACGGCTTTCACCGACTTCGAACCATCGCATGTTGCGAATGGTTTTGCTTGCTCGCGCCAGCGCATTCTGGACTGCTTCCTCAAATCCGTTTGGCGAGGAGCCAACTATTTCAATCTTCTTGTAAACGTGTTCAGCCATGTCTGGATTGTCTGCCGGAGAAACCACGAACACAATAAAAACCCTCAGCGATGGCAGGGTCGGCGCGCTCTGCCGACTGGACGCCGCAGCGCGCCGTCCCTGCCGGACCACCAAATTCGCTTTACAAACCCATGCTGCTTCCAGCAGCCTTGGCTTGTGCGAAGAACGGTGCCAGCATGGATATTCCTGCTAGTTAGTCTGTCCTGCGCTTGCGCCCAGGATCAGGAACGAAAGCTCATGGATCGGCTCCTCAAACCGGACATGACTCTGCAAAACGATGCACAAAACAAGAAATTCATCGCCGACGGATCATCGCCGATCAACAAGAGAGCAGCGATGGGGACATTTTACGTTCACCAGAAACCGCGCTCGAAAAGCTTCTCTGGAACGCGAAACCTCTCCACTGCCGAATTCAATTCCCATACTTACCACCACGGACGCAGCGCTTATGAGGTTTCGTCACAGCAGACAATGACGAATTCCCGGTCTGCTTACGCAAATCAGAGCGCCCGCGGCGTTCGCGATGTGCCTCAATCTGGCAAAAAAGTTGCCTCGCGCGCGTACGCGGGCAACCGTCCGTTTCTAGACGAGGGGAAGAGTCAAAAATCGCTCAATAGGCAAAACGCACCGCTCACGATCGACCAAGTGCGCGAGTTGTTGAACAAAAACAAGTAGCGCTCGTCCGGCCGAGCCGGGTGGGCTATCCTGTGACCGGATCATGCAACCGGACGAAGCTCGCGCACTGTTAAGCCAGGGTGCCGCGCAGATCATTACTAAAAATGAACTGCGCGATAAACTAGCGCTGGGCCGGCCCTTGCGCGTCAAACTTGGCGTTGATCCGACCACATCGGATATCCATCTTGGCCATACGATTGTTTTGCGAAAACTGAGACAATTTCAAGACCTCGGGCACCAGGCAGTTCTCATCATTGGCGATTTCACCGGGATGATTGGTGACCCGAGCGGACGCTCCGTTACACGACCGCACCTGACGCATAAGGAAGTACTCGCAAACGCGGCAACGTATCGCGAGCAAGCGTTCAAAATCCTCGATCCTGCGCGAACTGAGACCGTGTGCAACGGTGACTGGTTCCGCGCCATGTCCTTCGAAGACGTTATTCGCCTGAACAGCCGGGTGACGCTGCAGCAGATGTTGCAGCGGGAAGATTTCAAAACGCGCATCGACACGCAGCAATCCATCCGCGCGCACGAGATCCAGTATCCCATCATGCAGGGGTGGGATTCGGTGATGGTGAAAGCTGACGTGGAACTGGGAGGGACCGATCAGCTCTTCAATATTCTGATCGGGCGCGATTTTCAAAGAGAAGAGGGTATGCCGCAACAGGTCGTGTTTCTGCTCCCGATTCTCGAAGGCTTGGATGGCTTTAAAAAAATGAGCAAAAGCCTCGGTAACTATGTGGCAGTTAGCGAGCCGCCCTCAGAGATGTTCGGGAAATTGATGAGCATTTCCGACGAGTTGATGGCGCGCTATTACGAACTGCTGCTGGGCCGGAAGGCGCCGGTTGATACGCATCCACTCGAGGCGAAGAAGCAGCTGGCGTTCGAAATGGTGCAGACTTACCATTCGCTGGACGCCGCCAAAAAAACGCTGGACGAATGGAACACCCGGTTCAGCCAACGAGACCTGGCGCACGCCGATCTGCCGGCGTTTTCACCACCGGATCGAGAGAACCTCCCAGTCATCGCGCTCGTGTTCGATGTTTACCGTGACGTATTCGCCCTAAGAAAATCGCGCAGCGAGATTTCGCGACTGATCAGGCAAGGAAGTGTCGAAATTGACGGTACAAAGATCCTAGATCCCAAGGTAAAGATCACTCTTTGCCCGCGGCAGATCCTCAGGCTCGACCGAAAACACGCCGTACGAATAGAGTAGCCCGACCGTTCAACCCGTCACCCGCAGATTTGCCGGTTGCGAGCGCCCGCCGCGCCCGCCGCATCAGGCGTGGGCTGCTTGAAGCACGGGCATGACTCGCGCACGCTCCAAGTAGCTCGACCGGATGCCTTCGAAATGCGCGCGGATGCTGCGCAGCTCGTCAGTTACAAAGCCGTCCACAAACTGCAGACGCCGATCCAGCCAGGCGAAAAATTTGTTTTTGATTTCGTAGTGGATAGCGACGGTCACTTCGGTGCAATGCGACCGGATCTCGGCGAAATCAACGATTCCTACTACGGAAATGTTTCCGCCTACGGATTCGAACGCATACTGGTTCGACGAATCGCTCTCTACCGATAACAGCACGGTGTGCGCCTCGAAACCGAATGGTCCGCGAAAGCTGAAATCGACGGTCTTGGATGATGTCACCGTTGCACGCGTAACCATCAGGAACTGCCGTCGGTACGATTGAATACTGGCCAGACGTGCTTTGCACTCGGCCACTGGTTGGCTCATGTGTAGGGTTTTTTGTAGGAGCATAAAAGTTAAGTGTTTTCGGACCTCTATTAAGCAATACCGATGCCAGCTTTTTCCCAAGGGAAGCGAGGCGCGGAACGGCCCGGATCGTGTTCGTTTTTTTAACAACGCCGTATTAGCTCGACACGGTTGTGCAGTTGCGATCCAGTTGACCTGAACTCTGCCGCGCGGTTTGATCAGATTTTCCCCCTAGACGCTAAGCCGAACGACTCAAGCGACTTGCTGCTCGCGCGCGGGAGCGGTCGTCGAACGACGCGCGCGAATCGTTTCCATCATAGAGAGGAAAATTTTCGCGCCGTCCGTGCTGCCGAGTCGCGCATCCGAAGCACGATCAGGATGCGGCATGAGCCCGAAGACATTCCGTTCGCGGTTGCAAATCCCGGCGATGTTTTCAATTGAGCCATTGGGATTCGCTTCCGCAACGATCCGGCCATCTTTGTCCGCGTAACGCAAAATCACTTGTTCATTGGCATTAAGTTCGTGCAACGTTTCCGAGTCAGCGAAAAAACAGCCTTCGCCGTGTGCGACTGGCAAACGCAGCAGCGTGCCTCGCGGACAACGGTGCGTGAACGGCGAGTTGTCGACTTCCACGCGCGTATTGACCATATCGCACACAAACCGCAGTGACCGGTTTCGCACCAGCGCGCCCGGCAAAAGACCCGCTTCGCATAAGACCTGAAAACCGTTGCATGTGCCCAGCACGAGCTTGCCCCCGCGCGCGTCGCTAATCACTGTTTTCATGATCGGTGAAAACCGCGCAATGGAGCCACAGCGGAGATAATCGCCATATGCAAATCCGCCCGGCAACACAATCGCATCGAAATTCTGAAGAGAAGTTTCCTTATGCCACAAGTACTCCGCGCGCAATCCGTCGAGTCCATTGATCGCCGCGACACAATCCTGGTCGCAGTTGGATCCTGGAAACTGAATCACAGCAAATTTCATGGCGTTAACGCGTACCCGCGGTCGCCCGTTGCTCCGCATGATAATCGTTCACGACGAGGCACGCGTGAATGACGCCCGGAATCCAGCCGAGCAAGGTCAAAATAATGCTGAGAAAAAAGCTCGCAATCCGCCCAGTCATCAACACCGCAAGCGGCGGAAAAACCACACAGAAAAAATATCGCAGCGCTTTCATTCCAAACTCTTGCTTTTCCTCTGAGTCCTTCCCTTCGTGTTTGTCTTCTTTTCTTCGTGCTTTCCTGATTGATTCCTATGCAGTTGGTAATCTTCGATCACGGGATTCGACAGTAAATCGCGACAAAGCTGATGGAGCCGTGATTCAAGCTCGCCGTTTTGACCTTCAATATCGATCTCCATGTATTTGCCGATTCGCACGCTGCGCACCTCGGGCATTCCCAAGTGCCGCATCGCGTCGCGCACCGCGTTTCCCTGCGGGTCGAGCACCGCTGCTTTCGGCATCACAATGACTTTCGCGTTCATCACCGCACAATATTTGCGGCGATCTGCGGCGACAAGCGCAATCCCCACCATTACTTCAAAACAACGACATCGAGCGAACCATTTCGACGCAAGACATGCACGCCTACATCACCTTCGTCGTGTCTCGTGAGCAGAAGGTCAACACTTGCCTCTCCGACTTTCAGATCGCGAATGCTCACTTCCGGAAGAAACGGCGGCAAAAACGGTTTTGAAAATTCGAGCCTGCATTCCGGAGCAAACACATTCAGACCGAGACAGGCTTCGAGCAAAAGAAACACTGCGCCCGAGGCCCACGCTTGCGGGGCGCACGCAACTGGATACAAGGTTGGCGACTCGCCGGGCCGCCGGGGAAAACCGCAAAACAGTTCCGGCAGCCGATGTAGATCGAAGAAGAGACTCGCATCCATTAACCCCGCGAGCACCATGGCAGCCGATTCCTTGAGTTCGTATCGAGCAAATCCCGCGGCGATTAAGGCATTATCGTGCGGCCAGACGGAACCATTGTGGTACGACATAGGGTTGTAGCGCGCTTCGCTTGTCGCCACTGTGCGAACTCCCCATCCGGAAAACGATGTTTCATCGGTGAGAGCGGTCGCGACGCGGCGCGCGTGTTCCTCTGTCGCGATCCCAGCGAAAAGACAGTGACCGGCATTTGACGTTCGCACTCGGCAAGGCTGTTTGCCCCCGTCCAGCGCAATGGCGTAGGTGGAAAGGTCATCACACCAGAAGGTTTGTTCGAACCGATTGCGCAGATCCTCGGCTTGTTTTCTCAAGTCTCCAGCGAGGAGGTCATCGCCGAGCAGTGCTGCCAGATCGCCGGCCGCGATTTTTGCCGCGTAAACGTAGCCCTGTACTTCGCACAACGCGATCGCGCCCTGAGCAAGGGCACCGTCACCGTGAAAAACCGCGTCTTGAGAATCTTTCCAACCCTGATTTGCGAGACCGTGTTTAGACTTGCGCGAATATTCCACGAAGCCGTCGCCGTCTGAATCCCCGTAATGATCGATCCACTCGAGAGCGCGCTGCACGTTTGACCAGATGGACTCCACGAACGCCCGGTCGCCGGTGCGCTTGTAGTACGCGCCGGCCAGAATGATAAAAAGCGGCGTCGCATCGATGGTGCCGTAGTAACGCCTGAACGGCACCTCGCCCAAGACGGCCATTTCATCCTCGCGAACTTCATGCAAGATCTTTCCGGGCTGTGCGTCCTGTTGCGGCTTCTCGGCGTCGGCCTGATTAGCGGCCAGGTAAGCGAGAACACCGCGCGCGAGTGACGGATCGAACCAGAGGAACTCGAGCGCAGTGAGGATTCCGTCGCGTCCAAACACCGTTGTGTACCACGGAACACCGGCATAAGGATACGCACCATACGGCGTTTCGGTTCGCAGCATGTGGAGATCGGCCAGCGACCTGTTCAGCCAGTCGTTGAACTGTTCGTTTCCGGTGAAGACGTGGGGTTCCTGCGCGTGCACCCGCTCGAGTGCTGCGGCTACTTCGTGGATGACCTTTTCGTAACAAGGGTTAATCTCGACCCGCGAATCGGTACCCGCCTCGCAGGCAACGGCCCACCGAAAGCTGGCTTCCTGGCCTGCCTCGACATGAACTTGAAACGTTGCGAGTGATTCGCTTAGACGAGTTGGTGTCGGATCGAACATGATGCGGGTCCGTCGAATGCAATCGTCCAATCCCTTGTACGCGAGCACCACGGCATTTTCTGTCACTTCTGTCTTGAGACGATGGCCGCGGCATTCGCGTTTCGTGCCGCGCAACTCGAATATGTCGGCAAAATCTCCATCGAACTCGATTGAAAACGAAAAATCCAGAGGCGCCCGCCCGTAGTTATGAATACGAAGCCGCTCATGACATGT
This sequence comes from uncultured Verrucomicrobiae bacterium, assembly GCA_963776065.1. GTDB lineage: Bacteria > Verrucomicrobiota > Verrucomicrobiia > Chthoniobacterales > UBA10450 > Udaeobacter. Next base: position 324,532 of record CAVZLJ010000005.1, on the reverse strand, counting down.
TTGGTCCCACAAAACTTTCGAGCGGAAAATGTGCAGTGTTCCCCGAGCAATTGTTACCTCCCCATTACGCGAAACATCGGGGTTCGTCGCGTCCACGGCCAGAACGGCATTATCTTCTCGCACAAAGGAGCTGAGCAGCAAAGGCCGATCTTTTCCGACTTTCAAACTTAGCCGGGACAAAAACCGGGTGTCCTGGTAATACAGCCCAAGCTCACCGCTGCCGAACGTCTCGATGTCACCAAAGCGATCGAAAACAGCAAAGGTGTCTCCCTGCTTCAACGCCCGTGTGCGGACATCCACGCGCGGTGATGACGAACGAATATAAAACTCGTCGCGGACGCGGATAACTTCTCCCCTGGCCATTACGCAGCCTCCGAAATGTCGCCTTCGGCTTTTTCGATCAAGTCTTCAAACAGGGCTACGTAATCGTGCGCCATCCCGGTGGCTGTAAAACGTTTTTCAAAAACTTCGCGAGACCATCTCCGGCTCAACTGTGGGACGCGCCGAATGGCTTCCACCGCGTCTCCCAACCCGTCCACAATAAAGCCGGTGTGACCGTGTTCGATCACTTCCGGCACCGCGCCGGCAGGATAGGCAATGACCGGCGTGCCACAGGCCATCGCCTCAATCATCACCAGCCCGAACGGCTCCGGCCAGTCTATGGGAAACACCAATGCATACGCATCGCCCAGAAACTCATCCTTTTCGGTCTCGCCGATCTCGCCGACGAATTCTACCAGCGGATCGCATAGCAGGGGCGCGATTACGGATTCAAAATAATCCTTGTCCACGCGATCCACCTTCGCGGCAATTTTGAGCGGCATCTGTACGCGCTTCGCTATTTCGATCGCGCGGTCCACCCGTTTCTCCGGCGAAACGCGCCCCAGAAAAGCGAGATAACTTCCCGGCTGCTCACGGAGCCGATACATTTCGGTCGGGACACCGTGATAGACGGTGGCCTGCCAGTTCGCCCAAGGCAGCGGTGCCCTTTGCGCATTTGAGATCGAGCTCACCGGCATGTCTTGAAATTCCCGGAAAAGGGGAACCAGATCGGGAATATCGAGGCGTCCGTGCAAGGTGGTGACATGCGTTATGGGACAACGACGAGTCAGCGGAAAATGCATGTAATCAGTATGAAAATGCACGATGTCGAACTCGGGTGCCCGCTGAAACACCCGTTCAAGCATCAAAACCTGGTGAGCAAAATGATCCACACAGTACTTGTCGGAGCGCAACGAGCGACCACAGACGGGCACTAGATGCGCCTTGGTCACCGAATCCGCGCTGGCAAAAAGGGTCACTTGATGCCCCTGTCGCACAAGCTCCTCGGTGAGGTACGATACCACGCGTTCTGTTCCCCCGTAACATTTTGGTGGAACACTCTCAAAAAGCGGCGCTACCTGCGCAATTCGCATATTTCAACCCTCCTCTTCCTCAAGCTCTCAAAATTTTCCGGTTCACTGCAATCATTACAATGACAACTTTCTCCGGCTTTTTATCTTCGCATAAGCCCGGAAGAATGGGCGCACGCAATTTTCTCATTTGTGACGAATTGCCTCGCCGCCTATGAAGTTTTCCCGTTGCCGCAACGGCCTTCTATGTCGCGGAATCCCTGCTCGCGCGGTTTGCCTGACGCTCTAGGGCACTAGCCTTCTCGCACAACGTCAGTTGGTTTTTTGTCTTCGCGAAGCCCAAGGAACACGGGAGCACGTAATTTTCCATCGCGCGTCCACTCAGCGAATTTGATTTCGGCGACGAACTTCGGGTTGATCCAATGCATCTTTTTCATCATCGACGGCGTGATCCCCTGCACCCATTCGCCGTCTTGTTTTGAAGGCAGATCGACAAAGGGGCAGTCAGCGCGTTCGTCGGCCTTGAATTTTTTGTGCAATGTCGCCAATGAGTTTGCCGTGAAACCGGTGCCTACCTTGCCGGCGAACACGACCTTCTTATTTTCGTAATACCCAACCAGAATTGCGCCGAAATGCTTTCGAGCACCCTGTGGCGGCGTGTATCCGCCAATGATAAATTCCTGTTCGTTGACGCATTTGAGCTTGATCCAGGCACCGCTTCTACGGCCGGGTTCGTAAGCGGAGTGGGGTTGTTTGCCAATAATTCCTTCCAGCCCGCGCCGCTTCACTTCTTCGAGAAGCCGCTTGGGATCGTTACCAATCACGCCTGAGCAGCGGATCGGATCGCCCGCGGGCGAGCAGAGTTTCTCGAGCACGTTCTTTCGCAGCTCCAGTGGCAGCCCGACCAAGCTTTTGCCGCCGAGCTGAAGAAGGTCGAAGGCATAAAAATAAACGGGCGTTTTTCGCGCTTCCATTTCGCGCGCTTGCAAAAGCTGGAACGATGAACGGCCTTCCTCGTCGAGCGCAACCACTTCGCCATCGAGCACGCATTCGTCTGGCTGCAAACTTTTTACGGCCTTCGTGATTTCCGGAAAACGCGCGGTTAAATCGTTCTCATTTCGCGACAGCAAGGAAACTTTTTCGCGGGCCTTAATCACAATGAGGCGAATGCCATCGAATTTGAGTTCATAAATCCACGCGCCGATGGCTGGCGGTGTCGCGACCAGCTTGGCTTTCATCGGTTCGACGAAACGCGGTTTCGCAGACGGCAAATCTCGCAGTGCTGCGATTGTAGGGCGACCGCTACGGTCGTCCGTGTTTGCGTCCGGCAGGCGACCCGCTTTCACCGAGGCTACGCTGGCCGAGTGCGCCTGCTCTACAGTTTCATCCTTCTCTTTTTTTTTAATCGCCTTGCGAATTCGCGCCTTAAATTTCGACGTTGGGCTCTCATCCATTTCGCGGTTCGACTGCCACTCCGCATCGCGTGCCTCGGCGATTTGCTTCATCGTGCGGCCAGTCTTCACTGATTGATCTTCGAGCTTTTTTGAAATTGGCTTTGCGTCGGCACCTGTCTTTAAGATCAGCCACTGATTCTTTTCGCCATCCCGGGCTCGAATTCGCACAAGCGTCCACTCGCTGTTCGCTTTTTTTCCATCGAGAACGAGGTGGAGCTTTCCTTCCTGCAGCGATTTCACCGGTTGCTCGCCGTAAACGTAGTAGTTGCCGCGGTCCCACACCATCACTGTGCCGCCGCCATATTGTCCCTCTGGAATCACGCCTTCGAAGCTCTCGTATTCGATCGGGTGATCTTCGACTTCGACAGCAAGATGTTTTTCGCCTCGTTTCCACGGCAGTCCCTTCGGCAATGCCCATGATTTCAAGACGCCTTCCATTTCCAGGCGGAAATCGTAATGCAGACGGCGCGCAGCATGTTTCTGAATGACGAAATGCGACGCCCCTTTGACTTTTTCCGGTAGCGGTTTGCCCGCCGGCTCCGTGGTTTCTTTGAAGTCGCGTTTCCGTTTGTATTCGGCTAGTCCCATTCTGCCAAAATTAACCACGGATCACGCGGATAGCACGGATTTCAAGACGCAAGATCGACAGTAGGTAGATCGACTTTCCCGACGGCGGTGGCCGACTCAACGCCGAAGGCGCACTAATCCAGCAGCAGAGCAGCAGGTATTTACGCAACGCGTTGAGCCGCCTTCGCAATCGCCATGGCGGCCCAAAGCCATGCTACCCTTCGTTCGGTAGCGGCTCGCCGACGAGATAACGAACGAACCGGCGGATGACGATGTTTTCGCCGAGCTCAGCAATCCTGGTGTTGAGCAAATCGCCAATGGCCACGTCGGGATTTTTGATGAAGCCCTGCTCGAGAAGGCAAACGGTGCTATAGAATTTTTCGAGTTTGCCCTCAACGATTTTATCCGCAACCTGCTCCGGCTTGCCGTGCACCTGCGCCCTGTAGATCTGGCGTTCGGCTTCTACAAGATTTCCGGGCACCTCAGCACGGCTGACGTAAAGTGGATGGGCCGCCGCGATATGCAGGGTGATGTCTTTCACGAACTCGCGGAAATTCTCATTTCTTGCTACGAAATCGGTCTCGCAGTTCACCTCGACGAGCACACCGACTTTTCCTTGCAGATGAATGTAGGACGCCACGATGCCTTCCTTTGTCGCACGCGTAGCTTTTTTCGCGGCGCTGGCGATACCTTTAGTGCGCAAAATCGTTTCGGCCTTTTCGAGGTCGCCACCGCTTTCGACGAGAGCACGCTTGCAATCCATGAAGCCTGCATTGGTCTTCTCGCGGAGTCGCTTAACGAGTTTCGGGTCGATTTCAGTTGTCGTGTTCATTGTGTCGTTAGACTGTAGAAGTGTTCATAGGTTGAAGACATCAGCCTCGGGCCGATACCAACCAGACCGATCCAGCAGCCGCTAATCTCACGCGGAGACACCGGCCATTTCGACCTGCTCGCGGATATGCGCTTCGCTGCTCGCCGAAACGATTGCATCAACCAGTTTCTGCAAAATCACACGAATAGCGCGGATCGCGTCGTCATTACCGGCAATGGGATATTCGATAAGTTCCGGATCTGCGTTCGTATCCACAACGGCAACCACCGGAATCCCGAGCCGCCGCGCCTCATTCACGGCGTTTTGCTCCCGGATGGTATCGATCACTACCAGGGCATCCGGCAATTCGGACATGTCAATGATTCCCTCAAGGTTGCGTCGGAGCTTTGCTGCCTCCCGATTCAAGGCGGCCAGTTCCTGTTTTCCCATTTTCTTGTATTCGGGCGACTGCTCGATCTGCTCGATGTATTTCAATCTGCCGATGCTTTTCCGAATAGTAGCGAGATTGGTCATTGTGCCGCCCAGCCAGCGTTGGTTCACGTAGAATTGGCCGCACGCCAGAGCCGCTTCCTTTATCGCTTCCTGCGCTTGTTTCTTGCAGCCGACGAACAAAATCCGGCCGCTGCGCCGTGCAATATCCTGAAGAAACTCCGTCGCTCGATGGAGCTGTCTAACCGTTTCATCAAGATTGATTATGTAAATTTGGTTGCGCTGCTCAAAGATGAACGGTTTCATCTTTGGATTCCAACGCTTCGTCTGGTGTCCAAAATGAACACCAGCTTCCAACAATTCAGGCACTAATTCTGTTACATCTGCCATAGCGAAAATTCCGGGAGAGGGAACTTCCCGAGCGGGAGGCAGAAGATGCTATATCACACGCCCGTGCGCAACCTGAAATTCACCTCTGCCATTTGCTTCATTTAAGTGCCCCCTTGTTGAGGCGTGCGATAACCTGACTTTGGAGGCCGATCCTCAGTGTCTGTCGAGGATTGAACGGCGAGGCGCGTCCGTCTTCCGAGAAGGATGTGGACTAGCAACAAGATCGGCAGAACCAGGCCAATACCGAGATGAATCCAACTCGTCCACACACGTAGTGTTTCTCCACCCGCGTAATAGAGGGCGTAACCGGTGGCGGTCAAAACGGCGAACGCACTCAGAAAAAGCGATCCGTTTGCGCGATTGCGGCGCGCGCGCCAAGCGAACCTGACGTGCGTGCTCAACAGCATCCCGATCAACACCAAAACTGCCATCGCCGCAGCTCCGTGAATTTTCATCATCCAGGCCTTCGCGCTCGTGTTAAAATCGCCCGGAGACGCGGCAAGATAATTCCAATATGCCCATGGCACTCCACTCAAGAAAAGCAGCACCAACACAGTGAAGAGAAAATATCTCTGCAGGCGTTTCAACCGAATCAAGTCTGGTCGCGGGTGTCGCATGGCGAACGAAATATCCATGATGGCGCGCCATCGCGCTCCACCAACAATGCGTCTGCATGATAATGCGCCAATGAGGCCACGGCCTTTTCACGCACTGAAAAAACGATTTTCGTCAGGGCATCCGCCACGATGCATTCTGCAGCCGATACGCTCACGCTGATCAGTTCGCGCACAGACTGACGAGTGCGTCCGTCAACCAAGGGACTCACATACCGTGTGCGACGCTTTCGACGTTCGAAATAAACTCCCGAGGTCGCGATGGCACGCTCGCGCAATCGCATGGCTCCGGCAACGCGTGTTGGCTCGGAAGGATGGCGGACATGAACAACATGCGAAACCCGTCCAAATGTTCGCAGATCACCGCCAGCGTTTACGATCCCCACCGTGACGCCAGCATGCTTCAAGGCTTCAACAGCGCGATCAACTGCAAAACCTTTGGCGATGCCTCCAAAATCGACAATCACCGGCCGGCGGAATCGAATAGTGCGATCATCTTCGAGAATGATGTCACGCCAGTTTCCGCAACCGGAAAACTGGTTATGAGCCTTCGGGAGGTAATTCCATTTCACAAGTTCTCGGGCAACCGTAATATCGAAAACGCCATCGCTTCTGCGTGAAAATTCTTGGGCGGATTTCAAAACGCGCCACGTCCAGGGGTGAATGCGGACGGACCTGTGAAACGCGTCACGGTTCATGCGAGACACGTCACTTTGGCGATCGTGAAAACTCATTAGCCGATGCACCTTTTCAATCGCGGCAAAGGCGCGATCGATATCGTCGGGCACACCCTGGCACGCAATATCGACAAGCGTGCCAAGCAACGGACGGCAGCGACGAATTTCAATGTTTGAGCGCGATTTCATAAAATGCGAGCAAGCGTTTCACGCCGTCGGTGATATGTCGGCAACTCAAAGTCGCTCCGCCGATGTTTTTGATGTCGCTATCGAGTTTAAGGTTCGATTTGCTGGTCTTACCGACAAATTGGTCCCGCCATTTTTGATCGCGAATCTGGCCTCCATAGGTTTCGCGATAGTCCATGATTTCAATCTGCTTGACCGATCCATCCGAGTTCAAGCCGACCGCATATGTGATGAATTCATGTTTTCCGACTACTTCATCGACAATGAACCACTCGCCGGTGCCGACCCGCCAAACGGGTTGCTCGTCTTTCAACACGCGAACACCGCTCGCATGCTCGATGGCCTTGCGTTGCGCCACGGTCAGTTTGACCGGCGCAGCCGTGAAAGATTTACCAGGGAAAATTGCCTTTTGTGCCTGATCGACGCTGAGATATTGAACGGCAAAAGCCGACGGCGCGACCATTGCGGAGATTGGAAGCGCTACGAAGACCAATTCGGATTTCATCTGACTAGAAATTGAATCCAACTTTCAGCCTGAAGAGTTGCCGCGTTTCCTCGGCAAACGTCTGCCCATCCGCTGGCTCATCGATGCCCTTGCCGTAAACCTGGTAATTCCAGGTGAGCGTCACCCACCAATTCTGCTGGGAATAATGAATGCTCGGGCCAGCATAAAAAGCGCGGTGTTCGAAGTTGTCGAAATCGAACAACGGATATTCCCAGCGGGTATGAATTTCAACCCCTGCAAACCAATTTCGGGCGAAGCGATACGCTATCCCCGCAGCTCCTTCCAGCGCGAGCTCCCGCGGATATTGTTCGGCCGGCTGTTTGCCCCAGGCCCACTCCGCACCAAAGTCAACATCGCAGATCAGCCGGTCATCCAGAAAGTCCTTCTGCAGATCGATCTCTGGCTTGAGATAACGATCGTGCTGGCGCAGACCGTCCACGTCGTCGTTAATTAAATAGCCGGCCTCAAGTCGGACAGCTAATCCCAGCGGATCCTTGAATGGACTCAGGATTCGGTATTTCGCGGATCCTTCCACGCCGCCGAACCGATAATTGTTTTTGTCGGCCAGTGCATCGCGTTCTCCATCCACGCCTTGGTTGTAAAAGTAATGCTGCTCAAGTGAGAGGCTGGCCTGGACGCGATCGGTGAAGCCGTATTCGTATTCTGTCTCGAAATCGGTGGAAACATACGTTCCCTCGCTCTTGCCTTCGTGTAGGGTCACGAATTGGTAAATCTCGGAACGCTGGGCCGGAAGAGTCTCGGCTCCTCGCACAAAGCCGAATAATTGCTCGTCTGCGCGCAACGAAACAATCGAGAGCAGAAGAAAAAGCGCCAAAAGAATCCGAATTCTCATCGCTTTGATCTCTAACACCTTCACTGCACGCCCGCTGCCGCAGCGTTGCTATTTTTTGACGACGAATTGCGCGATCAAAATTGCAACCGATCCGCACGCGTACGTAATACTTTTCGTGCTCATCGCCAAAAATGTAGCCGTCGTGCGCGGCCAATTCCTTGTTGTCCTCGCTGAAAGCCTGGCCGATGGGCAGTTGCCGGAGAAACCCGAGGGTCGCCCACCAGCGTTCGCCGCCGTAGTGAATCGTTGGGCCGACAAAGTAGGCCGAATGCTCTTGGACAGTGGCATCGGCAAATTCGTGTGATTCCAAAATTCCAAACCCCCTGACCAATTGCGCACAAATCGGTAAGAAAGTCCGGTGAACCATTCGAACACGCCATCGCGCTCATAATCGCCGCTGTCCGTTTTTTCAAACTCCAGTTCGTAATTGACGTTCAATGCCCAAACGAGCCGTCGTTCGCATCGACGTAATGGTGGTTGAGGTAAAGCGCGATCTGAAGATTGTCTGTTAGTCCATACTCGAGCTCTTCGCGAAAATCGAAGACATTGTAGGTGCCGTGCTCTTTCTCCCAGCGCGCGGTCATCCATTGCTCAAATTCCCACCGGCCTTTGGGGAGCAAATCGGTGGTGTAAGTCCAAGCGAAGATAGCTTCATCGGCGCGCGCGATGGAAAAGGAAAACAAAAATATAACGGCAAGAGCTAATCCAAATTTCATAGCTCCGATTTCTAACATCGCGCGAGGAAACGCGCTGCCGGAGAGTTGCCAATTTTTGACCCCGGATTGCAGCACAATCCAGGACGCGAACGGCGAAACGCGCCGTTAAGCGGACATTTGCAACCGTTTCTCGACGTATCTCGCGAGTACCCAGCAGAGATCCGAAATCCGATTGAGGTAACGCAATATCTCGGGGTTAAAATCTTTCTCTCCCGCGCTGAATGTTACGATATGCCGCTCAGCACGGCGGCATGTTGCGCGAGCGAAATCGAGAGCGGAAGAAACGACCGTCTCGCCAGGGATCACCCAGTCTTTAGGATAAAGCGACTTGTCCTTCTCAAGATCGAAAATGACGGCGTCGATCCGATCCACCATCTCTGCTGTGGTGAGCTGAAAACCGTCTTTGAGGTAGCGTTCCCGATCGGCTGGCGCCATTGCCAGTTCGCCCATGATAACGATCAAATCCTTTTGAACCGCAAAAATTTGGTCGGAGACGAATTTATCCGGCGAAATAGAACGCGCGAGTCCGAGCGCGGTGGTCAGCTCATCGATGCGCCCATAGGCGTCAACACGTGGATCTCCTTTTGAGAGGCGACGGCCATACATTAATGACGTTTCGCCTTTGTCGCCGGTTTTTGTGACGATCGACACGACGCCATTAAGTGGAGTATTGGAGTAATGGAGTACAAGAGTAATGAGATTTCTGGCTCGCCATCACTCCATTACTCCATGTGCTTAGCCTATGGCCGGCTGCGGCTCGGCTTCTTCCATCACCGGCGCGCCAACTGGCTCACCTTTTTCAACTAGTTTGAGCTGCCGATGCTCCGGGAAACCCGTTCCTGCAGGGATTAAGTGACCCATGATTACGTTTTCCTTGAAGCCACGGAGTCTATCGATTTTGCCGAGGGTGGCCGCCTCGGTCAGAACACGTGTCGTGTCCTGGAATGAAGCCGCAGAAATAAAGCTGTCCGTTTCCAACGAAGCCTTGGTGATGCCGAGCAGGACCGGAACGGCCTCCGCCGGTTTGCCGCCTTTCTCTACGACCTTCTTGTTCTCTTCCTCGAAGTCTAGCTTATCTACTTGATCGCCCCAGAGCAGCGGCGTATCGCCGGGATCGGTGATCTTCACCTTTCGCAACATTTGGCGCACGATGATCTCGATGTGCTTGTCGTTGATCTCCACACCCTGCAACCGATAGACCTCTTGGACCTCATTCACCAGGTGCTCCTGTAATTCCTGCGGACCGCAGACTTCTAAAATCTCGTGCGGCACAATCGGGCCTTCAGTGAGTTGCTGACCTTTCTTCACGTAATCGCCTTTGAATACGATGATGTGCTTCGTGAGCGGGATCAGATGCTCTTCCTCCGCGTTTGTGTCGGGATCCTTCAGAATCAAACTTCGTTTGCCGCGCACCGTTCCACCGAACTCAACAACGCCATCGATCTTGGCGATCTCAGCGGCATCCTTCGGCCGGCGTGCTTCGAATAACTCTGCAACACGCGGCAGACCTCCGGTGATATCCTTTGTCTTTGCAACTTTCCGAGGTGTTTTTGCCAGCAACGCGCCGGCACGCACTTTCTGGCCTTCCTCGACGATGACGTGAGCGCCAGCGGGAATCGAATAACTGGCTAGCACTTCCTTCTTGTCATCTGCAATCACCACCTGCGGATGCAGGTCTTCCTTGTGCTCAATGACCATTGTGCCCATGAGACCGGTCGCTTCATCGACTTCGCGTTTGATTGTTACTCCTGCAATCATGTCGCGGAACTCGATCTTCCCGCCTTTATCGGTGAGGATCGGCACGTTGTACGGGTCCCATTGCACAAAGGTCTCGCCTTTCTTCACAGGCGCCCCGTCCTCTCTGGAAATCACTGAGCCGATGACGACGTTGTAGCGCTCCAGCTCGCGACCTTCTTCGTTGTGCACACTGATAGAGCCGTTCTTGTTCAGCACGATCCAACTGCCGTCAAGCGCTTGGACGGTTCGCAAATCATTGAACTGCACCGCGCCGTCGTTCTTCGCTTTAATGATCGGTTGCTTGAATGTCTGACTGGCTGTGCCGCCGATGTGAAAGGTCCGCATTGTCAACTGTGTGCCAGGTTCGCCAATGGATTGCGCCGCAATGATGCCGACAGCTTCACCGAGTTTTACAAAACCGCCGGTAGCAAGGTTGCGACCGTAACACATCGCGCATACGCCTCGGCCGCACTCGCATGTGAGGACCGACCGGATCTTGAGTTGCTCGACACCAATGCGCTGCAACTCAGAGGCGATCCTCTCGTCGATGTACTGATTTGCCTTGACGATCTTCTTCTTCTTATCCACCGGGTCGGCGATGGTCTCGCAGCTCACACGACCAATGATGCGCTGACCAAGATCAACCACTTCCTCGTCGCCTTCATAAATCGACCGCACGAGAATCCCGTTGACCGTGCCGCAATCGTCGTTGGTGATGATCACGTCCTGCGCCGCATCCACGAGTTTGCGGGTGAGATAACCGGAGTCTGCAGTCTTCAGTGCCGTATCGGCGAGACCTTTGCGAGCGCCGTGAGTGGAAATGAAGTACTCGAGCACGCTCAACCCTTCGCGGAAGTTTGATGTGATCGGCCGCTCAATGATTTCGCCGCTCGGCTTGGCCATCAAACCGCGCATGCCGGCGAGCTGACGCACCTGCTGGCGATTGCCGCGCGCGCCTGAATCGACCATCAAATGAATCGGATTAAACTCCTTGCGATCGTGATTTTCCTCGATCTCGCGGAACATCACGCTTGGAAATTTGATCGCCGGCGTGCGTCCAGATATCGATGATCTTATTGTAACGCTCGCCGTCGGTGATGATGCCGCGGCGATATTGCTGGTCCACCTGTTTGACCTGCTTGTACGCGTTCTCCAGCTCCGTCTCTTTCCGTTTTGGAATGATCATGTCCTCGATGCCAATCGAGATACCAGCCCGAGTCGCTTCCCTAAACCCGAGCTCTTTCAGTTTGTCGAGCGTCGCAACCGTAACTGCCGGGCCGGCAATTTGATAGCAGCGCCAGATAATGTCGCTGAGTTGTTTCTTGCCCGCCGCTTTGTTGAAGAAACCAAGTTCTGTTCGGCCAAATCTGATTGAAAATGACGCGACCGGCAGTTGTCTCGATTACGTTGGCGTCGGGATTTCCAAAGGTAGTTTGCCTTCCGCGATCGGGGTTCTTGAACCAAATCCGATCATGCGTTTTGATCGTGCCTTCGACCATCGCAAATTCGACTTCCGGCGCGTCCGCAAACAGTGGCAGACGATGCCCATCCTTGTTCAGCGTCCGCGGATTTTGAGTTATGTAATAACAACCGAGCGTGATATCCTGACGTCGGCGTTGTGATCGGTCTGCCGCTCGATGGAGAAAAAATGTTGTTTGGCGCGAGCATCAGCATGCGCGCTTCCAACTGCGCCTCGACCGACAGCGGCACGTGCACCGCCATTTGGTCGCCGTCGAAGTCGGCGTTGTAAGCGGTGCAAACCAGCGGGTGAATGCGAATGGCTTCACCCTCGATCAACTGGGGTTCAAACGCCTGAATCGAGAGACGGTGCAAAGTCGGCGCACGATTCAGCAGCACCGGATGACCCTTGGTTACTTCGTCAAGAATGTCCCACACTTCGGGAGTCTGACGTTCGATCATCTTTTTCGCGCTGCGCACGGTGTGCACGTAGCCGAGATCTTTCAGCCGACGAATGATGAACGGCTCGAAAAGAACCAACGCCATCTTCTTCGGCAGCCCGCACTGATTCAGCTTTAGCTCCGGACCGATGACAATCACCGAGCGGCCCGAGTAATCGACGCGTTTGCCTAACAAGTTCTGACGGAAACGGCCGCCCTTGCCTTTGAGCATGTCGCTCAGGGATTTGAGCGGACGATTGCCGGCGCCAGTCACGGCGCGACCGTGTCTACCGTTGTCGAACAAAGCATCGACTGCCTCCTGCAACATGCGTTTCTCGTTGCGAATGATGACGTCCGGCGTCTTGAGCATGAGCAGATTCTTGAGCCGGTTGTTACGATTGATCACGCGACGATAAAGATCATTCAGGTCCGAGGTCGCGAAACGTCCACCTTCCAGTGGAACCAAAGGACGCAAATCCGGCGGAATCACCGGCAGCACCTCAAGGATCATCCACTCCGGTCGCGCACGCGAACTCTGGAAGCCTTGAACGAGCTTGAGACGTTTCGCCAGTTTCTTGCGAATCTGCTTGCTCTTTGTCGCTCCCATCGCTTTCTCCAGCTCTTTGTTGAGCTTGTTGAGATCGATCTCGGAGAGAAGTTTCTTGATTGCTTCAGCGCCCATGCCGGCGACGAAATCTTCGCCGTATTGTTCCTGCGCCTCGCGGTATTCGACTTCGTTCAGCAGCTGTGTTTTCTGCAACGGCGTCTTGCCGGGATCGATGACGATGTAATCCTCGTAGTAAATCACGCGCTCAAGCTGGCGCGCGCTCATGTCCAGCATGAGTCCGATGCGCGAAGGCATGCATTTGTAAAACCAGATGTGCGAAACCGGCACCGCCAATTCGATATGCCCCATGCGTTCGCGACGGACGCGCGCCAGTGTAACTTCCACACCGCAACGGTCGCAGATCACGCCCTTGTGCTTGATGCGCTTGTATTTTCCGCACGAACATTCCCAATCGCGGGTCGGCCCAAAAATGCGTTCGCAGAAAAGGCCGCCCTTCTCCGGTTTAAACGTGCGGTAATTGATTGTCTCCGGATTTTTGACTTCGCCTTTGCTCCACGAGCGCATGGTGTCGCTCGAAGCGATGCCAATTGCGACTTGATCAAAACCCACTGGGCGTTCTTCGCCCACTAACTCACGCCAGGAATGTTCGTTCATGTTTTCTCGAATAAGTTGTGAATGTAAAAATTATGCGACGCTCTCCATAAACGTGGGCGCCTGGCTGCCGACCTTCACGTCGAGACCTAGGCTCTGCATTTCCTTGATCAAAACGTTGAATGACTCGGGCGTTCCAGCTTCGAGCGAGTTGTCGCCCTTGACGATCGACTCGTAGATTCGGGTCCGGCCCTGCACGTCGTCCGATTTAACAGTCAGCAATTCCTGCAACGTATAGGCAGCGCCGTAGGCCTCGAGCGCCCAGACCTCCATTTCGCCAAAGCGTTGGCCGCCGTATTGCGCCTTTCCGCCGAGCGGCTGTTGAGTGACAAGCGAATACGGTCCTACCGCCCGAGCGTGAATCTTGTCCGCCACAAGGTGGCCAAGCTTCATCATATAGATGTAGCCAACCACGACTTCCTGATCGAACGGATCACCGGTGCGTCCATCGAAAAGCCGCGCCTTTCCGTTTTCCTGGACCCACGTGAAGCCGTCCTTCTTTTTGGCCTCGTGCAGATAGTCGCGAATCTGTTTTTCCTTGATTCCGTCGAACACCGGAGTCGCCACTTTGAATCCGAGTGCTTTGGCAGCAACGCCGAAGTGCGTTTCCAGAACTTGTCCCACATTCATACGGCTGGGGACGCCTAACGGATTAAGCACAATGTCCACCGGTGTTCCGTCCGCGAGGAACGGCATGTCTTCCTCAGGCACAATGCGTGCAACAACGCCTTTGTTGCCGTGGCGGCCCGCCATCTTGTCGCCGACGCTCAGTTTGCGCTTACTTGCGATATAAACTTTGACTTGCTTGATGATCCCCGGTTCGATCTCGTCGCCGCTTTCGACGCGGTCGGTCGCGCGATCCCGCTCAAGCTCAAGCTCCGCGAACTTATGCTCGTACGCGCCAATGATTTCTCGAATCCTATTCCGAATCGGGCTTGGATCGATCTCGATGTGATCGTGCGCCGTCGCCAACTTTCGCAAAAGCGTTTTCGTGATCTTGCGATTGGCCGGAATGATGATCTCACCGGTCTTGGCGTTTACGACGTCGAGAGGAATTTTTTCGCCCAGCAGAACGTTGGAAAGTGAATCGGTCAACTGCTCGATGAGCCCCTCTCTCTTGCGCTTATGTTCTTCGCCGATGGTCTTGAGCTGTCGTTTGGTTTCCGCCGGAGTAAGTTTCTCGCGTGAAACTTCGCGGCGGGATGACACCTTCACGTCCATCACAATTCCGTAGGTGCCCGAGGGCACGGTAAGTGACGTGTCCTTTACATCCGCGGCTTTCTCCCCAAAAATTGCGCGAAGCAGGCGCTCTTCAGGAGCCAGTTCCGTCTCACTCTTTGGCGTAATCTTCCCAACTAAAATATCGCCCGGCTTCACCTCCGCACCGACACGCACGACGCCATCCGGGCCCAAGTTGCGTAAAGCTTCTTCGCTTACATTGGGAATGTCGCGCGTGATTTCCTCCGGTCCCAGCTTTGTATCGCGCGCGCCGATCTCGAATTCATCGATGTGAATGGAAGTGTAAATGTCTTCCTTCACGACCTTCTCCGAGATCATGATCGCGTCCTCGAAGTTGTAGCCGTTCCACGGCATGAACGCGACGAGCACGTTGCGACCCAGTGCCAGTTCACCGCGATCGGTGTTCGGCCCATCGGCGATGACTTGGCCGCGCTTCACGTGCTGACCTTTGCGAACGATCGGTTTCTGATTCACACACGTGCCGGCGTTCGACCGCATGAATTTGCGGAGCTCGTAAACGTAGATCCCGGCCTCGGGATCGGTCTTCAGCTTCTTTTTGCTCTCGGGCAAATGACCGTCCTTCGTGACGATAATTTGATCAGCCGTAACCGAAGCGACCTTGCCGCTCTCGACCGCCAGAACAACTGCGTGCGAATCGCGCGCCACTTTTTCTTCAAGACCGGTGCCAACGAGCGGCATCTCGGAAACAATCAGAGGCACGCCCTGGCGTTGCATGTTGGAACCCATCAGCGCGCGGTTCGCGTCGTCGTGTTCCAGAAACGGAATAAGACCCGCCGCTACCGAAACGAGCTGCTTCGGCGAGACGTCCATGTAATTCACCTTCGACGGATCGACTTCGAGAAAATCGCCACGATAACGCACCGAAACTTTTTCACCGGTGAAATGGCCGCGTCCGTCAGATGGGCGCATTCGCCTGCGCGACAAGGAAGTTCTCTTCGCGATCAGCGGTCAAGATACTCGATCTCATCGGTGACTCGGCCGTTCGTCACCTTGCGATACGGCGTTTCGATAAAACCAAACTCATTGATGCGCGCGAAGGTGCTCATCGAGCTGATCAAGCCGATGTTTGGCCCTTCCGGCGTCTCGATCGGACAAATGCGACCGTAGTGCGACGGATGAACGTCGCGCACTTCGAAGCCGGCGCGCTCGCGGCTGAGACCGCCGGGGCCGAGAGCGGACAAACGCCGCTTATGCGTCAATTCTGCGAGAGGATTCGTTTGGTCCATGAACTGCGATAACTGTGACCGGCCAAAGAAATCCCTGATCACCGCGCTGAGCGCTTTTGGATTGATGAGCTTCTGCGGCGTCATCCCATCCACATTGATGTCGAACAGAGTCATCCGCTCCTTGACGAGACGCTCGGTACGAGCAAGACCGACCCGGCACTGGTTCGCCAGTAATTCGCCGACAGTGCGCACACGGCGGCTGCCAAGGTGATCAATGTCATCGAGCGTGCCTTCGCCCCGTCGCAGATTGATCAAATACTTGATTGCCGCGATAAAATCTTTGTCGGTTAGGATCCGCTCGGTAGGAATCAACGTTGATCCCGAGTTTCTGATTGATTTTGTAACGGCCGACTCGGCCAAGATCGTACTTCTTGGGATCGAAAAAGAGTCTCTTGAGCAAAGCGCGGGCGTTGGCCACGGTCGGCGGATCGCCTGGGCGAAGACGACGGTAAATGTCTTTGAGAGCCTCTTCCTGGTCGTGTGCCGGATCTTTTCTAAGCGCCTTCACGACCGTGTCATCGTTCGAAATGTCGATGACTTTCACCTCGTGAATATTGAGCGCCATGATCTGGCGAACGGTCGCGAGAGTCAGCGGCTCAAACGCGCGCGCGACCGTCACTTCACCATCGCGGATATCCGCGGTAAGCACTTTGCTGGCGAGCTTTTCTTCATCGAGTTTGTCGCTCAGCTTCAGGTTCTCGATGTTGTAAAAAAGTTTAATGACCTCCTCGTCAGAGCCGTAGCCGAGTGCGCGCAGGAATGTCGTGGCTAGAAACTTTCGGCGACGCTTGCGTCGATCGAGATAAATGTAAAGAAGGTCAGCCGTATCGAACTGCACCTCGATCCACGAGCCGCGGTCTGGAATGATGCGGAAGCTATAGAGCACCTTCCCGTTGACGTGGACGGTGGATTCGAACGCGATGCCAGGAGAGCGATGCAGCTGGCTCACCACCACGCGTTCGGCACCATTGATGACGAATGTGCCCTGTGGTGTCATCAGTGGGATTTCACCCATGTACACCTTCTCTTCCTTGGTGCCTTTTTCTTCGCGCAATTGGAATGTCACGTGCAACGGCGCGCTGTAGGTTTGTCCTTCCCGCTGCGCTTCGAGCGGCGTCAATTTTGGCTCGCCGATATCGTAGTGGCTGAAATCAAGAACTGCTTTTTCATCGTAGCTCTCGATCGGAAAAACTTCCTTGAAAACAGCCTGAAGCCCCTGATTCTTTCGCTTTGAATACGGGACGTCTTTCTGAAGAAAATCGACGTATGAATTAGCCTGAACCTCAATCAGATTCGGCGGTTCGATGGCTTCCTTGATACTTCCGAAGTAAGTACGTTCCGACATAATGCCTAAGCTCACGAGCTAAAACCTCACACCGACCACACCAAATCGGGGCCGACGCGGGCAGATTTACCGGTTCCGGGATGGGCGAAGGGCACAAAAATGCCACCAAAACGGTGACCTGTCAAATTGACGACCTCCGTCTCGTAGCCGGTAATGTAATTTGCCTTGTTAGCGCCGGGTTAAAAATACGTCTGGCGGGCTGTGTCCGGATTTAGCTTTATTGCGAATCTGGCGCCTGCGCAACAAATTTAATGTTCCGACAGCGCACGAAATTTCGATTTGTTTATTTGATTTCGACCTTTGCACCAGCGGCCTCGATCTTTTTCTTGATCTCGTCCGCCTCCTGCTTGGTCACACCTTCCTTGATTGTCTTGGGCGCGCCTTCGACAAGCGCTTTCGCCTCCGCTAGGCCGAGTCCCGGAACCGCGCTCCGGACTTCCTTGATCACGGCAATCTTGTTCGCGCCCATTTCTGTCAGGATCACGTCAAACGTGGTCTTCTCCTCGGCTGCTGGAGCTGCTGCTCCAGCAGATGCCCGCCGCTGCGGGACCCGCTGCGACTGCCACGGGTGCGGCGGCACTCACACCCCATTTTTCCTCAAGCTGTTTGACCAACCCAGCAATCTCGAGCACCGACAGGCCGCTGAGTTGCTCCACTAGTTTTTCTGTATCTGCCATTTCTTGTTTTTTCCTCCAGTTGCCGTCTCCGAAAGCCTTCGGAGAATTGAAGCCGATAGCCACCAGCTCGGACAATTTCGTTGGTTTTTATTTGTAGGGCGACCGCTCCTGGTTGCCACACGGCAAGCGATGCGCCTGCCCTACAAAATGTTTATGCTGCGGCTGCGTCCTCCTTTTCGGCTTTCGCCTTCAACAATCGCGCCAAGGCTGTAGCCGGCTCGTTCAGCAGACGCACCAGACGGGTTGCGGGAGACAATAGCATTCCCAGCAGTTGCGCTTGCAAAACTTCCCGTGCCGGCAATTCCGCTAATGTTTCCAATTCCGCCGTGGAAAGGACTGCGCGATCGACAAAGCCAATCTTCAGTGCCGCAAGTTTAAATTCGCTCGCGAACGTCTTAAAAATCTTGGCCACCGGCGCCACATCTGCTTCACCTGTAACAACCGCAGTTTGACCTGCAAACTGGTCACGAACATCTGGAAAACCGGAGTCCGCCATCGCACGCTTTAGAAAATTGTTCTTCACTACGTGCACTTCCGCGCCTGCGGGCGCCAGTCGGCTCCGCAATTCGCTGAAGTCGACCACCTTCATACCGCGGTAGTCGGTCACAAGTACAAAGGGAGAACGTTTTAACGCTTCCGATAACTCTGAAACAATGCCGGCTTTTTCTGGTCGCATATTGTCAATTTAATTATTACTGGCTTTGCATCCCGCTCAGATACGGCGCGGGATCGACGCGCACACCGGGCGACATTGTCGCACTCATTGTCACGCCTTCAAGATACCGACCTTTAGCCGTTGGCGGACGAGCTCGAACGACGGCTTCAATCACCGCATTTGAATTTTCGAGCAGCGCACTTTCTTCGAAGGAAAATTTTCCGACCGGCACCGCAACATTGCCATTTTTGTCGAGCTTGAATTCCACGCGGCCTGCCTTCACCTCCTGTACTGCCTTTGCGGTATCCTCGGTCACCGTTCCCGTTCGGGGATTAGGCATCAGACCGCGTGGTCCGAGCACTTTGCCCAGCTTCCGCACTTCGGACATCGCTGCAGGCGTGGCTATCGCCACATCAAAATCCTGAAACCCTTCCTGGCACTTTTGGATCAGGTCTTTCATTCCGACAAATTCCGCGCCCGCTTCTTTGGCCGCTCTTGCCGCTTCACCTTCTGCAAAGACAAGAACGCGCACTTGTTTTCCGCTGCCATGCGGTAGCGGACAGGTGCCGCGCACCATCTGGTCAGATTGCTTGGGATCAACTCCTAGACGAAATGAGAGCGTTACAGTTTGATCAAACTTCGTAGGCGAAAATTTCTTCAGCGTCGACACAGCATCTGCAAGAGTGTAACTTTTCGTCCGATCCAAGTGCTGCGCCGCGGCGCGATAACGTTTGCTTCGATTTGTTTGCATTTTAGGCGCAGTTCAAATGCCGGTTAGTTGCTGTAGCAACGAGGCTCCTGCTTGAAATTATGCCGCTCAATTCAGAGAGCGGGACACGGAACCTAGCGGCGATCTTTGGCTTGTCAAAGTCTCACGTAAACAAATTGCAAAGTGGATCAATCGGCTGGAGCGGCCAAATCAGGTGAAGCAGTGTTTTCGGCTTTTTGTCCTCCGGGAGGACCTTGCCGAATGATTTTGCCTTCCTTCATCACGAAAGCAACACGCTCTGTTGCCGTGATATCCGCAGTTGGATCGCCCGGCACGGCAATCACATCAGCCAGTTCTCCTTTTTCCAGCGTGCCAACTTTTTGACCGATCCCCAGAAGTTCAGCATCGTTTGCAGTAGCTGATTTCAATGCCTCAATCGGGCTCATCCCCAGATCCACCATCAACTTGAACTCTTTTGCGTTTTGTCCGTGTGGATAGACCGCAGCGTCCGTCCCAAATGAAATTCTGACACCCATTTTCACCGCATTGCGAAACATATCGGACCGAGCGACTGCAGCCGCTTTAGCTTTCGTCTGCAGCACAGGCGGATAATTATCGATTTTGCCCATGATCCATTCAGTCGCCATAAGCGTCGGTGTAAGAAATGTTCCCTTCTTTTTCATCATCGTCAGCGTTTCCGGTTTCATAAACGACCCATGCTCAATCGAATCGACGCCCGCTTCGACTGCCTCACGTGCGGCTTGATCGCCGTGGCAATGCACAGCGACTTTCTTGCGCAACCGATGGGATTCATCAACGAGTGCCGCCATTTCAGCCGGCGTTAATTGCGGCGTATCAACCTCATCGGCCAGTGATAGTACGCCGCCGGAGACTGCGGCTTTGATCACATCCGCGCCGTTCTTCACCTCAAACCGCACCGCTTTTCGGATTTGATCAGGGCCATCAGCAATGCCGTCTGTGTAATCCGGCTCGCGTCCAAACAGAAAATCCCGAAACCCGCTCGTGGGATCGAAGTGTCCTCCCGTGGCTCCAATCCCTTTCGTTGCTACCAACATTCGCGGCCCGATGATGACTCCTTTGTTAATCGAATTGCGGAGCGCGACATCGACAAACTCACGGCTGCCGACAAAACGGCTGCCCAAGTCGCGCACAGTCGTGAACCCTGCTTCAACAGTCGCCCGGGCATATGTGGTGGCAATAATTGCCTGTTCTGAGACATTAAGGTCGACCTCTTTCAGCCGACGCTGATTGTAGTCGCCGGAGAAATCGAGCGTCAGATGCGTGTGGGCATCCATGAATCCCGGGCAGAGGGTGGCGTCGCCAAGGTCGATCACGTATGCAGCACCGGGGATTGGCAGATTGCTCCCTGCATCAAGAATTTTGTCGCCCTGCACGACGACCACGCCGTTCCGCACGAGGGCGTTCGATTTGCCATCAAACAGTCGCGCAGCCTTCAGTGCTATCAATTCGTCAGCTGCGAGGGCCGACACGACCAAACAAAAGAAAGCCACAACCGCACAACGCATGATTTTCATGCCGTCCGTTTAGAGGCAACGTGCGATGCTGGCAAGAGGAATGCGAAAACGTGAAGCAGCGCTACGGATTTCGGAGTTTCGCTGTGCTCTCCGCGAGTCCCTGTTGGGCCGCGGCCAAATTCGGATCCAACGCTAAAGCCTCTTTGAAAGCGAGAATGGCGCGCTCGTCCTGATTGAACGAACCCAGGTACCGCCCGCGGTTGATCAGCATTCCCGTGTAAGCCGGCAAAACCTTGAGTTTAGCTACATCATCGTCCGCAAACCGCACTGTCCCGTCAGCGAGCCCACGCATCCGGAAGTGCGGGTCAGGGGAATCGTGAAAACTATGATCAGTAGCGAGATTGAAGACGAGGCCTTGTGGAACCAGTTGATAGGTTTGCGGGATCCATCGAGTCAAGTAGCCGTTCGTTTTGTCGGCCGACAACAGGTCATTGGTCATGTAAACTGGAGCGACCTTGATTTCATTCCTGACCATTGACTGAATCATCTCCAGGAAAGCCATGCTAATCCTTTGAGTAAGCTCCTGGTTTCTGGCAAAAGATCCAGGATCGCGCTCCCATTGTTTAAGGAGCACAACATATGGATCGATTTCCTCGCGCGACCGGTCCATCAAGCTGGGATGCGCATATTTTAGATAATCGAAGTACCACGAGCGGCGCAGCAGATTAATATCGATCACCTTCGCATCGCGCCGGCGTTGTTCTATCTCTTGTGCATAGAACATTGGGGACGCGACCTGCCAGTCCTGTGTAAGTAACAGTCCATCTGGCGCAATCGTGCTGAACAGATTCTGCACGTAATCATCCGCGATAAAGTAATGTCTGCGGTTGTTGAATGGCCAGTTAGCGGCGAACGCCGTGGTGACTGTGAGCACAATTGCGACGGCACCTGCGATGTATGATTTCCCAATAGGTGCAGTCCTCGTTGTAGCAACTTGGATCAGCCAATGAATGCCGAACCCGGCTGTGATCGCGATCGATATAAACGTCGGCAAATAGTAGGCGTCCTTATCCTCGGCAATGTCGTAGCTGAGGCAGTAAGCCAGATCGGCAATCACAATCAACAAGAGGAACCAAAAAGCCGTGCGATCCCGCTTGTAAGCGGTGGCGAACCCGGCGAAGGCCATAAACGGTATCAAAGGCAGCCGCGGAAACCCAAATTCACGTAACGCCATTCGACAAAATTCAATAAATTGCGCTCCCATTATCGCCGGCGAGAAAACGAAGAAAACGCGATACTGACGACCGGTGATGTGCCACCAGATTTCCTGGAGCGAACGTGGATTCCCCCAATTCATCACGGGCGAGCGGGACGCTGCCCACGGCAAATAGCTGTAAACGGCGATCAATCCACCGATCGAAATTAGCGCAGCATACAAAAGTCGTCGGCTCGTAAAAAATTTCAGGCCCTCGGTTCTGTAAACGACCACCGCGATGGCCGGAAGTGTCAGCCCCACCGTGACATGATGAACGCCCGTAGCCAGCCCGAATACGAAGGCGGCCGCATAAATCCACAGATCGTATGTCGCGACCGCAACGCTTCCATTTCTTCGCGCTTCAACAATCCGCCGCCAGCGAAGAACCAGAAAGAATACGAGGAGGATCAGGAGCGCGTTGAGAGCGTAGACTTCCGTGATCGTCGCGTACGACCAAAGCGTCCGGGAAAATGCCATCAGCAGTCCCGCGCCGACTGCCGGCGCGAATATCAAGAACCCGCCGCCGGTTAAATCCTCACGTTTTTTGCCCTGTTGTGCGGCCTTGCTCGTTCCTTTTTGCCTGGCAAAAGAGGAAGCTACGATCAGTAACTCCGTCACAACAAGAGTAAGCATCGCGCAGGCGAGCGCCGCGAACAGCGCGGAGGAAAAATTGATCCGCGCCGCAATATTCCCAAAGGGCAGTAGCGATGCGAGATGAGCGAGCATGACCCAAAGAGGGAAACCCGGTGGATGTGCGACGCCCAATCCCCTGGCGGCTACGATCAATTCGCCGCTGTCGACGAGCGTAACTGTCGGTGCAAGCGTGAACGTGTATAGCAGTAGCGCAACAACAAACACCGCGCCGGCGCAGAGGAGTTCCGATCGAGCCCGAAAATTTCTTCCCGGACTCGTATTCTGAATAGATTTTGACGCTCTCTTCAGCGCCAGCTTTTTTTTTGATTGTACCTTGCTCGAGAATCCCCGAGTCATGTGCGTATCGTGTCGGTAAACTCGCCTTTCTGCAAACCGTGAAAGCGATTCGAGGATGCATCGCACTCCGAAAGCACTTCGTGCAAAAGTCCGGGAGCTCATTCTGTTTCGC
Source organism: uncultured Verrucomicrobiae bacterium (assembly GCA_963776065.1). Taxonomy (GTDB): domain Bacteria; phylum Verrucomicrobiota; class Verrucomicrobiia; order Chthoniobacterales; family UBA10450; genus Udaeobacter. Next base: position 301,378 of record CAVZLJ010000005.1, on the reverse strand, counting down.
GTAAGCTTTGGGAGTGGGATGAGTCTTCGCATCGTTTTTCGCTGCAACAAACAACCTTGTTTGGCTCGTGTGCTTCACCTTGAATAAGTCGACATGAAAGTCTCGATCTGGGCCGCAGCGCTGTTTGTCGGCTTAACAACGAATATCAGAGCGCAATCTCGAACTCCGGCGCCATCTCCGGCACAACCATCCGCGGATTATGATCTGCGCTGGAGTGTCAAGATTCCAATGCGCGACAACGTAGAACTGAACGCGACGCTGTATTTGCCGAAAACACCAGACGGATCATTGCCTAAGACGCCCGCAATTTTCACGCTCACGCCCTACATTTCCGACACCTACCATGCGCGTGGAGCCTACTTCGCGTCCCACGGCTATGCATTCGCGCTGGTCGACGTTCGCGGCCGCGGGAATTCGGGTGGCGATTTCGAACCATTTGCAAATGAGCCGCGCGACGGACACGACGTTGTCGAGTGGCTGGCGAAGCAGCCGTTTTGCGACGGTAAGGTCGCGATGTGGGGCGGATCGTACGCGGGCTTCGATCAATGGGCAACCGCGAAAGAGTTTCCGCCACATTTGGCGACGATCGTTCCCGCTGCCGCCGCGCATCCGGGACTGGACTATCCTTCCTACAATAACATCGGGATGACTTACGACATGCAGTGGTTCACGCTCACAAGCGATCACACGGCACAGGATCGTCTCTTCGGTGATCAAAAATTCTGGCGCACAAGATTTCTCGATGCTTACAAGAAGCACACTGCTTTTAAATTGCTCGATTCGTTCGTCGGAAATCCGTCCGTCAATTTCCAGCGCATCCTTAAACACCCCATGGCCGACGCATACTACGATGCGATGCTGCCAACGCGCGAGCAGTTCCAAAAAATCACGCTGCCTGTGCTCACTATCACAGGTCAGTACGATGGGGACGAACTGGGCGCATTGACGTACTTCCGGGATCATCTGGCAAATGCTCCGTCGGAAGCCCGCGCGAAACATTTTCTAATCATCGGTCCATGGGACCACGCCGGTACGCGCACACCAACCGATGAAGTTGCAGGCGTAAAATTTGGCCCGGGTGCGATTGTCGATCTGAACGATCTGCACCGTCAGTGGTACGACTGGACGATGAAAGCCGGTTCAAAGCCGCCCTTCCTGAAAAACCGGGTCGCATTTTATTTGCTCGCCTCCGGCAACTCTGGCGCGAACGGCGAATGGAAATACGCCGACAGCTTTCAGACGCTCGTTGCGAATCCAAAAACGTTTTACCTCGACTCAAAAAACGGTGACGCAAACGGAGTCTTCCGCTCAGGCGCGTTAAGCGAAAAACAGTCTAACAGTGGCGCGGATAACTTTCTTTACAATCCGATGGATATACAGCGCGGCGAAAACGTCGAGGGAACCGACCCGAAAGAAAAAACCGCGGCTATTGACCAGACCTTCGCGTTGAGCATAGGCAAGGACGGATTGGTTTATCACACCGACCCGTTACCTAGCGAAACGCCGCTGATTGGTTGCCCGGCGTTGACTCTATGGATTTCCGTTGATACGCCCGATGTCGATCTTTCCGCTGATCTTTACGAAATCCAGCCCGACGGCACGAGCATCGCACTCTGGAGCGACCTACGCCGGGTGCGTTACCGCGGGTCGCTGCGCGAGGCCAGGCTCGTTCAGCCGGGCGAAGTCGTGCGGTGCGATTTCAATCCCGGATTGTTCGTGGCGCGGCGTTTGATGAAAGGCAGCCGACTGCGCCTGGTTGTGAGCGCCGTGAATTCAATTTTGTGGCAAAAGAATTATTGCTCAGGCGGAGTCGTCGCCGAAGAAACGGCAAAGGACGCGCGTACCTGCGACGTGCAGGTCTATCGCGATGCAGAGCACGCGAGCGCGCTTCAACTACCGTTGCGCTAGTTATTTTGCCTCGAGCATCTCGAAGGGCGGCGTCTGATACTTGCCGTCCTTGTAGTACGGCGTTCGCATGTAGAGGTCGAGCTGCGGCGGTGAGGCAAAGCCGCCGGGAAACGCAGGGCTTTTTGTGTCGGATGGAATCCTGCCGCCATGCTCTAAGCCGCACGGTGCAAGAACAACATCCAACGGACCCGTGGCAATGTATTTGCCGCTAACCAGCGAAAGTCCCGAGCCGATCCAATTCACAATGCACTCGTCCGAAACCGGATGCGTGTGCTTTGCCGCCTCGGAACCGGGCGGCATACAGCCGCAATGAAAACCGCAACGGCTCGTTCCGTATCCCGGCCAGAGCAGCAGCACCATCGGTACGTCAATCCCACTGAAGAGCGCGCCGCGATACATGTTGAACAGTGCGCCGTCCCGACGGATCTCTTCGACTGATAAATTCCAGGCACGCACCGCAGGATAACTATCGCTGTAATGCAATTCGTTTTCCGCTGAGAGATTGCCAGGCGGCGCTTCCTTCTGTGCTCTTTCGATCGCGTCGAAGTTCATCTTGCCATGAGGTCGGTCATAATATCCCGCCGGCTCATAGAGGTCGAATTGCGGCGGACAGATCTGGTTCACAAGCACGAAATCGCGCGAGTTTTCCCTCGGATTCCGGACCGCATGGGGAACGCGTTCCGGAAAGTAGGCGATGTCGCCGGGCTCGATCTGCACCCACTCGCCCCGCAAATAAACCTCGCCCTGGCCTTTGAAGCAGACCATTGCCTCGTCCGCCATGTCGTAATTGCAGCGCGCGCTTTCCTCGCCCGGAGCGAGCGTCAAAACGTGAACGCTTTCGGTCTGGAAACCGTTGCCGGGCCATGCGATCAAACGGGTGCGCACGTCCTGCGTGGTAATTTCAATCCCGTCGTTCAGATTCCCGATCGCGCCGTGCGAGCTGATCTCGTCGTAGCTCCGAAAACGCGTGCTCCATTTTTCCTCAACCATAAGAATCCTCTGCCCGCATCGTGTTACACCGGCACGCCTGTGATTGACAATCCAAATTGATTAGCGCAAAGCGGCACGATGCGAAGAGTTACGTTGGTTTTGGCTGCGGTTGTGACGATTGCCAGGGGCGCATATGCCGATTCGGAGGTAGTAATCGCAATTCGTTATTTGCAGGCGAAAGGCACGAGTCATTCGCATCTCTATTTGTATCGGGAAGAGGGAAAACTTTTGCGTCAGCTCACGAACGACAATTCAGGACAAGACGTGGCGCCGGTTTTCGACCCGAGCGGCGAAACGGTTGTGTTCACGCGAGAAAAGCCGCACAAAGTGATCGAGTATTGGACAATCAAGCCGCGCGGCGAAGGATTGAAAAAGCTCGACGCGGCGCCGTCGTGGTACGTTGAAGCAAAGACGTCGCCATATTTCACAAACATCGAGCCGGAAGCGGAAAGCTCCCCGATGCCCGTCGCCTCGCCTGAATCCAGCCAGTCCCCTAACGAATCGCCAACACCGACACCGAGCTACAAATCGCCAGATGACGCGTTTGAGCTTGTGTTGCGTGAAGATCCGAAGGACGAGGCCGATCAGGTCGATATGCCCGGTCACGGCGCACATTATATATTGCGTGATTTGAAATCAGGAACCGACACGCCGTTTGCTGATCTTGAGGGATTTGAAGGGGCATTTGGCATTTTGCATGAAAAGCAGAACCAGGAACGCCATTTTTTGTTCGACGGGACGCTGCGGCTGGCGTTCTTCGATCTCCATCTCAACAGCAGCGATGGAACGACGGTGTTCGCGCTCGATCTCGGACGAAAACGCTTCGTGCGACTTTCGCCAAACTGGGCAACGCCGTTTCCATTGCCCGGCGAGAGCGCGTTTCTGACCCTCACCGAAAATCGTTACGTTCCCATTCCTAGGAGCACGAAGACAGCCAATTGCTGGTACCTCGACCGGTGGGACGAAAACCTCAAGCACATTCGGTACGCTCGTGAAAACACAGCCGCGATCTGCTACGGATTCTCCACGTACCGTCCCGGCAAAAATCCGGCCGTAATCGCGCTTCGGCGCACATCGGGGAGTGAAGAATGAAACTGCGCGTCGCCCTGCTTGTGTCGGTTGCGGTTTGTAACACGAACATTGTTGTCGCCGACTCGCTCGAAAAACTGGCGGACGACTTCTGGGCTTGGCGCGCGAAATACGCGCCGTTCACCGGCGATGATGTCAATCGCATGGAGCGACCCAGCGGGATACGCGATTGGTCGCGCGCAAGCATCGACCAGCGGGGAAAAGATTTGGCGGGATTCGAGGCGCGTTGGAAAAACCTAAAGCCCGCAGAGTGGCCGATCCCAAAGCAGGTCGATTACAAATTGATCGGCTCGGCATTGTCGCGTGTGCGTTGGGAGGTCGAGATTAGTCCGCGCTGGAAACGCGACCCGAACTTTTACATCGAGCAAACACTCACCGCGCTCGCGGAAGCGCTCACGGTGCCGGCGCCGTACGACGAAGCGCATAGCCGAGAAATTCGCACGCGCCTCGAAAACATTCCGTCAATCCTGCGGCAAGGCTCGGAGAATCTCGATAATCCGCCAGCGCCGTTCACAAGCGTTGCCGTCCAGAATCTCGACGGGATTCGCGAGCGCCTGCACGAAATGGCGGGCACGCTCGTTGGATCGACGAATCTGAAGCAAGACGAACTAAGCGCAGCAACCGATCTCGCCGCAGATGCACTCGAAAAATTTCAGCAGCAGCTCAAGGACAAACTACCGAAGCTTCCGCGGCAAACTGCGCTCGGTCGTGACGCTTACGTATGGTTTTTGCAGAACGTAGCGCTAATGCCGTTGACCCCGGAAGAAGTTTTGGCGATGGGCAAACAGGAATGGAACCGGGCCGTTGCGTTGGAGGCATACGAGAAGAACCGAAACAAAGATGTGCCGCCGCTCAAAGTCGCGACGGACATCAGCAGCTGGATCAAAGACGCGGCTGAGAAAGAGCTTCAAATCCGAAAATTCCTCGAAGCGCGCGGGATTCTCGCCGTGCCGAAGTGGGTCCAGCATTATACGCTTCGGCCAACACCCGAATATTTGCGCGTCCTTGGATTTACTGAAAACGACGATTTCACGTCGCCATCACGACTAAATGAGAATTGCATCCGTTACGTTCCTAAGCCGTCGGAAAAACTTGGCTACTTCTGGCACGCGACCGCGATGGATCCGCGGCCAATCACAGTTCACGAAGGAATTCCCGGTCATTACTTTCAGCTTTGTCTCTCGTGGAAAAACGAGGACCCGATCAGGCGGCATTACTATGACTCGGGCGCGAACGAAGGGATCGGCTTTTACGCTGAAGAAATGATGTTGCAGGCCGGTTTGTTCGATGACAGTCCGCACACGCGCGAGATCATTTACAATTTTATGAGGTTGCGCGCGCTGCGCGTGGAAGTGGACGTGAAACTTGCGCTTGGCGAATTCACCCTTGAGCAGGCCGCCAAATATCTGCAGGAGAAAGTCCCGATGGACGAGCAGACCGCGCGTCAGGAAGCGATCGCGTTTTGCACCGGCCCTGGCCAGGCCATCACCTACCAGATCGGCAAACTTCAGATACTGAAATTCCTTGCAGACGCGCGCATGCAACAGGGCGACAAATTCAATCTTTGCGTCTTCCACGACTTCGTGTGGAAGAATGGGAACGTCCCTATCGCGTTGCAGGAGTGGGAATACCTTGCGAAACAGTAGGAGTCAGTGGGCTGCATCTTGGCAAAGTTCGTTTTCCGCGAGGGTGCCGAAACCAGATCGCCGCGCCGAGCGCTTCCGCAATCCGTGAAATCCACGCAATCTGCGGTGGGCCTTAGTCGGCGATTTCCAGACCCATTTGCCGAGCGGTACCGGCGATGATGCGGAAAGCGGCTTCGTCGTTGCGCGCGTTTAGGTCTTTGCGCTTGGTATTCACGATGTCCATGACTTGTTTGCGCGTGACCTTGCCAACTTTTGTCTTGTTAGGCTCTTTGGAGCCGGCAGCGATGTTGGCTGCTTTCTTCAAAAGCACCGCAGCAGGCGGACTCTTGGTGATAAACGTGAACGATTTGTCTTTAAAAACGGTGATCACAACCGGGAGAATGTCGCCGGCTTGTTTCTGTGTCGCGGCATTAAATTCCTTGCAGAACGCCATGATGTTGACGCCGCGCGGACCTAGCGCGGTGCCCACCGGCGGTGCGGGGTTAGCTTGCCCTGCGGGAATTTGAAGTTTGATATGGGCTACGATTTCTTTGGCCATTTCGGAAAGTTCCTAGTTGAGAGTTGAGTATTGAGGGATCTTAGCCGCGCTCGACTTGCCAGTATTCCAGCTCCACCGGCGTTGCGCGACCGAAAATGGTGACGGAGACGCGCAGTTTCCCGCGTTCGGGATCGATTTCCTCAACTACACCGGTCTGATTCTGGAACGGCCCGTCGGCGACCTTGACCGCTTCGCCTACTTCGAAGCTCACTTTCGGTTTCACCTTTTCCTCGCGCTCTTTCATTTGCGCGAGCATGCTTTCCACTTCCGATTGCCGCATAGGGATCGGTTTGTCCTTGGTCCCGGCAAACCCGATCACACCGGGCGTGTTCCGAATGAAATACCAGGTGCGTCCCACGAGCTGATTGTTTTCATCGAGCAGATGCATGTTCACGATCAGATAACCAGGGAAAAATTTTCGCGTCGTTTCAGTCTTTTTGCCTTTCTTGATTTCCGATACGCGTTCGGTCGGAAGGAGCACGTCGTAAACGACGTCGCTCATCTCCTCGGTGTTGACGCGTTTCAAGATGTTCTCGCGCACCTTGTTTTCCTGGCCGGAAAGCACATGCACGACGTACCATTGATCTTTCCCTGCGAATGTTTGTGCCATAAATCAGTGCAACCGGGTGAAGAAGTGCACAACGTTCACCAAAATAAAATCGAACAGCGCGACGTAACCACCAAGCAATAGCATCGCGATCACGACCACGATCGTGGAGTCTACGAGCTCCTTGTAACGGCGGAAACCTCTTTCCTTCGGATCCCACGGCCAGGAGCATTTCTGCAACTCGACCTTCACTTCGCTGAAGAAGTTTTTGACTTTGGTGATCATTGCCTCGCGATGTGATTCGTTAAATGGTTGAAACGTTGCAGCGGCAAAACAAAATACGCTTTCATCTTAATCGACTTAACGCTTTAACGGTTCAACGTTTTAACGTGGCATTAGCCGCACGCCAGGAGGGACTCGAACCCCCAACCGACGGTTTTGGAGACCGCTACTCTACCAATTGAGCTACTGGCGTAATTTGTAGTGGCAACCGCTTCGGTTGCCGGGCAGGCGGTGCGCCTGACCTACAAAAGCAACGAGCGTTTCCGGTCACAGTTTAATCCAGAATCTCACCCACGCGACCTGCGCCGACGGTTTTTCCGCCCTCGCGAATGGCAAAGCGAATGGTCTTCTCCATGGCGATCGGCCCGATCAACTCGACTTCGATCGAGATATTGTCTCCGGGCATAACCATTTCCACGCCGTCAGGCAGTTTCACGGTGCCAGTAACATCGGTCGTGCGGAAATAAAACTGCGGCCGGTAGTTGGTGAAAAACGGAGTGTGACGTCCGCCTTCCTCCTTGCTCAGCACGTAAACTTCCGCCTTAAATTTCTTGTGAGGCGTAATCGAACCAGGCTTCGCGATGACCTGGCCGCGCTCGACCTCCTCCTTCTTCAAACCGCGCAACAACACCCCCACATTGTCGCCGGCGCGGGCTTCGTCGAGGAGTTTTCGGAACATCTCGATGTCGGTTGCCACGGTCTTTGCCGTTGGACGAATGCCGACGAGCTCGACTTCCTCCATTTTCTTGAGAATGCCTCTTTCAACACGACCGGTTGCGACAGTGCCCCGGCCTTCAATATTGAACACGTCCTCGATCGGCATCAGGAACGGTTGATCGATAGGCCGTTCCGGCACGGGAATGTAATCGTCGATCGCCTCCACGAGCGCGAGGACCTGCTTTTCCGCGTCAGCATCGCCATTCAGCGCCTTGAGCGCGCTGCCTTTGACAATCGGGATTTTGTCGCCAGGAAATTCGTACTGGGTCAGCAGATCGCGCACTTCCATTTCGACGAGATCGAGAAGCTCGGGATCATCAACCATGTCCACCTTGTTCAGGAAAACGACGATCGAAGGCACACCAACCTGACGCGCCAGCAGGATGTGCTCACGCGTCTGCGGCATCGGGCCGTCGGCCGCGGAAACAACCAGGATGGCACCGTCCATTTGCGCCGCGCCAGTGATCATATTCTTTACGTAATCGGCATGACCGGGGCAATCGACATGGGCGTAGTGCCGTTTGTCGCTCGAGTACTCCACGTGCGCCGTGTTGATGGTGATTCCGCGCTCTTTTTCCTCGGGCGCATTATCGATCGAGTCGTATTCGCGCACTTCGGCCATGCCTTTTTTATTGAGCACCTTGGTGATCGCTGCCGTGAGCGTGGTTTTGCCGTGGTCAACGTGACCGATCGTGCCGACGTTCACGTGCGGCTTGTCGCGTTTAAATGCTTCCTTAGCCATATCGTTTTCTTTTTACCTCTATAATTGGATTTTCATTGCCGGTCGCAAGCTCACTGAGCCCATGACCGGGATTGAACCGGTGACCTCGTCCTTACCAAGGACGTGCTCTGCCAACTGAGCTACATGGGCTGCTCATCGCCAACCCAGCGCCTCCCTTGGAAACCCGGGCGGCGAACCGGCCGTGCCTTCACCAGAGAGTTAAAAATCCCAGAGTCGCGTCAAATTCGCATTTGAACAACCGTGGGATCGCCTCGCTCTGGCAAAAAGCGTCCGCAAACTAACCACGCCCATCGTGGTGTCAAAGAAATTTTGGCTGCGGGATCGGCACGCGGAGGATGCGCTGCCCAAACCATTTCAAGCTCCCGGCGGCAAAGCAGGTCCGCTGGGGACAGCGCTCACTACAGTGGTTTTCGCCTAACGAATTCGGTGGCTGGTGGGCTCGGCCTTTCCGCGCGTGGCCAGACGCACGATAACAGCAAGTATGAGCAGCGCACCAATGCCGATTCCGATGTACAGCGGACTGATTTTGTCCATCAACCTCTTTTCTTCAGGCGTTGGGCTCGCAATGGGCGGCGTGGGAGAAGGCGACGCGTTCTTTGCCGCCAACATTGACTGCGCATATTGCAGACGCTGGAACGTGTCGTTGTCCTGCGGATTGACCTTTAACTCCGCCTGGTAATCCGCAATCGCGTTTTCATACTGCTGAGCCAGGCTGTAGGTGTACCCGCGTTTGGTCAACGCTTCCAGATCATTCGGATTTTTAGTGATTAAGAATGTATAATCGGCGATGGAGGCGTCGTAGTTTTTCAAATTACGATAGGCCAATGCGCGTCGATCATAACTCTGCAGATCGTCCGGTTTCTTTTGAATCACAGCGGAGAAATCGGCGACGGCTTTATCCCACTGGTTAAAGCCGATCTCGGCGAATCCGCGGAATTTTATCGTAGTGAGGTCGTCCGGCTTCAGTTCCAACGCCTTGTTCAGGTCGGCAAGTGCAGCGTCGTACTGCTTGAGTTCGATCTGGGTCTCACCGCGTTCCTGATACAGGGAAGCATCCTTTGGGGACAGTTCGATAGCTTTTGAGAAATCGGCCATGGCAGATTGATATCTGGTCGATGCCCCTTCCTGATCTCCAGATGCCACCGCAGTTCGCGCTCCCTGGCGATAGGCGGTGCCGCGATTTGCATATCCGCGAGGATCTTTCGGATTTTGTTCGATCGCCTTGCCGAATTCCTCAGCAGCGGCGTCAAAATGCTTTTGCTGAGCGAGCTCGATGCCGCGTTGCATGTGGTTTCCGCCACCACCCTTGGTCGGTTTAGCGCCATCGACCTGAACAGCCGCGCAGCAAAGAAGCGATACGATCGCGACAGTGAATAGTTGCTTGTTCGACATATGTATTTCTCCTTCCAGCCTACTTTTTGCGTGATTTACCGCTTACAGGCGAGAAAATTTAATGCAAGCTCTGGGTGAAAGTTTCGTGCCGCATGCGCGCCGAGCTGTTCCGGCGTCCGTGCGGCCAGTGCGCAACACGGAGTGACGCAAAATCGGTGCGCTGAGAACAACGCACGCAACAGATTTGAGCATCGCCGCCTCTCGGTTCATATGAACCAGATATGTCATCAGCGAATCTCGATGCCTGGCGACGCCAGAGTGTCAATCTCTCGAAAGGTTACTCCGCGATTTTCGCTACCGTCTTCATCTGGTCGTTACCGTCGCTGTTCATGTACTATTTGAATCGGTATTACGATCCGTGGGCGCAAAACTTCTATCGGTACTCGGTCGCCTGCATTGCCATTGCGCCTTTGGTGCTTTATCAGGTCCGCCGTGGCGGACCACGCATCGACATGCATGCGGTGAAGCTCTGTTTGCTGCCGTGTCTGCCGAACGTCGTCCACCAAGTCACACAGGTAATGGCGCTTTACTACATCGGGCCCGGCGTTTATACCATTTTCACCAGGGCCTCGGTCATCTTCACAGCACTTCTGGTGCTGGCATTTTTTCCGGAGGAACGCGTCGTTATCCGGCAGTGGCGATTCCAACTTGGCACATTGCTCGGATTAATTGGCGCGTTCGGGGTGATCTGGTTTCAGCCGAATGCGAACTCGCTGGCCGCAACCAATCCTTCCGGCAGCGGACATGACGGGCACATCGCGTTAGCCGGATTGTTCATTGCTTTCACCGCAACATTTTGCTGGGCGCTTTACGGTGTTCTGATCAAACGTCCCTCGGCGCAACTTGGATCCATTCGCAGCTTCGGTCTTGTGAGTTTCATTACTTCTGCACTGTTGTTGCCTCTCACTCTGACGTTCGGCAGGATTGGCACGCCGCTTCAGGCCGGCGCGCAGGCAAACCTGGTTTTGATCATATCGGCAGTCATTTGTATTACGCTCGCCCACGTTCTCTATTACGTAGCAATAAACGAAATCGGAGTTGCACTCTCTCAAAGTCTCCAACTCCTTTGTCCAGCAATCGCGATGGCGCTTTCCGCCTGGGTCTATGGCGAGCGGCTCACACAAGCACAGATTTGGAGCGCCGCCATCCTGTTGGTTGGCGCATTTCTGGCCATGCGCACCAAGCCTATCGCCACGGCGGAAAGCGCTGAGAATATTTGAAGTAGGTTTGTCCGTGATATCCTTGCTACTGGACAGTCCGCGCGGAATTGCATTATCGAATATCAGCAGTCGTTGTTTAATGTGAACCTCAAAATCTATCTTCTCACTCGCCAGAAGTTGATCGATCGCACGCTGGACCGGTATTTACCGAAAGCGAACAGGAAGCCTGCGACGCTTCACCGGGCTATTCGCTACAGTTTGTTTGCCGGCGGGAAACGATTGCGGCCGATTCTTTGTCTGGCGGCGGCCGAAGCTTGTCGCGGCAAGATTGACGATGCGCTTCCACTCGCGTGCGCGCTTGAATGCATCCACACCTACTCGCTGGTGCACGATGATCTTCCCTGCATGGACAACGACGATTTCCGGCGCGGTCGTCCCACCTGTCACAAGACTTTCGGCGAAGGCATCGCCGTACTCGCGGGCGACGCTCTGTTGACCATCGCGTTCGAAATTGTCTCACGCGCAAAGTCGACGCCGCGGTACGATCTATCGACGCTGTTGCGCGAGTTGGCAGTCGCGGCCGGTAGCCAAAAGCTCATCGCCGGCCAGGTGGCCGATCTCGAAGCTGAAGGGAAAAATGTCAATCGCCGCGAGTTGCAGTTCATTCACGAAAACAAAACGGCAGCGATTTTGAGAAGCTCGGTCCGACTCGGCGCGATGAGCGCCAACGCGGAGGCCAGAAGACTTTCTGCGATCACACGCTTCGGTCAGCGGCTGGGTTTAGCCTTCCAAATCATCGACGACATTCTCGATGTAACCCAGACCTCTGAAGTGTTGGGCAAGAGCGCCGGCAAAGATGCGGCAGCACACAAAGCGACTTATCCTGCCGTTATCGGTTTGGAAAAATCCCGTGCCGAAGCGAAGCGACTCACACGTGATGCTCACGAACGCTCTTTCGGTGTTCAGCGCCCGTGACGCGGAGCCGCTGCATGCGCTGGCCAATTACCTTCTGGAGCGCGAGTATTGATCGCTCGGGATCGCCAGCCGAGCGGTCCGCGGCGCGCCCTATATCATACCAGTGCAAGATTAGGATCAATTTCCTCGGTCACTTGCGATTCAAACCCAGCCTGCAACCGCAGTAACGCTGTAAATGCGATCATCGCGGCATTATCGGTGCATAGCCATGGCTCGGCGCTTTTGAATTCGATTCCTTTGCGGGCGCAGGCTTCGAGCATTTGCTGACGTAATTCCTGATTGCAACTGACGCCGCCGCTCATGGTGACGAGATCCACACGACATTTCCGCGCCGCGGCGATCGTCTTCGTGACGAGCACGTCGATTACTGCCTGCTGAAAAGATGCGCAAAGATCGCGCAGCACGTCATCCCGAGCGGAGTCGAAGGACCCTGATGCGTCACTATGAGCATCATTCAACGGGGTTCCTCGATTCCGCTTCGCTTCGCTCGGGATAACGCCGATCTTCGGCAACAAATAGCGCACCGCAGTTTTTAATCCGCTAAAGCTGAAATTCTCTGAGTCGGGCATGCTCCTGGGAAAATCGAAGCGGCGCGGATCGCCCTCGCGCGCGTGCTTTTCAATTTCAGGGCCGCCCGGATAACCGAGCCCGAGCATCTTTGCCACCTTATCGAATGCCTCACCTGCAGCGTCGTCCACCGTGCGGCCGATAAGTTGATAGTTCGTCAAACCACGAACAAGAATCAGCGTCGTGTGTCCACCACTTGCGATCAATGACACATTTCGTCTGATTTCACTCTCACCGTTGTTCCCAAAAAAAGGCGAAAGCAAATGGCCTTCAAGATGATTGACAGCCAGATACCGTTTGACGAAACCGACTGCCAATCCCTTCGCCATCGATGCGCCAATCATCAGTGAGCTTGCCAGACCGGGACCGCTGGTCGCCGCGAATGCATCAACCTTCGACAAACCAACTTTCGCTGAGTTTATGGCGCGATCGACCAGGCGCGGCGCGTAGATCAGATGATTCCGCGACGCAATCTCCGGCACGATCCCGCCATATTTTTCGTGGTCGGCGACCTGCGACGCCACTTCGCTCGCCAGCAACTCGTGGCTGGAATCATCGCCGCGCAAAACCGCTACCGCAGTTTCATCGCAGGAGGTTTCAACGGCGAGGACTGTCACAAGAGAACTGTAGGGCAGGCGCTTCGCCTGCCAAATTCGGCGACCGACGAGTTGCCCTACAACTCCCGTGCGAGCATCGCACTACTTCTTTACCGCCTGGGCTTTTGGCGCGCTTTGCTGCGCGTAGATCATAACACCTTTCAAAGCATCGATCGCGCGCAACATCTGTGGATCTTTGGTCTTGATGATATTGGTCTCGTCGTCGGGCTTGACGTTCCCCGCGTTGCGCACTGCATAAAGTACCCGCTCCTGCTCGGCGCTCATGCCCACGCGAATATTCGGCGTCACACCGTTACCTTGAATGACTTGTCTGCCCGGTGTGTAGTACTTGGCCGTGGTAAAACGCACCGCCGAACCGTCCGGCAATTGCAGCACATTCTGCACGGAACCTTTCCCAAACGTTGTTTCACCGACAAGCACGGCCCGATGCAGATCCTTGAGCGCGCCGGCAACAATCTCCGCGCCGCTTGCACTGCCTTCATTGATCAGCAACACCATTGGAAAATTCGGACGCGGCTTACTTGCGGCGGAAGTCGAATAATCATGCTGCTGTGACGGAGCTCGGCCTTGTGTCGAAACGACCTTTGTGTTGGGCGGCAAAAATTGACCGCACACGTCCACCGCGCTGTTCAATAATCCGCCGGGATTATTCCGTAGATCAAGGATGAGCGCCTGCATCCCTTGCTTCTGCAAATTGTCGAGCGCCTTTGATAACTCCTCGGCTGTCGGTTCGTTGAACTGGATCAGCCGAACATAACCAATCCTGAATGGGCCGGTTAGCTCGGGGTCCAGCAACCTTTCTCCTTTAACACTTTGGATTTTTATCTCTGCGCGCTGGAGCGTGTATTCCTTGATTTCCTTCGTCGACGGCCGTAACAGCGTCAGACTAACTTTTGCCCCTGCTGGTCCGCGCAGGACATTGATTGCGTCCTGGAGATCCATTCTCTCCGTCGACATGCCATTAATTCGCAAAATCTGGTCCCCGGAAAGAATGCCAGCTCTGGCGGCAGGCGTGTCTTCCATCGCCGCGACTACGGTCGGCAACCCATTCTTCATTGAGACCTCAATGCCGAGACCGTTGAAACGACTGCGCGTGTCGTCCTGCATGTCTCGGAAGTCATTCGGGTCCATGAACTGGCTGTGTGGATCCAGCGATGACAACATTCCCTTCATTGCGGCGGTAACGAGATCTTGATAGCTCGTCTTATTCTGATCGACGTAATCCTGTCGGATCAATTCCAGCGCTTTTGCGAAAATGGCAATCTGCGAGTAGCCGTTATCCTCTTCGCTCTTTGGCGGCTGCACTTCTTGCGCGAAAACAGCTGGCAAAGCGCTGAACAGGAAACAAGCCAGCAACGAGATGATGACCAAGCGCCTCATATCTTTACCCACAATCGCAGAACAATCTGATAATCGCTCAGGACGAAATTTTGGCAACGCCCAAGACAAGCCATTGTCTGTAGCTACAAGTCGCGAGGATGAGGGAGCACATCTGTAATCTTATTAACGCTCGGCTTCCGCCGGTTGTACAACGCCGCGAAGAACACCCGGGCCGTTTCAGCGGCGTTTTCGCGACGAAACCGCTAAAGCGGTCTTGCTCTTTCTGTTATCATTCCAGCACGCCAAAGCCCGGTGTTAATGAAAACGCGGCGCGGAAGACTCTCTCGTTTGCCGTTCTCCTGCTGACACTCTCGCTCGCCGGCACGGTTATCGCGGCGCAAACGCAGGACGCCGAATACGAAGCCGTCGCCGAGGAATATGTGAAAACGTATCTTGCCGCTCACCCGCTCCAGGGAACCACTCTCGGTTTTCACGAGTATGATGGCAAAATCAGCGATTATACCCGGCTCGCGCTTGACGCCGAACTTTCCAGGCTCCGACGATTCGATGATCGCCTGGCCAAGTTCGATCCAGCGAAGCTGAGTCTTCATCAATCTATCGACCTTCGGATTCTCCAAGCGGCAGTGAAACGAGACCTGTTCGAAATGCAGGACATGTCGATCTTCGAACGAAACCCGATGGTCTACGCCCGCGCGGGCGACGTGAACGTCTACATCAAGAGGAACTTTGCGCCGCTTGAGGACCGCGTTCGCAGCCTGGTCGCTATCGAATCGCAGATTCCAAATATCCTCATCGCGGCGCGAACAAACCTCGACGAAAAGCTCCCGAGACCATTCGTCGAGCTTGCAATTCAGATCGCCACAGGTTCTGCCGATTTCTTGAGAAAAGATCTCGTTGCTGCTGTAAGCGGGCTGAAGGACGAACAGCTCAGCGTGGCCTTTCAAGCAGCCAATCGCAAAGCCGCAACCGCGCTAAGTGATTACGCGACCTGGCTGGAGCGGGAGAAGCTCCCGAAAGCTTCACTGGACTTCGCCTTGGGCGAAGAAAAATTTCGCCGTTTTCTGGCGCAGACGGAACTGGTTGATCTTCCCCCGCAAAAAATTCTCGAGATCGGGATGGCGCAATTGAAAGCTGAACAGGCAGCGTTCGCAGAAGCAGCGAAAAGGATCGACCCGAACAAGTCTCCCATTGAGGTTTTCAAGCAAATACAGACCGAGCATCCGACTTCGGACAAATTGATCCCGGACATTGCCAAAGACTTGGACAAACTTCGGAAATACGTTGTGAACCGTCGTCTGGTTGGCATTCCATCCGAGGTCCGCGCAAAAGTAAAAGAGACCCCGCAATATCTGCGCGCCACTTCCTTCGCCTCCATGGATACGCCAGGTCCGTTCGAGAAGCGCGCCACTGAGGCGTATTACTACGTTACGCCTACTGAGGAAGATTGGCCCGAGAAAGAAAAACAGGAATGGCTCACCGCCTTTAATTACTACACATCCGACATTGTCTCGATTCATGAAGTTTATCCAGGCCATTACGTGCAATTCCTGCATCTGAACGAGTCGCCTGCCAGCAAAGTAGAAAAACTGTTTGGCAGCTACGCGTTCATCGAAGGCTGGGCGCATTACTGCGAAAAAATGATGATCGACGAAGGCTTCGGCAGCGCGGCAAGTTCGACTCCAGCCGAAGACGATGTGAAACGCGCGGCAAAGTACCGCATGGCGCAGGCTGATGAAGCGATGCTGCGTTTGTGCCGGTTATGTGTGTCCATCAAAGTGCACACGCAAAACATGTCAATTGACGAGGCAACGAAATTCTTCCAGGAGAACTGTTACTACGAGGAGAAACCGGCGCGCCAGGAAGCTATGCGCGCGACGTTCGATCCGGGTTATCTGAATTACACGCTGGGCAAACTGCAGATCCTGAAATTGCGCGATGACTACAAGGCACAGCAGGGCGACGATTTCTCATTACAAAAGTTCCATAACGAACTGCTCAGCCACGGCATGCCGCCCATTCGTCTCCTCCGGGAAATCATGCTCAAAGACCAGAGCAAATGGGACCAGGTTTTGTAACGCAGGCATCCCGCCTGCCGACAACACGTGCTGTAGTTTCCGCTCTCCTATGCAGATGATCGACAAGATGATTTCCGACAGCGCACACGATTAGTCGGCTGCGCACTGCATTGCGCCGGTTCGCGCCTTCGCGTAACATTGGCATCCGAAAATCACGATGACAGAGCTGGTTTCATCGATGGCCGAGAAGATCGACCGCACCGTTCAACGGGTGATTCCGCTTGCCTATCGCGTGCGACGAACCGGCCGGCGTCTGGTGCGTCGCGCCTTGCGCAAACCTCGCAGTGTCTCCGAAGGACCAAACCTGCTGCCTTTATTGATCCAGGTTCTGGCGAGTTTCACGAAGGCCGACGGCGTGATCATGGAGGAAGAGATCGACTCCAGCCTCGGATTTCTGCGTTACGACTATCCGGAGGCGGTTTATTCCGAGTTGCGACAGTTGTTCCGGCAAGCCCTTTATGAGCAGCAGGACCTTGCTGTGATGGCACAAAAACTCGGGGCGCAGCTGAGTACCTGAACGCAAGATCATGCTCGGGGTTCAACTCTATGACCTGATCTCGCAAGCCGGCTTGAAGCAGGAACAGGTAGTCGCGTTCTACTCGTTCATGTCGCAGATGGGCATGGCAGCACAGGCTATCGACATCGTTTATCAACTTAACG
The DNA here is from genome assembly GCA_963776065.1 of uncultured Verrucomicrobiae bacterium. Lineage (GTDB taxonomy): Bacteria > Verrucomicrobiota > Verrucomicrobiia > Chthoniobacterales > UBA10450 > Udaeobacter. Next base: position 284,132 of record CAVZLJ010000005.1, on the reverse strand, counting down.
CGTCAGAGGAGTCCGACCCTTCGATTTACCAACATGGCGCCTCGCCGCTGGAGTCGCTCTCGTTCGGATCGAACAGCAAGTCCGACATTATCCTCAAGAACCTCGCCGAAACAGATCGGCTGATGGCGTTCCGGTATCACGATCTCATTCTGTTGAAAAACTACAGCGGCGAGAACGTGTCAGTGCGTGGAAGGCCGTTAGTGCGTGGCGGGTTCTGTCGGATTTATCCCGGTCAGCGCATTTTGATTGGTGACCAGGTGCTCAGCTATCAGGAGTTGGCGCAATATTTCAATGCGAAGAAGAACGTCTCGCTCCCGGAAATTTTCATCCGCGTAAGTAAAGATGCCGAGCAAGTGCAATTGGAGCGTTCCCGAACGCGCGAGAGCGCGCTTCGCGTCACGTTCGGATTGAAAGTGCGCATAAAAGCGTTGCGTGACATCGACGCGGAACTCAAGGGAGTGCGTCTGAAAGCAGGCGCTCAGGTGGACGCGACGCTGGAAGACAAGATCGTGTTCCACAACGACACCGAGCTTGACTTGAACGACCTGCGCCGGAGGGCGCGCGCATTGGGCGGCCGGTTCCAGCTAAAGGCGTCCAAATCGGAGTATCTGGTGTCGAACGATCCGAGCCGCCTGCAAGCTGACGATATCCTACTTTCTCCGGGCACTGCCGGCGACATGTTGTTGAAGATTTTTTGCGATTACGATCAGCGAGTCGGCACACTCGAGGTCATCGAGGCAGACCGTCCCATCATGGTAGGCGACAATCCCGTCCGCACGACTGCGCAACTCAAGGACGGCGACATCATCCGAATTGATGTTGGACAGGTCCTGCGGTGCAATTTTCTCGAGCGAATCATCGAGGAGGAGCGCAACATTATTCGCACCCTGGAACTAAACGAAGTCACTCATCGTTTTGGTAAGGGTCAGATTGGGCTCGATGGAATTTCCTTCACCATCACGCGCGGTGAGCTTGTTTGCGTCATGGGCGCAAGCGGCGCAGGAAAAAGCACGCTGATGAGAGTGCTTGCCGGGCAGCTCCAACCCAGCAGCGGCGAGGTCTTGCTAAACGGACAATCGCTTTACCGGAACCTTGATGTTCTGAAGCAGTACGTCAGCTACATGCCGCAACAGGATGCATTCGACGAGCACCTCACCATCGGAGAGAATCTGCAGTTCGCGGCCGCGATTCGCGCACCGCACCTTTCGCGACGCGATCGGGTCCGCCGGTTGGACGCAAAGTTGATCGAGCTGGGTCTAAGTGAACGCCGCGACGCGGTCGTCGGTAGTCCTGAGAAAAAGACGCTGAGCGGCGGGGAGCGGAAGCGGCTCAACATTGGGCTGGATATGATCGGAATGTCGGACGTTTATCTTTTTGATGAACCAACTTCCGGTCTTTCATCAAAGGATTCCGAGCACGTGATCGAAATCATTCGGAGCATGGCGCACAATAAAATCGTCATCGTCACGATTCACCAGCCGAGCTCGAAAATTTTCCAGATGTTTCACAAGGTGATTTTGCTTGATAAGGGCGGTCGCCTGGTCTTTTTCGGCACGCCTTCGGATGCGCTGCGCTATTTTGCGGAAGCGGAACATCAACACCAGTTTGGCGCGGAATTGGGCGCGTGTCCCTCGTGTGGAACGACCCGGCCAGAATTCATTTTCGATGTGCTCGAAACGCCGCTGCGCGATTTGAGCGGCGACGTCATCTATGAGGAAAACAGCCGCGGACAGCTCGTGCCGGCGCGTCGTTACTCGCCGGATTTCTGGCGCGACAAATATGAGGCGTTCCGATTGATCCAGGACGTCAAGCAAGTTTCGCTTCAACAGGAGGAGGCAGGCGCGTTACCGGTCGCGCCTGTGCAAAAGAAACGGCTTCCACTGCGGTGGCACGATGAGTGGACGCAATTTCGGACCCTGCTGCGGCGCGCATTCATCAGCAAACTGCGCAACCGAGCGAATCTCGTGATTACGATCGGTGTTTCGCCCGTGCTGGCGGTGTTGATTGCAACTATCTTGCTCTATTCAGAAACGGGCACGTACGATTTTGCGTCGGCTTATCATATTCCGACTTTCCTGTTTCTCGGTCTGATCGTCGCGATGTTTCTCGGACTCACAAACAGCGCGGATGACATCATCCGGGACCGGCCGGTGCTGCAACGCGAACGCAACATCAAGGTGCGCCTGTCGTATTACGTGATTTCAAAGACGATCACGCTCGGGGTGTTTGCGCTCATTCAATGCGTTCTGTTCGTGCTAATCGGCAATTTCGTCCTGCAAATCCGGGGCATGTTCTGGATCGACTTGGCGATCATGTTCCTGACGGCAATGAGTGGCGTGGCGCTGGGTCTGGTTATCTCGTCGCTGGTAGCCGACCCAAAGACTGCGGCCAACATCGTCCCGCTGGTTTTGATTCCGCAGATCATCATGGGCGGAGCACTCATCAAATACGAGGACATGAACCAGAACCTCGGTCTGCTTTACTCCTTTTCGCATTGGTTTTCCGAACATCCGAACTCGGAGAAGACGAGAAAAACGGAGAGCAAGCTCCAGGTGCCGCTTGTCTGCCAGTTCATCGCCATGCGCTGGTCGTACGAGGAAGTGATTGTCGCGCAGGCGAAACTCAATCCGCTCACGAAGCGACAGGACCGCGCTCATGACGAAATCCAAAAGCTCGCGCCAAAAGCGGACACGCCTCAGCAACGCGCGCACCTCAACGATTTGAAAGATGTGCTGGCATTACTCTCGGGATTGGAAGGCCGTTCGGCGCGGGAGATCGACCGGTATCTGAAGCTGGTCGACCCCGTTATCGCAGGGAAGCGAAGGTTTGATCGGTCACTCTTCAAGAACGCGAAGGGCTCGGTCACAGCCGATCAACTTTACGCGAACCAGAAAGTGTCCGATCTGATCTCAAGGGCCGAGATGGAGCAGAACGATTATCGCCGCGGCAGCAAGCCGAACGTGTTCTTCGGTCTGGAGAAGCGTTACTTCGGAATAAAATTTGGCGTGTTTACTTTCGACACGGCGGTTCTGATCGTATCCACCCTGGGATTGCTTGTGGTGCTGCATTGGATTCTGCGAAAACAACTGGAAGTTCGACGAAGCTGGCAGCACTCTCATTAACACCGCGCTTCAGCCCGGTGACATGGCGTGTGACGACACTCAGCTAAGATAGGGTGTTAATGAAGGAGTTGCTCCAACGACATGACCGGAAAAGAATAGAGGCCACAATGAGCAAGATGAGCAAGACAAAAAGCAAATCCGCACGGCTGATCGTCGCTGCGAGCGAGCAAGACCCCGACATGCTTTACGCCACCAAGTTTTGGGCGCCTGATCCATTCATTTTTCTGCAACGCAACGGCAAACGCACACTTGTCTTGAGCGATCTGGAAATCGACCGCGGCCGGAAACAAGCTGACGCGGACGAATTCGTAATGTTCAGCGAGATTGAGCGTGAAGCGCAGGGGAGGTCAAAAAAGGCGGCACCGTTCGAGCAAGTATTGGCCTATTTTCTGAAAACACGAGGCGTAAAATCGGCGGTTGTGCCGGAGAATTTTCCGCTCGGCTACGCGGAGGAACTCGCCGCCAACAAAATCCGTGTTCACGCCACGGAAGGATTTTTCTGGCCGGAGCGTGAAGCCAAATCAGACAAGGAAATCGAAATGATCGGACGCGCGTTGCGGATCACGGAGGTCGGGCTGAAACGCGCAGTCGAAGTTTTGAAAGCGTCGAAACCGGGTTCGGGGAAACGATTGCTCTGGGACGGGAAGACACTGACTTCCGAAATACTGCGCGCAGAAATTGATTCCTCTGTGCTGCGGGCGGGCGGTGTGCCCACTGGAACGATTGTCGCTGGTGGCGATCAAGCCTGCGACCCGCACGAGCGCGGGCACGGACCGCTCTACGCGGATTCACTGATCATCCTCGACGTTTTCCCGCGCGACGCGAAGACTGGATATTTTGGTGATATGACCCGCACGGTGTTGCGCGGCCGAGCGAGTGAAGCGCAGCGAAAACTTTGGGAAACAGTCAAAGCTGGCCAGGCACTCGCGTTGAAAAGAATCAAAGCTGGCGTCGACGGCATGACGATTCATAAAGCCATCCAGCAGTCCTTCGCTGGTCGCGGTTTCCCGACCGAAGTACGTAACGGGCGCCGGGTAGGATTTTTCCATGGAACCGGTCACGGCCTTGGCTTGGAAATCCATGAGCATCCGCGGCTGCAAAAGGTTGTTCTCAAAAATCGCCAGGTCCTTACTGTCGAGCCGGGCCTCTATTATCCGGGTTTGGGCGGAGCCCGACAGGAAGACGTGGTGATGGTTACTAAAACTGGTTGCAGAATTCTCTCGCGGTTTCCAAAGCAATTGGAAATTTAGTAGCCATTTCTCGGTAGGGGAGGTCCGCCGAACCGCCTCGGGCGATTGAGGTCAATTCCCTTCCAACAAATGAACGCGCAACGCCTTTTAGCGTCTAATTCCTACCCGTCGAAGTGACAACTCGCCTTCCCACGCTAAATTAGTTCGAACATGCATTATCTAATGGGTTTTGCTTTGGGTTCTGGCTGGCTGCTGTATATCGGCAGCCCCTACGGCTTTGGGTTGGGATCCAACTGGCTACTCTATATCGGCGTCCCGTTAATCGTTGGAATTTGGGCGCAGATTCGAGTGAGCAGTGCCTTTGCCCGATGGAGCAAGGTGCGTGCGAGCGCGAACATCACTGGCGCCGAGTGCGCGCGGGAAATCCTGCAGGCGGCCCAGATTCATGATGTGAATGTCGTGGAGACGAACGATTTTCTCGGCGACCATTACGATCCGACAAAGAAACAGCTACACCTCTCGAGCAACGTTTATCACACCCCTTCGGTAGCGGCATTGGGAATCGCGGCGCATGAGACAGGCCACGCGATTCAGCACGCTCGCGCTTACGCCCCGCTAAAGGCGCGAATGGCGATCGTGCCGGTGACAATGATCGCGTCGCGGATGCTGCCATTCATTATTATCGGCGGCTTGTTCTTTGGGATTACCGGTCTGATTACGCTCGGCATCTGGTGCTATTTGATTCTGCTGGTCTTCCAATTAATCACGTTGCCTGTGGAGTTCGATGCGTCCCGACGCGCAAAAATTATCCTGCGGGAAATGGGGATTATACAGCCGGGCCAGGAAGCGGCCGGTGTAAACAGTGTCTTGAACGCCGCCGCGCTCACTTACATTGCGGCATTCATTGCCGCACTGGGCAATTTGCTCTGGTTGATGTCGCTCCGCGACCGGCGGTGATCGACGGCACGACATAAAAATGGATCAAGCGCTCGCTCTACCTGCTCGCCGCATTACCGATTTGTTATCGTCGGGTCTGGAGGCGCGTGCTAAGTCTAAGCGCCAGGCGATGGATCAGCCAAGAAGCGACCCAGATCAGGAGTTGGTGAAGCGCACGCAGACGGGCGACGCGAGCGCGTTCGACGATCTCGTGATCAAATATACGCCGCGGCTGTACGGGCTGGTCTACAACATGACCTCCAACCACGAGGATACGAACGATCTGTTACAGGACATTTTCGCCAAGGCTTATAAGGCGATCCGCGGGTTCCGCGGCAAATCCTCGTTTTACACCTGGATCCATTCCATCGGCGTGAACATGACCTTGAATTTCCTTAAGAAACGCGGGCGCCGATTTCAATTGAGCCTGGATGATGTGGACGCAAGCATCCAAAACGACAAGGAATTCATGGAAGCCACCGCTACGAGCAGCCCGGTGCGGGAAGCGGACCTGTCGGAGCTCCAGCGAAGATTGAACGAGGCCATGATGAAATTGTCTGAAGATCACAGAGCAGTTGTCACCATGTTCCATATTCAGGGCATGCCTCACGCGGAAATCAGTAAAATCTTGCGCGTTTCGGAAGGAACGGTACGTTCGAGGCTCTTTTACGCGAATCGGCAGTTGCAAAATTACTTGGACGAATTTCGGAAAAATCCTGTTTCGTGAGGGGTAGAAAAATGGACGAATCTAACGATAACGAAATCGCGAGGCTGCTTCGGTTGAAGCGCTACGAACAACCGCCACCCGGCTACTTCGAAAATTTTCTCCACGAATTCCATCGCCGGCAACGCGATGAATTGCTGCGCCAGCCGCTTTGGCGGATCTGCCTCGAACGCGCACACAATTTCATGTTGCAATTGGATGTTCGATCGCTGGCCTCGTATCCTACTGCTGTCGCCGCAGTGCTAGTCTGCGCAGCATTAATTTCGTTAAAGGTTTATCAACAACCCGAGGTGGCTCGCGTGGCTATTCAGAGTCCGCCGTTATCGGTGCCAGCGAATACTGAAGCAGAATGGGATCTCGCGAATCCGGTCGCCCCGCAGATTTTCAGGATGCAGCCGGTTCGCAGTTTTAATGAAAGCCAGACTCACCGAGCCGCCCCGCCACGCTACGTGCTCGATAGCGTCCCCGTGAGTTATGAGCCCACTTTCAAGTTTTAAGCACAGCGCAATCGCGTTTGCGTTCGGTGTTTTGCTCAGGCACAGGTTTGCTCTGTGGCCAGGAGCAATCCGCCGCAACAATTAGCCAGCAAGTCAGAGAAGTTTTTGCGCGCGCCGCCAAAGCGATCGTCAAGATTCACGGCGTTGACGAACATAGCGAGATTTGCGGCACGGGGTTTTTCGTTGATCCCACCGGCACACTTTACACTGCATACACAGTCGGAGGTGAAGCGGGCAATTTCACAGTCGAATTCGACGGTAAGAAAATTCCAGCACGCCAACTCGTGGCAGACATCCGGAGCGGGACAGCGATCTTAAAAGTGGACAAGACCACCCCGGCGCTGCCGGTTGGTAAATCCGAGGAACTGGAACTGGCGACCCCGGTCATATCGATTGGGTACCCTCTAGACTTACCCAAGACACCGACCTTCGGGATGATCGCGGGTTTCGACCGGAAATGTCTCGGCCGCTATTTTTCCACGATCCATCTGCGCGTGAATGCTCCGACTCAGCGCGGCGAGGCTGGCGCACCGCTATTGAATATGAAAGGCGAAGTGGTCGGAATAGTCGTCAGCGGTCTCGAAAACAATGCTGCCTGTTACGCTGTGCCCATTGAGGCCGCCGAAAAGATTCGCAGCGACTTTGTCCGGTTCGGTGAGGCGCGACACGGCTGGATCGGGGTTAACAATGTATCGCCCGCGTCGAAAGAAGTGGACGGCTCGCGGGCGATGGTGACGCAGGTAGCCGACGACACGCCGGCGGCACGCAGCGGAATCAAGGAGGGCGATCTGCTGCTGCAGATAGGTAAGAAAAAAATCAGCGACCCCGAGGATGTATTCGACGCCTCGTTCTACATCACTGCTGGTGACGTCGTCCCAATCACAGTCGTGCGTGGAAATCAGAAGATCACTTTTCACGTGCAAGCTACGATGCATCCCGCCAGTCACACCGGTGTGTTGCTCGCCTCTCCGGGCACAATCCCTGGCGTAATGCCCATGTCACTCGACGACGAAGACACCCCGCACGCCCCGTAAGGGCCGGCAGCTTGTCCCGAGTCTGGTATTGGGGCGTTTATAAAGCGCCCTATAATTCGATACGACGCGCGCTTCCGCGCTCAGAACATTTTTCGAAACTGTGCCTCGTCGATGATTGCAATACCGAGTTCTTTTGCCTTATCGAATTTGCTGCCTGGCTCCGCGCCGGCGAGAACGTAGTCGGTTTTCTTGCTCACGCTGCCGGTGACGTGACCGCCGAGCGCTTCGATTTTTTCCGTCGCTTCATCTCGCGTCATTGACGGCAGCGTCCCTGTAAGCACAAACGTCTTTCCCGCCAGCGGCAATTCGGCTGCTTTCTTTGCGGAAACCTTTTCGCTCTTTGGCCGAATCCCAAATTCCCGCATTCGTCGCAGAATCCCTTTGCCTGCCGCCGAGGCAAAGAACTCGAGGACGCTCTGTGCAACAACTGGTCCGACTTCGGTGACGATGCTGTTCTTATCACCTTTGTTTTTCGAAGGTTCAGCGAAGCCGGCTTTGATAAGCCGTTCAGCAATTTCTCCACGCTCATTCTTTTGTTTCTCGTGATAATCCAAGACGTCTCGCAACAATTGCGAATTTGCTACGTCCTCAATTGTCTCGTGAAAGCGGGCGAGGTCCATTGCTGTAGTTTTTCCGACCTCAGGAATAGCCAGGGCGAATAGCCAGCGTGAGAGGGGCAGTGTCCTGGCGCGCCCGATGGCGTTGATGGCCTTGGTCGCGTTTTTCTGGCCAAAAACGCGCGGCGCCTCCTCCGTGCCGAGATTCACTTTGGCGAGTTGATCGACTTTGAGTTCGAACAGGTCCAGTGGCTCGCGCACAACGCCCCGCTCGACCAGCTTGTCCGCAACAATTCCGCCGATGCTTTCGATGTCGAGCGCGCCGCGAGCCGCGAAGAATTCAACGCGTCGCGTGGTCTGGGCGGGGCAATGCAGATTTTCACAGCGCCAGGCGACGAATTCCGGGTCGCGATGGATCGGACTGCCGCACACGGGACATTTGCCGTGAATATGCTTGGCGAAATCGAACGGCTTCGCCTCGCGCGGTCGTTTCGATTTTACTACCTCCACAACTGCTGGAATGACCTCGCCAGCTTTTTCAATCACCACCGTGTCGCCGATCCGGATGTCTTTGCGTTTGATTTCGTCTTCGTTATGCAATGTCGCCCGCGCTACGGTGCTGCCACTCACAAACACCGGCTCGAGCGTCGCGACCGGCGTCAGAATTCCAGTGCGTCCGACCTGAATGATGATGTCGTTCAAACGAGTCTCCACGCGTTCCGCCGCGTATTTGTAAGCGATTGCCCAGCGCGGCGATTTCGCGGTGAACCCGAGCCGTTCGCGCTGCGCGAGCGCGTCCACTTTGACCACTGCGCCGTCGGTTTGGTACGGAAAATCGAGCCGAACTTTATCGAGATCCTGGATCGCTTTGAGGATTTCGTCGACCGAATCGGCTAGCCACCAATCTTCGTGGCTTGGCAGCCCGAGTTTTTTGAAGAGCTGAAAAATTTTTGAGTGAAAACCGATATCCACGCCTTCGACTGCGCCGGTGCCGTAAAAAACGATTCCGAGTGGGCGTTGTGCGACCGCTTTTGGGTCAAGATGTTTTAGAGAACCAGCGGCAGCATTGCGCGGATTCGCAAAGAGCGGAAGACCCGCGGCTTTGCGTTCCTTGTTCAGTCTCTCGAAGCCGGCCTTGTCCAGATAAGCTTCGCCACGCACCTCGAAAATCTCTGGCGAATCACCGCGCAACTGGTGCGGCACCGATCGGATTGTTTTGATGTTTTGCGTGATATCGTCCCCGACAAAACCATCGCCGCGAGTAGCGGCATATTTCAGCCGCCCCTTTTCATACATCAGCGACACTGCAACGCCATCCACTTTTGGCTCGATCACCACCGGGATTCTCTGGTCCGGCAACAACCGGGTGATTCGTTTGTAAAAATTTGACACCTCTTCTTCGGAGTAAGTGTTGTCGAGGCTGAGCATTGGCGCGATGTGCTGGATTTGCGCGAATGCTTCGAGCGCTTCCCCGCCCACTCGCTGGGTGGGCGAATCCGGCGTGACGAGATCAGGAAACCGCGTCTCTAGATCGACCAATTCCTTGTAGAGCCGGTCGTATTCGCGATCGCTGATGATCGGCGCGGCTTCGTTGTAATAGAGCCGATCGTGCTTGCGGACTTCCTCTCGCAACTGGGCGATTTTTTTGTCGGCTTCCTTTCGGTCCATTGATTTTATCATGATACGAACACGCGAAATTTCGGCAACGATCGACGTCGTCAGTCCGAGCGAAGTCGAGGAATGCCGGGGCGAAATGCCACATAATTCCGCGGGTTTCTTTGACTCTTCCGCGTACGCGGGATTCGCCCAGGATAAGGATGACGGCACTGGTATTGAAGCTTTCCTAAGCGCGCAAAACGGCTAAGCATAACGAATCGTGAAACCCGGTGAGCGCATCCTCGGGGTTGAAGGCGGCGGAACAAAAACCGCCTGGGTGCTCGTCGAAGCTGTAGCCGGGGGCGTTGACCCCGGCTCGCAATGGAGCATCCTCGAACACGGAAAACTGCCGCCGTCGAATTTTCGGCTCACCGCGCCCGAGCGTCTGCGTGCGATTCTTGCAGAGCTTCCGAAGCAAATCGATCGCGCGGGGGTTTTCCTGGCCGGTTGCGCCACTGAGGAAGACCGCCGCGCGCTCAAGCAAATCTGTCTCGAGATCTGGACAGACGCGAAAGTTGTGACAGGCAGCGACCGTGATTCCGGTTTGGCTGCGGCGCTGGATCAAGGTGACGGCATTGTGGTCAATGCGGGAAGTGGTTCGTCGGTCACCGGACGGCGCGGCGATCGGATCGAGAGAGCGGGGGGATGGGGACATATTTTGGGCGACGCCGGTGGCGGTTATTTTCTTTCCATTCAGGCGCTCCGCTTGATTTTACGCGAACACGATCTGCATCGTAGCGAGATGGATTTCACTGCGAAAATCCTCCACGCGCTGTCGTTGAATAATCTTGATGAACTCGTCCGCTGGGCGCAAACAGCGGACAAAATGGAAATCGCCACGCTGACTCCGGTCGTGTTTGAAGCGGCAGCCGGCCGTGATGTGTGCATGATGGAGATCATCGAAGAAGGCGCGCGCGTCCTATGCGACTATGCCGAGGCGGTCGCCGCGCGTCTTCACTTGCTCGCGCCGAAGGTGGTGTTAATGGGTGGCCTTTTTCATCGTGACTCAATTTACACACACGCCTTCCGCCGGCAGTTGAAGAAGAATCTTCCCGATGCCCGTGTGGCAACTGCTGAGCGATCGCCTGAACTCGGCGCCGCGTGGATTGCAGCAGGAGCGCACGATCACGTCACGTTTCACCAGAGACCATCACAAACTGAAATCAACAGTTTAGCCGTTTTGTTGACGGAACAGCGCAATCCGCGCTCGGAAAATCTTGAAAAAATGAGTGCGCACGAACTGGTTCATGTCTTTGTCGAAGAGGAGAAATTTGTTCAGGAAGCATTGCGTACTGCCGCGGCCGATCTTGTTCGTGCAATTGAAATGGTTACTCAATCGCTGCGAAAAGGTGGTCGGTTGTTTTACGTCGGCGCCGGCAGCAGCGGGCGCATCGGCGTTCTGGATGCGAGCGAAATCCCGCCTACCTTTGGTGCGTCCGCATATCTTGTGCAGGGAGTCATTGCTGGCGGAGCCACGGCGCTGCATCAGAGCGTGGAAGGTGCGGAAGATGAGGAGAGCGCCGGGGCATTGGCAGTGGACGAACGCGGTGTAACGGCTGCGGATGTGGTGATCGGGATCACAGCCAGCGGCCGGACACCTTTTGTGCTCGGCGCGCTTGCCCGAAGCGACTCGTTAGGCGCAAAAACTGTCCTGCTTAAGTGTAATCCAACTGTAGCCGGGGACGATGACCCCGGCCGTCCGCGATCATCCAGACAAACAGGGACTACAATTGTCGATTTGGTGATCATGTTACCTGTGGGACCCGAAATCCTAGCCGGATCAACCAGACTGAAAGCAGCGACTGCGACGAAAGTTGCCCTGAATATTATCAGCACAGGTGCGATGATTGGACTCGGCAAAGTGCGCGGCAATCTCATGATCGATCTGCACACCACAAGCACGAAATTGCGGGATCGCGCTGTGCGAATTTTGGCCGAGTTGACCCAACGCGATCATGAATCCGCCCGCAGTTTGCTGGAAGCGAACGAATGGAATTTGCGCACGGCGCTGGAGAAATCGTAGAAATTATCGGTTTGGATAAGCGCAACGGAAGTGGCTCGTGCGAAGATACGTACAACTTAACCGAAAGGAACATCCTATGCTCTGGACTATATTTGTTATTCTGCTGGTGCTGTGGCTGCTTGGACTGGTCAGTTCATACACGCTCGGCGGGTTCATTCACATCCTGCTCGTGATTGCGATTGTGGTGCTGATAATCCAATTGATCTCGGGTCGCCGAGCGTTGTAACATCGCAGCAATGAAACCGGCGGGCATCATAGGTATAATTCTGATCGTTATCGGCATTCTTGCGCTGGTGTATGGCGGGATCACGTACACCAAGCGTGAGAAAGTGCTCGACCTCGGCCCGATTCAGGCGACTGCGGAAAAGCAAAAGACCATCCCGTTCCCACCCGTGTTGGGCGGGATTTGCTTGGTCGGCGGAATCGTGTTGGTGATCGTCGGCGGCCGAAAAACGTAGGCCGACTGCACCTGGTGTGGCGAGCATGTCCTCTGCCCGCCGCTTGGCATTCACAGAACCGGCGCGCACGGAGTGACGCGCCCTACCTGAGGACGGATCTACCCGGCAGCTTTCAACACGGCGAAGGTTTTGCTGCCTTTTCGGTCGAGGTAAAGAAGGACGCCGCGTTTTGGATCGGCTTTATTCAGCGCTTCACGGAACGATTGCACATTCGTCACGGGTTTGCCGTCCACCTCGGTAATGACGTCTTCGCGTTGAATGTCCTGCGCCGCAGCGATACTGCTGTCTTCGACATCCGTGACAATCACCCCTTGCGGCGCGGACAGATGCAGCCGCTCGGCAACTTCCTTCGTGAGTTCCTGTACCTGTAATCCAAATTTGCCGACATCCTGCGGTTTCGGTTCGCTCGGCTGAACTGGTCGGTTTGATGCCCGAGTGATCTCGTCGGGCAGTTCACCCGTCTTGACGGGCACCTTTATTGACTGGCCTTTTCGCCAGACAGTGAGCTCCACGCTCTGACCGACTTTCTTTTTCAGGATTTCATGCTGCAACTGTGAATCGGACGTGATCGCGGTCCCGTCGACGTGCGTGATTACGTCGAACGGACGAAGATTGCTTCTCGATGCCGGCGCGTCCGCTTCAATTGTGCGGACCACGACGCCGTTGTCTGCGCCTTTGAACAATTCACGGATGCTCGGATCGTCGCCGAGTGTTTCGATGCGAATGCCCAGCCATGGCCGCACGATTTTGTGCCCGGCGATAAGTTCGCCGCCGATCTCTTTTGCCATGTTAATCGGAATGGCAAAACCGAGTCCGCGGTTCATGCCATTAATCAGCGTGTTCATTCCGATCACTTTCCCATCAATGTCGCACAGCGGACCGCCGCTGTTCCCCGGATTAATGGAGGCATCGGTCTGCAAGTAATCCGAGATCGAATAACCGCCCGTCTGAAGCAGTTTGCTGCGGCCTTTGCCGCTGATTACGCCGTAGGTGAACGTGTAATCGAGCTTGAACGGCGCGCCGATAGCAAACGCAAATTGCCCCACGCGCACTTGGTCGCTGTCGCCGAGTTGGACGACCGGCAAATTTTTCGCGTCAATTTTGATGACGGCGATGTCCGTCTTTTCGTCGGTGCCAACGACTCGCGCCGAATACTCGCGGCCATCCTGTAATTTGACGTCGATTTTGTCTGCGTCCTCGATGACGTGCACGTTAGTAAAGATATAACCGTCCGGCCGCACAATGAACCCGGAACCTTCGCTTTGGACCGGCCGCGGTGTGCCTGGATTTCGGCGCGGATTGTTTTCATCCGGCGGCCCTTGAAAGAACAGATCATCGAGTGGCGAGCTGTCGCTGACTTCACTTTTCTTTGAGGTCTCAATGATAACGACGCCCGGCGCGACAGTTTCGAACACCTTGGCGAACGCGTTGTTCAACTGATGCACGACGTCCTTGCCGGCCTCAGCCGCGGACGGATTGACAGGAACTGTAGAGCCCGGAACGGCCTCCGGTTGCACCGCAAACGAAGTACTCAGCGCGAGGCACAAAGCGAAAATGGACAAGCGCATAGGTTGGAATTTTGACACCAGCCAACATGCAACGTTCAACCCGGCGCGTCCAATTCCGGTTCCCCATGGCGAATCGCTCTTATGGCGGAGTTACCCAAAGGCGCACTCGCGGTTGGCTCGCAGCCATGCCAGATTCGCTGACAGAAGGCGTGCAATTGGCAGCCGAACCATCAAAATGCGCATGTTCCAGAGGCGATTCCTCTTACGAGCCGCCGTTGCGGCCTCAGTTTTGATTCTTCTTTGGGCAATTGTCGTCGGACCGGAGCCCCCCGCGCGCGTCATTATTTCGCCGGACGAACTCGTGCGGGCCGTCACGATTCAACGCGATTCTCTCGTCGACTTATGTCTGAGTGAGCGCGTCGATCCAAACGGACGTGACGGGCAAGGGCGGACGCCGCTGTTGATCGCAACGTCGCAACAGCATTGGAAAATCGCGTGCCGCCTGCTCGATGCCGGAGCAGCTGTTGATCTTGCCGACAAGAACGGTTTCACGCCGATAATGGCGGCAGCGATGCACGGAGATGTTGAAATGTTTCAGTTGCTTCTGGCGCGCTCAAGCAATTTTCATCCCGAAACTCCATGTTTGGACGGACAGGATCTTCTGAGCTTTGCTCTCGACGGGGGCAATCCGGAGGTAATCGAAACCGTGCTCCAGCGCCTGCCTCCGGCACAGGATTGGACCGCCAGCACTCGCCGTGCTTTATCCAGAGCGCTTCAAGCCGGCAAGAATGACGAAATCCGGTTGCTGCTCAGCAAGCACACGTCGCCGGCGACACCCGAAGGCAAAAACGTGCCGTTTCTCGCATACGCCATCGCGAGCAGCAATTCTTCGCTTTTCACGACGCTGCTCAATTGCGGAGCCGATCCCGATACAGTTCTGCCATCGCGTTGTGATAAAGATTTTCTAGCCATGCTGCCGAAAGGACTGCGCAGTTACATCGAAGACGATCGCAACGTAACCGTGCTCATGCTCGCCGCCGGTCTCGGTCAGGTGGATTACCTGCGCGCTCTCGTCGATGCCCGGGCCAGTCGAACCCGCCTAACGACCCGGAACAAAATGTCTGCCCTGGATATTGCCGCGGAAACCGGGCACTGGCGATCTACCCAAATTCTTCTCGGTGGCGGGCCGGCGCCGGACAAACTGCGAATAGAAATTTCTCTGGCTATGCAAAGGGTTGAACTCGTTAGGGACGGCGTACCAGTATATCGGGCGCGATGCTCCACCGGCCGGCCGGGTTATTCGACCAAACGTGGCGAATTTGTGATTACCAACAAGGAGCGGAACCATCGTTCCACGATCTACCACGTCGAGATGCCATATTTCATGCGATTGAGTTGTCTCGATTTCGGAATGCACGCCGGCTACGTCGCGGATCATCCAGTATCGCATGGATGCATTCGGTTGCCGGAGGATGCCGCGCGCAAATTTTTCTCTGAAATTCCGGTCGGCACAGTTGTGAGCGTGCAATAGGCGGACAGGCGACCGAATTAGGAAACCACGAAAACAGGAAATGTTTTTGGTAGGGCGCGACCGCCGGACGCGACGTTCCTGCGATGTCATAGCCCTTTGTCAGTAAGTGCGTGGCAAACCAGGGACGTAAACTGCGGCTGATGGGACTGGGCACGCAGAATGTTTTTAGAAGCCAATTGCCAGTCTGGACAGAGATGAGACCTTTGAAAAAATTCGAAGCGGGCTCACGTCGGCTGCGATCGCGGGATGGATTTGCTGCGATCGCAAAGCGCCGCTACAGAACGAACATGAAAATTTCGCGCTTGTTACTCGCGCTCTTTTTCTCCGCCGCGGCATCGCTCCTCGGAAATGATGAATTGACGGAGCATTTGCAGCCGGCGCTTGAGACGATCACACCAGACAGTCTGCTCGCGCACATCAAAGTTCTCGCATCGGACGAATTCGAAGGGCGCTCGCCAGGGACAAGAGGCGAAGAACTTTCAGTCAAATACATCACCGATCAGTTCAAAAAGATCGGGTTAACACCGGGAAATCCCGACGGGACATACACGCAGGAAGTTCCTCTCGCCGGGATCAAAAGCGAACCGCGAATGTCATTGGTTATTGGCGACAAAACGATGGATCTGAAATATCCGGACGATTTCGTTGCTTCATCGGCGCGGCTACAGCCGGAAATCAAGATCGAGAAGTCAGATATGGTCTTTGTTGGATATGGCGTCGTCGCGCCGGAGTACGGCTGGGACGATTACAAAAATGTCGATGTGCGCGGCAAAACGCTGCTGATGTTGATCGGCGATCCGCCGGTTCCCGATCCAAAAGATGCGTCAAAACTCGACGACAAAATGTTCAAAGGAAAAGCGATGACATATTACGGCCGCTGGACCTACAAATACGAAATCGCAGCGCGGAAAGGCGCGGCGGCGGCGATCATCATCCACGAGACGGAACCGGCAGCTTATCCGTGGCAGGTGGTGAGATCGAGCTGGGGCAAAGAAAACTTTGAGCTCGATAATCCGAACAAGAACATGGACGCGGTTTCGGCGCGTTCGTGGATCACTTTGGAAGTCGCCAAGAAATTGTTGGCCGACTCCGGCCAGGATTTCGATGCCCTCAAGAAATCTGCGATCACCAAAAATTTTCGACCTGTGGTCCTGAATGCCAAGGCCAATATTGCGATTAAACAGCAGATTCGCTCGTTCAAATCGCACAATGTCATCGGCAAACTCGAAGGCAGCGACCCAAAATTAAATGGTGAATACGTTATCTATACCGCGCACTGGGATCATCTCGGGCAGCATCCCGAATTGCAAGGCGATCAGATTTTTAATGGTGCGATCGATAACGCATCGGGCGTGGCATCTGTGATCGAGCTTGCCGGCGCGTTCTCAAAATTGAATCCGCCGCCCAAGCGCTCGGTCTTATTTATGGCAACGACAGCGGAGGAAGCGGGATTGCTCGGGGCAAAATACTACACAGAACATCCGCTCTATCCGTTGGAGAAAACGCTCGCCGACATCAATATCGATGGCGTGAATCCGTGGGGCAAATCGCGCGACCTCGAAGATCTTACCAATGGCAATTCAACCTTGGACGACTTGCTAGGCCAGGCCACGGCGCGACAGGGGCGCGTGATGAAGCCGAACAGCGAACCTGAGAAAGGCGGCTTCTATCGAGTCGATAGTTTCGAATTTGCCAAGGCAGGCGTTCCCGTATTGCACGCAGCTCGCGGGATTGAAATCATCGGCAAACCGCCCGAATACGGAAAGCAGAAGCGCGACGAATACGTTGCGAAACATTACCACCAGCCGTCCGACGAAGTTGATCCAACGTGGGATCTCTCCGGCGCAGTGCAGGATGTCCAACTTCTGTTCGACGTCGGCTACCAAGTCGCGAATGGCGACAAATTTCCAGAGTGGAAATCGGGAAGCGAGTTCAAGGCAAAACGCGATGCAATACAGAAGAAGTCATTGAATTAGACAGAATTTTCCGGTCTAATTCTCGTTAGGCGTCCAGTATGCAGCTCGTGCGTCCAGGTCCCGAACACGTTGCGAGCTACGTTGCTGCGCTCGAGCGTGGGTGGTCTGCCGACAACGAGCGCGGTATCGAGGCCGCACGCGAAGAGCTCTCCCGCATTCAGGCCGATGCAGCAGCGTTTCTCGCCAGCATGGAGATCACCACTGATCCGGACAACATCGGGTCACAGCGCGTCATCGAAGCGAATGGAGGCATCTTCGTCGAGCACTTCATCAAACCGCAGCAGTTCGGCAGCAAGCCTGGCCTGCGCTTTCGCATCATGTTCAGATAATGACGTCTAACCCCTCCATTCTACTCTTGGGAGCGGGGCACGCCGGTCGCCTAAGCAACCGTTGCAGCGAACCGCCGCTCCGCGTACATTTCAGATGAATAAAACAGCTTCAGCCCAGGCCGCGCTCGCTCTTAGCGCTGATCGCTCAGCTTGGTTTCATTAGATTCCTTACCCGTCGTGAAGCCACTCATTGCGGCCATTTTGTTACTGTGGAGTTCCAAACTTAATGGAACAGAACCCAGTGTGTCTATGTACCCGCTGTCTGGTTCGGTCTATGTAGCCGAGGACTCACACTACGCGAAAACAAACTACGCTGTTTATATCGGCGCGGCGTCGGTGACGGTCATCGGCGCAGGATGGTCTCCCGACACGGCCCAACTGCTCGCCAGGGAAATCATGAAGGTGACTAACAAGCCAGTCAGCGATGTCATTCTCCCCGATCACGATCCGGAATACGCGGGAGGCAACGCCTACTGGAAGGGCATTGGTGCGAATATCGTTTCGACGAAGTTGACCGAACAGACGCTCGAAAAAGATTGGGCTAAAACAGTGGATTTTACCCGCCGGCATTTCCCGACCTATCCGAGTCTGCCATTGGTTGCCCCGACGAAAACCTACGGGGCTGATTTTACGCTTGAGAACGGCGATATTCGCGGATTTTACCTTGGACCTTCACACAACGCAGACGATATCTTCGTTTACTTTCCGAAGCAGAAGATTCTGTATGCTGGCTCAATTTTGAAGGAGCACCTTGGCAACCTCGCTTTTGCCAATCTCGAAGAATATCCCAAAACGCTTGAGAAGCTCCGGCAGCTTCATCTCGAGATTGATAAGATCATCTCCGGGCACTGGTCAGCGGTGCATGGTCCCGAATTGATTGACGAATATCTCGCAATGTTAAAGCAGCATTCCGAAACAGGCCATTAGACCCAGCACCTTGTTGTGATTTCTCGACAATAGATGACTTCATTGTCAAAGTGCTGCGTCGATAATCTTGTATCTCGTTAGGCCTATGACACTTCAGGATTGGAGTAATTGCGCCCAAGTGATTGGCGCGATCGCGGTCGTCATTTCACTATTTTACGTTGGATTTCAGATCAAGAGGAACACGAGCGCCGTTCGCTCCGCCACTGCGCAAGCAGTCCACGATAACTATGCGGATTGGTATATGAATCTGATGGGCGATGCCGAGCTTAACCGGATCGCGATCAAGGGACTGAAGGATTACTCGTCACTGGATGAAACAGAGAAGGCGCAATTCATCGAGACTTTCATGGCTTTCATATCTTTTTCGCAGAATGCTTTTTATCAGTGGCAGCAAAAAGCATTGTCTCCTCCGCTTTGGGCCGGCTGGGAGTTGCTTACCATGAATCTGCTTGCTGCTCCCGGGGGCAAAGAGTTTTGGAAGGAACGCGGCTATGTTTTCGGGAACGAATACCGGGACTACGTGGAGAAAGTCATTTTGACCAGGAAGCCACATCCCGAAGCCAGGCCCCTTGGTGCTTTCAAGATCGGCTAAAGGAGAAGATTATCGTCCTAACGAGGCTATGTAGCGAACCGCGGACCGACCTTATGCCTAGCTTCTCGTTAGATAATCCGCCGCCGTCGCTCCGGCTAAAACGGACGAGAGCATGAAACGATTAATTCTTTTTGCCCCAGGTGCAGGCGCGCCTTCGTCACATCCTTGGATGCAAAATTGGAAGCAGAGTTTGTCCGAACTCGGCGAGGTTGAGATATTCGACTATGATTACATGCGCGAAGGGCGAAAACGGCCTGATCCATCGCCGCAATTGATCGCGGCGCATCTGGCGGCGTTGCAAGCCGCGCGCGAGAAACATCAACCGGGCTCGACAGTTCTGATCGGCAAGAGCATGGGCGGCCGGATCGGATGCCATGTGTCGTTCGAGGAAAAACTGGCAGGCCTGGTTTGCCTTGGTTATCCGCTTTGCGCCATGGGCAATCGCGCAAAACTTCGGGACGAAGTTTTGCGCGCGCTGACTACGCCCATCCTGTTGGTGCAAGGCACGCGCGACGCGCTGTGTCCGCTGGATCTCCTGGAACAGGTTCGAGCCGAGATGAAAGCTCCGAACTTTTTGCACGTTGTGGAAGGCGGCGATCATTCCCTGAGCGTGCTGAAGCGCCAACTCCAGGCAACAGGTGAAACGCAGGAACGTGTCGATCACGAGATTCTCCAAGCAATCACTGCGTTCGTTGACCAATTGCCAATCTCCGCAGATTAGATCGAGATGAGCGGAAAGAGGACGAAAAAGCGGCAACGGAAGCCGAGTCACGTTTCCATCCGCTCTGGTCAGGTCGAATTCGTGAAAGTCGGGACAGACGCCTGGCGGTGGCGCGATGTCTATCGCTGGCTCCTCGGTTTAAGGTGGCCGCAGTTCGCTGCGTTTGTCGCCAGTCTTTACGTCGGCCTAAACCTTTTTTTCGCCGCGCTTTATAATTTCCAGCAAGAGAGTATCGCCGGCAGCACTGGCGGAAGTCGGTTTTTTGATTGCTTCTTCTTCAGTGTGCAAACGCTGGCCACGGTTGGCTACGGCCACATGTATCCGCAGACGCTTTACGGCCACATCATCAGCACGTTCGAAATCATGACCGGGATATTTTTACTCGCGGCGATGACCGGCCTAATTTTCGTGCGCTTTTCGCGACCGATCGCGCGCGTTGTTTTCAGCAATTCCATGGTCGTTACGCCCTTAAATGGCAAGCCGACGCTGATGGTGCGAATCGGCAACGAAAATCAACACAGCATGGTCGAGGCCGAGTTCCGGATCATGTTTTCGCGCGACGAACCGTTAGTCGAGGGCGGAGATTTCCGCTACTTCTATGTTCTCAAACTCCATTTCGATCGGCTGACGGTTTTCCCAGCGGCGCTGAGTCTGCGGCATACAATCGACGACAAGAGTCCGCTTTTTGGTGCGACTATTGAGTCTCTCGAGGCCAACCGCGCGCTGTTTTTAGTATCAGTGGTTGGAATCGATCCGGTGCTCGCAGCGTCGGTTCAAACACAAAAGGATTACAGCTGGCGCGATGTACGTTTCGGCGAACGTTTCGTCGAAATCTATACCGAGCATGGTGGGGGACGGCTCACGGTTGATTACGGGCGTCTTCATGAGACGGAGCCTGCGGAGTAAATCTCGCGGCGGTCCAGACGTTCCCGGCTCTATTCGGCCAGCAGAACGATCATGTGCGCAAACTGGAACACGGCGGCAATCAGTTGAGAAACGATTCGCAGTACGGTTTTAGCCCACAGGGGATTCGCAATATTAAGGACACAGTGAAACGCGAACGCTGCGATCGCAGGGAACGCAACAGCGAGAAGAAATCCCCGGAACTAGCGGGGTAAGGTGATCACAGAATCTGTTCTGGCACGCGTTGGTTCGTATCCGCACACATTAGATACGCCACAGCGAACGGTGTGTACCGAACTCAGAGATTTCTCCGGAAGATCGTTTGCTAACGTAAATGGTGATGGAAATCACAATCACAAATGTGCCCACTAAAATCAGCGCCACGAACCAGGACGGGATATTTCCGATGCGCAGCGCGTGATAAAAAGATTCCAGATCGGTAATCGGTGCCTTGGCATGCAAAAAGATTTTCGTCAACCATGCGATCAGGATCAGAATGAAAATGAATATATAATTGCGTTTCAACCGGCGCCCGACTGCCTCCAGCTTCGTGATCTTGAAAGAGGGTAAAATTAAATCTTCGCAGACCAGTTTTTTCCATTCGCCCTGAAGCATCTCACGGTTTTCCATTACCATCGGGACGAGAAAATGCGCTTCGAGCATTCGAACACGCGCGCGGAACGCGTCGTAGAAACGGTACCGGCGCGCTTCGATCCAAAGCAGCACCCAGACGATCGCAAGATTGAAAAAGAAAATGATGTGCGGCACTTCGCGCGTAGAAAATGCGATGGTGATAATGGCGGTGCTACTGGTGATGGCCCAGTTCGTGGTCACATCCAGTCGCTGCCGCCACACCATGATCCTGCTCATCTCGCCCCGGTAGAAGTGCGACATGGCGTTGACATAACCGGGATCGTAAATGCTCCGTTGAAAGGAAACTGTCCGCTCCTCTTTTGACGCTACAGCTGCATCTTGAGTTGCCACGATGTGCTATTTAACTGGATAACTGGGTTTGCCACATAATCCAATAAATCTCTCCCGCTCCAATGCCTATCGTGATGTCAGATCTCCTTGACGAAAGACATGTGATCCTCGGGTTGCGCTCACGAAAACCGGCGAATGCGATTCGCGAGGTCGTTCGGATGCTTGCGCGCACCGGGAAAATCGCCAAGCCCGAGACTTTCCTCGAACTGGTGCTTGCGCGCGAACGGGCGCACCCAAGTGTCGTTGAAAACGGCATCGCGTTTCCACATGTGCGCACTGATTTGGTTGATGAAATTGTGGCCGGCATCGGACGTAGCCACGCCGGGATTCCATTCGGCGAAAATCAACCGCGCGCGCATTTGATTTTCGTGATCGGCGTTCCCGAACGTCTGATCAGCGACTACCTGGTTTGTGTCGGCACGCTGGCGCGTCTGGTCAACGATGACACGATTCGTTCGAAGTTACTCAACGCCGAAACACCGCGGGAATTTATCGACGCGCTAACGGCGGAAACCCCATAGCCGGGGCGATGACCCCGGTATGCCATTCGTTTGGAATAGAACGCGATTCTGAATCAGAACACATCCGTCTCTGCAGGCGATTTTCGCTGTTTCAACGCGACGATCTCGTTGTGAGTGAAGGCTCAGCAAACGTAGATTGGATCGTCTGCGCCACATTTCCGTTGCGCACCACAAAAATAGTCGACTATCTTGGGACCCGTGTTCAGCTTGATCATGCTCGGCAGCGGGAGCGCGGGAAACAGCGCGCTGGTCGCTACGGAACATTGCAAGATTCTCGTTGATGGCGGGCTGAGCGCGCGACAAGTCGTGTTGCGTCTGGAGCAATGCGGCGTGACGCCGGAGCAGCTCGACGGCGTCGTTCTTACACACGAGCACACCGATCACATCTGCGGCCTTGAAGTTCTCTGCCACAAATTTGATCTGCCGATTTATTGCAATCGACTCACAGCTGAAGCGCTTCGGTCCAGTGGTCTGGCGGATCGCTGTCGCGATTGGCGACTGTTCGCGACTGGCGGTGAGTTTTCGATTTGCGACATCAGTGTCCAAACGTTTCCCGTACCGCACGATGCAGTAGACCCGCTCGGGTTCGTCTTTCATGCCGGCTCAGGTAGCCTCGGCTTTATTACCGACCTCGGGTACGTGACCAAAATGATCGTCGAACGTTTGCGACAGGTTCAAACGCTGGTGGTCGAGACCAATCACGACGAAAAACTTTTGCAGAACGACACGCATCGGCCGTGGCCGGTGAAACAGCGAATCCAGTCGCGGCACGGGCACTTGTCGAACACGGCTGCCGCCGGTGTGATCGAGGAGTTGGTACCCGGAGAAATCGAGCGTGTCGTGCTCGGACATCTGAGCCGGGATTGCAATACGCCCGCACTCGCTTTAAACACGGTCCGCGCATCGCTGGAGAAGTGTGGCAGGACAGACGTGGAAATTTATTGCGCCACTCAATTCGAAATCAGTCCACAATTTCGAATCGGCGACACCGAGCCTGGCGCTTTCCAGCCAACGTTCGAAAGCGCTTTCTTTCAAACCGCGCCGTAACGGGTCTCTCTGACTGCCGCCTTGGCGATGTGCCTGGCAAATTGTCAATCAACTCGTCGGATTTGCGGCCGGATTTAGTATGTGTGAAGACGAAGCATGTACGCAGTTGAGCTCGATCAGTCGAAACGCCTGCTGGTGATTAGCGCCGCGCGACGCGTCACGGCCGAGCAAGTCAAGGCGGTTGCCCAGCGCGTACGTGAACTGGTACAGGATATTGCGCCGGGCTTTCGTGTTCTGGTGGATTTCCGCTGGCTGGACTTCATGGATTCGGCGGCGGCACCTCACCTTGCTGAAATCATGGAAGCCCTAACCGACAAAGGGGTCGCCTATGTTGCGCGTGTGATGCCAGATCCACATAAGGACATCGGTCTCAATATTCTCTCACAATTCCATTACGGACCGCAGATTCAAATCGCGACCTTCGCGACGTTGGCCGATGCGCTGCAAAGTGTCGCAGCAAAGCCGGACTCTCCGTCGGCTTAATGCCACGAGTTCATGAACGCCGCTTGAGCGGGATGCCTGTCTGAGCTACGATCTGGCCGGGATGCTCGATATGTTTCTGGGATGTCTCAAATGGGCTGCCGTGGGCTTTGTCGTCGCTTTTGCCCTGATGAAGCTGTTCGAGGCCAGTCAAATTCACGACGACATTCCCAAGCCGGCATTCAAAATACGCCAGACCAAGCGCGTGACGCTCGTGTTATCAAGCTTTGCGGGAATGCTTTCTGCTTTGGTTTGGTTGCTTGTGCAGAAGCTGGACTGACCCGCCTTCGCCGCAGTTAAGGCATGACGAAGGCTTTAGTTAACCCATATAAAATCCGCCGTTCACATTGAGCACGTGACCGGTGATGTAACTTGCCATCGGCGATGCCAAGAAGAGCGCCGCGTTGACAATCTCATCCACGTCACCCAGGCGACCCAGCGGGATTTGTTTAATGAAGTTTTGTATCGTCTCCTCTGGCACGCCTTTGCTCATCCCAATGTCGATGAATCCGGGCGCGATCGCGTTCACCGTGATGTTCTGCCGCGCAAACTCGCGTGCCGATACTTTGGTCAGCGCAATGATCCCGGCCTTGCTCGATGAATAATTCGCCTGCCCGAATAATCCCATTTGACCGCTTACCGACGACATGTTGATGATCCGGCCGCCGCCGCGCAGAATCGCAGCGGCTTTTTGCGTGACGACGAATGTGCCAATGAGATTGACCCGGATCACGTTCTGGAAGTCATCCAGAGATAATTTCTTGATGGTGCGATCGCCGATGATTCCCGAATTGTTCACCAGGATATCGAGGCCGCCGCGCTCATCCTGTATCTGATGCATCATCGCTTCGACTTGCTGGGGTTGAGTGACATCGCCCTCGATTACCAGCGGTTGCTGTAACTCGCCTGCGACTCTAATCGCCTCGGCTTTGTTCTGGCCCTGCGCGTCCGTGACGTAATTCACCACGCATCGCGCACCGCGTTTCCCGAACGCCTTGACCATCTCCGCGCCAATCCCCCGCGAACTGCCGGTGACGAGCACAATTTTCCCGGTGAAATCAAGTGGGTCGCTCATGAACGATTAATCCGTCACTTCCGAGGATCGGCGCACAATGAATGCGGTTGGCAAGCCGATCAAGCAGATGTGAATGGCAAGCTCGAGCAACTCGTTGGCGAGCCGGTGTCGAAACGTTGGGAATGCGGTCGGCAAAACAATCCAGTACATGACGACGTAAACGCCGATCCCGTAAGAAACGCCGGAAACGAACGGCCTTTTCGTCAAAAACCGTATCTTGCGGCTGGCCAGATAGAAGATCGATACCACCACGAACGCGACGAAAAAATGGAGCGCCAGACCCAAGCCGGCCGTTGCAATTCCGCCTGTGTACGATTTGGTGCCGAGTAATCCAGCGGCGATTCCCTGCAATCCGCGCTGTAGTGCAACGCCACGTTGCCACCAAATCACAAACGCCGATGAAATATCCAAAACGCCAACGACCACACCAGCGATCACGATTGTGCGAAGCGGCCGGAAATTTTTCATGCGGCTTCGCTCCTTTTGCCGGCGCAGTCCAACGGATCGTGCATGTCGCGGAATCTTAATCAGGAACCCCGAAAGCCAAGAAATTAGATTTTGATTAGTTTTCCTCTTTTCCTGCGTTCCAGATTTGTTGTTATCTCTTTGGAGAAATGGCTTCACCCATCCGAATACTGACGGCTGTTCCGATTTGCGACGGACACGACAGCGCGATCAACACCATCAACCTCGAGTTCATCCGGCACGGGATTGAGGTGATCTATCTCGGATATCATCGTCCTGTCAGTGATATCGTTCGCGCCGCGATCCAGGAGGACGTTCGCGCCATTGGCATCTCGAGTTACAACGGCGGGCACATCGAGTTTTTTGCGGCTGTTGTCGATCTTTTGCGCAAGAAAGGCGCAGACGATATTAAGGTTTTCGGCGGCGGCGGCGGGACCATCACGCAGCACGATGCCCTAGTCATGAGACGCAGAGGCGTCGACGAAATTTTCTTTGCCGGCACATCACTCGACGACATGGTTCGATTTGTTCATCAGCGATACGGCAAACCGCGGACGCGACGGCCGCGCGTCGAATCGTTCGATCAGGACCTCGCGCACAAGCTCACGAAGATCGAGGATGCAGCAGAAAAATCCAAAAAGCATCGAACCCGCCTTCGCCGAGCTACGGCCCGACAAGCATCGAACATCGAACATCGAACATCGAACGTGATTGGCTTTACGGGTCCGGGCGGCGCGGGAAAGACCACGCTGATTGACGAGCTCGTCCTGCGGTTTCTCAACCGAAATCCGAATGGGCGGGTTGCGATCTTGTCCCATGACCCCAGCGTAGTCGGTGAAGGCGCGCTGCTGGGTGATCGGGCCACCATGATCAATTCGCAGGATGATCGCGTGTTCATGCGCAGCATGGCCACGCGCGGACAAGCCGGTGGGCTTTCACCTGCGACGCATGATTGCCTGGCACTTCTGGCGGAGTCGAATTTCGATTACGTCATCATCGAGACGGTGGGCACCGGTCAGGAGGCGATGCCGTTTCAGAAAAACGGAATTGTCGATTCGACCGTGCTGGTGATGAATCCGGATTACGGCAGCCGGTTGCAGTTGCAAAAGATCGTTATGCTCGATCTTGCCGACGTCGTAGTGGTGAACAAGAGCGATCTCCAGCGCGCACGCACCGCGCACAGTGAAATCGAGCAACGTCTCGAGCAAAACCAGCGAAACCAGCGGCTAGTCGATACCGTTGCAAAACGGCATCGTGACCCTGGCGTGGATCGGTTGTTTGCGTTAATCTTTGACGATAAGGACGGCGCGCTGCGCCGTCCGGTCGCCGCAGCGCGGCAACCCAAGCAACAAGAACGGAGAAAAAGATGAGCAAACTCGGGCAAGTCGTCGAATCGGTCGAAAATTATAACCAATTCGTTCTCAATCAGGTGAAGCGTGCGCGCTCCGATCAAAAATTCGGGCGCGATCTGCTTGGACGCTGGAACGATATCAAAGCGAAAATTCCGGTGGCGCGCACGCCGACCGGTCTCCCGCTGCCGCGCCTTGCGCTGCCAGAGATCGACGAACCCGGCGAGATCGCGCGCTACATTTTTGGCGAAGGTTTGCCGGGCGAATTTCCGTATTTAAATGCCGCGTATCCAGAGATGTATCTCGAACCGGTCCGCGAGATTGAGAGCTTCGAAAAGAACGAAGCTGTAGCGGCGGGCATGTCGCACGCAAAGCAGTCTAAAACGCAGCCGACACGGCTACCTCTACAGGAAGAACCTACGCGTTTGTTCTCCGGTCTAATGCTGGCTGAGGATACGAATCAACGTTTTCATTACCTTACGCGACACCAACGGACGCATCGGCTCAGCACGGCATTCGATGGGCCGACACTTTACGGGCTCGATAGCGATGCCGACGGCGTGTTCGGAAAGATCGGCGAAGGCGGCGTGGCGATCGACACGGTGGAAGACATGGTGCGGCTTTACGATG
Organism: uncultured Verrucomicrobiae bacterium; assembly: GCA_963776065.1. Lineage (GTDB taxonomy): Bacteria > Verrucomicrobiota > Verrucomicrobiia > Chthoniobacterales > UBA10450 > Udaeobacter. The sequence goes on along the minus strand of CAVZLJ010000005.1, from coordinate 256,897 downwards.
GGTTCGATCTCGGCTCGCCAAATTTTTCCGCCTCAATGACCATCAGCGGTCCGGCGCCGATGATCATGGCGATGTACATTGCCGCAGCCAAACGACGGTTTGGACCGAAAGTTGTTCCGAAACTGCGCGGCACGGTTCAGGCCGACATTTTCAAGGAGGTGCAGGCACAGAACGAAACGATTTTCCCGATCGAGCCCTCGCTACGGTTTCTCACAGACATGGTGGAGTTTACCACGGGTGAGATGCCGCGCTGGTATCCGATCTCGATCAGCGGTTATCACATCGGCGAGGCTGGCTCGACACCGGTGCAACAGGCTGCTTACACGCTCTCGAACGGTTTTGCGTACGCGGAAATGTTCGCCGCGCGCGGCATACCGGTCGATCAGTTCGGGCCGCGTCTTTCATTCTTTCTCGATTGCGGACTGGATGCTGAGTACATCGCACTCGCGCGCGTATCGCGCCGCGTATGGGCGATCGGAATGCGCGACGTGTTCAGTGCAGGCCCAAGAGCGCAGCTTTTCAAATTGCACACACAAACCAGCGGCCGCTCGTTGATTGCCGCCGAGTTCAAGAACAATCTCACCCGCACCGCGACGGAATTAATGCTGTCTTACATGAACGCCACGAACTCATGTCATTCCAATAGCGCGGATGAACCGTTCACCACGCCGAGCGAAGAATGGATCCGTCTAGCTGCGCACGGACAGGCGATCCTCCTGGAGGAATCCGGTATTTTCAAACACACCATGAATATGCTGAGCGGTTCGCCCGGGATGAAAGCGGTCGAGCGCGCCGTGGAAGCGGCGATTCTCGCTGAGTTCCGTGAGATTGAACGGCTGGGCGGCGTCCTGGCTGCGGTGGAAGAGCGCTATCAACGGAGCCAAATCCAAAACGCCGCGCATCGGTACGAACAACAGATTTACGAGGGAGTGCGTCCAGTTATTGGATTGAATCGGTACCGTGACGGCGATGAAGAATCTCCGGAGGTCAAACTGGCGCGTACGCCACGGGCGAAACAGCAGTTGCAAGTCGATCGGCTTTGCAAGTTCAAAAAGAAAAACGCCGATAAAGCCAGGCGCGCGTTGGATGAACTCGCTGCAACAGCCAGTCGCGGCAAAAATATTTTCCCGGCTCTGCTCGACGCGGCCGAAGTATGTTCGTTAGGCCAGATCACCGGTCGTTTGCAGGAAGTCGTCGGCCGTTTCCGCCCGATGGTGTAGCTGCAATCTGCAGAATGTGGGAGGGCCTTGGTGCCCCGACCCTCATGAGACCAGGCCCTCATTCCGGAAACCTTCGCCTGCATCGACTCAGCGACACACCAGCAACATTCTTCATCACAAAGTCGCTGGTTCCGAAGAAAGCAGTTTTAGAAGAGCCGGCGCGCGAAATTATGGGTTCGGCGTTAGCGTTTGCTGTCCAACAGCAACGCATTTACCTCCGGGCGTTCGTTGTCATGCCCGATCATTGGCATGCGCTGTTTGCTTTGCGCGAACCGTGGACTCTACCCCAAATTCATGCACGACATGATGAGTTATCTCGGCGGCAAGACAAACGCGCTCCTGACAAAGCACAAAACGTACTGGCAGGATGGCTATTACGACACCCGAGTAAGGACCGCTAAACAGTTCGAATTCGTCGCTCGCTACATCGAGCAAAATCCTGTCGCCAAGGGACTCGTTGAAAGGCCGGAAGAATGGGATGCGAGCAGCGCAAGCAGAAAAGACCTCGTGACAGACCCGTGGCCTTGGCTGCTTGATGAAGACAAGATCCGGTCGGGGCACCAAGGCCCCTCCCACATTAACTCTCAAAATGCCCGGCAAAGCATGCAGCGGCACGAGCGGGTGGAATTACAAAACCTGCCGCGACCCCGCCGGCAGACTCAGACCTGAAGCCCGAGTTACCGTCGCTTCTGGCAATGCGCACAGAACCACGAAGTGCGTCCGCCGACTGTCGCTGATTTTAACGCGCGGCCGCAGCGCGGGCATTTGCCCTGTTTTCCCCGATAAGTGAGCAGCCATGATTTCGGCAACTGATCGGCATCGGCTTTCGACGTGATCGCTTTTTCGAGGATGCAGCGCGTTGCGCGGAATAACCTGGTCAGAGCCCGGTCGTTCAATCGGCCGGCTTCCGTGGCCGGCTGCATCTGTGCGCGGAAAAGAATTTCATCGGCGTAAAGGTTGCCGATCCCGGCGATCAACTTCTGGTTGAGCAAAATCGCTTTCACGGCGCCTCGGTATTTTCCCAAGATCGTTTTGAACTGCGAGAGACTGATGTCGAGCGCATCGGGACCGATGTCGCGGTTCCTCAGAAATTCATCGACATTCCTGCTCAACCCGATCTCGCCAAACTTGCGCTGATCGTTGAACGCGAGCCGGTGGTTATTCGCGAAACGAAAAATAACTCGCGCGGTTTTCGGGGCCTCTTCGTCGCGCTTGAGGTAGTCAAGGGAGCCCGTCATACCGAAATGCAGTCGCAACAGGAGCTCGCCATCGGTGCGGATAAACAGATGTTTGCCGTGCCGGTAACTGTTTTCGAGGCGGCGCCCTTTCAGTCGACGTGCCAATTGACGCGGGGAAACACCTTTTAAAACATACGCGTCGAGCACCTCGACATCGGTGATCCGTTGGTGCAACGACGTGCTGTCCAGATACCGTTTGAACGTTTCGACCTCCGGCAGCTCTGGCATCGCGCTTACGTTTACACTTAGTTGAAGTGATGTCCCCCAACGAGCTGGATAACTTTCTGCGACTGTTAAAAAGGTCGCCCTCTGGCGGGGTGTTTAATCCGTGGTGGGAAGCGGATGCTCAAAACGATATCGCATCGAGTGCGCCGACGCTACGACGGAAGCAGCTACACGCCTATCTCGAGAAACGTCTCGGCAAAGCACAGCTCGCCGTGATCGGCGAGGCGCTCGGATATCGAGGCGGCCATTTCAGCGGAATCCCGATGACTTCTGAGCGCTTGCTGCTCGGACGAAGTAAGAAACTCCAGTTAAAAGCCAGCGATATTTTCCTCAAACGCAGGCCGCGCCGCACCAGCAGACCTGAGAAATGTCCGGACGGGCTTTCGGAACCGACCGCGACGATTGTGTGGGGCACATTGCTGAAGCTTGGCGTGAAGCCAGACGAATTCGTCCTGTGGAATGCATTCCCGTGGCATTCGTTCGATCCGCATCGCGGGATGTTGAGCAATCGTATGCCTAACAAGTCCGAACGATCCGCCGGGCTGCCTGTGCTCAACGCTTTTCTCAAATTATTCCCATGCGAGCAAGTGGTCGCGCTGGGAAAAATTGCCGCAGCGCAACTGGAACAACTCCGCGTCAACGCGTACTGCGTTCGCCATCCAGCTTCCGGCGGGGCAAAAATATTTCGCGAGCAAATGGCGAGGATTTCGCGGTAGCCAAGTTGTCGTGGCGCTCTTTGGTCTTCTCGGATACACGCAAATCTCACAATAAACCTCCAGTGGAGTTCGGCGTGACAAACAAACCACGCGGCGATAAAAACGTGGCGTGATGAGGCGAGTGAAATTCGATGAGATTGGCTATTGGTCGGAGATCAAACTGGATATCGTGAAAGACTATGCGTCGGCCTACTCACGAATTCTGGCGGCGCAAAGAAAACCAGCTCTCCATCACGTGTACATTGACGCCTTCGCAGGCGCAGGCGTGCACATTTCAAAGGCAACCGGCGAATATGTCCCCGGCAGCCCTACCAATGCGCTTCTAGTGCAACCGCCATTCCGTGAGTATTACCTCATCGACATAGATCGACAGAAGGTGACGCGATTGCGAGACGAAACGAAAGACCGCAAAGACGTCTATCTTCATGAGGGCGACTGCAACCGCATTTTACTGGAAAAGGTTTTTCCAAATGTCCGATGGGAACAATACCGTCGCGGGTTATGCTTGCTCGATCCTTACGGACTGCAATTGGACTGGAAGGTGATCGAAACTGCCGGCAAGATGCAGTCGATCGACATGTTCTTGAATTTCCCTGTTGCGGACATGAATCGAAACGTTTTGTGGCGAAGTCCCGAAGGCGTGGACGCGGCAGACTTGAAGCGCATGAACGAGTTCTGGGGCGACGAATCTTGGCGGGAAATTGCTTACACGACAAAGCTTAATCTGTTCGGCTATCCGGAAAAGGAAGAAAACGCGGTCATAGCTGAGGGATTTCGTCAGCGCCTTCTGAGGGTCGCTGGTTTCAAGCACGTTGTGGAACCACTGCCGATGCGGAACACCAGGGGAGCGATCGTATATTATCTTTTCTTCGCTTCACAGAAGCTCGCGGCGGAAGATATCATCATCGACGTCTTTAAGAAATATCGGCAACGAGGAATGAAATAGTGGCGGCAAATTCACACATCGAGTGGACTGAGGCCACGTGGAATCCGGTTACCGGCTGCACCAAGGTCAGTGCGGGATGCAAGAACTGTTACGCCGAGCGTTTGGCCCTTCGGCTGCAAGCAATGGGTAATCCCCGATATCGCAACGGTTTTAAAACCACAGTTCACGAAGATCTCGTCGAACTACCCAAGCGCTGGCGAGAATCGCGACTGATCTTCGTGAACTCGATGAGCGATTTGTTTCATGAGCAAGTTCCCCTTGAGTTCATTCAGCGCGTGTTTGGGACTATGCGCGCATGTCCTCAGCACACGTTCCAAATTCTAACTAAACGCAGCAGCCGGTTAAGAAAGCTCGCATCACAATTCGATTGGCCGGCCAATGTCTGGATGGGCGTTAGCGTCGAGGACTCACGGGTTTTGTCGCGCGTCGATGATCTACGAAAAGTCCCTGCCGCTGTTCGCTTTCTTTCTTGCGAACCTCTCATCGGTTCGGTCGCGGGAATGGATTTAAGCGATATTCACTGGGTCATTGTCGGTGGCGAATCGGGTTGGGGCGCGCGACCGATGAATATCCAATGGGTTCGAGAAATCTTTCGGGCGTGTCGGAAGCAAGACGTTCCATTTTTCTTCAAACAGTGGGGCGGAGTCCGTAAAGATCTGACGGGTCGCTTACTCCGTGGGAGAACTTACGACGAGATGCCAGCCAGAGTGGCGGCATAAGGTTCACTCCTTGGGCGGTTCGCTCTTTTTGATCAATGCTGTCAAGAGATCGATCGGAAGGGGGAAAAAGGTCGTGGTGTTATGTTCGCTGGAAATTTCGCGCATGGTTTGCAGGAAACGCAGTTGCAGCGCAATCGGTTCCTTGCTCATCATCGCCGCGGCCTGCACCATTTTTTCAGCCGCTTGAAATTCACCTTCGGCGTTGACGATCTTGGCGCGGCGCTCGCGCTCGGCTTCGGCCTGCTTGGCCATGGCGCGTTTCATCGTGTCGGGCAGCGCCACGTCCTTGACCTCGACCGCCGTGACTTTGATTCCCCACGGTTCGGTTTGCCGGTCGATGATCTCCTGCAATTTCAGGTTGATCGATTCGCGCTGCGAAAGCAGGTCATCCAAGGGGGCCTGCCCGAGCACGCTGCGCAGCGTCGTCTGCGACATCAGCGAGGTGGCTTTGAGAAAGTTCTCCACTTTCACGACCGCGGCTTGCGGATCGACGACGCGGAAATAAACAACCGCATCGACCGTCACCGGGACGTTGTCTCGCGTCATCACCTCCTGCTTCTCCACGCTGATGGTAACAACTCGCAGATCCATTCGCACCATCTTATCGACGATTGGTACAAGGAAAATTACGCCCGGCCCTTTTGCGCCGAGCAATTTTCCAAGGCGAAAAATCACGCCACGCTCGTATTCCCGCAGGATCCGGATTGCCTGCGGCAGAATGATTACGGCAAGAATGATGATGGGCACGGCCCAACTGATCAATCGCGGCAACGATTCAATTAATTCCATGGCTGTCTCCTTCTTCAGTTCAACAGTTCATACCAATTATTTCGACGGCGCGGTTCATAGCCTGCGCCACGAATGAGCGACTCGATTTGCGCTGCATCGAGCCGAAAGGTTGTCCCGGCGCTGCTGACGACATTTTCTTCCATCATGACTGAGCCGAAATCGTTTGCGCCGTATCTCAGCGCGATCTGGCCGATGTCCGGGCCTTGGGTAACCCAGGAGCTTTGGATGTTCTCGATATTGTCCAGGAAAATCCGGGCCAGCGCTTGTGTCCGCAGATATTCCGACACGCCAGTCGGCTGTTTCACCTTTAACACGGTGTGCTGCGGCTGAAATGTCCAGCAGATGAACGCCGTGAATCCGCCGCTGCGATCCTGTTGGTCCCGAATCCGCTGCAAATGCTCGACACGATCCTCGATTGTCTCAACGTGGCCGAACATCATCGTGGCGCTCGATTTTAGTCCCAGCTCGTGCGCGACCTGCATCACCTCCAGCCATTCGTCACTGTTGATCTTTAAAGGCGAAATTCGTTTGCGTACTCGATCCACAAGGATTTCGCCGCCCCCGCCCGGAATTGATCCGAGCCCGGCTGTCCTGAATTCCGAGATCACTTCTCGAAGCGGCATCTGGAATGTCTCCGCGAAATGCTGAAACTCCGGCGGACTGAATCCGTGAATGTTGATGTGCGGATATTTTTCGCGGATGTGCTGCAAAAGATCGATGTACCATTGGAACGGCAATTTCGGATGATGCCCGCCCTGCATCAGGATTTGTACTCCGCCTGCAGCGGTGAGTTCGTCCAGCTTTTGATCAAGCTGCTCGAAGCTCAGCACGTAATGATCTTCGTCGCGCTCGGTCCGATAAAACGCGCAGAATTTGCAGTAGACGTTGCAGACGTTCGTGTAATTGATGTTGCGATCGACGATGTAGGTCACGATCTCGCGTCCGCGTTGGCCGTAACTTTTCGCTTTTGCCAAATCGCGTCGCGCGTTTGCGAGAGCGGCCAATTCTTCCAGCGGCCAGCGATACAATTCCAGCGCGTCGTTTGTCGAAATGCGTTCGCCTGCGAGAATTCCTTCCGTCAGCGCGTCTCGATTTAATGAAACCATCGCGACGTAATCTTAGACGCTGCTTGCGGATTTGGCACGCACCAAACTGTAAGGAATAGACGGCGTGCAGAGGACTGCCCGCCCTACCCATCGCACGTATATGATGGTGGAGCGCGTCACTCCCGTGCGTGACGTCGCCCTGGCAATTCTTAGAACGAATGGCGCACGGTATTCCAAAAATTTTGCGGGCGGCTCGGCGATCCGTCCCTAACATTTGGAAATGGATCGAAATGTCGCAATTATCGGTGCGGGTGTGTCGGGACTGACGTGCGGCGTTGTTTTTGCCGAACGCGGCTATCGCACTGCAATTTTCGCCAAGCAAACGGGACGGCAAACAACATCCGGCGCCGCTGCAGCGGTTTGGTTTCCGTATGACGCGCAGCCGGCGGAGAGAGTGATTCCATGGGCGCTCCGGACGTTCGATGTGCTTGTCGAGCTTGCTCGCATTCCGGAGACGGGTGTTTCAATGATTGAGACCCGGCAAATTTTGCGAACCGGCGAGATTCAAATTCCAGATTGGGCGATCCCACTCGGCGCTTCTGTCATCCCGAGCGAAGGAGAGGGATCTCTGGAATCATTTAAGAATGGTTTCTCGCTGCGCGTCCCGCTAACGGACACCACGATTTATCTGGATTATCTGGCTGCGCGTTTTCTCAAGGCCAGCGGCGAAATTCACGCAAAGGTCCGGTTCGAAAACCTCGAAGAAGTCGATCCAAAATTCGATCTCGTAATCGATTGCGCAGGCATTGGCGCGCGCGAACTTGCGCGCGATGTCGATCTCGAGCCGCACCGCGGTCAGGTCGCAATCGTGCCGAAAATCGATGGTCTTTCCTGCGCAATTGTGTGCGATGACGCCCCACTCATGTATGCGATACCGCGCACGAATGATTGCGTTTTCGGTGGAACAAACGAAGTCAGCGATAACTTGGTGGCTGATCCCGAAACGACCCAGCGAATTGTTGCGGAATGCAGCTACGTGCTGAACATCGAGAAACCGCGTGTTCTCGCCGAGCGCGTTGGGCTCCGGCCTTTCCGAAGATCAGGCGTACGCCTCGAACACGACCGACTGCGCGATGGCCGCACCGTCATTCACAACTACGGCCACGGCGGCGCCGGCTTCACTCTCTCATGGGGCTGCGCGCGTGAAGTTCTCGAACTGGCCACGTTGTAAGGCTTGGCCAAGCGCCGTGACCGGCGATTGGCCCCACAAGGAATTAGCGGCCTATTCAGCTGGGTCGAATTTCAACGCCTTCGTTCCGATATGCGCCACGACTTTCTCGCGCGTAATCCTGCCGAGTGACCCATGCTTCTCTTGCTTGTCTAATATGATCTCGCGTCGCGCCATGTCCCAATCCATGACTTCCCATTTCACATCGTATTTACCTAGGTCTGGGGTGTGATAAAGGAGTGTCGGCGCTGCGTTAGAAGCCGCGACTGCAAAGACGTAGACATCCGAAATATGGCCGTCGAGATGGTTAATGACCGCAAGGTACTGTGAGTTCGGAGACCACTTGCCATCGATCCAGCGATTGTTCTGCCTCAAGAGCATGCCTGGATCACGCGCGTTTGCGCGACGCACATACAATTTCATGCCGGTACCATCCTCGTTCGCCGCAACCGTGTACGCTTCGAACTCACCGTTTGGCGAGACAAAGCGATGCTCACCTGCGAGTGTCTCAACTACGAGCAGCAAAAGAATCGCGAGGAACGCACGCACAGACCTAACGAGATAGACGAAACAGTTTCGTCTAATCTGAATCGCGCTTTACGTCAGCGCGATGCAGTGGAACGAGCTGACGACGTCGTCGGGGCCTTTTTCGGCGAAGAAGCTTTCGTAATAGCCGGGACCAAGGTCCCAATGAGGACCTTTGTAATATTCGTCGCGATAGAATCGCCATACGCCGGTCACCACGATCACGCAGCTCATCCGGTCGTTCCAGTAATCGCCGACGTAGTGGAAACTCAAATTAGTGCGGGCGTAGGAACCTTTAAAGCCGATATGATCGTAAAGGATCAGCTCAGGCAGTCTGATGATCTCCTTGGTCGGTTCAACTTCGACCTTGCCTAGCGCAGAAGCGCGATAGCTCAACGGGCCGAGGCTCCATTTCATGTCGATGACGCACCCGTTATCGGGCGATAGTTCAATTTTGGATAATCGTGGCATAAGCGTGCAGGGCGATGGTTTCTGGTAATTTGATCAGATGAAATCCGCTCTGTCGAGCAAAGAGATTTTGCCAGACTTCACACTCCAGCCAAGCGCGGCATCGGTTGAAAGATCGAACCCGATCTGCATGACCAAGAAAGCGGCGCAGCAGCACCGGCAGTTTGATCAGGGTTACTGGGTTTTTGCCCATCCGATCACGCCGCACGCGATGCGCGCGCCTGCGTCGCCGGATGGTTGCGTCTTCAGATCGTCGGGCTTCGCGTGCACGACGACCGAGCGGCCGATTGCCGACTTTGCGTCATTCGTGAGCGAAATCTGATGGTCGACGTAATCCAGTTTCGCGTTGCCGGAAGCGTCTGCTTCCACATTTCCCATGTCACCCTCGTGTCGCGCGGCTGCATCGGGCCCGGCATGCGGTTGGTTGGTGGGATTGAAATGCCCGCCTGCGGAACTTGCATCGGCTGCGCTGCAATCGCCGAATTCATGGACGTGAAAGCCATGTTTACCGGGCGTCAGGCCTGTGATCTCGGCGTGGACCTGCACGCCATTCGCTGCCGGCGTGAATGTGACCGTGCCGGTGACATTGTTGCCTGCGGTGGGATGCAGCACCGCAATCGCTTTTGATGATGTCGAGGATTTTGTCGCCGTTGTTTGCGCCAGCGCAATTAAACCTGCGAATGACAAAAAGATCATGCCGATTAACGAAGCTCGAAACGTATTCATGGTTCTTATCTGTATTTCGCAGTCAGCAATTACTCAAGCCGCATCACATTGATCGGCCCGAACTGGTACAATTCCTTCGCGCGAGAGGCGGTTAATGGCGGTGTTTATTTCTAAGGGTGAATGAAATTGAGTCGCCCTGCGCGCTCGGCATCATAGACGTCGGCTACAGATTGAATGTGCGTTCCTGAAATTTTTCTGGTCTTGGAAGAAGCCAAAAGCTATCACTGGTCGCCATCCCTGCGGGTACGAGCAGTCTTTCATGCAAACATCAGATGCCACCCGGGCCGCTGCGCCCACTATCGTTGAAACCCTGGCGAAGCTCGGAGTCGATGACAAAACGGGCTTAACTCAGGCCGAAGTCCAAGAGCGCTTGAAGAAATTCGGGCCAAACGCGCTCGTGGAAAAAGAGAAGAGCACGTGGTCCGCTTTGCTCGCTTATTTCTGGGGTCCGATCCCCTGGATGATCGAGGCCGCGGCGTTGATGGCCTTTATCGTGGGAGACTGGGGTGATTTCGCGATCATCACTTCACTGCTGTTGTTCAACGCGCTGCTGGGGTTCTGGGAGGAACACGAAGCTTCCAATGCGCTCGACGCGCTGAAGAGCTCGCTGGCCCTGAAAGCCCGCGCACTTCGCGACGCAAAATGGCAGGAGGTCGATGCGCGAACACTTGTGCCTGGCGATATTGTGCGGCTATATCTCGGTGACGTTGTTCCCGCCGATTGCACACTCATCGCGGGCGATTACATCAGCATCGACCAATCCGCGTTGACGGGAGAATCGTTGCCGGTCAGCAAGAAATCGGGCGAAGAAGCGTACTCAGGCTCGATCGTTAAACAGGGAGAAATGACGGCTGTAGTTACTGGCACTGGCGCGAACACGTTTTTCGGACGCACGGCAAAGCTAGTCGCAAGCGCGGGAAGCATTTCGCATTTCCAGCGAGCGGTGATGAGGATCGGCAACTTCCTGATAATTCTCGCGCTGGTGTTAGTGGTGATTCTAGTCGCTGCTCGTCTTTTCGATATGCGCGGCCATTACGATCGCGTTGTTTTGTTACGACTGGCCGAAATCGTTCTGATTCTTCTGGTGGCTTCCGTACCAGTAGCGATGCCTGCAGTTCTGTCGGTGACCATGGCCCTGGGCGCGCGAATGCTGGCAAAACGCAAGGCCATCGTCTCGCGATTGGAATCGATCGAGGAACTGGCGGGGGTCGATGTGCTCTGTTCCGATAAGACCGGCACCTTGACCGAGAACAAGCTCACCCTGGGTGAAGCACAACCCTGGCCCGGGACCAATCCGGACAAATTGATTCTAATGGCATCGCTGGCTTCGCGCGCAGCCGATAACGATCCGATCGATCTTGCAATATTGGCTGGACTTGAAGACCGAACGGTACTCAAAAGTTATCAGCAGGAAGCGTATGTTCCCTTCGATCCGGTGCGCAAACGTACGGAAGCAACAATTAAGGATGCATCCGGGCAAGTCTTTCGCGCTAGCAAGGGCGCGCCACAAGTAATTCTGGCGTTGACCAAACTTGCCGGTGCCGATCTGGCAAAAGCGCAACAGACCGTGAACAGTCTCGCCAGCCGCGGTTATCGCACCATCGGTGTCGCCGCCGCCCAAAGCGGTGACAAATGGGACTTCCTTGGAATTCTGCCGTTACTGGATCCACCACGTCCCGATTCGAAGAGCACTATCGCACGTGCTCGCGCTTATGGGGTGAAAGTAAAAATGGTTACCGGCGACAATGTCGCCATCGCCCGCCAAATTGCATCGGAACTGGATATGGGCACAAACATCCAGCCGGCAACCGAGCTTTTCCCGGGCGACGTAACGAAAGGCCAAATCCCCTTGGATGCCGCGGAAAAGATCGACGAGGCGGATGGCTTTGCCCAGGTTTTTCCCGAACACAAATACGCCATCGTAAAAATATTGCAGCAAAACGGACATATCGTCGGGATGACGGGCGACGGTGTTAACGACGCACCAGCGCTTAAGCAAGCCGACGTGGGGATTGCCGTCTCCGGTGCTACGGAAGCGGCGCGAGCGGCGGCGTCGCTGGTCCTGACCGCGCCCGGTTTATCAGTGATTATCGACGGGATTGCGGAAGCCCGGCGGATCTTCGAGCGAATGACGAGTTATGTGTTGTATCGAATCGCGATGACGATCGCCATCATGGTGTTTGTGGTGCTCGCCTCGATCTATTATCACTTTTTTCCGCTCACTGCGATCATGCTGATTGCGCTGGCACTTCTGGACGACGTGCCGATCATGACCATCGCGTTCGACAACGCCACCGTGCCACCGCAGCCGGTGAAATGGGAATTGGACAGGGTATTGGTGATTTCATCAGTGCTGGGATTGCTCGGTGTGGTTCAAAGCTTTGGCCTGCTTTATGTGGGTGATACGATTCGTCACCTGGACCATCCGCAGCTGCAAACAATGATGTTTCTGCAACTCGTCGCCGGCGGGCATCTGATGTTATTTGTGACGCGGACAAGGGGCGCACTTTGGAAGCCGCCATATCCTAGCGCGAGGCTTTTTTTCGCGATCATCGCGACCCAAATCGCGGCGGTGTTCATGTGCAGCCAGGGTTGGCTGGTACCGTCGCTCTCGTGGGGAATCATCGGCTTTGTCTGGGCGTATAACCTAGCGTGGATGATAGTGCAGGATCTGGTGAAGCTTGGACTTTATGGAATTCTCGACCCTGACCGTTCCTGGAGGCGATCTTTCTTCCAGCCGCTGCGGGCCCGGCCGGAGGCAGCGCGGTAAACGAGCGGGAAAGGAGTGACCATGTCGAATTACCTGAAAAAACTGATCGTGAAACCGGGCTCCAAGGTCCGGCTGAAACATTTCGACCCGGGTTATCACGGGAAGCACGAATCACACAAATCAGCTTTGCCGGAAATTCAGAAGAATCTGCAGAGAATGGAGCAACTGCAGTATCTGATGTATGCGGAGAATGAACATTCTCTTCTTATCGTTTTGCAGGGACTCGACGCGGCGGGCAAAGACGGCGTGGTTCGCCATGTTTTGACTGGGATGAATCCCTCTGGTTGTGTTGCATCCAACTTCAAGCAACCGACAGCTAAGGAGCTGTCACATGATTTTCTATGGCGCGTGCATCCGCATGTGCCGGCCAAAGGTTCAGTTGCAATCTTCAACCGCTCCCACTACGAAGATGTGCTGGTGGTAAGAGTGCACGGTCTCGCGCCGGAAAAAATCTGGTCGAAACGCTACGGCGAGATCAACGATTTCGAGAAGCTAATCGCTGCTCAAAGCAACACCACGATCCTCAAATTTTTTCTTCATATTTCCAAGCAAGAACAGCTCGCCCGGTTCGCGAAGCGACTCGACGATCCGGCGCGCCAGTGGAAGATCAGCGAATCCGATTATAAGGAACGTGAATATTGGAACGATTACACCGAGGCATTCGAAGATGCGCTCACAAAGACGAGTACCGAACACGCGCCATGGTTTGTGATTCCTTCAAATCACAAATGGTTTCGCGATTTGGCTGTTTCGCAAATCATTGCCGAGACGATGGAAGAGATGAAGATGCAAATGCCAAAGCCAACGGTGGATCTGGCGAAGATTCGTCGGGAGTATCATCAGGCAAAGGGCGAGGGCAAATCGGGACGGGGCAAGTGACATCAGGCGATTCCTTGTAGTCACGGCGCGCTGCGCCTTAGCAAAGAACAGTGAATGACCTCTCGCCATTGCAACGTCTGACGTTGCTGCTGGATGAATCGCCACTGAAGGGCATCCAACGCTGGCTTTGGGTGCTCTCGACCGGTGGCACGTTGCTCGACGGGTTTGTTCTTTTTGCGCTCGGCGTGGCGATGCCACTTATTATCTCTCAGTTCCATATCACACCCTCGACAGTGGGTCTGATCGGCTCGGCCTTGGTACTCGGTGCTGTTTTTGGAGCGGGAATCGGGGGCCGATTGGCCGATCGTCTTGGCCGAAAACAATTGATGCTTGCCGACATGATCATCATTGCCGCAGGCGCCGCCGGCAGTGCGCTCGCGAACGGACCAACGATGCTTTTTATCAGCCAACTCCTGGTTGGGGTTGGAGTCGGAATCGATTTTCCGGTCAGTAGCACCTACATCTCGGAAGTTTTACCCAAACGCGATCGTGCCCGAATGATGGTGGCCACCATTGCATGCCAATCGGTCGGCATGCTACTGGCAGCGGCAATTACGTTGCTTTTACTGAAAAACGGAAGCGCGCAGAGCTGGCGGCTTTTTCTCGCAACCGAAGGTGTGATTGCTCTGCTGTTTTTTGTTTTACGTCTCTCGGCATCCGACAGTCCACACTGGCTGATGACTCGCGGGAAATTTGCAGAGGCGGCGCGGGCTTTTGTCCGCATTATGCCCGAGCAGAAAGAGCAAGTGTTCCAACTTACAGCCGACCACGAGAAGCTTGCAGCTTTGGTTCCGAAAATAAACGCCGGAATCGCGATGTTGTTTTCACCGGGCTACCGAGCGCGCACCGCGCTGGTGGCAATACCGTGGTTTCTGATGGACATCGCCACCTACGGAGTTGGACTTTTTACTCCCGTCATTTTGGGAGCCATTGCAATCTCCGGAAGAACACCTGGCCTCGTCACACACGACCTTGCTGTCGCAAGGGGAAGCGGCGTCATCGATTTATTTCTACTATTTGGGTTTCTGCTTGGAATATGGATGGTTCCACGGTTCGGGCGCATCCGTATGCAGATCATAGGCTTTGCGGGCATGACCGTGGGCATGTTGATGTTAATGGCGGCTGTTGGCTTCTCGAATTCGAGCTTGCACATTCCGCTGGTGTTTGCCGGATTCATCCTGTTCAACCTGCTCATGAACGCCGGTCCTAACTCGACTACGTTCACCCTCGCACCAATTGTATTTCCGACGCAATTGCGTGGGACAGCCGCTGGATTCGCCGCAAGTGTTGCGAAGCTCGGCGCTACGTTCGGCGTTTTTCTCCTGCCAATTGTGAAAGGGAAATTCGGGATTCCAAGCGTTCTCGGAATTGTGTCGGCGGTCAGCCTGCTAGGTTTGGTCGTGACCCTGATCTTTGGGCACGAGGATAAGGAGTAGCCGCTCGTCGGAACAGTAGAGATGGCGCCGGAAAGTGATACGTTTCAGTGGGCGGCGATTATGGAAATACCGAAACGGCTGATCGATTGTTTAAATGACGCCAAAGTGCAGTACGAACTCCTGCATCACCCTGAGGCAGTGACAGCGCAACGGATCGCGGAGGTCGAGCACGTCAAGGGACGGCATCAGGCCAAAGTCGTCATGATAAAATCAGGCGATCAACATTTGATGATGGTGCTGTCGGCAGATCACCAGATCGATCTGGAGAAGGTCGAGAAAGTAACCGGCAAAGCTGTCTCGCTTGATAAGGAACACGAGTTCAAATCCTTTTTCCCGGACTCCGCCATCGGGGCGATGCCGCCCTTCGGGAACCTCTATGGTCTCCCAACTTATGTGGACAAAGATCTGGCGGCGCAGGACTACATCGTGTTCGAAGCGGGCACGCATACTGACGCAATCAAAGTGAGCTATCGCGACTACGAGAAGATCGTGAAGCCGAAAGTGGAAGACCTCGCGATCAAGCTTCAGCCGATGAAAGGAGCTTAAGGTTTCGAAATGGCAGCGCAGCCATTTCAATCACGCCAATGAAAATGGGGTTCGCCAGCGTCGTGCTTTGGCTCGCGTGGGCGACAGCGCCGATAACTGTCGCCGCTGAGAAAGTCGGCCTGATCAACATCGACGGCGCCATCGGGCCTGCGACGGCCAGTTATATCTCCCGAAGCATTGAAGCAGCGCGGGAGCAACATGCGCAATGTCTCATCATCCAACTCAACACGCCGGGTGGCCTCCTCGATTCGACACAAAAAATCGTGCAAAGCTTCCTGGGTTCTCCAGTTCCTGTCGTCGTTTACGTCGCGCCGACGGGCGCGACCGCGACCAGCGCCGGTTGTTTCATTACCCTTGCGGCGAATGTCGCGGCAATGGCCCCGGCCACGACCATTGGCGCGGCGCACCCGGTCTCGATCGGTGGCTTTCCCAGCGGCGGCGAAGAAAAACCGGATGAGACCATGAAGCAGAAGCTCGAGAATTTCTCCGTCAGCTACATGGAGACGATTGCGGGCAAGCGCCAGCGTAACGTCGAATGGGCGAAATCAGCCGTAAAAGAGAGCGCATCGATCACCGCGGAGAAAGCCTTGCAATTAAAAGTGATCGATTTGATCGCGACCGACATGCCCGATCTATTGCAAAAATTGAACGGTCGGGTCGTGGACAACAAACCGTTGAAAACCGCCGGCGCGGAGGTGGCCGAAATCAGGATGTCGCCTGCTGAGCGCGTTTTTCAAAAACTGTGGCGACCTGAGGTGATGTTCATTCTGATGCTCATAGCGATTTACGGAATCATTGGCGAACTAAGTTCGCCCGGTGCGATTCTTCCCGGTGTAGTAGGGGCGATCGCGTTGATCCTCGCGCTTTATCTGGCGGCGATTCTGCCTGTCAACGTGGCTGGACTTGTCTTGATCGCGCTCGCTTTTGCGCTTTTCATTTTTGATGTTTACACGCCGACGCATGGCGTGCTCACCGTCGGAGGAATCGTGGCGTTCCTAATCGGTTCGCTCATGCTCTTTAATCGCGCCGATCCGCTCTTTCGCTTATCGTTGGGCTTCATCATTCCGGCCACGCTTGTCACCGCTGCCTTCTTTGTATTCGTCATCGGAAAAGGCCTGCGCGCGCAATTGTTGCCAGTAAAAGTAGGAAAGGAAACGCTCATTGGAAGAACGGTAACAGCGTTGAGTCCAATCGATTCGCGTAATGGGAGGATTTTCGTTGAAGGCGAATACTGGAACGCGATCAGCGATGCTCCCATTGAAAAAGGCGAAGAAGCCGAGATTACGGCAGTGCAGGGATTAACCATCAAACTGAAGCGGAAGCTTCATTGAGAAGACCGGAGTTTGTGAAAATCTCGCCTTGACGATTGCCATCTTCTTTCCGATATAGGCGCCTGTCCTGCGTGGGTTCGTTTGCGTGGAGCTGCGCTTCTGACATATGGAACGTATTTGTGGATGGATGCGCCCCCCGCCGTTTGCGATTTGGATCGCATCCGTCTGTGCGCTCTTCGGGACCGTACTTGCCCGGGCACAAGCTCCTCAAGCGCCCACAGGACCGCCCATCATTCGTTCGCTGGAGGTGCAGTACACCGGGCCTGCAACGATCAGCAAGGAACGGATTCTGGCGCAGATGCGCACGAAGGTCGGCCAGCCATATTCGAACGAGATCGTACAGGAGGACATCAAGGCGCTTTACAAGACCGGTTTCATTCGAAACGTTCGCATCTTTGCTCAGCCTGAAGGCGACGGCGTGAAGGTCATCGTCGCCGTGCAGACGCGCGCGATTATCCGCGAGATCGAAATCACGGGCGCCGAACACGCCAGCCCGAAACGGCTACGCAAGGAAATCAAGGTGAGACTTAACCAGGCGGTTGACGAACAGAAACTGGAAGACGCGCGCCAGAAAATCGTCGAGGTCTATCAGGGAAAAGGATTCACCGACGTCAGCGTCCAATTTCGTATTGATCCGATCGATGAACAACGTGGCACGGCGCGCGTCGTGTTCACAGTGAACGAAGGCGCCAAAGGAGCGGTGAGCCAGGTTCGCTTCGAGGGAAATGCGCACGTCAGCCAACGGGAACTGCGCAAACAGATGAAAACTAAAGGCAGAACGCTCATTTATTTCGTGGATAAAACAGGCCGCCTTGATGAAGTCCAGTTGGAACAGGACCTCGACAAAATCCGCGAGTACTATCAAGACCACGGGTTTATCGACGTGGAAATAAAAGACGTGCGCAAGGAACGCACTGCGAAAGGCCCGATGATCATCACTATCGTGATCGCGGAAGGCCCACAGTACCACGTACGCAAGCTGACAGTCTCCGGTTATCAGAATAGTTCCGAAACCAAAATCCGTGCCTTTTTAAAAATGAAAGAAGGCAGCGTCTATTCGCCAAAACAACTTCGCGATGACGCCAAGGCAGTGGCCGACGCATACGGCAGCGGCGGATACGTCGACCTGGTAATTACACCCGAAGGCACCCCGGCCGGGCCAGCCCTGATCGACGTGCATTACAACATCGACGAGGGCACCCGCTCCTTTGTGAACCGGGTCAACATTCAAGGCAACACGCGCACCAAGGACAAGGTGATCCGGCGCGAAGTACTCGTCGCTCCAGGGGATGTTTTTAATACTGTTCGTGTCGACACAACCAAGAAACGTTTGGAGAATCTGGGTTACTTCGCAAAGGTCGAGACGTATCCCGAAGAGACAGACATACCCGGGCGCAAAGATCTGACCATTCTCCTCCAGGAAAAACGCACCGGTTCACTTAGCTTCGGCGGCGGCTTCAGCACGGTCGATCAACTGGTCGGGTTCGCGGAACTCACGCAAGGCAATTTCGATCTGTTTAACTGGCCTTCCTTTACGGGTGGTGGCCAAAAGTTCCGTCTACGTCTCCAATACGGCACCCAACGGAAAGATTTTATACTTTCGATTACGGAACCTTATTTTCTCGATCGACGCCTTTCGCTCAGTGGTCAGGCTTTTTACACCGAGGCGAATTATTTGAGCGCCGACTATGACCAGCGGAACTACGGGATCCTGTTCGAACTCCGCAAGCCAATCAACACTTACATGTACGGCACGCTGGGATACACACTGCAGAACATCGAGATTTTTAATGTCGCGGCCTCCTCGCCTGAGTTTATTCTGTCACAAGCCGGCACGTTTACTGAAAGCAAGGTGATTAGCGGCCTGGTGTTTGATTCGCGCGACAATCCGTTGCTCTCGCGCCGCGGACAACGCATTACATTTTCGCCTTCTATTGCCGGTGGTTTTCTTGGAGGCGACACCCAGATTTATGCATTGGACCTGGAAGGCTCTCAGTATTTTCATCTGCCAAAGGACACTATCCTGCTGCTTAACGGCGAAATTGCCACGGTGAGCCAATGGGGAACCGGAAGCGAAGTGCCGATTTTCGAGCGGCTCTACCTCGGCGGCTCGAACAATCTCCGCGGCTTTCCGTTTCGCGAAGTCGGCCCACAGCAGAATGGCGAGCCAATCGGCGGCCAATCAATGGCGCGGGCGACGATTGAATGGACTTTCCCAATTATCGAAAAAGCGCGGGGCGCACTCTTTTACGACACCGGTTTCGACAATGCCAGTGCGTGGTCTTTCGGTTTCAATCATATGGCTTCCGACGTCGGAATCGGACTCCGGCTTGATTTGCCGATCGGTCCACTGCGCCTCGATTATGGATACCCGGTGATGCGTGACGGGTATCACGGAGGCGGCCATTTCAACTTCAACGTGGGTTATCAATTTTGAACGAATATATGTGGTTGCAGTCTAACGCGATTCCGGCAACCGTATCCCCTGTTTTTATGAAAAAATCTCTGTCCATACTCGCTGCGCTGACGCTGGTCGTTCCCATTGCCGCCTTCGCACAGGGCACAGTCAAAATTGGAACGGTTGATATGCAACGGGCCTTCAAGGATTACAACAAAACGAAGGAAGCCGAGGTGAAAATCAACGACGCCAAGAACGCCGCTAAAAAGGAATACGATGATCGGGCGGAAGCTTACAAAAAAGCGCTTGACGAAATTAACAATCTTAACAAGCAACTTGAGTCTCCGGCCTTGAGCGCCGATAAGAAAACAGGCATGGCGAAGGAGCGCGATGACAAGATCGCCAACATCAAAACCATGGAACGAGAGATCGGTGATTTCCGACAGACCCGCGAACGGCAATTACAGGAGCAGCTGATGCGAATGCGAGAGGGGATCGTCAAGGAAATTACTGACGTCGTGATGGAGAAGGTCAAAGCCAAGAACCTTGATTTTGTTCTCGATAAATCAGGGATGAGCATCAACGGCGTCCCTATAGTGATGTATGCGCCAGAGAACGTTGATTTCACAAACGAGATCGTCGAAACCCTGAACAAACCCGGCCGCTCTACCGCTTCTACAGGTTCGAACAAAAAGACTGGGGCGAACGCTTCGGTCAGCCCGGCAGCACGAGCAGCCAAACCCTGAGGTTCGCCTCGGAATTTCAAAAATACACGCGGGCTACACTCGCGTGTATTTTTGTGTACACGCGAAATGAGATACTCGCATGTCGGCTAGTGAGCCGCGCGTGAAACTGCAAAGAATGCTTGTTCCAACCAGATTTCGAGTAGCGCGATGCATGCTCAGCATCCTGATCGCCTTTTGCACCGGATCGCTCGCGGCGAGCTGGCAGGCAACGCTCAGCAAAGAACCGGCCGGAAATTTTTCAGAACTACAGCCTTTGCGTGCCTCTTATCGCTTCGGATGGTCTGGACTTACCGCAGCCACCGGTGAGATTCATTTTACCAAGCCAGCGAACAACAGGTTCCAGCTTGATGGAACGGCGCGAACCATCGGCCTGGTTCGGGCATTATGGAAAATGGATGTGAACCATCGTGGGGTGGCAAATGCCGAGACGCTGAACGCGATCGAAGCTCAACAAACAGAGAATTATCGATCAAAGCGAATTGTCACCGATCTGACTTTTACCAACAGCGGAGTGACTCGAACACGAACAGAAGGTCAAGGCAGCACTGCCGAGACAAAGACAAAGCAGTTTGTCTTCCCTGACCTGTTCGATCTGCATTCGGCAGCGCTTTACTTGCGCAGTCAGCCGCTTAAACAAGGGAGCGTTTATCGCCTGGCAGTTTATCCGGCGACCAATGCTTATCTCGCCACTGTCACCGTGCTGGGGCGGGAAAAAGTCTCAGTGCACGCTGGAAGTTACAACGCGATCAAGCTCGATTTGCACCTGAAACGCATCGGCAAGAATCTGGAATTGGAACCCCATCGGAAGTTTCATCGCGCCACAATCTGGGTGTCCGACGACGCCGAGCGGATCATACTTCGCATCGAAGCGCAGGTATTCGTGGGCACAGTTTTTGCCGAACTGCAATCGTTACGTTTCGACACTGCACAACAGTAGCTCATGGCGGAGACATTCCTCTGTGCGATGCGAACAGGCCAAGGCCCCTCGACTGCGGTAAGTGAAGTTCGTAAGCCCGATGGCCTGCGCCAAAAATCAGTCCGGAACCCATTGACCACGCACCGGTGGCCCAAGCGGAGGACGCATACGCTGCCGGTACGGATTGGAAAACGGTTGGCGGGATCCGCGCAACAAGCGTAGCGCCGCGAGCGTTTCCAAATCGAGTCGGCCGGTCACCAGAAGTCTCGTTCGCGCCTGATACGCGCGCACGGAAAGTTCCATTGCTGGTCCGTAGATTCCGTCAATCTGTTGCCGATATAGTCCATATTGTGCGAGCGCTATCTGTGCGGAGACGACCACATTGCGTTGCACCAGGGGAGGAGCGGTCTCAAATGGGGTGTCGGCAAACAGTGCTGCTGGTCCGGTTGGGGGGCTCGTGGGAGTCGATGGATAAAGGTGTTGGTCTTGCGGGGCATTGCCAAGATTTTGCGGCGCGGGAGTTCCGTTTTCGGCTTCGTCGGACGGTGACTCGCTCGCTTTACCAGCCGTGCCAGGAGTAGGGGACCCTGATTTGGTCGTTTGTCGTCCGGATCCGGAAGATTTAACTCCGAGCGATTGCAGTGTCTCGCCATTGAGCTCACCCGTGACCTGAAGCCCATTGCGGATCTGGTACCGGCGAATGGCTGCCGTCAGAGTCGCATTCATTTCGCCGCTGATTTCCCCGTAGTAGAAACCTTGGTCCTTTAAGGCCTGCTGCACGCCTTCAATCACTTGGTCCGCACGCACGATTACAACGGCTCCAATGAGGATCAGGGCAGCGATTTTGACTTTCATTCCGATGTTCATTCAACGACCACCGCTCTGTCAGCTATTCGGCGCTCTCCTGGTTCGTAGCCGCCAATGCTGGTTTCCGCTGACTCACGGCTTCGCGATAGTGCAAAATCCCATCGGCGACAGCTGTCGCAAGCTGGTCGCGATAATCTTCGCTCCCCAGCTTAGAGACATCGTCCTTGTTTGTAAGAAATCCCCCTTCAACCAACACCGCCGGAGAAGTCACGTTTGCGATCACAAAGAATTGTTTGGCTTGCGTGCCGCGGTCGACGGAGCGGGTCCGCGCCACCAGTGCTTCCTGAATGAAACCGGCGAGACTTTGGCTTTCCGGCTTCGGCGATTCCGATGGCAGCCGCGACAAAAATGGCAGCCAGAAAGGAAGAACAGAGCCTGCAGTAATCTGGTGCGCAGCGTAGTAGGTTTCGATGCCGCTCGCGATTGGCTTGTTGCCTTCGTTGAAATGTATGCTGACAAAGATGCTGTCTCCGACCCGATTCCCGAACGCCGCCCGGTCCGCCAGTGAGACATAGCTGTCGCCGAGACGGGTCATTAATGTGGCGATCCCTTCCGAGTTCAGGAGGCGGTCAACGCGGCGGGCTACGTCCAGCGTCAGATCCTTTTCCATGACGCCGCCGCACATTGCGCCGGAGTCTTGACCGCCATGCCCTGGATCAAGAACGACTACTGTGAATGGTTTAGCCGTCCCTGGCTGAGTCGCCTTCGATTCTCTTTTGATGGCGGGTCGCCTCTCTTGATGAAACGAAATCCAGACAAGCGATGCCACGATCAATAATAAGCCCGCCATCGCCAGCACATTCCGGAGTGCTTGTTTCATTTATGATCCCCGCGATAAGAGTTGTCTGCATAACTTAGTCACTAATGAAGGAGCGCAATTCCTTATCCTTTAACGAACGGTAACGAATCGTGGTGCTGCCATCGCGCTCCAGCACTGCTGCCTCGATTGCGGCCATGGCGAGTTGTTCCCGGCGGTGTTGCGTGATGGCGTCGCGCTCTGGCAGTTGTTTTGTGTCAGCAGCCTGCAACAACATGTGTCCCACGCTCCATGCGTCTAGCGCCGACTTCACTGCCGCGTCGAGGCTACTGTCCGGTTCATGCTCGGTTTTCAGAAATGCTTCCATCAGTTCGCCGGATTCTCGCGACCCGCTGAGCACGGCAAAATCCTGCCGCGCTCGCGCATAGGTTGCGCCGTTTGTCGCGATTTCGCCGTCGTATTCCACTCGTAAAAACAGATCGTCCTCCGGGCGCCCGCCCACCTCGGCAAAAAGCATCCCCGCCAAATATGGCGGACCATAGATCTGTTCGAACGCGTTTTTCATGACGGGACTGAGCGAATAATGTACAAGCCGCCGCAATGAAACATCCGCCGCGGAGCGCGTGAAACCCTCCGTGCTGGCCAGTTCAATCGCGGCCATTCGCAACCGTTCGATGTCGCCGGGATGACCAATCGCCCCCATAGCAATCCGATCGTAGATCTCGAAAAGTTTCTGGCGCGTCCGGCCGAGGGTAAGAAACAGAATGCCGTCGCGGTATCCGAGCGCCGCGATGGGACTACCTGAGGCGAGTTGCCCTTCGATGTACTCCCGGCGATTGGAAATCGCTTCGACCCAACGATATGGCTCTTCAATCATGCAACCATTTGTTTGAACACGGCGGCGATTTTGTTCTCCGGCAAAATGGCGATGCCTTCGCGCGACACAATCTTTATCACGGGATAAATCTTTCCGGTGCGATCCACGCCCGCCGTCGCCGTATCCGATTCAGCAGCCGTGTCGAGCGCGCGCAATGCCAACGATATCGCTTCCTCTTCGTTCAATTCGTGGAGTCGCTTCGCGCCCCAGTTGTTTTCGTAATAAAGAATGCCGCGTACCGCCGGCGAACCCGACCCGGTCGCTGCGTAATCTGTCGCTTCAAATTGCGCCCCCATCGCGTCGTAGAAGTAGAGACGCCCCTCCGGCTTCGAATTTCCGTCGTACGTCGCGAAAATCGGCACTACTATGCCGACGCCTTGCATGACGAATCCAAAATTGTCACGCAACAGTTTCGAGAGCGCTCGAACTTTTCCATCCACACTCATTTCCTGCAGTTGAGTTCTCCGAAAATACTGGAGTGAATGCTCGAGCACGCGCGCCATTTCCCAAGCGGTCGCAGGCACACCGGCGATGGCCATGATCGAGTGTCGATCGATTTCCAACACTTTGTCCGCGCGATCGTAAACGACGGTGTTGCCCGCAGTCGCCCGACGATCGCCCGCTACCAGAACACCGCCGGAAAACTTGAATGCCAGAATCGTGGTCGCCTCGGTTGGTTGCCACATTTGTTGTCGGATCTCCGTTTGCGGTATGGTACCGATGACAGCCGGTCCTAACAGACCTTTGCTTCGCAGCAGCGAAGGAAAGTCGTGCGCTGCGCCAGAAAAGTTCTGGTCAAATCCCAACAGTGAACGGTCCATTACTGACCCGTGCGCTGACGATAGCGCTTCGATTGGTTAGGATCCACCTTGCGCATTTTTTTTAAGAGGTCCTTCGTGTCCGGTCGCGAAATGTCCGGCGAACGCGGCTGACCGCCATCGCCTTGTTTTGGTCCCCACGGAGCCGGTTCCACCGGCTTTTGGATGCGCTCAGGCATAAAAAAACGTACGAACAAAAGTTGGAAACGCAAGCTGCGCCATCCGCGGTATTGAAGCGTTCAGTCGTTCACGCCCACATGAAATGCCGGCCGAACGGTTCGAGCATTTTAATGGCCCAATACAGCGAAGCCGCTTGTCAGACAAAAATGCAAGTGGCAAAGTTTTCCTCGGATGAAAATTGTCGCCATCGTCTGGATGATTAGCTCTCTGTCGCTCTGCATTGCCTCTGCGCAGAGTCCCACACCAGATAAGGCGCAATCAAGTGAGACCGCGCAACTGCAAGCTCTGGCAAAGAAGGTTGACGAACAAAACGCTAAAATCGACGCGCTTTCGCAGGAAATCCTGAAGTTGGAGCAACAACTCTCGCATGTTCGTCCCGGTGTAATCATCGGAGAAGGTGCGCCGGCGCCGGCTACCGCTGCTGCGCCCGCCGGATCTACATTGCATCCCGCCATCGCGGGCAACACGCATACTGTGACGCGCGGGGAGACACTCACATCAATCGCAAAGCTGTACAAAGTGACCGTGGACGAGTTACAGCAAGCCAACCACATCGAAGACGGCCGTAAATTGCAGGCAGGACAGACGATCATTGTTCCGACACCGTCGCCTGCCACTTCCGGCTCGTCGTCGCCCTAACTGAGAGTCGTCCCTCGGGGAATCAAAGGTGGTTTCTCCGTAAACATGAGGATGAACGCGTCGAGCAGGCCTGCTAGCCTGCGACTCCTCTTGGGAGCAGGATGCCGGTCGACATAGTAGCTGACTTGTTAGACCTGCAATCGCTCCTCTACCGCTTCCGGCACTTCTGAGATAACACTTTCCCCGCGGGATTCTACTTCCGGCTGAGCCGAGGACTCCAGCAAACTCTGTCGGCATAGCTGCGCATATCTGCGATCGAGCGCGAGCAATTCCTCGTGTGTGCCGCGTTCGATAATTCGGCCGTGGTCGAGGACCAGAATCTGGTCCGCATACACGATCGTTGAAAGCCGGTGCGCAATCACAATCGATGTGCGGTTCGCCATGAGATGTTCCAGTGCCTGTTGAATCAATCGTTCTGTTGCCGTGTCCACACTGGCAGTTGCCTCATCAAGAATCAAAATAGGCGGGTCCTTGAGGAGCGCCCGTGCAATTGAAAGCCGTTGCTTTTCGCCCACGCTCAATTTTACGCCGCGCTCGCCAACCACGCTCCGTAAACCGTCAGGCAAACGCTCAATGAACTGCCGCGCATTCGCCGCATCCACCGCGCGCCATAATTCCACGTCAGTCGCATTGGGTCTGCCCATTAAAAGATTTTCGCGAATCGAGCCGTTGAACAGGAAGCTTTCCTGGGTCACTACCCCAGTCGCTTCACGCAACGTGTGCAGGTCATACTCGCGAACAGGTTTGCCATCGATGTAAATCTGCCCGCTGCTGAATTCGTAAAAGCGCACGAGCAAGTTCACCAGCGTCGATTTCCCCGCGCCGGTCGCGCCAACCAAGGCAACAGTCGCGCCCGGTGGCGCGTGAAACGAAACGTGCTTTAAGGCAGGGAGTCCTTCCACATAACTGAAGCTGACGTTTTCATACCGGATATCGCCAAGAATGCGCGCTGTGTAGTCGCGATCGGGGATCGCGGCGCCGGAATTCCCGACCCCGGCTTCAAACCCCGGTTCCGGTTCTTCGTCCAGAATACCAAAGACGCGTTCGCCCGCTGCGCGGCCAGCCTGGACCAGTTGATTGAGCTGATGCAATCGACTGATCGGATCGTACAGAAAGGCCGTCAGCAGGAGAAACGCGACCAGATCGCCGATCTGCATCGTACCTGTTAAAACGGCGTGACTGCCAAATCCCAGCACCAGAACGGCGCCGATTGCTTCAAACATCGACATTGCCGGCGAGTAAATCGCCCATGTCCGCATTACCACCAGGGTGGCATGCCGCAGTTGATCGCTCGCCCGATTGAAACGGGTGTGTTCCTCACGTTCGCGCGCGAAACTTTTGATCTGACGAATTCCAGCAAGATTATCGTGCAACAGCGCATTGATATTCGATGCAGCGCGCCGCTGTAGCCGATAACGTCGATGCGCGGTGAGCGTGTATGCAAGCGCGCCCCCGATGAGCAGTGGAAACGGGACAAGCACAAGCAACGCGAGTTTCGTGTTCCAACAAAACATCACCGTCAGCACGATCACGATTTGCAGGACCGCCACGACGCCTTGCTCGATTCCATCGATCAACACCCGCTCGACCGAGTTCACGTCCTCGATCACACGCGTCATCAAATCGCCCGTCGCGCGATTATCGAACCACCGCAACGGCAGCAGTTGAATGTGGGAGTACAAATCGCTGCGCAGATCGAAGATGACCTTTTGCTCGAACGTGTTGTTCAGAATGATTCGCAACGAATTGAAAACGTGTTGGACCAGGAAAGCCCCAGCTGCGACCAGGATCAATGGCAGCAATCTATCGGGTCGATTGGCGCGCACGACGTCATCGATGATCCATTTCGTGACGCTTGGAAACACGATCACCATCAACGTGCCCAGGATCGCGCACGTAAGCGTGCCCGCAGCCAGCCACGGGTACCGCTTCAAATAACCAAAAACGCGCCAGACCGTTTTCATCGCGCAGTAACGTCGCGCAGCGCAGTTCCCGTAGCAACCAGCCTAAGGCCGGTTTGGTGCGCTTGATCGGTTAAAGTAAGCTCGCAGTGGCCGCAGCGATGGGAAACTTTAGGCTTGATAATTGCACGCCACGGAGTCAAAACTGCGTTCGCTATGAAGACCCTATCTGAAAGATTCCGGTTTGTTGTAGTCGGCTTAATCGTGGTAGTTGTGGTCGTCAGCTGCTGCAATCTTCCATTTCCCCTCATCAAGGACACAACATCCTGTTTCGGACTTGGAAATTCCTCTGTCGAGCTTGGTCGCCTGAAAAGTAACCAACCAAAAACGACATACAGCACATACGTTGAGTGGAAGAATCAGCATGGCTTCGACGAAGCATTGGCACAGGTTCTTCACAACGGTGGGAAGATTTGCATTTGTGTTGTGGAGAATACCGGCGCTGACCCCCATCGGCACAAATTTAATAACGATTGCTCGAATTATGATTGCCCTCGTCCGGAGGAGATAAGAACTATTAAGGTCACCAAATCCAAAGCCGCGGAAAACATAGCGTCTGGAGAGTCTATTGCTAACGATCCAAATGTTTCGCACAGGGTTCAATCTCCTAATCCGGGTGACATAGTTAAGGTTCTCGACGCGCTCAAAAAATGAGCAGCGCCATTATCCAGAGCGCTTCTGAAAACTAGATGGGTCTTCGGTGGAAGTACGTTTACGCGACGTGGCTGACCGTGCACTTTCTGCTAATCATTTCGGTTTCCTGTCGCGACACGTTGCGGGTTGTCGTGGAGGGACCAACAGTTCTTCCTGTTTCATTTAAGAATTGTTTCCAGAAAGCGCAGACGGCTCTTTTTGCTGCGCTCGGCCAAAAGCTGCCGGCCTCCAATCCGGTGGGCGAGGCGCTCAACACGTACATGCAGCTCGCCGGGATTGAAACGGGTTACGGTTACTTTGCGCCGAACGTGCCAGGCAGTTACAAGCTCGTTTTCGAATTACGTTACCCCGACGGACGAGTGGAATACGAACTGCCATCGGTCAACAGCGCAGCCGCCGGATTACGTATAGCTGGCTTGTTGGATAGCATCGGGCGCACCCCTTACGATGCTTTGCGGGAAATTTTGGTGAAGGCGCTGGCGCAATCCGTCTGGCGCGAGCATCCTGACGTTGAGAGTGTTCGCGCGATAGTTGGATCGATCAAGTTGCCGACCGCACACGAATTCACGGAGGGAAAACGAGAATCGTATGAGTTCCTGTATGCATACGATTTCAGTCTCGAGAACGCGCCTGCCAAAACGAACAATCAGTAAGCCAAATGCAACCCGTGAAGACCCGACTGCCCGAATTCTTGTTTCCAGCCGAGACGGATAGTTGGCTGACTGTATTACGGATCGGCCTTGGTCTGGAGGTAATGTTTTACTCCCTCTCTCTTCAAAACGATTGGACCTATTTACTTTCGGGAACTGCACGCAAAGTGGCGGAAGCACTGCTTTCTCTGGAAAGCCATTTTGTCCCGAGACTCGGGTGGTTTGTTGCTCTGGCGACACAACTCGGCGTGCGTGAAGAGAACGTATTATTTCTGGCATGGCTTTGTTTGTTTGCTTCTGGTTGCGCCCTGCTCGTTGGAGCGGCCTGCCGCTTCTTTGCAATTGCGGCTTGGTTCTTACACCTGTGCGCTGCGAAAAGCGGAGGCTTCGTCTCCTATGGGATGGACAATTTCCTGACGATTGGTCTGTTCTACTTGATGTTGTCGCCGTTGCCGGACCGTTTCTCACTCGACTGCCGCCTTCGGGATTTGAAACCGAAAGATCCACACTTCCTGGGATTCTGGCAGCGGGTCCTTCAGCTTCACCTGTGCATCATCTATTTTTTTAGCGGCTTGACTAAATGCCTTGGTAGCGGCTGGTGGGACGGCTCAAGTGTGTGGCGCG
Source organism: uncultured Verrucomicrobiae bacterium (assembly GCA_963776065.1). Lineage (GTDB taxonomy): Bacteria > Verrucomicrobiota > Verrucomicrobiia > Chthoniobacterales > UBA10450 > Udaeobacter. Next base: position 228,002 of record CAVZLJ010000005.1, on the reverse strand, counting down.
CGTTGATCCGGCCGCCGTTCAACGTGATCGATCCCGAGATCCTGGTGAGATGGAAATACCTGTTCCCGCTGGCGGGAATTTTTATTTGCCTGTTGGAAGTCGGGTATCCGTTCTTTATCTGGAACACCAGAACACGAAAGGTTTGGCTCTTTGGCGTGTGCGCGATGCACGTCGCGATCGCAGTTACAATGGGAATGTACCTTTTCTCGCTGGTGATGATTGTCCTCAACGTGGCAGCGTTTGGGCCGGGGCTGTTTCGCACAAAGGGCGAAGAGATTACGTTACAGCCTCAGGTTGTTGTGTCGTAACGTTGTAAGGCCGCCGTTGCCGGCGACCCAGGCTGTCATTATCATTAGGCCAACGCGTGAATGCCGCAAACACGTCCGCAGAACTGGAACCTGATCTCCAGCTTGAGATCGCGCACCTGCTCTTACTCGACGTTGTTGGCTATTCAAAACTGCTCGTGGAGGAACAGGTTCAACTGGTCAAAGAATTGACCGAAATCGTGCGTGCGACGGAATGTTTCCGCAATGCGGCACGAAACGGCAAACTCATCCGAGTTCCAACAGGCGATGGAATGGCGCTGGCTTTCTTCTCAAGTCCGGAAGAACCGGTGCGGTGTGCGCTCGAAATCAGCCGAGCCTTGCAAAGTCGTCCGCGGATTCAATTACGGATGGGAATCCATAGCGGTCCAGTCAATCGAATCGTCGATGTTAACGAGAAAACCAATATCGCCGGTTCGGGAATCAATGTCGCCCAGCGGGTTCTTGATTGCGGCGATGCGGGACACATTCTTTTGTCGGCTCATATTGCCGAAGATTTGGCTGAAGTTGGCCACTGGCGGGCTTATCTCCACGACTTGGGCGAGTGCGAAGTGAAACATGGGCTGCGTCTCCACGTGTTCAATCTTTACAAGGATGGTCTCGGGAATCCACAGGTCCCCGAGAAACTGCAGAGCCGAAGACCGAAGCAAACGTCCGACGTCGTTCGTCCGGTTATCACGAGGCGCCGGCCAAGGATGGCTCTGGTTGTCGCGTTGGTCGGGTCGGCGGTAGCTCTGCTCATCGGTTCGCTGCTGCTTTCGGATCGAGCCCTGCTATGGGACATCATATCGCCTGCTAAGTGGGCGAAAACCGGCGCTTGGGCCGCCATTCCCGAAAAGAGTATCGCAGTTCTTCCATTCGAGAATCTGAGCGCTCAAAAGGAAAACACTTACTTCGCGGACGGGGTTCAGGACGAAATCCTCACGGGATTGGCCAAAGTTGCTGATCTGAAGGTCATTAGTCGCACTTCGACATTGCAGTACAAGAGCAGTGCCTCGCGTAATCTGCGCGAGATCGCAAAGGCGCTCGGCGTCGCGCATGTGTTGGAAGGTACCGTCCAACGTGCTGGGGGGCGGGTGCGCGTCAACGCACAGTTGATCGATGCGCGTACCGACAGCCAAATTTGGGCCGAACGGTACGACCGCGATATTGCGGACGTGTTCGCAATCGAAAGTGAAGTGGCTGGAAAAATCGTCGCGCAGCTTCAAGCCGAGATCTCTCCAAGCGAAAAAGCGGCAATTGGGCAAAAACCAACGGCTGATCTGGCAGCGTACGATTTGTACATTCATGCCAAAACGCTCATCACCGCCTCGGGCTTTAGTACGCCTCAACTGGAGAGTCTGTCGGACGCCGTGCGCCTGCTGAACGAGGCAATCGAACGCGATGCAAACTTTTCGCTTGCCTATTACCAACTCGCCTTGGCACATGATCAACTCTATTTCGGCGGCATTGATCACACCCCTGTGCGGTTGGGCCTCGCCGACGCGGCGATCAAATCACTCACCCGCCTGCGCCCAAATTCAGGCGAAGCACATCTCGCGCTGGCCAGGCATTTGTATTGGGGCTATCTCGATTACGACCGCGCCCGCAGGGAACTTAGTCTGGCACAGAAGAGCTTGCCTAACGAGTCGATCGTTTTTGTTTTAGCTGGTTATATCGATCGGCGTCAGGGGCGCTGGACTGAATCGGCCAACAATCTTGAACGCGCTGCCGAGCTGGACCCGAGAAACGCCGACGTGCTTCAGCAACTCGCTAATAGTTATCTCTGGGTGCGTCGGTATGCAGATGCCGAGCGCATTCTGGATCGCGCAATCGCGGTCGCCCCCAAAGACTCCAACACCCGAGCGTTTCGCGCGGCAATGGAGCTCTACTGGCACGCTAATCCGCGCCCACTGCGCTCGACAATAGAAACTATCGTGGCTGAAAATCCGCGCGAAGGTAAAAACATAGCTCAACTTTGGCTTGAAGAATCGCTGTGCGAACGCGACGTCGATGGCGCGACTCGCGCCCTGGCCGTTCTGCCAATCGCCGGATGTCACGATGACCGGATTCCATTTCCGCGGGCCTGGTGCGAAGGCGTTGTCGCTCGGCTGCGCGGTGATAACGCGGCTGCGCACGCCGCTTTTACCAGCGCCCGAACTGAAGCCGCCAAACTGGTTGCGGACCAGCCTGATTATGCCGAGGGGCTCTGCGTGCTGGGAATGGCTGACGCGGCCCTCGGCCACAAAGAGGACGCAATTCGCGAAGGCCGCCGCGCGGTCGAGCTTTTACCGGTAACAAAAGATTCAATCATGGGCGCTATGTTGCTGAAAAATTTGGCGCTCATATATGCGTGGAGCGGCGAGAAGGATCTGGCCTTGGAACAGTTAAGCGTTGCGGCGAAAATTCCCGGTTTTTTAAGCTATGGTGAATTGCGTTTGCACCCGAACTGGGATCCGCTGCGAGACGACCCGCGCTTTGAGAAAATCGTCGCTTCGCTCGCGCCGAAGTAGTTCTAAGTAGTCCGGTTCAAACGTGTGTTGCTCGACGCAGCACGGCGGTAATGTTGCTTAATGCCCACCAAATTACACCAAGTCCCGGACGAAATTCATATCGAGCAACTTGAAGTTTTAACTCGCATTGGAGTTCCGGAGGAAGAACGCGCGAATCCACAAAGGATGACGATGAATATTTCGTTGTGGCCGTACGAAAAGACAGGCGATCTGGCCGACAACATCGAACAGACCGTGAACTATTCAGCGGTGGCGGAGGAAACACAGAATTTTGTTCGCGATCAGTCACTGAATCTCATCGAAACGCTGGCCGATCGTCTCGCACTACATTTGCTGAAAGCCTTTCCAATACAGAAAGTGACGATCGAAGTGCGGAAATTTCCTCTGTCGGATGCAAAATATGTTTCCGCCACTGTCACTCGAATCGCATGTGTGGGTTGATGATGCACAGGGAAGGATTTCTCACGACTCTTCAACAGTGATGTTGCGAAGGTTTCGATTTGCGCCATTCGCTGACGCTACAGCGGCGATTGGCGCGCCATCGCCGGGGAGAACGTCAAAGTTCCATTTCGGGAAGTGACTTTCGACGCAATTAAAACTGTGCGTTGTATTTTACCCACGCAATCTCGCGCCGATGTGGAGGCTTGGCGCGTTATCGAAGCGGTATCCCTGTGTTCGGCTACATTTACCTCGGGAAACGCGATCGAATCCCGCTCCCGGTTATCGAGGAATTGATTGCACGGCTTCGGAACGAAGCGAAAACGCTCGGACGGGAGCGGTCATTTCGCGGAACACTGCTTTCTTAACAATACTTGGGGCGTACAGGACCAGGGATTCCGCGATGCACGTTTAGAGAACGCATTCAGATGAACGCAGAAGGCATCGCGGCTTGGACAGATGTAATTGGGAAGAAAGAGCGATTGCAGTAGTCGCTACGCTGTACTCACTGCACTGGCTTTAGCGATGGAGGCGTTTTCTGATGTGCTGGCGATGGAGTTACTGACGCGGTGACGAGCCTGGTTTTGGCTTCTTCGAGCAACCTCTTTTCCTCCGGATAAAGGTTGCCAGCCTCGGCGGCTGCGATGTCCTCCTTGGCTGCGTCGAGTCGGCCAGCCTCGACCAAAACCAACGCGGCATAAACGGCTGCCTGCGGATCATGCAACTCATCGGGCGGCAAACGTTGGATAATACCAAGAGCCTCTGCGTTTCTGCCAAGGCGATGTAACGAAAATGAGTATGTCACGGCACAATTGATGTCGCTCGGCGCGCGATCGTACGCCTCTTTTGCGAATTGATGCGAACGTTCAGTATTTTGGTCAAGATTGAGGCCAAGCCGCGCGAGGTCGGCTGTGATCGTCGCCTCGTTAGGCGAACTCTCATGAAGGCGTTGGAGAACCTCGTACAGTTTGGTAGTTTCGCTATTTGCGCGAAACAGCTGGCGAAGACTGTCGAGAGCCTCACGACGCGTTGCCGGATTGTCTTCAAGCCCTAACCAGAGTTCTTCGGCCTGACTCTCCAGTCGCCATTTCGTGGCAAGTCGGGCAAGCGTAAGGTCGCGTTCCGGCTCGTCTTTCGACCATTCGCTAGCACTCTGCCAGAGCGTTTCGAAATCTGAGTTCGCGGTTGTTCCATTGCCGGAACGCAAGTGCCGGACGGCAATCGCCTCGAATGCCAGTCTCAGGTATTCGGCGTCGCCCCAGGGCCCTGTCCGTGTCCATCGTCTCAGCCTCGACCAATTTTTTGCTGTCGCGTACGCGTCCGCCACGGCGACAGAGGCAGGCGGCGAATTCAGTTGTGCTGCCGGCAGCTTCTCGATCCACTTCACAGCGTCCCCAGCGACTCCATTTTGATTCATCCACTCGATGAGCGCCGCGAGATCGGAGGCATTTCGTGCCGCAAATGGTTTCACTCTGTCGAGGAGCAACCGGAATTTTTTCTCGTCAAGCTTGCGGTAAAAATTCAGGCAAAGCAGATAATCGCCGAACGTGACATCCGGCGACATTTGGAGCTGTTGCGCAAAACCATCCGCGGCGGTGAGGTCATGGCGTTCCACGGCATCATTGAGCAAGGCGCGCAGGGCACCCGTCCGGTACGGAGCTATTTTGCCAAGCCGTTGGAGCACATCCCTGGCGCTCTTGCTCTTTTCAGCCTCTTTGGAACGAATTTGCAGTGCGGCGAGATTAAACTGATAGAGGTCATTGTTCGGTTCTCTCTTTATCGCAGCTGCAAATTGTTCCTCCTGCTCGGCAAAATTCCCTTCCGCACGCGCCAGCCAGCCTGCAACCACATGAAAAGCTGCGCTGTCGCGATCTCTCGCCAAGACTCGATTGAGCGCTTCCCGCGCAAGATCGAGCTTCCCAAACCGAAGCGCAGCGGAAGCGTAGTTGAGCTGGCTCTCGCCATCATTTGGTCGCAATCGCGCTATGCGCTCACGCCACGAAACGGCGTCTTCAAGATTTTGCTTCTCCGCTGTGTCCGCGAGGATCGACAACGTCTGGAGAGAATCCGGATTCCGCGCCAGGAGCTCTTGCGCCATTTGCGCTGCCTTGCTGAGTTGTCCTTCCCGCAGCAGTGCGGTTGCCCGCTCCAACAAACGGTTTTCACGCCAGTTCCGATACAGTTTTGAATTGTAACTGACGAGAAAGGCGCCCAGCAAAAAGACGATTGCCAATACGGCAACTGCAAGTGCAACACGAGTCGGACGGAGTTGCCGCAGCAACAACGATTTCGCGGCGCCAAACGTCTGCCGGCTTCGTCGATGCTCGCGGTGTTTGACTTGCTCCGAGAATATCCGCGTTGTCTCGACGCCAGTCGATCCATTTCTCCCTTTCATGCACGGTGGTGATTGCGCTAACGATGAGTTGGCAGTTCAATTTGCTCAGATGTGATAGCCGTTTCGAGCGGCAGAGGCTGTTCCCGCAAACGCCGGCCCCAAACGTAACGCCCAAAAAGCACCTTCAGTGTGGCAGTAAGCGGCACAGCAAGCAGTGGCCCGATGACTCCGCCTATGATCAGGCCCCAGACAAAAATCGATACGATCACGGTCATCGGATGTAAGCCCACATAGTTTCCGACGATGCGCGGCGCATAAAAGAGCCCCTCCAGATTCTGTATAACGATGAAAATGACCGTCACGATGATTGGATGCATCCAATCGCCCCATTGGAACGCAGCGATGAGAACGGCCGGCACCCAGCAAATAATGATCCCGATGTACGGAATCATCGTGAGCACAACTACCATTACGCCGATCACTGCCGCGAAGTTCAGTCCGAATATTGTGAGCGCCGTGCCAATGAGAATGCCATCCACCAGGCAGACAAGTAATTGACCACGGAAGTACGCGACAACGTACGAGTTGATTTGCAATATGACATCCGCCACTTCGTTCTTCAGCGGCGATGCGCGTAACGGCAGGTAGTCTGTCCATCTCTGTTCAATCCGCGGCTTTTCTTTCAGCAGAAAAAACAAATAGACCGGGACAAGAATAAGACTCAGCAGGAAACCAGTCACACCGAGAAATCCGCCGATACTTTTCTTCAAGATGTCCCACAGTTTTCCCAGCAAGGTGGGGAGCGCGTCCTGCAACTTCGGCATTTGTTCTTCGACGTAGGCTTGAATTCGTTGGCGTTCGGCAGTGCTCAGCTTCGGTTGGCTCGGTGCAATTACTTCACTCGCGGGCGCAGTGCCTTGCGGCGCGGCGACAGGAGTTGACGCGGATTGCCGGTGGGGAGAAGCAGACGGACCTGGTCCGATCAGCAGGTTTGTAAGATTTTTGGATGCAGATTTCGCGTGTCCTGCGCCGAGAAGGCCGAATGTTTTGTCAAACCGATAAATAAGATCGACGATGTAATCTCGCGCCTGTTCGGTGTAGGAGGGGATTTGCCTGGCAAAGTTTGCGCTCTGAACTGAGATCGTCGGAACGAGCCAGGCTGCCAATCCGCCCAATGCAAAAAACGTAATGGCGAAAAGCAGCGCGATTGCCTTGGTACGAGTAAGCGATCCGCGCGACATTTTCGTCACCAACGGATCGAGCAGGTAAGTAAGAATCACTGCGATCGCCACCGGGATGAGAATCGGCTGGAGGAAACTAATGATGTTTGCCCCGGTCCAGATAACTGCGGCAAGGATGACCACCAGAACCACCACGAAGAAGGCAGTCAGCGCCGCCCACATCATCTTGCGTTGCCAGGGCGTGGGGTATTGCTTCATTTCAGGCCTCAACGTCCAACGTTGATGCACTCGTTAGGTCGGATTGGTCTTTACCGGTAAGTCCTTTCCGATGGTCTTCTTGGTAGTTTGGATCTTGTCTGCGAGGTTTTTATTTTTTGGATCGAGCGCAAGCGCTTTTTGCCAGGCTTCCAACGCATCCCGGCTCCGATTCAATTTCAAATAAGTGTCGCCAATATGTTCAAACACCACCGGGTCCTCGTGCTCTGCAGTCTTGGCCGCGCGGAGCAGGTCGCTCAAGGCTTGATCGAACTTACCCTTTCGAAATTCGACCCAGCCGAGGCTATCCAGGTACGACGCATTGTTGGGTTCGTTTTCCAAGGCGCGTCTGATCATCAACTCAGCTTCATCCAGATTCATGTTGTGATCGGCCCACATATAGCCCAGGTAATTGCAGGACTCCGCCGAGTTTTCGGGATCGAGCGCAATCGATTTACGAAGCAAATCAGCCGCTTTGTCGTACAACCCAGCCTGTTCGGCAGCCGCTCCATAATTGAAGTAAAACTTCGCGTTCACCAGGTCATCGTCTTCCTCCGGCTGAGCTTCGTGCAGCGCTTCCTCAAAAGTGGCCACTGCTTGCTGGCTTTGCTTCGCTTCCCGTTGAGCGATCGCCAGGTAATAGACGATCTCCGGGGCGCCAGGAAATCGGCGCCGCGCTTCACCCAGCAATTTCACTGCGCGGTCGGCATCCTTTAATGGGCCGAGAAGCAACTCAGCCAGACGGACGTATGTCCCGGCGTGGTTTGGATTAATCAAAAGGCTTTGCTCATAGTTGGCAGCTACCTTGGCGAACTTCGTTTTCGCTTCCTCGATGTGATTCGCACGCTGCAGCGATCGCGCTTCCTCATCGAGCACCTGAGCAAGTAAATCGTACGGCTGATATTTTTCGGGATGCTCCTTGATGATTTGCTCGAGCATTTCAACCGCTTTGTCTCTCTGATTTGTCAGGACAAAACCGGTCGCCAGTTTCTCTCGGGCGTTTGCGTCGTCCGGTTGCAGTTCTAGAACGCGAAGATAAAGCGGGATGGCTTCCTTGAGTTGCTGCGAAGCCGCGTAGTAGTCAGCTACTTCCTTGAGAATGTCGGGGTCATCGCCGGCACTTTCGGCAGCTTTTTTAAAAATCTCGTTAGTCTTTTTCAGTTCGTCCGGCTTTGGCTGTGAATCGGACTTGAAAAGAATGGCCACATAAAGTTTTCCAAGGCGCAGCCAGAAATTCGGATTGCTACTGCGAACATTGAAAGCTCGATCCAGAGCCTCGAGAGCCCTTCTCTCTTGTCCCGCTGCGAGTTCGATTTCGACGAGCCGCTGGTAACCTTCCACGTCTCCGGGATTCAGAGCGATGGCACGATTTGCATAGTCAATCGCCTGGTCCGTTTTCTTCAGATACCTGGTGTAGATAAAAGCGAGTTGCTGATACGGCTCGGCGTTATTCGGGTTTGCCTTGATTGCGTCTTTGAGCACGTCGATTGCCTGCGGAAAATCATCCTGCTGTATCAGCAAGCCGGCCACACGCGAGGCGAGCTCTGACTGGCCCGGATCGACATTGAGCACTTTGCGATACGCTTCCAGCGCACGCTCCATCTCGCCGTTCTCTTCGAATCCCATTCCTTCAACGAAATGCGCGAGTGCATCCGCTTTGTGCGCGCCCTGCGAGCGCAACGCAAGGTCTGAAGCCGGCTTCGAGGTAACCGAATCATCCTGGCGCCCGGTCGATTTTGCCGGATGGGCACGATGAATTCTGGTGGGGGAAGATCCGGGCACCTGAGCGTCTGCAACGACCGCCACAATCAAAAAGCTAACCCAGACAATGACCTTCCAGCAGCCGCATCCAAGCCAGAACCTATTCTGCTCCCTCACGCTTAATCTTATCTTTCTGGCGCGTATTCGGCAAACCGGCAGGCCCTTGCGATGGAACGATGGAGCAGTGAGTAATGTGAAGCTTCGGATTTCGGCGATTCATCAGACCCTCCGATACTCCGTTACCCCATCACTCGAGACGGAGATGTTCTCCGACAGATCGACCACAAGATCGCGTTCTCCAGCACTTGTGACTAGAGCTTGTAGCGCAGGCGCTTCTTATGCCGATGCGCCTTCATGCGTTTACGGCGCTTGTGTTTGGCAATTTTTGCTTTTCTTCGTTTTTTTAGCGAGCCCATTCAGATGTCGAGAACTGCGAGTGCTGATTCAACCATCTAATTCAGCGTAGTGCAAGTGCTGTGCATCCATGTTCATCCCATCGCCAAACTATTATCGAATTTGTTGTGATGTTCCGGCAGGAGCTTTCTTCTTCTCTTGGGCCCCGGCTTGTTTTTCCTGCGTGCCGATGCCGATTTTTCTCAGAAACGGTTCGATCGATTGTTTGCGGCCCAGGAATTTCTCGGTGGACTCGTTGACTTCGCGCGAATCGCCGGGTTCGTAAATTTCGCGGCGCAATTTCATGCCGGCTTGTTTATCGAGGTAGCCGTCCTTTGCCTTTTCGAAAACGGTTGCCATATCGGCGGCAATCGCGTCTGCCCAGGCGTAGCCATAGTAACCGGCATCGTATCCGTTTAGATGTCCAAAATAGGAAACAAACGTTGTGCTCGGATCGATTGGCAGAAAAACTTTTTCCAAGATCGGATTCGATATCGCGACGGAATCATACGGCATGTCTTCAGGATGCGGGTCGTGCAGAGCAAGATCTAGCGAGGCAAACGCGAATTGGCGCCGATAAAAAATACCGGCGTTTGCCAGCTTGGCGTCGTTCAGCTTTTTGACGATATCTGCTGGAATCTTTTTTGACGGATCGCGGTAATCACCGGCGAAGGTGTCGAGTACCTTCTTGTCCCACACCCAATTTTGAAGCATCTGCGAAGGCGCCTCGACAAAATCACCTGGAACATGCGTTCCCGCGAATCGGCCGTACTTGGCGCGAGTAACGATGGAATGCAGCGCATGCCCGAATTCGTGGAACAAAGTCTCCACGTCCTGGTGTGTCATCAGTGAGGGGGCGTCGCCGACAGGGGGCGGAAAATTGCAAAGTAAAGCGACAGTTGGCCGCTGGTATTTTCCGTTCGGCAACAGTTTGCCGCTGATGATGTCGAATTGCGCAAAGTGATTGAATTTCCCTTCGCGAGGAAACATATCGAGATAGAACATCCCGAGCGGCTCGCCCGTAGCGGAATCGGTGACGAGATAAAGCTGGAGATCATCAACCCATTTGTAAGGCGCGGCGATCTTTTCGAATTTCAAGCCGAAAATGCCCTGGTAGATGTTGAACATACCGTCCAGCACCTTTTGGAATGGGAAATACACGCGCAGCGCTTCCTTATCGACGTCGTATTTTTGTTTGTCTCGCTGGTTGCTGTAATAGCGCCAGTCCCATACCTCGATTTTGGCCTTCGGATCGTTCGTATCGGCCGCTTTCAACTTTTGGAGTTCCGCTACTTCGCTGTCGAACTTCGGTTGAATTCCACTCACCAAGTCGTTGATATATTTTTCGGCGTTGGCACCGGTCTTGGCCATTTTGACTTCCGTCTGGTAATCGTCCCACGACTTGTAGCCCAGCCGCAGCGCGATCTTGTTCCGCAGGGTAAGCATCTGGTTCAGAACGGAGACATTGTCTTTAGCCAGCGTTTCGCGAACGAGATAAAGTTGTTTGCGCGTGCGTTCGCTCTTCGCGTTTTCCTCGACGGTATTAAACTGCCACGTGACGTTCGCCATGACTGTGTAAACGTCGTCGCCGGTTTTGATGCCGGGAGAGGCGAAGAAACTTTCCGGAAGGCCGTCGAGATCCGACTTCGTGAACATAACTGGAGCGATGGCCTTAACGATGTTGGTATCGAAGTCCGTCCCCAGCTTTGACAATTCCTTGCGCAGTTGTTCGACTTCCTTCCGCCGGTCAGGCGCCAACTCCAAGCCGGCGCGGCGATAATCGCGCAATGTTTCCTTGAGAAGCTTTTCGTCCTCGCCAGTGAGCTTTGGATGCGTATCGGCAAAAGCTTTAATGGCCTTGTAAACGTCTTCGCGATAGTCAACGCCGACCGCCCAGTCCTGAAACGCTTTCACGGCGTTCTCTGCTGCAGTGCGCATCGCGGGATTTGTGTTCGTTTCCTTGATGATCGTGGCCTTGTTTGCCGCGAGACTCGCCTGATAAGTAACATCATCCAGCGCGACCACGGTGCTCTTAAAAGTGACCTTGCCCAAATCTTGAGCACCGATTTGATCGAGCGCGGCGTTCGCGTTCGCGATCGCCTTTTTCATTGAAGCCTCGACCGCTTCCGGCGTTTGCTCCCAATCCGGGATGGTCAGCAGAGCATTGGCCTTCGCCGCGGCGGCGCGAAAATCATCTGCGGTTTTCAATTCGGCGGCGGAAAAAGTTGAGTTCGAAACTGCCAAAAACAGTAATGGGTAAAGAAATAGAGCTTTTTTCAAAATGTTTGACATAAAGAGTGAAAGACCTGAATCGGACAGAGATTTACACGAATTCTGAGACACCGCAGAAGGAATTTTGATGAATCTGTGTTCCATTTTTGCTCATCTGCGGCGAGAAGCGGGATTTCAGGGAAACGCTTAGAAGCATGGTCCACAAATTTTTCGTCGCCTTTATTCCGATTTTTGTTGCGATCGACCCTATTGGGCTGGTGGCAATGTTTATGGGTCTGGCCGGGAACGCTTCGCGCGAACAGCGGCACCGCGAAGGCTCCATTGGGATCTTCACGGCGCTGTTCGTTTCGGTTGGTTTTGTATTTCTCGGGAAAGTTATTTTTACCGCGCTCGGAATTACCGTGGCGGATTTTCAGGTCGCGGGTGGTCTGATTTTGCTTGGGCTGGCGGGACGAGAACTACTCAATCTCGCGCCAGCCGATCGTGAACCCAGCAATGACTTCGGCGTTGTCCCGCTCGGAATGCCTTTGATAGCCGGTCCTGCGCTACTGACGGCGCTGCTAATTCTGGTCGATACGGTGGGCCTGGTGTTTACGCTGATCTCGCTTCTGGTAAATCTGGCCCTGGTTGCGATCGCCTTCTGGAATGCCGATCTGGTAGCGCACTGGATGGGCAGACAGGGATTGCGTGGCGTATCAAAAATAGTGGCGCTCCTTCTGGCCGCCATCGCAGTGAGCCTGATCCGACGGGGTTGGCACGGCGTGTAAAGCAACGCTAGCGATGCGAATTTTAGATGATATGAACGCTCCGGTCTTCGCCCGGCGCGTGGCGCCAAAGGGTTGGTTCCGCTTTACATGCCGGTGTCAAAACGACCGCCGGTGGCAAGGTGTCGTCGGACGTCGGGCCAGAATTCTTTCAATTCAGCGGTTTTGTCACCGTGCTGATAACGCCAATTCAGCTCAACTTCGATCGCCTTGATCTCATCTTGCGAAGGCATCGGCTGCCCGTGATAGATATAGGCGGGTACTCCCTCGCGAGTCTGGGTTAGCGGGTTCATCCCGTAGAGTTGGAGGCGCCGCTCCTGTAATTGGGCCGTAGTCCAATCTCGATATGTGGGGGCGCGATAGCCCCACACTACCCCTGTGGTCGCATACCGGGAGTAAGGATAAGCCCCTGTTACAGTCGGTCCCGCCGGAGGCGCGGGTTGGTTTGCGCAGCCGAGTAGCCCAACGGCAACTGCTGCTACGAAAAATCGTTTCATACGCTTAACTCCTTGATTTGATTTAGACTCTCATGTGCGACTATTAAACCACGGAAACTCGTCGTAGTCGCAGGTTTATTTTGCCGTTGGCTGCAAATGCCGTAAGGTCTTCGCGTAAATCCAAACGTCTGCTGCACGCCGATTCACAGTAACAAACGGGGCCGGTTCATTGACACCCCAGGTGCCTCTCGTTAAACTCCTCGCTTTTATGAGATTTCCTCTTCCGCTCACAGCGAAAATCGCTGCCTACGTGATCGGACATAAGCTGCGTGGCACGAAGAAATTTGCCACCGTGCTTCAGCTCGAGCCTTTGCATACCTGTAACCTCACGTGCACGGGTTGCGGCCGGATTCGCGAATACTCCACCTCGCTCAAGGACATGATGAGCTTGGACGACTGCCTGGCGGCCGCGGAAGAGTGCAACGCGCCGATGGTTTCAATCTGCGGCGGGGAACCGCTGATCTATCCGCAGATCGAAGCGCTGGTCGAAGGGCTGCTCGTGCAGAAGCGAATCGTTTACATCTGCACCAACGCGATGTTCATGCGGAAGAAAATGCGCGAGTGGATGGCGAACGAACTGAGCAAGGCTCAAAACGGCAGCGGCCAAAAACTGGCGGAGAAGGTCGGCGTGCTCCTCGATCGTGGATTGATTTCCGAAAAAGAGGTCGACGGAAATCCACAAGGGCCCCAAAGATCCGGCAAAGCCAACGATCGGGCCAAGCAAATGGATGTACTGGAATGTACACCTCGATGGTTTGGAGCGAACGCACGACCTGATTGTGGAACGCGAGGGCGTTTTCAAGGAATGCATTCTGGCGATCAAAATGGCGAAATTGCTCGGGTATCAGGTCGCGACGAATACAACGATCTATAAAGAAACCGATATGCAGGAGATCGAACAGATGTTCGATTACCTTGCCGATCTTGGCGTGGACGGACATACCATCACTCCGGGCTACGATTACGACGCAGCCAAGCGAGACATGATCAAACGACTGGATTTGAGACCGGAAGATTTCTTCCTCACCCGATCCATGACCGTCGAGAAATTCCGAAGAATCGAGAGATGGATGAATCAATACACGTTTTTCGGAACGCCGATTTATTTTGAATTCCTCGCGGGAAAACGAGATCTGACGTGTTCGGCGTGGGCAATTCCAACCCGAAACATTCGTGGTTGGAAGGCGCCGTGCTATCTAATGACCGACGGCCATTACTCGAGCTATGCGGAGCTGCTGGAGCAAACGCAGTGGGACCGCTATGGGGTGGTCAATGGCGTTGCGCGCGATAGCCGTTGCGAAAATTGTATGGTGCACTGCGGCTATGAGCCCACTGCAACGCTCGGTTTACAGGCTCAGCGCGGCGACACTTGGAAAAATATCAAGTTCAATTTCGGTGCAAAGCCGAAGGCTGCAGGCCGTGGCAGTGAGGTTCTCGCCTATAACGGTGTCAGTTCTGGAAATGGTCATCTCACGGGCAAGCGGGCAGAAGTAACCGCGAAAGCCTCCTGAAGGATCGAGATGCCGGAATATTCGAACCAACTGATCGTGCTGCCAAGCGCGCCGGAGACATTCGAATCCTACGCGACGGCGGACGAAGAAATTGCGCGTGCGATTGCGCGGGCCCAGGAGAATCTCTTGGGGCAGCAAAAGGCCGACGGGCATTGGTGCGGCGAGTTGCTCGTCGATAGCACGTTGTGTTCCGATTACGTCGTGTTCATGCACTGGTGCGGCGAAGTAGACGCGCAACTGCAGCGCTGTTGTGTCCGTCATATTCTCAAGCGCCAATTGCCGGAAGGTGGCTGGAACATCTATCACGGTGGGCCGAGCGAGATTAACGCGTCCGTGAAGGCTTATTTCGCGCTGAAACTTTCCGGTTGTTCCGTCGATGCGCCGTTTATGCAGGAGGCGCGCGCAACCATCATGCGCCTTGGCGGCATCCCACAGATGAACACATTCAGCAAGCTTTACCTCGCACTGCTTGGTGTTTTTCCCTGGAAATATTTGCCGGCAATCCCGGTGGAGATGGTGCTCCTGCCAGGCTGGGCGCCATTTCACATATACAAAATGTCGTCGTGGAGTCGCGCAATGCTCCTGCCGCTGTCCATTATCAACCATTTCAAACCGACCCGAGTTCTGCCGGGCGAAAAACAGCTGCACGAGCTCTATCCTCTGGGCACCGAGCAAGCCGATTTGCGACTGCCGCGCAGCGAGAAGTTCTGGACGTGGCGCAATTTTTTCCTCCGCCTCGACGATACTTTGAAATTCCTGCAGCCGCTTCGTCTTGGATTACTGAGGCTGCGGGCGTTGGAAGCAGCGGAGCGTTGGATGCTCGAACGCATCGGCGAGGGTAGCGATGGTCTTGCCGCGGTTTATCCCGCAATGTTGAATTGTTTGATTGCGCTGCGCGCGCTTGGATATTCGAAACGAAATCCAGTCTACGCCAAAGCGGAAAAGGATTTTGCTGGATTGTTCGTTGACGACCCGAGAGATTTTCGCATTCAGCCGTGTCTGTCTCCGGTTTGGGACACTGCGATCACGATCATTTCACTCGCAGATTCCGGGGTTCCGCCCGAGCATCCCGCTCTGCAAAAAGCGGCTGACTGGCTCGTCAATAAGGAAGTGCGCATCCGTGGCGATTGGGCCGTAAACAATTCGTACCCCGAAGCCAGTGGCTGGGCATTCGAGTACAACAATGTGTATTACCCGGACACGGACGACACGGCCATGGTGTTGATGGCATTGAGATTGGTTCAGCCGAAAGACAGGCAATCGCTCAACGAACTGTTTCGTCGCGCGCTGGGATGGCAGCTCAGCTTCCAATGCCACGACGGCGGCTGGGCAGCGTTCGACAAGAACGTGACGACGCCGTGGCTCGAAGACATGCCGTTTGCAGATCACAACGCCATTCTCGATCCGACCTGCAGCGATCTGACCGCGCGCACTCTGGAACTGCTTGGCTACATTGGCTTTGATCGCAACACCGAGTGCGTCCGAGACGCGATCAAATATTTGATCGCTACCCAGAATGACGACGGGTCGTGGTACGGACGATGGGGAGTGAATTACATTTATGGCACATGGCAGGTGCTGCGCGGGTTGTCGGCGATCGGTGAAGACATGACTCAGGACTGGATTCTGCGCGGACGTGATTGGCTCGAAAGCTGCCAAAACAGCGACGGCGGCTGGGGCGAAACGTGTGGCACGTACGAAAATCCATCCACCAAAGGCATCGGCCCAAGCACCGCATCGCAAACAGCCTGGGCGATCATGGGCATCTGCGCCTGCGGGGATTTGGATCGGCCGAGCGTTCAGCGCGGTTTGCGTTACCTTCTGCGTTCGCAAAAACCAGACGGCTCGTGGGACGAAGAGCAAATCACCGGTACCGGTTTTCCGCGCACGTTTTATTTGAAGTACGACATGTACCGCCAGAATTTCCCGCTGCTAGCTTTGGCGACGTATGTGAATTATCGCACGGGGTTAGGTCGCCACCGCGGCTTTTATCACTGCAAGTAAAGCTTGTAGCCACGGGCCTGTGGCCCGTCTGTTCTTGGAAGCGGTACCCGCACGAGGCGATGGCAACCGAGCTTTGTTTCCGTGCAAAAATAAAACCTGTCCTTCAGCGTAATCCGATCTAACAGTAACTATTATGGCTTACGAACTACCCAAATTACCTTATGCGTATGATGCCTTGGAGCCGCACATCGATGCGCGCACGATGGAAATCCATTATACCAAGCATCACCAGGCTTACGTTGATAACCTGAACAAAGCGACCAAGGGCAAGCCGATCTCGAGAAGAAAACAGTGGAAGACTTGATCAGCGACCTCAATGGCGTCCCGCAAGACATTCGCACAGTAGTGCGCAACAACGGCGGCGGCCACGCTAATCACTCATTCTTTTGGAAAATCATGGGGCCGAACGCCGGTGGTGAACCCAAAGGCAAGCTTGCCGATGACATCAAATCCGCGTTTGGCAGCTTCGATCAGTTCAAGGAAAAACTCAGTGCTGCCGGTGTCGGCCGTTTTGGCAGCGGCTGGGCGTGGCTGATCCAGAATAAGAATGGAAGTCTCGAAATCATTTCTACACCAAATCAAGACAGTCCTTTGATGGACGGAAATACGCCTGTCCTCGGCGTGGATGTGTGGGAGCACGCCTATTACCTGAAATATCAGAACCGCCGGGCCGACTACCTCAAAGCATGGTGGAACGTCCTGAACTGGGACGCGGTTGCGAAAAACTATTGAGAATCGCCGTCGCTGGGATTTGGTAGGGACGCCGCGTCTGCGGCGTTTGGACGGCGCCAGCACGCAGTCCTTATCACGATGGCTTATCTCAACGAACATTATCTCAAGCTTCAGGCCGGCTATTTGTTTCCAGAGGTGGCGCGACGTGTGCGCGAATTCTGTGAGGCACATCCTGAAGCCGCCCAGCGGTTGATTCGCTGTGGCATCGGCGACGTCACCGAGCCGCTTCCGCGCGCAGCAATTGAAGCAATGAAGCTCGCCGCCGAAGAACTTGGTCATCGGGAGACATTCCGCGGCTATGGCCCAGAACAGGGTTACGAATTTCTCCGATCAACCATCGGGCAGCGCGACTACCGCGACCGGGCCATTGAGATTGCCGACGACGAAATTTTTGTTTCCGACGGATCAAAATGCGATTGCGGTTATATTCTTGATATCCTTGGCGGCCAAAACAAGGTCGCGATCCCAGATCCGGTGTATCCCGTCTATGTGGACACGAACGTGATGGTCGGCCACACAGGTCCGGTGCGAAAAAATGGCAGCTACGAGGGGATCAATTACCTGCCTTGCACAGACAAAAATAAGTTCGTGCCGGAGCCCCCAAACGAACATGTCGATCTCGTTTACCTTTGTTTTCCCAACAATCCGACCGGAGCGGTGGCGTCGCGTGCGCAGCTCTCGCGCTGGGTCGAGTACGCGCTGCAACACGGTGCGCTTCTCCTTTTCGATGCCGCGTATGAGGCGTACATTCTCGATCCCGAAATTCCACATTCGATTTTCGAAATTCCTGGCGCGCGACAATGCGCTATCGAATTGCGCAGCTTTTCGAAGAACGGCGGCTTCACCGGCGTGCGGTGCGGGTTTACAGTACTGCCAAAATCCGTGCTTGCGCGAACCCGCGATGACCACCGGCTCCCGCTGCATCCACTTTGGCAGCGGCGTTGGAGCACCAAATCGAACAGCGTCGCTTATCCAGTGCAGCGCGCCGCCGAAGCGTTGTATTCCGCAGAGGGCCGTAAACAAGTCGGCGCGCTGATCGATCACTACATGACAAACGCCAAACTTCTGCGTGCTGCCGCAGTCGATTCCAGTCTTGAGGTTTTCGGAGGAATAAACGCGCCATACATCTGGATCAAAACGCCGCGTGGCCTCACAAGCTGGGAGATGTTCGACACAATGCTGCGCCAGATTAACGTGGTTGTTACGCCGGGCGCTGGTTTCGGGGCGCAAGGGGAAGGCTATTTCCGTCTTTCTGCATTCAACAGCCGCGATAACGCTGAGGAAGTGGCGCGGCGTTTGAAAACGCTGTAATGATCTCGGAACCTGGACGGTGCGCTCTGCGCGCACAAACTCTCTGCGCACACAGGCAGGATTCGCTGACGACATCGGACACTACAGCTTGTCGATACTGCCGACGCGGGTAGAGTGCGCGAAGTTTTTCGGGGACCATCAGGCGTGCCGGATCGAAAACAAAATCTGCCGCAGCTTTATCGCTTTTGTTTCTTGATGCTGGGCGACCCGCGCAAAGCGCAGGATGTCTTCCACGCCACGTTGCGCGACGCGGCCCAACGCGCAGCCCACGGCGAACTGCCGAGTCAACCGTTCTGGCTTTTTCGCGACGCACGGTGGCGCTGCCTGGAGGCAACGAAAACCGATTTGCAACCAGAATCGTTTAAACTGGACGAGCATGAAATCGCTCCGCAGGCGGGATCTCAGATCGAACGACTCGATCCGACGCAGCTCGCGATTTGGATTTCCGGTGCGCCGGATCCACAGCGGAGCGTGCTGGCACTTTTTTATCTCGATGAGTTCGATTATCACGAAATCCTCGATCTCGCCGAGCTAAAGCTAAGCGAGCTTTCACGCCTTCTTGCCAAGGGCCGCCGACAATTGCAGGCGTGGCTTGACGCGAAATTTCCTCAGCTGGGCGACGTTTGAAAATGCTGTCGTTGATGCGCCGCCAACGTTTCCTTTTGAATTGCGCACCGATCAGCGCGAATCCGTCGGGCGACCGTTCCATGCGCTCGGCGATATCCCGTGCAGACGGGTCGGTTGAATTTGCCAATCAACAGAAGTTCGATCGCGCGGTCTCCGGTGTGGTTCGACTGATTCCCATTCCAGCTGAGTCTGCCGAATGGTTCTCGGAAAAAGACCTGCTTCCGGTCTCGAGCTGGACTTGGAAAAAAATGGTGCGCAACCCCGCCGTACTGGCGATCAGCATCGCCGTTGCAGTGATCGCAGGCGTCTTCGTGTTTAATTTTCTCAGTCACTTGAATGATTTTCCGGGGTCGGCGACAGCTCGCAAACTGTTGACCATCGCTGCTTCCACGCGACCGGTAATGCTGGACCCGGTGAACGCTGAAGCAGGAACATTGAGCGATTTGTTTTTTATGAAACACGGCCTAGAGCATTATGATGTTCCGCCGGAGTTCGCTGATTTTGACACAATCGGTTGCCGCGTTTTTGAAGACGACGAATCACGACGGATCGCTCAAATCTGGGTTTCTGAGAAACGCATGCAGTTCTTTCTCTTTCCGGCCGAAAGAGATAGTAAAACGGGAGCAGTGCTCAGGTTCCCTAACTGGCGCTACGTTCATCAGGAAGGCTGGACCGGTGTGGTGACCCAACAAAGTGGCGTGTGCTTCATGGCTGCGATCCGCGGCCGCGACAAGGATTTCGAGCCATACCTGGCAAAACCGAAGGAGTAGCGCAGTGCCAGGGGGGAGATTCGAACTCCCGACCAAGGGCTTATGAGTCCCCTGCTCTACCACTGAGCTACCCTGGCGCGAAGGGAGGAAAGCTCAGTCTCATCACATTCAGTGTCAACGCGCGCAACCATTCGAGTGGACTGGATCTTGAGTGGGGCTTGAGCGTTGAATGTCTGCCGGTGTGCTGGTAAGCAGAATCTCGGAATAATGAACGGTGAAGGGGTTCTCGAGAGGTTTTTTGCACTAGGAAATTCGTACTGGCTGACCCGATTTGTAATCTTGCGACTGCTTGGGTTTGTCTATGCAGTCGCATTTTTGATTGCAGCAAACCAGCTCGTTCCGCTGATTGGTGAACATGGGTTGACGCCGGCCAGCGATTTTCTGCACGTCGTTCAAACGCAACTCGGTTTGCGAAGCGCCGGAATGATACGGGTTCCGACACTGTTCTGGTTCGGAATTTCCGACAACGCATTATCAATCTTCTCGTGCGTCGGATTCGCGCTGTCGCTCGTCGTCATGGGCGGGTATGCGAACGCAATCTTACTTACGCTTCTTTGGACGATGTACATGTCGATCGTGCACATCGGTCAGATCTGGTACGGCTACGGTTGGGAGATTCAACTGCTCGAAACTGGTTTCCTATCTATCTTTCTTTGTCCACTGATCGATGGTCGACCCTTTCCAAAGAGGCGGCCGTCGATCCTGGTTATCTGGCTCTTTCGATGGCTCGGATTTCGTATCATGATCGGCGCAGGCTTGATCAAACTCCGCGGCGACCCGTGCTGGCGCGATCTCACGTGTCTTTACTATCATTACGAAACGCAGCCGATCCCGAACCCGATCAGCCGGTATCTGCATTTTTCTCCGCATTGGCTGCTGAAATGCGAGACGGCATGGAACCATCTCATTGAACTGGTCGTACCATGGTTCTCATTTGGTCCCCGAATGGCACGACACATCGCGGGCGGGTTGCTCGTTACATTTCAGCTCTTTCTCATCATCAGCGGCAACCTTTCGTTTCTCAATTACCTCACCATCATTCCGTTTCTCGCGTGTTTTGATGATACTTTCCTTCGTCGTTTTTTGCCGGGAGCCCTCGTCAGACGCGCGGAACGCGCGGCTCAGGAATCACAGCGGTCGCGCATCAACAACGCGATCGCTGTCGCGTTATCGATGTTGGTGACCTGGCTTAGCATACCAACGGTCCTCAATCTCGCCTCCGGCCGGCAACTGATGAATTACTCCTATGATCCGCTTGATCTTGTGAACACTTACGGTGCATTCGGCACAATAGGTCG
This sequence comes from uncultured Verrucomicrobiae bacterium, assembly GCA_963776065.1. Classification (GTDB taxonomy): domain Bacteria; phylum Verrucomicrobiota; class Verrucomicrobiia; order Chthoniobacterales; family UBA10450; genus Udaeobacter. The sequence continues at coordinate 207,078 of CAVZLJ010000005.1, read as the reverse complement.
CGAACGCGACGAAATTATTTTTGAAGGCACCGACGACGCACGGATTACTGGCGACACAAAATGGAAGGAGTACGAGTTCAAGGCCAAGCCAGGTGATCCAAATCGTCCCCCGCCATTCGTCGCGCCGTATCAGCCGCGAATCGACTGGCAAATCTGGTTCGCGGCGATGGCTTCGCCCGCGGAGTATCCGTGGACGCTGCATTTTGTCTGGAAGCTTCTGCACAATGACCGTGGCACACTTTCGCTGCTTGCGAATAATCCGTTTCCTGACGCGCCGCCGCATTACATTCGAGCGCGACTCTTTCGTTATCGGTTTGCGCCAATCGGCGATAAAGCATGGTGGAAACGTGAACCGATTGGCGAATGGCTCCCGGCGCTCTCCACGGATGATCCACAGTTTCGCCGGTTACTTGAGGCGATGAATTGGCTTGAGTGAGTAACCCGGTCACGTTGGCTGTCTCGCTGCAAAATGAAATCTGCTCCGTTTGTCAGCCCGAATTTCCGGGAGCGGATCGCCGAAGCCGGCTCACCGTTTAATTCTGATTACGTTTCTTACCAAAGCGGCGAGATTACGCGAGCGGAGTTGATTGCGCGGCTTCCGCATATTGCCATGCTTGGCGATAGCGTCTGCATGAACATCTACGTTTCATCGCCGTGGAGCACGTTCTGGCGCGCGCATACTGGCCGCGCCAACAATTGGTTTCTTCACTTCGATGCTGCTCCGGATCTTTGCAGTGTTTCGAAAGGACTGGAGGCAATTACACCCTTCGTCGCGACTCAGTATGCCGGAATTGGTGCGCTCGTAGATGATAAACATGCCCCACAAAATCTCTTCCGTCGCCTCCTCGGAACACACAATTTTTCGGGGCAGACGCGTCGATTGCTGCGAGCGCGCCGCTTTCCCGATCTGATCTTAATTTGCATCGGGCACAACAATGTGGATTGGGCATGGCGTTGCCCTTCGTATGAGCTGGACAGACCGGACGAACGATTAAAGCGTCTGAGCAAGAGATTTCGGCAAAATTACGCCCGCGAACTGCGACGACTGCTTTCGAAGGCAAGCATTCAGCAACATCGAGTAGCGATTGTGGTTTTCGGACTCATCAATTTTGAATCGTATTTCAAAGGTCGAGAGGCAGCTGAGCGTCTGCGAGAATCGGATCGAACGCTCTATCCACACTTGGAAACGACTTATAAGTATTTTGTCTCCTTTCATCCGGCTTATCGGCGCAATTTGATTCGGCTTGCGGTTATGGCGAACGAAGAGCTGCGCGCAATGGTGGAAGATTTCAATCGTGAACTCGTCCGGCAGGCCGAGCACATTCAGTTGCGATATTCCGACGCGCTGACGACCGCAGACTTCAGCCGCGCGGAATTGCTACATCCAATCGATGGCTGGCATGCGTCCGTACAAGGACACAATATTCTGGCGGACGCTGCGTTCAGCGATCTGAAAACAAGTTTGGCGTTTCTTAAACTCTAGCTCCTTGGCAACAAATCGCCGCGTTGTTTCAGGTGCGCGATTGTCTCCCGCAGCATTCGATAGCCGAAATGTCCTTGTCGGACGCGTAACAGTTCCGAGCCGCGCCATGCTTGGTGGATCGCTTCGATTTCCGCAGGGGGAGCAATCGAATCGAATTCCCCGGTGACGAATAGAATCCTCGCTGGGTCACACACCGGACGGCCGTGCAAAGGCGAGCTCAGATGAAAATGCCGTGCAACCAGAGCGCGCTCGACGTTAGCCTGGACCAGCTCGTGCCGAATACGACGCGCTGCCGGGCTGTGCCAGATGGCATGCTCGATGTTCACGATCGGCGACATTAACGCCACGAATCGAAAATCTCTTTCGACCAGTGTCAACAGCGCCCCAATCCATCCGCCGTAGCTCGTGGCCAATACGCCGAACTCTCGGCAGCCGTGTCCCCGCAATGATTCCATTATTTGCCGCAGTTCGATTACGCTCTGACGTAGTCCTTCCGCGTTCCGAATCAGATCCGGCGTGATCGCCAGTTCGCCATTCCAGTAACCAGTCGGGACACGCGAAAAGTGGTATGGCAAATGAACAAAACACGCGTTCCAGCCGAGTTCATTGAACCTCTCTGCCCAGCGGTAATAACCGGTCGGACTGGATGACATCAGTGAATGCAGCAGGAATACCGTCGGTGCTCCAGTCCATGTGCGTACATCCGTTCGGAAAAAATCCACGCGCGCGGTGTTGTTTGCTGCAAAAGCTGTTTCGATCGGGCTGCGCCACGATAGTGTTGCCCTGCGTGAATCGAGCATGCCATTCACCACCGGCTTTGAATAAGAGACGCCGTTGCTACCGAGTGCGTGCGGAGGGCCATAATAATCCTGGGGCGAGAGCCGCTCGCACGCAGTGAGGTACCGCTCCATCTCCTGTCGACTGTGTCCATTCAGCGGGTGGCGTCGATGAAGCCAATTGATCGATGCGCAGAGAAGCAAATCGACAGGTGTCGTTCTTACGCGGCGAACTTTGGGCCGCACACCAGAGCGTTCTCGCGGCGACCGCGGCAGATCGTCCGTCGTGAGGCGAAATTTTTCGCGCAATTCAGCGTAAAGATTTTTGAAAGCGGCAGCCAGTTCGGATTCGATTCGTTCGCGTGCTTGAGATTTTTGTAGCTCTGGAAAATGTGAGATCGGTTTGCCGAATGCGATCCAGACCGGCGCGCGTCGGAATGGCAGCCACTGTTTTTTAGAATAGAAACGATCGCTGCCGAGGATGACGCACGGTACGATCGGGACGCCGGCAATCTGCGCGAGCGTTGCTGCGCCCCGCCGGAGCGGCGCGCCTTCGAGCAGCGAGCGCGCTCCGTCGCGAATGCCGCCTTCCGGAAAAATGCCGACAACGCGTCTGTTTCTTAGCCGTTCGATTGCGATGCGAATTGTTTTCAGGTCAGCGCGGTCCCGCTCCGCTGGGAACGCGTCAATTGAGCGCAGGAAAAAACCGAGCGCCGTCGGCCGAAAAAACTCGGCCATGGTCATCCAATCGATCTTGCGCCGCACCGTCAGACCAATAAGAAATGGATCGAAATGACTGCAGTGATTAGAGGCCAGCAAAAATCCACCGGCGCGGTTCCCATGTTCGCACCCGATTATGCGGATCCGCGCAACACAGCCAAACACAAATCTGACCAGCAACTTGCAAGCCTGATAAAAGCCGGTTTTCATTTTTGCCCTTGGAGTGTTCCGCATCCTTCGTGTAATCGAAAACTTATTTTCCAGGCTGATTCATTTTTTGAACGCGATATTGTCTTGTCGGTTCCAATTGAGTTGTCGGTCAGAGTCTATGAAACCGAGGAGTCCTTCAACGGGCGGCAAGGGGCGCTTTCCGCGGACGGACTATTTTTATCATTCCGGGTTCGGCCAATGGCACGGCCATTTTTGGTCTCACGATGGAGAAGATCGATCAAGGTTTAGGAATTTTTCCAATTTGGGACGCGAATACCGTCTTGAAGCGGCGCGTGAACGAGCCAGGGAAATGGCGGCCTTTGCGGTGATTGTTCTCACCTCTGCCTGGCCTGTGGTCTACATGATCGTGACGGTGGTGAAGTTGCTCAGCAAGGGACGACCGCTGAATTGATCGTCTCGCTGTTCGAATGTTTACTGCCGCGGTTTGGGCCAGAGAAATTCTTCGCGGTGCTCGGGAGACCGTTCCGGGGCAAAACCGTGTCGGCTGGTATTTTCGGTAACGACACGCGGAACGAGGAACTGCAGAAGATAATCTTCGCCGCCGGCCTTGGTGCCGCTGCCGCTCATTTTGAATCCACCAAACGGATGTCGCCCAACAATCGCGCCTGTGCACGAGCGATTGATGTAGACATTGCCGGCCTCCAGTCGCGCTTTCACCCGTTCGATGTTATCGGGGCTGCGCGAGAAAAAGCCACCGGTCAACGCGTAGTCGGTTCCGTTCGCGACTTCGAGCGCTTCATCGAGATCGCGGACTTTTAACACGCTCAGCACGGGGCCGAAAATTTCTTCGCGCGCGATGCGCATATGCGATTTTACGTCGGTGAAAATCGTCGGCGGAATAAAATATCCATGCGGTGGAACTTCCTTTGCTTGATAAGCGAGTGTGGCCTCTTTTTTCCCGGCCTCGATGTATTCCGAAATTCGGCGGTACGCAGCTTCATCGATGACCGGGCCGACCATGATGCCTGGTTGTTCCGGATTGCCGATTCGCAAACTGGCTGCGGCTGGAATCAAACGTTCCATCACGCGATCGTAATTTTCCTCGAGCAGAATCAAGCGCGAGAGCGCCGAACACTTTTGCCCCTGAAAACCGAACGCGGAATAAATTGAATACATGATTGTCTCATCAATATCTGCGTCGGCATCCACGATTATCGCGTTTTTGCCGCCCATCTCACAAATCACCCGCTTCAGCTCGCGTTGACCTGCGCGAGTGATCCCAGCCGATTCCCAAATTTTCAGTCCGACTTCGCGTGAACCCGTGAACGCGATTAAGTCGACGTCCTTGTGATCCACCAAATGCGCTCCGATCACAGAGCCGTGCCCTGACAGAAAATTGAGTACGCCCGGCGGAACGCCTGCTTCCTCGAATACCTGCATGAGCATGGCGCCGCAGATAATCGATTGTTCGGACGGTTTCATGATCACGGCGTTTCCAGTAACGACTCCGGCTGACGCCATGCCGCAGAGAATCGCGATCGGAAAATTCCATGGGGCGATCACAAACGCCACGCCGCGCGGCCAGTAATGATAATAACTTTCTTCGCCGGGTACCTGCTGCGTTAGTTTGGGTCGCCCGAGCCGTCGCATTTGCTGTGCGTAGAACCGGCAAAAATCGATCGCTTCGCAAAGATCGGCATCGGCTTCAGACCACGGTTTGCCGACTTCAAAAACTTCTACGGCCGATAGTTCGTAGCGCCGCCGCTCGAGAATGTCGGCCGCACGTTCGAGCAACTGCGTCCGCTCTTCAAACGGCGTCCACCTCCATTTTTCGAACGCCTCGCGCGCGGCTTTAACGGCACGCTCGGCTTCGGGAATTCCTGCTTCCGTTCCGTAACCGACAATCTCGGTTGGCTCGCTCGGATTAACCGAAGGCGCTAAATTATCGGTCCAAACCTTTTCGCCTCCGATATAGAGCGGATGTTTTTCGCCGAGGCGCTTTCGCACTTCGCGCAATGCGCTCTGCATTTTGTCCTGACTGTCTTTGTAAATGAAACTCACAAGCGGCGCGTTTCGGAAACTATCGTCAGCTGTTGCGTGAAGTGAAGCACCATTTTTGTTGTCGCGATTTTCCGCCGTAGCCATTACGGACGACCCCGGCTGGCTGGCTGCATTCGGTTCGATCAGTTCTTTTGGATCGCGCAGCAGTTCTTTCGCCGGCACGTTCTCGGAAAATTTTGCTCGCAAAAATCCCTCGTTGGAGGTGTTCTCGAGCAGGCGTCGAACCAGATAAGCCATGCCGGGCAGCAACTCGCCGATCGGACAGTATTCCCGGACGCGATACCGCGTCTCCACCAGCGCGCGCTTGATAGGGCCGGCCATGCCGTAAAGCAGTTGGAACTCGAACCGGCTGCGATCAATGCCGAGCTGATCCGCGACGGCTTGTGCGTGCGCGATGCTGCGGACGTTATGTGACCCAAACGCAGGCGTAACAACGGAGTCATTTTCAAAAAGCACGCGCGTAAGCTTTTCGAAGTTCGCGTCGCTCTCGGGCTTCTGAAGGAAGACCGGAGGATTCGATCCGTTCTGGCGCGATTTCGTTGTCTCGTAATCCCAATATGCTCCTTTCACCAGACGGACTGTGAAGCGAGTGCCGCGTGCACCGCCCCACTCGATCAAGTCACGCAAGTCGCCCTCTGAATCTCGCAAATAGGCCTGGATCACAATCCCGGCATTCGGCCAATCTTTGAATTCCGCCTCGGTCAAAATGGTTTTGAACAGCTCGAGGGTCGTGTTTTTGAGTACGTAACTCTCCATGTCGAAATTGATAAATGCGCCCAGCTCGCGCGCCCGGCGGAGAAGTGGCCGGAGCTTGGTGCCGAGATGGGCAATCGCATCCGCAGGAGCAGCCGGACTCATTTGCGAATACAGAGCAGAGATTTTAACCGACATATTTACAACTGGGAAACGCTCCGCGTCTTCTCCGAGCGGGTCGGTCCAGTCTCTTGTTTCGGATGCCAGTTTCTCCAGTAAATCCCCGTAACGCGTTGCATATTCATCCGCCTCGGCTTCGCTCACGACAGCTTCGCCGAGAACATCAACTGTAAAGCCGACTTTTTGTGCCCGCCGCTTGCGCAATGTTGCCATGACGTCATGCGGATTTCGTCCGGCAATAAACTGGCGAGCCGTCTCGGAAACATTCCACCGCAGGACGGGAGCGCTTATCCACGGGACGAGGCGCGCCGCACGGACCCCGACGCCAACGAGCGGATGAAAACCATCGTTGGTATCGCTGAAATATTCTTCGAGATGCTGAATAATCTCACTCGACCGGTGCAGTGATGGCAGGACGGCGACAAAGCGAAACAGTTGCGTCTTGAATCGCTCATCATGCATCGAGAGGGCCATTAGACGCTGATAGAAACCGGCCTTCGTAAAAAGTCGCTGAGGGTGTCTATCGACTAACTCAAGAATACGCCTGCCGCGCTGCTCCACGTCATTTTGAAGCGCTCTCATTGGCGAAGGTTAGTCCGCACCTGCGCCTCAGGCAAAGTGCGACAAGAATCCACGATCCAGTGTAGAAATTTATTGAGGAACACGCTCACCCACTACGCTCTCTCCGAAGTATAAGTGAACCTCTATTGCGCACCTCGAGGAGCAGATAAAGGAGAGATTTGCCTGGCAGACTTGGAGGCCCAGGGCTCTGCTGTCAGGCAATCTCTTTTGTGCTATGATGCGCGGTACATCCATTGCTGATCGAGCGACCAAAGGTGAAATGAACCTCCGATTGGGATTTGGCGCGTCCAAATGATTGAACAAATCACAATGAGGATACATCTAGAAACGGAATGAAAACGTTGGAACGAGCTTTGTTATTTCTGGCCTTGTTATTCGCCGGATGCGGAACCACGCGTCACGTGGCAGTCAGTTCTTATCACGTTACGCGGGATGTTGCTGTCGGTTCCTACCGCGTTGCAACCGCACCCGTGCATTACGCTCTGCGGCGACACTCCAACGAACCCACGATGGTCGGCACGACGGATGCAATCGAATCCGATGTGAGCGAGCCCGGTCATCCTGCTCCATCAACGCAGGTAGCATCGCCGCAGCAGCATGAGTCAGTGGCGGACACGGCTAGAACTCAAAAACCATCCAGAACGTCTCCGCGTGTGGCTCAGACGGAAAAAACGGAGCCCGAGCCAAAACCGTCGCCGCCGTTGCGAGCGTCCTCTGCGTCGACCGCGTTTCCAACTGCCAAAGCGGTGCCCGGTAAGCCCGGATATGTGTTCAGTCCATTTGATTCCAGCGGCAGATACGTTGACGTGAGCGGTTACACGCCAGGGACGAAGGTAAAGGATCCCTGGACTGACAAGATCTTCATTGTCCCGTAGATCGCTTCTCCCGTGGGCTGAGGACCGCAGGCTGCGAAACCAGACGTTTGGGATGACCCTCGCAAATATGTGTTCAAGATGTTTCGACAGGACTGCCGCCAGGCTGGCAGCCTGCGTTCCGCAGAGATTGCCGTGAACGTGTGCGAGTGCTACCTAATCATATGAAAATGGCCCCGAGGCTTGTTGCCTTTTGGGTGCTTGGCTGGTTGCTATTTACCATTGCACCGGACGGCCTCGCCCAGACCTACCAGGGAAAGGAGCTAGTTAGGGAAGAGCTTCTTGCCGACACAAACGCGATTGTGCCTGGGAAGCCGTTTACTGTGGGTCTCCTGCTGAAAATGGCTCCGGGTTGGCACACCTACTGGAAGTTTTCCGGTGATGCAGGGCTTCCAACAGAATTGAAATGGAAACTACCGCCAGGCTGGAAAACCGGCGAGATCCAATGGCCGATTCCGCTGAAAACGATCGATCCCGGCGACATCGAAACGTACGGCTACGAAAATGAAGTCTTGCTCATGCAGGAGATCACGCCACCACCGAACATAGACACTTCATCGGTGAAACTCATCGCTGAAGCGAATTGGCTCGTCTGCGAAAAAATCTGCATCCCGGGCAGCGCAACATTGCAGTTGGATTTGCCAGTAGCACCAACCAGTCAGCCCGCGAACACGGACGTTTTCACGCGTTACCGCGGTTTGCTTCCGCAAAACTGGCCGGGAGCGAATGTGGCCAGCACCGAGTGGAACCGGGTTGGATCCGATGTTCGCTTGAAGATCATAAGCAAAATTTTGGCCAGATATCCGGAAGTGGATTTCTTTCCGCTGCCGGGGCAAGAGACGATTGTTGGTCATCCAGCGATTCAATCGCGGAACAACAATGAAATTCTCTTTCGGATCCCTCTTGAATCGGCGCCGAAAAGTCTGTCGTCAATGCCTGGGCTCATGGTGTTTTCGCAGCAGCCGAACGGGGGCGATCGCGCTGCCTGGGAGATCACAACAGCACCGACTGTATCGCCAACTCGCGCCCCTCACGTGCGGGGAATTTTCACGTTTCTGCTATTCGGTTTTCTCGGCGGCATTATTTTGAACTTGATGCCATGCGTGCTGCCAGTGATCTCACTCAAAATTTTCGGATTCATCCAGCAAGCGGGCCAGAGCCGTCAGAAAATTTTGCGGAGCGGACTCGCGTTCACGATTGGAATTTTTGCGTGGTTTATGGCGCTGGCGCTGCTGCTTATTGGGCTTAAGGGCACCGGGCGCGATGTCACGTGGGGCGGATTCCAGTTCACGAATCCTTACTTCGTTCTCGCGCTGAGTGTAATCGTTATCGTATTTGCGCTCAATCTCTTTGGCGTGTTCGAGATTTCGTTGCCGCAATCTGTCACGCGAGGTTTGCTTTCAACCAGCGAGCGCCAGGACCTGCTTGGTTCATTCTTCCAAGGCGTGTTCGCAACAGTGCTCGCCACACCGTGCACGGCTCCGTTTCTCGGCACGGCACTAGGGTTCGCCTTCACTCAGTCAGCCACGGTCATCCTGGCGATGTTCGTCGCCATAGCAGCCGGGATGAGCGCACCTTATCTGCTGTTGAGCGCACAACCCGCCTGGCTGCGCTTTCTTCCGAGGCCGGGCCCATGGATGCTGCACATGAAACAGTTCATGGGCTTTCTGCTGCTCGCGACGTTGTTGTTTCTTCTTTACGTGCTGGGCGCCCAGCGCGGCTTGGAAGGAGCTATCTGGGCAAGCTGTTTCCTGCTGGTGATTAGTATCGCCTGTTGGATGAAAGGCGTGTTCGCTGTCCCAACCGCATCAACTTCCAAACGCGGCGTCGTGCTGGTGCTCATGCTGCTGCTCGTGCTCGCGAGCGGCGTTTATTTCATCGGCGACAAATTTCAGTCTGCGAAAGTAGCTTCTGGCGATTTACAACTTCGAGGCGGCTGGCAGGCGTTCACACCCGAGCGGTTGCAAGCGGAACTGGAACAAGGCCGCACCGTCTTTGTCGATTTCACAGCCGCATGGTGTCTCACGTGCAAATTCAATGAAGCCAGTGTCCTGGAAGCCCAGGATGTGCGAGAGGCGTTCCAGCGCCACGGGATTGTGAAACTGAAAGCCGATTGGACGAACGGCGATCCCGTGATCACAAAGTTATTGCAGCACTTCGGCCGCCCGGGGGTTCCACTCTACGTGCTTTATCCCGCGAAGAACGAAGAACCAATTGTTTTTCCGGAGCTGCTCACCAAAGGCATGATTCTGGACAAGCTTGAAACCGTCGCCCGCCGCGTCGCTTCGCACTAATACGGCGCCAGGAATCGAGTCTACGTTGAAATTTTCCCAGCCACGACGATTGTTTTACTCGAAGAACTTTCAACGTCTTAGCAACTCTGTTTTCTAATAACTCATATGAACACGAAACTACTCTTAACCGCCCTTACATCATTGATCGGAACAGCAGTCTTTGCTGCTGATGCGCCGCCGGTTGGAAGCTCCGCGCCGGATTTTTCGCTCACGGACGCGAAAGGCAAGACGCATTCGCTTTCGCAATACAAAGGCAAATACGTCGTCCTCGAATGGTTTAATCCGGAGTGCCCGTTTGTGAAAAAGCACTACGGCAGCGGCAACATGCAAAATCTGCAGAAGGAGTTCACTGACAAAGGTGTTGTCTGGTTGACCATCGATTCAAATGCACCGGGAACGGAGGGAAATCTGACGCCGGAAGAGGCGCAAAAGATCGCTACTTCGTGGAAGACGTATGAGACCGCACTGTTGCTGGATCCCGAGGGCAACGCAGGCCGCGCTTACGGCGCGAAGAACACGCCGAACATGGTAATCATCAATCCAGAAGGGAAAATCATTTACCGCGGCGCAATTGACAGCAAAGCCACTCCAAACCCGTCAGACATCCCGAGTTCTACGAACTACGTGAAGGCAGCGCTAGATCAATCGCTAACAGGCAAGTCCGTTAGCACACCAGAGACAAAGCCATACGGTTGCTCGGTTAAATACAAATCCTCGTAGAATTCCTGCTCTGGCAGGATCGAAAGTTTCAAAGCGGTGGTCGCGCATGCGATCGCCGCTTTTTTCTTGTACGTTTTGGAGTGCGGCGTTGCTGCGCCGCTCTTAATCTTGCAGCCCAATTACTATGGCGTCTGGTGAATCGAAAACGTTCGTCGCTGCGAACGAACGCGTTCTAATCTTGCTGCTCTGCGTCGCCGCTGCACTCCGTGTTTTCATTTTCTCAGCAGCATTCCCGTTCTTCAGCAACATTGATGAGGATCTGCATTTCGATCTGATCACGCAGTATTCGCATGCCCAAGTCCCGCGCGGCTGCGATCGGTTGAAGGAAGAAACGCTGAACTGGATTGTTCCTTATGCTTCACCGGAGTTCCTGTTTCCGCCGGAGCAGTTTCCAGATGGGAAATTTCCGGCGCCGCTGTGGAAAGAACACTGGCCAAAAGTTGAACCGGAGATTGCATCAACCCGAGCGGCATGGAGCAGCGAAATCAATTTCCAGTCCTCTCAACCACCGCTGTATTACGCGTTAGCAGGTGCGTGGTGGTGGATTGGCAAGCACCTGGGATTGGCGGGGCTTCAATCGTTGTACTGGATTCGGTTTCTGAATGTCCCGCTTGTCGCAATGATGGTTTGGCTAGGCTACGTAACCGCTCACACGGTTGCTCCGGAGCGGATGGATTTGTGCGTCGGCGTGCCGCTGTTGCTGGCTTTCATTCCTCAAAATGTGTTCTACGCAATCAACAACGACGTGCTCTCGCCGCTCTGCTTCGGTGCGTTATTCCTTTGCATTTTGCAATGGTTGCGAACGAACGCGCCAAGCTTTTTGTTGGGAACGCTGACAGGTCTGACGGTCGCAGTTACGTGCCTGACCAAGCTGTCCAACTTGCCGCTGGTGGCAGTCGCGCTCGCAGTGATCCTTGTCAGATCCGTTGCGCTCATCTTACGAACACCTCGCGCGGGGCTGATCGCGCTTGCCGCGCTGATTTCGCTCGCCGCAATTCCGGTCGGCACTTGGATGCTGTGGACAAGATTTCATTTTGGCGATCTCACCGGGTCGACAGCGAAAATTAGTTTGCTCGGTTGGACGCGAAAACCCTTCGGAGATTGGTGGCAGCACCCGGTTTTTACGCTCCACGGTTTCTGGATTTTTTGGTTCGATTTGATAGCGAGCTTCTGGCGCGGCGAACTCAGCTGGCATGGTCGGCCGTTGTGTTGGCGCTTGGCCGATGGATTTTACGCGGTCTCGTCATTGGTTCTTCTAGCCGCGGCTGCTGTCGGACTGCGAAAACAGGCTGGCCTGTCCGCGTTCCAACGACAGGCAATTGGAAGCGCAATGTTGATTTTTCTGGCAGGCGTTGCGTTTCTGGCGCTGCTCTCGATTCAATTCGATTTCGGTAACTGCATCAACCCGTCGCGGGAACACCCTTATTTCACGTCTGGCCGATTGCTAAGCGGCGCGCTGATTCCGTTCGCTGTTGTCTATGTGTATGGCGTCTCCTGGGTGTGTCGTCGGGTCGACATCGCTTTGCCTCTCATCGTGTTGGGATTAATCGTCGTGTTCGTGACAACCTCGGAGATTCTCGTGAACCGGGTCGTATTCGTGAGCGAGCACAACTGGTTTCACCTTTAACATTCTGCATTCGATCGAGTGCGATCTGTGATTGAGACTAGACGACGCCACGTTTCCTCGGTGACATCCGTGCCACCCATCGCAAGATGGGCAGGGGCATTGATCGAGCGAGAAGCATTAACAGCTTCATCGCGAACCCCGGAATTATTAGCGGCCGGTCTGCTTCGAGTGTTGCGAGCGCATCGCGCACGACTCGTTCGACTGTAACAACGAGGAACTTCGGACCGATGTCCGGCTGCACTCCCTCCCGCTTGGCGACTTGCTGGAATTCCGTTACCACAGGACCGGGGCAAAGCGCGCATACGCTCACACCTGTTCCGCGAAGTTCGGCTCGAAGCGCTTCGGAAAGACTTGTCACATATGCCTTTGTAGCGGCGTAAACGGCGGAGCCTGGAATTGGGAGAAAACCAGCCGATGAACTGACGTTGAGAATTCCGCCGCGGCGCTTGGCGATCATTTGCGGGAGCAAATGGCGCGTCAGAGAAGTTAGCGCTGTAACATTCACGAGCGTCATCTCGTTGTTACGAACGGGATCGCTCTTCGCGAAAGGGCCGCTATCGCCCAGGCCCGCGTTGTTGACTAAGAGATCAACATCGAGTTTTTCGCGATCAAGCCACTCCAGCAGATCCTGCAATTGCACAAGATCACTCAGATCAACTTTGCGAACATGAATCCGGAGCTTTGGTTGCTGCCGGTGCAGTTCATCCGCTAGCTCAATTAGCCTTTCGTCACGCCGCGCCAGCAAAATGATGGACTGCGCATGCCCGGCGAGTTGGCGCGCAAATTCGCGGCCAATCCCAGCCGAGGCACCCGTGATGAGCGCATTGCAACCTTTGAGTTTCATGGCAAGCAACGACGGCCGCCCAAGCCGTCACTTCCTATTGATTCGAGCTCATGTTTTGTCAACGCCCGCCAATGTCCGCGCGGCAGATCGCCAAGCCGAAGACTCCCGATTCGAACACGAACAAGACGTTTCACGTGGTATCCAAGTGCTTCGAACATGCGGCGAACCTGGCGATTGATTCCCTGCCGCAAGACGACGCGCAAACGCGTCGCCGAAGCGGAGTGCAGTCGCGCAATCCGTGCTCGCCGACCATCGAGAACAATTCCGCGGAGCAATTTCGGCCCGTGCGCGAGGTCCCACGGCCGATCCAGGGTCACCTCGTATTCCTTGTCAATTTTGTAACGCGGATGCGTAATCTGCTGTGCGAGATCACCGTCGTTTGTAAGAAGAAGCAGACCTTCCGTCTGCGCGTCCAGGCGTCCGATGTTGAACAGCCGCGATAATTTTCCCGGCAGCAAATCAAAGACAGTTTCGCGTGCATGCGGATCCTTTCGGGTTGATACGAATCCGGCGGGCTTGTGCAACATGATGGTGAGCGGCGGGGCAACGCGAACAAGTTTGCCATCCACCTTGACGTGATCACGCGTGTCAGGCTGCGCGCTGAAGTTAGTACAGGTTTTACCGTTGATAGCAACCCGCCCAGCCGCGATCAATTCATCGCAGTGGCGGCGCGGTCCGACACCGGCAGCCGCGAGGAAGCGGTTCAGGCGCATTAAGCGAGCTTAACGGCCTGCTTCAACGCTTCAACGTGCTAAACGTCCGGCTTTGTCTTCGGCAAGCCGAGGACTTTCTGGCTGTCCTTCCACTGGCCGCGTTTCTTCAGAAGCTCGACGCGTTCGAAGCGTTTCAGAACGTTACGCTTGGCTGTAATGGTACTGGCGCCTTTTAGACTGCGATGTTGCGACATAAATTCGTTGAACCGTTGAAGGCTTGAAGCGGAAGTAAACCCGCACTTTAGCCCGAGATGATCGCTTTTCAAGAACGGCGGACGAACACCAATCGATTTCGATCTAGAGTTGATTACTGAGCACCACGTACAGTTCCCGATGTTGTGACCTGGTGATAAACGTGAAACCGGCTGGTAACTCGTTCTCTCCAGTAGTCGGCTCGGCTCTGGTCGACAATGAGATAAATCGGCTCGGCTTGCCCCCATTTGTCCAGGACAGCCTCTTCGTTCAAGAAGATGTCGCGCGAGGGTGTGCCGACTGGGGCCTCCTTCCTGGGATTTTGATTAACAAAAAAGAATTTGCGGTTCAGGTAGAAAATCAGGCTGCTGCTGTCGTCGAGTGGCCCTTCGAACATTGCCTGTCCGCCTGTCTCCAAACGCGGGTTTAAGAAACGGGCGACATCGGCGAGCGAGAAATACGGCGCAGTTTTCGCGACGCCTACTACCATGCTGAGCCCCGCCGGGATCATTGACACGGCCAGCGCGATGGCAGCGAGTTTTTCGCGTTGTTTGAAAATAAGGTAGAGCGCTACCAGCGAGAAAAACGCGAGCGAGACGGCCGTAATGGCAATTAAAGGCCGTAGAGTTATCCATGCGGAAACAGGCATGTCGTGTAACGCTCTCCACGCGGTCCAGCGCGCGTCCATTGTTCCCCAATTCTCGTTTAGAGCGTGCGAGGCGCGTACAATAAATAGCGCTCCGACCGCGATTATCGCACCGGTGAGACCCACTGCGATCGCGCCCGCGGCGCGCAACGATTGCGGAGTCCGATCCCAAGCCTCGGCTGCCCACAGCGCAAACGCGCTCCACATGCTCATGGAATAATAATCCTGTCGCTGGCCTAAAAATAGCAGCGGAACGAACACCACGCCCATCCAGCAAAGCAGTAATCCATCGGCAAAACTGATGTCGCGCGGGCGCATCACGCGACGCCAGGCAAACGTCACGCCCAGCAGCAGCGCGATCGACCATGGAAACCACCAGGCGAGATGAAGGGTTACAAATTGACCGACAGGCACGCCCAGGAAATCGTGCGTGTCATCAGTAAGCCCGCGCAAGTGTCCCAGCCATTCGGACCTGATCAAATAATGAAAGTAATGCGGGAAATGCCATTGCGCCCAGATGTGCCACGGTGCCAGGATCAAAAGAAAAATTAATGCATATTCCCACCGCAGAAGCGCGCGAAACCGTATCCTCGCTTCGCGATAAAAAATCGAGAGCAAAACAAAAACGACAGCAGGGTAAACGATGCCGAGTAGGCCTTTCGTTAGGCAAGCTAGCGCGGCGAAAATCCAAACACCGGAGAACCACATGCGCCGGTGGTGCCTCCGCTCATAGCCGCATATTCCGCAGAACATCGCGCCGGCAATGAATGCGGTGACCACCGGTTCGGGCATAACAATGCGCGCCAGCAAAAACGTTCCGCAGAAGCTGAGATAAATCAGACCGGCAATGAAGCCGCGCAAGTAATCTGAAAGCTTTTCTCCAATCAAAAAAATAAGTGCAACCGTGGCTACAACGGCTAGTGCGACGGGCAGCCGAGCGGCTGCCTCGTTGATTCCGAGGACCTTGTACGAAGCAATGATGAGCCAGTACAACAGTGGCGGTTTTTGCAGGCGCGGTATGCCATCGTTCGTTGGGAGCAACCAGTGATGACTCTCAATCATCTCGCGCGCTGCTCCGGCATATTGGCCTTCGGTTTCGCTGTAGAGGTCGCCGGTCCCGATGGTGACGACATGCAACAGCGCTGCCAGCGCAATCAGAATCACCAAAAGAGCGTGGCGAGTCGGCGGTGGCCGAAGCGCCGGCGGCTCCAGCAGCGTTTCTTCAAGGCTTAAAGTGCGTGCACCTGCGGTCATTGTTCACATTCTTCACCGGAAACTGTCCCGGTTCGAGATTGGCCCTCGGGATCTTTAGTGGAATCCGCTGTGGCGTAGGTTTTCCAATGCTCAGGCAAACGCAGCAGTTTTCCCGTTGGCATTTCGATCAGCGCGAGCATCTGGCGACAATCAGCGATCAACGAGTCGTCTTTCGAACGCGTGATGCGGAATGCGCACCAGAACCGCGCGCGCTCGATCTGATCCAGCCACCCCTCAATCGTGAGGCGATCACCTAGCCTGGCGGCCTGGCGATAATCAATTTCGGTACGCACGACGACCGGATATGTTTGCTTTTCGGCCATCTCTGCTAGCAAGAGCCCGAGCTCCTCGGCGAGGTGAGTGCGTGCGACCTCAATGAAACGTAGATAGGCGATATTCGAAACGACGCCTCCACAATCGGTGTCGAAAAACATCACTTGTACTTCTGTGCGAACACGGGGGGGCATAGCCAATTTCAGATTGCTGACTAAATTAGATTTGAGATTTCCGTTCCGCACGTTTTTTGGTCAGAAATACGAAGCAGTATGATACCATCGGTTTCGCAACACTTCCGCGCTAAACCGAGACAACTGCTTTCGCTCGCCGGGCTGATTCTCGTAGTTCATGCTGGCTCGGCAGTAGCAGCCGGAGAATCGCTCAAGTTCGCCGGAATCGCTTTTTCTCCGGGTTCAACGGTTAAGGCCAATGTCGCGCTGAGTGCGCAGGAAAAATCACTTGCCGGGCAGGGAGGAAATGTCGTTCCGCCGAATGCGGTTGCCATACTGGCGACACCTGCAAATTTCGATCCGCGAAAGAACTGGCCCGTGCTGATACCCTGTTCCACCAGCGATTTCAAACGTCAGAATCGAGACGATCTCGTCCAGTTTTATCGCACAGTCGGACTCGCTGAGGGCTGGGTGCTTCTGGCTGGAGACGGGCCGCAGCATGCGCGGAACGACACCGCCGCGTGGCGTGGCGCAATGACGCTCGCGGCTGTCGATGCGCTGCATCGCAGTTTTCCCGGATCGGAAAAGTGGCCCATCGCATGCGCTGGATTTTCCGGAGGCGGCAAAGCCGTTGGCTACGTTGCGCCTCTGCTTGCAAGGAATGGCTGTCGCATTGCCGGCATCTACATGACTGGTGCTAACGAAGATCACCTGAGCGATGGATACGCGCGGATCCAGCCCGGCGCGAGTTTTCTTAATACACCAATCTATATCAGCGCAGGTCACGATGATCGAATCGCAACAGTAGAGCAGCAGTACACTGTCGCCGGTTCAATCAAGCGAACCGGGTTCAATCGAATGCGAATAGGGAATTTCCGTGGTGGGCACGAAGTAAATGATGGACAAACTTCAGTTGCTTTACGCTGGTTCCGTGAACTAGCGAAATAGACTCATTTCCAAATAATCCCAAGGCACCGGACCGCGGGCGCGATTCACGCTTTCAAGTTACGGCCCCAGCTTTTGGACTGCGGCGCTGTTGCGCCGCTTTGGTGTGCTGATGCTGTCAGCCTTGTTCGTCGATCAAAAGCCGAATTGCATCCACTAATTCATGAGGATCATCCGTTCCTAACGCAAATCTTCGGCCATCACGCACTGTGATCGCACGGCGTCCCAGTCCGCGACATTATAGAGCCAGCCGTACGGCGTTAGGTGAATCCCCCAGCCATGCCACCAACGGATGCGAACTGGTTCGCATCGGACAATCTCGGCGAGCGGCACTTTTTTCTTGATCAGCCCAATGCCAAACGACGCGAGCAGAGTCGGATCATCAATTTCGATTGTGAGTTTGTGAACAACGCAATTGTAATTAGAAACACGGCTGGAAGTACCAGGGAGCTCCCGAACGGCGGCGACCCGTGAGAAATCGGACCGACCCAAACCAGAACCGAAGCGCCGAGCAGGCCCAGATCACCAAATAACCAGTTTGCGTATGTTCGTATCGCATCACAGAAGTTTGCCGTTTGCAGCTGGCGTTTTCACGTCGGCAGATTGCTGAAATTTCTCCAAAGACTTCACTAGATTTCCCGGCAACGGCCAAACGCGATCAAAAATGCGGGGCGCCAGTGGCTTGGCAGTGGTGTAACCGGCGGCAAACATTTCCAGGCGCGCGTCCAGATTGTCGATGTAGTGAAGCGCCATTGCCTCAGGCGTTTTCGGCGCTACGGGCGAACCGAACTCCGGTTCACCGTGATGCGCACCGATCAGATGCAGCAGGTGCATCCGAACGTCTTCCGATACCGGCGAAAGATTTTTCCACGCCTCGGCGTTTTCGACGCTTAACCTTCTCCACAACGCATTCACCAACTCGAGTCCGATGGAGATGTGTCCCATCAACTCACCGAGCTCGTCATAATTCATCACGAACCCATTTTCCGGCAGCGCGTTCTCCCAGAGCTTTCCGGAATCGTGGAAGAGAATTCCCGCGAGCAACAGATCGAGGTTCAACTCGGGGTAAAGCGGCGCGATCCCCCTGGCCACGCGCATCATCTGTGCAGTATGCTCGACCAGTCCGCCCCGCCGGGCATGATGATTTTTTCGCGCGGCTGCCGCGCGACGGAACCGGTCGCCCCATTCGTTAAGAAAGGCTTCGCCCAAGGCGCGCAACCGTGGATCGGCAATCTCCGCGACAGTTTCCTTCACGAATTCGAAATCGGACGCCTGCTTAGTGCGTAAATCTGCCGGACCTTGCAGCAACCCGTTCTTTTCCTGCTCGGTCAATGGTCGCACAGTCCACTTGCGCGCATCCAACCCGTATTGCGATTGATAAAATTCCGCGGTGAGTTCGACAAAATCCTGACTGGTTAGTGCGCTGCAGGTTTTATACGCCGGGTGATCGCTCCAGACACGCAACGTCATCCTAGCGCACGCATCGGCGAGTGTGAGCTCGCAGTATGGTTGCTGTTCGCGCGTAAGCTTGGGCGATGCGCTCTCCACCTGCACATGCACGCGAGCCGGAAGGGTACCGCTCTGTGCGGCCCGTCGAATTTCTGTGAGGGTTAACAGGTCCATCGTCTTAATCTATCACAGCACACAAACTGTAGGCGCCTGCTAGGCATTTCGTTTGTCCCAAAGGCACTGTCCGAATTCCAGACTGGGCCATTGCCCCAGGAATTCGGCGCCCGATTGTAACCGAGCGCTGAAACCGCGAGTCCGTGCAGTCAGAATCCGTCCTGTCGGGGACGAGGGCGCGTGCGTTCCCCGGAGATATAGGCTCCATTGCTCCATGTATCTGAAGCACCTTGAGTGCAGCGCGTGCGGCCTCGAGCACGAGTGGTCGTGTCTGCAAAATCTCTGTCGCGCGTGTCAGAAACCGTTGTTTGCAATCGTTGATCTGGATAGGGCGCGACAAACGCTGACACGAGAGAATCTGGCGAACCGCGAGAAATCATTATGGCGATATCGTGAACTGCTGCCGTTGCCTGGCGACGTCGAGCCGGTTTCGTTAGGCGAAGGTGGGACACCGCTGTTGCACGCACAAAGGTTCGGTAACGATGTCGATCTTTGGATCAAAGACGAATCGCTCAATCCAACGCAAAGTTTCAAGGCCCGCGGGATGAGCGTGGCCGTTTCCATGGCAAAATATTTAGGGGCAACGAAGCTCGCCGTTCCAAGTGCGGGCAATGCCGGCGGCGCCCTCGCTGCCTATGCAGCTCGGGCCGGTCTCGAGGCGCATGTCTTCATGCCGCGGGACACGCCTCGCGCGAACATCATTGAGTGCCGCCAACTGGGCGAACATATCACGCTGATTGATGGACTGATCATCGATTGCGCCGCGGAAATCGCCCGCCGCAAAACAAATGAAGGCTGGTTCGACATGTCCACGCTCAAAGAGCCGTATCGGGTCGAAGGAAAAAAGACGCTCGGTTACGAATTAGCGGAGCAACTGAATTGGGAACTGCCCGATGTCATTCTTTATCCAACCGGTGGCGGCACCGGACTACTTGGAATGTGGAAAGCGTTCGACGAAATGGAAACCCTTGGTTGGATCGGCACAAAGCGTCCGCGAATGTTCGCCGTGCAAGCTGCCGGTTGCGCGCCGATCGTTCGCGCATTCGAGGCCGGAGAAAAAACCGCTGCAGAATTTCAGGACCCGCACACAATCGCTTCCGGCTTGCGCGTTCCAAAAGCGATCGGCGATTTCTTGATCCTGAAGATTCTTCGTGAGTCCAATGGCGGTGCGATTGCCGTCGATGACGAAGAAATGATCCGCGTCGCGCGTGAGGTCGGAGCAAATGAAGGTCTGTTTGTTTGCCCCGAAGGCGCAGCGTGTTTCGCAGCATTGAAATTACTGCCTCGCGATAAAAAAATCGCGCCCGGTGAACGCGTAGTTGTTTTTAACACAGGGTCGGGAATCAAATATCTTGAAGCGTACGACCGCGAATTGGGCGGATGACCGTTTCATAGTTTTGCCAAATGCAGGCAAAGATGCCTGTGTTACGTTCGTTTGCCGGCGAAGATGGAGATGCGTTTTGCGAACGCTTTAGATGGCTCGGCGTAGAAACGCCGTCCGAGTTCCAGTGCATCGCAGCGCAATCTTTTGCAGCGTTTGCCAATCAATTTCTGGAGCTGCGCCAGTTCGCGGGCCAACACTTCATCGCCGCGCTCTCTCTCCAGGCGCGTCCGCAGAAAATCGAGATCGTGCTCACTCCCCAGTAATTCGCCCAAGACCTCCGCATCATGAGCCATCTCTTCCAGAACCGTTCGGTTCAGTGGCTGCAAAATTCGCAGCTGATACCAGACATCTTTCACGCGCTTGCGCCAGGCATGAAAGTTTTCCGCGTCCTGATCATCAATCGTTTCCGCAAGTGCGCGCTGGCCGCGCCTGTAAATTTTACATACCGCGTTGCAAATCTGTTTCCAATTCAGGTCATCCAGTGGCCACGCCATCAGGCGTGCTTTCACATTTTCCAACTGCGGGATCGCTTCCTTTTGCCAGCCGGCGAATGCTGCTGAAAAACTTTCGCGTTCGAGCACCAACAACTCCTCGGTGCGCGGAAAGCGCTGTTGTTCGGAATTTTTCGCTGCCTTATCGCGCAGTTTACTAAACGTCTGCAATCGCACCTGCGCATCGCGCAAGTCTGAGACCAAACGTCCGATCTTGCGCACGCAACGATCCTCCTCCGCGTGACAATTTTTGCCGACCCCGCCGATCGCGAGCCGCATTGCGGCACGGAGTTTTTTGAGATGCTTGCGAACCTCGTGCACGGTGACGCCACGTTGTCTGGCGGGGTTTTGGCACAAGTGCAAGGCCGAGTCGATTTGTTCGCAAAAAACTCGCTTGAGTCCTTCCGGCAGGGGTTCGCGCAATTTCAAACGGAAAGCCATTGCGTCCTCTAGGTCGAGGCGAGACGCACGTTGCTGTAGCGTTTTTCGCCGGTCACCTCCCGCCCAAACCACCACGGTGCTTTGAACCTGCGACAGCTGGCAGCATCAGGAAATTCCACCTCGGCAACTACAAGACCTGCATGTCTGCCCCGATAAATATCCAGCTCGATCAGCAGATCTCCCCATGGGATTTCGTATCGCACTTTTCGCAGTCTTCTCCCGGCCGTACCAGGCCAGAGTGCTGCGAATTGCTTTTGGCTCAGTTTGATCTCGCGTTCTTCGCGATGGCTGCCCCGACCGACTTTGAATGTCAGCGACGCAGTCTTGTTTGTTTTTCGAAGCCGTACCTGTCTGCCTGCGGATTCTGTCGCCAGATAACCTTGCTCGATAATGAAATGCCGCGAGCGCTTGAAGTTGTCAGGTAACCATTCGACTAAGAACTTCCGTTCAATTTCGCGATTCTTTCGCGTTCGATTGTGACCTCCCACAAGCTGCACATCCTAAACGCGATGCCTTCAGTGTCGAGACTTTCGCACTTGATCGTGTAGCCGGGGACGCTGACCCCGGCATGTCACGCCAGCGAGTCGGTCGGGTTCACAGCTGCGGCAGGAATTCGCTGAGTGCGGTTGCGGCTGCTAAAACCGGCCATGCCGAGATTACCACGATGATGGCGAAGAGCAGCGCTTCAATGGTGAACTCCACAGTCCTTTCGCCGGCGAGATAAGACCGGGAAAGCTCGCGGAGCGATGGGCGCGTTGCCGACCTTTGGGCGCGCGTTCGTCTGACGATTGTTCGCTTCACTGTAATCGCGGTCATGACAGGACCGATAACTCAGAAGCGCGCCGCGTCAGGTTACGAATTGTTAAAAGGCGATGACGACTTAGAAACACGCGGGCCGAAGCGCGACGGATCGGTTGAAGTGTTGGAGTGTTGGAGTGTTGGAGTGTTGGAGCGGTCGTTGTAGGCCGTTTGTCTCAAATGCCCCGCGTCTCACAGAGACGGCCTATAATTTCAATTGCTTACCAAGGTCTGCTTCGGCCGCACGGAGTCGATCGTCGGAGCTACTGCACGACCGCTCGCGGAGAGCGAGTGGTAATTAATTAGCGCGATCATGCCATCGTCGCCCTCGACTAATGCGGTGCAGCTTTCAACCCAGTCACCACAGTTGTAATACGAGATCGTGCCGAATTCGCGGATCGCTGCGCTATGGATGTGCCCACACAGCACGGCATCGACGCGGTAACGCTTCGCGTAATGAGCCACAGCGGCCTCGAATTTACCGATGAAACTCACCGCGTCCTTCACTCGTCGCTTGGCGTAGGCGCTGAGCGACCAGTAGCCCAAGCCGAAGCGGCGCCTGACGAAATTGATGAGCGGATTGAGCGACAGCAGAAACTGATACCCAAGGTCGCCCGCGAACGCGAGCCACTTCACGTTTTGCACCACGGTATCGAGTTCGTGGCCGTGAATGACCAGGATGCGTTCCCCGGAAGCGGTCACGTGAATTGCGCTCTGCTTGATCTCGATATTCCCGTAGGTGCCACAAAAGCCGGCCACCAGTTCGTCGTGATTCCCGGGGATATAAATTACGCGGGTGGCCTTGCGTGCTTTACGCAGAATTTTTTGGATCACGTCGTTGTGCTCCTGTGGCCAATAAATTCCGCGCCGCAGCGACCAAATGTCGATCAGGTCGCCCACGATGTACAACGTGCCGAAATCATTCTCCCGCAAAAAGTCCAACAACGCAGTAGCGTTGCAACCGCGCGTGCCCAGGTGCGCGTCGGAGATCCACGCCGCGCGATACTGCCTCGATGCGAGCAAGCGAAATGAAAATCGCTGTTGAGTTGCGAAAGGCCCCGGCGAACTCGTTCGGGAGGAAGTGAACGCGTGCATTCTGCTCAGGCACAAACGTAAGAAGTCGACCAGCGTGCTGGCAAAAAAATTATCGTTACATTTCTGTGGCAAATTGATCGCATTCGTGGACAGAAGACGCGCTCAAGCTTATGAATCAATCATGAGCCTTCGCTCGTGCACCGCTCTCTGCTTCCTGATTGTTGCGAACTTGGCCTGCGCGGCTTCCTGGGACGATGACTCGCATTACGTCTCGTTAGGCCCGCGAAACGGTTATTACATCGTTCAACCAGATTCGCGCTTGTTTTATCAACTCGGCCTTAATGAAGCACCTGTGATCGATACTGCCGACCCGCTGCGCCACGGGTACGGGGCGGACGCGCTTGCGTTTCGGTTCAATAGAAATGGCGTATTAATCGCGCCTCCCGCTTACATCGCACAGGCGTTGCCATACGATTTTTACATGCGTCGAATCGGTACGTTGACTGTCGGCCGTGCGACAGTGGACAACGTGGAAGCGCTCTTTGGCCGTGACCGCAGTCGCGCAGATCGCCCGGATGGTTTTATGTGGTACTACGCGCTGCCGGTTTACAATCCGTTTGAAGAGCGGGGCGGACGTCGTTAAAACGCACACTCGACGAGAAAGGCACGCCGTCTATAGATTCACAGTATGCGGGTCGCGATCGTGTTAGCAGCCGTTCTCATGATGAACGCTTCCGCAATAGCGGACGCGGTCAGGATTACCAGTCCGGATCACGCCCAAACATTCGCGTATGGAGAAATAATTTCACATCGAGTTTACCTCGACCGCCTAGCGGGCGGCCTGGCGGCGCGGATCACGTTCAGTAATGCGCCTTACGCCGACAGCAACGACCCGCCCACATGCGAATCGTTCGACTTTCGCTTTCCAGGAGTTCAATTCGATTCCGCACGGCGCGAATTCTTCGCAAGGAGCAGCCATGGTGAAGTGGTCCCAATCGCACGGTTTGGGAAAGGTTTCGCCTGTGGCTGGATTGATTTGGCTCCGGGTGCAAAGATGTACTTGGTAAAAGATAGCGGTCGTGTCACCGCCACTTTAACCGCCACCAATTATCCGCGTGCCGGCACACGTTGGGTCCAGATGGACAACAATTTTTCACTCCAGAATATTTTGATCGCGCTGTTCGGAGAGTTCTTTCCGCCGGACAGTTGAGATTGGTCCCCGGCCCTATCCACATTTAATTGGATCGTGCTTGCGGTTGTCTGCAAGTCGGCCGCAACAAGACAAGCGTCGTCTGTTAAGACCGTTGAATCGCCAAACTTCGGGCCACTCGATGACTCAGCGATTGAACGGTCTGCAAGCGTATGACCAGAATTGAAAGGCAACACGATGAGCTCTCGCGCCGCCAATCGAATAATGGCGCTCAGGAGCGGAACGCATTCAAAAAAGGCGAGATGAAGAACCGGTTTTCAAGTTCTAAACCGCCGCGGATTTCACGTTAGCTGTTCGCAATCCACCCAAATATTTCCTGCGGGATCCTTTACTCCCGCGTCGATCCGGTCTGTTTTCTTTCTGCGTTTGGCTGTCGAACAGAAATCCCTCACTGATCTGAACTAAGCAGTCTCGCTAAACGAAGTCACGAGCCGGTGCTCAATTTTTGCGTCCCATCGTCGAAGCCAGGTCCACGATCAGCGAGTCGATTTTCCGCAGGTCTTTGCGGCGGCCTTTTTCCGGTTTCAACTTGCGATTTCGAACAACGATCGTCAGATCGCGGATTTCCTGAAGCAATTCCCGAGGAAGCCGTTCGACGGGTCCATACGACCTCAGCGCGGCAATGCAGACAAGCAAATCATTTTCGAGACGGCTGATGTATGCCTTGGCAACCGTGCGCAAATCGTGGTGTAACGCCCGAAGTTCGGATTCAAACATCGTCAACGGAGAAGACGATTCCACCAACATCCTTCGGCGTGCTCGCTTTGGATTCGCCTTTGTTTTCATGCGCTGTTGGCGATTTGGGGTAGCGACAAACCCGCCGGAGAGGGGCGCTCCCGGCGGGCTATCGGTTTAACCTAACCATGCCGTCTAATCCTCAAAGCTTAACGTTCAGGTCGGCGGTGAAGAAATTGTATTGATCCGTTGGATTAATTGCGATGGCCAGATTACTTCCACCGGTGCCCAGATCATCGATTGTACCGCCAACCGTGACCATAGGTGAGGGTTAGATTGACACGGCACTCAGGTTGTATGCCGCTGTGACACCATGCCGTGCATGTTCAATTGGCCATTGAACCAATCGTCTAATCGATCAGGTTCGGATCGAGCGCGAACTGTTCGGGTATTGATACCAAACGTCGATCTGCCAATCATCTTCTTCTTTAACTGGCCGACACCGAGACCGAGCGTATAGGCGTAACGGTGAGCGCCCTTGTCCGATTGCCCGCGGCGGTGGCACGAGCGTCAGCTTCAAAGTTGGTCGCGAAATCGCCGTAGAGACGCATTGGTAGCTTCCCAGGCTTTCCAGCCGATTTCCGCTGGCAGATCAAAAACCAACAGGCTGTTGATACCGGTCTGATTTTGCCCCAGGGACTCTGCATTCGTTAGATGGGGATCGCCGCCCTGGTAATGGATGTTAAACGTGTCGCCGTTCCCGGTGTAATTGTAAAGCGTCGGCGCGAGCTGGAAGTATAAGATGTGCGGAAACTCAAACTTTGCTCCAACCTGCCAGGCAAGCAGGAACGCATCGGTATTTGGAACTAACTGGGAGTCTCCAGTATTGGCGCGTCGTCGTCGCCCTGGCGCCAAGCGGATTCTCCGGATTTGAATCGTCATAAACGAATTGCGCGAAATTGGCGAAGACGGTGATTTTTAGCGACGGCTCTGACGGGGGCTGCGGCGCGACATTTTTCCCATCCTTGCTGTACGAACCGGTGGCGGTGGTGCTCCACCGCCAATGGCCCACGTATGTTTCCATTGCTCAGCCAATCCTTCTGGATTGATGTCGGGGTCCCAAACCATGCGCGTGCTCACGAGCGGATTCGGCATTCTGCCTGCGGTCAATACGGTGTCGGGAAGGCCCTTGTATCCGCCATAAGCCTGGCCGACATAGACAACGTCGCTGCCCTTTGCGAATGGTCCCCCGCCACCGGCCGAGCTGCTTGATGTGTCATCGCCAAACGTCACGTTTGTTGACCTGCTGCTCGCGTTCGTCTCCAATCGAAGGCCAAAGAACCAGTCGTCCATCAGCGTTCCACGCAGGCCAAGGCGAAGGCGATAACGCTCGCGCTCCCGCTCCTGCCAATCGTTTGTCCCTGCGACGCCCGCATGGGGCGACGTCACCGGACTCGTGCTATTGGTCTCGCCGCCGTTATATTGGTAACGGAGACGAATATCGCCGTAGAGCTCCATCTCAGTGAGGACGTGGATCAATTTCCACTTGTCTGCGGCCGACTTCTCCGCGGAACGATTTTCTCCACGTAGTTTCTTGCCCATCGTAAGTCATTTCCGTCTTCTTGTTGGCCCTTCCGCGGTGGACTACCGAACGCGTGCTGCGTCTTCTTGGTCCAAGACCTTTACTTCCTGTTTGCGTTGTTTCGCCACTTCGCGCTTCAATTCCTCGATCTCTTTGGCATTCAGAGGATGCCTGGGCCTCAGAGCGGTTGTGCCGCCAGTGAAACAATTGCAGCAAGGCTGGCCCCTGCTGTCCGCAAAATAAATCTCTTGATGAACATTAGTTTCTCCTTCGTGTTGTGGTTTTGGTGCTCTGTGGGGAATCGTCGGTGTAGGTGCGAGGGCAGGCTAGAGGCCGATTGTTACAACCGTATGACGAAATCGTGACGATTCGGCAAACTTTGCCGCTTGCCCGCGGTGTAATTTTCGAAAACCCGTGTAGAAACGATTGAAATCTATGGCACGGTGAGTTGAATCTGCTGTTCATGGACAACGGCTCTGGACGGAAAATCCTGATTATCGAAGATGAGAACGATGTTGCCGATCTGCTCACGCTCAATTTGCGCAAGGGAGGCTTCAAGATTTCGACGGCTGCCGATGGCGCAGACGGTTTGCAGAAGGCGCGCGATGACCGGCCTGATTTCATCATTCTTGATTTGATGTTGCCAAAAATGTCCGGGCTCGAAGTCTGCAGAATTTTGAAAAGCGACACGGCGACCTCTCACATTCCGATTTTGATGTTAACAGCGAAGGCGGAAGAGGTTGATCGCATCGTCGGCTTGGAATTCGGCGCAGATGATTATGTCACCAAGCCGTTCAGCCCGCGCGAAGTCGGGTTGCGGATTCGGGCAATTTTGCGGCGCGGCGAAAAACCGGAGGAAAGAATTAAGGCCGGCCCGATCTCAATCGATCCTGCGCGCCACGAAGTTCGCGTTGACGGAAAGCGTGTGCATCTTACCAGTCTCGAATTCAAGCTGCTGCGGACGCTAATGCAACGCCGAGGCCGTGTGCAGGATCGCGATAAATTGCTCAATGAAGTCTGGGGTTACGAAGCCGTGATCGACACCCGCACTGTGGACACGCATGTGCGACGCCTGCGCGAAAAACTCGGTAAAGCCGGCGACGCGATCGAGACGGTGCGCGGCTTCGGCTATCGCCTCCGCGAGGAATAAGGTCTGCGCATCTGCACTTGTTAGGCTGCGCCCTGGGCAGCTTTTCGATCGGGCATTAACGGTGACGAGGCGTTCTGGCTTTGCCAGCCGAACGGCGTACGCGATGATCAAACCCGATGTCTTGGCTGATTGTGTGCCTGATTGTTGGCTTGATGCCCGTTGTTGCCTTTGTGACGTGGCGCAAATGGATCGCGCCGTGGCGGCAAATTGAAGAAGTCGTCACACAGATCGAGCGCGGTGAGCGGCCCGGCACCTTTCTGATTCAGGATGGCGGACGAGCTCAACACATCGGCTTCCGGTTGGAAAAAATTTTCAATGAGTTGGAACAGCTCAACGAGCAGATCGCAAAACGTGAATCGGGGATGCAGACGATTTTCTCTGCAATGCAAGACGCGTTGTTGCTGGTTGATTCCAATCGGCAAGTAATCTTGACTAACGAGACGTTTCGAAAACTGTTCGGTGTCGCCGAAATTTCAGTGGCGATACCGCTGCTGGAGATTGTGCGCAATCCCACGCTTGAAGGCGTGCTTACCGATGCCTTTCGCGGCAAAGGGCCGGTTCGCAGCGAGTTGGCAATGGACGATTCACAAATCGAGTTGTACGCCATCGCCACAAAGAATGAGGCCGGCGAAGTCACCGGCGCACTCGTTTTGTTTCACGATATCACCGAGCTCAAGAAGATGGACCAGATCAGGCGGGATTTCGTGGCCAACGTTTCGCACGAATTGCGCACGCCATTGTCCATTTTGCGCGGCTACATCGAGACATTGCTCGACAGCCCGGAAACATCGCGCGAGGAACTTTCTCGAATTCTTAGAGTGATGGAGCGTCACTCAAAACGGCTCGACTTACTGGTGGAAGATTTGCTCACGCTCGCCCAGCTGGAATCGGCTGAACCGAATCTTGCAATTGCGCGATGTCGATCTGTCGAGCTTCTTCGCAGAAGTGGTTCGCGACTGGGGAAAGAAGCTTGCAATCAAACGGCTCAACCTGATGGTCGATCTTCCGCCGGACCTGCAAACAATTCATGCGGACCGGGCGCGGCTTCAAGAAGCGGTCTACAATCTGCTCGATAACGCCGTGAAGTATTCGCGTGAGGATGGCGAGATCCGGCTGAGCGCCGGCCGACGCGACGGCGAAATCGAGCTAAGCGTGAAGCGACAACGGCATTGGCATTGGCAAAGAAGATTTGCCCCGCATTTTCGAGCGCTTCTACCGGGCAGATAAAGCGCGCAGCCCCGACAAAGTTCGCGGCACCGGGCTCGGTCTGGCGATCGTGAAACACATCGCGCAACTCCACGGCGGCCGGGTCGAGGCGGAAAGTGAGCTGGGCAGAGGAACGACGATTCGGTGCATGCTGCCGATGGGAAAATCGTTGACGCATGTCTGATCACGTAAGCGAATGATAAAATCCATAATCCGACTTCGTTTCAACGCTTTAACGAATTCGACATTTTAATGCGGCGAAGCCCTTTGTCACACAAACGTAACAGTAAAGGCTTTGACCATCTGAATTGGCCTGCGGCAATTTCGTCGAATGACCAAACTAGCAAGAATTCTTGGGCTAACTATCGCGTTGGGATTAAGCGCGAGCGCTTCGGCGCAAATGATGATCAACGGCGCGGGCGCGACTTTCCCATATCCGATTTACTCGAAGTGGTTCGATGAATACGCGAAAGTCGATCCATCCGTCCGGTTCAATTATCAATCAATCGGTTCCGGAGGCGGGCAAAAGCAAATCCTGGCGCAAACAGTCGATTTCGGCGCATCCGACGGGCCGATGAGTGATGACAACCTGGCCAAAGCGCCCGGGAAAATCCTGCACATCCCGACCGTCGCGGGGGCGGTGGTCATGGTTTCCAACCTCCCTGGAAATCCAAGTCTAAAGCTGGATGGCGACACCATCGCGGGAATCTACCTCGGCGAGATTAAAAAATGGAACGATCCAAAGCTAGCGGCATTGAACCCCGGCGTGAAGCTGCCCGACCAAGATATTGTGGTCGTGCATCGATCGGACGGCAGCGGAACAACGTTTATTTTCACGGATTACCTCAGCAAGATTAGCCCGGAGTGGAAGCAAAAAGCCGGAAATAACACGTCAGTGAACTGGCCGACCGGCATTGGCGGCAAAGGTAATGAAGGCGTATCGGGCCAGGTGAAGCAGACGCCGGGAGCGATCGGTTATGTCGAATTGATTTACGCCATCCAAAACAAGATGCCGTATGCCGAGGTCAAGAACGCAGCTGGCGAATTTGTGAAACCGACGCTGGAATCGGTTACCGCTGCGCTGGCGACGGCGGATATCCCAGACGACTTCCGTTTCTCGATGACGAACGCGCCGGGAAAAGACGCCTACCCGATTTGCGGTGCGACATGGTTGCTCGTTTACCAGCAGCAGAAAGATGCGGCGAAAGGAAAGAAGCTTGTGGAGTTTCTGAGATGGGCTGCGAAAGACGGTGAAAAGATGGCCAAAGACCTCGACTACGCTCCTTTGCCGGACAACGTGCAAGAGCGTGTCTTGAAACGGATTGACGAAATCAAAATGTAGGGGCGACGAAAATGGCCGTTGCCACAGCAACTACACGCGGCGAGCCACTCACAGCGGCCGCCGCAATGAAGCGGCCGTCGCGCTTTGGCGACAAAGCGTTTGAGTGGCTTACGCTCGCGATGGCGATGGCGGTAGTGGTGCTGATTATCCTAATCGGCTGGCAACTCTGGATTGGGTCGTCGGTCGCAATCAAGAAATTCGGTTTTCATTTCCTTGTCACGTCAACGTGGGATCCGGTTGCAGAGCAATTTGGCGCGTTGCCTTTCATTTACGGAACGCTGGTTTCTTCGCTCATCGCGTTGCTGATTGCGGTTCCGCTCGGCATCGCCACGGCAGCGTATCTGACCGAACTCGCTCCACTGTGGATTCGGCAGCCCCTTGCATCTCTCATCGAAATGTTGGCGGCCATTCCCAGTGTGATCCTCGGGCTCTGGGGCATTTTCGTAATGATTCCATGGCTGCGTGATTACCCCTTCCCATTGCTCAAACGATTCTTCGGCTGGACGCCATTTTTTAGTGGATCGATCTACGGCCCTTGCATGTTCGCTGGTGGAATCATTATCGCCGTCATGATTCTGCCGATCATTACTTCAGTCTCGCGCGAAATTTTGCGTAGTGTCCCGGACTTGCAACGCGAGGCCGCCTACGGTCTTGGCGCCACGCGCTGGGAGGCGACCCGTATCGCGGTGCTGAGTTACGCCAAAAAGGGATTGTTCGGTGCAGTGATTCTTGGCTTGGGACGCGCTCTTGGCGAAACCATGGCAGTCACCATGGTGATCGGCAACACGCCGCAAATCGCCGCATCGCTCTTCAAGCCTGGATATACCCTGGCCAGCGTGCTTGCCAACGAATTCACTGAGGCGACGACGGATATGTATCTTCAGGCGTTGTTCGAGATCGGGCTCGTTCTTTTCGGCATAACCATTCTGGTAAACCTTTTAGCTCAGTTGCTTCTGCGGACCATCGCCGTCAAATCAGCGACTCGCGCCGTGCAATAGCCATGCATTTCGAACGGGCACAAAATCACACCTGGCGCAAAATCAAAAGCGCCCTGGCGGTCGGAATCGCCTTTGGTTCCGCGCTTCTTGTAATCACCCCACTGGGTCTGGTATTTTTTTATCTGGTGATCAATGGCGCCAGTTCGGTGAATTGGGACTTTTTTACAAAACTACCGGCGCCAGTTGGAGCTCTTGGCGGTGGCATGGCGAACGCAATTGTCGGCACGCTTCAATTGCTTGCGCTTGCGGGTGTAATCGGAATACCGGTCGGTGTTTTGGGTGGAGTTTATCTGGCCGAATACGGCTCGGCTCGGCTCAATTCTTTGCTTCGATTCCTGGCCGACGTTCTGAACGGCGTTCCGTCGATCACCTGGGGCGTTGTTGTTTACGGTCTGATCGTGTTGCGGTTCAAAGGCTTTTCAGCGTACGCCGGTGGTCTTGCGCTGGCGCTGATCATGATTCCGCTCATCCTGCGCACGACCGAGGAAGTTATTCTTCTTGTGCCGAACGGCTATCGCGAAGCGGCGCTCGCGCTTGGCGTCAGCCGTTGGAAAACAATCGTCCATATCGTGATGAAGACGGCGTCTAAGGGGATCATTACCGGGATTCTGCTCGCTCTGGCTCGCGTTGGTGGCGAAACGGCGCCGCTTCTTTTCACAGCTTTCGGTAATCGATTCTGGAATCACAGCCTCAGTCAGCCCATCGCGGCGCTGCCGTTGCAGGTTTTTACCTACGCTATTTCTCCCTACGACGATTGGCATCGCCAGGCCTGGGCTGGCGCGCTCGTGCTCGTCACGGGTGTTTTTTGCGTTAATATATTAGTTAGAATTTTGACTCGAGGGCGTGGGGCGTCCGTTGTGTAGGGAGGCTTGCGAATGGAGAACTTAATCATGGAAACACCCGAACAAACCGCTGTCGAGCGTCTCGAACGTGGGTCGGCACCGCCGCTCGACGCGGAAGTTCAGGTTGCGCACACATTTGAGGTAAAAAACATGTCAATCTGGTACGGTGAAAAGCGTGCCATCGACAATGTCTCGCTTGACGTGGCTTCAAATGCCGTCACTGCCATCATCGGGCCAAGTGGTTGTGGGAAATCCACCTTTCTCCGCGCTCTCAACCGCATGCACGAGCTCACGCCAAGGACACGCATGGAAGGCACCGTCCTGCTTCATGGCGAAGATCTGTATTCGAACACGGTCGATCCGGCGATCGTTCGGCGCCGTGTCGGAATGATTTTTCAGAAATCGAATCCATTTCCAACCATGACGATCGGCGAAAACGTCGTGATCGGCTTGCGATTGAATGGTGTCCGGAACCAGAAACTTCTCAATGAACGGCTGGAGAAATCGCTGCGGATGGCCGCTTTATGGGACGAAGTGAAGGATGATTTGCACAAGCCAGGCACGAGCCTTTCGGGCGGCCAACAGCAAAGGCTGTGCATCGCGCGCGCGCTCGCTGTAGAGCCGGAAGTAGTTTTGATGGATGAACCTTGTTCTGCCCTCGATCCGATTGCCACAGCGAAGATCGAGGAACTGATCTACGAACTCAAAGCGAAGTACACGATCGTAACGGTGACACATAATATGCAGCAAGCCGGTCGGATTTCGGACTACACCGCTTTCTTTTATCTTGGCCGGCTCATCGAGTTTGGCCCAACGACTAAAATCTTCACAAATCCAAGCGAAAAACAGACGGAAGATTATATCACCGGACGATTTGGTTAATATAGCATCAACATTTTTGTTATGATCGCCCCTAAACATATCCTGGGAACATTCGATGAGGCGCTTGCCTCTTTGCGCAATAATGTGCTGATGATGGCCGGACTGACCGAGCGCAGCCTGGAACGGGCGATGAAAGGCCTGTTCGAGCGAAATGACAATCTTTGCCTAAGCGCGATTGCCGACGATGAGGAAATCGACCAACTCGAGAAACAGATGGACAAGGATGGCGTGGATATCTTGTTGCGCTTTCAGCCTCTTGCGTCCGATCTACGGCGCGTCGTATCGGCCATGAAGCTTTCATCAAATCTTGAGCGGATGGCCGATCAGGCGACATCGATTGCCCGACGCGCCCGCAAGCTAAATCAGCATCCACCGTTGCCTGAAGTCGAATTGATCAGGCCCATGAACGAACATGCAACGTCGATGTTTAAGGACAGCATAGACGCGTTCGTCCGGGAAGATGTCGATCTTGGGTGCGCTGTTGTGCAGCGCGACGAAGACCTGGATGAATTGAACGCCACTGTCAGCCGGAAGCTGATTAATCGCATGGCAGAGGACCCAGGGCAATTGCGCGGCTACTTGAACCTGATTTTCGTTGCACGAGCTCTCGAGCGCGTGGGCGATCATGCTACTAACATGGCCGAGGAAGCCGTTTACGCTGCTGCGGCAGAAGACATCAGACACCAAAATCTCGCCGCCCGTACCTGACACCGCGCGTTGCGTACGGTCGCTTGATCGGCCATCGTTAAGTATGCCGGAAGCCCAGGCTACTCCCTCGACTGAAGAGAAAAGCGGCGCGACGGCTGTTCCGCAGATTGTCCAAGGCGCCCATGAGCGGTTTGGTGACCCGAGAAATTTCATCAACCGAGAGTTGAGCTGGCTCGAGTTCAATCGGCGCGTGTTGGAGGAAGCGCAGGACCCTACACAACCACTGATCGAGCGAGTTAAGTTCCTCACCATTTTCAGTTCAAATCTGGATGAATTTTTTGAAATTCGCGTTGCCGGCATCAAGCAGCAGATACAAAGCGAGACAAGTGATGTTGGTCCAGATGGTTTAAGTCCTACCGAGACGTTCAACCGCATCCAGAAAACAGTGCGCGAACTGGTGGGGTTGCAATGCGCGCTCTGGAAGAACGAATTGCAGCCGGAGCTGGCAAAGAACAGCATTTACGTGCGCGAGATCAGCGAGCTTTCGCCGAAACGCGCCGCGTGGGCGCTGCGCTATTTTCAGCACGAAGTGCTTCCGATGCTTACGCCGCTCGCCGTGGACGCGAGCCATCCTTTCCCGCATCTGTTAAACCGCAGTCACAACCTTCTCGTGCGAGCGAAAACGCGCCGTCGCGGGGAGCCGCTGCACGCCATTGTGCAGGTGCCGAGAGTCGTGCCGCGGCTGATCCTGCTACCGCGCGGCGCCAGTGTAAACGAGGCATGGGACTACATTTATCTGGCATCGCTCATTAAAGAACACATCGGCGAGTTGTTTCCCGGCTTAATTCTGGATGGCGCGCACGCGTTCCGCGTCACTCGGAACAGCGATCTCTACATTGACGATGAGGAAGCGGAGAACCTTTTGCGAACCATTGAGCAGGAGCTCCGACGCTCCAGCCGTGGCAATGCCGTCCGCCTGGAAGTGGAAGCGGATTGTCCGAAAGATTTTCTGGAGCTGCTTCTCGACTTTTTCAATTTGTCCGAACCGGACGCCTACAAACTCGACGGGCCGTTGTCGATGACGCATCTGACCCCGCTCGTTGCGAACGATGCTTTTGCAAAACTAAAGGACCGCCCGTTTCAGCCGGCGCGCGATCCGGCGTTACCGCCGCATGTGGATTTCTTTGAAGTCTTGCGGCGGCAGGACGTGCTGCTGCATCATCCCTACGATAGTTACGATCAGATCGTCGAGTTGGCCGAAACAGCGGCAAAAGATCCGCAGGTCCTCGCGGTTAAAATCACCCTTTATCGCACCAGCGGAGATTCGCCCATTGTCGAGGCACTCATCGACGCGGCGAACGCGGGAAAACAAGTCACCGCCATCGTCGAGCTGCGAGCCCGTTTCGACGAGGCCAGCAACATTCAGTGGGCTCGGCGACTGGAGGAAGCCGGCGCGCACGTAATCTATGGTGTGGTGGGTCTCAAAACACATTGCAAGGCGCTCTTGATCGTTCGGCGGGACGACGACGAACTCCGGCGCTACGTCCATCTCGCGACCGGAAATTATCATCCGCGCACGGCGCGCATTTACACCGACTTCAGCCTGCTCACCAGTGAACCGCAGCTGAGCGAAGAAGTGGCAACCGTGTTCAACACGCTTACCGGGCTGGCTGGTTATCCCGGCTTGAAAAAATTGATGGTCGCGCCGTTCGACATGCATAGCCGGCTGATCAAACTGATCGAGCGCGAGCGCGATAATGCCCTGGCAGGCAAACCTGCCCGCATCGTTGCGAAGATGAACGCAGTCGTCGATCAGGAGATTATTGAAAAACTCTATGAAGCGTCCTGCGCCGATGTGACCATTGATCTGGTCGTTCGCGGGATCTGTTGCCTGCGTCCGAAAGTTCCAGGTCTCAGCGATAACATTCGTGTCATCAGCATTGTGGGCCGGTTTCTCGAGCACAGCCGGATTTTTTATTTCGAAAATGCGGGTCAGCCGCGGGTTTTTCTTTCTAGCGCGGACTGGATGCCGCGCAATTTTTACCGGCGAATCGAGGTGGCTTTCCCAGTCGAGACGCCAGCGTTGCGTGACCAAGTTATTAACGACGTGATTCCAGCGTTCCTGAACGATCGTGTAAAGGCGCGCGAATTACAGCCGGACGGCACGTACCGGCGTTTAAGTCCCGAAGGCACCGAACCGCGCCGGCAGGCGCAGTGGCAATTTCGTGAAGTCTCGCGCGAACGCCTGAAAAAGCTTAAAGGCTCGACGAAAAAGGCGCGTGCCGACCGACTAGTGCCCATCGTAGTTGTGCACGATGGCCAGACCGCCGGACCCACAAAGTCAGAGACGCAGTGAAGAAACCAATTCTGGTCATCGACATTGGCGGATCGAACGTCAAATTGATGATTTCGCGCGCGCAACGCCGGAAATTTAAATCCGGTCCGGACCTGACGCCGCGCGAATTGGTGGCCCAGATCAAACCGCTAGTAAAGGATTGGAGCTTCGACGCCATCTCGATCGGATTCCCGGCGCCAGTTCGCAACGGCTGCATCACGACTGAGCCGAAGCATCTCGGGCCGGGATGGGCACGCTTCGATTTCGAAAAGTCGTTAGGCAAACCAGTTCGCATCATCAATGATGCCGCCATGCAGGCGCTGGGCAGTTTTCGCGGCGGGCGGATGCTATTTCTTGGGCTAGGCACCGGACTGGGATCGACATTGATTTGGGAAACGAACGTGTTGGCCCTTGAACTTGGGGATCTGCCTTACGGCAATAGTCACATCATCGAGGATTACCTTGGCAAATCGGGAATGAAGCGTTTGGGCGAAAAAGAATGGAAACGCGAAGTCCTTCGCGCCGTAGCGTTGTTGAAGAAATCGCTTATTGCCGATTACGTCGTTCTCGGCGGCGGCAGCGCGAAAAAATTGGAGGAGCTGCCGGATGGAGTCGAGTTGGGACACAATCGAAACGCTTTTCTCGGGGGTCTCCGCCTTTGGCAAACCGAGCCGCGCACGCGCCGGCCAAAATGGCAAATCCTGTGAAAGAACCTCACGCAAAGCACGTAGCGAATACGAAGGGCATTTTTGAATTGTTGACGTTGTGTCCTTCGTGGACGTTGTGCGAGGTCTGATGATGCAACTTTATTTCTTTCGCCATGGTGAGGCCGACTGGCCGAATTGGACAAAACCCGATGATGAGCGGCCGCTCACCAATTCTGGTAAAAAAGAGGTGCGCCAGGTCGCGACGTTTCTCGACCGTCTCAAGGTTCTACCGGGGTTGATCGTAAGCAGTCCGTTGCCGCGCGCATCGCAGACGGCGAAAATCGCCGCGGAATGTTTAAAGGCGAAACTGCGCGAGGACGAATCGCTCGCGCCCGGATTTGGGATGCGCGAGCTGCGAACGCTTCTAAAGCGGCATCGTTCAAAAAGTCTGATGCTGGTCGGACACGAACCGGATTTTACAACTGTGATTTCGAAGCTGACCGGCGCGTCGCTCAAACTTTCCAAAGCCGGCGTCGCATTTCTCGACATCGATCCGGAATCCGAGAAAGGAAGACTTCTGTGGCTCTTCCCGCCGAAATTCGCGCGTAAAGCGAAGTCCTGAGCGACGAATGGCTGATCCTACGGCTTTACCGTAGCTGCCGGTGAACTGGCTGGCGGTACGCTGGCGCCGGAATTCGGCGCGGCGGAGCTGCCCGGCGATGTTTGAGCCGGCGTGATCGCCGGCGATGAGACCGGCGACGATTTTGCTCCAGCAGGTGCAGGTGACGTTTGCGGCGCGCCTTGCTGTTTCATCAGCTCACGCCGAAAGGCGCTCCCGGCCGTGCTCCGGTGCGCATAGAGGACTGATAAGGCAAACGTGAGAACGAAGAATATGCCAGCGAGCCAGGTCGTGAATTTCACCAGCACGTTGGTGGTTTGTGCGCCAAAAATGTTCTCCGTGACGCCTGCGCCAAAGGCTGCCCCCAAGCCTTCGCTCTTTGGCCGCTGCATCAGGATGACGAACACCATCAGCGCAGCCACCACCACGAAAATGCCCAGGCAAAAATTGATTAAGAGGGTCATCGGGAGGCGAAATATGGCTGGTAAATGACGAATGACAAATGACGAATGACGAAACTAAAAACGACGCTAATCGCATCGCGTCATTCGGGCTTGGCATTCATTCGTCATTCTTAACTCCATTCCAAATCCCGTCCATATCGGAAAGCTCCACGTCGCCCAGTTTTTTCCCGCGGCGTCGCAGTTCGTCTTCCAGACGGTTGAAGCGTCTGACGAACTTGTCCGTAGCGGAGTGCAACGCGCTTTCGGCGTCGATGTCGCATTTCCGGGCCAGGTTCACCACTGCGAACAGCAGGTCCCCCAGCTCCTCCGCGATCGATTTGTGCTGTTGCGACTCGATCGCCTCTTTCATTTCGCCCAGCTCTTCTTCGACCTTCGCGATCACGTCACGGAGTTCCGTCCAGTCGAAATTTACCCGGGCTGCTTTGGATTGGGCTTTTTGCGCGCGCACAAGCGCAGGCAACGCCTTCGGTAAACTCGCCAGATAATGAGAGTCACTTTTCTTCTCTTCGCGCTTGATCGCTTCCCATTGTTTGAGCACGGCCTTGGAGTCGCGAGCGTCGCTCGTACCGAACACATGCGGATGTCGTCGGATGAGTTTATCCAACACGTCGCCAATCAGCTCTTCGATGTTAAAGCGGCCGGTTTCGCGGGCGATCTCGGCGTGCATAACGATCAGCAGCAAAAGATCGCCAAGTTCCTCGCGAAAGTGCGTATCGTCGTGTGCGCGCGCGGCCTCACCCACTTCGTATGCCTCCTCGATCACGGCCGGCAGCAACGACTCGTTCGTCTGCTCGCGATCCCATGGGCAACCGCCGGGACTGCGTAACTTGGCGACAATGTCGCAGAGCTTCGCGAACTGATCGGTAATCTGTGATCGGGGGTCAGACATTCAGGCAATGCAGTCGTGATGTATACCTCTTCAAATGAGCGCGGATCGCAAAGGAATCCAGTGCGACTCACAACGATCGCGGTTTGTTCTTTCCGCCCGGAGTGCGCGTCAACACGCAGACATTCCGCGCACGAAAGCGATCAGGCGCACTCTCTGTCACCGATCAGTGGCCGTTACCTAGCTGGGTTTGTATGGCCTCGTGGATCGTCTGTTGCCGAATCGCCTGCAGTTTTTGGTACTGCTGAGGCGAAAGAATCGCCCTCATTTGCGGATCGGCCTGCTGATGAATAGCTCTGAGCTGTTGTATTTTCTGAACTTTCGAGAGTGAATTATCGCTCTTGATTGCCTGCACTTTTGGTCCTTCGGCGATGAGAATCGGTAATACTTTCTCCTTCTGTTGTGGCGTGAGATTAAGCTGCTGTGCTATCGCTTGAGCCTTTGACATGGCCGATCCCTTCTGAGCAGACGAAGTCGATGTCAACAGCGCAAATATCGCCATGGCTACAGCCGAGATAACAAGAGTGTGGTTCTTCATTTTTTTGTCCTTGGTTTGCCGCGCATCGTGGAGACGCGGTTTGCGCAAGTCAAGCCGATTCAGGGATTGTATCCTCTGCTATTGGACCAGAAATCCCGGTGTCACGAAGCTGGACTGTTTCCAGCCGTAACCAGCACCAATCGCAAATTGCGCGTTATTTGACCCGTACCACGTCGCGTCCAAAGCAGCTTGGGTTTCGTCCGTGGTTGCAACAACCCAGTATTTGACTCCCTGTTTCAAAGGCGGAGCCCCGCTTAATGTAGCGACTGCCAACTGGCACGTGTCCGCGTTCAGCGGCACAGTGGCGATACCAGATACCAACGGATCTCTCGGCCCCAAGCCGCAGTTGTCCGTATAAACGCTTAAGGTCACGGTGTTCTTTTGCTGGCAAAGAGAGTAGATGATGATGGACGCCGAAATGCGCGTCGGCACACCGGATTTAGCAGCGACAAAAGGAACAGCAGTCCAATGCAGGTTTCCTGGTGACGTGCAGTTCTCAGGCCCACGCACGTCAAACCCGCTACCGTGTGGGTCGTAGTTGCATCCGGTGCAAGGGTCGATGAACAAATTGCCTCCAAACCCCTGAGTCGCCGGTTCTGGTGCGATCTCGTCTCGCAGCGTCCTTGTCCCCTGCACCAGAAAAGCCGGTGTCCAGCCGTTAGTTTGTGTCCACCCCGTGCCGCTGTTGGCTGCATATTGAGCATTGTTAGAACCATACCAACGGGCGTCCAAGCTGGACTGATCGGCGGAAGTCGTCGCAACCACCCAGTATTTTTGATTTTTTACGAGCGTGGGGGCATTCGTTAATTTGGCCACTCCCATATTGCAAGTGGCGCGCGGTAACTTGCTGGCAACAGCCGAGACCAGTGGTGTTCCCGGCCCTACTGGATAGCAGGCATCCGTATAGATGCTCAGCGTCACCTCGCGCGTCGGGCAATTCCTCGGGTCAGCCACAATGATTGGAGCCGAGATTTGCTTAGGAACGCCTGTGCCAGCGGCAATAAACGGGACCCCGATCCATTGCGTGGTTCCCGGATTGATGCAATTGTCCGGCCCGACGACAAAGTAGCCCGGTGCATCAGAATTGTAATTGCAACTGCTGCACGGCTCGACGAACAAATTGCCGCCCATAGTTACTCTTTGCGCCACCGGTGCGTTCCGCAAGCCGCTCCCGCCCAAGGCAAAGTCCGGTTCCTCTGCCATCACTGCTCCACAAGCCAGAATGCCGAGGAGCACCCCACCAATCTTCCCGCCAATGCACCCGCCCATAGCCCGTATCTACCGAAAGCCAGCACGCTTCGTCAATCTCAACCCACTCGCGAAACCTGGGCACCTGGACCACTACCTTCTCCCATCAGTTACAAGGCGGCTGTTCGGCGCCTGACATATTGGCCTTTGGCGTTTTACATTCAGGTAAGCAACAACGCTGAGGCTTGAATCTGGATCGGACAATTTCGTGCTACAAAAGGTGCCACTTCAGCTCGCGCGAATTTCTTTTTCTTTCCCATAAACGGCGGCCGCCGAGAAATGCATTTTCATTTTGACCGCGCACGATTCCCTTTGGTAACTGGCCGAACCGATGCACCAATCCACCGCCAAGAACGACGTAATCGGCAATGAACGCCCGCTTTAATTGGCTGACTGCGTAAGACACTTCACGTTTCCACCTCTTCTTGCCCAGCGTCTCCAGCCCGGGGATCCCGAGATTGTTCTCGATGATCCTTCCGTTCGGGTATGGGAGATCGCCTAACTCGAGTGACATAAGAATTCTGTCCCAGACCAGTGCGGACCCGAGTCCTGTTCCGAGCCCGAGAAACAGCATTCGCCCGCCGCCGAGATAGCTGCCGAGCGCCTGCATGGCTGCGTCATTGACGACGCGCACCGGTATTCCGAGTCCCTGCGCAAAATTGAAATTGACCCAGTCTTTTCCGAGGTGCTTCGGGTTCCGAAGAACACGCCCTTTGCGCACGGGCGCCGGAAAACCAATCGACGCGACATCAAATTTCCAGCCGCGCACGGTCTCCTTAAACTTGGAGACGAACTGTTTTGGAGTCATTCGTGGACCGGAAGCAAATTCGCGTTCGACCCGCTTTGACATGAGCAGTTTGACAAAGCTGCCGCCGATATCGACAACGAGAATTCTTCTACTCATCAGCGCGCGCCGCTGCGAACGCGCGGCCTTACCGGCCCCGCCCGAACAATCGCCCCATGCCGCCCTTCGGTTCGGGTTTTGCAGCTGTAGTGCCAGGCCAGCACTCTACTATTTCAAGCGCAACGAAGCGGTAAAGCAGTTGCCGGGCAGATTTGATATCGAGCCGCAGATTTTTTGCAATCTGTTGCACAGACCGGGACCCGTTGAATTGCGAGGCGAACTGCGCCTCATCCGAAGTCAGCTTCAACTTCTGTGCACGATCAAACCCTTCTCTTGTGAAAGCCGGAATGGACGCCGGATCGAACCTTGCAGATTGGTCCAGGTTTTGGACAAGTCGCAATGTTTCCAGTGACCAGTCGTCCACATCCGGATCACCGGTGACATCGCCGAAGCTGCTCAACAGGTCGGCATCTTTTTCAAACATGATCCACACATTCGGGGCGGACCACAATTGAGAGAAGATCGTCTGGCCATAATTTCGCATCAAATCTAGGGCCGGCTGCCGCTCGATCGATTCGTTCCGGGCAAGAGTAAGCAGAAAAGGAGTTCCGTTTTCCTTCTGCTGGTCGCGAGCATTCGCAATCGCCTCCGGATCCACGTCGGCGAGAATAGCCGGAGTCTCCGGACAATAAAGATCAGGATCCCGAGTCGTGGATAAAACAATCTCGCCGTCCCGCGCGAGAACGTCGACAGGGTCCCGATCCCAGCACGCTCTCAGCAAACCGGTCAGGTTTTCTTTTCCAATTGCTCGAATTGCAAGGTTCAACGGAAATAGATTTGTGCGTCCGCAAAAATAGACATCAGCCGTTGCCGGATCGCTCTCCCGCGCGACTTCAGCAGCCTCAACACCCGCAACCGGTTCGGCCCAATCGGATGCAGGCGGCGATACGCGCCACCAATCGTCAGACTGGAAAGCTTCAGGGCCTGTACCCGATTCAGGCGCAGATTCCCCTTCCTGCCGAACGGGTGGCCGATCGATCTGGTCGCGCTCTTCGCTGTTCGAATGTTCCATTTTGGCTTCTAGTAGCTTGGGTTTGCTGGCTCGTTCGGCGTAAATGTTCTGGTCGTCGTAACCAAAGGCCATATCAAGGCTGTATCAAGAACCCAATCTTCGCAACGGAGAAGTCTCGCGTCCTTCTGAGAATCGTCGGGCCAGCTCGCGTCTGCTGATCTTGCCGCGCTCGTTGATCGGAATTGCGTCGACGATGAAGATTCGCTTCGGCACCTGCCATGGGCTCAGCGCCGCACGACAAAATCGTATAAGATCATTTTGAGTTACGTGCGGCGACGCAATTACGCACGCTGCCACTTCTTCGTTTCGCAATCCTGCGCCCGTAGGACAACCGAATGCGACTGCCTGTCGAACGCCCTCAAAACGCAGCAAATGCGCTTCGATTTCCGCCGGATTCACTTTTTTTCCCGCCACGTTAATCACATCCGAAACCCGGCCCACGATTTTGAGCGCCGAATTGTGCGGTGCGAGGAGGTCATCCGGAACAAACATGCCGTTGCCAAGTTTCTCCTCGTCGGGCTCGGGGAAATAGCCGTCGCTCACTGCTTTGCTGCGAACGCGGATCTGGCTCGCGGATGCGGTCGGATCGACAAGTTCAATCTCAACCCCTCGCATCGGCCGGCCTACCAAACCGTCCTC
Source organism: uncultured Verrucomicrobiae bacterium (assembly GCA_963776065.1). Lineage (GTDB taxonomy): Bacteria > Verrucomicrobiota > Verrucomicrobiia > Chthoniobacterales > UBA10450 > Udaeobacter. The sequence continues at coordinate 164,260 of CAVZLJ010000005.1, read as the reverse complement.
AAACGTTGTGCCTTCCTGATCATAGCAAATTCCGCCGCACTCCGACGCGCCGTAAAAGGAATGGATCGGCTGTCTGAATTTCTCGACAAACGTCTTCGCCACTGCACCGGAGAGCGGTGCTCCGGCGGAGATGCACAGCCGAAGTCTTGGAAGCAAGGGGACATCATCCATGTCGTAAAACGCCTGGTAAAAAACTGGCGTGCCGGGAAAAACCGACGCGCCCGTGCGCGCAAGATCAGCAAGAACCGCTCGCGGTGTTCTGTCGCGGCTCACCACCATAGGCACGCCGCGCGCGATCAATGGCGTAAGCAAATTGCTAAACCCATAGGAGTGCGAGATGGGAATGACAGCAAAATTCAGATCGCCATCCGATATGCCCATCGTGTCGCAAATCTGATTGCAATCGGCCAAAAGCTGCTGACTGCGAAATCGAATCGCGCGCGGTGCGGCCGTTGTGCCCGACGTAAGTTTCAGAAGCGCTGGCGCATTTTGACCCCAATCTGCTGTCGCGTCAGCTGTGGCCAGCCGAACGACCTCGGACGAATTTCCCGTGGGGCCAGTGGAGACTACAGCGGTCGCTCCGCAAATCTTCAACGCAGCCTCGCATTGTTGCTCGCTGATGGATTGGTCCAGTGGGAGAACAACGAGCTGCCTGCGCAAGCAGGCGATGAAGATGGATGGCCAATCTTCGTGATTTCCAATTTGCACCGCCACGACTGCGCCGGCAGGCAATGTATCGATGCTTGCTTCGAAAACGCGCGCTCGCGTTTTAATGTCGCGAAAGGTGCGGACGATTTTGCCGTTCGGATCGAGAACCGCAGCACGACTATTGTTGTGCGAGAGCGTCCTCTGCCATGCAACCAGCAGTGGATCGTCCGATTTCATCACTTGCAGGAACTATTGTGCGCGGATACATTTCGCGCTCCCTTTAGAAGATGAAAGCAAGCATTCATCCAGAATACTACGAGACGGATATGGTGTGCGCATGCGGCACGGTGTATCACACCCGCTCTACGCGTCGCGATATTAAGATCGGCATTTGCGCTGCTTGTCATCCCTTTTTCACCGGCGAACAAAAGTTTGTCGATACGGCGGGGCGCGTCGAGAAATTTGCCCGGCGCTACGGCAGCACCAAAGCCGCTCGCGCTGAGAAGAAAGCTTAGCTGAAGTGTCGCCCGGGGGGCGGTAACCCCAAAACCTACCGCGATTCAGCGATCGCGGCTACCCTGATGGATTTAAATTCCCTAATTCAGCTCAAACGCGAGCGCTTCGAACAACTCGAGCGCGAGATCGCGGATCCGCAGCTGTTCGATAATCGCAAACGCGCCGAGGAAATCATGCGCCAACACGCGAATCTGAAAGACCTCCTCGAAAAATGGGGAACGCTCGAGATCGCACGCCGGCAATTGGACGACAACCGTGAGCTGGCGACATCGCGTGATGTTGAGATCGCAGCCATGGCTGATGATGAGATTCCGGAACTCGAAAAACGCGTGTCCGATCTTGAGCGGGATGTTCAGGTCGCCTTGCTGCCGATTGATGAAACGGAAGAGCGCGACGCCATCGTAGAAGTTCGCGCTGGAACAGGCGGTAACGAAGCGGCCATTTTCGCCGCCGATCTTTACCGAATGTACCATCGCTATGCGGAATCTGCGGGACTGAAAACTGAGGACCTCGAGTCAAGTCCTTCAGAGCTTGGCGGATTCAAAGAAGCGATCTTCCGAGTTTCGGGAGAATCGGTTTTTCGAAAGCTCCGTTACGAGAGCGGCGTGCACCGGGTGCAGCGCGTGCCTGCGACCGAAGCACAGGGCCGCATTCATACATCCACGGCGACTGTGGCAGTCTTGCCCGAGGCAGAAGATGTGGATGTCGAATTGAGACCGGAGGATTTGCGGATCGAAGTCTCGCGCGCAGGCGGTCCCGGTGGGCAAGGAGTGAACACCACTGACTCAGCCGTCCAGGTGATGCATATTCCCACAGGGATGATTGTTCGCTGTCAGGACGGCCGCAGCCAAATCAAAAACAAGGAACGCGCGTTATCGATCTTGCGGGCGCGCTTGCTGGAGAAAAGGCAGCGCGAGGAAGCGGAGAAATACAGCGCACAACGGCGAGGACAGATCGGCACCGGTGGACGCGAGGAAAAAATTCGCACCTACAATTTTCCGCAGAACCGCGTCACCGATCATCGCATCGGATTGACGCTTTATAATCTGGACCGGGTGATGGACGGCGACCTCGGCGAATTGATCCACTCATTACAAAGCGCGGATATTAGCGAGCGGTTGACGCAATCAGCGGCTGTAACGTAATCAGCTCAGCATTTAGACGCGTGTGTGACCAACACCTCGGTGACTGACCCCGCTTGCATCACCATTTGAAATGAGGGCGTCTCCAAGCTGAATACCAGCACACTGGAATCGTTGCTGCGCGCGGCCGACTACAGTTCAAATCGCGCGGCGAGTTGCTCGCGCTGTTTTTGCAACTCTTCAGGCACAATGCCGCCTAACGAATCGAAAAATTCCTTATGTGCGGCGATTTCTTTTTGCCATTCCTCGTGATCGAGCCCGAGGAGTTCGTCAACGGCATTGTGATCGATGTCGAGTTCTGCAAGATCAAGATCATGGGGACTGGGCAGCCAGCCTATAGGCGATTTGACCGCGCCACCGTGCCCCTCGCACCGGTCAATGATCCACTCCAGCACGCGCATGTTTTCACCAAAGCCGGGCCAAAGGAATTTTCCGTCCACGCCTTTGCGAAACCAATTCACGTTAAAGATCAGCGGCGGGTTGGTGAGGCGTTCCCCAATGTCCAGCCAGTGCTGGAAATAACCGCCGATGTTATATCCACAGAACGGCAGCATCGCCATCGGATCGCGTCGCACTCGCCCTACCGCTCCCGCGGCCGCAGCGGTTGTTTCCGAAGCCATCGTCGCGCCTAAATATACGCCATGATCCCAATCGAACGCCTGATAAACCAGCGGCACGGTATCGCTGCGGCGGCCCCCGAAAATGATCGCGCTGATCGGCACGCCTTCGCCTTTCTCGATGTCGGCGTCGAGCACGGGGTTGTTGCATATCGGCGTGGTGAAGCGGCTATTGGGGTGCGCCGCTTTTTCTTTTGATTCCGGTGTCCAATCCTTTCCACGCCAATCAAACGCATGCGCCGGTGGCGGTCCGTCTTTGCCTTCCCACCACACGTCGCCGTCGTCGGTGAGCGCCACGTTGGTGTAAATTGTGTTGTGCGCGATCGATCGCATCGCGTTTGGATTCGATTTGTAACTCGTCCCGGGCACCACGCCGAAATAACCGTTCTCCGGATTGACCGCATACAGCCGGCCATCGCGGATTCGCATCCATCCGATGTCGTCACCGATCGTAGTGACCTTCCAACCTTTGAAATGCGCCGGCGGAATGAGCATCGCGAAATTTGTTTTACCGCACGCGCTGGGGAAAGCGGCCGCGACGTAGTGTTTTTTTCCCGAAGGCGATTCCACGCCGAGAATCAGCATGTGCTCGGCCATCCAGCCTTGCGTGCGCGCCAGGTACGAACCGATGCGTAAAGCGAGACATTTTTTGCTCAGCAAAACGTTGCCGCCATAACCGGAGCCGACCGAAATAATCGTGTTGTCCTGCGGAAAATGACAGATGAACCGGCGCTCAGGATTGACGTCCAGCAACGAATGCACGCCGCGGTTCCATTCCACATGCGGATCGTTGCCGAGCCGTGTGAGCGCGACCTCGCCCATGCGCGTCATGATTCGCATGCTGAGCACGACATATTTGGAATCGGTGATCTCGAAGCCGATCTTGGTTAGCGGCGAATCCACCGGGCCCATCATATAGGGAATGACAAACATCGTGCGCCCGCGCATAGCGCCCTTGAGTAGCCCCCGAAGTTTCTCATACGTCTCTTCCGGCTCAGACCAATTATTTGTCGGCCCGGCTTCATCCTTTGTTGGGGTGCAGACAAAGGTGAATTGCTCCACGCGAGCGACATCGTTTGGATTGGAACGATGCAGATAGGAGCGAGGAACTGTGTTTTGGTTCAGCTCAATCAGGACGTTTTGCTCAAGCGACTCAGCAATCAAAAACTCGTTCTCGCGGTCCGAGCCGTCGCACCAGAAAATGTTTTCAGGTTCGGTCAACGTGGCGATTTCCTGTACCCAATCGAGCACGGCTTTGTTGCGAGGCTTTGCATCGCCGATCCCCTTGGGCGGGAAGATGGCGGGCGCGAGATTTTTCATCGAAGGAAAATGCCCACTTTAACCACGAACGCTGGCTTCGCCACGTTGAATCGTTGAACCATTGCCTGCGATGTAATGAATCACGCTTGCGCAAGCACAAGGCGCGGCATTAATTGAAACCATGTTCGGGGTCACCACCTCCGATGATTATCGGCCGGTTGCGTGGATGGGTCGTTATCCCGTCGATGTGACCACGATGCTCGTGGGGACGCATGTAGTCTGTGCAGTGTTGGCGTGCATCGTGACTGCAATTCCCGGCCTCGCTGGTACACTCGCGTACTTTGTTTTCGACAGCGCACGTATCTGGAACGGGCTGCAGGTATGGCGACTCGGGACCTATGCATTCGTGCATTTCCCGTCATCGCTGTTGTGGTTTGCCATCGAGATGTATCTGCTGTTCGTCTTCGGGCGAGAAGTGGAGCGTTTTCTCGGCCGGCGCGCGTACATTACGCTTTACCTGATTTTGCTGCTTACACCTCCGGCACTGTTGACGGTCTGGGGGCTCTGGGAGCGATCTTTACTTGCCGGTTCGCCGGCGTTGCACTTTGGCGTTTTCGTTGCGTTCGCCACGATTTATCCGCACGTCGAACTATTGCTGAGGATTCAAGCCAAGTGGATCGCACTAATTCTCGCCGCTGTTTACACCTTTCAACTGCTCGCTTATCACGCGTGGAGCGATTTGGTCGTGGTCTGGACGAGCATTGGCGCCGCGTTTCTTTTTGTTGAATCTAATGGCGCCGGCCCGGAGCTCGCCTGGTGGAACGCGATGAAAGCACGGTTTGCTCCGCGACCGAAATACCATGTCCTTCCGAAGCCACGACCACGACAGGCTAGCGGCCGAATGGAATCCGATGACGTTCTAGCCTCAATTGATCCGATCCTCGACAAGATTTCCAAGTCCGGAATTGGAAGCCTGACGTCGAACGAGCGGCGGCAGTTGAATCGGGAGCGCGAACGCTTGCTAAAAAAATCGCAGTGAACAAGGGGCGCCAGCTTGGGCAGCCGTTCTGCCCGAAAGCCGCTGGAAAGCCGTCACTCCTCGATCTGCGCCTCGATTATTTCACACAGCACGTGGATCAGAAGCCCGTGTCCTTCCTGGATCCTGGCTGTTGAGTCGTCTTTGACCAAAAGGTCGATGTCCGCCATGCCCATTGCCGAACCGCCATCGCGCCCGAGGAACGCGATCGTTTTCAGTTTGCGCGCTTTCGCTTCTTCCAAGGCGAGAAGCACATTTTTGGAGTTGCCGGAGGTGGTGAAGCAAATGAGCACATCCCCCGCCTGGCCGAATGCCGCCACCTGACGCGCAAAGATTTTATCGAATCCATAATCGTTTCCGCAGGCGGTGAGAATTCCGCTATCGCTTGCGAGACAAATCGCCGGAAGCGCACGTCGGTCTTTGGTGAAACGCACCACAAGCTCCGTTGCAAAATGGGATGCATCGGCCGCGCTACCGCCGTTCCCGCACATCAGCAACTTGTTTCCAGTGCGAAAACATTCCCCGATCAGATCTGTGGCTCTGCTAACTTCAGGCTCAAGATTATTCAACGATTCCAGCATCCGAGCTGAGTCACTAATCGCCCGATTGAGATTTGAGGAGATATTACTCATTGCAAAAGGTGGTGCGCGATAGAGGGTTCGAACCTCTGACCCCTACCGTGTCAAGGTAGTGCTCTACCACTGAGCTAATCGCGCACGGAAGTCAAAACTGATCAGTGATCAGTGATCAGTCAAGGCGAGCGAAGGCCGATCAAATCACTGATCACAGATCAGATCGACACTAGACAACCGGAACGCCTGAGGCGAACATCTCAACTCCCGTGAGTACATTATTTTTCAAGCGGTTCCTGAAGCGTCCGTTCCAGATCGCGTCGATTGTTCCCAGTTCGAAGGCACTGGTGGAACGCGTCGCAAGCAAAATGGACTTCACCAAACCGCGCGTGATTGCGGAATACGGCCCGGGCGAGGGCGTCCACTCGCGTGAGATCGCGCGGCGGATGACACCGGATTCGCATCTGCTCTTGTTTGAGCTCGACGCGGCGCTTGCGCGCACGCTGGAACGGCAATTTGCCAGCGATCCGCGCGTCCATGTGATCCATGGCGATGCAGCCTCCCTGCCGTACGAGCTGAAACGCCACGGTTTCAGTTCGTGCGATTACATTCTCTCCGGCATCCCGTTCAGCATTCTCAAGATCGATAAGAAGCGTGCGCTGCTGCGAAAAACGTACGACGCGCTAAAGCAGGGCGGCGAGTTCATCATTTACCAGGTCACCAACGAATTGAGACAGCACGCCACGGTTTTCCAGGGCGCCGAATCGGAATATTTCCTGCAGAATATCCCGCCAATGTTCATCACGGTTTTTCACAAAACGTCTTCAGCGCAAGTGAGTGGGCGCATGTCCACGCAGCGAAAAAGCCGTTCCCGATTGGCCGGCGTTGGCGCAGAGCGTTCGGCATGACGGAAAAACCGACGCGAATCGAAAAAGATTCGATGGGCGAGATGCTCGTGCCCGCGGATGCGCTCCACGGCGCCTCCACGCATCGCGCGGTCCTAAATTTTCCAGTGAGCGGTTATCGATTTCCGCGCCCATTCATTCGCGCGCTGGGTCTAATAAAGTGGGCGGCTGCACAGGCGAACCACGATCTCGGTTTGCTCGATGCCGAGCGCACGGCGCTGATCGCACAGGCGGCCCAAGAAGTCGCTGAAGGTAAGCTCGACGAGCATTTTCCCCTCGATATTTTTCAGACTGGTTCGGGCACGAGCACCAACACCAACGCAAATGAAGTAATCGCGAACCGGTCCGCTCAACTTGCAGGCGAAACGATAGGATCGCATCACCCGGTGCATCCGAACGATCACGTCAACATGGGACAGTCGAGCAACGACGTGATTCCCTCCGCGATTCACATCAGCGCCGCCGAACAATTGAAGAACCATTTGATCCCGGCTCTGCAAAAATTACATGCCGCGCTTGAAACAAAAGCGAAGGAATTCTGGCACGTCATAAAGATTGGCCGGACGCATTTGATGGATGCGACGCCGGTTCGGCTCGGACAGGAATTCTCCGGCTACGCCCAGCAGGTTGCGTACGCGACGGCGCGCGCGGAGAAAGCGATCGAAGCCTTGCGCGAGGTAGCCCTCGGTGGGACCGCAGTCGGCACGGGCCTGAATCGCCACATCGATTTTCCGAAGAAGGTGCTGCACCACATCGAGCAGCGCACCGGGGTCGCGTTTTATGAGGCGAAAAATCATTTTGAAGCCCAGGGCAGCAAGGACGCCGTTGTTGAAGCGAGCGGGCAGCTAAAAACAATCGCCGTAACTCTCTTCAAAATCGCCAACGACATTCGCTGGCTCGGTAGCGGGCCGCGTTGCGGCATAGGCGAAATTCGATTGCCCGCCACGCAACCGGGCAGCTCCATCATGCCGGGGAAAGTGAATCCGGTGATGAGCGAGTCGCTCATGATGGTCTGCGCGCAGGTGATCGGTCACGACACGACCATCACGTGGGCAGGCGCGAATGGGAACTTCGAGCTAAACGTAATGATGCCGATAATGGCGCACGACCTGTTGGAATCCATCCGGTTGCTGGCCAACGCAGTCGATATTTTCTGCGAGAAATGCGTGCGCGGCATCGTGGCAAACGAGGAGCGTTGCCGGGAGTTGGTGGAGCTGTCAATGGCGATGGTGACGTCCCTCTCGCCAAAGATTGGTTACGATCGCGCAGCAGAAATTGCCAAGGAAAGCGCCAAGACCGGACGGACAGTTCGCGAGATTGCGCGAGAGAAAAAAATCTTGCCCGAAGACGAACTCGAGCAGGCGCTGGACCCGATCAAAATGACGGAGCCGGGCGCAAGCGGCACGGAGTAATGGAGTGCCGGGGATTTGGAGTGCATAGTCGACCGGTTAATACGATTCAACGATTCAACGGTTTAACCGTTTAGCATCGGCGAAGCCATGGTTGCCAAACTCGAAGGGCCGCAGTTTTCAGGCGGCGCGAACATTGCCATCAAGTGTCCAAGCCACACCTACGAACAGACGGTTGCCTTTTATCGTGACACGTTGGCGCTGCCTTTGATCGAGGAGGAGAAGGACGGCTGCATTTTTCAATTCGGCCCGAATCGGCTTTGGATCGACAGCGTGCCTAACCTGAGTCATCCCGACATCTGGCTGGAATTGGAAACGAACGACACCGAGGCAGCGGCGTCTTTTCTGAACGTGCACGGCGTCGCGCGGCGGGATGAAGTCGAACAACTGCGGGAAGATTTCAACGGCTTCTTCATCTCTGCGCCTAACGGCGTAGTCCATCTCGTGGTTGGCCCGGAAGAAGTGTGACAGAGAGTGAAACGTTAAAAGCAGTTACAAGGCTGCAGAAGGTTTCGCTTGTAACCAATTACTCTGCGGCATCGCCACGCCAGCGCCCCACCCAGGTGCTCCAGCCGTAAAACCCTAGCGGCTCCAACAAACCGGCCGCGACTAATGCGTCCACGTCGGCGCGACTCGGTGTGATCTTTGCGTTGGAATCAGCGCCGTAGTAATCATCGATAACGATCCAACATTGGTCGGTGAATTTGTCGCGGTAGCAATCAATGTCCCGGCGCTTGGCTGCATCGGCGTCGAGGACTAACAGGCCGACTTGCTCCGAACCGAGCGATTGGCGGACGGCGGACACCGTCTCCGGCCTAAACGATTGACCCTTAATTAAAGTGACCAGATCCGCCACACGCTCCCGAGCGAGATTGCGTTCCAAGTCGCGCAGAATATTGCGTGTGCCGAGCCGCTTGTGTTTCACGCTCCCGCCGGGTTCGATTGTAAGCAGTTTCTTCCTCTGTCCTGAATCGCGGATACCGAATGCTGCGGCAATCGTCGCACCGCCAATAAACGCGCCAATTTCGAGAATCGCGCCGTCGGAAATTTTTGCGAAGTGATAAACGAGAATGAGCGCGTCCAGATGGAGCATGGAATATTTGTCGCGGATTTTTAGCAGCTCTGAATGAATAGATTTGTGACGATATTCCATCAACGTGTGCATCAGCCGCAGGCACTCGTTGTAGCCAGGCGCTCGCGTAATCGGCTCTTCGGGATTCACGGCTTGTGTCTGGTGTGAGGACTTCGGTTTGCCGCAGGCGAACGCTCGCTGGCGGACGTCGAACCAGCCGATGCAGTTGCAACGGGGCTGGATAGACCGAACGCAAACGTCGCGACTGGTGACGGAGAAGGCGTTGCCGATCCCGCTCCTGAAGGAGACGGCGTCACACTCGACGACGGTGTAGGGCTCGGAGTTGGCGAAGGAGGAATAATATTTTCCCATTTGTGCAATGGCACGCTCGCGCCGCCGATTTCTCTAACCAGCGTTTCGCAGCGAGCGTGGATTTTTTCCAAATCAGGCGGACCAAATGGCTTTTCGGCTGTTCCGGGGAAAATGATGTAAGTCACCTTCAAGTCGCTCACCGGACGGTTGTAGGCGGTTGAAAGCGCGTTGAGCTCTTTAGCGATGCGCAGCGACCCTTCGCCGACTTTATCGTTGGGCCCCACATCTCCAACGATCACCGGGTAAATCGTGTCGCCGAAAACCACGAGCGCGTAATCACCAGGTTTAATCCCATCCTGGCCATGGGTAAATGCACCCGGAACTACGATGAACGGATCGGTCGCGCCGATCAGGAAACTGAACTTTTTCAGTGTGCCAACTTCTGCGCGCAATTCGGCGATTGCATTGCGCAGGTCGCGTTTGCGCGCAAGTGTGGTGGTCGCAAGCGCATACTCGTCTTCGGCGCGTTTCAACCGCTCTTCAGTCGCGCCGAGGTACGGGTTCGGCGCATCTGTTTTCTTCTGCCAACGATAGCTGGTGGCCGGCTTGAAATTCGTCGGCGCGCCGGTACCAGCAGGCAGCCGGTCGGCATCGGAGCCGTCGGCGTCCACGTCCATGTCCGCCTGAAACAGAAGCACTTGTCGATGGGTTTGGGGATGCTGAAGCTGCAGAACGGTTTGGCAATCGAAAAAGTTATGCCGGGACAAAAGCAAATCGAGACGGCCAAGGTTTTCGCGCAGCATTCGCACCTTCGTGTCGTAAAGCTGCGCAAAGAGCGGCGAAACTGGATCGGCGCCCAGCATCGACGCCAAACCGGGCAACAACGTTGATAATTGCGGACTGACTTTTGTCAGTTGTTCGATTGTGTTGTTCGGTGAAGGCACGCGCGCCAAGAGCCTTAAATCAAGCACGTAACTCTCCGGGTCCGTACGTTCCGTTGCGGCATCAGTCCCGGGTGTCGTTTCGACTGTGGAGTGAAGCGTGACTCCATTGAACAGTTTTGTCGTGTCCAATTTTCCCGTGATCACCGGTGGACGGGTGGCTGTCGGTTCCGGCGTAGGGGTGCCGGATATCTCCGTGGGGACGACGCGCTGCAGTCGCTCGAGCGAGATCCAGCGATAAACAACTGCGGCAAAAAGCGCGGCGAATAAAACCACCACCAGCCGCCGCCACGTCCGAAGGCGAAGTTTTCCCACGCGACTACCTTTTTACCCAGGCGACGATGGCTGCAATAATTCCGATGATGCTCAGCACCGACATCATGCCTGCAGGCATGACTGCGCCTGTGCTCAAATATTTGCGGATGAAATATGCCGCCAGCAAAAGCGAGACAGTGAGCGCAGTCGCCAGTCCCGCAACGCGGTGTTCGGGCATAACAAACGCCGCTACGAGCAGTAAAATTCCCGTGATTGAGCCGGCAATGATCGACGGCATGCTGCCGGCTTTGACGTAGCCGACAACACCGCCAGCGATCGTCAGAAGGCCAAAAATAATGAAATAAATCTTCGCCACTTCCATTTGGGCCTCGCCAGCATTCGTAATCTAAGTGAGCACTGCTGTCCAGCTAGACTGTAGCCGACTACGCTCCGCGTAGGCTGGCGTCATTGTAAAATTCGATTTGCCGCCCGCCGAGACGGCGGATGACGCGCCAACCGCGACTCTTTGCAAAATCGCGTACCTCTTCTCCTGACATTTCACGAAGAACTCGCAGCTCCGCGGGTTGGGTGACGACATACTCCGACCGGTTTGAAAGTGCTTCGCTGATCTTGGCCGCGAGACCTGGTAAATCATTGTGCATATTTTCGGTTCTAACGATTAGCTGTGCGATCTGAGTCGGGCGCTTTTTCCTTCAACGGTAGTGGTGGCGGCCGCTTGGGTTTGCGATTTAATTTGGACCCGAGCACGTGAACAGCCTTGCGGCCTGGCGAAGGTCCACGTGCGGTTGGTTTCTCCATATCGATCTCGTCGCGTTGAACAAACGTTTGTGCCAAACGCCTACCTATCAGGTTCGGCTCCTGGCACAAGCACGACTCCAACGCCTGGTTCACTGGCGCAGTGCCTTTCCTTGGCTAAATTTTGCGGATGTTTTCGGAGACGATCGAGCTACGTGGTCACATCATTGATTCGCTCATCTTGCCGAAGGTGCTGGATCAGATTCTAACGCATGGCGGGAACTTCAAGATTACTGAAGTCCAAATTGGTCGGAAACGCGCGGATCAAAGCTTTGCTCGAATCGAAGTGTCCACCGAAACAGGCGAAGCGTTGGACGAGCTGATCCTGCGGCTCCGACAGCAGGGCGCTGAAGTCCTGGAGCGCGCCAACGCTCAACTTGCCCCGGCTCCGGCCGACGGCGTTTTCCCGCCCGAGTTCTATGTGACGACTAACCAGCAAACGTTTGCACGCTTCGACGGCAGGGAAATCGAGGTAACGCCCGCGATCATTAATAGCGCAATCGCGGTTGACCGGAAAAAGGGCAGCGTGCGGGCCGTTAAGTTTTTCGACGTCAAAAAAGGCGACCAGATTGTTGTCGGGCATCAGGGAATCCGTGTTGTGCCGATGCAGCGAGACACCACCCATACGGATCCGTTTCAGTTCATTAACAATATCGTCGATGCCGAGGAACCAAAGTCTGCCATCATTCGCGAGATCGCCGAGGAATTGCGACGCGCCCACGTCGCCGGCGGCAAAATCGCAGTTGTGGCTGGACCGGCGATCGTGCGCACCGGCGCAGGTGGGCATTTGGTTCGACTGATTGAGCAAGGTTGCATCGATCGGCTCTTCGCCGGAAACGCATTTGCTGCTTACGATGTTGAGCGCGCCTTATTTGGAACCTCATTGGGATTAAATCCCGACGTTGCGATCACCCGCGGCGGACATGAAAATCATCTCCGTGCGATAAATGCAATTCGAGAAGTCGGCGGAATTGCTACTGCTGTTCGCGAAAAGGTCCTGACCAGTGGGATCATGCACGCGTGCGTGGAACACGACGTCGACATCGTGTTGATCGGGGCCACTGGTGACGAAGGGCCAATCCCCGGTGTAACAACTGACGTAATCGAATCCGAGAAAATCCTGAGAGACAAGCTCGACGATGTGACTCATGTGATGTTGTTAGCGACGCTCCGTTATTCGCTCGCGATTGGCGCCTTCCTTGCGAACAACGTGAAAACCGTTTGCGTCGATATTGATCCACCCGCGGTGGAACGAGCCGTCGAGCGGCAGCCGTTGCAATCAATCGGCATGGTGACGGACGTAGAACCGTTTCTTCGGGAACTCGCTGATTGCCTGAAGGAATCACGCGATCAGGAATAGATTAACGATTGTATGCGCGAGCTGCTTCTCTGTCCGCCCGATTACTACGGGATCGAGTACGAGATTAATCCCTGGATGAGCGTAGCCCGCGCGGCCGACACGCCGATGGCTCAAGAGCAATGGAAACAATTGTACGCCACGCTTTTAAAATTGAATTGCAAGGTTCATCTGATCGCGCCGCAGCCGCGACTGCCCGACATGGTTTTCACTGCCAACGCCGGGCTGACTGTCGATCACAAATTCATACCCAGTAATTTCCGTCACAAAGAACGCGCAGGGGAACGGCCGTTCTTTGCGAAATGGATGCAGCAACACGGCTACGAGGTGGATTGGCTGCCGGAGAAGCTTAACTTCGAAGGCGAAGGTGACGCGCTTTTTGGCAGCGACGTGCTATTCTGCGGCTACAAATTTCGCTCTGACATTCAATCGCACCGGGCGATCGCAGAAATGCTTGGTTGTCTTGCTATCTCTGTGGAACTCGTCGATCCACGGTTTTATCACCTCGATACATGCTTTTGCCCATTACCCGACGGCGGCGCGTTTTGGTTTCCAGACGCGTTCGACGAGTATGGGCAGCGCGCGATCCGGGAGCAGGTGACTGATTTGATCAATGTCGCACCGGAGGAAGCAATTCACTTTTCTTGCAATGCGGTGGTTATCGAGCGCGACATCGTTCTGCCCGAAGGTGCGCCGCAGCTCGTGAGCAAGCTGCAAGAGCGCGGCTACGGTTGCCACGCGTTGCCGATGAGCGAATTCATCAAGGCCGGCGGCGCCTGCAAATGCCTCACCATGTTTATGCCGCAACGGGAGAAAGTGGGAACATAGGCTTCCAGCCTGTGCGGCACGCTGTCGTCCTCGCCTGCTTGCTCCGGGCAGCAACAGCGTTGCGTTGCGCTCGGCGATCGCGACCTATCGTTCGCGTTTCGCGCGCAGTGCGTTCTCGATTTTGCCCAGTGCCAAGCAATTTACTACGTCCTCCTTGGTGAGCCACCCTTTGCGCGCGATGCCGATGCCGAACCACAGATCCTGCAAACGCTCGGTGCGATGGGCGTCTGGATTGATTACACATTTAACGCCTTTTTGCTTCGCTAGTGGCCACCAGCGCCAGTCGAGATCGAGCCGCTTGGGCGCCGCGTTGAGCTCGATCCAGGTGCCGGTCCGCGCTGCTGCATCGAGCACTGCAGGGATATCAATCTCGTACGGATCGCGTTTCAAGAGCAAGCGGCCAGTCGGATGCGCGAGGATTGTGACGAATCGATTTTCCAGCGCACGAATCACGCGCTGCGTCATTTCCGATTCGCTCAAATTGAAAACGGAATGAACTGACGCCACGACATAGTCGAGTTGCGACAAAACTTCATCGGGGAAATCGAGCGAGCCGTCGCGCAAGATGTCGCATTCAATTCCAGCAAACAGTCGGAATCCGTCGAACTTCTTGTTCAGCTTTCGAATCGCGGTGACCTGCTCGAACAACTTTTTCGCATCGATGCCGTGGCCTTGAACGGAACTGCGGCTGTGATCGGCGATGCCCAGATAGTCGAGGCCGAGTTCCTGCGCGGCTTCGGCCATCTCTTCGAGTGAATTGTGACCGTCGCTGGCAATTGTGTGGCAATGAAACGTGCCGCGCAGATTTTCCTTCTCGATCAATTTCGGTAGCGAGTGTTGTTCGGCCGCTTCAAACTCGCCGCAGTTCTCTCGCAGCTCCGGCGGAATGAAATCGAGATTGACCGCGCCATACAAATCGGCTTCATCGCGCACCTGTGGAATTGTTTTTAGCGGTCTTTTCTTTTTCGCTTTGGGATCAACTGGAACCGGAGCGAGCCGGTATTCGTTGAGCGTCCAACCACGTTGCAACGCGCGGCTCCGCATCTCTATGTTGTGTTCCTTGTTCCCGGTGAAATAAGCAAGCGCAAACGGGTATTCCGCCCTCGTGACCACTCGCAGATCACATTGCACGCCGGAACGCAGTCGGACGCTCGATTTCGTGGGACCTTGCGCGATGATGGACTCAACCAACGGATGGGAAACGAAAAATTTTGCCATCGCCACCGGCTCGTTTGTCGCCACCAGCAAATCCAGATCATGCACAATCTCTCTTCGTCGCCGATAACTCCCGGCAACATCAACCTGCAATGCCGACTCGTGCGCGGCGAGATCGGCACACATCGATTCCGCTTCAGCTGCGACCTGGCCGAATTGAAATGAACCGGCGTGCGCCGCGCGTCGTGCGATAGCGTCACAAATTTTTTGCTGCGTTGTTTCGCCAAAGCCCGGCAATTCAGCGACGCGCCCCTGTTCGCACGCCTTTTGCAACTGCTTGATCGAGCTGATTCCGAGTTTGTCGTGGAGCGCCTTGATCTTTTTCGCCCCGAGGCCCGGCAACGAAAACAATTCCAGAACCCCGGACGGAAACTCCGCTGTCAATTCCTGGAAATACTTGAGCGAACCAGTTTCGGCCAGCTCTTTGATTTTCAGCGCGATGCTCTTTCCAATCCCGGGAATTTTCGCCACCGCTTCTTCGTCCTGAAAGCTGGATACATTTGCGCCGAACGTTTCGATCGCACGCGCTGCGTTGGTGTAGGCGCGGACCTTGAACGGATTTTCGTCCTTGAGCTCCAGCAGCGTTGCAATGTGCTCCAGAACGCCGGCGATCTCCTCCTTGGTCATTACTTAAACGGTTACCGCAGATTGCGCTGCCGTCGATGCCGCCGTTGCGGCTTCCACTCCCCGTCTGCGAAGCGCACAGCCGCTAATCGGCGCGTCCGGTTACCACGCGGAGTGCGTTCTCAAGGAACAGCTTTAGGTTTGTTCACAATCATTTTTGCCGTCGGTTTACGCATCCCGATCTGGGCGTTCACTTTCTGGATTTGCGTAGCGTGCTCTTTAATCTGGGCTGTGAGTGTCTCTATTTGTTGCTGTTGCTGGGTGGCCGTTGCCCGCAAGTTCTGAACTTTGAGATTGAACATCGCTTGCTTGGCAGCGGCATCGGGAATGGCTTGGGGCCGGATGCCGCCTTTGGGCGAAAATCCACCCGGATCGGGTCCATCCATGGTGACCGTGCCCAATCTTCCATCCGAATCGACCATCACAATAGTGGCCGTGGCGGCGGAAACCGGCGCACCGAAGATATTGTCGATAGTGCACCTGTCACTGACCTGGCCAAAAACACTGTGCACACCAGAGTGGTGGCCGATGATGATATTGTTATCGACGGTGGTGATACCAGACCCGGCCATGCTGCCCAGGACAACGTGATCGCTTGTAGTTACGTTGCTCTGGAGCGCTTGATTACCGATGGCTGTGTTGTTGTTTCCGGTGGTGTTGGCAGTGAGCGCGTTACCGCCTACGGCGGTGTTGGAGCCGCCGGTGGTATTGTTCATGAGCGCAAAGTAACCAGTGGCAGTGTTGGCGGAACCGGTGTCGTTAAAGACCAGCGCATCAGTTCCAACGGCGGTGTTTTGTGTGCCGGTGGTGTTGAGCAAGAGCGCTACCGCGCCCACTGCAGTATTTGAATCGCCGTTGTTACGGGCCAGTGCCCCAGTGCCGACACCGGTATTGAAACTGTCGGTGGTATCCGAAAAGAGCGACTGCCAACCGAGTGCTGTATTTCCAGCGCCGGTGGTGAGAGAATTAAGCGCGTCGCATCCTTCGGCTGTCGTGAAATTGGGATAACACGGGTCCGGTGTAGGTGTTGGCGTGGGCATTGGCGTGGGTGTGGGTGTGTTCGCCAAATCGTAACCAATGACGTCTAGGTTAATCCCTTCTGGCGACGTGGCCGTGACATCGGAAGATTGTCCGGTGCAGCCAAATGCGTTTTGCACATACGGATATGTCTGCGGACAATTCCCGCTGAGCCAATCCCCGAAATCGCCATGCATATCCTGATTGAAATTGACGATGTTAGTGACGCCGCCATTGATCGAGAAGTATCGAGTCCCCGAAGAAGTAGTGTTCCTATGACCGCTGGATGACCAACTGAACAAGTCCTGCGGCCGCAGATCATTGCCCGAAATGTTCAAGTGCGATCCGAGACCGATGACCTCGTCCATTTCGTGTTCGAACGAGCGCTGCGCATCGTAGTTACTGTTGGTCGGAGGCCGCGTGAACTGATATGGCGATGAGGAATTAAGCGTAACGATTCCATCGTACGGCCCCCCGTTCCCAACGGTCCCGTCTGCAAACATCGCCGGCGGCGTATCCAAACCCACAGCTCGCCCGCCCGCACTGCCCGGCCGGATATTCGGAGATAACGCTGACCCCGGCAGGCTCGCATTCGCGATATTGTCGTTCCCAGTTCTTGCGTCCGCTCGTAATGCGTTGACGTACGTATCCCACGCAACCGTGTAATAAACGAAGTTGCTTTGCGCAATGCGACCCGCAGGCATCGGGTCGCCGTTCGGCTGAGTGGTCGAATAGCGAAACCGAATCTCGATCGTGATCGGATCGCTGAACAATGATTCGTAAATCGAGATGGCCCCGTTAATCGTCGCCTGTATGGCCGCCGAGTCTGGGTTTCCGGTAATCGAGCTATCGAACGTTGGGTGAATGACCAACCCGGTAGTTGCCTCTGTCGTACCCGACATAACTTCTGAATAGCTGCTTAGTCCGGTCACGTCGTAAGGGCGAACTCGATAGTAGTACGTCGTGCCCCGGCTCAATCCAGTCACGACTCGCCCCGTAGCGTCGCCAACGTCGAGGTCGTGATATCCATTCACAAAACTGTTGAATGAACTGCTCGTGGAGACATCAAGCAGGTATCCCCGCACGCCACTAACGTTCGGCCACATCGCCATAAAGCTGCTACGAGTCGGTGGCGGCGGAGGAACAATTTCCTTCTCGGGTGCGACTTCGCTTGCGTTTGGAAGCTGTAAGGCATTCTGCCAATGCGCTCGCGTTTCATGGAGGCCTGCTCCCACTTCGAACGGAGAGGCGGTTAGTGCGTGGCTTTGTCCTGACAAATTTCGATCGCCTGCAACGCCTCCCAAGGCCAAAGCCACATAAATCAGAGCAGAAGCTTTTCTACAAAAACTGCGTCGCATTCCTTTGCCACCAAAGCTGCCAACCTAGATGCGTATTCCTACTGCACAACCCGGAAACAAACCACCTTTATGTCGGGTTGCGCACGCCACCTTGCGCTCACATCCTTCCACGCCGCTGATAAAATCTGTAGCGATCGACGATTGACTCGATGTACTTGCGCGTTGCAGGAAAATCGATGTTTTGAAGAAACTGGCGCTCCGATACCTCCGAAACGCCGTTTCCGCCACTCCAACGCTGGGCGCGACTAGCTCCGGCGTTGTATTCCGCCAGAGCGAAAGCAATGGGATCGGGCTGGTGGTCCCAGTGCTCAATTGCGCGATGCAAATACCACGTTCCCGCTTCCAGATTGATCTTTGGCTCGAAAAGTTGGTCGAGACGAAAACCGGCGACCTTATTTTCGCGCGCCCATTCGTTGGCCGCTCGTTCGGTTACCTGCATCAAACCGCGTTCGCCATGGCTGCCACGTTTTTCTGGATCGAACCGGCTCTCACGCCAAACGACAGCTTTCACCAGCATCGGGTCGAGATGATGTTCTAACGCGACACTCCGAATGAGCCCGTCGTATTGGTGAAACCGAGCCGGGCTCATCCATTCGTAGAAGGTGTAAAGCGGATCCCCCGATTTGACTGCGAGATAAGCAAACGCTGCGGCGACTGCCAACAACACGCAGAGAATCAGTTTCAAGAGGAATTGTACCATTCAACTCGTGCTACAATAGCCGATTACCACCCACGAGCACGAGCATGAATCATGAGCCTGCGATGCGGTACGTTCGCGTCGTCATTGATCGCGCAATCCATCGCGAGCTCGATTATTCCGTGCCAGAAAGTTTAGCAGGACGCGTTGGCATCGGTTCGCGTGTGCGCGTCCCGTTCCGAGAAAAATCGGCTCTGGCGACAGTCGTTGCCGTGCCTGAGCAAAGCGAAGCCAAAGGCATCCGGCCAATCGAAGCGATCGTCGGCGAAGCGCCGATCTTGAGCGAACACGTGCTCGAACTGGCGAGGTGGATCGGCACATACTATTGCTGCCCGATCGAAACGGTGGTGCGCAGCGTGCTGCCGCAAGTGATCCGACACGCGAAAGTCGGATGGAAAAAGCAATTGTTCGTGCAGCCTGGGCAAAAGATCGATCAACCCGAAATCGAAAAGTTGCGAAAACGCGCGCCACGACAGGCGGAACTGTTAGAAGCGATCTCGAAACTGGACCGGCCCATACGCGCGACGGAACTACTTCGGCAAACGTCGCTCGATAACCAGACGTTGCGTGCGTTGGTAAAGCGCGGTCTCGCAGAGTTGCGCGAAGAGGCTGTCGTTCGCGATCCGCACGCCGACGAGCAATTCATCGCAACGTCGAACCTCGTCTTGAACGAAGAACAAACAGGCGCGCTGAAGGAAATCATCCAGGCCCTCAACACGCCCGATAACATGCGCCCGATTTTGCTCCACGGCGTCACTGGCTCCGGCAAAACGGAAATTTACTTGCAAGCGATCCGCACCGCGATCGACCGCGGACGTACAGCAATCGTTCTCGTCCCCGAGATTTCCCTCACGCCGCAAACGGTTGAACGGTTCAAAGGCCGTTTCGCCGAAGCGCAGGACACAGTCGCCGTTTTGCACAGCCACTTGTCCGAGGGGGAGCGGCACGATGAATGGCACAAGATCCATTCCGGCCGCGCGCAGATTGTGATCGGCGCGCGCAGCGCAGTGTTTGCGCCGCTCAAAAATCTTGGGCTCATCGTTGTCGATGAAGAACACGAGACGACGTACAAACAGGAGGAAGCGCCACGATATCACGCCCGCGATGTCGCGGTGGTGCGCGCAAAGATAGAAAAATGCGTGGTGGTGCTCGGGAGCGCTACGCCCTCGCTCGAGAGTTATCACAACGCGGCGAGCGGAAAATACCGGCTCGTTACTCTCACCCAGCGCGTGGATCAAAAGCAGATGCCGCTCATGCGAGTTGTCGATCTGCGTCAGGAACGACGAAAGGGAAAGAAGGCGGCGATTTTGTCGGAAAAATTGTCGCAAGCCATTGCCGACCGCTTGGAGAAACGCGAACAAACAATTTTGTTTTTGAACCGACGCGGTTTTTCCACCTCGTCTGCTCTGCAGCAATTGCGGCGAAGCACGCGACTGCCCGAATTGCAGCGTTGCGCTTACCTTTCACCGGCAGCCGGCAGTCGCCGGACGATTGAGCTGTCACTTGTGCGGGCACACCGCCGCCGTTCCGAAAAAATGTCCGGCCTGCGGAAAAGACGCGCTGATTTATCACGGGTTCGGCACGGAGAAAGTGGAATCGACCGTCGCGCAGATTTTTCCGAAAGCCGTGGTGCGCCGCATGGACGCCGACTCCATGACGCGCAAGGAAGCGTATCGCGAAACGTTGCGGAATTTTCGCACCGGCAAGATCGACATCCTGGTCGGCACACAAATGATCGCGAAAGGTCTGCATTTTCCAAACGTGACGCTGGTCGGCATCATCAACGCCGATCTTGCTTTGCATCTGCCCGATTTCCGCGCCGGCGAACGAACGTTCCAACTTCTCACACAGGTCGCCGGACGGGCCGGCCGTGGCGAAACGGAGGGCGAAGTTTTTGTGCAAACCTACACTCCGTTTTCGCCGTCGATCCAGTTTGCGCGCCACCACGATTTCGCCGGCTATTTCCAACAGGAACTCGAGTTTCGCGAACGTTGCGATTTCCCGCCGTTCAAACACGCAATTCTGATCACGCGTCCGCTCTGCGCACGAAGGTCGCGCAAAACTCTCAGCCGAGACATTGAGGCGCCGCTTAAAAGAAGCGTTGCCCCAAGAATTCATTTTGGGCGATGCAACGCCCGCGCCACTGGAAAAATTACAAGGCCAATTTCGTTTTCACATTCTGATCCGCGGAGAAGCCATCATGCGCCTGAGTCGCATTGTCCGCGAAACACTCGACAAATTGCCGTTTCCCGAAGACGTCACCGTCACCGTCGACGTTGATCCTTATCAGTTGCTGTGATGCTGCGAGCACAGCCCGACCGGCCCAAGTCCGAGGGTGACCTCGCATGAGTTCGCTATCTCCTGGGGGCTCGCTGGGCAGCACCGCACGCGAAAGCGCTTCGCAGGAAAATGGTCATGAACCACTTCGGTTCCCTCGGTATCGGGTCCGCGTTTATGGTTCCCGCTCTTCTCTGTTAAAGCATCTTCGAGCAATACGCCAATAAGCTGGAATAAGCTCTAATAACTATCAGCCTTTCGGCCTGGCGTTCAGTTGTCGGTGCAGTCCGCAGATGTTATCAACAAGTCTTCACAGGTTCGAATTTGAGAGGGATCGCTGCCCCTGACACGCGTGTTATTCGCGCGAAGTAGAAGAAGAAATGCTCTAAAAGGAAAACTTAAATCCTGTTCTTTCATGTGAAAAACTTTCTCGTTAGCGGATGAAACAATTCCGTGTTCTCGATCCTGCACTCTCGGTGCCCCAGGTATCGCGCAGCTTTTGTGCTCTGGCAGTCATGACGAAAGCGCCACGCGCCGGGCAAGTGAAAACGCGATTAGTCCCGCCACTTACACCAGAGGAAGCCGCGGAACTCAACAAATGTTTTTTGCGCGACACAGTCGCTGCGATTTCGAATGCCTGTGGTCATTGGCCTGCTTGCCCGCCAAAGCCGCGGCGGAGGCAGGTAGGCGACCTGGTTGAAACACAATCAGGACGTAAACCGCACGCTTCGCGCAGCCCTATGGCTGCAGCGCGTGCCTGCGGTATTGCCGTTTACACGCCTGTGGGTGCCGAGTCGGCATACGCGGACATTTTGCCGGCCGATTTTACCCTGCTGCCGCAACGCGGAGATAAATTCGGTGAGCGCCTTTATTTTGCCGTTGAAGACTTGTTCAGGTGCGGTTTTGAATCGGTGTGCTTGATCGACTCTGACAGCCCGACTGTTCCGGCGGCGAATTTTGAGCAGGCAATACAAGTTTTGGCATCCCCTGGCAATCGGCTTGTTTTGGGTCCGAGCGACGATGGTGGGTATTACCTGATTGGATTGAAGAAGCCCGACCGGCGGTTGTTTGAGCAAATTGACTGGAGCACGGAACACGTACTCATCCAGACCACACAACGCGCAAAAGACATTGAGCTGGCAGTAAAACTTTTGCCCACGGGATATGATGTTGACGATGCAACAGGTCTGAGACGGTTGCGTGATGAGCTGTTGAAGAACGAATTGGGATCGAGCAACGAGGTTGCTCCGAGCACGCGAAGGTTTCTCGCGTCCTTGGTCGCCAGAAAGAAACTGTAGGGCGGCCGCAGCGGTTGCTCTGCAGAGAATGCATCAGTAGCCTCATACTCGTATGGCGAAGCGCGCACTCGTGACCGGTGGCGCGGGCCTGATCGGCTCGCATGTTGTCGATCTTCTGGTGACGAAAGGCTGGACGGTGCGCGCGGTGGATAATCTCGAGCCGCAAACGCACCGCCGCGGAAAGCCGCCATGGATAAATCCCAAGGCGGAATTTATCGAGGGTGACATGCGGGATCGCGACGCGATCACTGCTGCGCTCGACGGCATCCACGTTGTGTTTCATCAGGCGGCGTACGGCGGTTACATGCCCGAGATCGCGAAATTTGTGCATGTGAACTCGCTTGGGACAGCACAGATGCTCGAAGTGATTCGCGAAAAAAATTTGCCAATCAAAAAGATCGTCGTTGCGAGTTCGCAAGCCGTTTACAGCGAAGGCGCGGGAGAATGTCCGACGCACGGGTTGGTATTTCCAAGCGTGCGTCCAATCGAGCAATTGCGGCGCGGGGATTGGCAGGTGCATTGCCCGATTTGCGGCGCAATTACAAAGAGCGTTCCCACTCCGGAGAACGCGCCGGTCGGTGGGGAGACGGTTTACGGTCTGACGAAAGTGGATCAGGAGCGGCTCGTGCTCCTGTGGGGAAAACAGATCGGAATTCCCACTGTCGCGCTCCGTTACTCCTGCACGTACGGACCTCGCCAATCCATCTTCAATCCATACACCGGTGTGATCGCGATTTTTTGCACGCGATTGCTGAACAATTTGCCGCCGGTTCTTTACGAAGACGGAGAGCAAACGCGTGACTTTTCATTCGTAGAAGACATTGCCCGCGGAAATCTGCTCGCCGCCGAGACCGACAAGCTCGATGGCTTACCCGTGAACATCGGCAGCGCACGCGGCACACCGATCCGCGAAATTGCGGAACAACTTGCCGACATTCTGAAGATCGATATCGCGCCTGAGATGAACGGCGAATTTCGCCCCGGCGAAATGCGCCACCTTACAAGTGATACCACGCTCGCGCGGTCCGCCGGTTACAAGCCAACCGTTGATCTAGGCGAAGGCATGTCGCGTTACATAGACTGGATCCGAGAGCAGTCGGACATTCGGGATTACTTCAGCGAAGCGAGCGATATCCTCAAGAGCAAAGGCATTGTTCATCGCGTGGCCAGATGAATCTTGCCAATAGCATTCCCGATTTTAGCGCGCCGGTGGTCGAGCATGCGCGGAAAGATTTTCCGTTGTTGGACGCGCACATGACGGTTGGCGAAGCGCTGGAGCGGATCCGGAGCGAGGGTGTGGGCGAGCGCGTAATTTATTTCTATGCAATCGATGAACAGAAGCGACTCGTGGGCGTCGTGCCGACCCGGCGCCTGCTGACCGCGCCACTGGAAACCGCGCTACGCGAAGTGATGGTGCGGCGCGTCGTGGCTGTTCCGGCGAAGGCAACGGTGCTCGACGCATGCGAGTTCTTCGTGCTTTACAAATTTCTCGCTTTCCCGGTCGTGGACGAACAACGCCGCGTGGTTGGAATCATCGATGTGAGCTTGTTTGCCGAGGAAATTTTGGAAGCAGGCGATACTCAGGATCGATCCCGCAGCAGCGAGACTGTGCCGGTCGCTGCGGAGGTTTTTGAGGCGCTCGGTTTTCGTCTGGAACAAATCCGTGGTGCATCGGCCTGGCGCGCTTTTCGCTTTCGCTTCCCGTGGCTCCTCGTCACGGTGACAGGCGGAACTGTCTCGGCCATTCTGGCGGGCTTTTTCGAGGCAACACTGGCTGGCAGTCTGATCATTGCGTTTTTTCTCACGATGGTGTTGGGATTAAACGAAAGCGTCAGCATGCAATCGATGAGCGTGACGATTCATGCGTTGCGCTCAGTCAGCGTGACCTGGAATTGGCTCGCGCTTGCGTTTCGTCGCGAAGTGGCAACGGCAGCGCTTCTCGGTCTTTCTTGCGGGTTCGTTGTCTGTGTCATCGCCTGGTCGTGGCGCCACGATCTCCGTGCGGCCACTGTTATCGGCGGAAGCATTGCGCTCTCGCTGGTCACGGCATGCGCGCTGGGTCTGGCTGTGCCTTCGCTTCTGCATCGGTTGAAGCTTGACCCCAAAATTGCCGCGGGACCTGTCACGCTTGTGTTGGCCGACTTCATAGCGCTGGCGATTTACTTCACAAGCGCGTCGCTCGTTTTGCGATGAGTAAGGTGTCCGTTGTCATCCCCGCGTTAAACGAGGAAGAACCGATCGCTGGCGTGGTTCGCGATTGCTTCGCGACCGGTGTGCCCGGCGAAGTGATTGTCGTTGATAACGGCAGCACCGATCGTACAGCCGAGCGGGCGCGTGACGCCGGTGCGCGCGTCATAACTGCGCCACGGGGTTACGGACGAGCGTGCGCGGCAGGCGCTCGCTGCGGTTTCGGCGGAATGTGACACCGTAGTGTTTCTCGATGGCGATGGCAGCGACATTCCCGCGTTCATACCGCAGTTGGTGGAACCGATCGCGCTTGGAACACACGACTTCGTGATCGGCTCGCGCACGCGGGGGCAACGGGAACCCGGCAGCATGAATTTCCAGCAGATTTTGTCCGGACGAATTGCCGGATGGATTCTCCGCCTGCTCTATGGCGTTCGTTACACAGACATGTGTCCCTTCCGCGCCATCCGACGGGATGCGCTCGCAAAGCTTGACATGCACGAGAAAACTTACGGCTGGAATTTGGAGATGCAGATGAAGGTCGCGCGTGCCGGTCTGCGGATCGTCGAAATCCCAGTGAATCACCGCCTCCGCGCGGGTGGCGAATCGAAAGTATCCGGCACGTTGCGTGGCACCTTCGTCGCTGGTACTCGCATCATTGCGACTCTCTTCCGCGTGGCGGCCAGTCGCTCGTTGGTGTAACGTCGGCTATGCTTTCGATGCTCGATTTGGAAAGGCTACGCGCCACGCCGCTTACGCGCGAGCCGTTTGAATTCTTAATTGTCCCTGAGTTTGTGAAGGCCCATGCGCGCTCGGCGATACACACCGATTATCCCGAGGTAAACCGGCCCGGCAGCTTTCCGCTGGGTGAGGTGAGTTACGGCTCTGCATTTGCAAAGCTAATCGAGCAAATGCGAAGCGATGCGTTTCGTAACGCGTTTGAGGAAAAATTCGGCCTGGACCTGAGGAATCGACCCGACATGATCACGGTCCGCGGCCGTTGCAGCGAAAAGGACGGCAAAATTCACACTGACTCGGACACGAAGATCATAACGATACTAATCTACATGAATCCAGGGTGGGAATCTGATGGCGGCCGGCTTCGATTGCTTCGTTCGGGAAATGATCTCGAGGACATGATTCTCGAAGTGCCCCCGACTGAAGGCACGCTGCTGGCGTTCCGTCGCAGCAGTAATTCGTGGCACGGACACAAGCCGTTTTCAGGTCCGCGCCGGGTGATTCAGTTCAATTGGGTCACGAGCGAGGCTGTAGTGCGGCGCGAGCAAAATCGCCATCGCCTTTCGGCGTGGATGAAAAAAATCCGCGGCGCCTTCGCGGGTGAGAAAAAGGCGGCCTAGACACTAAGCTTGGGTCGCTTCTCCCTTGAGCAAGGGAAGAGGTGAAGATTGCCAGTTGTCGCAATTTTCCCAGCGGCATCACTCGTGCTGACTTATCTTTCGCAAATTGAGCAGGCAGATCGAGAACACACAGATTAAGAACCGGGACAACTCTGGGCTGCAAACTGCCGAGTTTTCGCGGATTTTGTTAATCAAGCCTTCGGCGCTGGGTGACGTAGTGCACACAATCCCGGTGCTGGTGAAGTTGCGCGCGCGGTATCCCGACGCGCGAATTGATTGGCTCATTACACCTGAGAATGCGGAGGTCGTCCGTCGTCATCCCGCGCTCTCGAACGTGGTCCTTTTTGCGCGGCGCGATTTCTCGAAGCGCGGCCAGAAATGGCGCGCGATACTGGGATTCTTCGATCTGCTGAAGCAAATCCGTCGCGCGAAATACGATCTCGTCGTCGATATGCACGGCCAGGTCCGTTCGGCTTTGTTCGCGCTCATCAGCGGCGCGCGAGTGCGGATTGGATTTGATCGGCCCATCAAGTTCTCACGCACAATTTCCGCTGAACATGATCTCAAGAACATCCCGAACCGCGGCTGGCGCGGCGCACGCGAAGGTTCATGGATTGCGTACACGCACCGCATTCCGATTCCTACGCTCGATGTTCACGCGATCGATCGTTACCTCTGGGTGGGATCGTTGCTTGGTTTCAATGATGAGCCGCCGGATCTGGCGATCCATCTCTCGCCAAAAACAGTGCGGAACATACAGCAATTACTTGAGCAACGCGGCGTGCCGGCGTCCAAACCGCTCGTTGCTCTCGTGCCTGGCACAATTTGGGAAACAAAGCACTGGACCATCGATGGATTTGCCGGTGTCGCGCGGCACTTTCTACGCGAGGGATTCGCCGTTGCTCTCGCTGGCACGAAACGCGATCAAGCGCGCTGCCGCCAAATTGCAGCCGCCGCGCCGGGAACAACCAATCTTTGCGGTATAACCACCCCGGCAGATTTAGCCGCGCTGATTCAACGCGCTGAGGTGGCGGTGACAAACGACTCTGGGTCGATGCACCTGGCCGCGTCGCTGGGCAAACCCATGGTCAGTGTATTTGGTCCAACGAATCCGGTTCACATCGGGCCGTACCAAAGGCCCGAGTCAGTCGTGCGTGTGGATTTGCCGTGCTCGCCATGCAATTACCGTCGCCTGATCCAATGCCCGTTCGGTCACGCCTGTATGAAACAGGTCACGTCGGCCATGGTGGTGGAGCGCGCGCAAAAAATTCTTGCGACTGCAAGTGCAGCTGCTGAGACGTAGAGGAACTGTGTTTCCTCGCCGGACTGAAGCCGCTTCGCGTAAGGAGTTCAGGACGCGAATTTTGAATCCACAGCGCGGCTGTTGCGCCCGCTTTTCATCCTGAACCGCAGGTAGTCGGTTGAAGCTTGTGCAATTTGATTCCTTTCCGGCGTTAAGTCCCTAAACTCAGCAATTAGTGTGAGCAGAAAAAAAGCGATTTTTGCTGGGTTGCTCGCCGGATTGGTCGCCGGCATCGTAATGACAACGACGATGCTGCTGCTTGCGACGCTCGGCGTGGCGACCCCGCTCTTCATCATTGGCGATCGCCTGTCGGTTTTCATCCCGCCGGGTCCATTTCTTTTGCTCATGGGCAAGGTGGGCGGCTATAATCATCTGAAGCAGCTTGGAGTTGGATCGACAATTGGTGGCCAACTCCTGGTTGGCGCAATTGGCGGAGCGATTTTCGGGCTCCTCGTACGAGGCAATGCGGCACGGGCGTCGGCGATCCGGACGATGTCGATCTTTGTTGTGCTGCCGTTCGTTGTATTTGCGATTGCGCTGTGGCCGGTTCTAGGGACAAGCTACATTGGCCTGCCAATCGAGGTAGCGCGACTCGTCACTCTCGTCGGGTTCGTGCTATGCGTTTTCGCGTTTGAGCGAACGCTAGTCACTGGCTTTCGGTTTCTCACAACTCAAAGGGTCGGAAAACAGGATTACGAATTCACTCCGGCGATTGGGCGTCGCGCATTTGTGCTGGGCACAATTGGCCTCGCAGCGGCTGGTGGCGGAGTCGCGTTGGCGCGAAAATTGTATCGCGCTGCAGCATTCAGCTATGATGGTACGCAATACAAAGGCAGCATCGTTCAGCCGATCACGCCTAACGAGTTGTTCTACTGCGTGACGAAGAACGTGGTCGATCCCAAGGTCAACATCGATCTGTGGCATCTTGAAATCGGCGGGCTTGTGCAAAACGCGGCGACGTGGCGATTCCAGGATCTTGTAGGATTCAAACCAACCACACAGGAAACGACCCTCATGTGCATCAGCAACGGTTTGGACGCGGGCCTGATCAGCAATGCCGTCTGGAAAGGTTTTCCGCTCCGCGATTTGCTTGATCAGGCGGGCGTGCTTTCCGGCGCCGCGCGGGTGCGCTTGCACGGTGTCGATAATTACACCGACACAATCCCGCTGGAAAAAGCGATGGACCCAACCACGCTGCTCGCTTACGAAATGAACGGCGCGCCCTTGCCGGATCGGCATGGTTATCCGTTGCGCCTGATTGTACCAGGCTACTTCGGCGAGAAACATGTGAAATGGCTCACCCGGATTGAGGTGGCCGACGCGAACGCGAAAGGATTTTACGAAAAACAAGGATGGGGGCCCGATTTCATTGTGCCCACGCGATCGAGAATCGATGTGCCCGATGATTGGGCGTTCGTGTCGTTAAGTAAACTGACTGCTCCGATCGAAGTGAAAGGCATCGCCTTCGGAGGGGATCGCGGCATCTCCCGCGTCGAGCTCAGTTTCGATGACGGCAAGAGCTTGGAATGACGCGGAGATTTATTACGCGGGCGGCGATCTCGCGTGGTCGCTCTGGAAAGCGCAATGGACGCCTCCCGGAGCCGGTGATTACTCTCTCGTCGTCCGCGCCACAGATGGCGAAGGCAACGTGCAGGAATGGGAAGAAGATCGCGGCCCGTTCTCCGGCGTGAGCGGGCTTCACAAAATTAACGTGCGCGTCACCACTTGAGAGGCGGGTCGCGCGAAGTCGAGACATCCCGAGGAGGTAACCATGCGCATGTGTCCCGGGATTTCTCGACTTCACTCGGAATGACAGTCGTGAGATGCCTTCAAAACTTGCGCCATGTGCTAAATTTTATTGATGGAGAGAATGATCATCATTGGAAGTGGTTGTGCGGGGCTGACAGCTGCGATTTACGCCGCTCGCGCGAACCTGAGCCCGCTCGTGCTGGAAGGCCGGCATCCGGGCGGGCAACTTTCTACGACGACCCTGGTCGAAAATTATCCCGGGTTTCCGGATGGAATCGATGGCCCGGAGTTGATTCTGAACATGCACAGACAAGCCGAAAAATTTGGTGCCCGGTTTTCGTACGCGGAGGTCAACGACTTCGATGCGAGCAATAAGCACATTCGGATCAAGGCTGATGATGAATGGTTGGAAACGCGCACGCTTATCATTGCCAGCGGCGCCTCGGCCCGCTACCTGGGGCTGGAAAACGAAAAGAGATTAGTTGGTCATGGTCTGACGAGTTGCGCGACGTGCGACGGCGCGTTCTACAAAAACGTGCCGGTCTGCGTCGTGGGCGGTGGCGATTCTGCCGCTGAGGAGTCGCTGTTTCTGACCCGGTTCGCTTCAAAGGTTTATCTAATCCATCGCCGCGACAAGATGCGAGCGTCGAAGATCATGCAGGAGCGCGTGTTCGCGAATAAGAAGATCGAGCCGATCTGGAACACGGTGGTGACACAATACATTGCTGATGACAAAGGGGAGATGCGCGCGGTGCGTTTGCACAATGTGAAGACAAAGGAGGAAGGTGAGCTGAAAGTGGCGTGTGTTTTCGTGGCGATTGGGCATGATCCCAACACAAAGGCGTATCAAGGGAAACTCGACATGGATGCCGAGGGCTATCTCCTCCCGAAGAACCTGGTTGAGAGTGAAATTCCTGGCGTCTTCATCGCCGGCGACGTGGCTGACCGTGTTTACAAACAGGCGGTTACCGCTGCGGGAATGGGTTGCACCGCAGCGCTGCAAGCGGAGAAATATCTGAGCGAGCTCGAAAACTAGTCGTTGAAGCGTTACAGCGGATGAGGGTCGTAACCGCTCAATTCACACCGATTCAACGCTTCAATGTTTTGACGTTTTAACGAACTTTGAAGATCTGCGACCTGACTCAATTCTATTCGCCGGTGAGCGGCGGCGTGAAGCGATATCTTCATGAGAAGATCGATTACATCGATAGGCACGCGCCGCGCGACGAACACGTCCTTATTGTTCCTGGCGCGAAGACGAAGGACAAAGCAAACGGACGCTCGCGTGTTTACACGATTCGTTCTCCTCTTTTGTCGCGGACAGCGCAGTACCGCGCGCTATTGAATTTGCGCGCGGTAGAAGAAATTTTGGAACAGGAACGGCCGGACGTGATCGAGTCCGCCGATCCCTACCAGCTTGGCTGGAAAGCCTTGAAGGTCGGCCGCGCGCTGCGCGTACCGGTAGTCGGTTTTTATCACTCGCATTTTCCAGAAGCGTATGTGCGAAAGAGCGCAACGCTTCTTGGGAAAACGGCTACACGCCGCGTGATGAAGCTTTCCCGCGCATACGTTCGCAAATTGTACAATCAGCATGCAGCCACAGTTGTTGCTTCAGAGCCGCTGGGCCGCGTCCTGCGCGAGTGGGGCGTGCACAACGTGCGTGTGCTTAGCCTCGGCGTGAACACTGAAATCTTCCGGCCGGACGGATCCGGAACCGACGCAATACGCCGCTCGCTTGGCCTTCATTTAGGTCAAAACCTTCTCCTTTACGTTGGGCGGCTGGCGAAAGAGAAGAACACAGCGACTTTGCTTCGCGCTTTCAGGAGCTTGCAGCAACGCCGGCCGAATGATTTTCATTTGCTCGTAATAGGTGATGGGCCGGATCGAATTCATCTTCGAAAAACCCAATTGCGAACCCGGAATCTTTCATGGATTCGGTACTGCGCCGATCCTAGCGAACTCGCCGGCTTTTATCGTGCGGCCGATCTTTTCGTGCATCCCGGTGTTCAGGAGACGTTTGGCCTTGCAGCCTTGGAATGCCAGGCGTGTGGGACGCCGGTCGTGGGCATTTGCGGCAGCTACATGGATAATGTGATTTGTCATGATCAGGACTCGTGGGCGGTCGAAAACAGCCCGGACGCGCTGGCGAACGCGATCGAAGAATGCAGCGAGAGGAAACTATCCGTCATGGGCAGGAACGCTGCGCGCGTTGCGCGGAGTCTGTATAACTGGCCGCGCGTATTCGACGAACTGTTTTGCATTTATCGCGAGCTTCGCTCAAAATACCGCCGATTTTAAATGCTGAACGATGATCATCAACCGTTCCTCATCCGTGGCTATCGCAGATCAGATCGCGAAGTGGTAAGAAAACTCTGCTGCGATACCGGATTTCTTGGCGACCCGATCGATCCGGTGTACGAAGACCGCGAATTGTTCGCCGATTTTCTGACCACCTATTACACCGATCACGAGCCGGAATCCTGTTTTCTCCTGGAAGTGGACGGCCAAATTTCCGGATACCTGCTCGGTTCGCGCAAGCCGCTGCAAAACCAGCTTTACGCGCTGTATCAAAACGTCTGGCTATTTTTCCGCGCCTTGACGCGCTACTTCCGATACAACCAGCGCTCGCGTCGGTTTATTCGCTGGATACTGATGTATGGCTGGCGCGAAGTCCCCGCTCAGCCGCGACGAGTCCCACATTTCCATATCAATCTCCTGCCGGAAGCGCGAAAAGTTTCGACCACGCGCGCTCTGATGAGCGCGTATCTGAGTTACCTTTATCGATCCGGTGAAAAACGCGTGTGCGGTCAGATCATCACCTTTGAGAGCCGACGCGGCGAAAAAATGTTCGAGCGTTACGGGTTCAAGGTTTTGAATCGGGCCGAGATCACCAAATACAAAGCGTTTTATCCCGAATCGGTCTACCTCAGCACCGTTATCAAGAACTTGGAAACCGCCGACCCCCTTTCCGCGCACTCGCGCATCCGCGAATAACGCAGGATCTCAGGTGGGACGCGCAGTGACGGTCAGATTGGAATGGTTTTTCTGGTTCGGTTGAAAACAGACTACTTTCGAATACGCCGCGACCGGTTGGCCATCGGTCACCGCTGGCCCGGCAGAAGGCAAGTGCATAGTTCGAAGTAATCAAAGTCGCACCGCAAACCGTCTCTAGTGCTACCGCTTTGCGATCGCCCTTGTTTTGGAAGATCGGACCGCGCTGGATGCAACACGCTGTAACCTCGCTGGCCGACAGCCCGAATGCGACACGCCTGTTATGATCGCAGCCGGTTTTTGGCTGGCAGTGCCCCGCGCTGGACTGGTGATGACTGTCGCTACCAGGCGCCTGTGTCGCGATTATTCATCAACACCTAGTAATTGCACCGCGAGCGGGATTGTCGTTAACGCGCCGACGGCGACCAGGGTCCAGCCGATCGCCCGCCTCTGCTCGCCGGTCAGTCTTTCAGCAAGCAGCAGCGCGATGCCCGCACCGAGCATTGCACGCGTGCCGGCCACCAGACCGATTTGAGGAATTGTGACTTCATGCTTTTTCATCTGTCGTTTCACTCCTTTGATTATGATGCTAGTCCACTATGGAAACGCGGCAATTGACTGGGAAGGACGTGAAAACTTGATGCGGCGCGAAGCAACACGAACCTCGGTTGAAACTGAGCGCGCGATTTCTATATGTTTTGATCATTATGGCAATGGGCATTATCGCTGCCGGTTTGTTTCCGGCATGAGCTGGCAGCTTTCAGCTATCAACTGCGTTGCCCGGCCTCCAGGGTGATCACAACCATGGCTCAGGATAAATCTGCGGATGGCCGACCTGAATATTCTTGCCGGTTTCAGTGGTAGTAATGACTGCGTTCGACGTAGCGCTTGGTTTCCCCATTCACATAATGTCCATATGCGATGTAGCGCTTGACTTCTCCACTCGCGCCCAGCACCACCCAAAGTTCCCACGCTTTAACGTGCGTACCGCCCAAAGCCGGGCCAATGACTGGAATGTAGTTTTGAGCGCTAATCGGGCTGGCGTAAAACCAGTCCAGCGTAATCTCTCCTGGTGGGCAGACCGTCTTTGTCGCGGGCGGGCCAAAAGCGCGAACGAGATCGTCTTCAGTCGTCAGGCCAGGTCTGATTTGGTTGACCTTTTCTTGTGTGATCGATTTGCCTGCCGTTGCGTTACTCGTTAGGCAGACGAGCATCACCAATGCGAGTAGCGAGTTGATAGTTTGAGCTGTTTTGTTCATCGGATGAATTGCTTGCGATAGAGTTTTGCCAAGGTCCTTTTTGAAAATCTCAAATTGCTACCGGTTTGTCGAGCCTGGAAATTCGGCATTTCAGCGAGAGCGAAACCTTAGGCCGCGCGACAACTGAGTCGTCATCAGGAACGTAGGTGCGTTCCCCGGAAAAGTTGAACCAGCATCAACAATCGCTGATCTGGGGAGATCTGACGTAAACCCACCGACGCTCCAGAGACTCGGAATAGGCGTAGAGGCGGCACTGTTGGCAGTGCCAGCGGGAAACACAAAGTGACCGTCCAGAGGAACGGCCACTTTGCTGCCAGCTTTGCGAGGACCGGAACGCTTTGCTGGCTAACTCTTCAAATGATGTCCAACCGCACCCCAGCCGACCAGCACGCGATGTGGCGCTGCCGTTCGAGAAAATAGCGGTACGGAGGACGATTTGTCAGTTATCGAGGCCCCTAGAATTCGTACAATATCCCCCACGGCTATTTCTACGGAAATCGGAGACCAAAGGTCCCAAGTGTTTTCACAAACGTTACAAATGTGCGCGAAGCTAGGTCCGGCGCCGCGCGTCGAAGACTCGGGCGCTAGCGAGAAATTCGTTACGCGGTTTGGGCGGAACTGGCCGCAAGCGTGCTACAAAGATAGCGCAGTTCGTCTTCCACGTCGGCAGGTTCTGCCACGGTCCGGGTCACTTCGTCACGCAACAAGAACCGATAACGCTGCCGCATGTGGTAGAGCAATTTCTTCACTGTCGCTTCGCGAACGCGCAGTTTCGCCGCCAGATTGGCATATGAGAGGTCGTCCCGCTCCGCGCCCAGGTATACACTCAAAATGTTGAAAACGCCCAAACGACCTTTGCTCTCGCATTCCTCATGAAGCCGGCGCAGTGCCCGTTCCACCACCGTCGCAGCCCAACCCGCATCGAAAATTCGTTCTGCAGACCAGGAATTCAGTGCTTCCTTCGAGAGGGCGAATTCTGAAGGGGCTTCGGCCATCCAAGGATCCCATGGAACGAAGTTGACGTCGCCGCCGCGTTTACGTGCACGGGTTCTATCGACTGCATCATTCAAAAAATTCTGAAGCGATGTGAGCAGAAGTGATCGAAAACGGCCCCGAGCAGGGTCCGCTTTCTGGAGCCAATCGCCGTTTAGTATTCTGACAAAAAAATCCTGTGTCAGGTCCTCGGCATCCTCGGGCGAGTAACCGCGCCGGGCGATAAAGAAAAAAATAGGCCGCCAATAAATCTGGCAAAGCTCGGCCAACGCGGCGCTGACCTGCTTTTCTCCATCTTCCGAGCCTGCGCCGGAAAGAATGAGGCTCCAACGGGTCGTAACGAACGCGCCGGACGTGCTCGTTTTTTCCTTGTTCTTTGATCCTGAATTCAAATCGGTCCTAAAATCAATTCGAACAAAAAATACGTTGCATGGGAAGCAGTAAATTTCGTTGGGGTGCCGCTGCGCTACAACGATCGAGATGACCGCTAAGATAACGAATCCGGCTGCTCCGCAGAAATTGGCAGGTCTGTGTTTCGCAATTTTTTTAATCTTTTTCGAAACCTCACGCCGCCGTTCCCGGAGAAAGAGATGATCCACGTGCATGGTGTGATATTCAGCGCGCACGATTTTGTATATTTCATCTAGCCCCCCCTTTATGGAGCTGCGATTCTGCGATGACCTACATACTCACACTGACGGCAGGCCAACACGAGGCCGCTTATCGATTCCGTCCTCGACGGACAACTGCGGGGGATTTGCACAGCTCCTGCAGCAAGCACGGAACCAATTAACCATAAACGTGTCCACCGATTCGGATTTTGTCCGAACCCGACCGGATATCGCGCCATGTGAGCAATGCGGATCCCCGGTACGCTTCGGGCGCGGGTTTTGTCTGAATTGCGTGCTCCAAGAGGGGTTGGAGTCCGACATTGCAAACGCGGAGAAGTGGGAGGACGTGCTTGAGCAGGTTGACGTGGACGCGGCCGAGTGGCGGGTTGGCAATTATCAGATCCTGCAAAAAATCGGGCGCGGCGGGATGGGCATCATCTATCGAGCGCGCCAAATAAATTCGCAACGAATCGTCGCTCTAAAACGCATCGTAAGCTTTCACGTTGATTCGCGCGAAGCGCTTGTGCGTTTTCAGCGCGAAATCAGAGCGGTAGCAAGACTCGAGCATCCAAACATTTTGCCGATCTACGAAGTGGGCAAAACCGAAGACCGGCGGCCGTTCTTCACTATGAAGTTCGCGGCGGGCGGAAGTCTATCGGACGCAGCACAGAGCCTGCGGCATGATTCCCGCAAGATCGTTCGTATAATGGCCAAAGTCAGTCTTGGCCTGCAACACGCGCATCTCAGGGGAATCTTGCACCGCGACCTCAAACCTGGGAATATTTTACTCGACGATCGCGGCGAACCGCTGGTGAGCGATTTTGGTCTGGCTAAGTGGCTCGACACTACAAGCGACCTGACGCGGACGTTGACCAGCTTCGGAACACCGGGCTACATCGCCCCGGAACAGGCGCAGGGGTCCGCGAAAAATGTTACTGCCGCAGCAGACATTTACGGGCTTGGCGCTGTTCTTTTTTATTTATTGACCGGTCGCCCGCCGTTCATCGGCAAAAACGTATTGGCAGTGATCAAACAAGCCAGTGATAGATCCGCACCAAAACTGCGGACGATTGCGCCCGAGCTCGATCGTAATCTCGAAGCCATTTGTGCGAAAGCTTTGGAGCGTGAACCGCAAGCGCGTTATGCTTCGGCCGGCGATTTAGCTGAAGATCTGGAACGGTGGCTCGCAGGACATTCAGTTCTCGCCAGGCCCGTTTCGCCACCGGTGCGTCTCTGGCTCTGGTCACGACGGAACCCGGTTATTGCCGGAATGGCCGCGCTCCTGCTGCTGCTAGGGACGTCAGTGGGCGTGATCATTTCGAAGGGTGGCGTGGTCATTCCGCCTGCTGCGACACGTGGCATCGCTGTCCTGCCCTTTGAAAGTCTAACGCGGGACAACGAGAACGCGTTTTTTGCCGACGGAATGTATGACGGGGTATCAACCAAGCTGGCGAAGCTGGCTAATCTGGAGGTAATCAGCCACATTAGCGGTGCCGCGTATCACGGCGCGCGCAATGCACAGGAAATTGGGCGCGCATTGAAGGTCGCTTACGTACTCAATGGAACTGTACAGAGAAGCGCTGGCAGGATTCATGTAAACGTCCAATTGATTGATACCCGGAATAATTCCCGTCTTTGGGTGGAGAAATACGATCGGGATATGAATGATGTGTTCACACTGCAAAGTGAGATCGCGCAAAAGGTGGTAGATCAGCTGGGGGCTAACCTCTCATCCACCGAAAAAACTGCCATTCAAGAGCGGCCAACCACGGATTTTGTCGCGTACGATGCCTACTTGTAAGCCAAATAGTGAATCGACAGTGTTTCCTTCACCTCGCGACCGAAGGAAGATTTGGGGCAGGCAATCCAAGTGCTCGAACGCGCTGTGGGACGTGATGCGTTGTTTTACCATGCATATTCAACGAAGAGTTTTTGCGCTCGTTTTCACAGTGTTGCGCACCTTCTCGGATGCTAGGTGTTTTGGCCATTCAACATCCGCATGGCGTTGCACAGGATTGCGCGGTTTTGCAGCAAAATTTTAGCCGACCGTAGAAAAGACCGTGAAAGCGAGCCCCCGTACGGTACGGGGGGTCAAGGACCGCACCCGCCTTGAGCGAAATCTCCGGCCAGCTCGACAACCAGGCCACTCAACGCGAAGTGTAGTTGCCCACGATTTTGTCGTAGACCGGATCTCGCATCAATTCGTCGACGCTCAAGTGCTCGTTGTCACATGGCCCGGTATCGAAGTGCGTGAAATCCTCGGGCACGTAGTTTACGGTCCGGAGCACTGTAGGAGTGTGGCTGTGCGCGCCGAACGACCCCTCAGAATCGCTGCATTGAAACGTCGGGCATTTCCATACTTTGTCGGCAAACTGGAAGTAACAAATGCCCAGGAGTTGCTCAGGGTGAGCCGCGCCATAGGCAATTGACCCACTGAGCTGGCCGTCGACGGCGTTCAGATAATTGGGCACCTGGCGATTCTGACCGATCTCCGTGAAGAGCAGCGGCTTATGAAACCGGTCATAGGTCAGTTGCACGTAACCTTTGCCGGAACCCTCAGCATTTTCAAACAAGTAAGCGGCGTCATTCTGGGGCTGTGGTGACAGGAAAATCCGGTCCTGTAGATCGCGTGTTGTCGTTCCCTGCAATCCTCCTAGCAGCCGCAGCCACCAATCCCATTGGGGATAGGGCTCATGACCATACTTGCCGAAATCGACTGGATGGCCGATAAGCGGCTTTCTATAGCCGGAAAACTGCTCCTGCTCAATCCGTACCCAATCTTTCGTGAACTCCACGGACTCATTGATGCCGAATTGGTGGTTAATTTCCGGTTCGTTGCCAAAGATGATGCCGAGAATCGCGGGGTGGTAATCGGTCCCGGCGTTGTTTTGATATCCGTTAGAATAAGACCTGATAAGAATTGGAATGAGCGTGTTCCTCTGTCGAAAGCCCCCGTTGACTGGGTTCGGATCCGGATTGAGGAAGTAATTCGAGACCGATACGAGGACTTTGATGCCGAGCAGTTGGCAATAGTCCAAGAAGTTTTTGTGGTAGTTGCGCGGTTCCCAGTCGTAGAGCCGGATCAGATTCGCGCCCATTAGGTTAATTGTTGCCAAGTCGTTGCGGCCCAAGAATCTTTGACCACTGTGTGAAGTGAAACTCTTGCCCCACAGCGGCTCCATGCAATCGTAAGCGATGTCGCTCCCAAAGAAGATACACGTGGTGTTCGCTGTCGATGGGTCGTAAGGTGCCGGAAACGGCTGATAGCACATGCCCTTGTAAAAAGTCGACGCGTTAACCAATCTAGTTCGTTGAGCCCGTGCGAACTGTGTAGTACCCAAGAGAGTGCCCGTCCCTGCTATAAGGCTCGTCTCCAAGAAGCGCCTACGCGTCAGCGAGTGGAACGTTGCCTGAGGGCTGGATTCCTCAACTACCACGCGTTGTTTTCTGTCCTTTCTCATCTCGCGATTCAATTCGGGCCGCGCACAATTCGTCAAGCAATTTTTCGTTTATTTCTGCCCTCCAAAGAGCCAGCTTGGTGGAAAACACTGCAGGATATCAATCACGATTCCAGGCCTTTAGTACGCGGCAAAGATTTCGTCTCACCGTGCGGCAGGCGACGGAGGATTGACTGAAGTGGCGGCCACGACACCGCGGTCTTTCAAGCACTTTTGCATTGTCCGTTTCACAGCGGATTTGTATTTTCGCTCTCTATGGAGCGTTTTACCGCTGCTCTCCTCATCAGATCACGAGGTAAGCCGCAAAGTGCAGCTCAGATACCCAAGCCCAAGGTTTACCGAGGTTTTTTGGTGGTCTTCTTTTTGCCTCTGACAATCGTCGTCGCGCTCACTCTCAACCTCCCGAATTCCGCAAAAGCAGCGGAGCCATCCAAGAGCGAAGCGACGATGGAGGGCCGGGTCCAGGAGCTGATTCCGGATATCGAAGCTTACGTTGTTAACGGAATGAAGGGGTTCGACATTCCAGGCGTAGCGATTGGGATCGTTGCCAATAACAGGCTCGTGTACGCCAAGGGCTTCGGCGTACGAAGCAAGAGCAATCGACTGCCGGTCGATACTCACACAATCTTTCAGATCGGTTCGAACGCCAAGGCCTTCCTCGCCGTGACCGAGGCCATCATGGTGGATCGGGGCAAATTGCGATGGGACGACTGGGTTGCCGATCTCTATCCGGAGTTCCAGATGAAAGATCCCTGGGTGACACGCGAATTCCGTGTCTTCGACTTGCTTGCGCAGCGCTCCGGACTCCCGCCATTGGTCAATGACATTCTTGTCATGCTCGACTACAAAGAGGCGGCGCTGATTCGCTCGCTCCGCTATGTCGAGCCGGTGTCGAGTTTCCGCACGACCTTTGCCTATACCAACATCACGCATCTGTTGGCGAGCCGCATCGTGGCAACAGCCGCGGGCGCTCCGGATTGGAATGTTGTGCTTCAGAAAGAACTGCTCGATCCCCTGTGCATGAAGGATTCGACCTACACAGCCGAAGCTATCGAAGCGGCAGCTAATCACGCTAACGGACATCGCTGGACACCGGAAGGCACGGTCGAGGTGCCTTTTACCCGCATTTTCCCTTACCCCCTAGCCGGCACAGGCGATATCAACTCCAACATCGAGGACATGGCACGCTGGGTCCGCATGCAGCTTAACAATGGCTCCTTCGATGAACGCCGCATCGTGTCGTCCGAGAATCTTGCCTATACGCGTATGCCAAAGGTGGCACTCAACGACAAGATATCCTATGCCCTTGGTTGGTATAACTGGCTAACGCCGAATGGCAACATCCTCTGGCATGATGGAGATGCGCTTAGCTTCGGCTCTTTTGTCGGCCTAGTCCCAGATAAGAATATCGGCATCATCATCCTTACCAACGAAACGAATGTGACGGCCCCCAATTCGTTAGGGGCATGGGTATTGGATCGGATTCTTGGCAACGCGAAACATGACAACGTGGCGGAGAGTCTTAAAAACGCTAAAGCCAATTTCGAGCAGACAGCGAAGCTGTTTGCCAAACCTTCCAATCCGCGGCCGTTTCCGCCGCTCGCACCGCTCGCCGGCAAGTTCGTCAATCCAAGCTTCGGCGAGGCCAAGGTCACGCTGCAAGGCGATGCACTGGTCATGGCTTTTCAGGCGACCGGCGCCCAGTTCAAGCTTGAGCCTCGGGACGGCGACATTTTCGTC
Source organism: uncultured Verrucomicrobiae bacterium (assembly GCA_963776065.1). Lineage (GTDB taxonomy): Bacteria > Verrucomicrobiota > Verrucomicrobiia > Chthoniobacterales > UBA10450 > Udaeobacter. Next base: position 124,439 of record CAVZLJ010000005.1, on the reverse strand, counting down.
GCTAGCCTCATGCCGACTGGGCAGTTCGGACCTGTAGTCGATTTGGATTACATGACGAGAGGATTCGCGCAGTTTCAAATGGATAAACATGGTAAGCTCAACTTGCTGCGGCTTTCATTGCTGGACGGTCAGGCCTATGAATTCCGGCGCGAATAGATCCATCGACAGAAGCAGATCAAAATCGCCAAGACTCGGTAACAACAGCCGCTTATACCTAGCGATTAAGATCGCTATTTCCTTCCAGACATGCGCCTTATTCCTTGTTGTAACTCTTATTAACCTCTTTCAGGTGGTGGTCGCTGCCGCTGCGAAAAGCAGCAACTCTGGCGACCTGGTCGACATCGGCCGCGGCCGCAAGATGTATCTGGAATGCCGCGGAACCGGTTCTCCTACAGTGGTGCTTATATCGGGAACGCGCGGCGCTCACGATGACTGGACGGATCTGATTAGTCCCCAAAATCCGAATGGCGCGCCGAAACCTGATGAGTCAGCTGTGTTCCCCCAGGTTAGCAAGTTCACCCGGGTGTGTGCCTACGATCGCCCCGGAACCACACTGAATGATGGCACACAAACTAACTCTACGCCTGTGCAACAGCCAACCACAGCACAACAGGGCGTTGCGGATCTGCATGCTATGTTAATCGCATCAAAGGAACCGGGGCCCTATGTTCTTGTCGGGCACTCCTGGGGTGGTCTGATTGCAAGGCTCTTCACGAGCACGTACCCCGATGAGGTGGCTGGGCTGGTGCTGGTCGACTCCGCCTCGGAGTTTCTGAAGAGTTCGCTGACGCCTGCACAATGGGCGACGTACCTTGAGGCCACAAAAAAGCTGATCGAATCTAACGGTCTGGAAGCGCCGGATCACGCGCGCACGCTTGGTCTGCTGCATAGCTCTCCACGAGTACGCCCGATCCCTGTCGTCCTGCTCACTTCGGACAAGCGATTCGACTTTGGCGCAGGAGGAGCGGAGACGTGGCCGGCGTGGCGAACCGCTCAGGATCGTCTCGCAAAGCTTCTCAACGCGAAACATGTCAGCGACACAAACAGCGGACACGCCATACAGATGGAGCAGCCACAACTGGTGGTCGACGCAATCCGGGAGGTCGTTGAAGCAGTTCGTAGGGGGAAGCCATCAGGATGGCTCGTGCAGAACCCGAGTATCAATGGATATAGTGGTGCGTTTGGTTACAATATTTCGACGGGCGTGACAGTAGTAGTAGAAACGACTGAAACCGAAAAGACCACCACTGACCCCTCGGCTCTCGACATACTCAGAGAAGTCTCCAAGTACATCACTCCGGGAACGCCGATAAACTTTTGATTAAAAACCTGGATTAGAATTCAACCTAGGCGGGGAAGAACGAAAAAAATGAATCCATCGATCCTTATTGGCATTGTCTTGGCCCTCGCGCTCCCTGCGTTCGGACGGCCACCCGAGCAGGAGCGTGGCCAGCCGACTGCGATTTTGGTTAGTCCGATTCACGAAGCCCAGGTTGTTCGCGGCGACGACGGCATGGACCATGTCGAATATGAGCTCCTCGTCGTCAATGCGGTCGAGCAACCAGTCAAGCTAATGAGCCTGACTGTCCTCGATGCTGCTGCGAAGGAGCTTATGCGGATCGACGGGCCGGTGCTCGTCGCCGCGACCCAAACCCTTCTGGATAAAAAACCGGTGGCGGAGATCCCCGCGTCGGCGGCGGTCTCGGTCGATGTCGATCTGGTCGTGCAGCCTGGCACCGTTCCGGAACAGGTGACGCATCGGCTCGACTACAGCATTCCGGCGGGCACATCGACCGCGGTATTCGTGGACCCGCCCGTAATCCACGGCCCCGAGGTGGCGATCAACCGCCGACCCGCCACCGTGATTAAGCCTCCCCTGAAGGGGAATGGTTGGCTCGCCACTACCGCCTGCTGCACACCTAACGTCCATCGGGATCTTCGAATCGTCGTCGACGGTCGCCGCATCGAGACCGCCGAGACGTTCGCCGTCGACTGGGCCCTCCTTAAGGGCGATAGGGTTTATGAGGGGGACGGCACCAATAACAAGCAGTCCTATGCCTATGGAGCGGATGTCTTCGCCGTCGCCAACGGGACCGTCGTCTCGATCCAGGACGGCAAGCCGGATACGACCCCGAATAAGGCGATCATCCCCAAGACGAAGTCAGACTTCGGCGGCAACCAGGTCGTCTTGGAAATCGCGCCAAACATCTTCGCGGTCTATGCGCACCTGCAGCCGGGAAGTCTGCGCGTGAAGGCCGGCGAGACCGTAAAGGTCGGCGCGCCCCTGGCCAAGATCGGGAACACCGGCCCGTCTCTCGGTCCCCACCTGCACTTCGGTCTCTTGAACCGCCCCGACATCTTCACCGGACGAAGCCTGCCGTTCGTTATCGATAGCTATACCTTGGCTGGCACTGTGGACTTCAAGGCCTCGCAAGGAGACACGCTGGTGGTCACGTCGAATTCGAAGCAAGTTCATTCCGTTTACCCGCTTCACGGCAGCATCCAAAATTTCCCCTAGCTCAAGCGGCAAAATTTCGGCGGTGCGATCTTCCGATATACGCGCGCGGAGCGCAGACGCACATCAAAGAGTTTATTGTTTGGTTTATTCGCTCTCAGTTCTGAGCCATGAATAGGTCTAACTACTTGATCAACCCGCTGGAAAGAGCTTTCGTAAGGCAGCGCCCGTAGCTCAGTTGGAGAGAGCAAGGGATTTGTAATTCAAGCCTAACGAGTTGCGTATGTTTTCGCTGCGTTGCACAGCTTGTTTTTCATAGGTAGACGGAACAGATCCGTTTCACGCTGTGTTGCGCAGAATTGCATGGTTTTGCAGCAAAAATTTGTTCGACCGTAGAAGAGACCGTAGAAAAATTTCGGCTTGCGGCAAGTCGTGCCGATGCAGACGTGAAAAGGGCGGTAGCGTGATGAGAACGCTCGCATTAACAAGCGATCCCCCAGAACATCACGGCGCAATGTCCGTACTGTTCAATTGCGCTGAGGACAGCGCACTATGGACGTGGCGTTGCCGGTTCGGCGACTACGAAATACGTTTGGCTGGGGATGCCGTTGGTGAAGACAGTAACGAGCGCGTAACCAATGGGGAATCCACTCGAACTGGTAGTCATTAGAGTGATCGACGTGGAAGTGAAAGCGGTATCAGACCACCCTCTGTCCGCGTCCAGCGGCAGAAAAATCGTTTGTTCATTGGCGAGGCTGAGCAGTTGGACCAGCGGATAATTGGAGGAAGAGTTCTGCGCGCCGTTGCCGCCGGAAGCTTCGGAGATGCCTTTGAAACGGGAACCGGAAGCCAGCAGTACGCTACGATCTCGCAGACTTGGGGGAGAGACCCTACTTAGTGAAGGTTGCCAGCTGGGATCAAAGCCAAGGCCCGGATCATACAGCTCCGCGCTGCTCAAGATACCACTGCTATCTAATCCCCCCGCGACCAACACCTTGCCGTTGGGCAGCAACGTCGCAGTGTGATGGTAGCGTCCGGTGCCCATGCTACCGGTGCTGCTCCAGAGTCTCGTGGCTGGATCATACAGCTCCGCGCTGCTCAAGGGACCAGTAGGAGTATTGAATCCTCCTGCCACCAGCACCTTGCCTGAGGGCAGCAGCGTCGCCGTGTGCGAAGAGCGCGCGGTCTCAAGGCTGCCGGTGCTGCTCCAGTTTCCTGTGGCTGGATCATAAAGTTCCGCGCTGGCACCAGCTCCAACTCCTCCTGCCACCAGCACTTTGCCTGAAGGTAGCAACGTCGCCGTGTGCAAAGAGCGTGCGGTGCCGAGGCTGTCGGTGCTACCCCAGCTGCCCGTCGCCGGATCATAAATTTCCGCGCTGGTTTCAGCTCCAACTCCTCCTGCCACCAGCACCTCGCCTGAGGCCAGCAGTGTCGCCGTGTGTTGATAGCGTGCGGTGTCGAGGCTGCCGGTGCTGCTCCAGCTTCCTGTGGCTGGATCATAAAGTTCGGCGCTGGCACCAGCTCCAACTCCTCCTGCTACGAGGACTTTGCCGTTGAGCAGCAGCGTCGCCGTGTGTTGATAGCGTGCGGTGCCGAGGCTGCCGGTGCGCTCCAGCTTCCTGTGGCTGGATCATAAAGTTCGGCGCTGGCACCAGCTCCAATGCTCGCTGCCGTTGAGCAGCAGCGTCGCCGTGTGTTGTAGCGGCGTGCCGAGTTAGTGTTGCTCCAGTAAGCTTCAAAGCCCGTCGCGGGATTAAGGGGCTTCGCCGGATCATAAAGTTCCGCGCTGGCCAAACTTGAGCCCCGCGGCCTAACTCCCCCCGCCGCCAGGACCTTGCCCGATGGTAGCAGCGTCGCTGTGTGATTATAGCGTGGCGTGTTGAGCCTGCCTGTGGGAACCCAGCTTGTATCGTTTGGAGCAGCGGAGGACTCTGACACGATTGCATGAATGCTTTGCACGCCGCCTATTCCCGCCAGAAGCAGCGTGACGAGTGCAACCAGAGACCGGATGATGGAATTTCTTAAGGCTGGACTTTTAGTTTGAAGCTGAATCGGCTGGTACATCTTTTGGATTTCTTTTGTCTTCGCTGGTTGACCGTTAATGAATGTAGGTCTGAACAGAACACGGAGATTTCTGGAAGAAACGTCATATGCCTGATTCAGAACTATTTGAAGGACCGGAGTATGTCAGCGAATCCCACCGCGTCAACCGCGGCAGGGGTGGCCGCCCGTCGTCGCGACAACCCCCGGAATCCTGCGGTAGAAAAAGACCATGAAATCTTAGTCCTTTTGCGGCACACTGGGCGAAAAGGGTCATGACGAACTCTTGATGAACTCGACAAAAGCGGCTTTCATATAACGCAGCGCCGGCATAGCTCAGCTGGTAGAGCAGCTGATTTGTAATCAGCAGGTCGTCGGTTCGAATCCGACTGCCGGCTTCCTCGTAGCGAGAAGGAGTCCGAGCGGACTATCAGGCTGAATCCCAAAAGGTGGAGGTCCCCAATTTGAAATTTCGTTCTATTTTTCTTTAAAACGAGCGCACCAGTAGATCAACCCGCCGATCAGAATGAATCCGAGTGCCCCGCCAATGACCTTTAATCGAAACAATAGAGAGTCTCCCACATCCGGGGGAGGAATGGTCGCGATAATCATCGCAAACAAGGTGACGATCATGCCGCTTAGGCCGGCGAGCCACCCGCCAATCGATCCCCCTGGCGCGAGCACGACCTCACCGGAGTTCTGGCTGCGTCGGCGATGAATCAAAAAGACGATGAACAAATAAAGGTAGGGGATGAAGTAAATTAGAATCTGTGTGTCCAGCAGGATCAGATAAACATCCTCGACGTTCGTGCCCTTCCCGAGCACCGAGAGCAACAGAAATATCGTCGCGAGCGTTGCCTGAACCAGAATCGCGACATACGGCGTGTGCCAGCGCGGATGCACCGCTCCGAAAACTTTCGGGAAATAGCGATCCAGCCCGATAACGAACGCGACGCGTGCAGGCCCGATCAGCCAGGCGCCCATGCTGCCGAGATTACCTATGGAGTAAAGCGCCGCGCAGAGCGGAGCAACCCACCCCAACGTCGGGGAAATGTTCTCGGCGCCAGCCTTGATCGCCTGTAGAAATCCTGATACTACGTTGACATCCTTGTTAGGCAAGCGCCAGAGCACAGCTGCCGTTCCGGCAACATAGGCAATGGCGATCAACGGCCCGGAGATCAAGATCGACCGAGGCAGATTGCGTCGTGGATTTTCGACCTCGTCAGCCATTGTTGAGGCCAACTCGAGGCCTGCGAACGCGAATGCGATCGAAGCCAGCAGGTTCAACGCCGGGAAGTCGTTCAGATCGGGCTTCAAAGTCGCCAAGCTGAGTTCATTGGCCGGAGGAGCGGTCATCGCGCCGTAAACCCCGAGCAAAATCAGGATGAACCCGGGGACGTATGTGCCGACGCCGCCGGCGTTTTGCAACCATTTGCCCGTGCTAACACCGACGATGTTTATCAGGACCGCGATCCACAGTGCGCTGAGCGTGACCGGCAGTACAAAGGCCCAACTTTCACCCAGCCCGCTTCCACTTTTCCCGAAGATGAAAGTCGCGATAACCGCCGCCGAGATCAGCAGGTTCGGGTAATAGAGGACATTGTTGATCCAGTAACACCAGCCGCACAAAAATCCATGACCTTCGCCCAACGCGTGTTTCGTCCAGAAATAAATGCCACCCTCTTTCGGAAACCGTGATGACAGTTCGATCACGGCTAGTCCCTGTGGGATGAAGAAGAACACGGCAGCGATCGTCCACATCAGCAACGACCCGAAACCGAATTTCGCCGTGGTCCCAAGATGCCTCAGACCCAGGACAGCAACCAGATTGAACAGGACCAGATCGCGCAGTTTGAGCGCGCGTACGAGCTTCGGGCGGGTTTGTGTCGTCTCGGTAGTCATACCACCTCGAGAAAGGAGTAAAATGAACTACAGCGAATCAACCGGGAGATAATTGATGAATGAAGAGACCGTCGTGTCTGCGTGTCTCGTAGATCAGTTGCGAACTGCGCTCGCGAGGCGTTCGAGATAAATTCGTTGCAGATCTTCAACGCTCAGTTTCTCCGGTCCGAGATCGAACTCTACTTTTTCGATCGTCCCTCGGAAATATTTTGGTAGCACTTTGGCGTATTCGAATTTGGGGACGACAGGGAGACCGTTGTCTGTGCCGATATCCATGCCTGCGTAAGAAGCGAACCGGAAAGGCACGCTGTGCTCCATTTTCGCTTCGGCTTGCTGTTTGCCGTTGATGAAGAGGCGGCTCGTTCCGCCGGTGCCGAACTCGCCGGGCTTATCGGCGGTGAACTCGTAGCGCACATTGACTTTGCCCGTGGGCAGCGCATCGCGCGAACTGATCGTGTCCAGTTTCAATCCAAGCAAACTGTAGGTGTGCTTCAGGTGACCGTTTTCGACGTAGAGCGAAAAGCCGCCAAGAAAACTCGACTCAGCCACAATGACGCCCGCTAGTCCCGGACGCAATTTAAGCGCGCCGAATCGACCAGGATTGTCGAGATCTGCGCTGATACTATAGGAGCGATTGTAGATCGGTGGGATCATGCCGGACGAAATGTTTTCGGTTCCGTTGTAATAAGTGAATTTCGTCCGTTCCGGTAAACCTTTGGGAAAGCCCCATACCGTTGCCATCTCTCCGAGCAACGGCAGCACCTGATATTTCTCCGCCTCTGTCCAAAACAGCGCCGTCAACTCGCGCACTTTGTCCGGGATATTTGTCGGCGACATCGTCGGCCTGGGAGAAATCCTCGTCGAGATTATACAACTCGCACTTGTCCTGATCAGGGTTCCATTTTCCGGGTGCGAAGCGCTTGAGTGTTTCCGGATCGATCTTCCATGGGATTCGATCCAGTCGCCAGCACGCGAGCCAGCCGTCCTTGTACATGGCGCGGTTTCCCAGAATCTCGAAGTACTGTTGCGTATGCCGCGATGGCGCCTTGGCATCATCGAAGGTGAAAAGGAAGCTCACGCCATGCAGGGGCGTCTGGGGCACGCCATTGACGTCCTTCGGTTGTGGCAAACCGGCGGCTTCGAGGATGGTGGGCGCAACATCAGTGCAGTGAGTAAACTGACTGCGCACGCCGCCCTTGTCTTTGATGCGTTTTGGCCATGAGATGACCATCGGGTTGCGAATGCCGCCGAGGTGCGACGCCACTTGTTTGCCCCATTTAAATGGCGTGTTGCCAGCCCATGCCCAAGCCGCTGCGTAATGAGGGGCCATGTCGGGGCCACCCCATTTTTCGAGGCCGCCATAAGCCTTGATCGCTTTCAACTGCTGCTCAGCCGTGAGCGGCACACCGTTCAACGTGGTCATCTCGTTGAATGTCCCGGTCTCAGTGCCTTCCATGCTCGCGCCGTTATCACCGAAAATGTAAATGACCAGCGTATTGTCAGTGAGGCCCATGTCGTCGATAGCTTTCATCACCTGCCCGACCGCGTGATCCGTGTTTTCCTGGTAACCGGCATACACTTCCATCTGGTGCGCATACACTTTCTTTACATCCGCGGGGACGCTGTCCCACGCGGGAAATGCCGGATCGCGTGGCGTAAGTTTGGCGTTCGCGGGAATTACACCGAGCTGTTTCTGTCGAGCGAACGTTTCTTCGCGCAGCTTGTCCCAGCCCTGATCGAACTTCCCTTTGTATTTATCGCTCCATTCCTTTGGCACCTGATGCGGTGCGTGAGTCGCACCGGTTGAAAAATAGAGGAAGAACGGTTTGTCCGGCGCCTGCGCTTTCTGGTCTCGAATCCAGGAGATCGAATGCTCGACCATGGCGTCGTTGAAATAGAAATTTTTCTCTTTCGGCACGCCGATGATGCTGTTGTTCTCAGCCAGGACCGGATCGAACTGGCCGGTTTCGCCGCCGAGAAATCCCCAAAAATAATCGAAGCCCAGCGCGTTCGGCCATCGATCAAACGGCCCCGCCGGTCCCTGCTGTTCATCCGGTGTAAGATGCCACTTGCCGATCGCGGCGGTGTTGTAGCCGTTGAGTTGAAGAATCCTGGCAATTGAAGCGGCGCTTGTGGGCCAATTCGTGCTGTAACCCGGCCAACCACCGGCTAACTCAGAAATCGATCCGAATCCCATCGCATGATGGTTTCGTCCGGACAACAACGCCGCGCGCGTCGGTGAGCAAAGCGCTGTGACGTGAAACCGATTGTAACGCAGGCCCTGGGCCGCGAGTTTGTCGAGCGTCGGCGTAGCGACAGGTCCGCCGAAAGTGGACGGATTTCCGAAACCGGCATCATCGATCAACACGAGCAGGATATTGGGGGCACCTTCCGGCGCCTTTACCGGTTGGGTAAACGAGGCTACCGAGCCTTCGAGCGTTCGCTTCGCCACGCCTTGAAACGGCTGGGGCGGGCGCGGCAGGACGGTTCGGTCCCACTCTATATCTGAAGCCGTGATTGAAATTAATTGAGCTGTAAATACAAGTGCGATCGCACCGAAGCAGATGATTGGTTTGCGCATGCTGATTCCTCCAGGAATTTGGGAGGCTATACGAGCCCGTTTGAAAGCACACGCCGAAATAAACTCATCCGGCGGCGAATTAATGGCTACAAGTCCCGCTTAACGAGAATCCGGGTGGCGTAGGTAAAGCGCTCTACCGCCCATGTCGATGACAGCGAAATTGGTCGACAGATAATCCTGACCGAGCACGCCGGCATTGGATTCCGCCGCCGATGTCGAGAGCAGAATTTCCCCGGATACGTGCGCCACTACTACCTCGGCGTTTGCGAGTTTGAAATTACCGATGGCCAGTTCCTTCACACCGGTGCGATTCACTCCTTCCACCAAGTTGCCGGCGCCCCCCGCCCCGTAGCCGGCGAGCGCGGTCACGCCGATTCCAGATTTCACCGCAACTTGAGTATCGATGAGCGTGTTCGCCGAGCCGGTATCCACGATGAATTTGGTCGCGTGGCTGTTCAGTGCGCCTTCAACGTCGAAGTGATCATTCGCATTCAGCCGCATCGGGATTCGAGTGAACCCGCGACCGGTAAGGAAACTCGCGAGATTTTGGCTTACCCCAGAGCTCGCGCCATTCGGATTGATGTAAAGTATCTGCCGCGTGCAATCGATGATCATGCCGAATTTGACCATCTCGCGCGCGCCAAGCACGCCGTTGAGATGCGCCATTGCTTTGGAATCGGAGATGTGGGATCCGGTGGCGGCAGCGCTGTGCTCTGGATTCATGCCGGACAAGTCCGCGATAGCCACAGGCACGTTCGTCAGCATGCAATTGCCCATGGCAATGCTTTTCACTTTGCTCGTGCCAAAACGTTCCCAGCTTCGGCCAAACAATCCGCCGACACTCGAGTCGGTTTTTTCCATGATCAGGCCGAATGTATTCACGCTGTTGCGGTCGATGAGAGTATTGGGCGATCCCGTATCGATTAGCAGCGCGCCGTTCCGACTGTTCAGGGAAACTGAAACGAACAGGTGATTACCGTAGCGTCGCTCCAGCTTTGCACCGGCAAGTCCTTGCTTCGAAAGGACGCCAGCAAGGTTGCCGCCGGCTTGCGCGTCTGTGCGCCATAGTCCAAGCAATAGGATTGGGACGAACAGCTTTTTCATGCGCCACAATGCGGCCTCTAGAGGCTTTGTGCTACCCCGCTTGGGTTCGAATCAAGAATAATGCCTCCAAAAAAGGCGCTGATTTATCAGCCTGCGGGGTTAGGCATTCCTTGTGGTCGTTTCCGAAGGTTTCTGAATTCTTTTGGAACTTCGACCCGCTGTTCCCTTAATAGGGTGAGACAACGGGCTTCTCCTGTCGAGCCCACAAACGGCGGCTTCCGCCAATCATACCCCCGCAACACGAAAGGAAGCTAAATCAGCACCAAAATGAAAACAACTTCACACATATTAACATTGGTTGCGCTAATGATCGCAGGATTGTTCCTCGCGCCCAGCGCACTTCGTGCCGCCCCGCCGCTGACCGGCGCGATCTTCACCACTGACAGCACCTGCACCGACGTGAATGTAAACATTTACGACAATAAGGAAGATGTCTATATCGATGGCGGCCCGTCGCATCCCGGCTCTGCCGGCCTCCCGGATGGTAGTTACTGCGTACAAGTCACCGACCCGAGCGGGCAGACCGTTCTGGGCAAGAGCGATCCGGCGGCGGTCACCGTTGTCAACGGTGAATTCGTTCAATGCTATCAGCTCACGTCGATCCTAAAGACAGGTTCCAGTGGCTTCACTGTGCCTGGGTTCGATGACACGCCTAATCCAGGTGGAGAATACAAAGTTTGGGTCAGCACCGATTGTAATTTCGATAACAACAGCAGCAAGACCGATAATTTCCAAGTTAACAATACAAATCCCACGCCCACTCCAACGCCTACTGCAACTCCCACGGCGACTCCCACGGCGACCCCTACGCCCACTCCCTGTCCCAAGGGATGGGCATGCATTAGCATGTTTTACGACGCGAACGCCAACGGCGTACAGGACAACGGAGAAGCGGACATGACGGGATGGCAGTTTGCCGTCTATGCTCATGACAACTTGCACCTGACTGATAAAGAGACGCCCCATTGCCAATACGTTCGTGCAGGGGATTACCGCGTGCATGCACGCGGACCGAACGAGCTGAATTGGACCTATACCACTCCTGTCGATGTGGATTTCGATGTGGACACCGATTACACCGAGCAGGTCACTTTCGGCACTGTCTGTGTCGGTGCAGGCGGTGGTTTGACAATCGGGTACTGGAACACAAGTGGCGCACAACTCACAATACGTGGTGATTTCACGGCGCTTACCGCCCTCAATTTAGTAACGGGGCAAGGTACCGCGCAGGATTTCGCGGGCACTGCTGCTCAAAGCAGAGCGAGCCTGAAACAGTTTCTACTTGGCGCCAGCACAACGAACATGGCGAACATGCTATCGGCGGAACTGACGGCGATGAAGCTTAACGTGCTTCACGGGTTCGTGAACGGAACCGCGATGATCTACGCACCCGGTTTGTCGGGTTGCGGAACGGTCGGCGGGTTGAACTCTTCAGGGTTCATAAGCATCAACGATTTGATGACTGCAGCGAATCAATCGCTGCTCGATCATCCCTCAACGCCGATCGGCAGTCCAGACCGGGCGTGCCAGGAGGGGCTAAAGAACGCATTTGATGACGCGAACAACAACAAGAACTTCACGCAGTCTGCGCCTTGCACGTTCACGTTCAGTAACTAAGGAAGCGAAAAGAGGACTTCGAACTAAATAGATCCCAAACAAACGAAGGGGCTCTCCTGGAAGCGGAGAGCCCCTTTTGTTTGCAATGGTGGTCGCTTCAGGCGCTCCCAGTGCGTTTTCGCATTGCAGCATCATTCCCGTTCGGTGAACCCTGAGCGCTGGACTAGTGCCGAATAGTTGCAGTTTCGCGCGCATTTTATGCGTAGCTACGCGCGAACATAAATTTTCGCTAATTGGCCTGCGTGGCTCTCTCGCTACCAGAATTAGAGGAAATTTTGATTGGCTACCCCGCTTGGATTCGAACCAAGAATAACGCCTCCAAAGGGCGCTGTGTTACCGTTACACCACGGGGTACGGATCCGCGGTTTAGATTCGCAAATTTCGCTTGCGGCGCAATTCCCAAGTGAGCCTCCAAAGGGCGCTGTGTTACCGTTACACCACGGGGTACGGGATCCGCAGTTTAGATTCGCAAATTTCGCTTCCGGCGCAATTCCCAAAGTGAATTTACCTAACGGCGGAGCCATCCACGATCCGGAGATCACGCTCTTACGAATCGCAAACGCCGAGCAACTAGCCACCAAAATCGAGGTTGAATCATTGAGGCGCAGGCAGAATGTAAATTGCGCCGCGCCAGGCAGGCCAGGTCATGGAGCGCACAACTTTCCTTAAGAATTATCGGGTCCGCCTCAAATACGACGGCAGCCCGTGCGAACCCGATCGCGACGGTCCGGCAATCAGCTACGAAGCTGTGGATGAGAGAACGGCGGAGCCGGTTTCTGTGACGCTTATTCCGGCCGAGGGTATCGATCCGACCGAGCGGGGGCGCTTTGAAGAGGAACTGGCAGCGGCCCAAAAGTTGCGGCATGCCAATGTCGCCAAGCTCTTGGATTTTGGGCGCGAAGGCGACGATTACGTTTACGTTTCCGAACAGCTCGGAGGTGAAACACTCGCATCCTGGGTGCGCAACCACGGGCCCATGGCCGCTGACGCTGCATTGCGAGTTGGCGAACAAGTTGTGAGTGTGTTGTCTTCGGCGGGTTTTCACAAGCTGCCGTATCCCTCTATCCAGCCCAGCGACATCATGCTGGTTCCCGGGCAGACGGCCGAAGGCAGTTGGCCGCTAGTAAAGGTGACCGACTTCGGCGTGCCCGCGCTTGTGCCATGTCCCAAACCTAACGCAGCTGAATCGGAAGTGCATAGCGAATCCGGCACCGGGGAACAGGTTACGAGCAGTCAACAATTCTCTAAGCCGACCAGGGACATCGCCTCGGAAATCTATTCGCTTGGTGTGACGCTCTATTTTTTGGTCACTGGCGCAGCAATGTCTGCCGAGGCCCTCCAACAACGTCCCAAGGTTTCAGGTTTTCCAAAGCCGTTGCGGGCGTTGCTTGGCCGGATGTTGCATCGCGACCCCGATCAGCGTCCAAAGGACTTGCTCGTCGTGACCGAGATGATCCGGGGATGCCTGGAGAAAATTGAGCGTCGACGCGAGCTGTCCGATCGATACGGTATCCCTTTCCGAACGAGCATTGCCGGGCGCGCAGGAGCCCGACCTCGTCGCCTCGTTCGAACCGCAGTCGCGGTTTGCGCGCTGGTCGTGCTGGCAGCGGTAATTGCCCCCCTTGTCTTTCCGGACTCCATCGGCAAGATGATTCGCACTAGCCACATCTCAAAGCCAATTGGCGTTCCGATCGGCGTGCCAGAATCTTCGCCACCGGCATTGACCCCGGCACCTCGAACCGCGTCGGCCCCAGCGTCGGGAGCTCCTCTATCGCAACCGCTCAATCCAACTGCCGCGCCCGGACCCTTTGCGGCGGCAAACACCGCCACGATTGCGAATCCGCCTCTGGTGGCGCCGGCCGACACCCAGCAGGCCCAAACATCGAATACTCAATCAGAACCGGCTGCCTCGACCGTTTCAGGGGCAAATTCTCCGCGTGCGATGCCCGATAGCCTTGGTTCTGCAGATACCGAGGCAAAATCAGCATCTCAGGCCAACGGTGAATCGCCGCCAACTGCTGCGGATAAGTCGAGTTCGCAAAGCAAAAAGAAATCTGTCGTCTCAAATTCCAGACGCGTACCGTCGCGCCGCGCTGGTTCGGTGCGCAGTCACGTCGTTGGTATCACCTCGGATGGAAGACTAATTTTTCGTCTGCCTTCCGGGCGCACTGCGATCGTTGCACCGGACGAAGATGGATTCCCGCCGCGCCATCGAAGAAGCCGGGTTTTTATTGACCGCGACCAGATGCATGGTCCACCGCGAGGATTTGGGTCGGATTATTTCCCAGACGACTGACAATTTCGCTGCGCGATGCGGGGGCGTTCGGAGGCTTGGGTAAGCGACTGCCTCCTGACAATTTTATCAAAAAAAAGCTTGCCATAGCTTTTGATTTCCGGCATACCTCGCCCTCGTGCGGGGACGACCAATCTTCTTAGCACTAGCAACTGCATCGCTTTTAGTGGCTTTCAGCGCAGGCGTACGCGCGCAGGCACTGGCGCCTGCGACGTTGGGTGGTGAAAGTCGCAGCGAGAAGGTGACGAGCGATGTCGTGCAAGTGATTACGGCGAGGACAGCGCCGACGATTGCCAAAAAGACGAAACCCGTCGTGAAAGAACGGCTGCGAGCGCGCACCGAAAAACCGGTTCAGACCGCTGCTCAAAAACCGGCAAAACCGGCCTCAAAATCAACAGCGGTGGCAACGTTAACGATGGAACCGGTACGCCCGATGAATCAACCGGCCGCAACCCAGACGGCGCAGCATGTTAGCCACTTCAGCTTCAGAACTCCACAAGGTAAAAGCGAATCGGTTCCTGTGATTGGGGACTATTACCCCAAGCGGATGGTTTATCCGTATGCCAAGATCGATCGGCGAATCGACAGTAGATTAGTGCAAGCAGCAACGCTCGCGCAGGAACGCGCACATGCGCATTCGCGGTCGCGATGCTGGCATTATGTGAAAGATGCGTTGCTCGCTTCCGGAGTCATCGATTCTCGCCCCAAGAGCGAACTCGCAAGAGATGCTGCTCAAGAGCTCGTCAGCAATTACGGATTCAAAAGACTCTCAGTGACAGATCCGTTCGCAGCGCCGGTCGGTTCCGTGCTCGTGTACGGGACGTCCCGAAGCGTTGGTCATGTCGAACTCCGCACTAAAGATGGGTTCGTCAGTGACTTCCGCTCGCCCACGCCGTCGCGCCGTCCGCTGGTCGGCGTTTACGCGAAACTGTAATTAAACTTCTGGGCTCAACCGCACCAAGATGGAAGGTGCGTTTTAATTGCCTATGCTTTGGCGAGCGTTGCCAATCTACGTTCGCGGCTGGCAAAGACAGGAACTCGTAATGCCGAGATCGGCCTTTGCCCAGACTTTTTCAAACTTCGCCTGCATTTGAGCAGCGTCGTCTGCGTTTTTCTTTTGCTTGCGCAAACTTTCCGCCAACCCCAGTAACGACCAGCCGTTTCCCGGCAAGCGCTTGAGATCCTCGCGATAGACCCGTTCTGCTTCGGCAAAACGCTGTCGCTTCATTAGCACCGCCCCGAGCGAATGACGCACTGGAATCAACCAGCCTGGTGGCTCGTCGTACTTCAGCGCGTCTTCCTTGTCTATAGCGGAACGCAGTTGTTGGATGCCGTCGTCGATCTTCCCTTCCGCAACTAGGATCTCGCCCTCTACCATAGGTGTCATGATACCGAGAATCGTCTCACAGCTGTTGTTGCCGAGAGAATCTTCTTTCGGGACGAGTTTGGCGCGTTCACAGAAAACGCTTTGCGCTTTTCGCGCATTATCAGGATTGCCCTTCGCCGCAAATGCAATCGCGCGCGCTGCATGATGAAACGCTCGCGTAAATGGCATGTAATCAGGGTATTTGTCTGGCTCCTTTAGAATTTCGTTCCAGAGTCCAAAGCGCACCGTCACCTCCAGCGGCATTGCGACGAAGCCTTCCGCTTGCATGGCGTTCTGCTTGAGAAAATCAGGTGGCAACTCCTCGACCATGGCGCGGATGTGTTTCATCGCCAGTTCGCGTTGACCAGTCATCATGGCAGCGTACGCGAGCATATGGCGGTTATGCGCTACGTACACGTTCAGAAAACCTTTGGCTGCCCCGAAGACCTTCCGGTAACGCTGATCTGCTTCGACTGCCTTTATATTGGTATCGACGGCCTGCAGCCACCGCCCGGTGCGAATGTCGATATGCGACGGCATATGCACATTGTGCGCGAGGCCGGGCTGTAAATTGCGAAGACGGTCAGCGGCAGCGCTCGCGCGTTCCGAATTCGGCGATGCTTCGACTGCGTGAATGTAAAGATGATTCGCAAAGGGATGTTTCGGATTCAACTTCAACACCGCTTCGAGCGTAGCCAGGATTTCATCGGTTCCAGGTTGCGGCTCGCCTTCGGGTGTCCATTGATCCCAAGGCCGCAAGTCCATCATCGCTTCCGCGAAAAACGCGCCGACGTCAGGATCGTCCGAAAACTTTTTCCACACTTCCCGCATGGCATCGGCATAAGCGCGATCGAGTCCACTACGATCTTCCGGCTGCGGATTAGCGTAACGTTTTGCGAGCGCATTGATCAGCGCCCGCTCAACCGGCAAAGCGTTGGCGGCGTTCTCGAGAGCGAGGCTGATTTCTTTCCAGGCCAGCTCCGCAGCGGGTGGCGGAACGGTGGAAAAATTTATATGCGGGCCACAGGCAAGCGCGATGCCCCAATGCGCCATTGCACATTCGGGATCGAGTTCCGCTGCTTGCTGAAAAGCACGGATAGCCGCGTTGTGATTAAATCCGTGAACGAAACCGAGGCCTTGATTGAAATAACGCTGTGCTTCGGGCGAGTCGGTTGTGATCTTGCGCGAGTATGAGCCGAGGCCGTCATAGAGCGGTTCCTTTGCGGCATCGATGTTCGAGTTGGACAATGTCAGCGTCGACCAGACAATGATCTGGAAGATTTTGGCCATCGCTTTCATCAATGAACACGCCAAACTATTCGCCGCATTGTCGGCGGCAACCGCTAACATCCTTGACTAATTCGGTCCGTTAGTAATTCCTGATCATGCGAATCACTGCGATCAGCATCGACATGATCGGCCAGGCGGCAAGCCCAGTGATCACAATGAAGAACAAAAGCTCAGCAAGATAATCCCGGCTTGTTTCTCCGCCTAGGAATTCACTGCTTAATTTGTGGAAGGCGGGCGACTTGGTGGCGCGCCAGCGGGCAGAGGAATTCACCTGGCTTTCCGCTGTTGGATGGTAGTTGTAATCCGTTAATGGAAGCCGGCGCTTACTGCTTCTTGGGCGGTTGTCGCGACGTGAGCTGCACTGTTTGTGATTAATTTGGACTATTGGTTTCATAAATTTCTAGGTTGTTGAGTGTGATTGCCGAAGTCGGTTCGGGATACCGGCGCACAAGACCCGCGCGTGGTAAGATTCGACCACTGGGGTGCCGCGAATTGCGGGCTCCAACTTGGCGAAAAATCTAACGGGCCTCTATGCCGCTCGCCCGCCCCGGCGGGCAGCGCGAATCGGCGCGTTGATCAATTTCATCGGCTCTTCATGTACAGCCGTTTCCGTGTTTGTCCAGTGTCGGTCTGCGAACTCAGCTGTAAGTATCTCTCGTCGTGGTAGAAGCGATTACGAATATCTTTCTACTTAATCATAGTTCGGACGGTTCTGAGTGAGATCCGGGCCGGACAATTTGAAGGGTCATAAAGTGGGGATGCGTGTTCGTCCACGCGATTGCCTCTCGCTTTGTTTCAAAAAATCGGTCGACTACGACAGCCTTTAGTTGGCTCGCAGTTCGTCCACAAAGACGAGCCGCTGTACGACTAATTACCGCCGGCCCGGTGTCGACCGCGGTGCAGGCGCGATCAGGGAAGACAACCTTACTGCCGTACGGAATTCGTTTCGGATCAACGGCGCAATGCCCGGCGCGTAGTCGTTGGCCGGTACTGGCGAATTTGGACCCTTCGCCTGCCCAGTAACTGGTGACACGGGCCAGGACCGCCTCCCCGCGCGCGAAAGCGGCCGATGCCAGCAATGAGAAAAATATGACTGTGTAGAATAGATTCATGGTGTTGCAGGGTTGCTCCGATGTTGTCGAGTCTCGTGTGGAGCACCCTATTCTCGATGCCGAAAGCCGCGGGAATGCAGCTTTTAGTACGGATTCGGAACAGCCCGGGCGCGCTAGCCCCCGGGGGACGCGCGGACTTCTGACAACGACTCGGTGTAACGAGCCGCCCCCCCTATAGACGAGTTGGGAGACTTGTCAATCACATTTGGACCATGGGATAAACGCGCAGTATTGTATTCGGCTCAGATTCTTTCGAAGGATGAGAAACGCGCGTGGCTGAAGCTTGCAGCGCTACGTGGTGATTGTCTTGAGTCAGCCGTCGCAACATTTGCGAGGCGCTGATGACATCGTGCTAGATAATCGGCGCACCGGAGGAGTGGCGACTCTGTCGTGGCAAAAATTTGCCTCGCCAGCGCCGACTGATACCGTCCGAGAAATGGAAGCTGCCGATTGGGCAACACTGAGCGACCAGGACCTTCTCGAACGCCGGATCTCCACGCTTGGTTTACAGCTTGAGGGCACTGCACTCGGATCGCTGATCAAACAGCTCTATGACGAGCTGTCGGCGAAAGGACTCGTGTTTCATCCGCCTTGTCACATCGGCGATGAATGGTTCGTTCCAATCGGTATCCCCGCGATTTTCATTCCGTTTTTCCTCGTACATGATCGGCTCCGCGCGCTGGAGCGGACGATGATGCTTGAGGTGGAAGGCGAAACACCGGAGTGGTTCATGAAGTTAATGCGACACGAGGCAGGGCACGCTTACATGTACGCTTATCAACTGACGCGTCGGAAAAAATGGAAGCAATGTTTCGGCCAAACATCGCGCGAGGAAACGCCGAATACTTACCGGCCACGCCCATTCAGCCGTAGTTACGTCGTTCACCTTGAGGATTGGTATGCGCAGAGTCATCCAGACGAGGATTTCGCCGAAACATTTGCGGTCTGGCTTACGCCCGGCCTCGATTGGCGCAAGAATTATGCTGGCTGGCCGGCGGTGCGAAAGATGGAATACGTCGATGAGCTGATGCGCTCATTGGCAGGCAGGCCGCCGGTGCACACGCCGAAATATCGCGTCTCCGATTACGATTGTCTCAACGTCAAACTCAAGACGTACTACGCGCGCAAACGCAAGCTCTACGAAGATACATATCCGGATTTCTACGATGCTGAGCTGCGACAGCTCTTCGCTGCGCCGGCTGGCATCAAAGCCAATGCGTATCTGCGACGACGCAGGCGACGTCTACTAAATGCCGTTTGCCAATGGACCAACGAGAAGAAATTCCGGGTGAACCAACTGCTTGCGAGGCTCACTCGCCGCTGTGAGCAGCTTGGGTTGCATGTGCTGAATGATGACCCGCAGCAGGATTTTCGCGTCACCGCTTTCATCACCACGCTGGTGATGAATCATCTTTTCACCGGCAAATTCAAGCGCACCAAATAGCGTGAAAGAGAAACTCAAAGTCCTCGTGCTTTTCGACGGCACAAGTCCTACCACGGTCGATCAGGACTTCACGAAAGAACTGAAGACGAAGGACTGGAAAACCGAGGCGAACGTCATGGCAGCGCTGGGTGCTCTCGGTCACACTGCGGAACACCTCGCCATCTACGATGACGTCGATCTGGTTAGGCAAAAACTGGAGACGTTTGCGCCTGACGTTCTTTTCAATCTCGTCGAGCAGTTCAAGAACAAGCCCGGGTTCGATCAGAACATTGTTTCGTTTTTCGAAATGCAGGACCTGCCTTTTACTGGGTGCGGCTCGACCGGCCTGACGCTTTGTAAAGCACAAGGGCATCTCGAAAAAAATTCTCCATTATCATGGCATTCACGTGCCGAATTTCCTCGTCATCCCGCGCGGCCAGCGGATCGGGCGTCCGCGGCAACTCAAGTTTCCGATTTTGGTAAAGCCGGTCAGAGAAGAAGCGTCGTACGGCATTTCGCAGGCGTCGTTCGTGGAGAACGACGAGCAATTCCGCGAACGGATCGCGTTCATTCACGAGAAATACAACAGCGACGCCATTGCGGAGGAATACATCGAGGGTCGCGAGCTTTACGTGAGCCTGATGGGCAATGTGCGGTTAACGGTTTTTCCCATTCGCGAACTGGTCTTCCGGGAAGTGCCGCCTGGCGAACCGAAGATCGCTACCTATAAGGCAAAATGGGACGACGAATATCGTAAACGCTGGGGTTTGGAGAACCAGTTCGCCGAAGATCTCGACCCGGCGCTCGTCACGAAAATTCAAGAGACCTGCAAAGACATCTACCGTTTGCTGACCATCGATGGCTACGCGCGCGTCGATCTTCGCCTAACGCCGGAGAACAAACTTTATTTCATCGAGGCAAACCCAAACCCCATTCTCGCGGACGACGAGGACTTCGCACTCGCAGCCGGGAAGGCAGGGCTGCCGTACCCACGACTCATCGACCGCATCGTCCGGCAAGGGATGAAGACAGTCCGCGATTGATCCGAGGCCGGCAGAGTTAGCATCAGTTCGTGAAACGCGGCGAATTTCGCGGACGCGTTCCTTAGAGTCCCGGCAGAGAAAAAGATTGAAAACTGACGCGCGGACCGGTCGTTTCGGCTAAGCTGACATATGAGCGTGCAAGTTTATGGATGCAATCATGTCGCCATCGAGGTGGACGACATCAAGAAGGCGGTGGCCTTTTACAAGGATGTTTTTAACCTCGAGCAGATGAAAGGCGGCGAGGGCGACGCGTTCTTCAAACTGGGCGACCATCAGTTCCTCGCGATTTTCGAAGTGGACAAGGTTCAATGCGCGAACGTGCGCCATTTCGGGATCATGGTTCGCGACGAAACGCAGCTCGAGGAAGTTCGCAAGAAACTCACCCAGAAATACAAACTCAAATTGGAGCCGCCGTTCCGCTGCGATTTTCACGATCCTTGGGGCAATCGCATTCAGGTGGTCGATCTCCACGACGAGTCGCTTATCTGGCTGTTGCCTTACCGCGAAGTGCAGAAAACGGGTATTAAGTTCGAACAATAGGCTAAGTTCGGTGACGCTTGCCCAAAGCGATGCGAGGACCCGTCGCATCAAAGACGGAGAGCTTCTCGATTCACTGCTCTACGGCAGGACACAAATAAGATCGAGAACCCGGTGACTTGCGTGTCTGGAGATCAGAGGCAATATGGCTCGCCTCAAAACCAATGATTTCGTTCATCGTTCCCGCTTACAATGAAGAGCACGAGCTTGCGGCAACGCTGGCCGCGATTCGTACTGCCGCTGATAGTGCAACACAGGCGTACGAAATCATTGTCGTTGATGATGCGTCAACGGACGCGACGCCGGAAATCGCTTTGGAGGCTGGTGCGAGAGTCGTCCGAATCAATCGACGCCAAATCGCGGCGTCGCGGAATGCGGGCGCGCGCGCCGCACGGGGCGATTATTTGTTGTTCGTTGATGCCGACACGCGGATCAACCGAGCACACGTCACTGGAGCCCTCGCCGTGTTGGTAACAGGTTGCTCAGGTGGCAGCGCGTTGGTGGCGATGGACGGATTGATTCCCAATTGGGGCCGGATGCTGTGGCGTGGTCTTTCGGTGATTTACTTCGGCCTGAATCTTGGGGCTGGTGCATTTCTTTTCACCACACGACGAAATTTCGAGGCAATCGGCGGATTTGACGAGCAGTACTTCGCCGGTGAAGAAGTTTATCTTACCCTGGCGCTAAAGAAGCTGGGCCGCTTCACCGTGCTGCGGGAACCCGTTGTCACCTCAGGCCGAAAATTACGCATGTATCCGCGTCAAGAATTTCTGCGCGAATTCTTTGGCGTGCTAGTCCGCGGGCCGCGCGGTGTGCGCTCGCGTGCTAAGCTCGGGTTGTGGTACGATGGCAAACGAGAGAGACATCCAGCTTAGAAGATGACTCTCACCCGCGTTGTTCTGTTGCGAAAATCGATTCGTCGTCTAGAATAGCAACCTCGTTATGGCTGAGAGCAACCAAACGTTGGATCTCAAGGAGTTCCAGTTGCATGATAAAGATACCGGCAGTGCGGATGTGCAAGTCGCGCTTCTCACCCGCCGGATCGAGCATTTGACTGAGCACCTTAAGGTTAACCGGAAAGATCATTCTTCGCGCCGCGGCTTACTCAAGATGGTCGCGCAACGACGGAGTCTGCTCGATTATTTGAGCAAAACGGAAGCTGATCGTTACAAGAAATTGATCGAAAAGCTGAACCTTCGAAAATAAGAGAGCGATCATCCGGCAGGTTCGGATCCGAAATTTGAACTGATCGACGCCACAACTAAACTGAACAAATAATCAGCAGTCCAGGCGTAGCAATCACCTTGGATTTTAGGTTTTAGTTTCGCGTCCGGCAGCGGCCGGGCAACGGGTTTAAAACCTACAGTCGGGGTGACCGCCTGGAACCGCATATCCAGGAAAATACCATGCAACAGAAGGTCACGGCCCAAATTGGGGCCAATGAAATATCTATCGAAACCGGAAAGATCGCGAGGCTCGCCGATGGCGCCGTTGTAGTCACCTGCGGCGACACCGCTGTGCTTGTCTCCGCTGTCTCGGCCACAAAAGTCAAGGAAGGTCAGGATTTCTTCCCTCTCACAGTTGACTATCGGGAGAAGGCCGCTGCAGCCGGGAAGTTCCCTGGTGGCTATTTCAAGCGCGAAGGCCGCCCGACAGAAAAAGAAACACTCACTTCGCGAATGATCGATCGGCCGCTGCGGCCGCTTTTTCCGCAGGGATATTTTTACGATACTCAGATCATCTCGATCCTGCTCAGCGCCGATGGGCAGAACGATCCCGACATTCTCGCGCTCAACGGCGCATCCGCTGCGTTGAGTGTCTCGGATATTTCGTTTGCGGGCCCGGTCGGCGCGGTGCGCGTCGGGCGGGTCAACGGCCAGTTCGTTGCCAACCCGACACACGACGAGCGCCTCCAGAGCGATCTGGACCTTGTTTACGTTGGCACTGAAAATGATGTGATCATGATCGAAGGCTCGGCCAAAGAGATGCCCGAGGCCGAATTCGTTAAAGCGCTTGAGTTCGCGCATGGACACGCGCGCGAGATGATTCGCATCCAGAAGGAACTGGCAGCGATGGTTGGTAAACCGAAACGAGACGCCGAGCTGCTCAAGGTGGACCAGGAGCTGCTCGATATAGCTTACCGCGTGGGGGGAGACCGGATTCAGGAGGCGCTTTATACCGAAGGGAAAATAGCGCGCGCCAAAGCGGTGGACGCATTGCGCGAGGAAGTGAAGACGGCAATCCTTGAAAAACATCCGGACGCCGATGCTTTTGCGATCGCGCAGGCGTTCGATTATGTCCAAAAGAAGGCGTTTCGGGTTAGCACTCTGGAGAAACAAAAACGTGTGGACGGCCGCGGCTACGGGGATTTGCGTCCAATCAGCTGCGAAGTAGGCGTGCTACCGCGCGCACACGGTTCAGCTATTTTTCAGCGCGGCGAAACTCAGGCGCTTACGCTTGCCACGCTCGCTCCCATCGAAGAAGCACAGATGATTGATGCATACGGCGGTGGCGAACAATCGAAGCGGTTTATTCTGCATTACAACTTTCCGCCGTTTAGCGTGGGGGAAACGGGCCGGACGGGCGCGCCAGGGCGCCGTGAGATTGGACATGGCGCGCTGGCGGAGCGTTCGCTCGAGCCGGCCGTGCCGAGCGAAAGTGATTTTCGTTATGCTATCCGCGTTTCCAGCGAGATCATGGAATCAAACGGCTCTACATCAATGGCCAGCGTGTGCGGCGGAATGCTTGCGCTGATGGACGCAGGCGTGCCCATTAAAGGCATGGTCGCAGGAATTTCGATCGGCCTGGTCACCGAAGCCGGCGACGACGGGCAATTGAAGCGTTACGAACTGCTCACCGACATCATTGGGTCGGAAGATCATTTTGGCGACATGGATTTCAAGCTTTGCGGAACAGACGCAGGCGTCACCGGTTTTCAACTCGACCTGAAACTCCCCGGTATCGGCCACAACATCATGGCCGAAGCCATTCAACGCGCGAAGGAAGCGCGCACGAAAATTCTCGAGATCATGCGTGGCACAATGGATCAACCGCGGACGGAGTTGTCGAAATACGCCCCGCGGATCGAGACAGTTAAGATCAATCCGGAGAAGATCGGCGCGCTCATCGGTCCCGGCGGCAAAACCATTAAGGGCATCGTTGCTGAAACTGGCGCCGAAATTAACATCGAGGATGACGGCTCCGTACACATTTACGCAACGACTGGCGAGAGCATGGCGCGTGCGAAGGAAATCATTGGCGGCATGACGCGTGAAATCGAGATCGGTCAGACCTATCAGGGTCGCGTGGTCACAACCAAGGAATTCGGAGCGTTTGTCGAAGTGTTTCCTGGCAAAGACGGCTTGGTGCACATTTCCGAGCTGGCCGATTTTCGAGTGAAGCGCACCGAGGACGTGGTCAAGGTCGGCGATATGATTTGGGTCAAATGCATCGGCATCGACGACAAAGGCCGCGTAAAACTTTCGCGCAAGGCAGCATTGAAGGAACGCGCTGAGAAGGAAACAGGCCAGGCCTTGTAGTTGTAGCCGGGGTCGGTGACCCCAGCCTGCCGCAAAACGCCGTTAACACTCGCCCGGTTACCGAACGCTGATAAAATCGCGCCATGCCCGGGTGCTCGCAGGATTGGTTGAGTTAAGCTAAAGCGCAATTTGCACGCCGCATCGCGATGCACGCGAATCGGAGCCCTTTGAATGGGCGGCCTTCGCGTCGCATGAAGCGGTGAGTTATTTGATGTTTACCTAAAAGCGCGTCCGGGCTCTGGGTTGATGGATTGGGCCCGGGAGTTGGACAAACATTATATTCCGACATGCCATGCCAATCGGTTCGAACCAGGCCGCGCCGATGGATTATTACACGCGGTGAGAAGCGGTGACAGGGCGATCAAAAGCGCGGAGGCGATCATTGGCATCATCGGAGACAAGAAGGCGCTGGCTGCTGGGTTTGTAAAGCGACAGACCTTGTTTGACGAATCGAACTGCACTGAGGACAGCGCATTCTACAGCACCCTGGCCCGGCCCAGTTGACAATGTCTCGCGGGGATGGAGTTAAACAGAGTTGAGTAAGTTATGATTACGCCTACGCGACTTTCCTATGCGGTGCTCGCTGCCACAATTACTCTGGCGGGTTTTTTTCATCTTGGCGTGCCGCTTCTCGTAATGTTGTTCTCATATTTTGCGTTGCGCCAATTCTATTTTTTCACCAGAAGAAAATGGATCGCATTGGCTTTGTTTGTCGTTGTTGTGGCAGGAATTGCCGCCGCCGGAATTTATGTTACTCGCGTGGCGATCTTGGCGCTGCCGGATGTGGCAGATACCTCGATTCCTTCGGCTAACGCCTGGGCGCAGAAGCGCCAGATCGAGTTACCATTCTGGGATTTTGACAGTCTTAGACAAAGCGTCGTCAACGCGTTTGGCCAGGAAACGCATTACCTGCGAAATGTGGCCGATTATGCAAAAGGCGCTGCTTCAACCTTGGTTTTCAGCATCTTGGCAATCGTGGCGGCCGGGAGCCTGTTTTTCAAAACAGGGCTCGACCCATACCGAGGTACGCATCGGGTAAAGAACAATCTTTACTCCATTTGCTGCGATCAAGTTTCGACCCGGTTCCGCGATTTCTATCGCAGCTTTGCTACTGTCATGGGCGCTCAAATCACCATCTCTCTCATCAATTCGGCATTAACCGCGATTTTTTTTCTGGCGGTTCACATGCCGTACGCGCCGCTGCTGATTGCCAGCACCTTTATTTGCGGTCTCGTGCCGATTGCCGGCAATCTGGTAAGCAATACGGTGATCGTCTTCGTCGCTTTGACGGTATCCCCGAAACTAGCGATCTTCGGCCTGCTCTTTCTCGTTGTAATCCACAAGCTGGAATATTTTTTGAACAGCAAGATTATCGGCGATCGAATCCGAAATCCAGTTTGGCTGACCTTAATCGCGCTGATTATCGGCGAACGACTCATGGGCATCCCCGGCCTGATCCTGGCGCCAGTGGTCTTGAATTATCTGCGTGTGGAAATGCTGACCGTGGAAGTGCCGACGCGACGGGAAGAAGTTGAAGTCTTGAATCGTTGAGCAGTTAAATCGGGAGAACGCATCCGCTGTAACGCTTCAATTATTTAGCGCTAACGTAAGTCATGAAGGCTGGCTTTCTTGAGAAACTCATCGAGCGCCTTGGGCGCATCGGGCCGGAGGATGTTCAGAATTATTTCCTGCGCCTGGCGCAGGAGAAAGGTTTTCTGGAAACGGTGTTCAACGCCATTCAGGAAGGCGTCATCGTGACAGATTCGAAAGGGCGCTTCACTTACTTGAATGATGCAGCCTGCGGACTATTTGGCTTGGAGGCAGGCGAAGTGATCGGCAAACGGCTCCATGAACGCATTCGAGGTCTCGATTGGGAATCGCTCACACAAAGCGGCGGTCCGGTCAGCCACGACATGGAAATTTTCTATCCGCAGAATCGTTTCATCAATTTTTACGTCGTGCCGCTGGTGATGGAGTCTCGTGAGCCTGCGGTACCCGGAAGCGGTGACTTCGGCACGAATGAAGGGCTGAGAGACGGACACGGCGGCAAGGGGTCAACGCCGGCGGCCACAACGTCCGAACAGGTCGGACACGTGATGATCCTGCGCGACATCACGCAAAGCCGGCGCACTGCCCAGCAAACGATTGAGTCGGAACGTTTGAATGCGCTGACGCTGCTGGCCGCAGGCGTCGCCCACGAAATCGGCAATCCTCTGAACTCGCTGCACATTCACTTGCAATTGATGGAGCGCAGTCTGCAAAAGCTGCACGATGGCGCAAAAACGGAGCTTGAACAGTCAATCGAGGTCGCCCGTTCCGAGGTCAATAGGCTGGATTCCATCGTCACGCAATTCTTAAAAGCCATCCGGCCCTCGCGCCCGCAACTGCGACCGGAAAATGTAAACGTAATTGTTGAGGAAGCGGTTCGCTTTTTCACCCCCGAACTTCAGGACCGCGAAATTGTGGTCGAACAGGAACTACGCTCGGACCTGCCATTGCTTCAGCTCGATCGCGACCAGATGAAACAGGCGTTTTACAATGTGATCAAAAATAGCCTCGAAGCCGTACACCGCCACGGCGCGTTGCGGATTCGCACCGACTTGGATGATACGCACGTGATCATTCGATTTGTCGATACCGGCGGCGGCATGTCCGCAGAAAATTTGAGCCGCGTGTTCGAGCCTTATTTCACAACGAAGCCGTCCGGCACTGGGCTTGGTTTGTTGATAGTGCGCCGGATCGTGCGCGAGCACGGCGGGGAGCTCTCCATCGAGAGCAGCGAAGGCAAAGGGCTCACTGTTACACTCCGTTTGCCATTCATCGACAAACGCATTCGCATGTTAGAAGCCGGGCAAGCCAGAGCTCAGAAGACGCCAAGTCAGTGATTAGTTGATCGGCGGCGAGTCGATTCCGCCCTTCGTGTTTAATCACCGCCAAATCTTTTCTCTTCAGGCATTCTCCGAACTGACGAAACATCAGTTGCAGATATGCACCGGCGATTCTTTGAAGAGTTCGAGGACGCGTTGGCTGAGGTCCTTGCTGAGATTCATCAATCGTGCCGGATCAAAATTGTTGCCATGGCAAGCCGCGAGGGCGCGGTCACCGAGTTGCCGCGCGGCGACCCCTCCGACTATTATGCCGGTGCGCCGCCGAGGGCGCCGGGAAGCGGCGGGGCGACATCGGGCGCCAGAACTTGCTTGGGCGGTTTTTCGGGGGCTGGTTTTTTACTGGATGATCCCCCAACGCCGGGTGGCGGATTAATCAGACGGCCGTGGTCGATGATCTCTTTGATTTGCGAGCCGTCGAGGGTCTCGTATTCCAGCAACGCTTTTGCGATCGTTTCGAGTTTGTCGCGATTAGCAATGAGCGTGTTCTTCGCCAGGTGATAGGCGTCGTCAATGAGCTTGCGCACTTCCTGATCGATTTGCTCCGCGGTCGCTTCGCTGTAATCGCGCGCGCGAGAGATGTCGCGTCCGAGGAAAACGTAATCTTCGTGTTCGCCATATTCGACCATGCCCATTTTCTCACTCATGCCCCATTCGCAGACCATCCGGCGCGCAATGGCAGTGGCGCCTTTGATGTCGCCGCGCGCGCCGTTGGTAATGTCGCCGAAAATGATTTCTTCCGCGACGCGGCCGCCCATGGCGACTGCGAGACTGGCCAGTAACTCGTTCTTGCGATTGGTGTATTTGTCTTCCTCGGGCAACCACATGGTTGAACCGAGTGACGGACCGCGCGGGATAATGGTAACCTTGTGTAACGGTTCAGTATGCGGGAGGAGCATCAGCAACAACGCGTGGCCTGCTTCGTGATACGCGGTGTTCTGTTTTTCTTTCTCGCTCAAAGCGAGGCTCCGGCGTTCTTTGCCCCAGCGAACTTTGTCGCGGGCCTCTTCCAACTCAGCCAGTGTAATGCCTTTTAGTCCGCGACGCGCGGCGAGCAACGCCGCTTCATTGATGACGTTGGCAAGCTCGGCGCCGGAATAACCGGGCGTGCCGCGCGCGATCACTGCAAGATCGACACCCTCGGCCAGCTTCACTTTTTTAGCGTGCACGCGCAGGATTTCTTCGCGGCCTTTGACGTCAGGCAAATTCACTGTGATCTGGCGATCGAAGCGTCCCGGTCGCAACAATGCCGGGTCGAGAACGTCCGGCCGGTTCGTTGCAGCAATGATGATCACGCCTTCCTGAGTGTCGAAGCCATCCATTTCCACGAGCAATGCATTTAACGTTTGCTCGCGCTCGTCGTGTCCGCCGCCGACGCCATGGCCACGATGACGACCGACAGCATCGATTTCGTCAATAAAAATGATGCACGGCGCAGATTTCTTGCCTTGCTCGAACATGTCGCGGACGCGCGACGCGCCGACGCCCACGAACATTTCAACGAAATCCGAGCCGCTGATGGAAAAGAACGGCACATCAGCTTCACCGGCGATCGCGCGCGCCAGCAGAGTCTTGCCGGTCCCAGGAGGACCGACCATTAACACGCCCTTGGGAATGCGGCCACCGAGTTTTTGAAACTTTTTCGGATCACGCAGAAACTCGACCAGTTCCTGCACTTCGTCCTTGGCTTCCTCCACGCCGGCAACGTCGCGGAATGTGATCTTGTTTTTGTCCCGGGCTAGCATGCGTGCCTTTGATTTGCCGAAGTTCAGCGCGCCTTTGCCGGCCATACGGATCTGCTGGCGGAAAAGGAAGTACAGGACCAGGAGGAAAAGCGCGATTGGCAGGAATCCAACCACGGTCTGCGCCAGCATGTTTGATTCTGTCTTGATGGCGGGCTGCATGCCGGCATCGGCGAGCTTCTTCTGGAGATCGCTTGTGAAATTCAGATAGACAGTTGTGCGAAACGGCATCGGCTGTGAAGAGGCTGCGCCTGCGCCCTGGCGGATGTACGCACCGCGCAGTGTCTGCGTCGGCCGGCCATCCTCCACCACCAACTGGAGCGGATAATTCTTATCGTTTACGATCTGCTTGTTCTCCAGCAGCTCGAGGAAGCGGTTATACGGCACATCTTCGACCGGTTGCATTCCGCCCCGGTAAAAGAGCATTGCCGTCGCGATCAGGCTGAATGCGATGACAATGAGAACGACGCCGCGCCAGTTAAAATTTGGTTCGTTTCCGCGCTGTTTGTTCTCTTTTTGAGAGTTCCGGTCAAACTGTGGCATAGACAAGTTTTACGATGGTAAAAGTTATCATGAACAAACTGCCAATGCAAAACGATGGACTCGGCTGGCCGTAGCCTCATCAATGTTTCGAATTCCAAGTTCACGCGGACTCGCCCCGGCCGTGCGATGCCGCTCGCGGGAACTGAGCTTGTTGGTAGCGTTCCTTAGTAACGATCTCCAAGCTGATTGTCTAGATCAATTCCCGCAGCGTTTTCTCCAGCTCGCTCAATCCGTCGATGTCCGCTACGATGCACTGCAATGATTTCAACGCTGCAGGAACGTGGTGCAGGAAATGTTTATGACCCTTCACGAGGCTGAGGAAACCGTATGCGCCCAGTGCTTGCATGAGGCGTTGCATTGCGCAGAACCGCAATTTTAGGTCGAATTCGCCATTGATCGCGATTCCGTGTTCGAGTTGACAGGCGCGATAGTACGCAGTCAGCTCGCCGCGTTGTTTTTCCGGAAGGTCGACATATGGATCGTACAGCAAGGATGCGAGGTCGTATTCGGCGAGGCCGGGGCGCATTCCCTGAAAATCGATCAGGTAAGCCTCGCCATTTCGGATGATGATATTTTGCGATTGAAAATCGCGGTGCACTAAAACTCTCGGGAACGACGCCAGGCGCTCTGCTATCTCCTTCAATGGCCGTAACCCAGCCAGCAGCGCCAGCTTTGTCCTGTCGATATTAAAATAACGACCTAGGCAATTTTCGAAGAAATAACTCTGCTCCCAAAGGTAAAGCTCTGAATTGAACTCGGCTGGCAAATGCTGCTTCATCTCGACGCAAACCGATTCGGATAAACCGTGCAAGGTTGCGATTTGAACGAGTGCCGATTCGTATAACGTTCGGCGCACCAGCCACACTTCATCACGATAACCGTAAAGATCGCGCTCACCCAGATCTTCAAGCCAGATCAGTCCTTCCTCGGGATCGTGAAAATAAATCTCTGGAACGCGAATTCCGTGTTCGCCAAGAAATTTCGCGATGTGGACATAATGCCGGTTTTCTTCACGCTCCAAATTGTACTTCACCAGGATGAGCGCCTGCTCGGGCGAACAGTGGATGCGGTAGAACTTTCGGTCTGACCCGCCTTTTGGGATCGGGTTGATTTCTATCTCGGCGACATCCAGTCGCGGAAAGTGCATCCGCGTTCGTCGAAGAAGCAGGGCCGTTCTCATAAATTCAGATGTCGATATTGCGATGAATACCGCTGACCTTTTTTCGGGAGCGGACAATACAAGCCTCCAATCGGCTTTGGGAAGCAATATCTGCGTTCATCCATAAAATTGTGTCCTCCAGAACGGTTTCCGCCCCGACGCGACAGTTTGCTCCGACGACTGTGCAGCCGCGCAACTGTGCGCTCGGCTCCACGATTGCGCTGCCAGCGATGCGTTCTGGCCATCGCTGCATTTTGACGAAATCCGGTTTCCAATTCTCTCGCAAGATCGCCCGATGTACTTCCAGATATTCAGTTCGCGAAGAGATGTTGAGCCATTTTCCGCCGTCAATGACCACGCCACCGATCTTTCCGCCCTGGCCGATCCAGTCCGCAATAACGGGAATGAACGAGATCTTTCTGTGCGGCGGAATCCGCTGGAAAACCGCCGGGTTCCAGACGGCGATATTGGCGAAATCCAAATTTCCCGCAATGCCGTAGCGATTGGCGATGTCAACGACACGGTGTTCGCACAAACACACGTCTGAAGCCAAACCGGTGTGACGTAGCGCGAGCGTCACGTCGTTGCCGCGACGGAAATGTTCCTCAATCAAAGGTTGCAGGTTGATGTCGGTTAAAATATCGCCGCTATAGGTCAGGAACGGACCGCCCCCGAGTTGACCTTCAGCGTTCTTGATACCGCCACCGGTTTCGAGAAGGTCCGGCTCGTGAACAACGGAGACAGGAAAGCCAGCATATTCGTTGCCGGCAAAAAAGCTTTGAAATAGTTCCCGATGCCGATGCGTGTTAATGACGAATCTATTCACTTCCGCGCTTATCAAATGATCGAGCGCAAAAGTGATCAGCGGTTTTTGGAAAATTGGGATGAGCGGCTTGGGGATTTCGTCCGTTAATGGACGTAGGCGCGTGCCAAGTCCCGCCGCTAAAACGAATGCTTGAGAGATTTCATTCATGAGCAGAAAATCGAGAGATTCCTCCTGCTACGCTGAAGCTACGGCCCCGCACGAGACTTAATTGAAAAGACAAAATAAGCGGCTGCGTACGTGCGCTACCTTAGGTAAAGCGTACGGGTGCCGAAGTCGATGATGCCGTGATGGCGCCGCAACGTCTCCGCGCCTAGCAGGCCCGCAACTGGCGGAGAACCTTCCAATAGGCCGTCGTGGATGAGTCCTTCCAGATCAATAACGCCCACATCCTTGCCGAGAATGTCCACGGAACCGACCGACAGCTTGCGAATCCGCGCTACCCGCACGCCGCGCTCCTTCAGGTTCACGGCCGAGGAGCTATATGCCGTCTCGCGAGTGGCAATTCGCATCCGTCGAACGAAAGATCGGTGCAACAGCGTGGTGAAAGACCCGGTGTCGACCATGAGTTTTGCCGGTGTTCCATTGACGGATCCGTTCACATACAGGTTGTAACCGTCACTGACCTGAATTGGAACAGCGCGTAACCCGCGTCGATTGAACCCGGGGAAAATACCCCGAACGTTGGGATCGGTCTTGAGAATGAGTAATTGCCGTTCACAATCCAACACCGCTCGTGTCGGGAAAAGGATGTCTGCTCCAATGATTCCGTCGATCTGCGGTTCGTGCGCCATTCGCGCAGCGCGCGCAGAACCGCCCAGATCGACCGTAACGACCGGCTCATCGACGAGACTCAAACCTCCAATTCGCAGTTCGCGCGCGATTGCGACGTTGTTGAATCCGCCGTTGATTTGAACTCTCGCGGGCAAACTGGAGTTAGTCCTGATCGGCTTGAGCCGAAAATACTCGCGGCGATTTAAGGCAATTGCGCTCACGGGCGCACCGCTATCGACCGTCAGCCATGCGGGTCTGCCATTAATGAAGGCGCGTACCAGCAGGTGATTTTGTCGAGAGCGTACCAGCGGCAGCGCCTCAAACTGAGTCGTCGTCCGCGTCAAAGCGGCCTGCGACGCAGCACTCAACGGGATCACTAACACCAGAGCAACGCAGCAAGCCCACAGAAACCTCCGTGCTCGGAGCAGATGATTCAAAGTCATACCGTGGCAGGGAGATTACACGCTCACTTTTTTGCCGTAAACAACTTTACGCAGTTTTTTGACGTTGCACGGCATGCGTGACTGATGATTAACTCCTCCGGCAAGTCCAGCCGACTCAAATGATAACTGCCGTAACTGAGGCACCTGCCACAAATCAGAACTTCGTTCGCGGGCTCGGCCTGCTCGATTCAACGATGCTCGTGGCCGGCTCGATGATCGGTTCGGGAATTTTCATCGTGTCGGCGGATATTGCGCGGCTGGTTGGCTCTGCCGGGTGGCTGCTTGCAGTGTGGGCGGTCACGGGCGTGCTTACGGTTGTCGCAGCACTCAGCTATGGCGAACTCGCCGCAATGATGCCGCGCGCCGGCGGCCAATACGTGTACCTGCGCGAGGCATATAGTCCGCTGTGGGGATTTCTCTATGGCTGGACGCTATTCCTCGTGATACAGACCGGAACCATCGCCGCCGTCGCAGTGGCATTTGCGAGGTTTCTCGGCGTGCTGACCGATGCAGTCTCGCCGACGCGGTGGATCGTCCCGCCGATCATGCTCTCGCAGAGGTACGCGGTAAGTCTCTCGACACAACAGTTGGTCGCGATCATCATCATCTTTTTGCTAACGATCGTAAACACGCGCGGGCTGGAGCTGGGCAAATTGATCCAGAACGTTTTTACCTCGGTAAAGACGTTGTCGCTCGTGGCGCTGATCGCACTGGGCATTTTCGTGGGACGTAATGCCGACGCGCTGCACGCTAATCTCGCGAATTTCTGGACGCCTACGGTGGTTTCCCCGATCACATCGGATCTGCCGTTCATTGGCGCTGTCTCTGCGGCTGGTGGCGCGCTGGGGATGTTGATCGCAATTTGTGTTGGCCAAGTCGGTTCGCTGTTTTCCTCCGACGCTTGGAACAACATCACCTTCACGGCCGGTGAGGTGCGCGATCCGCGGCGAAACATTCCGCTGTCGCTTTTCTTTGGCACAGCATTGGTCATCACGTTGTACCTTCTCGCCAACGTTGCTTATCTCTGCGTGTTGCCATTAGAGAAAATTCAGCATGCACCCGATGACCGCGTCGGCACCGCGGCCATGGAGGTAATGTTCGGCGGCGCGGGCGCCGGGATCATGGCGGTCGCCATCATGATCTCCACATTCGGTTGTTGTAATGGACTGATTCTGGCCGGAGCGCGTGTGTATTATGCAATGGCGCTGGATGGCCTGTTCTTTAAAGCGACGGCTCGGCTAAATTCGAAGCACGTCCCGGCCATTGCGCTCTTTCTGCAAGGAATCTGGACTGCAGTGCTCGTGCTCCCTCGCACCCGAAATGTTAGTCCCACCACCGGAGCCGTCACCTACGGCAATCTTTACAGCAATCTGTTGGATTACATTATCTTCGCTGCGCTCATTTTTTATGTGCTGACAATTGCAGGGATATTCGTGCTCCGTCGAACTCGGCCAGACGCGGATCGTCCGTATCGCGCATTCGGTTACCCGATTCTGCCGGCGCTCTACATGGTCGGCGCCGCGATCATCATGATTGTTCTGCTTGCCTATAGAGCTCAAACAACGTGGCCTGGTCTGCTGATTGTCCTGACGGGCGTGCCTGTTTATTTCCTCTGGAACAAATCACACGATCGCAAGATCGACGTCGGTAACATTGACAGTCCGAGCCGGACTGGCACCAACACCTGAACTCATGGGAAAACTATTCAAGAAAAAACCGCTCGACCTCCTCATGCACGAAGCCGCGGAAGTCGGCGAGCACACTCTCAAGCGTTCGTTAGGCTGGATGAACCTCGTCGCGCTCGGCATCGGCGGAATCATCGGCGCTGGTCTGTTCGTGCGCACCGCCGCGGCCATCGCGGATCGCGCGGGTCCGTCGGTTGTGCTGGCGTTTGTCGTGGCCGGAATCGGCTGCACTTTCGCCGGCCTGTGTTACGCCGAGTTCGCTTCGATGATTCCCGTCGCGGGCAGCGCCTACACGTACTCGTACGCGACCATGGGCGAATTCGTCGCATGGATCATCGGTTGGGATTTGATTCTTGAATACGCTGTCGCGGCGGCGACCGTGTCCGACGCGTGGAGCGAATACGCAAACCGCGTGCTCGGCTGGTTCAACATGGCGATCCCATATCAATGGACGCATTCGCCATTCGAACACGACCCCGGCGGCACGTACGGCATCATGAACGTGCCCGCGCTTTTCATTTTGTTGATGCTAACGATGCTCCTCATTCGTGGCACCAAAGAATCCGCGTTCGTGAACGGGCTCATCGTGATTTTGAAAGTGGCGATCGTGCTGCTCTTCATTGGCATCGGCTGGCAATTTATCAATACGGCGAATCACACGCCATTCATTCCGGTGGCGACGACACACGTCACCACGCAGGGCATCACGCATCATTACGGCGGTATTCTTGGAATTCTCGGCGCGGCCGGCGTCGTGTTCTTCGCTTACATCGGATTCGACGCCGTCTCGACCGCGGCGCAGGAAGCGCGCAATCCGAAACGCGACATGCCGATCGGCATTCTTGGGTCGTTAGTCTTCTGCACGATTCTTTACGTGCTGTTCTCGTACGTGCTCAGCGGCGTCGCCACGGTCGAAGATTTTCGCTCCGCCGGCCGAGAAGCCTCGGTCGCTTTCGCGATCAGCAAATACATGCACGGTTACGAATGGCTCTCGCGCGCGGTCACGGTCGCCATCCTCGCCGGCTTTTCGTCCGTCATTCTCGTAATGCTGTTAGGCCAATCGCGCGTGTTCTTTTCGATGAGCCGCGATGGACTGGTCCCGCCGGTCTTCTCGGAGGTGCATCCGCGTTATCGCACGCCGTGGAAATCGAACATGCTCTTCTTCGTTTTCACCGGCGCGCTCGCTGCGTTCGTGCCGGCCGATGTCACCGGAGAGATGACCAGCATCGGCACGTTGTTCGCGTTCATGCTCGTCTGCGCCGGAGTCTGGATCATGCGCGTGAAGAATCCCGAGCTCGAACGTGCGTTCCGCGTTCCCGCCGCACCGCTCGTCGCCGTCCTCGGCATCATCACCTGCGGCGCCATGATCTACGGACTCGGCTGGACCAACTGGATGCGACTCATCGTCTGGCTGCTCATCGGCTTCATCTTTTACTTCGGCTACGGGAAGAGCCACAGCCACATCGACGCCCCGCGGCCGACGGACATGCCGGAGGGAATAAAGATGACGCGTGACGGGCTACTGTAACTGGTTGGTTATTGACTCCAACTATTGGCGCCGAAGCCGCTCACTGGACTCGTTGCAACTAAAGCGAGAATGGCTTCGGTGCGTTTACCCAGTTGCAACTCGTTAGGCCGCTCGTCGAAACCAACGCGACCGCCGCGGAGATCGTCAATTGACATGTTCAACGCGCGGAGAACCTCGCGATCCGCCGGCGCAAGATCGACATCTCGCTCCGCGAACGCCACGATCCGATCTTCCAAACGCGACAACGCGGTGACGAGCGGATCCCTGTTCGTTAGGCTCAACAAATCGACCAATTTTTGGAAGCTGATGTGGAACGGAACCGTCGCGACATCGACGTGCGTGTTGTCGGATGCCGCATCGGCTGGCATCGTCACCGGCTCGGAAATCACGACGGATTTCCAGCCGCGAACGGGCGTGTAATAGCCGAGTTCGACGCGATACGTCGCGTGCCATTGCGACACCGGCGCGTAGAAACTTCCGAGCATCGGCTCGACAGGGACTCTCTTTTGTTCGAAACCATCGCCGGCAATCAATCGAAGATGGACTTGTCGATCCACTGGCATCGCTTTGTCGAAAACGGACAGCCAATCAATATTCCAACTGATAAAAATGGTATGCTCATCGCGTGCGATGGCGAATATCATTGGCCGTTCATAAACCCGCGGCAGGGCCATCCTCCCATCAGATGATCGACCGCGCTTGGCACCAGGAACAATCGGTTCGCCGCGAATCTGGAAATCCCCACGCCTTTTTGATCGTCGCCCGTTGTGTTTCGTTTTTGTTTCCGCCATTTTGAACCAACCGTCGCGCAAATCAGTTAAACGCCAACTACGAATTGACGCGGAGTTTTCAAAATCGGATAAGAAACCATGAGCCCAAAAATCGTTGAATTTGAGGAGCTTTCCCGTTGCTGCCAGAAGTTGCGGGGTGCTGGCAAGAAGATTGTAGCCACGAACGGATGTTTTGATTTGCTGCACGTTGGGCATGTGCGGTATTTGCAAGCTGCCCGAGCACTAGGCGATTTCCTCGCGGTCGGCTTGAATGGTGACCGTTCGGTCTGTGAGTTAAAAGGAATCGGTCGTCCGATCACAACCGAGAGCGATCGCGCTGAGATCCTCGCCGCTTTGCATTGCGTGGATCTCGTCACGATTTTTCCCAAAACGCGCGCTACGCAGTTTCTCGTTGCGGTTCGCCCAGCCATTTACGTCAAAGGCGGCGATTACAGCCCTGAGTCACTGGATGAAGAAGAGCGCACAGTTTTGAAGGAAATCGGAACAGAAATCCGCGTCGTTCCATTTGAGACAGGCTATTCCACTTCGGGATTGATCGAACAAATCTGTAAGATCACGAGTTTAACAAACGAAAGGACTTAGATGAAACGGCTGGCGATTGGGATTCTCGGTTCGGGCAAGGGAAGCAACTGCCGGGCGATTCTGGAGCGCATCCGCACAGGCGACCTGGCCGCAGAAGCGCGCTTGGTCATTTCAGATGTGCTGGATGCGCCGATTCTCGATATCGCGCGAGAGTTTGGTGTTGCCAACGTATATTTACCGCCAGGGAGATTTCGCACCCGTCTCGAACCGGAAACCGAAGAGCAGCTCGTCAAAATGCTGCGCGACGCCGGGGTTGAACTTGTCGCTCTTGCCGGATTCATGCGCGTTTTGCATGAACCGATGCTTAAGGCGTTTTCGCGCCGTATCATTAACGTTCACCCATCACTTCTGCCTAAGTTTCCGGGTCTGGAAGCGTGGAAGCAGGCTCTGGTGGCGGGCGAAAAGGTGAGCGGGTGCACAGTGCATTATGTCGATGAGAAGATCGATCACGGTCAGATCCTGGCACGGCGAGAGATCGCAATCTTGCCTAACGATACCCCTCAAAGCTTGCACGCTCGGATTCAGATCCTCGAACACGAACTCTACCCGGCAGTCATAGCTAAACTCTGTGAAAGATATGGTGAAGCAAGCCGGTAGCTCCGGGCCTCAGTGACGAACCCGCATCCTGTTACTGCTTACTATAGGTGTTCAG
This sequence comes from uncultured Verrucomicrobiae bacterium, assembly GCA_963776065.1. Lineage (GTDB taxonomy): Bacteria > Verrucomicrobiota > Verrucomicrobiia > Chthoniobacterales > UBA10450 > Udaeobacter. The sequence continues at coordinate 86,530 of CAVZLJ010000005.1, read as the reverse complement.
GCTTTGGTTCGCGCTTGAGCAGTTGTTCCAACGCAACAATCGGTTTTTCCTGTTCGTAGAGCACCGCGTACACCTGATCGATGATCGGTGTAGCGATATTCGATCGCCGCGCGCATTCCCAGGCGCTTCGTGCGGTCGGGATGCCTTCCGCGACCATCTTCATCGAGAACGTAATTTCCGGTAACGATTCACCTTTCCCAAGCCGTTGCCCGACGTTGTAGTTTCGGCTACGCTCGCTATAGCAGGTCAATATCAGGTCACCGGCGCCACTAAGTCCATAAAAGGCATTCGCGTTGCCACCCATTTCTTGCCCAAGTCGAACCAGCTCTGCTAGAGACCGAGTGACTAACGCCGCTTTTGCATTGCCGCCTAATGCAAGTCCATCACTGATTCCCGCGGCGATGGCGAAGACGTTTTTCAGTGCGCCACCCAATTCGATGGAGGTGATATCCGCGCTGGTGTAAATGCGAAAGCGTGGACTCCCCAAAATGCGCTGGAGACTCGCCGCGCAATCGGCGTCCTGACAGCCAATGACGCTCGCGGTTGGGAGGTGTCTCGCGACTTCGGTTGCGAGATTCGGGCCGGATAACACCGCGATTCTGTTCCCCAGGAAGATGCTGCGAAGGATCTCGCTCATCCTCATCCCGGTACGGTGTTCGATTCCCTTTGTACAGCTCAAGAACACTGCAGGTGCACCCCCAATCATCGTGTGCAGGCGCATGGCGATCTCACGCAGAGCGGTTGACGGGGTCACGAGAACGATAAGGTCTGCGCTGGCGCAGTCCCGTAGGTCTGAGGTAACGCAAACTGACTGCGGGATCTTAACACCAGGCAGGTAGTCGCTATTTTCCCGAGTCTCTCGCATGCGCGCAACGCGATCTGCGTTGTGACCCCAGAGCGAAACTTCTCGGCCGTCCTTTGACCAGAGACCGGCCAAAGCCGTTCCCCAGCCACCAGCGCCTATGACTGCTATCTTCGCAATTCTCACTTTCGAGTGAAGCGCGGCTCCGTGCCGCGCATGAGCCGGGAAAGATTTGAACGATGGCGCCAAAGCACAATTGCCGCGACGCAAACCGAAAAATAGAATACTGCTTTACCATTTTCGTTCCGCCAGCTGATCACCAAAATTACCAAGGGTACAACAACTGCAGCTGTTACTGAAGCCACTGAAACATAGCGTGTTACGAAAAACACTACTGTCCAAATCGCGACACCGATTGCGCCTCCGATTGGCGTCAAAGCGAAGAGCGCCCCGGCTGAAGTCGCAACGCCTTTCCCACCTTTGAACTTAAGCCAGGCGGGATATGAGTGCCCTAGAACGCAAGAGATCGCAGCGGCGATTCCAAATATTTCAGGCGAGTTCCACTCTGGCGGCTGGCGTGTTGCTATGAGCATGGAGATCCTAACTGCTCCGAACCCCTTCAAAAAGTCCAGCGCAAACACAGCGTAGCCGTATCCCTTGCCCAACGCCCGCATGACATTAGTCGCGCCAACGTTGCCGCTACCAAATTTTCGAATATCGACTCCTGCAAATTGGCCGGCCAAGTACCCGAAAGGAATCGATCCGAGCAGATAGCTCCCGAGTAGGATCACGACGAAGGTGATCATCCGAGAGTCATTTGATCGGAGCCAATTGTCCGATTTTCACAGTATCATGCAACAAGTTGTTCTTAGACATCCATATATAGATAATGGCAATGTCAGCTGGAGTAATTCCGCTGATACGCGCTGCTTGACCAAGCGAGATGGGCCGCACGCTCGAGAGCTTCTGTCTGGTCTCGGATCGCAGGCCCGCAATCTTGCCGTAGTCGAGTCCATCCGGAAGTCGCTGTCTTGCTTTGCCGGCGACCTGTTGGTTTTGTTCTGACTGACGCGCTGCATATCCCTCGTACTTCAAGTCGGTCTCGATCAGCTCCCACACGGCAAGAGGGGCACACGATACGACCTCAGACGGCAAACTTTTCAGGCTGAAATCCGCGCGTCTCATAAGTTGCGAAATAGGTACTCCGTGCAGCTTTGTTTCCAGAGCTATCATGCGGGCTTGCTCCAGTAAGTCCATTTTTTGTTGGAAACGGCGATACCTGGTTGGGCTAACCAAATCGCAGCGAAAGGCCGCCGCGGTCAAGCGCTGGTCGGCATTGTCATGTCGCAAAAGCAATCGATCCTCGGCACGGCTTGTGAACATACGATATGGCTCTTCTGTTCCCTTGGTGACAAGGTCGTCAATGAGGACCCCTATGTACCCTTCTGTCCTGTTCAACACAAATGGATGGCGGCACTGAACTTTCAAAGCCGCGTTCGCGCCAGCGACTAATCCTTGAGCTGCCGCCTCTTCGTAGCCCGAGGTGCCATTTATTTGGCCGGCAAAGTAGAGTCCACGGACGAGCTTGGTTTCCAATGTCGGCAGAAGTTGCGTCGGCGGGAAGTAGTCATACTCGACTGCGTAGCCCGGCCGCATGATTTCGGCGTGCTCCAGCCCTGGAATTGAGTGAAGAAATTCGAGTTGAACTTCGTATGGGAGACTAGTCGAAATTCCATTCACGTAATACTCGCTTGTATGTCGGCCTTCAGGCTCGAGAAAGAGTTGATGTGAATCTTTGTCAGCGAATTTGACGACCTTGTCTTCGATCGAAGGACAATATCGAGGACCGATGCCTTTAATTCGACCTGTGTAAAGCGGGGATCGGTGCAGATTAGTTCGGATGATATCATGCGTCTTCTGCGTCGTGTGAGTAATCCAGCAGGGTAATTGTTCCACGTGGAACTTGCCGTTCCGGACATAATTCAACGTGAAGATCTCGTCGCCGGGAGTGCCGATTTCCTGTGGATCGAATGCAAACACGGGAGGAGGATCATCTCCTATCTGGATCGAGCAAGACGAAAAATCGATCGATCGCGCATTTAGCCGGCAAGGCGTACCCGTCTTAAATCGTCCTGTTTCGAATCCTAACTGTAGAAGATTAACGCTTAGGCTCGAACTACTATCCGCCATCCTTCCCCCCGGTTTCGTATTCTCGCCCACATGTAAAAGGCCGCGCAAAAATGTCCCAGACGTAATCACTACAGTCCGCGCAGCAATGGCGACGCCTATATCGGTCTCAACACCGATGACCGCTCCATCCTGAACTAGAACGTGCGAGACCGTCGCCTGTTTGACATCAAGGTTTGGTGTATGCTCTAAAAGTGCTTTCATTCGAAACTGATACGCTTTTTTGTCACATTGCACTCGTGGCGCCCGTACCGAGGGGCCCTTTCGCCGATTCAGCATTCGAAACTGGATTCCAGTCGCATCCGCGTTCACTCCCATGGCTCCTCCCATGGCATCGATTTCGCGCACAATGTGTCCTTTGGCTAAGCCCCCAACCGCTGGGTTGCACGACATTTGACCAATGGTGTCCAAATTGTGCGTCAACATAAGTGTACGGCAGCCGATTCGGGCGGCCGCCAGCGCCGCTTCAATACCGGCATGACCACTACCTACCGTTACGACATCGTACTCCATCGACAGTTTAAACATAAATCTCTTAACACAAAATAGTTACGACGATACTATGCGATGCTGGAGATGGTTGTTCGGTGTCCGATGTGAGCGCCTTGGCTGCGAGGTTTGGATGGCTTTGTAGGCGACGCGGCCCAACACAACCATTAAGAGCACGGTTGTGGTGAACGCTCCGCCCCAGATCCAATACTCAACGATTCGAGGGTAACTTTCACCGCGCATAATACGCACAGCGAATTGTCCGAGGGTGCCTATATATGCGTAAAAGAAAAGTCCGGGAATTCTTCCGATCGACGCCCAAAACATATAGGTCACAAATCGAATTCGCGTCAGCCCATAAAAGTAATTGAGCAGGCTCGTTGGAAAAAGCGGATGCAACTGGCTCAGGAGAATAATTTTCCAGCTCTCGCGTTCTACCGCAGGACCGAGCGACCTCAACATTAGGCTTCGTGATAACTTCTCCCTAAACCAACGTCTTGCGACGAAGCGACTCAGCGCGAACGACGTTGCAGTCGCGATCACGTTGCCAGTGAGCACGATCAAAAACCCCCACCAGAGACCGAAGAAAAAACCGCCTCCCACAGCAAGGATGCCTCCTGGCAGCAGAAGGATATTACAAGCTCCAAAAAGCAGCGGGTAGCAAATCGCCGCCCAAGCGCCCCAGCTCATCACAGCCTCTTGCAACGCTGCTATAAAACTGATGACTGGGAAAAAATAGGAAAGCGTTACCGCGAGCCCAATTGCACTCAAGAGCGCGGCAGCCTGCCACAAAATAATGCGTCGGACGCTCACCATCTCGAAATTGTGCGCGAGTCACCGAGTCTGCGCAAATTTGTCCAGCGTCGTGAAAAGGAATTGAATGATGCAAAAAGAGCACGCAGTTGAAGGTACCACTGCGTGGTGTTGCTCCCAGCTACATAGTTTCAGCCTCTGCATTCCCTCCGAATGCCCAGGCTGTCGAAGATTACCCGTGTCGCATCCGACCGGTTGAGCGTGTAGAAATGAATACCCGCGACGTCATTTTCGAGAAGACCATGACATTGCTCCAAAGCGTGTTGGATGCCGACCCGTCGGACCATATCGGGATCATTTTGGCAGTGTTGGAGAGCGCGCAGAAGCTTCGCCGGGAAACGAGCGCCACCAGCGAGCTGGGCCATGCGTTTCAGTCCGCCAATCGACGTAATCGGCATAATGCCAGCGATGATCGGGATGTGAATGCCAGCGAGCGCACAGCGTTCACGGAAATCGAGAAAGTCATCATTATCGAAAAAAAGCTGTGTGATGATGTAGTCCGCGCCCGCGTGCACCTTCGCTTTAAAATAATCCATCTCCAGCAGTCGGTTCGGCGTCGCGGGATGTCCCTCGGGGAAACCAGCGACGCCAATCCCGAAACCGCGGCGGCCAGGGTGCGCGCGGGAGTCGTTGAAGCGACGAATGAATTTGACCAAATCGATTGCGTGCCGGAATGCATCCCGTGACTGATCGTAGGCCATTCCAGCCGGCCGGTCGCCGCCGAGAGCGAGAATGTTGCCAATGGCGGATTTGGCGTATCGAAGCAGAATCGCTTGGATCTCCTCTTTATTGTGGCATACACAGGTCAGATGTGGGATCGGATCGAGCTTTGTTGTGTGTTGAATCCGCTCTACGAGATCATGAGTTAACTCACGCGTCGAGCCACCGGCGCCATAAGTCACGCTGACAAAGTCCGGCATGTACGACTCCAGATCGCGAATTGTCCGGTAAAGAGTGTCGGCTGCTTCCGAGCTTCTTGGCGGGAAAAACTCGAACGAAAAGGTCGGAGAATTCCCCTGCATGATGTCAATGATATGCATCCCTCAGCGCCTATTTTCGTTTCTGCAACGAGTTTCGGTTAACCCATATGGACATGCCTTCGCCGCACGCCGGCGTTAGCGGCGACGGCAATCCTGATATCGCAAAATAGTCTAATTAACAACAGCACGCCCACTATGTTCGTTTTCACGTGGCCAGCTGCTATACCTACCAGAGCCGCGATTATTTAGGTGAACGCGTGTTGGCGTGTGTTTTGATTTCGCGCCTCTGCTTTTCAACGACGCGACGCAATTCGCGCTCCATCGTTTTGAACGCGTCGTGAATTACTTTCTTGAGCGGTTCATGAGTGCCGTTATCCGTCTGCTTTTCATCCGCAACGAGCTCGTGCCTGGGGGCCACGGTCACATCGATGCGGCACCGGTAGGGATTTCCTTTTTGGTGAGTGTGATTGGTTTGCTCGATGGCCACATCGCAGCGGTTGATGTGATCGCAAAATTTCTCGATGCGGGCTGCATAATCCAAAATGAGATTGTCGATCTGGTCAGATTTTTCTAGACCACGGTACGAGATCTTAACAGGCAGTTGCATATTGCTTAAGATATTACGGTGCTGGTCGCTCTTGGGGAACAAAAATTTCGACCCAGCATCGCGTCTCAAATCTGCCGCAACGAGCGGAAGTGATTGATCAATCTCGCCGTTTCGACTTTTACCAAATCAGATTTCACGTGCTCGACGATTCGTTCCCGCGCAGAGCGAGGCAGAAGATCCACGATCGCCGCATGTATCTCCGCAGGCGCGGCGAACGACCAGCCTTCCTTTCCGTTTTGCGACACAATTTCCGCGATTTGATCGGCAAGTTCTTTGTGAATGCGTCGGTCCATTTCGGTTGCCAATTGGGTTCGCTCGCCGATTGAAGCGGCTCGATGGTGACCGCCTGCGCCATCAGTCACGGGAAAGCGGCCTGCCACGTCGCTCAATTTATCGATGAGCCGTCCATGCGCGTCGGTGATATTGAATGCCTGCACAAGCTGAAGGCTCGGTCCGCGCTTTGGCGTCTCAGTCACCCGATATGCTTTCAAGCTGCCGCGATCGGTGACGATCACAAGAGAACTCGGTGTCATGGCGAATCACTGACCAACAGATTGGTCATGCACGATAACCACGCGCTTACCAACTCTATAAACTAATTCGTTTCGCGCGACAAGATTGCGTTGAAAAATTTCCGCAAGACCCGCGCGGCCTACATCATCCATCCCTGCTACAAACCTGCGCGTTCTTGTTCCGCACTGAGCGCGGGAAACTCGACGTGCCGCTTTTTCCAGGATTCCTCGCGGGCCTGAGCTTGCGTGCCGCTGGTCAGTTGAAGCAGACAACAAGCGCGCCCGCCCAGATCGACGTCGTCCCCGGAAGCGAATTTTTTTGGATCCGCCAGAAAGCCGGTGGGACCTGTCGTGTCGAGCATCAATTGCCATTCGATGTACTCCTGGCCCGGCAGCACAAATGAAATCGGCTCGTAATGCGCATTGATCAGCAGGAGAAACGTATTGTCGCGGATCGGTTCACCTTCAAAATTGAGCACATCGGTCGCATCACCACTCAAGAGCATGCCGAGACAGCGCACAAATGGCGAAGTCCATTCGGCGTCGCTCATCTGATTGCCGCCGGGATTGAACCACATCACGTCACGAATGTCGGAGTTGGGGATGCGGCGGCCCTTTAAAAACTTCGGACGTCGAAAGACGGGGTGCTCTCTTCGCAGGTGAATCAATTTTCGCGTGAACTCGAAAAGCTGATTCTGCTTGTCGTTATGCTCCCAGTTGAGCCAGCTGATCTCGTTGTCCTGGCAATAAGCGTTGTTATTGCCGTTTTGCGTCCGGCCCCACTCGTCTCCTCCGCAAAGCATTGGCACGCCCTGTGAAAGGAAGAGCGTGGTAAGGAAATTCCGACGCTGGCGGTCGCGCAAGGCATTGATCTGAGGATCGTCTGTCGGCCCTTCGACCCCACAATTCCATGATTGATTATTATTGTCGCCATCGCGGTTCTCATCCCCGTTGAGTTCATTGTGTTTTTCGTTGTAGCTGACCAAATCAGCAAGAGTGAATCCGTCGTGGGCGGTGACGAAGTTGATGCTCGCGTAAGGTCGCCGGCCATTCTGTTCATACAGATCGGGGCTGCCGGTGAGCCGATAACCCATCTCGCCAATGCGGCCTTCGTCGCCTTTCCAAAAACTCCGGATCGCGTCGCGATATTTGCCGTTCCATTCCGACCACGGCCCGGGAAAATTTCCAACCTGATAACCACCGTCGCCGACGTCCCACGGTTCTGCAATCAACTTCACCTGCGACAGCACCGGGTCCTGCTGGATCACTTGGTATAGAGGATGCAGTCGGTTTACGCCTTCGTAGCTGCGCACCAGAGCGGATGCGAGATCAAAACGGAATCCATCCACATGCATCTCCAGCACCCAGTAACGCAAACTATCAATCACCAATTGCAGCGTGCGCGGATGAAGGAGATTGAACGTGTTGCCGGTACCGGTGAAATCCAGATAGAACCGAGGATTCTCCGGATTTACCCAGTAATACGCGAGATTGTCGATTCCGCGGAAGCACAAGGTCGGCCCGAGATGGTTTCCCTCAGCAGTATGATTGTAAACCACGTCAAGAAGCACTTCGATCCCAGCTTTGTGCAGATTGCGCACCATTGTCTTAAACTCGGTGACCTGCCCGCCGAGTTGCCCACTGCCAGAGTACTCTCCGTGCGGCGCGAAAAACCCGATGGTGTTATAGCCCCAATAATTGGTCAGGCCGCGGTCAATCAAAACCTTGTCGTCAATATGCGCATGCACAGGCAACAATTCGAGCGCGGTCACGCCGAGTTTTTTGAGGTAATCGATAGCAGGAGCGCTGCCGAGACCTGCATAAGTACCGCGTAATTCCTCCGGCAATTTAGTCCAAAGCTTGCTGAAGCCTTTCACATGAACTTCGTAGATCACCGATTCGTGCAGGGGAATTGCCGGTCTCTTGTCACGCTGCCAGTCGAACGTCGTATCGACGACAACTGACTTGGGCACGCCCCACGCATCATCCCGGAAATCCTGCGTTAGATCCTCCCTATCACCCATCACGTAACCGAACATCTCATCGGACCAACTCACACTGCCTGCGATCGCTTTGGCGTAAGGATCGAGCAGAAGTTTCGAACTGTTAAAGCGCAAGCCGCGCTCCGGATCGTAAGGTCCGGAAATGCGGAACCCATACAATTGTCCTGGCCGCACATCCGGCAGGAACACGTGCCAGACCTGATCAGTGCGCTCGTTGAGCAGAATGCGGAGGCGTTCTTCAGCCGCCCCGATGTTGTCGAACAGGCAAAGTTCGACGCTTGTAGCGTGCTCAGAAAAAATAGCGAAGTTGACGCCGTTCCCCATCCACGTGGCGCCCAGCGGATATGGATAACCAAGGAAAGATCTTACTGGAGTCATAATCCGCCGCGCATTTATCCTGTATCGAGCGCGCATTGGCAATTGCGAATGACAAAGGACTCCCATTCACGAATCATGAACTTGAATGCGAGCGTTAAGTCACGTGTGACTGCACCTGAGCAGCCCATTATGAAATCTGTAGTCCCCGACCGGACCATCGGATTTGTAACCGTGTGTTCCATCGTGATTGCCAACATCATCGGCACCGGCATCTTCACGAGTCTTGGTTTTCAATTGACAGACATTCAGTCGGGGTTCGCGCTGGTGATGCTGTGGATCGTGGGAGGCATTGCGGCGCTATGTGGCGCGCTTTGTTACGGAGAGCTTGCCGCCGCATTGCCGCGTTCCGGAGGCGAGTATCATTTTCTCTCGCAAATTTATCATCCGGCGCTCGGGTTCATGGCCGGGTTTATTTCCGTCACAGTCGGATTTGCCGCGCCGATCGCGCTCGCGGCGATGGCATTTGGAAAATATCTGAATGGCGTCCTCGGTGGCTCACCCGTCCTTCTCTCGTTTGCCGTCGTCTGGGTTGTCGCGCTGTTTCATCTGAAGAACTTGCGAGTCGGCAGCGCGTTCCAAAATTGTTTCACAGTTGTAAAATTACTACTGGTCGGTGCGTTCATTATCGCCGGCTTTCTTGCCCAACCGAAGCAGCCGGTCAAGTTTTTGCCGGAGCCGGGCGACGGGGTGACGATCTTCGGCGCGCCATTTGCGGTGGCGCTGGTTTACGTGATGTATTCCTACTCCGGTTGGAACGCGGCGGCCTATATAACAAGCGAAATCAAGCGGCCGGAAAAAAATGTGCCGCGATCACTTTTTGTCGGTACAGGCGTTGTGATCATCATTTACGTGCTGGTTAATGCGGTATTTCTGGCAACGACGCCCATCGGAGAATTGAAGGGTCAACTCGAGGTGGCGTTGATTGCTGGGAAACATATTTTTGGCGCAAACGGCGGGAGAGTTGCCGGCGCGGTGATTTGTCTCGGTTTGGTTTCGGCAATCAGCTCGATGACCTGGATCGGGCCGCGCGTGAGCATGGCGATGGGCGAAGATCACTGGCTGCTGCGATGGCTTGGACGCAAGAACACTCAGGGTATTCCCGCTAATGCGATTGTGCTTCAGTTGCTTGTCGTGAACTTGCTGCTGCTTACGCGCAGCTTTCAAAGCGTCGTGCAATATACGCAGTTCAGTTTGTTGCTGTGTTCCCTGCTTACCGTGCTCGGTCTGATTTTGCTGCGCACGACGCGGCCGGAAATTCTCCGGCCGTATCGCGTGCGCGCCTATCCGCTGCCGCCGGTCATCTTCTCCATCATCACCGTATGGATGATGATTTATCTGTTGCTTTGGAAAACAACCGAATCGCTGGCCGGACTCGCGACCGCGCTCGCGGGTCTGTTGCTTTATTTTTGCGCAGGAAAACACCGGCGGAGTTTGCCATGAAAGCACCATCTTTCGAAGGCAAGTTGCTCCGACTTCGGAAACGGACAACAGCTTGGAAAGTCTGCGGCGCGTTATCGCTGGTTATAAGCCTCGTAACTCCGCTTAGCTTCTATGCTCAAGAGAAGGTCGAAGTTGCACCTCGTGCGATCCCCGTAAATGCCGGACCGAATGATGTCGCACGTTTTCTCGCCGGAATGCCGGTACCGGAGAATTCGCCGCTGGCAGCGCTGATGAGTGATCCGGCGTGGCGGGAACACGCGGCGTTTTTTGAAGAGCAATTCTCAAAACTCAATCTCCGACAGCTCGGGAAATTGCACGCGTGGCAACAGACGTTTCTTCCAGAATCACTCCAGGCAATTCCCGTTGTGTTTTACATGTTCAGTGGGCCCGATTTTTTGTACGTCGATCAATTTTTTCCAAAGGCTGCGGTGTACGTGCTTTGCGGGAAGGAAGCTCTGGGGCCGCCGCCCGATCCATTGCGCATTGCGAACTTGTCCGGCGCGCTGGGAAATCTGGAGAACGCGATGAAGTCTTCACTGAGTACCACGTATTTCATCACCAAGGACATGAAGGTTGATCTGCACGAGCAGAACCTGAACGGCGTGCTGCCGATTCTTTACACTTTCATCGCGCGCGCGGGCAAATCGATCACCAACGTGACGTTCGGCTCGCTTGGCAGTAGCGGCACATTCGAAGGAGCCGCGCCAGGAAAGAAAGGCGGCAATATCTCCGGAGTGCGGATCCGCTACACCGACAATCAGTCCGGCAATGCACAGACGCTGTACTATTTTACCACGGATATTTCCGACGGAGGAATCAAGGCCAATGCTGGTTTCTTAAAATTTTGCCAGGGCCTCGGCAGAGGCGCGAGCTTTCTAAAATCGCCATCGTATCTGCTGTTCGAAAACGGGTTCGTCACGATCCGCAATTTCATTCTCGATCATAGCAACATGATTCTGCAGGACGATTCAGGCATTCCGCTCAACTATTTCGATCCCAACAAGTGGAGCCTTCGCTTTTTTGGCGTTTATCTTGGTCCTATCGACGTGTTCAAACAACGCTATCAACCCCGGTTGCGCGAACTATTCGAACAAACCAATCCTCCGCCGCTCGATTTTGGATTCGGTTACCGCTGGAATTACAAGGAAGCGAATCTAATGGTGGCCACGCGCAAGTAATTGGCAGCAGACACGCAGGAGATTCTCAGAATCTGCGGAACCATGAGTAGGGAAAGTCGTCCCCTGGACAATCAGTCGGCCAACGCGGTGGGTTCACTTCGCGGTGTGGCTTCACAGGAATGGCGCCTCTGCCGGTGCCGCCACAGCGCTGTCGCAAATAGCGGATGAGTTCTTCGCATGCGTCCAGCTGTGCGCGCGTCGGCTGGTCTCGGTTGAAATCGCCTACCAGACAAATGCCGAGCGAGATGTTGTTTAGATAATCGCTGTGCACGTGGCCACCGTTAATCTGGCGCCGCCAGCGATCGCCGACTTCGATCTGGCCGTTGCCGGTTGATGTGCCGTTGCCGATTACGAAATGATACGCGAGCCCGTTCTGCATCCGACGGACATACCGATGATAATAATCGAACACACGCGCGTTGCCCTGCCGCGTGCCACTGTTGTGCACGACGATGAACTGCCAGCGACGCCGTTTCACCGGTGCGCGCCGGATTGCTTCGATGACAGAACTTGTTAGGTAACGATAGCTGACCGGGCGACTCCACGGCCAGAAGCCGACGCGACGCGGTGGCGGCGACGGGGGGGGCTCGAAGCCCTGGTCCTCCTCGATGCCGGATTTTTCGATGACAACCTGAGCCTGCCCGCCCGGTGAAACTGCCCGCGCGCTGTTTGGCTGCGGCGCAGGCGTTGGTGTTGGCGCAGCGGCTGCCCTCGGCGGCGGCGCCGCGTTTTCTGACGCTGCGCGCTCTTCTCCCAAGCGCGGAGAAGGCGTTTTTTGTGGTCTTGGCGTGTCCTCTTCTTCTCGATCCGACTTCGATTTCGCAGTTTTCTTCGTTTTCTCGGATGCTTCTTTCGCGCTGGATTTCTTTTTCGCTATTGTCGGTTTCGGCGTTGGTGTATGGCGGCGCTTCGTTTTTGGCGAAGGACTCGGCCTGTGAGTTGTCGCCTTTGCTTTTCCGACCGGGGTTGGAGATTTCTTTGGTTTTGGAGATGACGCCGCACGTGTTTCGGTTTCCTCGGATTGATCGCGCTGGCGTTGTTCATTGACTTGCGCGCGAAGAAGACCCGCGATTATTGCGCCAAACGCGAGTGCAAATACAAGCCAAATGCGAAAGCGCAGCACTACGACGGAGAGTAACAGACCGCGCCGCGCGATCAACGCTTAGAGCAGTGATTTGTGAAAAAAGTTAGAAAGGTTACGAAAATCCGCGCTCTTCGTTTGTATCTTGTAACTTTTGCAATTGTCTTAACTCGTCGCTGCAGGCGCGGGCGCAAGAGGCGCTACCGTGCCCATTCTCTCACGTTCGCGCCGAATGATTGCGTTCAATTTGCCTCCCAGCAACAGCAGCAGACAAGTCAAGTACATCCACGTAAGCAGCACGATGATCGACGCCAATGCGAGATAAGTCGGGTTGTAACGATCGTACCTTGCAACGTAAAGCTGGAAAAGTTTCGTAGCCACGATCCAGCCAATCGCGAAGAAAATTGCGCCCGGCAACGCCTGGCGAACGGTCAAATAGTTCTCCGGCGTGAAAAGATAAAGCGCAAGCGCTAGCCCGACCAAAGCCACGGCGGTCAACGGCAGATTCGTTCTCGCAATCCAGGCCTGGAGTGGAAATGAAAGTTGCCAATTCACCTCCGCAATTCCGGCCAGCTTTTCGCCGAAAACGACGGCGTTGAAGCTAAAGACAATCACAATGCCAAACCAGAAGAGCATGAAAAATGAGATAATATATTTGGACCACCAATGGCGATCTTCGCGGACTCCGTGCACCTGACTGAGCGCGCGTGAAACCGTGGCAATGAAAATAGTTCCGAAATAAATTCCAAGGATAATGCCGGCGTTCGCAAGCAGTCCGCTCGAGCCTGTCACCACTACACTGGCCATGGCAGAGTCCAGGATGTCCTGCACTTTTGGATCCGGCGGCATGAAGCTCTTCAGAAGAAGGAACATCCGGTGCAACTTGGTCGGATCCGTGCCGAACAAGCCCAGCAGATGCCAGAAAAAAAGTGTGCCGGGAGCAAGGGCGAAAAGAAGCAGATACGCCATCTGCGCTGACAACCCGGTCGTGTTATCCATCGCGGTTTCCCACACCAGTCGGCGCGCAACGCGCCAAATGAATCTGAGATATTTCATCGCCGGAGGAGTTTACTTTGCCAGGCACAAATATCCATTAAAGTCTCCCCGGGTCGCGGGACTTTCACATGTGACTCCCTATCTGCTTCTGGCCTTGATCGCAGCCTGTGTCGCCTAACGACCGATGAAGAAGAGAATATTGATTCTGACTGCCGGTTTCGGCGAAGGCCACAATAGCGCGGCCAGGGGAGTACGTGACGGTCTCGCCCGTGTCGCGCCGGATGAGATTGAGGTCGAGCTGCGCGATTTGCTGGCCGAAGCTTATGGGCCGCTGAACGAATTTATCCGGAGGGCCTACCTGGGGCTGGTCAATTTCGCGTCGCCTGCCTGGGTTGCGGTTTACCGCTGGTTCGATCGCAAGAAAGATTTCGATCAGGAGTTCGCACGATTGCTCCGCCTGAAAAATCACCTCGCGGCATTACTCGACCGCTTTCGACCGCACGTCGTGATCTGTACCTTCCCCGCGTATTCGAATGTGCTTGGACGAATCCTTTTCGAGGACGGGCGAACCTCTTCCGATTGCAAGAACGTCGTCGTCGTCACCGATTCCATCACCATCAACGCAGCATGGTACCGTTGCGCTGCCGATTATTTCCTCGTTGCAAACGAGCAAAGCGCGACCGTGCTGCGGAGCGGCGGCGTTGCGCCGGAGAAAATCAAGGTGTTCGGTTTTCCTGTCAGCCCAAAATTTGCAGATCTCCATGATCACCGGCCGTTGCCTTGCAGCAATTCCAGTCGGCGGATTCTATACATGATTAACGCGGCCAAACGTGGCGCGCCGGAACTGGCGCACATGCTCGCGAAACTTGATCTGGATCTCACCGTCACGATCGGCCGCGCTGATGAACTCCGCGCCCCAATCGAAGCGGCCGCCGATGGCCATCCCATAAGGATTATCGGTTGGACGGACCAACTCCCCCGAATGATGCACGAGAACCATCTGCTCATCGGAAAAGCCGGTGGCGCAACGGTGCAGGAAACTATCGCCGCCAAATGTCCCATGATTGTCAACCACGTCGTCGCTGGTCAGGAGGAAGGCAACGCCCGGTTGATCGCTGAAACGAATTCGGGCGTGATTGCCCACTCACCGCGGGAAGTTGTCGAGCAGGTGCAGCGTGCGTTCGACGACGGCGCAAAACAATGGCGCGAATGGGCCGGAAATATCAGCAGATTAAGCCGCCCCCGCGCAGCACTTGATATCGCCGAATTTCTACTGTCGTTATGATACCGTTTTCATTAACAGCGTGGCTTTCGCCCGGCGAAGGAGTACCCGGGGACGCGAACGTTTCAACGGTTTGGTGAAGGAGGGAAGCCTTTAAAACGCTTTTAGTCTCGCAGCGAGGACACACGCCGGGCTGAAGCCAGGGTCTCAATGAGACCAGATTTCCTCGCCGCACGCGAATGTTCGCACCAGATCCAACTGTGGTGAAAGAACAACGAAATCTGCGTCCACCCCGACGCTCAGAGAGCCTTTGTTTCGGAGGCCGATCGCGCGTGCGGGATTTTGTGTCGCCATGGTTACGGCTTCATGCAATGGAACATTCACCTCACGCACCATCGTACGGATGAGGTCGATCATGCGAGCGGCGCTGCCTACGAGCGCTGAACGGTCAGCCAACAGACAGACTCCGCCTTCGACGATACAATCCTTGCCCAAAAACGAAAACTCCGATCCATCCGGCAATCCTGCGCCCGCTGTTGCATCAGTGACGAGACAAATTCCGCGACGGCCTTTCGCCCGATACAACATTCTCATCAACGTTGGCGTAACGTGATGGCCGTCGGCGATTAGTTCACAACTGATGTCTGGTTCGCCCAACGCAAACTCGAGCAAACCTGCGATCCGATAAACGCCGCGGCGGCGCGCGATCGACATGCAATTAAATGTGTGCGTCACACTTCGCATACCGCTGTCGAATGCAGCCCTGGCATCCTCATCCCAGGCATCACTATGTCCGCCGCTCACGCTGATTTCACGCGAGTAAAAAGCTTTTATAGCGTCGAGAGCTCCCGGCAATTCGGGCGCGACGGTTACGCGTCTGATCACCGCCGCATGTTCGAGCAACTCTCGCACGGCGGTCGGTGACGGATCCTGAATGAACTTCGCGCATTGCGCGCCATGTTTCGCTCTCGATATGAAGGGGCCTTCGAGGTGAATGCCCGCAATCGTGCTGGTAAGGCGCGACTGCTTGGCGCCCCGCCGAATTAGATCACTCGCGGCGCTCAAGACATCCAGGATCTGATCGAGCGGCGCCGTCGCTGTGGTAAGCAGAAGCGACGTCGTACCGCCGCTCGCGTGGAAATTGCAAATCTCGCGAAACCCTTGGGCTGACGCTTCCATCGTGTCGCGTCCGACCGCACCGTGCACATGGAGATCGATGAAACCAGGCGCAAGATAATTTCCGTCGACATCGATGATCTCGTCTTCGCCGCGCGCGCGTGTCCGCTCACGGATCGCAGCGATTTTTCCCTGTTCGACGATGACTTCGAGGCCATCACGAATTCCGTCGGGAAAAATCAAACGCGCGTTGGTGAAAATCATTTATGTGGTGCAGGCAATCCTGCCTGCACGCTGGTCGTTGCTCAAGCGCAGACAGGATTGTCCGCATCACCTGGAGCGGCTTGCTCTGCCATTGTATAGAGTCCATCCTCCTCGACCGATGAATTTCGATTATGACATCGTAATCATCGGCGGCGCCTTCTCCGGTGCAGCGACGGCGCTCATGCGCGTCAATATACTGCGACCAACCGAGCTACCGGCTGAGCAGTGTGCCGTACCAATGCAGAACAAGCCCACCGAAAAACATCCACACTACAGCGCCAAATGCCAGGTAAGGTCCAAAAGGTAGTTTGGCAGACCAAACGGGTTTTCCGACCACAAGCGTGATCAAGCCAATAATCGAACCGAGGAGTGATCCAGCGAAAAGACTGCATAACACTGCGCGCCAGCCAAGAAACGCGCCAATCGCAGCCAGAAATTTCAGGTCGCCCCGGCCCATTGCCTCGCGCGGGATTACCAGCTCGCGCGTAATGCCGGAAATGTGCGTCACATCATCGAGCATCAGCAAATCGCCGCCGGCCGTGACGCGATCGTAGCGAAAAGCAAGCGTCACGTTTCCATATTCGCGATGGTCGATCGTAACCTCATCGCACTGGAGCAGCAGGCGATCCTTTTCACGGGCAAAATATTCGCTCCAGAGACTTTCTTCAGTGCCCACCACAAAATCCGCGTCCTCGCCGTGCTTTGTCCATGTGAATGGCGTCGGTGAGTCGAATCGAACTCGTTTTCTGCCGAAAGCGATCTTTGCCCGCTTCGAGCACGATCCAAAGAATCACGTAGCCGAGCGCCGCGGCCAGCGCGGCACGAATGCCGGCTGCCAGGCGCGAATCTGTTTGCATCAAAGCGGGAACAATCATGCTGCAAGCGACGCCGGCGATCGTTCCGCCGATTGTCACGCGGTCCGGAATGATGAAATGCTCAAAATCGATGAATGTTCCGATGACCAGAAACGAAATGAAAATCCAGTAGGCAATCGACACCTGCGACGGAAACTTTTGCCAGATCGCAAGAAAAAGCAGTGCGGTAACGAGTTCCACCGCGAAATAGCGAAACGAAATTTTTTTGCCGCAATTCGCGCATTGGCCGCCAAGCGCCAGCCAGCTGATCAACGGAAGATTTTGATACCAGAGGATCGGTTGCTTGCAGTTGGGGCAAAACGAGCGACGCGGCCGATTGATCGAGAGATCGACCGGCCAGCGATAGATGCAGACGTTTAAAAACGAACCGACCGCCGCGCCCAGCAGGAAGGCGAAGATACTGAGTAGAAGGTCGTAACGCACTTGACCGTGAATTCTAGGGGGTTTTTGTGAAACGCCAACGTTGTATGGATGCGCGAGATTCCGAACAGGTGCGAAGATCGCCTTTTCATTCGGCCGATGGGTTTTCGCTCGACGAAGCGCTCTGCTGTTCGATACATGGAGAGCTATGGGCGTAAGCGTTGGCGGGAGAATTGGTGGAGCGCTGCTCGGGATTCTGGCTTGTGGAACGGTGCTGGCGCAAGCACCCGAGATAGTGCCGGATGGAAATGCAAGAAATGCGCCGAACGGACCCGTCGCTTCCACGATCATCTTTGGCAGCAACCTGATTTCGGACCCTTGTGCCACCTGCAACTATTCCGATAGAGAGGGTTACGCGGTGGTCGGCCCGGACAACTGTCTATCGCCGGGAACAACGCAATGGCTTGCGGTACCATTTATCGCAGCTATCACAGGTGTTCCCGAGCAAATCTCGGCGCCCATTAGTTTGGTTGACCCGGAACATTGCCCAACCCGTCAGGTGACCCTGAGCATCTATACCGATGCCTGTTATCCTGTCGGGCCGGGAACACCGCTGGTTTCAGCGATAGCGACTGTTCCCGAGGCGCCCTGCGCTCTGGCTGTCGCCAAGCTGCCGAACACGCCAACCCTACTAATCAAAGGAAGGAAGTACTGGGTGGTTGCAACGACTAATGCCGACGAGTCCGGCTTGGACGCCAATTGGAAGCCCTCCACTAATGCGCAGTATGCCAGCAACACTGGGACTGGATGGACGCAATCTAACGGCGGGACACCAGCTTTTCTGGTACAAGGCTCGGGCATCGGCCTATCCGAGACACCGGCTGGCGCGCCCGGTCGAGCCTTTGGAGGCAACCTGTTCGTCGATCCCTGTACCGGCTGCAACTATGACCCGCATGGCAGCGGACTCGACGTGCGTGGGCCTGACAACTGCCTCTCGCCGGGAAACTTGACTTGGACTGCCGTTCCCTTTATCGCCGCCAAATCGGGTGTGCCGACGCGGATTTCAGCATCCATCATCGTGTACGCTTTTTGCCAGAAAAACAATACCGTGACCTTAAGCCTTTATACGGACAATTGTGGCTCGGGACTGGGAGAGCCGCTGGTGTCTGGCATCGCCACTGTCCCAGGGAGCCCGGACCTTTGCCAGTTGGCAGTCGCTAAATTGAGCGGCGCTCCGGCTTTGCAAGAGGGAGTAAAATACTGGGTTGTTGCATCCACCGATGAGAACCAAGCTCAGTTGGACGCGACCTGGTACGGATCAAACAACGCGCAATTTGGAGCGAACCTTGGTTACGGCTGGTTACAGTTTGGTGCTGGGACGCCCGGATTTCTGGTGCAATAGAGGATAGTCAGTAACTTACTCGTAACGGGGATGCGCGTGGCCGCAGCGACCTGTGGCCAAGGAGGAGAATCGTAAATCGGATGGTGTATACGATTAACTGGCGCTCTGTTTCGATGCGCGTCGCTCCATAAGCCATGCAATCCAGATGCAGCTTTCGTACAGCAGACACATCGGCAGCGCCAAGGCGATCAAGGTCAGAATGTCTGGCGTGGGCGTGATGATGGTCGCCAGGATAAAGATGAGCACGATCGCGTACACCCGAGTGCGCGCCATGAATTTGTAAGTGACAAATCCAAACCGGACCAGCGCAAGCACGACTACCGGCAATTCAAACGCCAAGCCGAAGCCGATCGTGAATCGCGTCACGAAGGAGTAATACTGCTGCACAGTCCAAGTGGGCGCCCAGCCAAGCGATTCGGTGTCGCGAAAGAAAAAGAGAATCGTTTTGGGCAGCAACCAAAAATAACACACCAAGACGCCGATAAGAAAAAGCGCGAAACTGACGCCGATCGCTGGAAACAAAAACCGCTTTCTCCACGGCAGTGAGCGCCGGCAAAACAAATTCCGCCAGAAAATACAGGAGCAACGGAAATGAGAGAACAATCCCGGCGTAAAACGCCAGATGAAATGAAATCACGATCGAATCCGTAATGCCGAGCGCCTTAAGTGTGCCGACCTGTGACCCGAGATTACGGAGGGGTGCCTGCAAAACGCGGACGAGCGTCGATCGAAACGCGAAACAGACAACCATCGCGATCCCGAGAGTGAGAGCTATCTTCACGATGGTCCAGCGCAGATCTTCCAGATGCTCGAGGAACGGTTTGGAGGTTTCGCTCTCCGGCGGGTCACGAAATTTGAAAATGTCTCGCAGAGCCATCAGTTAAAAATCCGAAATCCGAATATCGAAATCCGAAACAATCTCCAATAATCAAATCACAAACGGTTAGCGCTCTTTGACTTGAGGAAGGCCACGCGCAGAGAGTCGCGCCCACATGCTTAAGGTATTGGCATCCCGAATTTCGTTCTCAGCAATCATCCGTTGCACTTGTTCCAAGCTAAATTCGCGGCAATCGAGAATGGATTCGCCTTCATCGTGGTGCGAACCCTCTTCGCACGGCTGAACTGGACGCGCCAGGAAGAGATAAGCGCGCTCATCGGTAAATCCGGGAGACGAGAAATAATGGCCTAACGAGATAAGCTGGCCGCCTGAAGCCAACTCATAGCCGCTCTCCTCCCGAAGTTCGCGCACAGCGACTTGTTCAATCGTTTCGGCTGGATGGCCGGGGTCACCGCCCCCGGCTACAGAATCGATCTGACCCGACGGCATTTCCCAAATCGCTTGCCGGATAGGGATCCGTTCCTGGCGAATGAGAACGATTTTGCCGTCGCGCGTCATAGGTGCGACCACGACCGCCGCTTTGCGATGCACGATCGTCCATGCACGCGGGTCCAGTCTCGCGGGTGTCTGCACACGATCCGTCACAACCTCGAGGTTCGCGTTGGCGAAGTGCCGCTCGCTTGAGATCGTTTTCCAGTTATCGGCTTTCATCTGGCAATTGTAGTGGCCGCTCTCGTCGGGAGAACATTATATTTGGATGCCGCCGCCAATTCCCAGTGCGGCCGTTTCCTGCATGCGCAAATGCGTGAGGGCGATGGCCAGCGCGTCCGCTGCGTCCGCATCGGGCGTTTCCGTCAGGCCGAGAAGAGCGCGCACCATGAACGCCACCTGGTTCTTTCCGGCTGCGCCGCGTCCGACGGTCGATTGTTTGATGCGTTTAGGCGAATATTCGAAAATCGGTAGTCCATTTTCAGCGGCAGCCAGGATCGCGGCGCCGCGGGCTGCGCCGAGAATAATCGCGGTCTTATAACTTTGCACGTAAATGACCGCTTCGAGCGCGCAACATTCCGGTTCGTGCTCGCGAATTAACTCGGCAAGCCGATCACGAATCGCCACCAGACAGGAGGACGAACGCATCGAGCTTGCGTTGTGAATTGTCCCGAAATATACCGGCCGCGGTTTGCCGTTATGCCCATCGACAACCGCTACACCGGTGTTACGCAAAGAGGCGTCGATGGCAAGCACTCGCATTACAGCAATCTTAGAATCGCACGGCGTGCGTTCAATCCAGAAAGCGTTCGAGTCGAGTATCGACAAATTTCCGCGCAGCCGCTTTACTCGCGGCGAAATGTCGAGCGCCTTGCAGAAACCGGTGATGTGGAAAGAGCCAGTGCGCTTCGTGACGATTATCCTGACGATGATCGTTCTTCTTTTGACCGGCTCTTCATCCTTCGGTACGACGAAAGGGTTGAGTCAAATCGTGACTCCGGATTTGCAAGGAGAAGGCGATCTCTCGCTGAGTCTGCAAATTCAAGACAAGCGGATTGCGAATCCGTATCAATTGCAAGCTGAGATGGGTCTGACAAAATGGGGTGAGGTAGCGGTGTTTCGCGGATTCGAACCTGATGAATGGATTTTCGGCACCGAGATTGGCCTATTAAGGAAGGAGCCTTATCTCCTCTCCATTGGGTTTATAAACTGGTCACCACACCTGGATGTAGATCCTCAACCTTTCATCGAGGCTGGTTATTGGGGGGAACATCACAAAGTCTGCGCTGGAGCCATTCATGCCGGCTACAAAAACGAAGCAATCCTCGGTTATGCGTATGATTTTAACGAAAGGTGGCGGGTGCAAGTGGATTGGCAGAGTGGTTCCGAAAATTCATCGACGATCGGCTTCACCTGCAACGTCACACCCGATTTTCAGTTCAATCCCGCGCTCTACGTCAGCAATGATTCCAAGCACGATCTGTTCGGTTACATAGTTTTCACGTACACGTTTCATCTCTGGGGCGGCAAAAAAGATGTGATGCCTGTCGCGACACGGCCAAGCGGCGTAAAGTAAATTGTGTCCGCAAGCTCAACACCATCGCGAAGTCGCGTTAGCGCCGGTTTGCTCATGTTCCGGCGCAGGAAAGGCGAACTCGAATTTCTGCTCGCGCATCCCGGCGGGCCATTCTTCGTTCGCAAGGATGACGGCGTATGGACAATCCCAAAAGGCGAAGCAGCTCCGGGCGAAGATTTACTGACGCGCGCTCAAATTGAGTTCGAAGAGGAAGTGGGATTCCGTCCCGAAAATTCTCAGGATTGGATTGAGCTCGGGTGGATACAGCAAAAAGGCGGCAAGATTGTGCACGCCTGGGGATTCGAAGGAGATGTATCGGAGCCGTTCGAGTGCAAATCAAATCTGTTCGATCTGGAATGGCCACCGCGCTCGGGCAAATTCCAAAAATTTCCAGAAGTCGATCAGGCGTGCTTCTTTTCCGACGAAGTTGCCAGACGCAAACTAAAACCCGCGCAGGTGCCTTTTCTCGATCGTTTGCGAAGCGCCGTTCGAGATTGATTCCAAAGAGTGATGCGATCCAATTCGTCGATGAAACGTTTGTTCGGCCGTTGGAAGGCCGACGACATCAAGTTTGTCAGGCGCGTAATCGTGTCCGTGGTCGGCGCAACTGTGCTGCTGATCGGGATCGCTCTGCTGGTTTTACCCGGCCCGGCATTTGTGGTGATTCCCCTGGGACTCGCAATTCTTGCCACTGAGTACGCGTGGGCCCGCCGTTGGCTCAAGAAAGCTCGTCGAATAGCGAGCGACGTTGTTTCCGGTCGAGAACGGGCGGCAATCCGCGACCTGGTGTCATCGAATCATCGCAGCGAGCACGAAAAACGCGCACCCAACGGCGCCGAAAACTAAGCGCACAACCCAGAATGGGTGCGTCTTCGTGAGCGCAGAGATCTGCAGCGGGCTGTCTCGTTACTAGTTCGTAGCCGGGACCTGGCCAGGTGATCCGGCGGATACCACAATCGTCCCCACCATTCCCTGGGCGAAGTGAAAATTGCAGCGATAGTTATATGTGCCAGCTACGGTAAGCGGGACGCGGAATCGTGTGTGGCTTGCATCCATGGGTTTATTCCATCGCCTGGCCCCTGCAGGCACCATCGTGGCTGTGGTCGTGTGCATCCCATTTACCCACATGAAGCTAATGGTATCGCCTACACGCGCATTGACGGTGCTAGGCGTGAATTGAAAATTGGCCACCATGACCCGGTGATCTGCCGCCCATCCCGCAGAGACGCTGCCGATTAATAATGCCGCAAGAAGAAGAATCTTTTTCATAATGATTTTGCTTTGGAGCCTATAGTTCGAAGGAATTTTTGTGAAGTCAAAGCGAATATATCTGAAAAGGTTACAAAGTCGCTCTCCCCGAACCGCTTTTACCCGATCTGCGGCGAGTCAGTGATGACGTTTGATGATTTTGGTGGCATCGGAGTGTCGGAAGGAAACTGCCGCAATAAATCCAAAGTCTGAAAGCAAAATGAATTACATGAAAGCCAAGCCAGGAAGTCCTTGCCGTCGTTCGCAAATCGTCCGAACTGGGGTATATTTTCGTCCCGCTTTATGAAGGAATTGAGAGTAGAACAACTGCGCGTCGCTGTCGGCGATCAGGAAATTGTACGCGGATTGAGTTTGCATGTTCCACGCGGCGAAGTCCATGCATTAATGGGCCCAAACGGCTCCGGAAAAAGCACGCTGGCCAAGGTTTTGGCCGGGCATCCCGATTATCGGGTCACTGTCGGGAAAGGTCTTGATGGATGGCGAAAACCTCCTGGAACTCGAGCCAGATGAACGAGCACGTCGCGGTCTTTTTCTGGCTTTCCAGTACCCGAGCGAGATCCCGGGCGTGACGATTGCTAATTTTCTCCGGGCTGCAGTGCAAGCGCGTCTGCCGGAAGGCGAAGAACTCGAGGCAACCGAGTATTACGCCAGGCTTTACGAAAAAATGGAATTGCTGGGCATGGATCGTTCGTTTACGTCGCGTTCAGTCAACGAGGGGTTTTCTGGCGGCGAAAAAAAGCGGACGGAAATTCTGCAAATGGCCATGCTCGAACCAACATACGCTGTGCTCGATGAGACCGATAGCGGCCTGGACATCGACGCGCTTAAGACCGTTGCGCACGGGGTCAATTCGTTGCGCGGCCCCAACCTTGGGATATTGTTAATCACGCATTATCAGCGCCTCCTGAACTACATCGTCCCCGACCACGTCCATGTGATGGTAGCGGGGCGAATCGTTAGAAGCGGGCGAAAAGAACTCGCTCTCGAACTCGAAGAGAGAGGATACGATTGGGCACGCGAAGGGGCGGTTGAACCAGCGTTTAGATAAACAGGGGAAAATTCACAATGAAAACCGAAACTTCTGCAGTCAATATTGATCGAAGCAAAGGAGATTTCTCTTATCCGGAAGCTCACGTGCGCGATGCCGGCACCGGATCTGAGCGAGCGAACCGTTCACTACATCTCGGACGTGAAAGAACGACCCGGATTGGGTGCGCGAGTTTCGCCTGCGCGGTCTGAAAACATTTCTGGAAAAACCGCTCCCGACGCATTGGGCGAGCAAGGATCTCGAAGCCATCGATTTCGACAAGATCCGTTACTATCTCTCGCCCGGGACCGAGACGAAACGCAGCTGGGAAGAAGTGCCGGAGGACATCAAGCGCACGTTCGAGCGGCTCGGCATTCCCGAGCAGGAACGCAAATTCCTCGCCGGCGTGGAAGCGCAGTTCGACAGCGAAGCGGTCTATTCAAACATCAAGAAAGCCGTCGGCGAACAAGGCGTCATTTTCGTCGGATCGACAGAGGGACTGAAGAATTACCCGGAAATTTTCCGGAAATGGTTCGGCAAAGTCATCCCGATCGCCGACAACAAATTCAGCGCGCTGAACTCCGCCGTGTTCAGCGGCGGCTCGTTCATTTACGTCCCGCCGGGTGTGAAAGTGAAACATCCGCTGCAGGCTTACTTCCGCATCAACGCCGAGAACTTCGGCCAGTTCGAGCGCACGCTCATCATCGCCGATGAAGGCTCGGAAGTGACTTACATGGAGGGCTGCACCGCGCCGAAGTTCAACACTCCCACACTGCACAGCGCGGTCGTCGAACTGGTCGCGCTGAAGGGCGCGAAGATTCAGTACATCACTGTGCAGAACTGGGCGTCGAACGTCTTCAATCTCGTCACCAAACGCGGTCTCGCCCACGAAAACGCCGAGGTGAAATGGATCGATTGCAACATCGGCTCGCGCCTCACCATGAAATATCCGGGTGTGATCATGAAGGGCCGCAAAGCGCGCGGCGAAGTTCTCTCCATCGCGCTCGCCAACGACGGCCAGCACCAGGACACCGGCGCGAAGATGATTCACGCCGCCGACGAGACGACGTCAGAACATCATTTCCAAATCGATCTCCATCGGCAAAGGCCGCGCCACTTATCGCGGCCTGGTGCACGTGCCGAAGCATCTCAAGAATTGCAAAAACAACACCGAGTGCGACGCGCTTCTGATCAACTCGACGTCGCGCACCGACACCTATCCCGCGATCACCGTGCGCGGCACCGGCAACGCCGTTCAGCACGAAGCCAGCGTGAGCCAGGTGAGCGCCGAGCAAATTTTCTACATGCAACAGCGCGGCCTCAGCGAGGCGCAGGCCATGAGCTTGAGCGTGAACGGTTTCGTTAACGATCTCGTCCGCCAATTCCCGATGGAATACAGCGTCGAGCTCAAGCGCCTGATCGAGCTGGAGATGGAAGGCTCGGTCGGATAACGTGTCGCGCCTACCGAATTCTTCGTAGCGGCGGTCTGTGATCGCCGTTCGCGTTACTAAGATCAAGATGTCGTTAGTCACCACGATCAAGTCAACAAGCCGGCATCGATTCTCTCCGGGCCCGAGCGAATTGCGCGAATTTCCCGATTGGTTTCGCGATCAACAGCGCGAAGCGTGGAAACAATTCGAATCGCTTGCCGACGCCGACCCGAAAAGATCAGGCCTGGCGATTCTCGAATGTCGGATCTTCTCGATCTGACACCGTTCCAAATCAGTGCGCCGCTTTCCGAAGAAGACCGCAAAAATATTCTGAAGTATTCGCGCGGGCTCGATCAAGTACGCGGCTCGACTGGTTTTCGCGAACGATCAACTGATCGAGCGCGATGTCGTTTCCGAAGATCTGAAAAAACGCGGCGTAATTTTTCAACCGCTCGAGCGCGCCATGGTCGAGCACGCCGATCTGTTCCGGAAATATTTCATGTCGACTGCCGGCGAAGCTCGGCTCGGCCAAGTTCGCCGCGTTGCACAAAGCGCTGGTTTCATCGGGAACATTTCTGTTCGTGCCGCGTGGCGTCGAAATCGAATTGCCGATCGAAATTTTTCATTGGCTGCGTCATGACAACATGTCGGTGTTCCCGCATTTGCTGCTCGTCGCGGACGAACTCGCGAAGGTCACCGTCATCGAGCATTTCCGCTCGTGCGATCACCGTGCTGCCGGGTTTGCCTGTGGTGTGAACGATCTCATCGCCGGCCCGGGCGCGAAAGTGACCTACGTGTGCGCGCAAAACTGGGGGAAAATGTCATCGCGTTACAAATGAACTCGACGACAGTCGATCACGATGCCTCTGCGATGAGCCTGAATTTGCATCTGGGCGCGAAGTATTCGCGCTTCGAAAGTTTGAGCCGGCTCATCGGCGAAGGCGGTCGAAGCGATCTGCTCGCCGTCGCGGTCGCGAAACACCAGCAGGAATTCGATGCCCGCACGTTGCAGGACCACGTCTCACCGCACACCGCGAGCGATCTTCTTTACAAAAATGCGCTCGACGATCGCGCTCGCACGACTTTCGGCGGTCTCATCCGCGTAGAACCGCACGCCCATTTCACTGACGCGTATCAAAAAGTTCGCAATCTTCTCCTGAGCGACGACGCCGAAGCCAACTCGATGCCGGGCTTGGAGATTCTCGCCGACAACGTCCGTTGCACTCATGGCGCTACGTCAGGCCAAGTAGATGAGGACGAACTGTTTTATCTGCGCACCCGCGGCATCTCCACAAAGGTCGCCCAGCGTCTCATCGTGACCGGCTTCCTGGACGAAGTCATCCAGCGGCTCAATCACCCGACCATAGGCGACCATCTGCATCAGCTGATCGAACAGAAATTTGTTGTGTAACGCGAATCGGTTCTGTCAGTCTTCCGTCTTCTTTTCTGTGTTCAGTTCAAAATTAATTTTTACGTCGTAGTGGTCGCCCTTGAATAGGCCGTTTGGGGGCGGGTCAACCTGCGTGACTTGCTTCGCGACCACTCTAACCGATTCATCTGCGGCGATGTTCCCGGACGGCCTGATGACCTCGAATTTGGAAACGCGACCGTCCTTCTCGATTCGAAGCTTGACCAGCGTCGAAATCTTTGTGCCCGTGACGACATTCGTGGTCGGCTGAATCCAGGCGCGGTAGAAACGATCATGCAGCATGTTGCCATACCAGCCGAACTCCGACGCGCTGCTTCCGCCGCCAGCACTCCCGTTTTTGTCCGTTGATCCCACTTTTCCGCTGCCACGTTGAGACGGCGATTCGTTCTTTGTCGGCACGCCTTTCTTAGTTTCCTCTGACTTGTCGCTGTCTTTCGTCAGGCGCGGCTTTGTTTTTGGCGACGGTTTAGGGGAAGCTTTGGCCACGAGCGTTTTCTTTGGTGTCGGCCGGCGTACTGGCTTTGGAGTTGGCTTCGGGTGTGGTGTGGCCGTTACTGCCGGCCTTGGCGTAGGTGCCGCTGTTGTCGCCGGCTTGGTCGTCGGTGAGGGTAATTCGATTTCGCTTTTCGCGGTGGTCACGGCAGGTTCTTCTTCTTCCGGCTCGTCGCGTTTCAGCGGTTCAGGCGCAGGATTTACATGCTCGGCTGGTGATGCCTGGTCTTCTGGTTCACCGGCTGCGAGATCTGCAGCGTTTCCCAACCACATAATGCTCTCTGGATTGGATGAAGCCCTCGCTGCCACACTCCAGCGGATCAGTCCCGCAATGAGCGCAATGTGCGCCAGGGCGATCAGGACGACATTTCGCCAAAAACGTCCGGTTGCCACGCCGTAGCTCCGCGAAGCCGGGTCTTTCGACATCTACTCCGCTTTCGTGGCGATCCCAACCTTCGTGATTTCCGCTCGTTGCAATGCGTCCATGACTGCAATCAGTTTTTGCACGGGCAAATCGCGATCGGGTCGAATCACGATGGCGATATTCGGGCTCGTTTGTTTCAACTGCACCAACCGGGCACTGAGCGCCTCCAAGTCCAGCACCTGATCGTTAAATCGGATGCTGTCGTTGCGATCGATCGAGACTGTTTGCACCTGCGAAATGTTGATCGGCGGATTCTTTGCGCCGCTGGATGGGATGACCAGGTTCATGCTGCTTTCGAGCAACGGCGTGGTGATCATGAAAATGATCAGCAGCACAAAAGCCAGATCGAGCAATGGCGTGATATTGATCTCGCTCAATGTCGAGAGACTCTGGCGCTGCGAGTAACGTCTCATCTGCGAAAGGCCGAATCTCGCGAGCCGTGATCGACGTATTTGTGTTCAAGCTCGGACCCGAGTTCGGCGGCGAAGTTATCCATCTCCACAATGATTCCGCGAATGCTGGTGACCAGAAAATTGTAACCAAACATCGCCGGTATGGCGACACACAGTGCGGTAACGGTCGTGATGAGTGCGCCGGATACGCCGGGTGCCATCGCGACAAGGTTTGGCGAACCTGCTTCGGCCACTCCGGTGAACGCGTCCATCACACCCCAAACCGTGCCGAGCAATCCAAGAAATGGTGAACCACTGACCGCTGTCGCGAGCAGGATCATCTGCGATTCTAGTGAAAGCGCTGTCTCGCCGACGGCACGTTCCATAGCCGCGTTGACCGCGCCCATCTGCGCGGCCGAAATTTTGTCCGCTATCTCCAGCCGCGCGCGAAATGTCTCATCCACTTCCGCTGACCCGAGCAGATGAAATGTCATTTCCTCGCACCCGGCACGATACACATTGAAAACGGGCGAGCCGGGAAAGTGCGCGTTTTTCTGAAATAGACGGAGCGGCTGCCGATCCTGATGAAACGCAGCGAGAAACCCCGCGTTCTGTTTTCGCGCGAAGCGGATCACGCGCAGTTTCGTCATCATGATCGACCAACTGAAGATCGATACGACGGCAAGAAGAGTGAGAACGATTTTCCCTGCGATCGTCGCGTGATCGAACGCAAACAGCAGACCGCCGCCGGCAGCTAAGATTTCCGGAACGAGCATTCCCGCGTCACCGGGATAAGTAATAATGCCGTTTTGCAGAAACGCCACCCCAAACGCGATGTCATCCTGAGCGTAGCAAAGCAGAGCCGAAGGATCCCGCAAAGCTACCTTCGCGTTCCACCACGGGATTCCTCGACTTCGCTCGGAATGACTACTTGCCTTTTTGGAAATGTCGGGTGCTTCTTCGCCGCAACGATGAACGCGAGACCGATGGCAATCAGGAAAAATGAAAAGAACTGGCCGCGCGTAAAGGGACCGATCAATGTCGCATCGGGTTCGCGAAAATTTTCAACCACGATGCGAAAAATCGCGTAACAAATGAAAAACAACCCCGTCAAAACTCCGTTGGGCTGGCGCGTGCGCGTCCGGACAAACCACAATATCGCGAATAAAGCGATCCCTTCGAAGAACGCTTCATACAACTGGGACGGATGGCGCGGCGACAGAATCGACCGCAGCGCATTCGCGACGTCTGACTGACTACGCACCGCGCCAATGATGGCATCGGGCGTGGTCAACGATGGATCGATTCGCACGGAAGCTGCGACTGCGCGTTCGGCTTCCTGAGGATGATCGAGCAGTTCCTTCGGGAATTGCATCGCCCAGGGAACATTCGTGATCCGTCCGTAAAGTTCGCCATTAATGAAATTCGCGCATCGTCCGAAGAACAATCCAATGGGCGCCGTTACGACGAGATTGTCACCAAGGTTCAGCCACGAAATTTTGTGACGGCGCGCGTAGTAAAGCGTGAATAGTAATATGCCCAGCATCCCGCCGTGACTCGACATGCCGCCTTCCCAGACGCGCAAGATCGACAGCGGCTCGCGCAACATTTCCGGCTTGTAGAAAAAAACGTAGCCGAGACGTCCGCCAACAATCACGCCAAACAGAGCGCAGCCGGTAATGAAATCGCCCACGCATTGCGGCGGCAGATCGGAGTATCCGCGCTTGGACAGCCAAACGAAGAGAAAATAGCTGGACACAAACGCCAGCACATAAGCGAGTCCATACCATCGCGGTCCGACGTTGTCATAGATCCGGAAAATGATCGGATCGAGACTGTGCAAATAGTAAGCGAGCATTTGCGGCGCGATTGTGGCTGTCATTCCCAGCGAAGTCGAGGAATCCGTTGCATAAACGAAAGCTTGTTTTGCGGGATCCTTCGACTCCGCTTCGCTCCGCTCAAGATGACAGCGCGGCTTTCGGACGCGGTGTGTGCAAAACCTTTCGCAAAAATGGCGCCGTGCGGCTGACACGATTTTTCGCCACCTGTTCCGGCGTTCCGATGGCTACCACTTCACCGCCAGCCTCACCTGCTTCCGGCCCGAGATCGACGATGTAATCTGCTTCCGCGATGATACTGAGATTGTGTTCGATCACGATCACGGTGTTGCCTTCGTCAACGAGGCGATGCAGCACATTGAGCAGCAGCTCAATGTCGGCCATGTGCAGGCCAATGGTGGGTTCCTCGAGCAAATACAATGTGGATCCCGGTTTGCGCATTTTTCGAATCCGCTCGTCTGCCGCGCGACTGACTCCGCGTTTTAGCTGCGTAACCAGCTTGAGTCGCTGCGCTTCGCCGCCGCTTAATGTCGGACTCGGTTGCCCCAGTTTGAGATACCCGAGGCCGGTGTCGACCAGGAGCGACAGCGGCCGGTCGATTTTCGGATGCGCTGAAAAGAATTGCGCCGCCTCCTCGATCGTCATGTCCATCACGTCGCCGATCGATTTTTCGTTATACAGAACCTCCAGCGTCTGGGGATTGTAACGGCGACCGTGACAATCTTCGCACGGCACATAACTGCTGGGCAGAAAATTCATTTCCAGCTTGATAACGCCCTGGCCTTTGCACGTCTCGCAGCGGCCGCCTTCGGCATTGAACGAAAACCGGCTCGCAGAATAGCCGCGCACGCGCGAGACCGGCAGTTGTGCGTAAAGATTTCGAATCTCGTCGAATACTTTTACGTATGTGCCCGGTGTTGATCGCGAGGTTTTGCCGATCGGCGATTGATCGACTTCGTACACGGCGGCGATTTGGGTAGCGCACGCGTTTTGCGTGTTGGTTTCGGCGTCGCGCCGAAACAGGCCTTCCTTAAAATACAATTTGGAGTCCTTGGCTAACGGAGAGGAAGTCCGCGATCGCGGCGCGCGCGCGCTCCCCAGAGATGTGCGAACCGTTGGAAGGATTACATCATGCATCAGCGTCGACTTCCCCGAGCCGGAAATTCCGGTAATCACCGAAAGCCGCCCGACAGGGAAGCGGACATCGATATTCTTCAAATTGTTCGCGCGCGCGCCGCGAATCTCGATCCAGTTTTCCACATTCCTCAATGACCGGCGCGACCCCCGGATGGGATGGCAGAGCGGCGATTTTAGACACCGGGCTGTTTCGGAATCTGGATTTCTCTCGATCTCACGCAACGTCCCGGCTGCTACAACTTCGCCGCCGTGAATTCCCGCGCGCGGGCCGAGATCGAGAATATGATCGGCGCGGCGCATCGTTTCTTCGTCGTGCTCGACGACGATCAGCGAATTTCCTTTGTTTCGAAGCGCGGTGAGCGTTTCGAGCAAGCGAAGGTTGTCGCGCGGGTGCAAGCCGATGGTTGGCTCATCCAGCACGTAAAGAACGCCGCGCAAATTCGAACCAAGCTGCGCAGCCAAACGAATTCTCTGCGACTCGCCTCCGCTCAATGTTTTCGCCGAACGTCCAAGCGCAAGGTAACCGAGTCCGACTTTTTCCATGAAACGCAGTCGCTGCTGAATTTCGGGAATGAGGCCAGCGGCTATCGTCTGATCCGTTCCTTTGAATTTTAGCTTCTCGACTGTCCGCGCTGCGTCGCCAGCCGAAAGGCTCGTGAATTGATCTATGGTAAAGCCCTGCACGTGCACGTGTCGCGCCGTAGCGTTCAACCGTGAGCCGTGACAGCTTGGGCATTCGCGCGCTTCACCTTCCTCGATCCACTCCGATTCGCGTTCTGCGGCGAGCTCGTTCTCCAGCACCGACTCCCCGTCGCGGTCGCTGCCTGTTTGGAAATTCTTGTCCCAGATTTCGCCAAATCCACCGCATTCTTCGCACATGCCATGGGGTGAATTGAACGAAAATAAACGCGGATCGAGCTCCTCAAAGGCGCGGCCACAGTTTGGACAGCTCATCTCCGTACTCATCACTGTCAGTCGATTTTTTGAATCGAGCAGACGCGCTGTGCCGCGGCCAATCTCCAGTGCGCGTCGCGCAACGTCGCGTGCGTTCGCGATTCGCCGCCGATCGATCACGCCAACGACCACGTCAATGGTGTGTTCTTTGAAACGTTCCAGTTTCCGAAAGTGTGCGATCGGAACGAGCTTTCCGTCCACATAAAGCGCATCGAACCCATGCCGTTCCGCCCAGTGCGCGACTTCGGTGTGAAAACCCTTGCGCGCTTTGACTAGAGGCGCGAGCACCTTCAGCGGGCCGTGCTTCGCAGACATCTCTATCTGTTTCACAATTGATTGGATGCTCTGTTTTGCGACAGGCAAATTACAGTCAGGACAAAACTGCGTTCCGGTTTTTGCGAACAACAGCCGGAGGAAATGGTAAACCTCGGTCACCGTGCCAACCGTCGATTTGCCTCCACCGCGCGTGATGCGCTGCTCGATTGCAACACTCGGTGGCAATCCGCTCACCAGATCGACGTCAGGTTTTTCGAGTTGCTCCACGAATTGCCGCGCATACGGCGACATGCTGTCGAGAAAACGGCGTTGCCCCTCGGCAAACAAAATGTCGAACGCGAGCGTAGATTTCCCGGAGCCGCTAAGCCCGGTGATCACTACCAGCTGCTCCCGCGGAATTGCGACATGAATGTTCTTGAGATTGTGCTCGCGCCCGCCATAAACATGGATCGCACCATTCTTCTGCGAGTCGGGAAGCGCACGCGGCTCGCTTGCTCCGTTCGCCGCCTCGGCGAACGGTTCTTCGGCCACACGTAATCCGAACTCTTCTTCGCCATCGAAGTAATTGCCATGTCCTGGAATGCTTTTCGGCGAGGCGCCGAAAACAGCCCGCGAGCCGCGTACGTTCCCCAGAACTTGTGCGAGAAATTTTCCAGTATGCGATTTCTCAACGCGCGCGATTTGCTCAGGCGTTCCGGCGGCGACGACTTCACCGCCTTCGTCACCAGCTTCCGGGCCGAGATCGACGATCCAATCGGCGCACTTGATCACGTCGAGATTGTGCTCGATCACCACGAGGGAATGTCCGCGATCCACCAGCCGCTGAAATAACCGCAGCAGCATCGCCACATCATCGAAATGCAGTCCAGTGGTTGGCTCGTCGAAGATAAACAGATTGCCAACGCCGACATTCGTCGCGTGCTCGCGACTTATCGGAGTTGCGTTTTGCCAATCGGTTCGATGCTCGTTGTTTTCCGTCTCAGTCAAATGCCCTACCAGCTTCAGCCGTTGCGATTCGCCACCGGAAAGCGTGTTCAACGGCTGGCCGAGTCGCAGATAACCAAGCCCAACTTCTTCGAGCACTTTAAGTCCGGCCGAAATCTTCGACCCGCCATCGTCCCCGTTTTCGGCAAAAAACTGAATGGCTTCGCTGATCGTGAGTTCAAGAACATCATGAATGGATTTTCCGTGCAGGCGCACCTTCAGCACGTACGGCTGGAAACGTCTGCCTTCGCATTCGGCGCAGCGCACATAAAGATCGCTCAAGAATTGCATCTCGATCTTTTCGTAACCTGTGCCCGAGCAACGTTCGCAACGGCCGTTGCCGGAGTTAAATGAAAATCCGCCTGCCGTTAGTCCCTGCGCCAGTGCTTCCGGTTGCGCGGCGAATAATGCCCTGACCTGATCAAACAAGCCGAGATAAAGGATCGGAGTCGAACGCGGTGTGCGCGCGAGCGGCGACTGATCCACCATCACAACGTCGCCGATTCGGCGCGCGCCGGTGATCGATTTGCACGCGCCCGGCTCCTGAACGGAGGATTGTCCTTTGGCGCGTAGCAGATTCCGGTACAGCACATCGTGAATCAGAGTGGATTTGCCGGAGCCGGACACGCCGGTTACGCAGGTAAAGACGCCAAGCGGCAGTTCGATATCGACGTTCTTCAGGTTGTGCTCTCTCGCGTCGAGAATCTTAACCGACGAATTCGATTTTCGGCGCGATTTTGGGATCGGGATTGATTTGCGGCCGGTTAGGTAATCGCGCGTCAGTGATTGGGAAGCGCGTGCGCCTTCCGCCGCTCTTTTCTCGCTGGCTCGCGAGGCGTCCGCGCTCCCCAATCGCAAATGATCGCTGGCGAGAAAATCGTCGAGCCCACCGTTCCACATGAGCTCACCGCCGTGTTCGCCGCGGCCCGGACCGAGATCAACCAGGTTATCCGCGGCGCGGATGATTTGCTCCTCGTGCTCGACCACCAGCAGGGTGTTGCCTTTGTCACGTAAATTATGCATCACGCGCACTAATTGACCGACATCGCGCGGATGTAGCCCGATGCTCGGTTCGTCCATGACAAACAAGGTGTTTACCAACGACGCCCCGAGACATGTGGTGAGGTTCACCCGTTGGACTTCACCGCCGCTCAAGGTACGCGTGGACCGGTCGAGAGTGAGATAACCGACGCCGACTTCGTAGAGATAATTTAGGCGCGCACAGATTTCGTCGCGGAGCATCTGAGCGGTCTTATCGTTAGGCGAAACCTCAATCGCGCGGAGAACATCTCGAGCGTCGGAAATCGAGAGCCCTTGGAATTCGGGGAGGGTAAGGAATGTTTCCGGCGAGCGCGACAAAAGCGGCAGGCGAGGCGCGTGCGCGCTGCAGATTTTGTAGTTGAGCGCTTCGGGTTGATAACGTCCCCCGAGGCATTTTGGGCAGGTGATATAGGCGCGGTAACGGCTAAGCAATACTCGCACGTGCATTTTGTACGTTTTGCTTTCGAGCCAGCGAAAAAAACCGCGCACGCCGTACCACCGGTCGTCTTCGTAATCTTCATCGGTGTATTCGCCTGATCGTTTCTCACCTTCGATGACGAAATTCTGGTCGGCCTTGGGCAATTCCTCGAATGGAACGTTGATATCGATCTCGTCGCGGGCGCACGCGCGCAGCAAATCCTTCTGTGATTCACCAAACTCGGCGCCGCGAAAAACGCGCACCACGCCTTGTTTAATGCTGAGACTCCGATCAGGGATCGCCTTGTTAAGATCAATCGCGATGGTGCGCCCAAACCCGCGGCACTCCGGACAGGCACCCAGCGGATTGTTAAAGCTGAAAAGGCCGACCGTCGGTGGACGAATGTCCAAATCGCAATACGCACAGTGCCAACCGGTCGAGAAGGGAACGTGATCTATGGTTTGTGATCCGTGATCGGTTCGATGTTGAACATTTCCTGCGATTGGAATCACATTCACCTGGCCTTTGCCGAAGCGCAGCGCGGTCTCGATTGCCTCGATCAAGCGCCCGCGATTTTCTTCAGTGATAGCGATGCGATCCTGAATGACCTGCACACGCGTGCCGAGCCGCTTGGTTTTTGGATCGGCTTCGTCCACACGCACAACCTGATTGTCGATCCAAACTCGCAGGTATCCTTGCTGCTGCAGAAAATCGAAGAACTTTCGTGGCTCCGTTTTCGCCGGGACGGAAACCCAGAACGTGATGACAATATTCTTGCCGACGAAGTCGCGCAGAATCTGCTCCGCGATTGATCGCGCGGATTCGGGACGAATTTCTCGGCCGCAGTTCGGACAGAACGCTCGGGCAATGCGCGGCCACAGCAGCTTCAAGTAATCGTTGATCTCGGTCATTGTGCCGACCGTCGAGCGGGATGTCTTGACCGAGTTCGCTTGCTCAATGGCTATTGCCGGCGGAATGCCGCGAATATCGTCCACGCGCGGTTTGTCCATGCGATCCAGGAATTGCCGCATGTATGGGCTGAATGTTTCGACATAGCGTCGCTGGCCCTCGGCGTAAATCGTTTCAAACGCCAGACTCGATTTGCCGCTGCCGCTCGGCCCTGTGATGACAGTCAACTTCCCCAGCGGAAGATCGACATCGATCCCCTTAAGATTGTTCTGGCGCGCGCCGCGAATCTCAACGCAATCATTCCGCGCCGCAGCGAAAAGGCGTTGTTTTTTAGCGATCCTTGAACCCACTGGAGACAATTCCAGATCGCGACTCGCTTCGCAAATTCTGGGAGCACACGCATGCAGCATGCTGGTCACCGCAGCGGCCAGATGCGCAATTTCTGCCGCAAACAGCTCGCAGAGAAAAACCGTTACGTAAGGCACATGATCTGCATCTAACTTGCCAGATGACGGTGATCGAAGTGCTTCAATCGACAACGAGCTATTTCCAGAAGCACAAGGTCGAGAGTCCACGTTTAAATGCAGAGCACTTGCTGGCACATGTGCTTCAACGGAAACGAATCGAGTTATACTTAGAATTCGAGCGCCACTTGAATGAATCGGAACTCGCGCCGTTGCGCCTTCTGGTGAAGCGTCGCGGCGCAGGCGAACCGCTTCAGCATCTGCTCGGCACCGTCGAGTTTTGCGGGCACACTTTTGTTTGCGACAAACGTGCGATGGTGCCCCGACCCGAAACCGAGCAACTCGTCGAACTTTTGATTTCAAATTTCCGATCTGAAACTGCACATTCTTGCATCGTGGATGTTGGAACCGGCAGCGGCGTGATCGCGCTCAGTCTGGCGGCGAAATTTCCCGAGACTGAAATCGTTGCAGTCGATATTTCGGACGATGCTCTCGCACTCGCGCGGGAAAATGCCGGGCGGCTGGGCTTGGCCGATCGTGTCAAAGTTCTGCCAAGCAATCTTCTCGAAAATGTGGCAGGAACATTCGATCTGATCATCGCAAATCTTCCCTACGTTTCGAAGGAACAACGGCAAACGCTTTCTCGTGAAGTTTTGCACGATCCTGACGTTGCGCTTTTCGCAGGCGTGCGCGGCGACGAATTGGTGCGGGAATTGATTGTGCAGGCACCGTCGCGGCTTCGGCCCCGCGGGATGTTGGCGCTGGAGATCGGAATCGGCCAGAGCGAGATGCTCGTCGCGGCGCTTGCGGAGAAAAATTACCGCGACATTTGGACGGAAAACGATTACTCAGGTGTGACACGCTTCCTGTTCGCGAGGTATGGATAAAATTCTGATCCACGGCGGCCGTCGGCTCTCCGGTTCGATAAAGGTGAGCGGCTCAAAGAATTCCTCCCTGCCGATCCTCGCTGCGACATTGCTCACGCGCGACACTTGCCTCGTCCATGGCGTGCCGGACCTGAGCGACACGCATTACATGTTGCAAATCCTGATGCACCTCGGCGCGCAAGTGGAACGCGCCAGCGGCAACGTGAGTGTCACCTCGGAAAAGATCAATTCGGTTGCGCCATACGACATTGTTCGAAAAATGCGCGCGTCAGTATGTGTTCTTGGACCACTGCTGGGTCGGTGCAAGGAAGCGACCGTCGCTTTGCCGGGTGGTTGCGTAATTGGCGACCGGCCGATTGATTTGCATCTGAAAGGATTCGAAGCGCTCGGCACTGCCGTGCGCGTGGAGGGCGGCGACATTAAAGTTTTCGCGCCCAAACTTCGCGCCGCAAAGATCGGCATGTACGGCGCATTCGGTCCAACTGTGCTCGGCACAGACAACGTAATGATGGCAGCCGTGTTAGCCGACGGCGTTACCATCGTCGAGGGAGCAGCCTGCGAACCCGAGGTCGTGGATCTCGCAAATTTCCTCAACAAAATGGGCGCAAAGATCGAAGGCGCGGGGACGGACCGGATTGTAATCGAAGGCGTGCGTGAGTTGCACGGTGCGGAACACCGTGTGATCCCGGACCGAATCGAAGCCGGTACATTCCTGGTGGCCGGTGCGATCGCCGGCGACGGAGTCACGGTGAAACGCGTGGAACCGGAACATGTGCGCGCGGTCACCGACGCCCTCGCACGCTGCGGTTATGCCATCGATATCGCAACCGATTCCATTTCGATTCTGCCCAACGGTGATGCCAGTGCGCTGGAAATAGTGACCGAACCCTATCCTGGTTTCCCGACTGACATGCAGGCGCAAATGTGTGCATTGCTTTCGACGAACAGAGGCACCAGTTCAGTGACGGAAAATATTTTCCCGCAGCGGTACATGCATGTGGCTGAATTAAAGCGCATGGGAGCGACGGTCCGCCTGGATGGCGCCACTGCGGTGATCGACGGAGTGGATCATCTTCTCGGTGCGCCGGTAATGGCGAGCGACTTGCGCGCCTCCGCTGCGCTGGTGCTCGCTGGATTGAAAGCAGATGGAGTCACGGAAGTAAGCCGCGTCTATCACATCGACCGCGGGTATGAACATCTTGACGAAAAGTTGAGCGAACTCGGCGCCTGCATCGAGCGGGTGAAGACAGAATAGTCGGATATTTTTTTCTTGCTCTTCTGTTGCCAGCGGGCAGTCGTTGTAAGATGCAAGCGAAGGGATAAATATGGATCAAACACCAACTCCGCCGCCTCAATCAACATCACCCGATGTCCGCACGTGGTGTGTTCTCTGCCACGCCAGCGCATTGCTCGGATTGTTTTTTCATTTCCTTGGCCACATTCTCGGACCGCTCGTCGT
Organism: uncultured Verrucomicrobiae bacterium; assembly: GCA_963776065.1. Classification (GTDB taxonomy): domain Bacteria; phylum Verrucomicrobiota; class Verrucomicrobiia; order Chthoniobacterales; family UBA10450; genus Udaeobacter. The sequence continues at coordinate 48,092 of CAVZLJ010000005.1, read as the reverse complement.
TTGGCTCATGAAACGCGGCGACTCGCCGGAAATAGACGCATATGGAAAGGAATCACTCAACTTTCAGATCTCGATGCTGATTTACGATGCCGTCGCCGTGGTTCTCTGCATCTTCCTGATAGGCATTCCGATTTTGATCGCGCTTTGGGTGTTGAATACGGTCCTTGTCATCATCGCATCCGTTAAAGCCGGAGAGGGACAGCTCTATCGGTATCCTTTTACGATTCGGCTCATAAATTGATTCGGTGCCGTCATCCCGAGCAAAGTTGGGGATCCCGTTGCACCACTCTGGCTATGGCCGTGGATTCTTCGACTGCGCTTCGCTCCGCGCAGAGTAACAGGGTTTTTAGCGCAGCCTCCCTTCCGCCAATCGTCGCAGCGTCTTTAGATTCATCACGTCCTCAACGAGGTCTTTCCCCTTTGGGGTTTCGAGTACTTTCGGGATTTTGTGGAAACGCGGGCTTCGCATGATGAAGCGGAAAAGATCCAGGCCGATCCGGCCCTTTCCGATGTGCTCGTGTCGATCTACTCGTGAACCGCGCTCTGTCTTCGAATCGTTCACGTGAATCGCGACCAGACGATCGCGGCCGATGATCCGATCGAATTCGCGAAACGTCTTTCGTACCGAATGTTCGCTGCTGATGTCGTAACCCGCGGCGAACAGGTGGGCGGTATCGAGACAGACGCCCAATCGCTCCGGTTCGCGCACGTTCTGCATAATATGCGCGAGATGCTCAAATCGATGACCGATGCACGAACCCTGGCCGGCTGTAATCTCGAGCGCGATTTTCGTTTTCACTTTCGGAACTTTTCGAAACACATCGTTGATTGAATCGACGATCTTTTCCAAACCAGCTTGTTCGCCTGCACCGAGATGCGCTCCCGGGTGCAATACCAGAAATGGCAATTCAAGTTGATCTGCGCGGACCAGTTCTTCCGAAAGCGCGCGAATGGAATTGGCGTGAAATTGCGGATTCGTCGCGGCGAGGTTGACGAGATAATTGGCGTGCGCAAACACAGAGAACAATTCGCCGCGTTGTGCATGATCGAGGAAAGTGCGGATTTCCTGTTGGCTCAGCGGTCTGGCAAACCATTGCATATTGTTCTTCACGAAGATCTGCATGGCCGTGCACCGGATCGACCGCGCGCGCTCAATCGCCATGCGTAAGCCGCCTCCGATGGACATGTGCGCGCCAAGAAGAACTGGATGGATCGTCGATTTGCGAAGCCGCCGAACCGGTGAAGGCTGCGTTTCGCCGTTCCGCCGCTTTACCGTTTCAGTTCTGTTCACTATCGGCTGCTCAACACCGCTGGGTGCCAGTCAGGTTTTTTGAGACTGCCCGTGCCGGCGTATTCAAAAAGCTTATACATCGGCGTGAGCAATATGCCGGGGCCTTTCATGTCCAGCCGCAAAGTGAAATCCAGTTTGTCGTCGAGAAAATGAATATCGCCGTGACCAAGCATGCTGAAGAGCGCGCCCGTGGCTTCGAAATCATCTGTGTGAATGACGCCGTTCTCGACCTTGAAATCCGCGGTAGCGTTGCGTGCGATGCTGTAGCCGCTCCCGGGCACGATTTTGTTCAGAATTCCCGAGAGCGGCCCGAAAATTGGTATGGCGAAAACATCGCCATTACTTACTTCCACCTTTCCGTTGCCCCGCATCGTGCGCCAATCACTGCCCAGGCCGGTGAATTCATAAGTGCCCCGCAACAGGCCCTGTGCGGTTTTGTAGTTGTAGTACAAGTCAGTCAGGCGCGGGAAATTGATGTCGCTCACCGACAGCGTTGCCCGGTACTTTGGATCGGTTCGAGCCAGCGAGATGTCAGCAGTTCCACGAAGCGTGCCGGCGAGAACATCCGTGCGAACGTCACCAATTTGCAGGCGGTCGTTCGTGAATAGCAATCGCGCCGAAACGCGATCGAACGGCAGAGTCTTTCCTAGAAAGACGTAGTCCATTCCCCCTGCGCCATCCACTTTGACCTCAAGATGCGTGTTTTTGCCACCGTGAAACTGGTAAACACCATTGGCGGTTACATTCGGTGGACGCCGGAATTTGTAGGGCGCAACAGTCTTCCAAGTCTTCGGGTCAATCCAGACAATCACGTCAGCTGGATACAATGAGCTGCGGATGTTTGAGACCCGCACCTCGTGTTTTTTGAAATCGTAGGTGAAACTACCGGAGCCGGTGCCTTCGTTGCGCGTGACGCGAAGGTCTTCGCAACTGAGCGCGCCATTGGCAATACGAATTCTCGCATTGGCACCGTTCATCCATGTTCCGCGGAACCGCGTCCGCCCCAAAACAACTGTGCCGTCGCCCTGCCAACTCGCGGGATTGCGATCCGTGGCACGGATCGTCATCCGGACCGCAGGCGGACGTTGCCACTGCCAATCTCGCAAAAACTCATCCGCTTCGATAGGAACAAGCGGACGAATCGCATCGGGAGATATGGTGCTCTCAAGGTTGAGTCGAAAATCATTCGGGGCAGAGAAGAGATCCGCCCTGAGCTGGCCGGTTTGATGACGCACCCGCAGTTCCCGAATGAAGGTGCGCTCGCCATCCCACGAAAAATCTGCTGCGAGTTCAGAGAACGGCACCTTCTTATACGTGAACTGCCCGAACGCAGCGTGCCCGACGATGTCCGGCCGAAATCCGCCCGCATCGAAATTTATCGAGCCAGCGATTTCGAAAATAGGCGGCGAATGAAATTCGATGCCTTCGAGCGGTTCCCGAACCCCGAACGCATTCAGGAATGCCTTTAAATCAAGGCTGCTGCGAGTCTGGAATTTGGCGGTGTTGCTTTCCTGGTTCCAGTCGGCACGTCCGGCGAAACTTCCCTTGCTGTCGCTCCATTCACAGCGCGCGATATCCAACCGCTGGTTCTTCCACTCGGCTGCAACGGAGAGGTCTCTGATTTCGTAGCTGCCATGTTGTAATCGGTCACCGCGCAATGTCGCTTCGACGTGAGCCTTTTCGATTTCTGCAATGTCTCCGCTGAAGTTCAATTGCAACGAAGGAGGCCCGCTGGGGAACCTGAACTTTTGTAGTTCATTCAATAGCCGCTGCACAATGGCTAGTCGCTTTTGCCATTCTTCCGGCGTAATCGACCGCGACGGCCGATAATTCTCTCGTTTGATCAACTGCCCCTTGGCAGTCACGCGAATCCCGCAAAGCACTCCCTCCGCCTGGCTGACGTAAATTTGTTCCGGCGGAAAATAAACGTGTGCGCGAAAATTGGTTAGTTGCGCCCGACCGGCTTTGCCCTCGGCGGTCTTGAGCGGAAACGTAATTTGCGCATCACGCACATCCAGCGCGTTGAGAAACGGTTCATTGTGGATAAGCGCGGCGTAATTGATGTCGAGGGAGATTTCGCTGATCAGGGCCAGAGTGTTTTCGCGGTTCTTGTAATCGAAAATCCTCACGTGTTTTGCGACCAGACCACGAAACGGATCCAACGTCAGCCGTCCAATCTGCGCTTCCACGCCACGTTTATGTAGCTCTTCTACGACGCGGTAGCGCCATTCACGGCCAAATCCGCGTCGCGCGAGATAATAGCCTCCGCCGAAGACCGCAGCGACTGCGGTGAGAATCGTTAGACGGATTGCAATTACGGCAAAACGGCGCGTCCGGCGCAATCGCGAAGTTCGCGTAGAACCGCGAACCTGGGTTGGTTCCAAAACGAGTGGCATGCGTGAGGTGAAACGTTAAAGCCGTTGAAGCGTTGGCGGGATAGACCAATTTAACGCCTTAACGGTTCAACTCTTCAACGTGATTTCAACATCCGATCTGCCTGCCGTGAATGCCACGTGTAATCTCGTGAGCACCGGCTTTATTTCCATGGGCTGGTATTTCATCCGGCGCGGAGCGTGGCGTCGTCACATGGTGTGCATGATCACAGCCTTGACTTCGTCTGTCTGTTTTCTGGTCGGCTACGTCACTTATCATGCGCAGGTTGGCGAGAAATCTTCGGGATACACTGGATGGCTCGCCGCGGTTTACTTCCCGATGCTGGCCTCGCACGTTCTTCTGGCATTTGTGACGTTACCGCTGGTGATTCTTACGCTCATTCCGGTTTTTCGTCGCCGATGGGATCGGCACGCGCGAATCGCGCGCTGGACAATGCCCATCTGGCTTTATGTCTCTATCACCGGAGTGCTAGTGTATTTGATGCTTTACAAATGGTTCCCTCCCCGCGCCCATTGAGTCGCCGTATCGAACGGTGTCCTAAGCGCCGATCGCGCCGGCCAGGGATGCGAACCCGGGATCAGGAAAATTGTCAAAATCTTGCGTTACGCCGCGATTTGATGTTTCATCACATCCATGCGCCACGGCGCATGGAGAGACTTTATGGTGACCATTGCCACGTTCAATGATCCGGCCAAAGCGCGTCAGCTAAAGCGGCGTTTCCAAGACGCAGGGCTCAAGGCCGACGTTCACAACGAGGCACCATTGCAGGAGTTCGGTTTCATGTCCAAGCCGCAGGCGAACGCGAAAGTCATGGTGGACGACAACGATTTCGAGAAGGCGCAAAGCCTTATGATCGACTGGGAAGCAACTGACCCTGACATCTCCGCTGCCCTGGTTCGTTGTCCGCAATGTAACTCTTCAAATATTGAATATCCCCAGATGACACGGAAGTTTTTGACGCCTGCCCTCGTCGGCGTGCTTTGCGCGCTCAAAATAATTCCAAAAGAATTTTACTGCCAGGATTGTCATTTTACCTGGACTAACCAGGAAGAACCCACCATTGGGCGGCTTTGGCATCGGTTTTTCCCGGGGAGCGAGGCCGAACAAGGCTGACGATTCCGAGGCAGCGTGTTGCTGACTCAGTAGCAGCAGCGGACATCCCCCTACCGAGCGTCCGTTGTCATTCTGAGCGAAGCGAAAAATCTCAGATGATTTGTTTCAAAAAGCGTCCTTGTCCAACGTTGGAAAGAAATAAATCCCAGATGTTTCGCTCCTGCTCAACATGACATGCTAAGGACAAAATAATGAAATGGCTTTTCGTCCTATTGCTGGCGCTGGCGATCTTCGGCAGCGCCGCCTGGTTTGGTTACAACACCTTCGTCAAAGAAGAAATCGAAGTGAAGAAAGAGCAGCGCGGCGAAGTCACTCCGCCGCCCGTTGTGGACGTCAGCCTACCGGAGTTTCAGGCGGCGGTTAAACTGCGCGAGGACGGAAAACTCGCCGAAGCGCGTGATGCGCTGATGGCCTTGATTCAAAAGTATCCCGCCGGAAAACACCTCGACGAAGCGCGAGATGTACTCGGAGAAGTGAACACTGAAATTTTGCTGTCGCGTTTTCCATCTCCGGAAAAAACCGAATACATCGTGAAACCGGGAGACGTGCTGGCGAAGATAGCGCGCAAGCTGAAGACGACGCCAGAAATGATCATGCGGATGAACAACATGAGCCGGACAATGTTACGGATTGGGGAGCGGCTGCTCATTTCAAATCCTGATTTTTCGATGATAATCCAACGCAAAGCCAACCTGATTGTCCTTTTAAATCACGGAATGTTCTTCAAGCAATATCACGTGCGCGAGGCGAAGCTACCGCAAAAACAACCACCTAAAATCACAACAAAAGTTGCCGAAACGATGGCTTGGAAGGGGGGCCAACGCGTTGGTCTCGGCAGCAAGGAATACCTGGCCAGCACAAAATGGATCCGACTCGCAGGCGCGGCAGGTTATACTTTATACGCGGTGCCAGATTCAACGCATCCCAACCTTGAGCAACCGCCTCCACCGACCGGCCTCGGTCTCGCCGCCACGGATCTGGAGGAGCTAAGCACACTTGTGAACAATCGCACTCCTGTGACTATTGTTGACTGAGTTGAAAGGTGAAAGAACTACAGTGTTGAAACTTCTGCGCCTTGTAACTTTTTAACCCTTTAACTGTTTTAACTGATTCATGGAATGGCAACCGCTTGATTTTGAGAAGCCGATCTTTGAGCTGGAACGGCGGCTGCAGGATTTGAAGAGCCATTCCACGAAGCACGATGTCGATCTCGGATCGACGGTGAAAGAACTTGAGGCAAAGCTGCGCGAAATGCGCCGACAGGTTTGCGACAACCTGACGGCGTGGCAGCGGGTGCAGATTGCGCGGCACACTCAAAGGCCGTTTGCGCTCGATTACATTCAACGGTGTTTTACGAACTGGGTTGAACTGCACGGCGATCGCCGCTTTGCCGACGATCGTGCCATGCCTTGCGGTGTAGCCATGCTCGGCACGCAACGTTGCGTCGTGATCACTCACCAAAAAGGCCGCAATACAAAGGAAAATGTGATGCGCAACTTCGGGTGCGCGCATCCGGAGGGTTACCGCAAGGCGCTGCGCCTGATGCGGCTGGGTGAAAAGTTCGGGATGCCGGTGATTTCATTGATCGACACGCCAGGAGCGTTTCCGGGTATTGGCTCCGAGGAACGCCACATTTCAGAAGCAATTGCTGTGAATCTTCGTGAGATGATGAAGCTGCGCGTGCCCGTTATTGCGGCGGTCATCGGCGAGGGCGGTTCGGGAGGCGCACTGGGCATTGGCGTCGCAGATCACGTATTGATTTTCGAGAACGCTTACTACTCGGTAATCAGTCCTGAAGCCTGTTCCGCAATTTTGTGGAGAGACAGACGTCATGCCGCCGAAGCCGCTGAGGCCCTTAAATTAACTGCCCAGAATCTCTTGAAACTTGGGGTCGTGGATGAAATCCTCCCCGAGCCGGAGGGCGGCGCGCACCGCGATTATGATTCTGCTGCTGCAAATCTTGGCGGAGCGCTGCGCCACAACTTGGAGCGAATTTCTCAAATTCCAATCCCAGAATTGTTGGAGAAACGATATCAAAAATTTCGGCGCCTCGGTGTTTTCTCCGAAGCCAAAACCGTAACTGTATCAGCTCGCTCCTGATGTGATGTTTAGGAGTTGGGGCAAATCAATGGGGGTCTCCTGGCTGGGTGTTTTTGCGGCTGTCACATTGGCGCACGCCCGGCCCTCTCCATTCCATTTCGACCGGGACACGTTCGCGTTTGCTAATCAAACCGTGTTCGAATACCACGAAGGACACGCTTCGTTGCGACGAGCCTCTGCGACGAAGCGAGATGCATATAATCGTCACTGCTTCGTGATGTCCCGTACAGCCTTGCAATTCAAAAAGTTTGCGCGCTTCGAGCCGCGCAGCGCCGCGTTAGACGATACAGCATTGGCAGCTCGGGTTCGCGCTGTGACACGCCAGCCGGCTTGGGCGGAGCCGTTAGCCGGAAAATCAACGAATTGTTTTTCCGGGATACAAGGACCTCAAGGAAATGAGCAAGGCGCGCCGCGAACTTGTGCAACTGAGCATCGGCCATGGCTGGCCGAGTTACTTTCGAATCAGCAATGCACGTATGATCTTTCAGGAGGGCCAGGGATACCAAGAAAAGACTCACGCCCGTTTGAACGCGGTCCTCGCGCGCGACGAGTTGTTCGTTGCTTTTCTGACGACGTATCCCCGGTTCAGCATCAATCACTCGGTCTTGATTTATAAGCTGAAATCTTCATTGCCGAATCCTGGAGAGGACCGTTATCTCGTCTATGATCCTAATCATCCAGAGTCGCCGCGCGAGCTCACTTGGTCCGCACCCGATCGCGCTTTCTCGTATCAAAAGGATTGGGATTTTATCGGCGGCCTTGTTCGCGTTTATCAAGTTTACGGCAAACCGCTGCAGTAAAAGCGATTCTCTAATCGGAACACAATGCCAGAGATTCCGTCACCGCCGAGACCAGTTCCTCCGTCACCTGTACCTCCACCCGAACCGTTGCCGCCCAATCCCCCAGCCGTGCCGCCGGTTGGTGGACCAGATACGCTTTTATGTCCCCGCTGGAAATAAAAAGCGCAGCGCCGGTTCGACTCTTGCTGCCCAGGCTGCTTCGTTGTGATCGGCGCCTTTGACCTCGTGGTAAGCTAGATCGAAACCAGGGTGCCAGCCTTTTTCGATTAGGTACTTGCATAACTCACGCGCTAATTCCCAGCCCGGCTCAGCCGTGCCGGTGTCGAGCCAGATTTTTAGCGGCGGCTTTTCACCCAAGATTCCCACCAGCCGGAAAATTGCGTAATCGTCCCACCAAATCGATGGGGACATCACAATTAAACGCGTGAATATCTCTGAATAAAAAATTCCGATCGCCAGCGTGGCCAGGCCGCCGAGCGATGATCCACCGAGCCCTGTAAATTCTGCCTCCCGCTTGGTTCGATATTTTCTGTCGATGAACGGCTTCAATTCTTCGATCAGGAATTGTCCGTAAATGCGAGCCAGGCCGCGGCTTTGTTTTCTCGGGTGATCTTTCGGTTCGATCACTGCCGGCGTCGGTGCGTATTCATGAACTCGTTCTTCGCCGATGTTCGCCACCGCCACGATGATGAGCGGCTCGATGAGTTTTCGATGTATCAACCGCTGCGCGGTTTCGTCGACTCCCCACTCGACTCCGGCAAACGACGTGGCGGCGTCGAAAACGTTTTGCCCGTCGTGTAGATACAAAACCGGATAACGTCTCAATGAGAAACGCCGATAACCGGGAGGCAAGTAGACGAGCACATCGCGTCGATTTCCCAGTACCTTGGAGTGAAAGGCGCGATGTCGTTTGATATTGCCAGTAAGCGTGTGTTTGGCCACGAAAACGAGATGCTTCGCGCAGATCAACTGTAGTGCAACCCTTTCGCTTGCGATTTCATTGGCTCGCCATCAAGATGCTCGCGCCAATTTATGAACGAGCGGTATATCAAATGGTACACGCCCTGGCTAAACCGCGAGTTTGAAATGCTTGTTTTCGGCGACAAACGCGGTCTGCCTCTGATTCTCTTTCCGACATCAGGGGCCCGCTATTACGAAAACAAGGACTTCGGCTTGGTCGGCTCCGTGGCGTCATTCGTCGACAACGGCAGAATCACAGTTTACTGCCCGGATGCGATCGATACGCAAAGCTTCTACAATAAAGCGATCCATCCGGCCGACCGCATGCGGACCCACAACGCGTACGAAAATGTGATCGTGCACGACGTGTTCGATCTTGCGCGGCGGGAATGTTCTGCTCAGCGGGTGGCAGCCTGCGGCGCGAGCCTGGGCGCGTATCATGCGGCCAACATTGCCTTTCGTCATCCGGACGCCGTTAATCTTCTTGTCAGCTTGAGCGGCTCATTCGACATCAGCTCGTTCTTCGACGGTTATCACGACGACAACATTTACTTCAACAGCCCGTATGAATATCTCCCGAACATGCCCGATCCATGGAAATACAACCATATGGCCATCATCATCGGCACTGGAGAATGGGACAACACGCGCGACGAATCCTATCGTTTATCCGGAATTTTGAATTCCAAAGGCATCAAGCATTGGCTCGATGACGGGAAGTGGCGCGGACACGACTGGAACTACTGGCAGGACATGCTGCCGTATTATCTATCGCTCTTGTGAAACTGGTGATCGCCGCAACAGGTGCAAGTGGAGCGATCTATCTGCAAAGATTGCTTGCGCAGATTGATTGCGTTGCGCACGAGGTGCATCTGGTCACGAGCGCTTACGCGCGAGAGGTCGCGAAACAGGAGCTGGATGATTTCAAAATTCCTCCGGCGGTTTCGCAACATTCCGAAGGTGACATGAACGTGCCGTTCGTCAGCGGCTCGGCGCGTTTCGACGCAATGGTGATTGTCCCTTGTTCGATGGCCACACTGGCGCGAATCGCTTCCGGTTGTAGCGACAGCGTGCTGTTGCGCGCTGCCGATGTTTTTCTGAAGGAACGGCGGAAATTAATTCTCGTGCCTCGCGAGACGCCGTGGAGTTTGATTCACGCGCGTAATATTGTGACTCTACTTGAAGCCGGCGCCATTGTTCTCCCGGCGATTCCTTCGTTCTACAGCCGTCCAAATTCCGTTACCGCAATCGTGGACACCGTCATTTGGCGTATTCTCGACCAAATTGGGTTGCCGAACTCGCGCGCATACCGTTGGGGAGAGGAACGCGCATCGGCGAAAATGTCGCGTAAGAAAAGTTGAAGATCGAAGGCAGGCTTGCGCGGTGGCTGATCGCGTTCGGAGTTCGTTTGCTACGGATTTGGGAGCGTACACTGCGTTACGAAGTTGACGATCGCGCGGGCATTCTCGGCAGACCGGTAACTAAGAATTACATCGGCGCACTCTGGCACAATCGATTGCTGATATTCCCGTTGGTGTTGCGACGTTTTTTCCCCGATCGTCGCGGCGTTGCCCTGATCAGCGCCAGCCGCGATGGTGATTTGCTCGCCGACGCGATTCACCGTTTTGGCTACGAGGTGATTCGCGGTTCCAGTTCACGCCTGGGCGCGAGCGCGATTCTTCAACTTACGGACGTGCTTGCATCAAGGCGCGATGTGGTCATAACGCCGGACGGTCCGCGTGGCCCTGCTTACGAACTTGGACCAGGCATCGTTTTCCTCGCACAAAAATCCGGTGCTCCAGTGTTGCCAATGAATTTGGAATATTCGCGCTGCTGGCGACTGGGAAGCTGGGACCGTTTCATTATCCCGCAACCATTTGCTAAAGTGCGCGTGGTGATCAGCCCCCCGCATTATGTGAAACCAACCAGCACGCCCGACGAATTCGAAGCTGAACGCCTCGCGTTGCAGGAGGGGATGATGGCGCTGGTTGAAATACGCTAAGCGGATCGGAGAGTCGTGTTTGCAGGCACAAGTTGCGCGTCCCACAGGGACGCGGCTAGAGGAAAGCTTGCTTGCGTCGCGCGTACTCGCAGGCAGGGTTGCGCTTTCACCATGGCAAAGCTTATCGATGGCCGCGCGATCGCAGAGAAGGTTTACCTTGAGCTTCGCCGCGAAATTGCGGAACTGAAAGCTAAGGGTGTCACGCCTGGCCTTGCTGTCATTCTCATAGGAGATAATCCAGCTTCGCGCGCTTATGTGCGTTCGAAGGACAAGATGTGCCGCGAGCTTCATCTGCACTCAGTAAAGCTCGAGCTGCCGGCTTCAACCACGCAAACTGAACTGCTCGGTCGGGTGGAAGAATTTAACCGCGACTCGAGCATTCATGGAATTCTTGTTCAATCGCCGCCGCCGGAGCACATCAATGAAGCAGCGATTGTGCGCGCTCTCGATCCGCGCAAGGACGTTGACGGATTTCACCCGGAAAACGTCGCCAAGCTGGTTCTTGAGGACCCAAACGGGTTCGTGCCATGCACGCCGCTGGGAGTGCAACGTTTGCTTCTCGAAAGCCAAATCGAGATCAATGGAACCCATGTCGTGGTGCTTGGCCGCAGCATGATCGTTGGCAAACCACTGGCGCTTCTTCTCATGCAGAAAAACAAAAACGGCAACGCCACAGTCACAGTGGTGCATTCTCGCAGCCGCGATCTACCACAGATTACGCGCTCGGCTGACATCGTTGTTGCAGCGATCGGCCGTGCCGAATTCGTGAAGGCTGGTCATGTACGCGAAGGCGGAGTAGTCATCGATGTGGGAATTAATCGGGTGGAAGACGCTGCGAGTGAGCGGGGTTATCGCCTGGTCGGCGACGTCGCTTTTGACGAGGTCTCGAAAAAGGCCAGCGCGATTACACCGGTGCCGGGGGGCGTTGGGCCGATGACCATCGCGATGCTGATGGCCAACACAGTGAAAGCCGCACGGCAATCGCGTTGAACACCGTCAGCCCGGGCGAGGTCGAAGGATCCCGTCGCAAATCCAAACGATTGTTCACCCGGATTCTTCGACTTCGTTCCGCTTCGCTTCACGCCGCCCAGAATGACGGCTGTTCGGCAACACAATTTTCGCGGTCAGCAACTTCATGATCGATGGACAAAGCCGTGCTGCGTGAACGAAAGATGACCCGAGATGCGGCCGCACGACTGCTTTGCGCGCGAGACGATTGATCCACAACCGTCCACGATATAAGTCGCCGTGGGTGCGAGCGAAATTACGCACGGTTGACTGCCGGTTATCGCCACGGAAGATTTTCACGATGGCGGTCGCAACCAGTTCGCCCGAGCGCAGCGCGTAATAAATTCCTTCGCCTGTGAATGGCTCGACGACGCGAGCGGCGTCGCCGATGAAAAAGAGATTTCGATGAGCGGATGGAACTGGCGAACGAGTCAGCGGTGTGATTGTGCGCCAGGGTTGATCAGCGGTTAGTTGGAATTGGTGTTCCGCCCAGTGACGCAATTGGGACATCGTAGGGGGTCTCCCCACAAGGCAAAGGTTCAACTCGGTCTCATTTACCGGAGCCTGTCCCGAATAACCTTCCGGCAGAAATTGCAGAACAACGCGCCTTCCAAAGTCTCGCGGCAACGGTACATGCGCTTGCAGCGCCACGCGTTCGCGAACAGTACGCGGTAGTAAATTGCACAAGCGCGCGACCGTCGAGTTGCGTCCATCTGCTCCTATCAACACCCGCGTCTGAAAAGTCTCGTCGGAAACAGTTTCAATCTTCCAATCGCCGTTCTTGCTCAACCCGCTTACAGTGGTTTGCTCGCGAACGTCCGCGCCGAGGGCACCAGCGCGCCTCAGCAGGAGATCGTCAAAGAGACTGCGTTTCACAGAAATCTCGCAATCGTCGCCGCCTGGAAGGTCAACTATCAATTTCTGGCCATCAATCGCGATGAACTCGACCCATAATAGTTTCGCATGCTGCAAATCTCGCACACACTGCGCGAGGCCAAGCCGGTCGAGCACTGGCCAGCAGGAGGGATTTAAACAGTCGCCGCATACCTTTTCCCGCGGAAATTTTTCCCGCTCGAGTAGGAGCGTTCGCAGCCCGGCCAGCGCGCAAAATGCGGCGCAGCTTGATCCGGCCGGCCCGCCTCCGACGATTGCGACGTCAAACTGTTTCATTCCCTTTTAGTTTGGCATGTCGAGCAGATGCGAGACATCTCTGATTATCCAAAGTAAATCCAGAGATTCCTTGGCTCCGCTCGGAATGACAGGAGCATCATGGAAGCGTTAATCAGCACTGGCGCGTGATTTAATCACGGAGCACAATAATTCGCGTGGGCTGGTCGATTCCAATCTTTCGTGTTGCTGGGATCCAATTGCGGATTCACATCACGTTTCTGCTGCTGATCGCCTGGATCGCGTTTGCCTATTACGCCCAGGGCGGCTCGCCCGCAGCGGTAGGCGGAGTTTTGTTCATTCTTGTGTTGTTCGCATGCGTGGTATTACACGAGTTCGGACACGCTTTGGCGGGGAAAGCTTTCGGAATCAAGACGCCCGACATTACGTTGCTGCCCATTGGCGGTGTGGCGCGATTGGAGCGCATTCCGGATGAACCGGTGCAGGAACTGGTGATTGCGGTGGCAGGTCCGCTTGTCACGGCAGTTATCGCGCTCGGTGCGTTCGTCGGCGGCGGTTCCTGGGATTATCCGCCAACCACGAAGACCAGCATTCCTGACCTGCTGTTCACCATGAACGTTGTCCTGCTTCTTTTTAACTTGTTGCCCGCATTCCCGATGGACGGTGGGCGGGTTCTGCGCGCGCTGCTTGCCATTCGCATGAGCTATGTCCGTGCCACGCAAGTCGCTGCCACCGTCGGACAAGGATTCGCGTTCGTGTTTGGTTTTTTCGGTCTGCTTTTTAATCCGTTCTTAATTTTCATCGCGCTGTTCGTTTACATCGGCGCGTCGCAAGAGGCGGCGCTTGCGCAGATGAAGGATGTCTCTCGTCGGTTTCCAGTCTCCAGCGCGATGGTGCGCGAGTTCCGCACGCTTTCAGAAGATGCTACGCTCCAAGAAGCGGTGGACGCATTGCTAGCGACATCGCAACATGATTTTCCGGTTGTGACTGACACGGGGAATGTCGCCGGTCTGTTAACACGTCAGGATCTCATCGCTGCGTTGCGCAAGAACGACCCGACGCTGCGCGTCGGCGATGTCATGAGACGCGATATCCCTACCGTGACCACCGGGACGCGGTTCGAAGAGGCTTTTCGCATTATGCAAGAGTGTAATTGCCCGGCCGTGCCTGTGCTGGATCGGATGAAACGGCTGGTCGGTTTGCTCACGCCGGAGAACGTCACAGAATTAATGATGGTTCAATCGGCGATGCCGCAGCGCCGGGCTCTGTAGGGGCTGTAACGTCCGCTGTCGTTAGCGGGCGGCGTGTTTTTATAAGCCCGTCGGCAGCTATGAGCTGATGCGCATCGGCATTATGACGTAGAGGAATGGGGTTTGAATTTTCACAACGCCCGGGCTCATCTCGTCGATGAGATCGAGAAAGACTTCGTCCTCAGTGAGCGCACGCAGCGGCGCCATCAGAAATTCCGGGTTGAACGCGATGGAAAACTCACGCCCCTTGTATGGCACAGCGAGGGACTCTTTCGCCTCGCCGACCTCCGGCGTGTTTGCAGTGATGTCGAGATTGTTCTTGCTGAAATTTAGTTTCACCGAGTGCGACTTGTCGCTGGCCAAAAGCGAAACGCGTCGGAGTGAATTCAAAAACATTTCCCGCTCGAGTTTCACGCGCTCTTTCGCCTCGGCTGGAATCACCTGACGATAATTTGGATAATTGCCTTCGATCAATTTCGACACGAGCAGCGTCTTGTTGAGATCGAATGCGATTTGGCCATTGCTCATGCTTACCTTCACGTCACCGTCATCCGTGAGCAGACGCTGCAGTTCGGTCACCGCCTTGGTGGGAATAATCAGGTCCGATTCGTGGCTGCGTGGAAATTCTAGTTCGATCTCCGCCATTGCGAGGCGGCGCCCATCGGTCGCCACGAGCGTGACCTTGTTGTCCTTGAAGCTGAACAGGACGCCGTTGAGCACGTAGCGGGTCTCGTCGGTGGAAATTGCGTATGAGGTCTTGCGCAAGCCGTCGCGCAGATCTTTTTGCCGCATCGTGACCACTTTTGCGCCCTCGAACTTGGGCAGCGGCGGAAATTCATCCTCCGGCAGTCCGAGAATCTTGAAGAAACTTTGGCCGCTCCGGATCGACGCGGCGTTTTTCGCATCTACGTCGATCTGAATCTCGCTCGACGGCAGTTCGCGGATAATGTTGAAAACACGCCGCGCCGGGAGCGTGGTCGCTCCTGCCTTGTCCACGTGCGCTTCGCAAGTGCCGCGCACGCCCACGTCGAGATCGGTGGTTGTCAGATGCAGTTCATTCTCGTCAGCCTGCAGCAAAACATTGGAAAGAATCGGCAGCGTGGTGCGGGTGCTGACTACGTTTTGCACCTGTTGCAGAGCTTCGAGCAGTTTTTCTTTGGTAACGCTAAATTTCATGATAACCGGCAAGCGCCTTAAGATGTAAAGCCTTCGATTTTATTCGCAACCGCAATCTCTCCAACCACGTTCGACAGGTTTAAAGGTCGCCTATCCCTTCGAAAGGGTGAGGGCCCGTGAAGGTTAAGCGCCGGTGCGGAGATCGAACCCCTCACCTTAATCCTCTCGCCTTCGCCAAGGTGAGAGGCGATGCAACCTGTGAAGCACGCGGCGGGTACAACCATGTTGTGTGAAAACTGCCGGCTCAACGCTGGAGGGAGCTGTCGATGTATGAGATCGTCTGCCGAATGTTGTCCTGCTCAGCCATTCGTTTCTTTACCAGTTTGCACGCGTGCAGGACGGTGCCATGGTCGCGCCCGCCAAACGCATCGCCGATCTCATTCAAGGACGCCTTTGTGAGTTCACGCGCTAGAAACATCGCCACCTGACGTGGAAAAGCGATGCTGGCCGGACGCCGCTTGCTCGTCATGTCGGCAAGACGCACGTCAAAATGTTCCGCTACGCGACGCTGAATTTGTTCGATCGTGATCGATTGCCGCCCTTCCTCCTGCAGAATGTCTTTTAGCAAATGCTCCACCGTTTCCTTGGTCAGTTCCTTGCCGCTGAGTGATGCAAAGGAAGCCACACGCATGAGCGCGCCCTCCAGACGACGCACGTTTGTCCGGATGCGGCTGGCGAGGAATTGAAAAACGTCTTCATGCAATTTGATCTGCATGGTGTCCGCCTTTTTTCGCAGGATGGCGAGGCGCGTCTCAATATCGGGTGGTTGAAGCTCGGCCGTGAGTCCCCATTCAAACCGAGAGACCAGGCGGTGCTCCAGATTTGCGATTTCTGAAGCGGGCCGGTCGCTGGAAAGCACGATCTGTTTATGCCCGTCAAAGAGCGTGTTGAACGTATGAAAGAATTCCTCCTGCGACCGCTCCTTGCCTCCCAGAAATTGAATGTCGTCAATCAAGAGAAGGTCGGGCTGCCGATAACGCTTGCGGAATTTGACCAGATTGCTGTGCTGGATCGCGTCGATGAACTCATTGATGAACAGCTCGCTCGAGACATAAATCACTTTCACATTTCTTCTCTTCGCCCACACATACTGGCCGATCGCTTGCATCAGATGCGTCTTGCCAAGGCCGACACCACCATAGATGAACAGCGGATTGTACGTGCGCGCTGGCGCCTGCGCGACGGCAAGACTGGCCGCGTGCGCGATTTCGTTATTCGGGCCGACGACGAAGGATTCGAATGTGTTTCGCGGATTGAGCCCGGGAACTGTTGTGGCTGGCCGGGGGTCCACTTGCGTGGGCAACGATTCCTTTACTGTCGTTGAATTGTCCAAAGATGTTTGCGTGCCATCTGCCGACGGCGCGCAAAACTTTACCAAGCGTGGCCCGCCAAAAGTGATGATGATCGCATTCTGCAAAGCGGGCATGTAATTACTCTCAATCCAAAGCTGGTAGATGTTATTGGGAACAGTGAGCGTAATCGATTTATCCTTCGCCTCGATTAACTCGACCGTGGAAAACCAGCGTTTGAAACTATCGGCACTAATCTGTGGCTTGAGCGCAGCCGACAATCGCTGCCAGAGTTGCGCGCATTTCTTGTCCATGAGGAAAGTTGTTAACAGTGTTACACAAATGCCACACTGGGGATTGCGATAGAAAATCGCATCCAGCAGACGGCACAATGTTGAACTGCCCCGTAGTATGATTTCCCTGTGGAAATCTGAAAAAAATTGCCAAAAACGCGTAAATACGAGGCAAAACGCCTGCGTACATCATTCAGCGCCTCTTTGTCTGCCAGCTCGCGCGTCTGCTCAATCAATCGTTCTGTGGCGGAGCTTTCGGTGTTGTTCATTCTCGCTTCTGGAAGTTTCTCGGAAATGTTCACAACTTATTCACATGCACTTTGTGGCTGCTCTCGCCAGCGGGCTTGAGACTAGAAATCAGTTTGGAAACCGACAAGAAAAAAATGAATTTTATTTTCAGTCGCGACGAGAAATTTTTCTTGACTAGAAAAATGAAGCGCGCGTGTGCGAGTGAAAGAGAAAACGATAGGATGTTCCGTCAAATTTTCGACTGAGTTGAACCGGAATTGCCTGGAGTCGCGGCGACGAACTAATTTGATTGCTCGATTCTGGGATCCCCCTAGTTGACCTGGTCAGCGTGTGCACGCAATTTCCCGCCTCTGGGAACTGAGAAACGCTCACCGAATTGCAGATGCAGCCAACTGGTACCGACATGACGGGGCGACTTTCTTTGCGCTTCGCCCGTTCGAACCGACTGATAATTCGCCGAATTCTTTTGTTCGGCCTGACAACCTGTTTTCTTTCTGCCCAACATGCCCGCGCAGTTGATGAACTCGTGCCGCCGTTCGGATTTCGCTGGAACGATTCAATGGCGCGTGTAGAGGCCGTGCTGCATGGCGCAAAAGCCAAAATCGTTTCACGCGAAAAAAAAGAGAACCGGGAGCTATGGACTGTCGAAGGCCTCATTCATCCGGGACTGAAGCGGACCGTGTTTACTTTTAAGGAGAGGGCGCTCGTGGCGGTAGAGCTACAGTACGAATACCCTGAGTGGTCAATCGAACGTTACAACCAGCGGATGGGAGAAATTCGCAAATACTTCGACGAAAAGTATGGCACGGGAAAACTCGTCTCACGTTCTCGCGATCACGACACCGACATCATTCAAACACTCGTCGGTTACCAATGGATGGTCGGTACAACAATGCTGGAGCTTTTTTATTTCTCAGCGCAACACGACAATCTCGTTTATCGCACGATCAGTGTCGATTACAAAGCGCTGTAAGGCGTGCAGAAGGGTCCTTTAGCAACGCGAGATTTCCGTCGGAGTTAGCGAGGCAATGTTAAGCCTTCGTACGTCTCTGCGACGATATGATCAACGACTACTTTCATGTCCTGAGCCTGTTCCCAGGCAGCCAATTGCCGATCTGCTCCGGTGCCTTCCCGAATAATCCGCTCGACGTGGGCCATCTCTCTCTCGCTGCCGAGTTCTTGTACCTCGGTCGACACAAAATTGAGGAGCTCCTGTAAAAGACTCCGTTCGTCCACTTCCGCTTCCTTGCCGAAGTCGATCAATTTTCCGTCGATGCCGTACCGTGCCGCGCGCCAGCGGTTCTCATCGAGGAGACGGCGCCGATAAATCCGGAACGTGATGTTTTGGTGAAGCAGCTTGTGCAATTTTGCAATCACAGCCTGGATCAGCGCTGCGATCGCGAGCGTGTCGTCCGCGCGCGATTGCGCGTCGCACACCCGCACCTCCAGCGTGTCGAAGAACGGATGCAACCGGATGTCCCACCAGATTTTTTTGGCGTTATCGATGCAACCGGTTTTCACCAGCAGCTTGCAGTAATCCTCATATTCCGAAAGCGACTCGAACGAATCCGGAATCCCAGTGCGGGGAAAACGCTCGAACACCTTCAGCCGATAACCTTTCAGCCCGGTATTTTGTCCAACCCAGAACGGCGAATTGACCGACAGCGCGTAGATGTGCGGCAGAAAGTAACGCGCTTGATTCATCACATGAATTGCGACTTCGCGATCAGGAATACCCACGTGCACGTGCAATCCGAATATCAGATTCGCGCGAGCGAGCGATTGCATGTCTTTCACGATTTCCTGGTAGCGCTCGCCCTCAGTAATGAGTTGATCGCGCCAGTGCGAGAACGGATGCGTCCCCATCGACGCGATCTTTAATCCGCTGCGTCCGGCCAGTTCGGCCAGCTTCGTGCGTAATTCTATGACGTGGTCTCGCGCGCAGCCGATGGAATCGCAAATCTCCGTCCCTAGTTCGACGACCGACTGGTGCATCTCGGGCTTGATCTGCTCCTTGAGGGTAACCTTTCCGCCTTCGAGAATTTCATGGATATGCGAGCGGAGTTCGCGCGTATCCGGGTCGATGATCGCGAACTCCTCTTCAATTCCGAGGGTAAAGGTGTGTTTCTTCGCGCCCATAGCGGGCCGCAAATGTTCCTCAAAAACGTGAAGATGTCATCCGCTGCGCGAGCGAGGCAGTTTACGAGGGCTTTGCGTGCAAACACTCTGAATCCTTTGATGCGCTGCTTTTCCGCTCGTTCTGAACACATGACCAGCGCGTGAACGGACTGGCGAAGCGCTCTGTCAAACCTTTTCAGCGTCTCGGCTTGGTTGTGAAACACGGAGAAGAATTTTCGTTTCGATCGAAAGTTGCCGCGACAACGGCTGCTGTCGTCCTGACGATTGCTCTCGGCTACCTGGATTATGTTACCGGACGCGAGTGGGCAGTCTCGGCGTTCTACCTCGTGCCGATATCACTTGCGGCATGGGTAGCCGGGCAATGGTCGGGATTAATTGTGGGAGCGTTGTGTACCTGTTTGGCGTTCTTCAGTGACACGCTCAGCGGTCCGGCCTATCAGCATCCCCTCATTCCCGTATGGAATGCAGTTATGTTGCTTGTTTTCTTTGTAGTCGTTTCCTCGCTACTGACCGACTTCCGCCGTTCACATTATCAGCTGGAGCAAACCGTCGCGCGTCGAACCACCGCTCTCAAAGCCGAAATCGAAGAGAGAAAACAACTCGAACACGTCCGGGATACCTTAGGTCTGCACGTTGGCCCGAAGGTGGCCGAACGGATTCTGGCGCGCGACGGCAGAGTCGGAGGCACCGAACAGCACGTGACGGTAATGTTTGTGGATATACGCTCCTTTACCGCGCGCACGGCGAGCTTGAAGCCGCATGAGGCAGTGAGTTTCCTGAACCGTTTTTTGCACGCAATGGTTCAAGTCGTTGAAATCGAACACCGCGGAATGATCAACAAATTCCTTGGCGACGGGTTTATGGCGCTCTTTGGAGTGGATGGTGACCAGCGTGATCACGCGGACAAGGCGTTGGCAGCCGGGCATGATTTGCAGCGCAGACTGGAACGACTCAATTCCGATCCGACCCACTGCGGCGAAGAACCGATCCGGATCGGAATCGGTATCAACAGCGGGCGTGTCATCGTGGGAAGCATCGGATCGCCGGAACGAATGGAGTTCACTGTGATCGGTAGCACGGTCAATATCGCCTCACGCATCCAAGCTTTGAACAAAGCGTTCGGCACGACTCTGCTTCTGAGTCGGGCTACACGAGACGCTTTACGGCAACCTCTTACTTTGCGCGCACTGCCACTGCGGTGCATAGAGGGAGTCGAGCGACCACTGGAGACCTTCACGCCCGAATACGCTTCGCTTGGACATTCGACATCCTGATTATCAGTCTTGCGCGAGTTCGCCTAATGAACGGCCGTTGACGGCCGCTTGCACAAATTTACCCCAGCTCAGGTTGTTGCGGCCGGGGACGTGCTCACGTGCTTTGCGGATGGCCATCTCCGAAGTTGCGTCCACGACCCATTCGAAATTGTGCTGCCCGATCCACGCGGCTTCGCAATCGGGCGCGGGATTGCAAAAATCGATCGCCACCGGCACGCCGTCGCGGAGGGCGAACTCAACCGTGTTCAGATCGTAACCGAGAAATTGATTCAGCCGCATCACGCCGTCCTCGACCCGTTGCAGAATTTCCTTCGGCGCGTGCCACTCCGTTTGGTAACGCAAATGAAACGGATTCCGCGGCTCGTACGGCATGATCCGGACATGGCGCTGATCGATCGAATAACAGCGGAAATACATGTCAAACTTGATCTCCTCCTGCAGCATCATCACCAATTGGCCGGTGTCGTTGTAAGCGCGGAAGAATTCCTCACGATTGTGCAGCCGATAAACGTTCTTCCATCCTCCGCCGATGAACGGTTTGAAGAAGGCCGGCCAGCCAACGTAATCAAAAATCGCTTCCCAATCGAGCGGATAACCGAGGTTGCGAAATGATTTTTCGCTTGTGTCCGGCGGCAGTTGGTGTGACGGAAGCAACACTGTGCGCGGAACTGCCACGCCGATCTTGGTCGCCAGCGCGTTGTTGAAAAATTTATCATCGGCGCTCCACCAAAACGGATTGTTCACCACCGCGGTGCCGGTCAGCGCGGCGTTCTTCAGCCAGGCGCGGTAAAATGGCACGTCCTGCGAAATTCGATCGATCACTACGTCGTATCCGCATGGCTCGCCCTGAATCACTTTGTCGATCCTGACGAACTCCGCGGTGATGTCTTTGCCGCCGGTCTTCTGGTTTACTCGCTCAACAAACGCCGGTGGAAAACTGTGCTCCTGTCCAAAAAGTATTCCGATTTTTTTCATATGCTGAGAATTGAGGATTTGCGCGATTATACCGGATGAGGTCTGGTTGGAGGAGCCCGTGGTTTAAGTCGCGCGTGCTCCTAGACCCTCATTGACACCGCAGCTTTGAGCCCGGCGTGGTTCGCGCGCAGCCGGAAATAAGCCGTTTTAACGGCTTTGTCCAGAGACAGGCGTTTGAATCGGCAGGCTCCGCCAATAAGATATGCGATGGTCAAGAAATTACTGCACACGCGGTATCGCGTAACTGATTTGGAGAAAACAGTTTCGTTCTACAAGGATGTGCTCGGCCTGGAGGAGCTTCGGCGTCACACTTCCGGGCGCGGCTCGCAACTGGTTTTCTTGAAAGCGCCCGGCAGCCATGAGGAAATTGAGATTTGCAAATTTGACGACAGCGGGCCGATCGTCGTCGGTCCGGATCTGACACATCTCGCATTTGAAGTAGATGACCTGGACAAGTTCGCCAAGCATGCTGCGTCGAAAGGTTATCCATTGTCGGACGGACCACATTCCACGAACGGTGGCAGAATTGCGTTCATCGACGCTCCCGAAGGGTACGAGATCGAACTGATCGAACGAGGCAGAGGGTAACTTTTTGCACTGAAACGGAGCAGGACTATTTCTTGCGGCATGCAACTCGTTATGGAGAGCATAACTCTCCGGCCGTGGGTAGGAGATATCCAGCGTTGGCACTTGCGCAGTCACGCGTTTTGTCGCTAGTTTTCCCTCCATGATTTGGCGCAATCGAATTTGGCTTCTTTGCGCATTAATCCTGAGCTCAGCGCTGAGCGCACGGGCACAGGATACTGTTGATTCTGACCTCGTCCGGCCGAGCGGGGTTAATGGGCCCGTTCGTAAAGCAAAAGCCGTAACGCAGAAGGAAGGCACAGATGACGATACTGAATCCGCCGCTCCGAAACCTAAGACGTCAAAATCGAGTCATGCTCACTCGCGCCGGGCACGCGCAAAATCAACAGATACGCTCGACACGATTCCTGCGCCCACCGAGTTTACGCCTGATGGAATACCGAAGACCAGCGCGGCTTCAGTGATCGTGGTGGATGCGAATAACGGCAGGATTTTGTATGAAAAAAATGCAGACCAGGTACGACAGGCGGCCAGCACGCAAAAATTACTGACTGCGCTGATTGTGGCAGAGACGGGTTTTCTCGATCGGCCCGTGACGGTGCAATCAGTCGATACGTTGTGCGAGCCGGTAAAACTGGGAATCAAGTCGGGCGAGACTTATCAGCGGATGGATCTTTTGCGGGCCCTGCTGGTGAAAAGTCCCAATGACGTTGCACGATGTCTGGCGCGAGACAACGCCGGGAGCGTCGAGGCATTTGCCCAGATGATGAATCGACGCGCACTGCAACTCGGAGCTGTGCATTCGCACTTTGTGAATCCGAATGGTCTGCCGATCCCGGGACAATATTCGAGCGCCCGCGATCTCTCGCTCATCGCACGCGCTGCTTACGCGAACCCGACCATCCGTTCCATTGTCTGTCTTCCCCAGCTTGTCTTCCGCTATTCGAATGGGCGCACGCGCGAGCTTGAAAACACAAACAAACTTTTACGACGGCTGCCGTACTGCAACGGGATGAAGACCGGTTACACCGACGGTGCGGGCAAATGCCTGATCGCAAGCGGGACGCGTCCCGGCAAAGATGTAATCGCGGTTGTGCTGGGCGACAGCTCCAGCCGGGTGTGGCGCGACGCCTCTGCGCTGCTTGCGTGGGGACTCTTGTTGTAAAAAAGCCGACGACGGGATTCGAACCCGTGACCTACGGTTTACGAAACCGTTGCTCTACCAGCTGAGCTACGTCGGCAAATGTCTGGTAATAATCGGCTTATTTGAAAAATGGATTGAAGCCAAATTTGGAGACATCCAGTTTTTGGTACGAAGCCGTTTTTTGAAGGTTCTGCCGTATCGTCATCACCCGAAATACAAATTTGTGCGTGATCTTCGCGCATTCGGGAAGGGGCGCAAGTTTTTCAAGTCACGCACGGAAGCCGACACGGAGCGACTCCGGCAAATCACGCTACTGGAACGCCAGATCCGCGATTTGGTTTGTCGCAGCGCGAAATGTCCGGCGCGGGGGAAGCTCGCAGAGTATGGTGAGACTATCAGCGATACCGGACATTCCGAGTCGGTCACCTTGAGCGCGTGTGCCGACATGGAATAACCGTTGCACCGCTCGCAGATGAACTAGCCGAAGGGAAGCGCAGAAACGGGCGGTCTGACGTTCCCGTGCGCAATTTACGCTGCCGGTTGAACAAATTTGTTCAAGATTTTTTGGCATCTGCCAATAGCGTGAATTACTCTCGTTGAACTCGACCAGGAGTGTGAGACCTGTCCTGTTGCGCTTCGTTGTGCGTCGGCTGAATCTCGAACACGCGCGCAGCGGCTTCGAGCTGGTCATTCGATGAAGACAACGAAATCCAGGTGTGAACGCCGAGGAATTACCGGAGCTCCAAGTGACTGACCCTTCAGTCGCGCGCGCATGCGTGGAATCGCTCAGGCCATCACCGGATTAAGGTCTATAGGAAATTGTTTCCAGCACGCGTCGAGTGAGCAGCGCGTGCGGCTGGTGGATTTCGCGAGCACAAATCTACGCTAAGAATCTAATTTTCCTTGACAGTCAAAAATAACATTCTTAATAAAAAACTCTTCAAGGGTAAATAAAAAATCTTAGGGAGGGGTATCATGGTGAACAGAACTGGAAGATTTAATATTTGGAGAAGTGTGTGTCTCTTGACGATTGGCCTCATTTCGGTTGCAAACGCTACCGTTGCGCCGATTCCTAAAGGCATCTTTTGCATGCCTGTTCAGGGAGCGAATGGATTTCCAGATCAAATCCTCAACGATACGCGTATCGCGGGACTCGATCTCGGAGACCAGTGGCAAGATATTGAAACATCAGAAGGCGTGTATGATTGGTCGACGCTGGACACTCAACTTGCCCAAGCGGAGGCTCATGGGAAGAAGGTTGTTCTCGGAATAACCTCAGGAGGTCTGAACATCCCTGATTGGCTTCTGACGAATTATCCAGATATACAACCCTTCACATTTATCGATCCCAACCCACACCATTCGACCTATGGACAGCCGGTTACGATGCCTGTTTTCTGGGATCCGATCTTTCTGGCTAAGAAAATAGCGTTCATTCAGGCTGCGGCCGCTCGTTATGCCTCTCATTCCAGCATCGCGGTTGTGTCTTGCTCATTTGCAAACTCTACGACAGGTGATTGGAACATACCCGATGCCCCGGAGGATATTGCGCATTGGGAGGCGGCCGGATACACCACCGAGCTAATGGTTAACGCAGGCGAGACGCTCATCGACGCCACGATGGCCGCTTTTCCAAACCAGAACGTCGTTATGCCCATCGGACGCAACACTACCGGTCTCGACCCGAGCGTAGATTACCTGTCAGAAACGGTCGTTGATTACGCGGCCACGACATACGGGCGATTTATTACTACAAGGTTCTCACTCTCTGCAACCACGGCGGATCCGGCTGTGGATACTTCCTTGGATAACTGGGGGGTCGTATTCGATCAGTGTCCGAATGTGGCTGGTCAAATGCTCTGGAACGTGAGCGGGGACAATACTTATCGGATGAACGGCGGGGTCCCTGGCGTTAAGCAGACCATCCTGCTTAACGCTATCACCATTGGCGCACATTATGGAATGCAGTATCAGGAAATCTATTTAGTAGACTTGGAGGATCCAACCCTGAGTTCTGTAATCACCACTGCGAAAACTCTTCTCACGGTAACTCCGCCTCCTCCAGCTGCCCCAAGTAGCTTAAGTGGGACAGCAAACGGCGCAACGTCCCTAAACCTTACCTGGCATGACAATGCCAGTAACGAACTGGGTTACAGAATCGAGTCCAAGATTGGAGCGACTGGAACTTATGAAGTACTAACCACGCTCGGACCGAACACAAGAGCCGCAACCATTACCAGTCTCATCGAGGGAACTCAATACTACTTTCGGCTGCAAGGAGTTAACGCAGGCGGGCGTTCAGCTTACTCTAGTGAAAAATCTGTGACGACTACTCTGATTGCTCCCGGAAGTTTAAGTTTACAGGCGTTATCCTCGTCCAAAGTGCGTTTGACCTGGACCGATAAATCTGCAACTGAAACCGGATTTACAATTGAGCGAAGTCCGCTCACAGATACAAATTTTACTCAAATTGCGACGGTTGGCGCCAACACAACCTCTTTCACTGATACAGGTCTTAGCAGATCAACAAAGTATTACTATAGAGTGCGCGCTTACAATGGGTACACAACGTCTGCCTATTCGAGTGAAAAGCACGTTACGACCCTTCCATAACACTCCGGATCCGCCATTCGGTGCTTACAATTACATTTCCTCTATCAGACAAGGTCAGTCTCTCCTGGAGGCGATAAGGATCGCGTCCAACAAAAGAAGTCTCGATTTTCAGCGCGATTTACTAAGCTGCCTCCGCCCGGTACCCTGCAACGAGGCGTTGCAACGCGCCCCGGATGAAGCTTGAACGACTGCGATCTTGCCCGGCCGCTAGCTCATCGATTATATCCAAAACGTAGCTGGGAACGTTACTGATCGTCAGCATCTGAACAGCCGCCGTCTTTGTCCGTGGATTAACCGTTTGGCCATACCGACGATTTCTTGCCCTTAAATTAGGCTTAGCCCGCCGTTTCCGACGATTAGCGCCGCCACCATTGTGATTGTTTTGCTCATATTTATTCATTTTGTCCATCTTTCTCATCTCTTTCTCCGGGAATAGCGGCGTAAGGTTTCGAAAAAAGTTTAATAAATTTTCGGAACAATAGACTTGGACCATCTCCGACAAGCCTTCGTTGATAAAAGCTTCGTTCTTAATGATGACAGTGGCCGTGCAAACTACCGTCGGACTCAAAGCGGTTGAGGCCGAGTTGGCCGGAACACCGCGTCTTGCTGTCTTTATTGTGCTTTGCCCCCAATCGAGCTCGCTCACGTGGAAAAACCGGGTTCCTTGCAATAAATCCCTCGTGGCGCGCGCGGTAATCACGCTGGTGAACTCATCAAAACAACGCAGTGTTTGTAGATCGAGATGATCAAAATGCGCATGCGAAATAAGAATGAGATCGATCTTCGGTAACTCTTCAAAACTAAGCGCCGGCGCAGTCAGTCGTTTCGGACCGATTGTGAATCCCGGTAGACGAATCCCTACCCGGGAAGAAAGCACGGGATCGGTGAGAATTGTGACGCCGAAGAAATTGATCAGTACCGTTGAGTGTCCAATCCAGGCCAACGTGACCTGTGCATCGCTCCATTTCCAGGGCTCGGGTTTAACCGAGGCTGAAGCAAGACGACACCAGGTTTCCATGGTCCATTCACGGAAAAGATGACCGAGCCAGCGCCGCACTCGCGGGGCGCGCAGGGCTGGTTGCGGTTTGATTCCAGCCGTTGGCATGACAGGCAAAATCGATGCCGGGACGCATCAGGCTCCCAAAGTATTTCGTGCGAAATCGATTGGGAGGCTGTTCTATCTCGCGACGCTTCGGAAGCGCGCACGCGTCGTCGTGTCGCTTAGCTCTTGCCAAACAATCCTTTAACAGCTTTCCAGAACGTTCGAGTGGCCTTTGGCGGGCCGGCGCGAGCCACGAGCACGGGGACGTTGGCACGGTTCAAAATGCTCCTGGTTAAATCGCCCATGATGTAGTGCCGAAGCAAACCGCGTGCCTGCGATGTGCCGGACACAATTAAGTCGTAATCGCCGTCTCGCACTTCTTCGAACACCTGATCGATGACGATTCCGTGCCGCAGACGCACTTCAGCAGAGACGCCGAGCCGGTCGAGTTCTCTTTTTTGACGGCGCAAATTGGTTCCAAGCTCCGACTTTGATTGAAGTAACTGATCGACATTTTCTTCCATACGGACGAGATCGGCGTACATCGCAGGCGGCTCAGGCATTACGTGGAGCAAAGTCACAGATGCGCCTACGGCCGCGGCCAGTCTGCCGGTGAATTGGACTGCCTGCTCGATGAATTCTTTTCCACCTGTGCAAACGACAAAACGCTTCAATTGTTTGCGTTCGCCGATCGCCACCAGCACCGGAGGCTGAATGGCTTTGATCACTTCGTATGTTCTTTTTGATCGCCAGTAATCTCCTACTGCGCCAGTCCAACGCGCGCCGATCACGACGAGATCGTATTTGTTATTCGATGTTTGCTGGGCAATTTGCCACACTGGTTCACCCAATTGCACGACTACATCCGGTGATACACCGCGTTGCCGGAGCGATTGTGCCTGGGTATTAAGCTCGTCGCGCAGGGACTGCTCGTCTCCTGACGTTTCCGCGATTCCAAGCAGCGTGGTCTCCGCGTTCAGCCGCCCGGCCAATAATCCCGCGAAGCGAGTTGCAGTTTCCGCTGACGATGTCCCGTCGCTGCAAATCAACATCTTCATGGCTACAGTTTGTGCCCGCTGACGAGCGTGTAAATGACGATGCCCACTCCGATCAACGGCAGCGGCACAAAAGCGAGCCGGATTTTCGGGCCGGCAAAATATTGGGTAGCTACCACACCGATCTGCGCGCCGATGACTGCACCGGTGTGCATAACGAGTGCGATTAGAATATCGACATTGCCCTTGATCGCGTGAGTGAACGTTCCGTAACTGGCTGAGATTACGATCTCGAAAAGGTCCGTTCCCACGGCTAGATGAGTTGGAATGCCCAGCACGTAGACCATTGACGGCATTCGGATGTAGCCCGCGCCGCCGCCGAGAAAGCCGCTAAAAAACCCGCCAACAAGGGCGACCAGCAGTATGATCCAGAGAGAAATCTCCTGTATACCTGACGTGGGCAGGCTGACCATTGGCCAAATCCTTATTTGCTGAATTCTTTTTGTAACGGGCCCGAATGCCGAGTGATCTGCTTTCGAGTGAGCAGTCTTCGCATCCGACAGTGGTCCACGCGAGCGGCCCTTGCTTAATCTCAAAGTTTTTTGGCTCTCCCAGAGCATGAAGATCGAAATGCTAAAATAGACGAAAATGGCTACCCAGCTGACGACGGTGTTCACATTGCCTGCACGCTTTAGCGCCTGAATGACTTGCGCACCAGCTTCGGCACCGCCGATGGTTCCAAAAGCCATCAAGAACCCCAGCTTGAGATCGACGTTGCCCAGAGTGCGGTGCTGCCTGGCCGCGACAATTGATTTCCCGACAATGTGCGCCAGGTCCGTTCCCACTGCATAATTCCAATCCACTCCCATCAGGCGCAGCGCCGGACCGGCAATGAAACTCCCGCCGACTCCAAAGAAGCCGCCCAAAATTCCAATGAGAAAACCGACAACCGCGAGATAGAGCGGATTAATGTGTGAATTGGAGATCGGGAAAAACATGGCTTATCTCCAATGCCGGCGCAGGAACCGCAACAACAGGGTCACTACTGCATCCAGAACAACGGCTTGACCAGCAATGAGCAAGAGGGCGACTACTGCGTAAAGGATGCGGTGTTGCGTATCGAGCTGGTACAGCCAGTTGCCTAAAAGATGCAGGACTAGAAAAAAATAAGCGGTGACAAAAACCGCATAAATGGCCAGCTCGATTGCAAACACGCGCAGGCTTTTGGCACTGTCCTTTTTCATGAAGAGAGCGTTGAAGGGTTAGACGGTTATGGCCTTTGAAGTCGCTCAGGTCTCGGCTAAATGGTCGGCCATCATGCTCTTTCCGTTTGAACAGTCAATGCCTTTGATGGTTGAGGAGATACGTGCCAGCGGCACGTTGCGGTTGCGTCTCAACCAATCAGCGGGCACATTATTGCGTTAGAAGTCTTTCCTCCTAACGTTCCACTTCACCTTCAGGGAAAACATGGCCGACGCCGCGAACAAATATCCCGAGAACGTACCGGGCAAATTCTACGTCGATGATCAATGCATCGACTGCGACTTATGCCGTGAGACGGCCCCTGCGAACTTCAAACGGAACGATGACGGGGGCCACTCTTACGTTTACAAGCAGCCGGAGGCGCCCGAGGAGGAAGGCCTCTGCAAAGAAGCGATGGAAGGCTGCCCGGTCGAAGCGATCGGCAATGATGGGAACGGCGCCTAATTTGTGGTGGCGCTGTCCGAAGCGCCAAATCCGATGGTTAAGCCACGCCGCCGGCCCTCAGAGAGCGCCTCTTTGGTTCCCGTAGCTCTGACGATTGCCGGTTCTGACTGTAGCGCTGGCGCCGGCATCCAGGCGGATTTGAAAACCTTTGCCGCTCTTGGCGTTTATGGATTGACCGCCGTGACGTGCGTCGTAGCGGAAATTCCTGGAAAAGTGTCGAGAATTGAAGCGGTCACGCCGAGAATCGTCCGCGATCAGATCGAAGTGCTGCTTAGAAATTTCCAGGTCGGCGCGATAAAAACCGGCCTGCTTTGCTCGAGGCAGATCGTTTCCGCTGTGGTAAGAGCCCTTCACGACAACAGACGACGTATCCCGCTCGTGATCGATCCGGTAATGATTGCGACCAGCGGCGACCGCCTTCTGGAACGTGCAGCTATCGACGCTTACAAAAACAAACTGTTTCCGCTCGCGACCGTCATCACGCCGAACCTGGACGAAGCTGGCTTATTGCTTGGAACGCGAATCAGAGGACGGCAACAGATGGAGAAAGCGGCGGAGACGCTCGCGAAGCAATTTGGATGCGCAATCTTATTGAAAGGTGGCCATCTTCAACGAGATAACGCGATCGACTTATTCTTTCATAACGGCCAACTGAAAGCGTTCTCGACGCCATTTGTGCGGGATGTTGCCACACACGGTACGGGTTGCACTTATTCAGCCGCGATCACGGCTGGTCTGGCATCCGGCCTCTCGTTGGAACAGGCCATCGGTCGGTCCAAGAAATTTGTGACCAAATCAATCGCGCGACATTTCCGCTGGAAATCAGCTTCTGGAAAAATCGACGCGTTGAACCATTGGATGTGAAACAGCGCATTCGCCTTCGCCGAGATTTGGCGTGACAAGGCCGCCCCGGTGCTTCGGCACTTTTAATCTGAGACGCCCGAATTACGATTTTTTCTCCCAACGCCTCAACTGCAACGCTTCGAATGCAGCCGCAGTTTCCGCCTGTTTTTTGCTGCGACCAGTGCCCTGACCAAGCACAATATCTTCCCAAACGACCCGTGAGACGAATGTCTTTTCGTGCTCAGGCCCGCTCTGCGAAACCAGTTCATAAACCGGACTATGGGGCGACATGCTCTGCAACAATTCCTGGAGATCGCCCTTCGGATTAATATCCACCGGCTCGTCCGCCAGCTTTTGGAGATCGGCCCGAGTCTGCGTCAGAATGAAATTCCTGGCCACCTCGAGGCCGCCATCGAGGTAAAGCGCGCCGATGAGGGCTTCAAATGTATCAGCCAACGTGGACGTACGTTCCCGGCCGCCACTGGCATCTTCGCCGCGCCCCATCAAGATGTAACGCCCCAGATCGAGCGCAGCAGCATGCGTCCTCAATGCGTCGCGAGACACCAGCCGTGAACGCAGTTTCGTGAGTTGTCCTTCGGCTGCGACTCTGAAATTGCGAAACAAATACTCGGTAATAACAAGCTGCAGAACGGCATCGCCCAAGAATTCCAAACGCTGATAATCAAAATGGTAACGTTGCGCTTCGTGGCCCAGGCTGGGGTGCGTGAGCGCTTCGGCCAACAAAAGCGAGTTACGGAACCTATAACCGATACACTCTTCCAGCGGCGTCACACCACCGATTCTGAGCCAAATCAAAGAATCTCGTCAACTCTATAAACGCGAATGGCGTCTCGACAAATGCCGCTGCAAAGGAATGAACGACGCTGTGTCCCGCCTTTATCGTTTCTGATAAACTTCCAGCGACGTAACTACATCCATGGCCCGCTGTAACACCGGGTCGTGCGGCGCCGGTTTTTCCGGCGGTCGACCGCGGCGTTGCTGTGCGGCCTCCGCAGCCTCCAACTCGGGATTTGTCCCGGCCAAAAGCGCTGCTTCGCTCATGTGCGGCCGGCCCGTTTCGTAAATGAATGGATCCATTCCTTTTTCGCTGCTTGATTGAAAAATCTGACGCTTCTCCACCAATGACATCTCGACGGGCAAATCTGGCTTTAAACCTTCAGGAAACAATGAGCTACCGTCGGGCGAAATCATTTCTGCTACTGCCACCCGGAGAATTTTGCCGTCTGGCAGTGCCAAATCCGAGTATTCGGCGGCTCGGCCCGCAGTTGGTTGCCCGATAACCAACCCTTTGTTGTAAAAGCGTAGTGCAGCTGCGATCGCTTCGGCCGCCCCGGTCGTGTCACCATCGGCGAGCACCATGATCAGGCCACGGAATGTCGGCTCACGTTCGGAACTAAACATGCGCTCCTGACGTCCCGCCGGTTTACGCAACGTAAAGATCGGTTTGTTTTTTGGACAAAACCGTTTCGCAAAATCCGCCGCGAGCGACAAATCACTCGTTGCGGGACTGGCGCGAAGATCCACGATGAGATCATTGACTCTTTTGCCGGCGAAATCATTGAGGGCCCTGTCGAGCGCTTGGAGATTGGCGTTGTTTAAAGAACCGAGTCGCACGTATCCAATGCGTCCCGCGATGACCTCACTGTAGAACGGACCCGGCGCCGCAGCTGGGACGCTTTCTTTTCCAGGCAGGACTGCGATACCGCGCGACAGCCGCACCAGCAGACCCTCGACGGTTGCCCGATTCAACTCTGTATCGGTGATCGCATCGGGGTTTGTGAAATTACCTTTCAGTAACGTTACGACTGCCTGCAGATCGGCTGGGCCTAACGAATCAACCAGCTCTTCTACCGTGGGCGTAACCGAGGGTGACGGTGCGGGCAGCACAGGCGGTTTCCCTTGAGCCTGCGGCGCTTTCCCCACAGGCAAAGCCGGTGCAGGCGATTGCGCCACAACGTTTGAGCTAAAGATCGAGACGATAACCGCCGTCAGAAACAATCGAGACATTATGATAATTTGTGCACGTTAGCCGCAACAGCATCCAGAGCAATGTCGCGCCGATAATGACAGCCTTCGAAATGAATTCGCGACACCGCCTCATACGCACGCGCCCGAGCCGCTTCGATGGTTAACCCGAGTGCCGTGATGGCGAGTACGCGGCCGCCGGCAGTGTTCACGGCGCGACCGTCGCGTTTAGTTCCTGCATGGAAAATCTGCACGTCCTCGAACTTTGCTGCGTCGTTGAGACCTGAAATCGGTTTTCCAGTTTCATATTTGCCGGGATAACCGGCAGAGGCGAGCACGACCGTGACCGCGGCGCGCGGGTCCCATTCAATCGCACATTGGTCGAGCATCCCATCGATCGTCGCTTCCAAGAGCGGCAGCAGGTCCGATTTCATCCGGGGCAAAAGCGCCTGCGTCTCCGGATCGCCGAACCGGCAATTAAATTCCAACACGCGTGGTCCCTGGCTGGTGATCATCAATCCAGGGTAAAGAAGCCCGCGAAACGGAACGCCTTGGTGAACAAGACCACATAGCAACGGGTGCAGGATATCGGTCTCAAATCGCGATTGCAATTTGCTGTTCCAATTGTTGGCAGGACTAAAGGCGCCCATTCCGCCCGTGTTCGGCCCTTCATCTCCGTCTAGCGCACGCTTGTGATCGCGGGCAGATTCCAGCAGGAGATACTTTCTTCCGTTCACCAGTGCGTGCAGCGAGCATTCTGTGCCCTGCAGAAATTCCTCAATCACGACGCACTGGCCGGCGACGCCGAACCGGCGTTGATTCATCATCTCATCGATGGTCGATTTAGCCGTCGCAGCGTCAGCAGCGATAACCACGCCTTTGCCGAGCGCGAGGCCGTCCGCCTTAATCACCACCGGAAATGTGACCCGACCGCAGTAATCAAGCGCTTCGTTGGCATTGGAAAACGTCGCCGCTTCTGCCGTGGGAATCTTTTGCGAGCGCATCACTTCTTTTGCGAAGATTTTTGATGACTCAATCCGCGCTGCCAATTTATCCGGACCGAAGGCGCGCAATCTCTCGGCTGCGAACAGATCAACGATTCCAGCAGCAAGCGGATCGTCGGGGCCAACCACCGCCAGATCAACACGATTTTCCTTCGCGAACCTAACGAGCCTCTGCAAATCATTCGCGGGGATCGTCACGTTCTCGACAATTTCGCTCGTCCCCGCATTTCCCGGCGCGGAAAAAATCCGATCCGCATGCGGTGATTGACGCAGCTTCCATGCAAGAGCGTGTTCGCGTCCACCACTGCCAATGATGAGGATCTTCATCGATAAAGTAAGGTAACCGTCCCGGTTGCGCGGGAAATCGCAAGCCAGAGGCTGGCGCTACTTTTGTGCTTGGGATTCCGCTGGCGAAATAGGCAACTCCAATTTCTCGGTGTGCCGAATGATTGTGAGACTGGTGCTGACGCCAATTTGATCGCCGACCAAAATCTTGTGAAGATGGTGCACGCTCCCAATCCATCGGCCATTAAACGCCACGATCAGATCGCCGGCGCGCAAGCCGGCGCGTTCGGCGGGGCTGTTTTTCTCGACCGAAACAACAAGCACCGCGGTCTCGAGCGGCAGCCCATAAAACCTGACGATCCGTCGATGGATCGGCACGTTCTGCCCGGCAACACCGATGTAACTGCGCCGGATTTCTCCGTCTTTGATCAACCACCCAGCTACGAATTTCGCCGTGTTGCTGCCGATAGCGAAACAGATGCCCTGCGCAGGACGGATCATGGCCGTGTTTACGCCTACGACTTCGCCGGCTGAATTGACCAATGGTCCGCCCGAGTTGCCGGGATTCAGAGCGGCGTCGGTTTGAATGATGTTGTCGATCAAGCGACCCGATTGCGCATGCATCGAACGACCCAGCGCGCTGATGACGCCGGCGGTCACACTGGCTTCAAAACCGAGCGGATTGCCAATCGCGATTACCAGCTGTCCCACGCGCAAATTCTCCGAATCGGCCAGGCGCACATGCGCGAGCTGCGACGCATCGATTCGAATGACGGCAAGATCGGTATCCGGATCGTCGCCGGTTATTCGGGCCGGATATTCGC
The DNA here is from genome assembly GCA_963776065.1 of uncultured Verrucomicrobiae bacterium. GTDB lineage: Bacteria > Verrucomicrobiota > Verrucomicrobiia > Chthoniobacterales > UBA10450 > Udaeobacter. The sequence continues at coordinate 13,623 of CAVZLJ010000005.1, read as the reverse complement.
GTCCGTCCGGCAGGTTTACAGTGATCGCGCTCGCGTCGTGAACAACGTGGCTGTTCGTCAGAATGAATCCATCAGGCGCGATCACGAACCCGGAGCCGTTCCCGCTGACTTCGCGCTCTCCACGCCCTGCGCTGACTCGCTGTTTTGCGTCAATATTAACTACGGCCGGCGCCACGCGGGCGACTGCGCTGACGACGGTGCACGAATACGCATCGAGCAACTTGGAGTCGTCCGGCTGCGTTTCGCTGCGAACCGGCTGCGAAGCTCTGGCATCGGTCTCATTGAACAGAAAGTCGATCCGACTGGGATTTTCTTTTGGAGCGGCTGTAATGCTCATCTGTCAATTTCCGACGCCGAAACCAGCAGTCAACTACATGCGCCACGGACCCATACGCATCTTTTAGAATGTTACCCTCCAGCTTGCACCTGTTAACAAGTTGTTTTACACAGGGCCATGCCAAAGCCCTCTCCATTTCCCTCCGTGCTTGATCCGCGCTGTCCCTCCCGGCTGGTGCTCGACCGCATTGCTGACAAATGGACTGCGCTCGTGATCCAGATTCTTGCGGGCGGCACGATGCGTTACGCCGCGCTTCAGCGCGAGATCGGCGGGATTTCTCAGAAAATGCTCACCCAGACCCTGCGCAGCCTCGAGCGCGATGGGCTCGTACAACGCAGAGTGCATCCGGTTGTGCCGCCGAAGGTAGAATACTCGCTTACGAAGCTGGGACGCACGTTGATCGAGCCACTACAGGGACTTTGTCGTTGGTCTGAAAAACATCTCGGGGAGCTTCAGGCGAACCGCGCGCGGGCCAAACAACCGGCGGTGACGTAATGGAGTAATGGAGCGTCGGAATTCTGGAGCAGTGGATTCCATCGCTCCATTACTTTGCGGCTCGATCTGTTAGGCTGACTCATGCAGGCCGAGATTATTGTGCTTTTGTTGACGGCCGTCGGGGTTCTGGCCGTGCTGGCGCACAAGGTTTCGCTGCCATATCCGATCGTGCTCGTCCTTGGCGGACTCGCTTTGAGTTTCGTGCCGCGATTGCCGGCGGTGAATCTGAATCCGGACGTTGTGTTCTACTTCATTCTTCCGGCGTTAATTTATCCTGCTGCATTGTTCACATCGTGGCGTGATTTCCAACGAAATCTCCGGCCGATAGTCCTGCTCGCAATCGGGCTAGTGCTGGCAACAATGCTGGCGGTTGCGTGGATTGCGCATTCCATTGTGCCGGCGCTTCCATGGTCGGCTGCTTTTGCCCTCGGGGCAATTGTCTCGCCGCCGGATGCGGTTGCGGCAACGGCGATAATTCGTCGGCTCGGCGTTCCTCATCGCATACAGGTCATCCTCGAGGGCGAGAGTCTTGTAAATGATGCCACCGCGCTGGTTGCGTTGCAGTTTGCAATTGCCGCTCTCGTTACTGGCACTTTCTCGCCGACGTATGCCGCGGTGCGGTTCGTGTGGGCGGCGACGGGCGGCATCGGGATTGGATTGCTTGTCGGTATCGGAATGCGCTGGGTGCAGAGCCATCTGGATGATCCACCAATCCAAATCACGTTCTCTTTGCTCACGCCCTTCATCGCTTATCTGTCCGCCGAACAAATGCATGCCTCTGGCGTTTTGGCGACAGTTGCCGCCGGCATTTTTCTCGGCTGGTACTCCCCGCTGATGATAACCGCGCGGACCCGCCTCCAAGCTTACGCGTTTTGGGAAACGATCGTGTTCCTTCTCAACGGATTCGTTTTCATCGTCATTGGTTTGCAACTTCCCAGAATTCTGCACGCGTCGAATCGAGAATCGCTCACTGGCGCGTTTATGAGTGCGATCATTATCTGCGCGACGGTAATTCTAGTCCGTTTTGCGTGGGTAATACCGGCGACCGGCCTGGCTCGTCTGTTTAGAAGCGAACGACATGTGCGCGACCCAACTCCATCGTGGCAGCACATTGCGATCGTCGGCTGGGCTGGCATGCGGGGCGTGGTGTCACTTGCGGCCGCGTTCGCATTGCCGCTGGCCTTGCCCACCGGTCGACCCTTTCCCGGGCGCGATTACATTTTGTTTGTCGCCTTTTCAGTGATCCTAGTGACGCTCGTGTTACAGGGTCTGACGCTGCCAGTGTTGATTCGGAAGCTCGGCGTACCACGCGATGAAGAGACGGATGAAGAGGAGCGCCTCGCACGATTGGAAGCAAACAAAGCGGCGCTCAGATGGATCGAGGACGCAGGCGCAAATAAGAAGTTTTCGTCGGACGCGGCAAATCGATTGCACGCCGAATACGACGAACGCATAGAGCAATTGCAACTTTGTGCTGAAAATCCCGATGATTGCCGGGGCGAAATCGCCACACCACAATATCAGCGTTTGCAACACCAAGCATTGCGCATCGAACGCAAAACCATTATCCGCCTGCGAAACGAGCGAGTGATTAATGATGACGCGTTGCGCCGAATTCAGCGTGACCTCGATCTCGCGGAAGCGCGTCTGACCGGAGGGTGAAGCAACTTCAGGACTGCGCGGCCATGCCGCTACAGTGCCTGCGAGATCCAGTCAGACCAGGAGAAGAGATCGATTCTGTCGCCCAGCAAGTCCAGGAACAATACCAGCAATGAAAGACCGTATCGCGCCGGCCAATGTCTGGCTGCCCCGCCGAGCCGCGCTGCACAGGTCTTTAGCTCTTTCTTGAAGAACTGAGCCAGATGCGACCGAACTTCGTCTGTAAGCAGAAGCTTTTCCATTCTGACCCAATTGTTGCGAGCGGCCGCGACTTGGTTGCCTTGCTGATCCGGATCAGCACCCAGAAAATCGAGGATGGAGTGCCGCAGTTCAGTGGGATTTCTTTGCAGGTCATCAAAGAAATAAATTCGAAACCGGTCTGGATGAACATAGCGTTTCCATCGGGCGACGATTGCACTCGGGTACGAACGCAAGAGCATCCCGCGGCGGAGCAAATTCCGATTGACTGCGTCGACATCGGTCACGTCGAACGGTTCGATTTGGTGGTAACGCACTTCCATGGTCAAGTGCGACCACACTCGCTCCACCGGATCACGCGCCAGGAAAATCACCTTTAAAGCAGGGAAATATCGAACGATTCGCCGAATGACCTTATTACTCAGGGTCGAATAGTTTGGTGAAATATCCCCCGAAAGAAGCGATCCCTTGGCGTCGAATAATCGGGCATAATGCTCAAGGTCTAGGTACGGTTTGGCACTGAGGCTCTTTATGCTCTCAAGAAACCGAAGATCGCGCTCATCTCTGCAGCGCGGAGAAGATGAGCGTTGGACTCTGCTCAATTGATCAAAATAATGGAGCTCCTTTACAGGAGGCATCCAGAAATCCGGATGAGCGTCCAGCTGTTGATAAAGCCAGGTCGTTCCGCCTTTGTGGACACCGACGCACAGGAAATCGGGTCGCGCACCTCATGACATTCGTTCCTTTTCCTATGTTCAGGGTCACCGGAACGACGATTGGATGGCCAAGCCCATCTCACGCTTGATTATCTTCCCTTCAGCGTCGGAAAAGCAAGAACATTGGCAGCGTCAGGCAATCCAATCACACCAGAAGAAGAGATCGATGCTGTCGTCCAGCAGGTCCCAGAATAAAAGCAGCAATGACAAACCGTATTGGGCTTGCCAGCTTTTCGCGCGTCCGCCAAGTTCTGCCACGCAGGCTTTGAGTTCCTGTTCGAAGAACCGAGCCATGCGGTCGCGTACCTTCGCGGTCAGCGGAAGTTTTTCGCGGCCGCCATCATTATTCTCGTGCGGCTTCAATCCGCCGCTTGGCTTGTTGGGATCGCCGCCTAAGAAAACGAGAATTGATCGCCGCAACTCAGCTGGGCTTTCCTTCAGATCGTCGAAGAAATAAACGCGAAAGTTTTCCGGACCAACGTAACGCTTCCAGCGTGCGACGACCTTGCTGGGATAAGACCGGATCAGCACACCTGGATTCAACAAATTGCGAACCACTTCCTCGGGATCGGTGACGTTGAATGGAGCGATCGTTCCGAGACGCGTTCCCATTGAGAGTTGCGACCAGGCTCTCTCAACGGGGTCGCGAGCCAAAAATATCACTTTCAAGCTGGGGAAACGATCGACCACTCGCTCGATGATTTCGTCGTTCAGAGTCGAGTACGCTGGCGAAATGTCGCCCGAGAGAAGCGGTCCCTTGTGGCAGAACAACCGGCCATAGCTCTCCAGATCGAGGTAAAACCGGTCGCGCAAGTTTTCCATGTTTTCTAGAAATGACGTATCGCGCTCGTCTCCGCAACGCGGAGGATGGAATCGTTTCGTTCGATTCAACTGATCGAAATAATGCAGTTCCTTTATCGGCGGCATCCAAAAATACGGATGCGACTCCAGTTGCCGGTAAAGCCAGGAAGTGCCGGCCTTCTGCGCTCCTACGCATAAGAAATCGGGGCATGCATGCCGGCGAAACCGTTAAGCTCGCCCCCCTTGCGGTCGTCGCCGTTATGGTGATTGCCGTTACTGTTGCGGGTTTTGAATGGCCAGTTCCAACGCACGGCGCAAATATTTTCCATTTACGGCTTGAAAAGCAAGCCAGGAGTACTGGGTTGCGGCGATCTTCGGTACAATTGAAAATCACCAGAAATGAAAAATAGCGTCGCTCAACGGATTTTTCTGCTATCGCCCGCTTATGCGGGAGGCGAACGGGCGCGCATGATTTTGCGCGAACAGGCGCAATTCGAGCTCGCACGAAGATTGCGCGCCAGCAGTGGCGGCGTATCTATCGCCGAGGTATTTACTTTTCTGAGCGGCCTCTATTTCCGCGGCAAAATTGCCTATGCAAATGCATTTGCGCGGCCGCCGCGAGGAACGCCAGGTGTGGTTGTCATTACGCCAACACGCGGCCTGATCGATGCGCGAACGCGAATTCGTCTCGATGACTTACGCGAATTCGCTGCGGTTGACATTCACGAGAGCGATCCGCGCTATCGATTGCCAATCGAGCGGGACGCACGTCGTCTCGCAACCAAACTGTCGGCACAGAGCGAAATCATTCTTCTCGGCAGCATTGCGACCGGAAAATACGTCGCTGTGTTGCTGGCGAGTTTTGGCGACCGGTTGCGTTTTCCAGCGGAGTTCGTCGGTCGCGGAGACATGAGTCGTGGCGGGTTGATGCTGCGTTGCGCCGCGGATGGTCAGGAACTTTCATACATTCCTGTGGCAGGAGCAATTGTAAATGGGAAACGGCCGCCGAAACTCGTCCCGCGCAGAAACGCTGCTGCATCGCGATAGATGGTCGGTATTCCCAACGTGCATGCACAAGAGCGACATGGAGCCACAACGTTGTCGTAGCGCTTTTGGGTCCGCGAAAAACTCACAAATACCGCCGGTTTTCACTGCGGTACAGTTCAACGAGGTTTTAGCTCTAGTTGGATTTCCTGCCGAACCAGCGTCGCTTCTTCGGCTCCGGTTCCTCGACCGGTGGCGTCTCGGCTTTTTCTTCTTTCGCAGCAGGAGGAGCTTCGGCTTTTGACTGCTTTCGCTCGGACTGCTCGGCTTCAGGCGTTTTTTGCTGCGGTTTCGGCTCCGGCTCTTTACGTTTGGCTTTCTTCTCTTTGGTTGGTTTTTCCTCGACCACCTGCTCGGTGTCCACCCATTCGATGAATGCCATCCGTGCAGAATCGCTTTTGCGCGCGCCGAGTTTGACGATGCGCGTGTAACCTCCGTTCCGTTCCGCCGATCGTTGCGCAATGTTGTCGAACAACTTTTTCACGGCACTTTTCTGCCGTAACACAGCCAGCGCGGTTCTGCGCGCGTGGATCGAGCCGTTCTTACCGAGCGTCACCATTCGTTCGGCGAGGGGACGGACCGCTTTGGCTTTGGCCAGGGTTGTCTTGATTCGCTGATGTTGGATTAGAGCGACGACTTGATTGGCGAGTAACGCCCTGCGATGCGCGGCGGTGCGCCCAAGCTTGATCGTCTTGTTTTGATGTCTCATAGGCGGCGAAACGATGTTGGCACAGAGGCTTATTGTTGGCCAGCGGATGCGCTGTTTGGCGCAGCACCATCGCTGCTCACGGGTAACTCGATCAAGCCCGGCTCGAACTTCATACCAAGGCCCAGCCCGAGCTGTTGCAGTTTATCCTTGATCTCGTTAAGCGATTTCTTCCCGAAGTTCCGATACTTCAGCATTTCGGCCTCGGTCTTTTGCGCAAGCTGACCGACAGTGGTGATGTTTGCATTATTCAAGCAATTGGCCGCGCGCACGCTCAGCTCGATCTCGTTCACGCTCATATTCAGCAGCTTCTTCAGCTTGATGTTTTCTTCGCTCACACCGGCCGGCGTCTGGTCGAATTCGATTACTTCCTCGTTGTAATGCACAAAGACGTCGAGGTGATGCCGCAGGATCGCGGATGCCTGGAGCAGCGCGTCATCCGGTGTTAAGCGCCCATCCGTCCAAACTTCGAGAATAAGTTTGTCATAATCGGTGCGCTGACCGACACGAGTGTTTTCCACCGCATATTTTACCCGCGTGACGGGCGAAAAGATCGAATCGATGGGGATCAGCCCGATCGGCTGATCAGGACGCTTGTTCTCCTCGCCGGTAGAAAATCCGCGACCAAGACGCACCTCTAGCTCAGCGTCGAATTTGTGCTTTCGATCCAGGGTGCAGATCACCTGCTTTGGATTGAGCACATCAAAACCCTGAATAGTCTGGATGTCGCCTGCAGTGATTTCGCCTTCTTTGTTTACGTTTAGCGACAGTTTCTTTGGCTCGTGGTCCTGACCGTCCAATTTGAACTTCACTTTCTTGAGATTGAGAACGATGTCGGTCACGTCCTCAACAACCCCGGGCAAGGTGGCGAACTCATGTTGCGCCCCGGTAATTTTTACCGCGGTGATCGCTGCGCCTTCGAGAGAGGAAAGCAGGACACGCCGGAGGCAGTTCCCGACTGTATGACCGTAGCCGGCTTCGAACGGCTCGGCTATGAACTTTGCATAAGTATCTGTGGCCGTGCTCTCGTCTTTCGTGAGAGTTTTCGGCATTTCGAAACGACCGTAACGGATTGGCATAACTTAACTTTCGATTGTCGATTTTCGATTTTCGATTGGATGCGCAATTCGATAACAAATGGGCAATCGCAAATCTAAAATTGAAAATTCCTTCGCCGGGTTCCCCCTGGCGAGTGCGGCCTCACATCCAGCGACGGAGACCCAGGGACCAACGGCGTAATTTCAAAACTCGCTGCGGAGCTTGGAATAAAGATGAAATCCGCAATTTTGCAAACGCGGATCATTCTCAGGTCTCGATCGCGTCATCCGGCAGTTCATTTGTGTCGCTCGACGTCTTCGGAAAATGCTGGGCTAGGGCGTCTCCTATGACTGTGATCGCTGCGCCAATACCGTCGGTAAACTTTTGTTGACGAAAGCAATCGTGCATTGCGGTCGCGACGCCCTGCCAAAACTGATCGCCACATTTTTCGTGAATGGCCTGGTCGCCAACGACGGCGAACTTATGAACGCGCGGCGCGACAAAAATAAGCACCGCATTGCGTTCGCGCGTCTTGTGCATACCAAGCCGATGAAACTTGCTCTGTGCAGCCTCGAGGGGATCACTCTTTAATTTGCCGCGCTCGATCAAAACGCGAATCTCACCTGACGTTTTCGATTCAGCTTCGTGAATCGCCTGAATGATCCGATCGTGCTCGAGTTTGCTAAGGAATTCCCGCGTTCGCATTTTGCTACCAGCTCGATCCCGCGCCGCCTCCGCCGAAACTGCCACCGCCACCGCCGAACCCGCTGAATCCGCCCCCACTGCCGCTACCGGACGACCAGCCTCCGCCGCTCGGGATGAACACAGGCCCACCTCCTCGCGATGAATAGCCGTAACCGCCCAATTTTCGCAATAGCCGCGAGAGGATGATGAGCACAACGACAAAGATGATGAAGGGCAAAAGACCGGTAACCGCGCCGCCGCCCTTGCGTTCCACCACCGTTTTTCCTGATCCTGTGTACTCGCCCCGGATTGCTTTGCAGATCAGATCGATTCCCGTCGCTAGCCCGGCCTCATAATTGCCAGTCCGAAATAGTGGTTTGATGTGACGCTCAGTGATGTCGAATGCAGTCGCGTCCGGCAACGCTCCTTCCAAGCCGTAGCCGACTTGGAGAAACATCTTGCGGTCCTGGACGAATACAAAAAGAACCACGCCGTTGCGCTGCTCTTTTTGGCCGACGCCCCAGGCCTGTGACACGCGCTGTGTGTAATCGGCGATGTCCGAGTCGCTTTGCATTTTTGGAAAAACCGCGACGACGACTTGGTCAGATGTTTCTCGCTCGAATTGCGCAAGCTGCTCGTTAAACCGAGAAGCAGCTTCCTTCGAAACCACGCCAACATAATCGTTGAAGTAACGATCGGGTTTCGGCGGAATCACTTCCGCTGCAAAGGAGTGCGAGATAAGGACAACCCAAAGTCCCACAACAATAGAACGCAGCATTCCGGGGAGCGCACGCGGCTCGCTTTCGTGAACTTTGAAGACCCAAAAGATTATTTTGGCGAGCCGCCAAAACCAACACGCGAGCCGCGTGCGCTCCTCAGAATTCGCACTGCGCTGTTGGTGCGCGACCATTCGCGTACCGCTACGGGGTGGTCGCTGGCGCGGGAGCGGGCGAGCTAAAATTGAACTGCACCGGCGGCGGCTTTTCCGCGCCCGGTTGCGCAGCGAAAAACGGTTTGGGTGGAAAACCGAGCATGCCTGCGATCAAATTGGTTGGAAAACTGCGCACGGCCACGTTGTAATCCTGGACCGTCTTATTGAAATTGCCGCGTTCGACTGATATTCGGTTCTCCGTTCCTTCCAGTTGCGCCTGAAGACTCAGAAAGTTCTGGTTGGCCTTTAACTCTGGGTAGCGCTCCACGACGACCAACAGACGCGACAGCGCGTTGCTTAGTTCCCCTTGCGCGGCCTGGAATTTTTCAAGTTGTGCCGCGTCGGTTGGCGCTTTGTTCGGATCGAGCTGTGTTTGCACGCGACCGACGCTGGCGCGGGCGTTCGTCACTTCCACCAGTGTTGATTTCTCGAAATTAGCCGCACCTGAAACCGTGTTTACGAGATTCGGAATCAAATCTGCGCGCCGCTGATAGACGTTTTGCACCTGCGCCCAGCTTTGATCGACTGCCTGTTGCAAGCGGACGAGACGATTGTAACTGCCGCCAACCGCGATCGCGGCAACTACGACGAGGAAGAGGAGAATGGCTACGAGGACGCCACAACCGAGAGCAAATTTGTTCATGACGAATTATGTATAAATCCCAGCGATCATTTTTCCAAGACTGAAGTGATTTGCGAAGCGACCACTTTCCATTGGCCGGTCTGTTTTACAAACGTATCCGTCCAAACGAATTTTCCGCCGAGTAGATCTTTTTTTCCTTTCTGCGCTCGAACTATCCCCTGGCCGACAACAATCCCGGTGTCTCCGTATAAGCGCACTCGAACATCATCGACTTTGAATTCCGTGAAAACGATGTCGCCGGTCATCGTTTGCAAATCTGCGCGTTTGTTCACGATTCTGCCGTCGGGCCATACAATCGTGCAATCTTCCGCCTCAAGTCGCCGCGTGTATGAACTGTCACCTTTGACGCGCGCTTCCGCCCAATCATGCTGAATCCTGATGAGCGCCTGCTCGTCCTGCGAGTGGTCTCTCATACTGGCCTGATCGTTCGCCAGAGCGGCAAGCAAGTCAAACCGGCAGCATGAGTTATTGGGCGCGGCCGAGCACGAGTCGCAAAAACACCGCGTCCGAAAAGTTTCCGCTCGAGCCTTGCCGGACTATGACCGCTTTCAATGACGGAATGACGAACAGGCGCTGATAATGCGAGCCAAGCGCCACCACCGTGTCGTTCGGCGCATCCTTGCAGATGCAAACCTCTTGCCATTCCGCGTTTTGCCACGGCAAATCGAGCATTTGTTCCATGTCGGCTTCACGTCCCGTTGGTGCCTGCTGATTCAACCAGAACGTGAGTCCGTACGCGGGGTTCGCCCGCGAACCGATGAATGCTTCTCGCAACAAATTTGCCGGAACAATCTGGCGTCCATGATAACTACCATTTTCAACTACGAGCTCGCCCAGTCGCGCCCATTCGCGCGCCGTTAATTCGAAGCCGGTCGCAGGCAGCGGATTGCCGCGCGCGTCTTTTTTATAATTGAGACTACGCAGTCCAAGCCGGCCGGCGACATGCATTTCGAAATAACTGATAACGCTGCGCCCTCTCAATTTCCGGCGCAGCAGCTCGGAAAAAATCTGGAGGTGACTCGGTCCATAAATGAAAGCCGTACCGGGCGAGGCAAGGATGGCCAACTGAATTGCCATTGCGTTTCGATCTCGAATCGTTGGACGCTGAAGACGCGATGCGCTTTCAATACCGTCGGTTTGGCTGAGCAATTGGCGAACGGTGATCTGTGATTTGCGCGGATCATTTTTCCATTCCGTGATCGTATCCGAGACCCGATCGTCGAGTCCAAACAACCCTTCATGCACAGCGGCGACCGCGGCAATCCCCCAGAAACTTTTCGTACCGCTAAAGATCGGCCATCTTCGATTTGCCGAGCCCCCATTAGCGTAATGCTCGAAAATTGTCCGGCCGTTTTGCAGGACGAGGATTGCACTGCCGCGTCTGCTCTCGGAATACTTTGCCGCACGTGCGCAATCGGCCGACTGGATCCCGGCAAACGCAGCTCGCGACGTTGCGATGAAAAAAGAAAGCGCAAAAGACAAGCGGTACGCAAACACCCGCCGCGTTAAGCCACGCCTCCCCGAAAGCGTCGGGCGCACGCTACTCCGAAGTTGTAGCGCTCACTGATGTGGGAGATTCGACCGGCTGCGCGCTTGGCAAAATCCGCCTTCGCAGTTCTTCAGCGTTTGGCAATTCATCGAGATTGCGAAGTCCAAAATGATCGAGGAAAAATTGTGTCGTTTCGTAAAGAAGCGGCCGGCCGGGGATTTCAGCGCGTCCTGCGATTTTTACCAACCCGCGCTCCATCAACGTTTGCAGCACGCCATCGATGTTCACGCCGCGCACCGCCTCGACGTCCGCGCGCGTGATTGGCTGCCGATACGCGATGATCGCCAGGGTCTCCAGTCCAGGCGCACTCAAGCGCGCAGGCTTCGGCACGGGGAAAAGCCGCCGCACCCATTTCGCGAATGCCGGGTCAGTAGCGAGCTGCCAGCCTTCTGCCTTTTCGATGAGTTGAAATCCGCGGCCCTGCTGGATGTATTCCATTTTCAGTTGTTCCAGTGCCGCTGCAACTTCGGCATCTCTCACGCGCGCAAACTCGTTAGGCACCTCACTCGCCGGATCGTTTTCCGCGCCTCTTATCGCAGTGATGATTTCACGAATAGAGAGCGGTTTTTGTGCACTGAACAACAGGGCTTCAATAATGCGTGTGAGAGTCATGTGTCGCAGGGCATCCTATATTCCGATCGCGCTTTGAATCGCATCCGCGATCCGATCCGCTTGCTTGTCGATCATCGCAAACTCGCGGCCTTCAATGAGCAGACGGATTTTCGGCTCGGTGCCTGAATAACGCAGGAGCACGCGGCCTTTGCCCAAGAGCTCTTTCTCTGCCTGATCGACGAGCCTCATTACCGCAGATAACTCCCCAAAAGGGCGCTTTTCTTTCACTTCCAAATTCCGCTGAGCCTGCGGATATTTTTGCAAACACCCCTTGAGTTTGCTCAATGGCTGGCCGGTCTTGTGCATGATACGCAAAATCTGGAGCGCGCTGATGATACCGTCGCCGGTCGTAGTGAAGTCACGGAAAATCACGTGTCCGCTTTGTTCGCCACCCAGGTTCAGGTTCTGGCGCACCATCTCTTCAATGACATAGCGATCGCCGACTTTCGTTCGCACGACTTTGCCGCCACGCGCTGCGAGTGCTTCATCCAGACCGAAATTGCTCATTACAGTGGCCACGACCGTGTTCTGCTCCAGCCGGCCGGTTTCCAAAAGATCGAACGCGGCAATTGCCAGAATCTCATCGCCATCGACAATTTCGCCATCTTCGTCGCAAAGAAGAACGCGATCAGCGTCGCCATCGTGACTGATGCCCGCATCTGCGCCACTGATTTGGACAATGCGCTGGATCTCCTCAGGGTGCATGCTGCCACAAACGTCGTTGATGTTGATTCCATTGGGCTCGTCATGCGCCACGGCGACTTCCGCGCCCAGCTCGCGCAGAACGCACGGCGTCGATTTGTAAGCAGCGCCGTTTGCCACATCAACTGCGACGCGCATTTCGTCGAGCGACATTCCCTTGGGAAAACTCGCCTTGGCGAACTCGACGTAACGCCCAAGCGCATCATCGATTCGCGTCGCGCGACCAATGTTGTTGGCGGTTGGGCGGACAGAATCGATCTCGCCAGTGAAAACCAGGTCTTCAATTTTCTCCTCGATCTGATCATCCAGCTTGTAGCCATCGTGCCGGAAGAATTTGATGCCGTTGTCCTGATAAGGATTGTGCGAGGCGGAAAGAACGATCCCGGCATCGGCGCGCAATGAACGCGTGATGTACGCAACGCCCGGCGTAGGCAACGGCCCGATGACCAGAACGTCCACTCCGAGCGAGGTGATTCCGGCGACGAGCGCGTTCTCCAGCATGTAACCGGAAAGACGGGTGTCTTTACCGAGCACGATTTTGGGACGCGCTCCGTCAGGCGTCCTGCGCGGATTCATTTGCGCGAACACATATGCTGCAGCGCGTCCAAGTTTCAGCGCCGTCTCAGCTGTCACCGGTTCCACGTTTGCGACACCGCGCACGCCGTCTGTGCCAAAAATTTTCTTCTGCTCGGTCACGGCGTAATTGAAACGCTCAAAGCGTGATTCGTAAACGGGAAACTTTCGAAGCTGCACTAGACTGCAGACTTGTCTTTGGAGCGAGTCTCTACTTGAATCGCTGCGTGCCCGTGCAAAGCGACGCCGTCGCATTCGCCACCACGCACTGGAGCGTGGTGCTTCAGGCTCAAGGCGAATCGCCAGCAGCACAGGAAGCGCTGGAGAAATTGTGCCGCACCTATTGGTGGCCGCTTTACGGATTCGTGAGGCGAAGCGGCTACAGTCCTGAAGAAGCGCAGGATCTCACGCAAGGTTTTTTCGCTTTGTTGCTGGAGCGACGCGATCTCGACGTGGCTCGTCGGGAAAAAGGACGTTTACGTTCGTATTTGCTCGTGTCGTTAAAAAATTTTCTGGCGAAGACGAGACGACGCGAACTCACAGTGAAACGGGGCGAGGGCAGAGTGTTGGTTCCGCTGGATGAATTGCTCGCGCGTGAGCGCGCCGATTTGGAACCCGCAGACAATTTGACTGCCGATCGAATTTACGAGCGGCGCTGGGCGCTGACCTTATTGGAACAGGCGATGGTACGGCTGCGGGAAGAGTATCGCAGTGCCGGCAATGTGCGGTTCTTCGACCAGATGAAGAAAATGCTCAAGTCCGAACCGGACCGTCCGTCGCAAGCCCAGGTCGCAACCGAATTCGATATGACCGAGAACGCCGTCAAGCAGGCCTTTTACCGGTTTCGTCAGCGTTACAGGGAACTCTTACGTGATGAGGTAGCCCAAACCGTGGCAGTGTCCGGAGATGTGGAAGACGAGGTTCGCCATTTCATT
>CAVZLJ010000004.1:0-26333 GCA_963776065.1 uncultured Verrucomicrobiae bacterium | reverse complement strand
TCCAGCCCCGAAAGCTTTGGGGCTGTCGCGCCGGAGTCCCGCGACTGCGGGACGAAGGCGGACGATTCACTTTCGATTTGCGATTGCAGATTGCCGATTTGAGATTTTTGAAAATGCGCGCTTGCGCGTCAGTTGTTCCAAATCGAAAATCGACAATCCGGCGGCTCAGCCGCCGAATGGGCCTGTAGCTCAGTTGGTTAGAGCATGCGCTTGATAAGCGCAGGGTCACTGGTTCGAGCCCAGTCAGGCCCACGATTTTGCAGGTTTTAAGGTTCCATTGGCATCGGCGCAAACCCGCTTCACACCAAGGTAAAATCGCTCTGCAAGCGTACTCAATCACGTTATCTCACGTTTTCTCCTGACGAGATATGCAGTATCATCAGGCAGTATCACCTCTCGCCGTACAGCCTTTAATCGCTTTCCTCTCGCAACGGCAGGAGTGGTTGCGGTGAAACTTCGCACATTTGGGTTTCTTGCCGTTGTCCTGGTGAGCCTTCTCTTTTCTTCCTGTGCGGCACCTCCCCGACGCACCGCCATCAGCGGCCTGCCTTCAGCCGGTGCAGCCGAATTGAAAATCACGCAGGACATCATCGCGGCAGGGAATTGCGGACGTCCCTTGCATCGGCCGATGCGTCCGACATTTATTACTATTCATTCGACCGACAATACGTCTCGTAGCGCCGACGCATTGCATCACGCGCTCGCCATGAATAAGGGGTTCCGAGCCCGTCACAATCGCACTGGATTTCTCACTTGGCACTTCACTGTGGACGATCATTCCATTTACCAAACCCTCCCCACTAACGAAACCGGAGAGCATGCCGATTACGAAGGCGAGGGAAACAGGTCGTCCATCGGGATCGAAATGTGTGTAAACGGGGGCAACAATGTTGGCAGCACCATCGACCGCACTGCGCAACTTACAGCCAGACTGATGCGTCAATATGATATCCCTCTTGATCATGTTGTCCCGCATATGCACTGGCGCATGATCCGTTACAGTGACGGCCGCGATTTGGGGTTCAAAAAATGCCCGAGAATCCTGCTCGATGGCGGTCGTCTTGGTCCAAAATGGAGTGCATTCATGACCAAAGTCTCATTTTATGCACGATGAAGTCGGCAACGACCTCAGGGTTCCCTGCCCGTTCATTTGGACACGATGAACCTGCTTCTGCAAAAGAGATCTAAACAGACGATGAAGCCACCGACTCCATTGCGACATAGCCCATAAAACCACATTCCCTCAGCCTACCGATGGCCCGACATGATGACTTGCTTACAACACATTTTACGAAGTGCGCCCCTTGCAAAGATCATCGCGGCGTTGATCTGATTTCCGATGCGCTGGCATTCGGTCGCCTGTGGTATGGCAACCAAACGCAATCGACCACGCAAAGTTTCACAGCCGGTCACAGGACGCTGTGATTCGCGTTTACGATGCGGCTGGCAACATGATCGAGACGCACGAGCGCAAGGCGGATTTCAAAGATTCATAAACTTGCTTGCGCCTGCCGGGCAGCTGAGCTTGTGCCTCGTTTTATGAACAATCGAACGTTGACTGTTGCTGTGGCGCTTATCGCTGCTCGCCTGGTCGTTCCCTTCGCCTCCGCTGAGCCAAAAGCCTACGACACCGTCTTTTACAAGGGGAAGGCGGCTGGCCTGAGAATCGTCTTTGAGTTCGACCACGGCCATGTGGAGGCCAGCAATGTCAAGATCACCGAATCTACGAGCGGGAAAACAACGAGGTTTCGTCTGACGGGTAGAGACGGACAGATGGGAACGGGAAAGATACGATTTGCTCCCGTTAAGGGCGCAAAAAAAGAGGTTTTGTTAGAGATGGATCCGTTTGGCAATCCTCAGTCCACTATCACGGGCAGTTATACGGTCGCCGGAAAAACTATTCCGTTCACTGTTACAAAGAGGAAGAAGCACTGAACGGCTTAAGTGCCGCTTCGAGTTCCAAAAACGTGGTCAACTTCTCATCGGCGTCCACAACGAAACGTTTCCCGTCCAATCGAAAAGCCGGAGACAACTTCGCGTCTCCAGTTACAGTTTTTGCAACGGTAGTGCCGAAGCCGTAGCTCAAAATTGGAAATAAACGAATGGCACCGCCCTGGTTGCGGGAAAGAGTTCGAGCGCCAAAAATGCGCAGACGTATGCCGGGATTTGAATCCGCGCCGGCTGCAAAGCCAGGCGATCGATAAATTGATTGCGCTCTTGCGCGACCGCCAAAAACAGAGAGATGAAAATGAGCACAATTGTCCCAGTGGTCAGCAGGAATTCGCCAGTCATGTGCTGGAAACCGAATAGCGCGCCTAACACGTACCCGCTTGCATGGAGCGTCCTGGGGCGAAAGAAAGCCATACTTACCGTGCAGGAGAGGAACATCAGTCCAATACTAAACGGCACGAAGTAGCGCTTCTTCATAACATGGGCGATTGCTGTCCCTGTTGCTGCCCGATCAAACAGCCGATACCCTATTAGCAAGACCCCATGGTACGCTCCCCAGGCGACAAATGTCCAGTTAGCTCCATGCCACAGTCCCACGAGTATCATTACAATCATGAGGTTGCGGTACAATACGAACCGGCCTTTTCCTCCTCGACTAAATGGCATGAACAGATAGTCCCGGACCCACGTGGACAGGGTGATATGCCACCTCTGCCAGAAGTCGGGTGGATTTCTGGCCAGGAATGGCCGCGCAAAATTGAGTGGGAACTCAAACCCCAGCAACTTCGCGCAACCGCGAGCGATGTCGGTGTAACCAGAGAAATCGAAGAAGACCTGCATGAAGAAGGCTATGCAACCCGACCATGCAGCCAGCCACCCTGGGTGCGCCATCGGATCGTTGAAGTACGAGTCCGACACGACAGCGAAGCGATCAGCAAACACCATCTTTTTTATCAGACCCGACAGAACGAGAATGATTCCACTCTGGACCACGATTGCCGCAGGGGTCCGCCATGACCAGATTTGAGGTATGAATCGCCGGGCACGGATGATGGGACCCGCGATAAGATGAGGAAAAAATGCAATGAAGAGCGCGTAATCGATGAAGTTTCTGACCGCCTTCATTTTTCCCCAATAGACGTCAAACGTATAAGAAAGACTGGCAAACGTGTAAAAGCTGACCCCGACAGGAAGAACGACTTGTAACACAACCGATGACCGGGGTATGTGGAGCAAATCCGCTAACGAGCCAGCAAAAAAGTCGTAATACTTAAAGAAGCCTAAAATACCCAGGTTAACCACGAGGCTAACAGCGAGTAAAAGCTTCTTACGACGGCCGGCTGGCAGTCTCCAGCAGGATCCCCAGGTAGTAGTCAGCGACGGTGGAAGTCACAATCAGCACGATAAATCGCGGGTCCCACCACATGTAGAAGACGTAGCTCGCCAGTAGCAGCAGGACTTTCCCGAAACGAAACGGCATGCTGTAGAACAGCACCGCCACAATTAGAAAGAAGATCCAATACTGGAAGCTGTTAAATAACATACAAAGATGGCTGTGTTAGACCCTAGTTCGATTCAGTTCCTCTCGCTCGATTCAGTGCAACCTGAGACTCAAATTTATACTGTCGCTTCCAATTAGCTGATCGAACACGCTCCATGAGTTCCGACACCAGCGTTTCCGTGAATCGCTGGCGGCCTTTCGAGTTAAGGTGAAAGGCGTCAAAGTAGTATTCGGGTTTTTCCAGAAAATCGAAGGTATGTCCCGGCAGCGAAAAACTGCTTCTCTGAATCACAGAGGTTGGCAGAATAGAATCGTATCCTCTGTAAAATCCAGGAAGCTCCACAAAAGGACCGCGAGGCACGGGCGTAAGGACAATTGCGGTAGGACTACTCGAATAGCGTTTCATTATTCGCGGAATCCACTCGCGTTGTAGTTTGAGCGAGTATTCCGTGTCCGATTGAGACGGCTGTATCAAGCTTTTCCGAAAAGCCAGTTTCTGGGCCTCTGTTAGCTTTGACGCGAACATGACCCGCCCTGTGGTCGCATCATAGGTTGTGCCCACAAGATCGTAATCTCGGCCTTTGTACACGGCGCGAGATTGCATTCTCGCGCCCTCTTGTTGGAGGCCTCGTAATCTAGCGATGGGATGTTCGAGAAGATCAACAACGTCGTCCTGATAGGCTGACCCTCGAAGTATGCATGCGGTAAACGCTCTGAAACGCCCGGACCATCGTTGAAAACCCGAGGCGAAATGAAAACAGTCGCCGTATCGCAATAAGGGAGCTGTCATCGAAATTCGCAGAGGATCGGCGCTGTTTGGTTCGTAGCCGACCCCGTAAGGAATG
Organism: uncultured Verrucomicrobiae bacterium; assembly: GCA_963776065.1. Lineage (GTDB taxonomy): Bacteria > Verrucomicrobiota > Verrucomicrobiia > Chthoniobacterales > UBA10450 > Udaeobacter. The sequence goes on along the minus strand of CAVZLJ010000004.1, from coordinate 22,037 downwards.
ACAATCGCCGAATATCGTCGGGCGGTTGGATCGGCTTCGCGCACCATGTAATACCATGTGTTAGCGGAAGCGGCCGGTTCGGCTAAACTAACAAACTGAAACCCGGCGGGAGAACCAAGCTCATTCGCGAAAGAAGTGGAGAAACCCTCGGCCATACGCGAATCGCCCAACACCAGCACCTCTTTCAGACCCGATGGAACGCGCTCCTTTGCGGCTCGCGTGGTTTCCGCGACACGTCCTGCGTATGAATTTGGAGCCAGGATCGAGACATACAATCCGGAGTGAAAGATGATGCCATCCGCGCAAACGAAGACAGCGATTGCGAGGAAGAGATTGCGTCCCACAGGGAGCGGCCGAGGCGACGTAGTTGGCTCCGTTGGAAATGTCGTTCGCGGCCGTCCCGTCGAACTGAGATAGACCGCGAAATACAGAACCGCTGCTAATGCTAGAATCAGTGCCCATCTCGCTACACCTCCCCACAAGATCGTGCTTTGCGACGACACGCTCTGGGCGGAGCCAGAAACAATTACCTTCGCGAGTAACGTTCGCCGCTGATCGTCTCCATAAAGTTCGAAAATGTAGCGATGCTCCCTAATCCACGGAGCGACGTGGCTACCTCGCGGGCCCGTTGCAAAAAGAACAGGCTTCGCGGCATCTTCGGTCACAAATACGAAGCCGGACGATCCTTTGCCTGTATTCCATTGAATCTGCGTGCTGCCATTTCCATTAGTCAGCGTCACGTGCTCAGGTGTTGCTGAGATAACAGGCGCACCTGAAACCGGCTCTAAACTGCTGCCGGACGTATTTTGTTGGAGATTGGCTCCCAGCATGGACGCTGTTCCGGAATAAATCGCTAGAGACGCCACAACAGCGACTAACACAGAACAAACTAAGCGATCGTTCGCGAGCAGTGACGAGTTGTGCAACTCTCGCTGCACACGGTTACCCACTTTGCCTGTCAACTGCGGTGCCCCATTCACGCGTGATGATTTCGTTCAGTTTTAAACAGGCGCAACAAGAGCTACCCGCACACCTGCGAGCCTCATAATTGCACATCCATGAACCGCGGCTGGGTGGTTCGCGAGCTTTCTATGGGATCGCGCTGTGTGAAACTCGCCCCAATCAACAATCCGACGAACGCTCCTGCAATATCCAGGAAGACATCGCGGACTGACGGCGTGCGCGACTTAACGAATGTCTGATGAAATTCGTCGCTCATGGCGAAAAGTGCGCAGCCCAGCAGAACTGCGCCAAAACACATGGTCGCTTTCGTCCGGAGAGCCGGAAAGCTGCGGAGCGCACGCCACAGCAGAAACGCCAGAATCGCATATTCGGTGACGTGCGCGCATTTGCGGACGACGACAAGAATAATCCACATTGTGTCCGGGGACATTCCCGGGTTCAACCAGAGCAAAGAGGGAGCAATATGACGCGACGTGTGCTCGGAAGACATGAGGCTGGTCGAGCCGACAAACATCACGCCGAGCCAAATCAGCAGCGGCAGCCAATACTTAAGGAAGCGTCGCATTTCGGTTGTGGGACGTGTGTATCAGCCACGAAAATAGATGGCGTTTCACAGAAACGCCCTACAAATTTAGCGATCTGAAATCCGCAATCCGAAATCCCAAATCCGAAATTGGCGCCCCCCTGGCCTTCCGCCCTATTTTCATGCAGCGGATCTGGGGCGGACGGCGGCTTGAATCGAAATACCGAAAACAACTGCCGCCGAACACAAAAATTGGCGAGTCATGGGAAATTGTAGATCGTCCCGAAGCATCGAGCGTGGTCGCAGGCGGCCCGCTCAAAGGCAAAACCCTACATGAACTGTGGACGCAGCAGCGACAAACGATTTTCGGCGATGTTGCCGCCACGCCGCGCTTTCCGCTGCTCGTCAAACTTCTCGATGCGCACGAGAAACTGTCTCTGCAAGTGCACCCACCTGAACGAGCCGCCGCCAGACTGGGCGGCGAACCAAAAACAGAATTCTGGTACGTTGCCGAGGCCGATCCGGACGCCGAATTGTTTCTGGGATTTCGTGACCAAATCACGCGCAAGGAGTTCGAAGACGCCTTGCGCGACGGAACAGTGGCCGATCACATCCATAGGATTCGAGCAAAAACCGGTGACGCCGTATTTCTGCCGGCAGGACGTCTTCACGCCCTCGGTGCCGGCAATCTGTTGATCGAAATCCAGCAAAACAGCGACACCACGTATCGTGTCTTCGATTGGAACCGCATCGATCCCGTGACCGGTAAGCGGCGAGAGTTGCATGTCGAGCAAGCGCTAGAGTGCATTGATTTCAATGACGTTGCGCCAGCGCTGATCAAACCCGATGGGGAACTCCTCGTTAAAAACAATCTGTTTGAAATCCAAAAATGGAATCTCGATGAGCCGCGCGAGGGTTCGCCGTTCGGGCAATTCGCAATTATTTGTTGTCTCACCGGAAACCTTAGCTGCGCAGATGTTGATTTTGCGCCAGGAGAAATTTTTCTATTGCCGGCCGATTTGGAGAACCGGCAACTAAAGCCACTCGCGCCTCAAACGAGTCTGCTGCGCGTCACCATTCCGAACTGCAGCGACGCTCTCTGAACGCCAAACTTAACGGCGGGCATAGACGCACCGCGATATTCAGACCTGAATCCAATCGTGCTGGATAATCCTCCGATTCTTGACCGGCAATACATTGATTTTCTGCGGTGATTTTTCGGCCTGCGGCATGGACACGATGAAGGTGCCGGCTCCACATAACGAGAAGCAGAGAATAACGATCACAACTTTCAGTATCCGGCTCACACGGGGTTCCGAATCTACCGCTTTTCTTCAGCCGGAATGCTGCCCTAAACGCCGCAGGTAAGTAAAGCTGTAAATTCCGGTGTTGTGCCCATCTGTCCATCGGGGCTGCAGGGCATAACCGCCGACAAGATCGAATCCGACAAGCTCGAAGCTCTGATCGGTGTAGCTCACGTGCGGACGTGTTATGTGACCGAGCACATCGGGCTCGCCGCCGCAAGCAGCGCACGGGCATGCGCGACGCAGCATCTCGAGCTTTACAAAGGATTCGGTGCTGTCGCTCCAATGAATGGCGAGCTCATTTCCAATCTGCTGAATGTTTGTCGGTTCAAGACGCATAGCGTTAAATTTCACGAGCCCGACCCGTAGATCAATTCCCGCGATACTCAATCGTCGACTTAGGGCTGAATGAAAGACAGGCTCAGCTTGTCTTGGACGTCACCCTTCCAGCCTGACGAAAACAGATCGACCAACAATCTACCGATCGGCCGAGTCAGGCCAGATGGCTGACTTCCGATTTGCGCTCGCGTTCTCCGAAAATCGCCGTCCCCACTCGCACCAGCGTTGCGCCTTCTTCAACGGCGATCCAGTAATCTTGAGTCATGCCCATTGAAAGCTGGGCAAGATCAACCCGAAATTCCGTCTGCAGGGAATCTCGAAACTCGCGAAGTTGGACAAAGTATTTCCGGGAAGCTTCCACTTCTTGAGCGATCGGTGGAATGCACATCAGACCGAGGATCGACAATCGCGGCAGCGCGAGCAGCGATTCCAGTTCCGTACGCAGTTTTTCCGGTGCAAAGCCGAACTTACTCCCCTCACCTCCCACGTTGACCTCCAGCAAGACGCGCGGATGTAATCCTTCTTCCTGTGCGATCCGGTTTATCTCTTCCGCCAGTGCAAGCGAATCAACGCTGTGTATGATTTCAAATAGCGGCAGCGTGTGACGCACTTTGTTTTTTTGTAGATGCCCGACGAAATGCCAGCGGACGTTCGAAGGCAGCTCGGCAATCTTCCGGCGCGCTTCCTGCACACGGCTTTCACCGAATAGAGTCTGCCCGGCCTCGATCGCCTCGCGAACTTTCTCGGCTGGGTGGGTTTTTGTTATTGCGACCAGCTCGATCTCTTCGACCGGGCGACCAGCCTTCGCAGCCGCTTGCGCCATCTGTTCGCGCACACGCTGGAGGTTCTCGGCAATCGAATTCATGCAGGACTGTAGGGCAGGCGCTCCGCCTGCCAATCCAAATCAATGAAAGGCGTTTCCACTTTGCGCCCCATGTCGTGCGGCGGACTGGCCGCTTTCGCCAAGGCTACGACGCGCCAGGGAGACTGACGCTCTTTGAGGTCGCGTATTATTTGCTCGCCAATCGCTCCGCAACAGCGCCGAGATGCAACCAATCATTCGACACGAATATCGATCTTGCGGCGCGCACGCATCCGATGCTGAAGCATGTTTCATTATATGCGATCTGCGCTGTAAATCCCCGATCAACGAGTTTTGGATTGCCACCGGACGGGAACATTCCAAATACTCGCGACATGATTACTAAAAACATCGGCATGCTTCTGCTCGCGATTTATCTCATAGCGGTTGGGGTTGTCACGCTCACTGGTCTTGGTATCGGCATTATCACTGGTGTGCTGGCATTGCTCGCGGGAATCTTTATTCTGATCGGGCGTTAGAACATCCGAGGTCAGCCGAGCAATTCAATCATTTGCCTGGCGAGCTTGGGTCCGATGCCGCTTTCTTCGTGCTTGAAGTAGACGAAAGCGTCGTTCCAAGTTGGCCTTTGATCGCGGACGAAATCAGTCCAGCGGTCGATATCTGATGCCCCGTAATCTTCGCGGCGAAGGCGAAGATAACCATAGTCGGCGGTTGTTTTCTTCGGAGTCGCAATTGTATCAGTGTCGGCGATGCAAAGTGCGATGTTTCGGGATTTCAGTAACTCGAAAATTTCATCGTCGAACCATGACTCGTGGCGGAATTCAAACGCTCCGCGCATATCCGGAAATTCGCGCAGGAATGAACTCAGCACGTCCACATCTTTTTTGAAGGTTGGCGGAAGCTGAAACAGCACCGGGCCAAGTCGGTCGCCAAGACCGGTGATGACTTTGCAGAAGTATTCGAGTGTATCGGAACAATCGCGCAGCTTGGACCAGTGAGTGATTTTCTGCGGAGCCTTCAGAGCGAATCGAAATTCTTCGGGCGTTTGCGTTTTCCAATTCTCGATCGTTTTCTGCGCGGGAATTCGGTGAAACGTGTAGTTGATCTCGGTCGTGGCGAATCGCTCAGCGTAGAACGGCAGCATCTTCGCCGTAGGCAGATCTTCGGGATAAAAGTTCCCTTTCCACTCCGAGTACTGGAATCCAGAAGTGCCGATCCAGAGCTTCATATTACGCTTTCAGGCCAAACCACCCGTTGTGCAAAACCAAAACAAAACGCACTGGCAAGCATCCCCACGGCATACTCAATCCAAATCGGGATAAAGCGGCAAGCGCCTTGAATTCTCCGATTTCAGGGAACAGAGGGCAATTATCATCGCCGCAATTCCACTAAAGGAGAAAACATAAAAAAATACTGTTGAGCATTGCTTTGGCGTTTCTGGCGCCCTTTACGTGGGCACAAGTCCCGGAGACTACCACTACGACGACTACGAATGACGCCAACGGAACGATCACAGAATACACTCCGGACAGCGCAATCGGTACTCAGGGAGACCAGTGGTCCAGTCCGATATCGCTTCGGCAAAACAGTCACCTACGTGACGCGGAGCGGCCGCGTGCTGGATACAGAGACTGTGAAAACCAGGATCAAAGTGGGTCTTCCCGTGCGATTACATTCCTCTGGAACTGGCGACAACATGGTCGTGGACCGTGTGATCGTTGACGAGGATTAATCATCTAGTCCCGTTCGTCTCAAACGCGCCTTTCTGTTTCGCCCAACGGGCGGTAGCAAAGACGCGTTTTTATCTTGGCTCAAGCGGCGGCCCCGATGACTCACACTTTGTGCCGCAGCGGGCTGAGTGCGGATGTGAGTTTTTGCAGTCCCAGTTCCAATCGTGTCTTCACTGTTCCAAGCGGAGCGTGAGTTACAGCGGCAATTTCTCTATGGCTCAGTCCATTGAAGAAAGCCAACTCGACCGCTTCGCGTTGAAACCGAGGTAATGTCCGGATGCTTTTATTCAAAAACTTTCGGAGATCGTTTAGAATAAGTTTTTCAGAGCCCTCGCGACGCGGAGTTTGTGATTCCTGGATTACTCGTTCCTCATAGCGCTCGCGAGCACGAGAATAAGCCTGACGCCTGCGCAAGCGGTCGATGGCGCGCCGCCGGGCGATCGTGACCATCCACCCGAGTGGTTTTCCGGCGTTGGGTGAATAACGACCCGCTTCGTCCCAGACTTGGAGAAAAATTTCCTGCAAGACATCATCGGCATCGCCTTCTTCATGAATGACGCCATCTATCGTGGCTCGCAGTCTTTTGCTGTGCCGCCCATACAATTCAGCAAGCGCTTCGTGACGCCGGCTCGAGATATGTTTCATCAACACTTCATCCGGAGCCGATGCGATTCCAGGCTGATCAAGAGTAGACCCAATCATACTCGACAGGCCTGCACTCGCAGCGTTGAGTCAGGCGCGCGGCGTTCCCGCTTTTTTGTTACACCGTCCCGCCAATTCGTTTCAGCCCCGCGGGTGGCCCGCGGCGCTGGGTACATCCGCTGATGCGGCGTCGATGTGCATCCCAGAGTGGGACAACAAAGTTTCAATCTTCTCCCACGTAAGCGACACATATCCACTTGCCGGCCCTTGAACTTTCTGCCGCAAACGACCCAGATGCGCTGGTTGTCGAGTGAATTCCAACTTCTGAGGGAATCGCCTGCGCGCAGGATCGAAAGCCGATCGTCGAGTTTCAGATGAGCGATCATAACGCAAAGAGACTCTGCTGATTGCATCAGGCACACAATCGGGATGCTGGCTGATTGCGTGATCGGACAAAACCTTACGACGCTTCCGTTTTGCAGTGGGCGCTGCAGCGCGGCTCAAATCCAGAAACCAGCTGGGATGACAGCGTTTTTTGGAATCACAACGATGCCGTCACGAATAAAATAATTGTCCGCATCGAAGTCTGCCGATTTGCCTTCCGGTGTGATCACGACGCCATCGCCGATGCACGCGTTTTTATCGATGATTGCTCGATCGATCACACAATTTTTCCCGATGCCCATCGCTGGCTGCGAGGAACCGCTCTGGCCCAGTTCAAAATAATCGGCGCCCATGACGATGCTGTTGCGAACCGTGGCGCCGCTTTGAATTACGCTGCGTATTCCCACCACGCTTCGCTCCAGATGCGCATCGGAGATAATGCAGCCGTCGGAAATAATCGCCTGCCGCAGGGTTGCGCCGTTAATTTTGCTGCCCGGCAAAAAGCGCGGATGCGTGTAGATAGGAGAATCGGGCTCAAAGAAGCTGTACTCCGGCACTACATCAGTGAGGTCCAGATTTGCCTCATAGAACGCGCGGATGGTTCCGATGTCCTCCCAATACCCTTTGAAGATAAACGCGCTGACATGCCGGTCTTTGATTGACATCGGAATGATGTGTTTACCAAAATCGAATAGATCGCTCTCCAAAGATTCGATTAGCACGTTGCGATTGAAAACGTAAATGCCCATCGAGGCTTGAAACGAGGCCTCGTCTTCATTGGAACCGATCGCTTTAAGCAATTCCCGGCTCATCTTCATTTCCTGCAAACCAGATTCATCAGAAGGTTTCTCGATGAATCCCGTGATGCGGCGATCGACGCCGCTACGCATGATTCCGAACTCAAACACCTGATGACGCGCCACCGGCTTTGTCGCCAAAGTGATATCCGCGCCCAGGCGAATGTGCTGATGAAGAATTTCTCGAAAATCCATTCGGTAAAGCTGGTCGCCGCTTAAAATCAGGTAGTAGTCATACGGTCGCTCGAGGAAGTAGCGCATGTTCTGCCGAACCGCGTCGGCGGTTCCCTGGTACCATTGCGATCCCTCAGGCGTTTGTTGCGCGGCAAGAATGTCCACGAAGCTGCGCGAAAAATTGTCGAACTTGTAGCTCGCCTGGATGTGCCGGTGCAGCGACATGCTGTTGAACTGCGTGAGCACGTAGATGGAGCGCAGCCCGGAGTTCAGGCAGTTGCTGATCGGAATATCGACAATGCGATATTTGCCTCCGATCGGCACCGCCGGCTTCGCGCGGTCTTTTGTCAACGGAAACAAGCGGCTGCCGGCGCCGCCGCCCATAATGATCGCAAGCGTTCGCTGCAATGTGCCGGGCGGCAGCGCACCCGCTGTTTTCCCAGGTGAACTCTGCGGAGTGGAAACACGGTCGGCCTGAGCTCGCATCACGGATAATGAATAGCCCAGCATCCGCAGCTTTGCGGCAACTTTTTGCGAGCGCAGAATGCATCCGGCCGAAATGTTGCGGCTGATGACGGCCGGAACTACTGTCCACGGCCATGTGTGGAATTGTTGGGTACGTCGGGCGCGCACACGCGACGCCAATTTTACTCGACGGATTGCGCCGCCTTGAATACCGCGGCTACGACTCAGCAGGTCTGGCTGTCGTTGATCGAGGTGAATTGAATACGCGGAAATGTGCGGGACGCATCACATCGCTCACAAGACTGGTCAGGAAACAGCCGGTATCCGGGTCGCTGGGCATTAGCCATACGCGCTGGGCCACGCATGGCAAGGTAAACGACAAAAATGCGCATCCGCACTTCGATGCCAGCGGCAAGCTGGCGCTGGTCCACAACGGCGTGATCGAAAATTATCAGGCGTTGAAAGATGAACTCATCCGCAGCGGCGATACAAATTTTCGCTCCGACACCGACACCGAAGTGCTCGCCCATCTGATCGGGAAACTCTACAACGATTCGTGCGCCAGTACAGTGGACGCTGCCGGAAAAAAGGCCCGGCTTTTTGAGGCTGTTCGCACGGCGCTCCGGCAGGTGATCGGGACGTACGGCATCGCTCTGGTTCACGCCGACGTGCCGGATTTCATGATCGGCGCGCGGCGTGGAAGTCCGCTCGTGCTGGGGATAGGCAACGGTGAGAATTTTTTAGCCAGCGATGTAAGCGCAATCGTCGCCTACACGCGCGACGCGGTTTATTTGAACGACTTTGATGTCGTCGCTGCTGGGCCGGACGAATTCGAGATCACTTCGCTTGCTGGCGATATCACGGAACATCCGGTCAGCAAAGTCGAGTTCACAGCCGAAGATATCGGCAAAGGTGATTATCCCCATTACATGCTCAAAGAAATCTTTGAGCAACCGAACACCGTGCGCGACGCAATGCGCGGCCGTCTCAATCCCGAGGAATGCACCGCAAAGCTGGGCGGGTTGAACATGGCGCCGGCCCAATTGCGCGACGTTGGACGAATCGTTCTCACGGGGTGCGGCACTGCGCTGCACGCGGCCAGAGTCGGCGAATATTTGATCGAGCGATTGGCGAGCATCCCCACTGAAGTGGATTACGCCAGCGAGTTTCGCCACCGAAACACGCCGATGACGCCTGAAACGCTGGTCTTTGCAATCAGTCAGAGCGGCGAAACTGCCGACACGCTCGGTGCATTGCGCGAAAGCAGGCGCAAAGGTTTTCGCACGTTGGGAATTTGCAACAATGTCGCAAGCACTATCGCGCGTGAAAGCGACGGCGGCGTTTACATGCACGCCGGGCCAGAGATCGGCGTGGCGGCCACCAAATCGTTTACGTCGCAGCTTGTTATTCTCACGCTTCTCGGATTGCTTTTTGGACGGCTGCGCCATCTTTCGACCGCGGAAGGGACGCGCGTAATCGAAGCGCTGCAGGCGTTGCCAGAACAGATTGAGGCGGTCCTTGGCCTAAACGATCAGATAAAGGAAATCGCCGGAACATACGCTGATGCGAATGGGTTTTTATTCTTCGGCCGGCAGTTCAACTTCCCTATTGCTCTCGAAGGCGCTCTCAAGATGAAGGAGATCACATACCTGTTCGCTGAAGGCCATCCAAGCGCAGAGCTCAAACATGGAGTGATCGCGCTGATCCGTCCTGATCTGCCCTCAGTGTTCATCGCGCCGGATGATTCGGTCTTTTCAAAAAACTTAAACAACATTGAGCAAGTTAAAGCTCGTAAAGGGCCGATCATCGCGCTGACCAGCGGCAAATGTGCGAAGCATCTCAAAGGAATCGCGAACGAGATCGTCGTGCTGCCGGAAGCGCCCGATTTCGTCATGCCGATCCTTTCGGTTATCCCGCTTCAGCTTCTGGCGTATCATCTCGCGGTCGAGCTCGACCGCGACGTGGATAAACCACGCAACCTCGCCAAAAGCGTCACCGTGGAGTGAGTTCGTCTCTGGCAATCACGCCATAGAGAGGGCGCATCTCGCGCTAAATTTTTGGGGTGAACTGCGCGAGTTCGTAAATACCGAAGCGCTTCTCGATTCCCGCTACTTGTTCCACAACCTTTTCAAATCCGTCCTCGCCGAAAAGTTCGTTTTCTTTCTTCTCAAAATCTTCACCCAGAGAATCGAATTCGTGCGGCGAAACGATTTTGCGGAATGCAGGAAAAAGCACCGTGTCCTCGCGTGCTTCGTGCGGGTTGTACATTCGAATGAATTGCTGCATCGAACTGATGAGCTGCGATCGCTCGGAGTCGTTCTTCAATGACCCGACATTGGCGAATCGCAAGGTGATATCCGTAACGCGTCGTCCAGCTTGGTGCTGCGTCCGGAGCACTTTTACCAGATCCACCAGCAGATTGGCTTTTTCGAATCGCGGGAAAAGAAAGTTTTCCTCCAACTTTTCATGGTAATCTTCGACAAAGCTCCGAATAATCTTCGCCGCATTCGCCAGGGCGTCTGGAGGAAAATCCTGTTTCGCATCGAACCGGCGCAACGCTTCCCCGTAAATTAGGAGTACGCGTTTCAACACGCCGTGCTCACGCATTAAATCTTCCGGCGGACCCACCGGGATTTCCTTCTCCTTGTCTTCCTCCTCGTTGTCCGCTCCACGCAGAAGTGTCGCTCCAGCCAACGTGGCCCCACCGAGGACGATTCCGCTCTTCAAAAAAACTCTGCGGTCAAGAATGCGTTTGTTTTGAAACTGATGCTTCATGTTTGCTTCGTCTCATATGGAATCGCCTTGTAATCCGCCAGTGAGCGTATCAGAGCAGAACAGAAGCGCCCGACGGTCATCTTCTCATGATGTGGATTGCGAGAATTCTACTTTGATGACGCGCCAGCAAATAATCCACAAAATCACCGATGATCGAGTTGGGCTTGTTCCCCAATTTCGTGACGACCCGGCAAATCAAAGTACTGCTACGGCCGTGCCATTCCAGATTGATAGCTCCGTGCGCTGTTTCGCTATGGATCTTGGCCCAGCCGTGGGGACGCCCTGGTCGCTGATGTTCGGTGGGGATTAAATCAAATCGCCGGAGTTGTGGATCGCTCATGATTTTTTCCCGCAGAGATCCGCCTCCAGTTGTAATGACCTGAATCACCGTTTGCATTACAGGCGTAGGTTCAGCAGGAAATCAATGCCTTTCCAATGTTTCTTTAATTGATGGGGCGCGACCGCCGGACGGGCTGACCCCGACCTTCGGCCAGCTAATCTTCAAGCAGCGAGCGATACATCACATAAACATCGACATATCCTTTTTCAGGATGGCGGAACGCGGCGGGCAATGTGCCGACGATACTAAAACCAAGCTCCTGCCACAAACGAATCGCCGGCGTGTTGGTGGAAACCACAAAGTTGAATTGCATCGCGCGAAAACCGAGACTGCGCGCTTCGCGCAAGCAATGCTCGGCCATTGCCCGGCCGATCCCCTGGCCGCTGGCGCTTGCTGGAACCATGAACGCAGCATTGGCGACGTGCGACCCGCCTCCAGCCTGGTTAGGCCGGAGAATGTACGTGCCGACGATAACGGGACTCGCGTCTGTTATTGAGGAAGACCTCGACGCCCCCGCAAAGGGAACGGGTTCTCCTCGAGATTTCGCATCACGTTCCGCCACGTACGTGCGCGTGCCGGGCGCAAACCAGTAAGCAAACGCAGTCTGGCGCGATATGTTCGGATCCAACGCATACGTGTCCGAAGCAGCCACGATCCGGCGAAAAATATTCCAGATCGCGTCGTGATCCGCTTCAGTGGACGGACGAATTTTCATCGATGCTAATCAAATTTGTAGGTCAACCGCTTCGGTTGCCGCGAATTTCGGAGTTGGTTTCCAGTTTTCCGATCGCTGCGTGGTACGGCTGCCGGGTTTCGGGAAGTCGCGGATCGGATAGCTCGACACGGCTGACATCTGACAACTGAAGCGAATGCGATGGTTTCGTCAGAAGCACAACAACCGCCCAACCGGATTTCACTCGAAACCCGAGAGTGGCAGTTTGCGGCTTCATCTTGTTTGAAACGTCACTGGAACTGTCGCTTCCCATCCCTGGCTTGGGGCAGATCTCCATTGCCGAAGCGTCTTGATCGCCGCTTGATCAAAATATGGATTTCCCGTGGATTTGACGATTTGGATGTTCGTGACGTTTCCTGCTGCATCGAAAGTTAAACGGAAACGGCCCGTGCCTGATTGACCTGGCAGAGACGCGCCAGGAGGAAACGATGGCGCAGGCGCATAGATCAATCGCGGCCGTGGTGTCGCATGCGGTGTCGGGCTCGTTTCGGCCAGTTGCGGCCAGCGTGCCTGAGTATCAGCCGTAACTCGAAACAAGATTGAATCCAAGGCATCGACCGGCCGGGCTATGGTTTTTTCACCGGCTGATGTGACGATGCCGGTTACCTCCCCATTCTCGTTGACCAAGGGGGCGCCAACAAAACTGGCAGGAGTTGCTCCTGCAATCTCCAAACGTTCCGGGGATTGCCCGGTAACCTTCATTTCGCGAGCGTTACCTTCGCTGCCAGCCAGCGCGCTGCCGACCGCTACGACATTTGCGCCAAGTGACAGGCCGTCATTTTTGTTTAGCTCAAGAAACCTCAAAAGCTTTTGAGGCTTCACCTCGGCCTTCAGCACTGCTAAATCCAACGGCTTCGAAGCTGCAAGAACTCCACTCACGTTATAGATCCCGCCGTCAGCCGTTTTCGCGACGGCGTTAACCGCGCCTTCAATCGCATGTGCGGTGGAAACGATTCTGCCATCTGCAGAGACGAAAAAGCCGCTCTCCGTGCGCAACAAATTCCCTTTGGGATCAAAAGCCGTCACCCAAATCACCGCTGGCCGCACCTTCGTTTCGAATATGGTCAACTCGGACGGCTGAGTCTGTCGGATGCCCGTTTCAATCGAAGGCGTCACTGACTGTGCGATCGCCGACTGAGTGCTGCCGGTGCTCGGAGTGCTGGATTGTGATTGCTGCGCGAAAAGCGATTCGCCAGAACCCTGAATCAACGCTTGTGCTGCAGTCACAAAGACCACCGTGGAAAGCGCATGTCGAAAAGTAAGCGGGACCTGTCTCATCGGAACCTACAGCACTACAGTTTGGAACAGGCACGGTAGTTTAATCAAGCCGGCAGAATTTGCGCCGACCGAGCCGCCAGACAGGAGGATTTCGTCGCGGCTAGCGCACACATTTCACGCTTTTGCGTTTTGAAGTGCGCACTGTTTCAACGTATGAGAGCGGGCAAGTTAGCGCCGCTTGAAATACTGAATGGCACTTTCGTGCTTCTTCGCTGCAGTCTTTGTCTCGAACGTGCCGAGATTTCTTCGTTTCCCTGTCTTCGGATTTTTCTTCCGCGAATACAGCCGATATTTGCCGGATTTCAGTTTCCTGATCATGGTTATTCCTCTGCACGGCCACGTGCGCAAATTTTACACCTGTCTCGCCAGCGAACATTCGCAGGGCGTTCGAAACTCGCGCGCGTTGAATTGTAAGGCAACGGCCTCGGTTCCGAATCAAGGCTGGCAGGCGGAGCGGCCGCCCTACAAAGGCTCCCTCAAGCGATTCGAAAAACCAAGCGCGAGAAGCGCTACCAGGATCGCGAGATTGGTCGCAAGGTGAGACGGGAAACTCCAGTGTTGGCTGGCGTGACCGAAACAGCCGCAGGTGATGTCGAGTCCGCGAACTTTTGCTGCGATGATCCCGAGCGTGAAAACCAGGATCAGCACGGTTAGAATCGAGAGCGCGCCGCGGTAAAAGAATCGGAATACAAGACTGAGGCCACAGAAGATTTCCAGCCAGGGAAGATAGAACGCCAGCGCGACGCTAACAGACCATGGTAGAATCTTAAAGTTATCAATGTCGCTGGCGAATTGAACTGGATCGAACGCTTTGAGCATCCCGGCGTAAATAAAAACGGCGGCCAGGACAAAATCGAGAATTCGCGAGAGAACACGCCAAACACCGGACGAAGCAACATCACTCGGCGGTTCGATATGCGATGTTCGATATGCGATGTTCGACGTTCGCTTCACCTGTTCTTCCTTAGCCACGCTTCCCAACCGCCTTCGAGCACGTACACCTCGGGGAGTTGCGCTTCCTTGCGAAGACGGCGGGCCACTTCGCGGCTGGCGTTGCAACTTAAGCTGCTGCAATAGACGACGATCTTCTTGCCGGGCGACCAGACCGCCAGAAACTGGGGAAGCAATTCGTTCCAGCGGTCTTCGTTCAATGAGAGCGCACCGGGAACATGATCTCGTGCAAACTCGTCGTCCGGCCTGGCATCAACCCAGACGGCGTTTTCGCCCCAGGCGCGCGTCTCCTCCACAGTCACCGATTCCGACGGCGGAATCGCCGAGCGCCATGAAATCTTATCGCGGAAATAGATCGCCTCGCCCGCAGCCGGGAGAAGCGCCAGCGCTGCCACTACGGCAGCCTGGCGTGCCAGTGAAAATTTCAATGTGTTTGATCAGTCGGAGCAGGCGGACGAGCCGGCGCAGTTGGACCACCTGGAGCACCTGGAACACCGGGAGCAACTGGCGCGTTGGTGATCCGTGCTGTGGCATAAAATGTCTTCTGGGAATCCTCCGCCTGAATCGTCAGCATCGAAGCGACCATTTTGTTTGTGTCCTGCGGTGTCACGTCGATTTTGAATTCGCCTTTACCCGCGTCCTCCACCTTTGTCTGAAAATTCGGAGTCGATGACGTGACCTTGATGTGTTTCACAGTGAAATCCTTGCCGACTTTCACCGAAATCTGCTTCGGGTCCGGCTTTTCGCCCTGTTTCCAAAAGACAAACGTTGGACTGATCTCCAGCTGCTGTGGGATGACCGCTTTGAGAGTGAGCACGGTCTTTTGATTTGGCGCCTCATCGGTTTCCACCGTCACAGTCTTGATCTGGGTACCGGTGCGATCGCCGATATTGAATGTGGCGGTAATCTCGCCTTTGTCTCCTGGCTGAACTACATCCTTCTGCGTTTGCGCAGTGGTGCAACCACAAGACGGATGAACAGATTTGAAGTGCACCGGCGTCTTACCGGCGTTCTGATATTTGAAATGGCCGACCGCCTGTTTGTCGATGGGAGCCGGATGCAGCTCGACCGCGGTCTGCTCCCATTTCAGTTCGGCGCGCGCGCTCAGACAAGTGACAATCGAGAGGATGAAAGCGAAGAGTGGTGTTTTCATTTTTTGGAATAGAAGTGCGTAATATAATCAGCAACCGCTTCTCGCCAAGCACGAGGTGGCGTGCCAGTCAGCTCCATGAATTCGGCTGTGGAAAGCACTGAATAAACCGGGCGTCGGGCAACCCAGCTTTTCATTTCTGTTAGCTTGCACGCGCCAACGGTGGTTGCTTTCAGGGAAACACCGATCCGCTGGCAGCAATCAAGGGTCCATTGCGCGTATTCCTGCCAACTGCATTTGCCTGCATTAGCGAAATGTAAAATGCCACCTTCGACAGCGCGATCGAAAAACAATGGCAACATGCGCGCAATGTCGTGCGTGTAGGTGGGCGTGGAAACTTTGTCGGCTATGGCGTCGATTTTTTCGTTTTCCCCTGCGCGCTTGATCATTGCGTCGATAAAACTTGGCCGGTCAGGGCCGAACACCCAGGAGACGCGCACCACGAGATGTCGCTCGTCAGCGGCAAGCACGTTTTTTTCGCCGGCCAGCTTGGATTCGCCGTACACACTGATCGGAGTCGCTTCGTCTTTTTCGGTGTAAGGTGCGCGTTTCTCCCCATCGAAAACGTAATCGGTGCTGAAGTGGATGAGCTGCGCGCCTTTCTCACTACAAAGATTCGCAAGCACACCGGGCGCTTCGGCATTAATCAGAAACGCCTGGTCGCGTTGCGTCTCGCAAAGATCGACATTCGTGAACGCCGCCCCGTTAATCAGGACGTCGAAGTTTATCGCGCCGAGGGTCGCACGCAGATCATCCAACTTCGACAAATTAAGCTGCGCGTGATTGAAGCTGGCGAGATCGTACTTCGCCCCAAATTCCCTTACAAGGGCAGCGCCAACTCGTCCGCCCGCGCCGATAATCGCAATTTTCATCTTACGAGCGGAAGCTGAGATCAGAGAATCCCGTCGTAATTCAATATCGCCCGGTGCGATCGAGCAGGGGCTGCCACCAGGAGGGATTGTCGAAGTACCATTGGATCGTCTCATCGAGACCTTCCTTAAAACCGCGACGTGGTTTCCAATCCAATTCCCGTTGTGCAAAGGAAGAATCGATGGCGTAACGGCGATCGTGACCAAGCCGATCGGGCACAAACGAGATCAGATTCTGTGGTTTGCCGAGCCGATCAAGAATCGTTTTTACAACCTCGAGGTTAACCATTTCGCTGTTGCCGCCAAAATTATAAACCTTTCCGGGTTTGCCTTCGAAAAGCGTGGCCACAATGGCGGCGCAATGGTCATCGACGTGAATCCAATCGCGCACATTCAACCCGTCGCCATACACAGGGAGCGGCTCGTCGCGGAGCGCCTTGATTATCATGAGTGGAATTAATTTCTCCGGGAACTGATACGGACCGTAATTGTTCGAGCACCGCGTCACCAGGACTTCCTGGCCGTACGTTCTGTGCGAGGCAAGGACGAGAAGATCGGCGCCGGCTTTGCTGGCCGAATAGGGCGAACTGGGATCGAGTGGCGATTGCTCGGTGAATTTACCCGTGAGCCCGAGCGATCCGTAGACTTCGTCTGTCGAGATTTGGAGGAATCGTTGAACACCGTGGCGACGCGCACAGTCCAACAGGACGCTGGTGCCAATGACATTTGTGTGAATGAAGTTGAGGGGGTCGTTGATGCTGCGATCAACGTGCGATTCTGCCGCGAAATTAATGACGGCATAGAACCGATGCTCGGTCATCAGTGCGTCCATCAGATCGGCGTTGGCGATATCGGCTTTGAAAAATTCGTAATGCTCGCCATGTTCTTCGACCACGCCATCAAGGTTGGCGATGTTACCGGCATAAGTGAGCACATCGACATTAGTGACGTATGCAGGCTTGTAATGTTGCAAAATATAACGAATAAAGTTGCTCCCAATGAATCCGCAGCCACCGGTGACAAGGATGCGCATGGCAGCGCGTACTAGCAGTGCCGAGCGCGCCGCGCTAGCAGAATCTGCTCCCGCAACGCCACGGGCCCGCCATTACGTGGAGCAGTGCAAGCTCCGTTTCGCGGGAACAGACTGGGTGCCGTGGCTGATCCTCGCGCTGGCGGCGTTTCTCCGTTTCCTCCTGTTGGGCATCAAGCCACCGCACTTCGACGAGGGCATCAACGGTTGGTTCGTCGATCAGGTAATGCATAACGGGTTCTATCGATACGACCCGACCAACTATCACGGCCCGCTTCACTTTTACGTTCTGCTGCTGTTTGAAAGTTTATTTGGCCGAAACGTGTGGGCGCTGCGTTTGCCAGTGGTACTGGTGAGCATCGCTTGCGTGTGGCTGGCGATGAAGTTCGAGCCGCTGCTGGGACGAAACGTGAGCCGAATCGCCGCGCTGGCGATGGCAGTATCGCCCGGGTTCGTTTTCTACGGCCGGTACGCTATTCACGAAGTGTGGCTGCAATTTTTCTCGATGATGTTCATTTTGGGACTGCTCGGTTTGTGGAAGCGCGGCACGCTGACCTACTTGTGGTACGCCGGCATGGGCTTAACCGGCATGATCCTCACGAAGGAAACTTACGCCATTCATCTCGCCTGCGCTTTGCTGGCGATTCCAACTCTCGCAGTTTCGTACGCACTAAATCGCGTTCCGGACGCCAGGCCTGCAAAGCAAACCTGGAGCTGGATCGATCTCGCCATGATCGTGATCGCGGGCGGATTTGCTATCGTCTTTTTCTATTCGGGAACTTTCTTTAACTGGAGCGGTGTCAAAGGTCTATACCTGGCGTTCAAGGCGTGGACCGAGACTGGCGCTGCCGGTCATGGCCATGAAAAGGCGTGGGATTACTGGTTGAAATTGATGGGGCCAACATGGGAAGTCGGCCGTGCCGATTTTTTTGGTTATGAACTGCCAATGTTGGCCGGACTTATTTTGTGTCTGTTTTGCCAGAAATTTAAAAACCTAAGTTTGCGATATCTGGCGATATACGGCGCGGGCAGCTTGGTCGCTTACAGCTTGGTAAAATACAAGACGCCGTGGTGCATTATCAGTTTCGGCTGGCCATTCCTGTTCGTCTTCGGCGGTGCCATTTTTTTGGTTCGTCCAAAACATTTGCGTCTCGCGCACCGTACAATCGGCGTGCTTTTGGCCATTTCGCTCGCCTCAAGCATCTGGCTGAATTACTTCAGGTGCTCTTCGCCGGACGAGCCGTACGCGTATGTCCAGACGTACAACGACATATTTAAATTGACGAAGCCGCTTCTCACGCTCGCAAAACGCGACCCGTCCAACTATCACCTCACCGGACATCTCATTCGCTCCAGCGTATATCCGCTTCCGTGGATGCTGGGCGATTTCGATCGAGTCGGCTACTATGAGGGAGGAAATATGCCGGCAAATCTCGATGGCGATTTTCTCCTTGTGCAGCAGGACAAAATCAAAGACGTCGAATCGAAATTGAAGGGCACGTACTATACCGACATGCTCACGATCCGGAATTATCAGGATCCATCGAAGGCTTTCTTCAGCGCAAGCGTGTTTAAGGACGTGTTCCCGGGCAGAAAACCGGATTTTGTTGGGAACGCACAGAAACCGGCGTCGCGGTAGTTTCAATGAAGTGGGTCACTGCTGGGGTAACATTTGTTAATTTCTCGGTGGTCTGTGGGCTTTTCCTGGGACTGGCCGGAAGAGGGTTGACCACGCTGAGCGCGGCTCTCGCGCTCGTATGCGGCGCTGCATTTGCAATTGCTGCTTTTCTTTGGACTCGAGACAGCACGGTTCAAAAGAAGGCGATCGATCCTCCGGCACCGGAACAGAAACCTCGAAGCTCTTCTGAGTTGGAAGACACGCAGAATTCAGGCACTTCCCCGGTGCTAATGCGCTATCGCCGTGTGTGGTTTTGGGCGGTCGCTGTCTGTTTCGCGATGTTCGCTGTGAGATCGTTTTGCTGGCTGCTTTACATCGATGGCAGCGAGCTAAAGATTCAATCTCCGAATAATCTCGGCGATCTCTCACTGCATCTGACGCTGATCAAAAATTTTGCTAATGGCGTCCCAATTTGGCCGGACAATCCGATCTTCCCCTTTAGCACACTGAGATATCCGGCAGGGATCGATCTCTTTAACGCGCTGCTGTCGCTCGTTCACGTCGATTTGTTAACGGGGCTGGTTTGGGTGGGGCTACTCGCGTCGCTTGCGATTTTTTATGGGTTTTACCGCTGGGGCGGCACGTTCGCCGTTGCCGGGTTCTTGTTTAACGGCGGTATAGCCGGCTTCCAATTTTTGAAGACCTTTAAGTTTTTGGATTACCAGGGTACGGCGGCAGATATCGCCCACAGGCCGATTGCGTGGAAAAGCATTGCATTATCCATGCTCGTGACGCAGCGGGGCTGGCTTTACGCCATCCCGGCAGGTTTGGTGCTGCTCTGGCATTGGCGCGAGAAATTCTTCAGCCAATCTCCTGTAGCTCAGGTCGGAGACCCCCGGCCATCCAGCGGCGACGACTTGTCCGCCGTGGCCCCGGCGAAGGCGGATGACTCCGGCCGATCTCCTGCCGCCGATGACGGCCAACCCGCCGCAGTCAACGGCCGCGGCGACAAGAAAGGTCCCCTGCCTTGGTGGGTTGAGCTTTCGATTTACGCATTTATGCCATTGTTCCACCTGCACACGTTTATAGCGCTGACAATCGTGTTGATCGTTGGCTTGTTTTTCGAACGCGCAAGCGAACTTAAATTCATCGCCAACATCGCTCGCAGCGAAGGAATCGGGGGCGTCGGTCGACTGATTTCGCATCCAAGGATGTGGCCAGACATTTTTCGCGGCGCGCCGATTCGCAGACACGCCGCCACCATGCTGATCGTGGCGTTCATTCCGGCGACGTTTTTTGTCTGGCTGACGACTGACCAATTTCACGCAGCATCGGTGCTCAAATGGCACCCGGGGTGGGCACAGGATTCCACCGATTTGGGAGCACCTTATTTCCGGCTCGGGCCGAAGGATTTTGGATCTTCAACGACGTTCGGTTTGTTGCTGCAAAAAACGTGGAACGGCGTGATCGCACCATTCTTTCAATTCTGGCTACCCAACTTTGGCATGTGGGTTCCCCTGGTGCTGGGGCTTGTTGGATTATGCGGCTGGCGTATTTGGAAAGGTAAATGGCGTTGGGGCGACAAACCTCCGGCGGATATCGCCTTCGTGCTGACCGCAGTCGTGATTTTCGCTTTCGGCTATTTCGTTCAAACCGCGCCTTGGGATTGGGACAACCTCAAGCTCATGGTGTGGGGTTATTTTATGATTCTGCCGTTTTTGTGGAGCGACATCATTGGGCGTTGGGCGTTCCCGGAACGGGCGGCCACATGTCTGTTGCTGTTCGGTTCGGGATTTATCACCTTGTTCGGGGGCCTGTCTGCCGGACATCCCGGCTTTGGATTGATTGAACGGGCCAGACTCGATCACATCGGCACCGCACTTAGACCTTTGCCGGTGGAAGCCCGATTCGCCACATACCCGACGTATAACCATCCAGTGTTGCTACAAGGCCGCAAGGTTGTGCTCGGTTACCCTGGCCATCTGTGGACTGAAGGATTCGATTACGGAAAGACCAATGACAAGTTGACGGCGTTGATGAATGGAGCGGCAAACTGGCGCGACGCCGCGAAAGCCTTGGGAGTGCGCTATATCTTTTGGGGCCAGGACGAAAGAACGAACTACCAAGCAAGCACTCGCCCATGGGAAGCAACGACATTCCTTGTGGCGTCCGGGGACTGGGGGTCAATTTACGACCTTACGCAGGAGTCACCTTCGCATTGATGGCGCCACGTTGGCTTCGGAGTTTTACATCCCAGCGAGCTTGCGGCGGACTCGAAATGGATGCGCGAGGAATACAAAATAGATCGTGCTAATAAAATCGCTGAAACTTGAGGGGGGACTCGTTAGGTGCAACGGGCCGGTCCGCAATCCTGCAAACACGTTCTCGATCGTGAGCGAAGGGGGCATCGGCATACTCGTGTAATGCCGGCCAAAGGCATACAGTCGATGCGCGTCCGAAGTGGCGATTAAACGTTTACCAAAGCGAGCTGACACTGTCTTCGCACGGCGATTTGGATTGAACAATCCAATGTGAAAATGGCAGTACTCAATCGCATCGAAACAATCGATTTCCGGCACAATCCGCGATCCGATTGAGCCGCCAAAAACATAGAACGGGTGCGGTGCGATGGTAAAAATAGAATTGCCGCGGCGCGCCCGAAGCCGACGCAGATCATCGAAATTTCTCATCTGCGTGACTTCTTCCTCGGTCACGTTCAGCACGATCACATCCGCGCCCAGCAAACGCACTTCCGCCGCGGGAATCAGCAGAATGCCCAACTCCGCTGCATCGGCGAACACTTCCTTCCGATCAAACACCGCGTCGTGTAACGTAATCGCGAGGACACGGAATCCGAGCGAGAGCGCGCGTTCCAGCAATTGATGCGCCGAAAATTGACCGCGTCCTTCGGATCATCAAGGGTGTGAATGTGCAGATCGAGCTTGATCCAATCCTTCTCGTTGGTCGCCTGCTGCGCCGTAGCTTTATGCGAAGGCTGGGTGCTCATACTCGTGCTCTCTTGCACGCCAAAAAAGTGCGAAGGCGGCTGCTCAAAATCTAATCGCGAATCGCTAATATTTCATTTGCAGCAAGAACTGAAACGACACTTGCGAGTTGTGCCCGCCTGCGGAAAGTTTCCGACTCTTGGA